>CAVULN010000029.1:0-32546 GCA_963742305.1 uncultured Alphaproteobacteria bacterium
CAGCGGGTTCACGATGAAGAAGAAAGGCGGGTCCTCGTCGCCTTTGAGCTTGGCCTGCCGGAACGCCTCGCGCCGCTTGCGGAACGCGCGCCCGCCTTCGAGGCAGACGTACACGACGGGGCCTTGCCTGACGTGATGGCCGCGATAGTCCCAGCCGAGCGCGACGTGCATCAGGAGGTCGAAGACGAAGAAGCTCTTACCGGATTTCGGGGGGCCCCAGAACACGGCGAGGCCGGTTCGCGGGAGGAAGCCCTTGACGCAGTAGTCGTCGCCTTCGAGGGGCGTGAAGTTGGCGAAGCGGATGAGCACGAAGCGGGAAGGCGGCGCGTTGGCTGATTTTTTCTGCGATGCGCCATTACCAGTGGATCCTGAAGCGCCTCCTCCTGGCGGCGGCGTACTAAAATCAGTCGTCTCTCCTCCTCGCGGAACGAATTTATGGGTGGTGGAGATGTCGTCGTCGATCATGGGCCTTTGCCGCTGATCACATCATTGATGTCCTTGAAGCCGAGTTTCGGCACGTCAATGAAAACTTCGTGGCCGGCGGTGTGCCAGCGCAGGGCGCAAGTCTCACAAGCCCGTTGGCTCGCGCCGTTGGCGTCGTTCTCCTGCATAAGTGTTATCGCCTCGATGCCGCTCAGCACCGGGAAGTTCGCGATGGCGCCGTCCGACCCAAGCGCCCACGCGGGCCTGAAGTTGCGTCGGTTGCGGCCTGTCATGCAGGTCTCGACGCCCGCGCCGATATGCAATCCCCTGAGGACATCCTCGAAGGGATCGAGCATCACTGCTGCGCCGCCGACCGGGCCGGAAAATTTGCGTCCGATCTTCCGCCCTTCTTGGTCGATGAAGGTGCGGCTGATCGCCTGCGGTTCGCCGGTCAGGACGTTGCGAAACAGGGCGAGCATCGCGCCGATGCGCGGATGCCAGCGCAGCACGTCGCCCGCCACATCCTCGCCGAGTTCGAGCCCGCGATTGTTGAGATACCGCTCGACGACGGTTCCGCGCGGATAGACCCCTTCGGGCCAGAGGGCGAGCGCCTGCCGCGTGCCTGCGGCTTTGGCAGCGGCGTCCTCGATCGCCGCGCGATGCGCGGCAGCGCGGAGCGGTGGATCGCGGCGGCGGGGAGCGGGGGTCAGGCCGAGCCCTTCACGCACGTGATCGCGGCAGTCGCGGAAATCGTCGCCCGCGAAGGAATGGCATACGAAGCCATCGGTCGCCGTCGCCGACAGCTTGAGTGAGAGGCTTCGGTCTTTCGGGCTGTGCGACGGCCCGGGCGCGAGCACTTGGGCGCCAAAAACCTCGCCGCCCAAGGCGCGGGCGATCGCGAAAAGGTCGGCCCTGGCTGTCATGGCGCCTCGCGCTCCGAAAGGGGTTCGGATTCCTGAGGCGGGAGGCGCGCCCGGAGCGTCCAGGTGAGGTCGGCGCGGTTGATGGCCTCGAAGCCGGTGTGATTTGGGCGATGCCGCGAAGAGGTTGTCATTGTGGCTCTCCAAGCTGAGAGCCGCCGTTGCTGGAAGCGCCTTAAAGTGCTAAGAAATATCCGTCTGGATTCGATTTCAGAACTGTCAGGCCGCTCCTCGCACGGGGCGGCCTTATTTTTCATTCTCGTTAGCTGCCTCATCACCTCGGTCGGCTTGAAGCCGGATGGGCGGCAACTCAGCGAGGAAGCGCTCGACCTCCACCCGCGCGACAAGCGTTTTGCCGCCGAGAGCGACTGCTTTCAGTTTCTTGTCAGCCAGCAGTTCGTAGAATTTTGTGCGCCCGATCCGGAGCGCTTCGCAAGCTTCCCCTGGTGTGTAAGCGATGCGTTCGACCATGTGATTTCTCCGTCGCCCCAATTCGGGCGCGCCAAAAAGAACACGGCCGAACGCCCCGTTCGACACTGCCTATCGGGGCGGATCGTGCCCGAATTATCGCAAAGGCTTTTTTGGATGGTCTCGTAGGCTCTTAAGAATTTGCGGCGTGATATCCTTGCCCTTTCTTTTCACGCCGCTCTTGCGCAATTTGCTCGCGTGCAAACGCTCCGCCTCGGCGAGGCTAGGAAGACCGAAATGTTTCTGAGCAATCACCGTCCCCTCTACCAATACCTGATCCTGCTTAAGCTGATTGATCGATAGGGCGGCGTTGGTCTGGTCCCTGGCGGGCCTCAGCGCCGCATGGGTTTTTCCGCGTTCGAGGTCACGGTGGACATCGATTATCTCGACTAGGAGGGCGACGGCGGGATGGTCGGTCACGACGGATTGGCCGGTCTTCAGTCTGCCGATATGTTGTTCAGTCAATGGTCTTAGGCCCTCGACAATGGCAACGAGGAGCCCGATCATGTTTGGCCGCGTTAGTTCCCTTCTCCTTAGGTCCTTCATCTCATCATTGAGCCGCGCCCGCAGCGCGGCCACCAGGAACGCGTCGATTTTCTCACGGTCGGTCTCGGCGTCACTGAGGCCCAAACCCGGGTAGCCTGACATGGTGCATTCGGAGCCGTCATCGGCGACAGGCTTGGCGGGTTCTGGCCGCTTCTTGCTCACGTCGTTCGCTCCCGCAACGCGATAACATTCTTCGCGTCGTTCAAGCGCTCCCTTCCTCCAGGGATAGAGCAGTACGACGCCCAGTCGAGCATCAGCCGTCGACGTTTCTCAAACAGGTCGCCGCGTCGGTATGCGGCCTCGACCTTGTTGCCGACGGCGTGAGCCAGAGCCATCTCGACGATTTCGGCTGAATACGCAGTCATTTCGGCCGCCCAGTCTCTGAAGGCGCTTCTGAAACCGTGCGCAGTCAGATCACCGCGCTTCATCCGGCGCAGGACGGCGGTCAGGCTCATGTCACTAAGAGGGCGTGCGGTGTCTCGCCCCGGAAACACGAGGGCGTCCGGATCGTCCGACATCTGCGCCTCAGACATCTCGTGAAGGATTTCCAGCGCCGGTTCGGGCAGTGGAACACGATGTTCGCGACGCCCCTTCATTCGGTCAGCGGAGATGATCCATGTCGCGTTTGCGAGGTCGATCTCGCGCCAGCGGGCGCCGCGTACTTCGCCGCTTCGCGCCGCTGTAAGAATGGCGAAGCGAAGCGCGTTAGCGCCGATCCCCGCTTGGTTCTGAAGCATTTGCATGAAGTCGCCCATTTCGCGCCAAGGAAGAGCAGCGTGATGCGCGACCCTCGCGACCTTCGACCGGGCAGGTAGCGTCAGAGCCAGATGCCCCTTCCAGGCGGCCGGGTTCTCACCTGCGCGCCAACCGCGTGTCTTGGCGAAATCGAGGATGGTCTCGATGCGCCCCCTCAACCTGCTGGCCGTTTCCGGCTTCTTCAGCCAGATCGGCTCCAAGGCGGCCAGAACATGCGAGGTGGCGACGTTGGCGACGGGGATTTGGCCGAATACGGGGTTGACGTAGGAATCGATAGTCGAGGCCCACTGGGCGACATGCTTTGCGTTGCGCCACGCCGCCGAATGGCCATCGATATAGCGCCGCGCAGCTTCGCGGAAAGTGACGCCTTTGACTGCTGCATCCTGCGCCGCCGCCTTTGCTGAGGCTCTAGCGGCGTCTCGCGCAGCTAACGGATCAATACCTGCCCGGACCTGCCTGAATAGGACGGACGCCTTTTCGCGCGCCTCTGATAGACGAACACAGTTGCGGCCTTCGCCTCCGCGCCCCAACCCGGCCTCGCGCATCTTCGCGCCATGAAGCCGATATCTGAAGATCCAGAAGCGAGCACCTGACTTTTTGACGAGGAGATAGAGACCATCGCCGTCGCAATGCCTCCCCGGTTTTGCCGAGCGAACGAAGGCCGCTGACAATGCTGTTCCTGACATTTAGTCGTCGTCCCCTCTATTGTCCCCTACAATAACGCGCGAATGGGGGCGGTTTCAAGAGGGCGAGAGCGAACACATGCGGACAGACGCTTGGCCTACCGCTTTGTTTTTGCGTCAGGCTTTAGAGTGGAGGCGAATTGTTACGGATGAATGCGAATTGGTGATTGGCGGAAGGAGTGAGATTCGAACTCACGGTGGACTTGCGCCCACGGCGGTTTTCAAGACCGCTGCCTTAAACCACTCGGCCATCCTTCCAACGCTTTGAGGCAACCGGCGTTCTCGTTTTTCGTTCAACTTCCAAAATGCTGTTTGCTGCCCAAACGCCTTGGGGGCCATCTATCGCGGCTCGAATCGCAGCGTCAACCTTGGCGACCGCGTCCTCCCGCATCGCTGCAAGAGGGTGATCCCGGCTCGCCATCAAGCCATGCAGCATGGTCAAGAGAGCTTGAGAGCGCTGCCGGGGGACCAGCAAGCGCGTTTCGACGGATCGACCGGGATTCCACTAAAGCGAAAAAATCTGAACAAAAGTTTGCTTTTTCTGGAAATATGGCTTAGCATCGAGATCATCGGGAAAGACGCGAGGTCCCCGCCCGACGCGCTTGTCGCCATCAAGGGAGCCGGAAGGAAAAGTTCGCGTAACGCATTGAAATCGCTCGTTTCGCGGAAGGAAAAGGCAGCCCCGGCCGGCCCCGTTTTCCAGCGACCTCGGGACGATTTTCGGCTTGAGAGGCCGGCTCTTACCCAAAAAGGCGCTTCGCTTCGCGAGCAACCGCACGGCCGTCGCGCCTTGGCCAAAATCACGGAGCCGCCACAACGCCGGCTTGAGCTAGCGAGCCGCGGCGAGCAGCGCGTCGCAGTCGAGATACGCCTCGCAATGGTCGGCCAAAAGATCGAGCGTGCGCTCGACCTCAGCCTCGTAGTCGATCCGGCTCGCCGTCGCCCAGCATCGCGAGCCACGCCGCCCGCTGGCGGTCGTCGGCGAACAGCCCATGCACATAGGCGCCCATGACCCTGCCATCGGCCGAGACCGCGCCGTCGAGGCGGCCGTCGGCGAAGCGAAGGAGCGGCCGCGCGCAATCCGGGCCGTTCGTCTCGCCGATATGCATTTCATAGCCCCGGAACGGCGCGTCGTTGATGAGGCACGCGCCTTCGACCTCAGCGAGCGTCTTTGAGCCAGTCAGCGCGGTTGCGACGTCAAGCAGGCTCAAGCCTTCGACCTCGGCTGCCGGCCCCTCCATGCCCTGCGGGTCGGACACGCTTTTGCCGAGCATCTGGTAGCCGCCGCAGACGCCGAGCGCCCGCCCGCCGCGCCGGACGTGGGCGCGAAGGTCGATGTCCCAGCCCTGCTGACGAATGAAGGCGAGGTCGGCGATCGTCGCCTTGCTCCCTGGCAGGATGACAAGGTCGGCGACGGGCAACGGCTCCCCCGGACGAACGAACACGAGCCTGACGGAAGGCTCGAGCTTGAGCGGGTCGAAATCGTCGAAATTGGCGATGCGCGCCAGCATCGGCACGGCGATCACAATCGCGCCTTCCGCCAGCGGCTTCTTGTCGCCGAGGCTGAACGCGTCCTCGGCGGGCAGGCGCGCCGCCTCGGCGAAGAATGGCAGGAGGCCGAAGGCGCGCCAGCGCGTATGCGCTTCGAGCGCGGCCATGCCGCTCAGGAACAGATTGGCGTCGCCGCGGAACTTGTTCACGATGAAGCCCGCGACCATCGCGGCGTCGTCGGGCGCGAGCGCGACCTGCGTTCCGAGAATCTGGGCAAAAATTCCGCCGCGGTCGATGTCGCCGATGAGCGCGACAGGACAATTCGCGGCGCGCGCGAAGCCCATGTTGGCAATGTCGCCCTCGCGCAGGTTGATCTCGGACGCGCTGCCCGCGCCCTCGACGAGTACGATCTCGGCGGCCTCTTTCATCCGGCCATAACTCTCGAGCACCGCGCCCATCAGTTTCGGTTTCAGCGCCTGATATTCGCGCGCCCGCGCGTTGCCGACCACCTTGCCCTGGACGACGACCTGCGCGCCGATTTCGCTCTGGGGCTTCAGCAGCACCGGGTTCATGTGCACGCTTGGACTCGCGCCGCAGGCGCGCGCCTGCAAGGCCTGCGCGCGGCCGATCTCGCCGCCGTCGTCGGTCACGGCGGCGTTGTTCGACATGTTCTGCGGCTTGAACGGACGCACGCGAAGCCCGCGCCTCGAGAACACGCGGCAAAGGCCGGCGACGATCAGCGACTTGCCGACGTCCGAGCCTGTTCCCTGGAACATGAGCGCGCGCGCGCTCAAAACTCGACGCCTTCCTCGGCGCCGGGTTGTAGCCGCGCTCGTTGAGCGCGGCTGACGCGGTCAGCGACCGCGTCTACAAATTCGACCGGCGCGCTCAAAACTCAATTCCCTCCTGCGCGCGCACCCCGGCGGCGAAATGGTGCTTCACCAGAGCGAACTCGGTCACGCAATCGGCGGCCTCGATCAGTTCCGGCTTGGCGTTGCGGCCGGTGACGACGACATGGAGGCCGTTGCGCCGCTGAGCGAGCGCAGCGACGACTTCGGCGAGCGGCAGGTACTCATAACGCAGCGCGATGTTGAGTTCGTCGAGGACGAGAAGGCGGATCGTCGGGTCGGCCATCATCCGCTTCGCCTCCGCCCAGGCCGCTCCCGCCGCCGCGACGTCGCGCTCGCGGTCCTGCGTCTCCCAGGTGAAGCCCTCGCCCATCGTGCGCCACTCGACCTGGGTCCCGAAGCGCTCGACGGCCATGCGCTCGCCGGTCGACCAGGCGCCCTTGATGAACTGCACCACGCCGACCCGAAAGCCGCGCCCGAGCGCCCGCAGGACAAGCCCGAAGGCCGCGGTCGACTTGCCCTTGCCGGGGCCGGTGTGGACGATGAGGAGGCCTTTTTCGACGATCGGCTTCGAGGCGACCTCGGCGTCCTGCACGGCCTTGCGTTTGGCCATCTTTGCTTTGTGCCGGTCGGCGTCGTCGGTCATCGGTCGCTTATCGCAGATGGCTTCCCCGGCGTCGATCAGGTCGACCGGCTGCATGCGAACAAGCCCATTCCGGGTGGATCGCCTGCGTCGCCGGCGACACTGGTTCGGCCCAAATCCGGCCAGGAACCTGCACACCGCCGCAGCCCGAATGAGCAGCGTCCAGACGTCGATCGGGAGGCTGGATGATCCGCGTCTTACGTCAACGCTTTCGCCGCTTCATCGCGACGCCACGAGCGGCGACGTTGGCGTCTCACCGCAATGCTCGAGGACCATCGGCGATGTCTCCGGCTTCGCGCCTCTCGCGACCCGGATGAGCCCGTTGTCGAGATCAGTCAGGCTGTGAAGCGCGATCGGAGCGCCCTGAAAGACCCGGAACCGGACGCTCACCACGCGCGGATTGCAGGGCGACAAGGGAATGTAGTGCAGCATGATCAGCCGACCGAAAGCCAGAACCTCGCCGAATTCATAGATGCGCTCCATCCGCAATCCCTGGACGTTGCTGTCCCGGTTCGGCGGATCGACGGAATAGTATCCTGTCACCATCGAGGGATCGAAGGCGTACACCCGCCTTATGCGCCGGTCGGAATAGGCCGCCAGCTGCGCGAGCCCGCCGCCGAGCGAGTGGCCGACGGCGATAATCTCGGTTTGATCCGCGCGATAGCACTTGTCGCGCTCGATATGGCCGATGAAGTCGCTGACGCGGTCGCGCACCTGTTCGTATTGGTCGTAGATGGGAAAGGCGCGCAGGATCCAGTGGAAGTTGGATTCCCAGTCGCCCTTGTCGCCGCCGACGGTGCCGCGAAACGCGATGACGGCTTCTGGACATGCGGCGCCCCTGCGCGCCCAGATCTGGACTCCCAGCCCCCCGGCGGGGCGGTCCGGCCCGGATGTCCGAACCCCGCATTGTTCGGGCCCCTCGCAGCTCCAGACATAGCGCCATTCGTTGAGCCATCGACCCGCGCGTTCGTCGTCGCGCGGGTCGCAATCCTTGCCTTCGCCGGCGACGCAGGCAGATGCGCGCGGGGCGAGCTTATGGGTCGAGTAGACCCGAGGATCGTAGGATTGCTCCGCAAGCAGGGCGTAGGGCAGGACGCGGGCCGCGACGGGCCCGGCCTTTTGTCTCTCAACGTAATTGTTCTCACCTTCAGTGCGCTGGATGACCTGGTCTCCTTGCTGGTCGAGATGGAGACCCGCGCACCCGCAAAGAGAGGAAAGCGCGATTGCCGCAGCGATCAGCCGGGCAGCCCGAGCGCTTGCGATCGGTTCCATTGAAGCCCGCCAGCCCCCCTCGCAATTCGCGCCCAAGGAGCGGCATGTTCGGCGTTGAAGCCGCCGCGCGTCAAGGCGCAAGGCCGCGAGCTCTCGTTCCTTTTCCCGGCGGGGCCGCACATCGCAAATCAGGGTAATCGCGATGCCCAATCAAACCCTGGGTTGTGCCCAGGCGAGCGGTATTGCGGGTCGATCTCCCCCGATTTGGGATGTGCACCAAGCCGGACAATGCTGTTAAGGTTGGAAGTTGTTTGGAACAGGCCGAGCGAAATCCGTGCGCCTCCGCCGGAGGGGCGGGAGCTGTCTGCAACCGCTGACGTGTGTCTTTCAGCGCGCCTGGGGACTACCAAGGATGAGTTCGCTTATCGTCCCTCGTCGTCGTTTCCTCCAAGGCCTCGCTTCGGCGGCGGTTTGTGCGCCGTCGGTCGTTCGCGCGTCGAGCCTGATGGCCATCAGCGCCAAATTTTCAGACCCCGCCGGCCCCGCTCCGCTTTGGGCGACGACCCAGGAAGCTCTCGTCCTGCTGCAGCGCGCATTGGAGTATCGATTCGCCGAAACGCTGTTTGGCCAGGAGGGTCTTTCAACCGAGGCCGAAGACGCCGTCCCTGCCGTTGGCCCGGTCGTTGCGGAAGCCAAGATCACCGCGTTGTGGGAGCTGAGAACTTGGTTTGGACCTCGAGGTTCGCCGCCCAAACCGTTCGAGGAGCTGCCCGCGGAAGTGCAGGCCGCTCTTGTTTCGATGTTTGGAGCCTGACCTCGCCCTTGAGCGGTGGAGTGCGGAACTCCATTTGACAACCCCTCCCGAAGCTGGAACATGGACTGGAGCACGGTCCCTCGATTGTGAAGAGGGTGAAAAGGGAACACGGCAGGCTTTCCGCCGATCCGTGGCCGCCCCCGCGACTGTGAGCGGCGTGCTGGCGCTATTCTCGCCACTGGACTGACAATCCGGGAAGGCGGCGCCGGCGATACGCTGCAAGCCAGGAGACCTGCCGTGCGCCGATGAATTCCACAGAGCCGCCGGAGGGGCGGCCAGGGAGCGTTTATGGACACCCGACAAATCTCCGATTTGGCGCCGAGGCTTTTGTTCCCTGGCTCGGATTGACAGGTCGATGAACGCCGCCTGCGGCGGGTCGGCCGCGACATTGCTCGTCTGCGTCACCTGCAAGTCGGACGAGGGGCCGATGGGGGCGGGCCTGTTCGAGGCGCTCAGCACGCGCCTTGCGGCCGAGCCCGATATCGCGCTCAAGCCCGTCGAATGCCTGTCCGTATGCAAGCGGCCGTGCACCGTCGCGCTCGCAGGCCCTGACAAATGGACCTATGTCGTCGGCGACCTCGAGCGAGACTCGCATCTGGAGGACATCGTCGTCGCCGCGCGTCGCTATGCCGCATCGCCCGCCGGGATCGTTCCCTGGCGCGAGCGGCCGCTCGCCTTTCGCAAGGGCGTCGTGTCGCGCATTCCGCCGCTTGCGCTCGCCGAACCCCTCTGACTTGAGAAGACTGGCTCCCCGATGCTTGCCAAGACGCCTGTCACCATCGTCACCGGCTTTCTCGGCGCCGGCAAGACGACGCTGATCCGCCACCTTCTCGCCAACGCCGGCGGGCGGCGGCTCGCGCTCATCATCAACGAATTTGGCGACGTCGGCGTCGACGGCGACCTTGTCAAGAATTGCGCCGACGGCGCCTGTCCGGAAGACGCGATCGTCGAACTCGCCAATGGCTGCATCTGCTGCACTGTGGCCGACGATTTCGCGCCGGCGATTATGGGCCTCATTGCCCGCGAGCCGAAGCCGGACCATATCGTCATCGAAACCTCGGGGCTCGCCCTGCCGAAGCCGCTTATCAAGGCCTTCGACTGGCCGGACCTGCGCTCGAAGCTCACTGTCGACGGCGTCGTCGCGGTGGTCGACTCCGCGGCCGTCGCCGAAGGCCGCTTTGCCGAGGATCCCGCCCGCATCGCCGAGCAGCGCCTCAGCGACCCGTCGCTCGACCACGACAACCCGCTCGAGGAGGTCTACGAGGACCAGCTTATGAGCGCCGACCTCGTGGTGCTCAACAAGGCCGATCTCGTCGACAAAGAGACATTTGAGGCGCTCCGAGCTCAGATCGCCGCAGCCGCGCCGCGCGTGAAAATCATGGCCGCGCGCGAGGGAGCGATCGGCGCCGACGTCCTGCTTGGGGTCAGCGCGGCCGCCGAGGATGATCTCGACCAGCGCCCTTCCCATCACGATGCCGAAGGCGAGCATGATCACGACGACTTCGACACCTTCCTCGTGACCATCGGCGCCGTCCGCGATCCCGACGCGCTCCTCGACCGCCTCGTTCACGCGACCCGCGCGCATGACATCCTGCGGGTCAAGGGCTTTGTCGAAGTCGTGGACAAGCCGATGCGGATGCTGGTGCAGGGGGTCGGATCGCGGTTCCGCCGCGACTTCGATCGCCCATGGGGCTTGAGCGAGCCGAGGCTCAGCCGCCTCGTGGTGATCGCCGAGCGCGGCGTCGACCGCGAGGCGGTCGCTGCGGCGCTCGTCGCCTGACCTTCCGCCATGCACGTCCCCCACATCGAAACGAGGACGCTCGACGAGACAGTCGAGGCGCTTGATCTCGGCCAGACGCCGGCGGATGTGGTGTTCCTCTCCTTTTCCGACAGCGACCTCAATGCGCTCGCGCGCGCCTACGGCGCCTTTCCCGAGCCGAAGCCCAGCTTGAGGATCGCTTCGCTTGCGGCTTTGCGCCATCCATTCTCGGTCGACCTCTACCTCGATAAGGTTTGCTCGCGCGCCAGGCTGGTGGTGGCGCGCGTACTGGGCGGCGCCGACTATTGGCGCTACGGTGTCGACGAACTCAGTGCGCTTGCGCGCCGCTCAGGCGTCAAACTGGCGCTACTGCCGGGAGATCGGCGGGGCGACGCGCGGCTCGATGAGGCCTCGACCCTCGACAGCGCTGCGCTCTTGCGCATCTGGCGGTATTTCGACGAGGGCGGCCCTCACAACATGGCGGCGTGCCTCGCATTTTTCGCCTCCGAAATCAGGGACGCCGCAGTGGAGGCTCCGGCGCCTCATCCGGTCCCCGCCTTCGGCCGTTTCGACGGCGCCTCGTTCGAGCCGACGCCGGAGGCGCCACGCGCGCTTGTCGTCTTCTATCGCTCGATCTATCTCGCAGGCGATCTCGAGCCGGTCGAAGCGCTGGCCTGCGCCCTGCGCGACAAGGGCTTCGCAGTCGCGAGCGTCTTCCTGACCAGTCTGAAGGACGAGGCGGCGCTGGAGCTGTTCGGCGAGTTCCTCGCGGAGCAGCGCTTCGACGTCGTGCTCAACCTGACCGCCTTTTCCGCGCGGCTGGACATGAGCGAGGGATCGGCGCTCGATGCGCTCGACGCCCCGGTGCTGCAGGTCGTGCTTGCGGGCATTGGTCTCGACGCCTGGCGCGCGTCTCAGCGGGGGCTCGGACCTTCCGATCTCGCCATGCATGTCGCGCTGCCGGAGATCGACGGGCGAATCCTCAGCCGCGCCATTTCCTTCAAGTCGCCGCGCGAGAAAGACCCGCGCACCGAATTCGCCGCGATCGTGCACCGGCCGCTCGCCGACCGGGTCGACTTCGCCGCCGAGCTTGCTCGCCGCTGGGCGGACCTTCGGCGCAAAGCGCCTTCTGACAGGCGCCTCGCTTGCGTGCTGCCGGACTATCCGGCGCGCGGCGGGCGCACTGGCTATGCGGTCGGTCTCGATACGCCGGCGAGCGCGATCGCCATCGCGGAGGCTCTCCGCGCCGCCGGCTATGATGTGGCCCACGGCCTCGACGCGCCCTCGCTCATCGCCGCGCTCGAGGATGGACCGCTCGAGTCGACGTTGACGCTCGCCGAATACGAGGCCGAGCTCGCCTCGACCCCGCCGGACTTTCGCCAATCTTTGCTCGCCGCCTGGTGCGAGCCGACGAACGATAGCGACTTGATCGACGGCGCGTTTCGGCTCCGCTTCGTGCGGCTCGGCAAGCTCATTGTCGCGGTCCAGCCCGACCGCGGAGACCCGGCGTCCCGCAAGGGCGACTATCACAATCTCAACCTGCCGCCGCGCCATGCCTACGCCGCGTTCTATTTCTGGCTTGCGCGCAAGGAGAAGGTCGACGCGCTCATTCAGCTCGGCGCGCACGGCACGCTGGAATGGCTGCCGGGCAAGGCCGTCGCGCTCAGCGAGGGCTGCGCCCCGGAGGTCCTGCTTGGCCCGACGCCGGTCGTCTATCCGTTCATCGTCAACAATCCCGGCGAGGCGGCGCAGGCCAAGCGCCGCATCGGCGCGGCGACCATCGGCCATCTGACGCCGCCGCTGATCGCCGCCGGCGCTCATGGAGCAGCGCTGGAGCTCGAGGGCCTGTTCGACGAGTTCGCCGAGGCGCAGGGGCTCGATCCGCGCCGCGCGCGGGCCATTGCGGCGCTCATTCTCGAACGCGGGCAGGAGAGCGGCCTCATCAAGGAATGCGCCGCCGAGGGCAAGCTGCCGGACGAGGCGCTGATCGCTCTCGACGCCTGGCTCTGCGACCTGAAGGACATGCGCATCGGCGATGGCCTGCATGTGTTCGGCCGCTCGCCCGAAAGCGCCGACGGCTTCGCCTCCGGGCTCGATTGCGATGTGGTGGCACGCGCCGCGCTCAGCGAGCGCGTAGCGGCCTCAGGCGCCGCTGAATCGCTCGGACTCCTGCGCGCGCTTGGCGGGCGCTTCGTTCCGCCGGGTCCCGCGGGCGCGCCGGCGCGGGGCCGTCTCGACGTTCTGCCGACCGGGCGCAATCTCTACGCCATCGATCCGCGATCGGCCCCCACCCGCAACGCCTGGGAAATCGGCCGCCGCGCCGCCGAAGAGATCCTTCAGCGCTACGCGCAGGACCACGGCGAATGGCCGAAGCGTATCGTGCTCGATCTCTGGGGATCGGCCACCATGCGCACCGGCGGCGACGATCTCGCGCAGGCGTTCGCGCTCCTCGGGTGCCGTCCGACCTGGGACCTGGCGTCCACCCGGGTCAGCGGCTTCGAGATTCTGCCGCTTGCGATGCTCGGCCGCCCGCGGGTCGATGTGACCTTGCGCATTTCCGGCCTGTTCCGCGACGTGTTCCCAAGCCAGATCGGCTTGTTCGCCGCCGCCGTTCGCGCCGTCGCCGCGCTCGAGGAGAGCATCGGCGACAATCCGCTCGCTGGCCTTCAGAGCGCGAGCGTCGCGCGGATATTCGGCGCGGCCCCCGGCGCGTATGGCGTGGGTCTCGGCGCGCGCATCGCGCGAGGCGAGTGGACGGAGCGCCGGGAACTCGCGGAGGCTTATCTCGCCGCGACCAGCCACGCCTATGACGGCGAAGGCGAAGCGCGCGAAGCCGCGGCGGACTTTCGCGCCAGGGTCGCCGGCGCCGAAGCCTTCGTTCATGTACAGGACCTGCCCGGACAGGATGCGCTCGACGCTGACGCCTTCGCAGAGCACGAAGGCGGTTTCGCCGCTGCCGCGGCCGAAGCGGGATCCACACCGGCGCTCTACCATCTCGACTCGACCATGGCTCACGCGCCGAAGATCCGCACCCTCAAGCACGAGATTGCGCGCGCGGTTCGAGGACGCGCCGCCAATCCGCGCTGGATCGCCGGCCAGATGCGGCACGGGCATCGGGGCGCCGCGGAAATCGCCCAGTCGCTCGACAATCTCTATTGCTTCGCGGCGCTGACCGACGCGGTGGAAAGCGCCCAATTCGATCTCATGTTCGACGCCACTCTCGGCGACGATTCGGTGCGCGCATTTCTGCTTCGAGCCAATCGTCGCGCCGCCTCGCACATGGGCCGCGTGTTCGAGGAGGCGGCGCGGCGCGGGTTCTGGCTCTCGCGGCGCAATTCAAGCGCGGGGATTCTCAAGTCGGTGTTGCGGGAGGCCGCATGAACGCACTGGCCGCACGCTCTCCGCTCCTGCCTCGCCGGAAGGGCTGGTGTCCGGGGGCTCTCAAGCCGATGGAGACCGGCGACGGGCTGCTCGCGCGCGTGCGGGCGCCGCGAGCGCGGCTGTCGCTCGATCAGGCCGCGGCGCTCGCCGACGCCGCGCTGGCTTGCGCTAACGGCGCGATCGGCCTTTCGGCGCGCGCCAATCTTCACCTGCGGGGCGTGAGCGAGCGGATGCTGCCCGAACTTCACGCGCGCCTTGAGCAAGCAGGGCTCATCGACGCCGACCCCGAGATCGAGCGGCTGCGCAACGTCGTGTCAAGTCCGATCGACGATCTCGATCCCGACGCCGCGTTCGATCTCGCAGAGGGCGTGTCCGCGCTGGAGGCGCGCCTTAGCGAGGACGAGCGCCTGCGTCGCCTGCCAGCGAAGTTCAGCTTCGTCCTCGACGCCAAGGGGCGCCTGCCGCTCGGCGACATCGACGCGGACATTCGCTTCGAGGCTTTGCGGGATCAAGCGTTCGCGGTGTTTGTCGGCGGCGAAGACGCGCTCTCCGCGGAATGCGCACCGCGCGAGACCGGCGAAATGGCGGCGCGCCTCGGCCTCGCGTTCATGGCGCTCGCCCGCCCGGGCGAAGCGGCGCCGCGTCGGATGCGCGCGCTCGTCGAGCACAGAGGGGCGGAGACGGTATTCGCCGCGGCACGCTTGCAAGCGAGGCCGTGCGGGCGCTCGCAAGGGGGCGCCGCGTTGCGCGACATCCTGGGCGCGCAGGTCTTCGGCGCGAGCGTCGTGGTCGGCGCGGCGGCGGTCTTCGGCGAGTTCGAGGCGGGCAGGTTCAAGGCGCTGATCTCGCGCGCGGGGGCGCTCGGCGCGACCGGCCTGCGGCTTACGCCCTGGCGGGCGTTCATCATCGTCGGCCTCGAACGCCGCGCGGCCCATTCAATGGTCGAGGCATGCGCGGCGCTCGGATTTATCGTCGACCCCGACGACACGCGCCTGCGCATCGCCGCTTGCCCCGGCGCTCCCGCCTGCATGCACGGCGCCCGGCCGGCGCGCGAAGACGCGGCGCGTTGGGCGCCCTTGCTGCCCAGGGGCGAAGGCGTCGTTCTCCATGTCAGCGGCTGCGCGAAGGGATGCGCAAGGCCCGCCGCGACCTCGGTGACCTTGACCGCGACCGCGAACGGCTACGATCTTATTGTCGCCGGCAAAGCAGGGGATCGGCCGGTGCGGCGCGCGCTCAAGACTGCAGAAGTCGCCGCGTTTCTCGCCGACGAGGGGGCGCTCATGTTCGGCGCCGCGGTGCGCCAGTGAAGCCCGCTTACGCCTACGAGAAGGACCCGGCGGCGATCTACCGCCGCTCGTTCGCGATCATTCGCGGCGAGGCCGACCTTCAGCGCTTCTCACCGCTTGAAGAGCGGGTCGCGGTGCGCGTCATTCATGCCTGCGGCATGGTGGAGGCGGCCCGAGACCTCATCTTCTCAACCGGCGCCGCGGAGGCCGCACGAGAGGCGCTGAATGGCGGCGCCCCCATCTTCTGCGATGCGCGCATGGTCGCCGAAGGGATCACGCGAGCACGCTTGCCTCACAACAACGATGTGATCTGCACGCTTGCCGATCCGGCGGTCCCTGCGCTCGCCGCAAGACTCGGCACGACACGCACCGCGGCGGCGATCGATCTCTGGCTTCCGCGCCTCGGCGGATCGCTGGTCGCAATCGGGAATGCGCCGACGGCCCTGTTCCGCCTCATCGAGGCAATCGCCGCGGGCGCGCCGCGTCCGGCCGCGATCATCGGCATGCCGGTTGGCTTCGTCGGCGCTGCGGAATCAAAAGAGGCGCTGATCGAGAGCGGCCTTCCCGCCATCGTCGTGCGCGGGCGTCGAGGCGGCAGCGCTTTTGCCGCCGCGGCGGTCAATGCGCTGGCGAGCAATACGGAATGAACCCTTTCGGCCGTCTCTACGGCGTCGGGATCGGCCCTGGCGATCCGGAATTGCTCACTGTCAAGGCGACGCGGATCATCGCCGCCGCGCCGGTTGTCGCCTTCTTCGCCAAGGCGGGACGGCGCGGCAATGCGCGCGGAATCGTCGACTGCTGGCTCAAGCCGTCGCATGTCGAGCTGCCGCTCTATTATCCGATGACCGACGAATCGCATTTCGACGATCCGCCCTATCGCGAGGCGCTCTCGCGCTTCTACAAAGAGAGCACGGTCGCGATCGCCGCCCATCTCGAAGCAGGCCGTGACGTCGCCCTGCTCGCCGAGGGCGACCCGATGCTCTACGGCTCGTTCATGCATCTCTACGTTCGTTTGCGCGACAGTTTCGACGTCACTGTAGTGCCGGGCGTGTCCAGCATCTGCGGCGCATGGGCTGCGGCGGGCGCGGCCATGACCTGGGGCGACGACGCGCTCGTCGTGTTGCCCGCGACGCTTCCGCCCGACGAGCTTACGCGGCGCCTCGCCCTCGCCGACGCCGCGGTGATCATGAAGATCGGCCGCAACTTCGCGCGCGCACGCGAGGCGCTTGTGGCGACGGGCATGGCGGAGCGCGCCATCTATGTCGAGCGCGCGACCATGGCGGGCGAACGGGTTACGCCGCTCAGCGAGAAGGAAGGCGACACCGCGCCTTACTTCTCGCTGATCCTTGCGCCCGGGAGGGGGCGGAGGCCGTGAGCGGCCGTGTCGCGATCGTGGGCTTGGGTCCAGGCGCAGCCGAGTGGGTGACGCCAGAGGCGACCGAGGCCATCGCGGCGGCGAGCGACGTCGTCGGCTACGGTCCCTACCTCGATCGCCTGGACTTGCGGGGGGATCAGCGCGCTCATCCAAGCGACAACCGGCACGAACTGGAGCGCGCCAGGCTCGCCTTGACGCTTGCGGCGGAAGGCTGCGCGGTCGCGGTCGTCTCCAGCGGCGATCCGGGCGTGTTCGCGATGGCGGCGGCCATATTCGAGGCGATCGAGGAGACGCCTGAATGGCTGAGCCTCGACATTCGCGTCGCGCCTGGCGTCACCGCGATGCAGGCCGCCGCGGCCCGGCTCGGGGCGCCGCTCGGCCATGACTTCTGCGTGATCTCGCTCTCCGACAATCTGAAGCCCTGGGCGATTGTGGAGCGCCGCCTCCGCGCGGCCGCGGAGGGCGATTTCGTCATCGCCCTCTACAATCCCGCTTCGCAGTCGAGACCGGCGCGCATCGGCGACGCCTTCGCCTTGCTGCGGGGGGCGAAAGCGCCGGCGACGCCGGTCGCATTCGCCCGCGCGGTCGGGCGCTCGGACGAGGCGCTGACCCTGACGACGCTCGCCGAAGCGAACCCGAACCTCGCCGACATGTCGACGCTCATCGTCATCGGATCGAGCGAGACGCGCTTCATCGCGCGCAACGGCGCTCGGGCTTGGATGGTGACGCCGCGCGCCTATGGAGCCCGGCGATGAGAGCCGATCCAGGCCATGACGGCCTCGAGATCGTGCAGCGTTTCGGCTGTCGGCGCGGGCGGACGGCGCACGATGACCACCCCGATCCAAAGTGCGCGCGCCGCTTCGATCTTGGCGTAGGTGGCGGTTCCGCCGCTGTTCTTGGTCACCAGCGTTTCGATCCCCTCGCGCTTCATGAGCTCGAGTTCATGGCCAAGCGTGAACGGCCCGCGCTCGAGGATCAACCTGGCCCGGGGCAGGACGCCGATCTCCGCCGGCGGGTCGATCGCCCGCACTACATAGCGATGCTGCGGCGCTCGCGCGAAGGCGGCGAGCTGCAACCGCCCCTGCGTGAGGAAGACCGTACCGGGCTTTTCCCCGAGCGCATCGGCTGCCTCATCCATCGTTGCGGTCTCCGTCCATCGATCGCCGGCCCTGGGCGTCCAGGGAGGGCGGGTGAAGGCAACGAGCGGCGTATCCGTCGCCTCGCAGGCGGCTGCGGCGTTGGCGGATATGCGGACGGCGAACGGATGCGTCGCGTCGATCACCGCGCCGATGTGGTTGGCTACGAGATAGGCCGCGAGCCCGTCGACACCGCCGAAGCCGCCGATACGCTGCGGGATCGGCGCCGAATCGGGTTTGGCGGTCGCGCCCGCAAGCGACAGGATCGGCGCAAGATCCGCCTCGCCCGCCAACCGCCGCGCGAGCGCGGCCGCCTCCGACGTTCCGCCGAGAATGAGCAGACGAAGGCGGTTCAGAGGGCGGCTCCGTGAGCGGCGAACGTTGGCTCGGCCTCGTCGGAATTGGCGAGGACGGGATCGACGGGCTCACTCCTGCCGCGCGGCGGCTCCTCGCGCAAGCTGTCTTCGTGGTCGGCGGCAGGCGCCATCTTACCCTCGCTGGGCCCCTGAAGGCCGAGACGCTGGCCTGGCCCTCGCCGATCGAGAACGCGCTCGATATGATCGACGCCCATCGCGGCCGCCCGGTATGCGTGCTGGCGAGCGGTGATCCATTCTTCTTCGGCGTCGGCGCGATGTTGATGCGCCGCTTTCGGCCTGACGAGATGATGTCAATCCCGGCGCCCTCCGCCTTCGCGCTCGCCGCCTCGCGGCTCGGCTGGAGCGAGCAGGATTGCGCTTTGCTGTCGCTGCACGGGCGCCCGCTCGAGGCGATCATCCCGCATCTCAGCGACGGCGCGCGTATTCTTTCGCTCTCGTGGGACGGCTCAACTCCGGGGAAACTCGCGGCGCTCCTTGCCTCGCGCGGCATGGGACGATCGAAGCTCACCATGTGCGAGGCGATGGGGGGAGGAAACGAGCGCATTCGCACCGCCGCTGCGCAAGGCTTCGCGCTCGATAATATCGCCGCCCTGAACACGATCGCGCTGGAGGTTGTCGCCGATCGCAACACCCGTGTTCTTCCCCGCGCAGCCGGCCTGCCCGATGACTGGTTCGAACACGACGGGCAGATCACCAAGCGCGAGATCCGCGCGATCACGCTTTCCCAGCTCGCGCCGCGTAGCGGCGAACTCATGTGGGATGTGGGCGCGGGGTCGGGTTCGGTCGCCATCGAATGGATGCTCGCCGACCCCGCCAACAATGCGGTCGCGATCGAGCGCCGCCCCGAGCGCGCGGAGCGCATCGCCCGCAACGCGCTCAGCCTCGGCGCGCCCGGCCTCTCGGTCGTCACTGGCGACGCGCCGCATGCCTTCTCCGAATTGCCCGCGCCGAACGCAATCTTCATCGGCGGGGGGGCGCGCGCGCCGGGCATGATCGAACGCGCCCATGAGCGGCTCGTGTCAGGCGGGCGCCTCGTCGTCAATGCGGTGACCGTGGAGACGCAGGCCGTCGCGGTCGGCTGGCGCGCGCGCTTCGGGGGGGAGCTTGCGCAGATCGCGGTCGCTCATGCCGAGCCGGTCGGGCGCTATTCCGGCTGGCGCGCCGCAATGCCGATCGTCCAATGGCAACTCGTCAAGCAGTGAGCCGTATCGTCGCTATGGGCGTCGGATGCCGCGCCGGCGTTTCGGGCGAGACGATCGCGGCTCTCGCCCGGCGAGCTTTCGCTGAAGCCGGCGCGCCCGAGGGCGAACTCAGGATGTTCACTCTCGACGCCAAGGCCGGCGAGCCTGGGCTCGTCGAGGCTGCGCGTCTTCTTGGCGCCTCGCTCGCAGGGCTCAGGCTCGCCGCGCTCGAAGCACAAGCCGAACGCATCCTAACGCCGTCCGCAGCCGCTCACGCGCGGTTCGGCGCGCCCAATATCGCCGAGGCGGCCGCCCTTGCCGGCGCAGGCGCCGGCGCACAGCTGCTCGGGCCTCGGCTCGTCGCCGATGGCGCGACCTGCGCGATCGCTCTGTCGCCGGGGCGCTCATGACCGTGCATTTCATCGGCGCCGGCCCCGGCGCCGCCGACCTCATCACGCTTCGCGGACGCGACCTCATCGCGCGGTCGCCCGTGTGCCTCTACGCCGGCTCGCTGATTCCGCGCGCGCTCCTCGATCATTGTCCTACGCGCGCCCTCGTAGTCGACACCGCGCCGCTCGATCTCGATGCGATCGTCACGCTTTGCGTCGAAGCGACCGCAAGGGGCGAGGATGTGGCGCGCCTCCATTCGGGGGATCTTTCGATCTTCAGCGCCATGGGCGAGCAGATCAGGCGCCTCGAGCGCCAGGGGATCGGCTACACGATCACGCCCGGCGTGCCCGCGTTCGCCGCCGCCGCCGCGGCGCTCAAGCGCGAACTGACGCTGCCGGGCCTCGCCCAGTCGGTCGTTCTGACCCGCACGTCGGGCCGCGCCTCGCCGATGCCCGAGCGCGAGACGCTGGCCAGTTTCGCCGCGACCGGCGCGACGCTCGCGATCCATCTGTCGATCCATGCGCTGGATCGCGTCGTTGCCGAGCTTACGCCGTTCTACGGCCCGGATTGTCCGGCGGCGGTCGTCACGCGCGCCTCCTGGCCCGACGAACGGATCGTCCGCGCGACCTTAAGCGAAATCGCCGGCGCGCTTAGGGGAAGCGGCGTCGAGCGCACGGCGCTGATCTTCGTCGGCCCCGCGCTCGGCTCGCAAGACTTTCGCGAGAGCGAACTCTACAACGCCGACTATGTGCGGCGTTTCCGTGCGGGCCGCTCGCGGGTGGAGGACGAATGAGGCGATGATCGTCCGAGCGGGTTCTTGAGCAGCAGGCAATCCATGATCCAGCCCTTCCGCTTGCGGGCCTCGGACCGGATC
Source organism: uncultured Alphaproteobacteria bacterium (assembly GCA_963742305.1). Lineage (GTDB taxonomy): Bacteria > Pseudomonadota > Alphaproteobacteria > Rhizobiales > Beijerinckiaceae > Roseiarcus. The sequence goes on from CAVULN010000029.1 coordinate 20,564, forward strand.
CGACCGACCTCGGCTGCGATGTCCTTCACCTTGCCGGAGAGCAGGATCTCGTCGGGCATGCCGACATAGGCGCCCCAATGGGCGTCGAGGTTTCCGTCGGCCTCGCTCAGCGCCTTGTCGGCGTTCAAGAGGACCGCGACGCTGTCGACATTCGCGGGCAGGCCCTCGCCAAGCCCCCGGCCGTTGCTGATCAGGACGGCGCGGCCGATCTCGTTCAAGGCCACCCCGCGGCGCGCGGCGAGCGCCTGAATGCTGCTTACGCCGGGGATCACCTCGTAGTCGAGTTCGAAGGGCGCCGTCGCGCGAAGCTGCGCGAGGATCCTCAGCGTGCTGTCATAAAGCGTCGGGTCGCCCCAGACCAGGAACGCGCCAACCTCATCGTCGTTCAAATGCTCAACGAGAAGCCGGCCGAAAATCTCGCCGATCGCCGCGTGCCATTCCGCGACCGCGTCCTCATAATCGTCGCTCCGGCGCCGCGACGGGACGTCATACTCAACCGTCCGAAACGTCCTGTCGCGCATGTAGCGATCGAGGATCGCGCGACGGAAGCGGCCGAGATCGGCTTTCTCGGCGCCCTTGTCGGGCACGAAGAAAACATCCGTCCGGTTCATCGCCTCGATCGCCTGTACGGTCACGCAACTCGGATCGCCGGGGCCGACGCCGATGACCATGAGCTTGCGTTTCACAGGCGACAGCCCTTGCGATTCCGGACGCGCCGAGGCTTCGGCATTCATGGCCCGCCGGCGCGCCTTCGGCGAGATCATGGGTCCTTCGCTATTGCGACAAGGCGGACGAGCGGACGTTCAGCGCCTCGAGCCGGCGAAGCGCAACCCGTATCACGCTTCTCGCGAACCTGCTTGTGGGCGGCAAGGGGCGACAGGGCTCTCGCCCGGGACGATTCGGGCGAACGGCGGGCGCCAGCGCCAAGTCCCATGTCAGGGTTCGCCTTGCGGCAAAACCGGACGCGCAGGATTGCATTGGCTTGCCGACGCGATTCCGCTTAGGACGCGGAGGTGGACACCGACAATCCCGCGTCGCGCCCTGCGCCCCGCGGCCTGATGATCGCCGCGCCCCGCTCGGGCAGCGGCAAGACGGCGGCGACGCTCGGCCTCTTGCGCGCGCTCAGGCGGCGTGGAGTCGACGTGGTGGGCCTGAAGTCCGGCCCCGACTACATCGATCCGGCGTTTCATGCGGCGGCCTCGGGGCGCGAGGGCGTCAATCTCAATTCCTGGGCGATGGCGCCGAGCCTTCTCTCCGCGCTCGCCGCGCAAGCGGCGGAGAGTTGCGCTCTCGCGTTCTGCGAAGCCTCGATGGGCCTCTTCGACGGGGTTCCCGCGACAAGGGGGCGCACCGGCGCCTCGGCCGACGCCGCGGCGGCGCTAGGAATGCCGATCCTCCTCGTCCTCGATGTGTCGGGGCAGGCTCAGTCTTCCGCTGCGATCGTCAAGGGCTGCGCGAGCTATGACGACCAACTCGAGAATCGCAGGCGTCATCGTCAACCGCGTCGGCAGCGACCGTCATCGCCGGCTGGTCACGCAAGCGATCGAGGGGATCGGCTTTCCCGTCGTCGGCGCGCTGCCGCGCAACGACGGGATCGCGCTGCCCGAGCGCCATCTCGGTCTCGTGCAGGCGGGCGAGACGGAGGCGCTGGAGGCCAAGCTCGAGGCGCTCGCCGATTTCATCGAGGCCCATGTCGATTGCGAGCGCGTGCTCGGCCTCTCCGGCGCCCTCGACCTCGTTTCGTCCATGCAGACTGAAGCCGCGCTCCGTCCGCCCGGACAGCGGATCGCGCTCGCCAGCGACGCCGCGTTCTCGTTCATCTATCCGCATCTGACCCGAGGCTGGCGGGCGGCCGGAGCCGAGATCGTCCCCTTCTCGCCGCTCGCCGACGAGCCGCCGCCTCGAGATTGCGACGTCTGCTGGCTCCCCGGCGGCTATCCGGAACTGCACGCCGGGCGGCTCGCGGCGGCTTCGCGCTTTCGCGAGGGGATACGGCGTTTCGCCGAGACGGCGCCGGTCCATGGCGAATGCGGGGGCTATATGGCTTTGGGCGCGAGCCTGACCGACGCCTCGGGCGCGGCCCATCCGATGGCGGGCCTGCTCGGGGTCGAGACGAGCTTCGCGAAGCGCCGCATGACGCTCGGCTATCGCGAGGCGCGCATCGCCGCGAACTCGGCGCTCGGCCTTGAGGGCGCGCTTCTGCGCGGCCACGAGTTTCACTATGCGACCATCGTCGACGGCGGCGGCGACGATCCGTTCGCTTTCGTCCGCGACGCCTACGGCTCCGCGGAAGCGCCCTCGGGCTCGCGCCGGGGACGCGTCACCGGCTCGTTCTTTCATGTGATCGCCAGGGCGTGAGCAGGGGAGGATCGCAAAGAGCTCGCGGACGAAATCGTCGAGTGGCGGTGCATCGCCTCACGGCTGCGTGAACGGCGTCCCGGCGTCGTAGCGCGCCTTGGCCGGCAATCCGCTGCACTTGCCGCCACAGCCAGCTGAGAACCTGGGGCGATCCTGTCGGATTGACCCAGGGCCATGCATATCCGCTGCCCGCGCTGAAGAAGGCGGGCGCCGCGGTGAGATACAGGGAGTTCGGCAGCGTGTGGGCGGTGTCGCTCGCCGCCCAGACGACCTTGTTGGTGACATAGTCGTAGTTGCCGTCGCGAATCGCCGTGGCGGCCACATTCGGGTCATAGCCCTGCGGGCTGATGTCCATCCAGCCCAGCATCCAGATCGCTCGCCCCGGCATGCGGTTGGGGCCGCCGATGCCGTCATAGGTCCAGCCGGTCATCTGCCCGGGAGTTCCCAGTACATTGCCGAGGAACGAGAACCAGTAGGCGTAGGCGTGCGCGCTTGCGGCGCGCAAAGGACCGCAACAGCCGGCGGCGTCGTCGACAGGCGTGCCGTCGAGCGCCGTGAACGGCCTCCGATAGCCGCTCAGATAGTTGCGGAAATAGGTGTGGTAGATCGAATTTCCGTGCGTCTGGTCGCTGTCGGTGTTGAAGCTGTAGTTGCCCTCGAACAGCATGTGATGGCTGCCCACCATGTGACTCCCGTTAACCCCGACCTCGATCCAGGCGTCGGATCCGTTGATATAGCCGTCGTCCATGTAATTGTAGGCGACGACCGAGCCCGCGCCTGAGGAGCGCGCCACCATCACCTTGTTGGCGAGCACCGAGATGCCGTTCTCGATCAGCGCTTCGGACGACCCCTGCGAGAGGCTGATGGCGTAGCCTCCGCCGCCGTTGACCGGCCAGGCGGCATTGTGGACGTAAAACTCCTCGAGCTGCACCCGGAAAGAAAAGTCGATCGCGAAGCCCTCGTTGAGCCATAGCGTGTCTTCGACGTTCTTCGCCCAGCAATAGGCCGCCTGCTCGAACCGCAGATTGCCGTCGTCGCCGCCGGACAGGGTCATGCTCTCGACCCCGGCGTTCTGCACGAAACGCCGCGCTGTAAGCGTAAAGCTGCGCCTTGTGGCTCACCCGGTAGGAGATCGTGACCGGCGAGTTGAAGGTGATCGTGTTGCCCGAGATTGCGGTAATCTGGTGCATCTCGTTGGTCGGCCGGTCGCAGTTGGAGAACCAGCATCCTGCGCTACGGGGCGTGTAGGGATAAGCGCTGGCCTCGAAGTCATCGACATATTGATAGTAAGGATCATGCTTTTGCCAGACGACACGATAGTCGGGCGAGGCCCAGATCCGCCGGTCCGGCCAGACGACGTCTTTCTGCCAGCCCGCGCCCGACGCCTCGTCCAAAAGGACGATCTGCCCGACCGAGAAGCCGGCCGCGCTGGCGACCTGGACCGACTTTGAGCCGGCGGAAACGTCAGCAGTCAGAGTGGTTGTCGTCTTGAAGCCGTTAAACCACCGGCCGGGCCCAACGACGATGATCGGCGAGGGACTGGCGCCAGGAACGTAGCTGTTCAGCTTGGCGCCGTTCGTCCTTTGCAGCTTGGTCGCGCCCGGGCCCGCGCCGCGCAAGGTCACGCCCCGGTTGAGCAACACGGAGTGGCCCTCGGCGACAGTGAACGCGCCAGCCGAGAGCAAAACCACTTGGCCCAGCGGGCAGGCCTCGATGGCGTTCTGGATGTCAGCCGTGTCATCCTTGCCGTCGCCGAGCGGGCTCAGCGTTTTGCAAACGTTGGTCCGATTGGGGATGCCTCCGACGGAAAGCATCCCGGCCGTCTGCCAGTTTGCGCTGGCGTCACGGTCGGCTGGAAGGATGGCGCCGCCCAGCCTCGTCGGCGAAGCAACCGTGACTGCAGGACGGCTCTGCGCCACGGCGGCCAATCCGACTACGGGCGGCGGCAAGGCCGACAGCACGACAGCGACGAAAAAGGCAAATCGCACTTGAATGCGCATCCCGGTCAAAATTCCATCTCAACTCCGTGCTTCATGCCATAGCCCGGCAGAAAGCGCCAGTGAGAATGGAAGCGGGCGCAAACGCATGACTCTCAGGGTTCGGCGGGGGGCGCTAGGCCGAAACTGGACGGTTCTAAGAACCTCGCCATTTGGCGCAGTTTCTGATTCCTTCGCTGATGATGGAGCGGGGTGAGTCGATGCGCGGTGAGCCTGGGTTTTTCGACGTCGACGAGCGGTTGAGGCGGCTGAGCGATCTGGGCGATCAGTTGCTGGCCTTCACGGCGGCGGTGGATTTCGACATGTTCCGGCCCGAGCTGACGCGGGCGCTGGCCTACTCGGACGGTTCGCAGGGCGGACGACCGCCGTTCGACCCTGTGATGATGTTCAGGATCCTGGTGATCCAGGCGGCGAACGCCCTCTCCGACGAGCGCGCCGAGTTTCTGATCAATGACCGCCTGTCGTTCATGCGGTTTCTCGGGCTGGGCCTGTCCGACCGGGTTCCCGACGCCCGCACGATCTGGCTGTTCCGCGAGAAGCTGACCCGGGCCGAGGCGATCAAGCCGCTGTTCGACCGGTTCGACGCGGCGCTGCGCGAGGCCGGGTACGTCGCCATGGGCGGGCAAACCCTCGGGTCAAGCCCGAGGGCCGACGCTTCGCTGATCCCAGCGCCCAAGCAGCGCAACACCGGGGAGGAGAAGAAGGCGATCAAGGACGGGCGCATCCCCGAGGCCTGGAAAGCCAAGCCTGCGAAGCTCCGGCAGAAGGACCGCGACGCGCGCTGGACGGTCAAGTTCAGCAAGGCCAAGGCGAGGCCGGACGGGACGGTTCCTCCGGTCGACATCGCCATCCCGACCTTCGGCTGCCAGAACCATGTCTCGATCGACCGCGAGCATGGGCTGATCCGGCGCTGGGACGCAACCGACGCCGCCGCCTACGAGGGCGCGCGGCTGCGCGAGGGGCTGCTCGACAAGACCAACACCGCGAGCGCGGTGTGGGCCGACACGGCCTACCGCTCGAAGGCCAACGAGGCGTTCCTCGAAAGGAACGGCTTCGTCAGCCGCATCCATCGCAAGAAGCCGCCGCGTCGGCCGATGCCGGAGACCATGCGGCGCGCCAACGCCCTCAAATCCAAGGTCCGCTCCGGCGTCGAGCCTGTCTTCGCGGTGCAGAAAGACAAGATGGACCTCTTCATCCGCACTGTCGGCATCGCCCGCGCCAAACTGAAGATCGGCATGGCCAACCTCGTCTACAACTCCCGCAGGCTTGTCTATCTCGACCGCCTCGCCGCCCTGTGAGCCCCAAGCGCCGCGGTCCACGGCGGCGGCGCAGCCGCCCTCCATAAAAACGCCCAATCGCGGCGCCCGCCAAACCCGTGAACCCTGCTCAGCCCTGCGCCAAACCGGTTCAGCAACCCGTTGATAGAACCGTCCAACTGCCAAGCTCAGGGGTCCCCCGGCAATTGCCGCACAGCGGGACTGCGGCAGAGCGGCGCACCTGCCTTCGACAGCGGTCGGTGCCCGTTACGGCGCCGGCTTGAACGCGACGGCTTCCGACGAACAGGAGTTGTCGCCGTTCGATGTGATAGTCCAATTCCAATGCTCGGTCGATGCGGCTCCCGTGTAGACATGCGCCGCGGCGTCGGCGTTCTCCATCAGATCCAGATCGATCTCGCCCGAGTACGTCGGAAGGTCCCAGACGGCGCCGCTCGGCGCGCCTGACGCCATGCCCAGGCCCGGACCGTCGCCGATCCCCATGGTCGCGATGACCAGTTCGTTCGCGCCGGTCGTGGTGATGGTCGGCATGTCGTTAAGCGTAGTTTCCGAGCTGCAAGGCGTCAAATCCGTGCCGGCGGCCGCGTCGAACGGCGAAGTCGCCGCGCCCTGGACATCGAAAAACCGCGTCGAGTTCGTCGGACTCGTCCCTGAGGTATGGATCGAGACGATCAGACCCGGGTTGGCGGGGCGGTTCGCCGCATACCAGATCTGAGCCGAATCGCCGTTCGTCTGCTCGAGACTCCAGGCGCTGCCGTCGCTGTCGGTGATGCTGGTGATGTCGATGTTGTTCAGGCCGGCAGCAAACGCCAGCACGCGAAGGTTTCCGGTTGTCGGCAATTGCAGTTTCAAGGTGGCGCCGGACGAAAGGGCGACCCAGCTCTCGTGGATGATCTTGTTGATGTGGATGCCCGACGGCATGGCGCCGCCCGCGCTCGCCGCCAGAAGCGAGACTGACGCCGAGTTGAACGTATCGACGGTGTCGCCCGTCGAGGCGATGCTCGGGGTCGCCGCGGCCTGTTTCGCCTGAATGGACCACTGCGAAGCATGCGGAAAGCCCTGCTTGTTGATCCAGGCGATATCGCTGTCGAGCAGCGTGAAGCCGCTTGCCGGACTCCAGGAGGTTGGGTTGCCGCCGGCGGGGCTGGATAGGGCCGTGTAGCTCCAAATGACGTGACCGCCCTTGCTGTCGTTGTTGGTCAGCGGCGTGAAGCTTCCGGGATTGATCAGCCCGGAGCTATTCGGCGAGAGATTGGCGCCGCCGATCGAGCCGTCGACGCAGCTTGAGGCCGCGACGTTGTTGAACTCGCTGACGGTGTATTCGAAGGGAAGGACGCTCGCTGACAAGCCGACCGTGATGGTCTCGCTCCCTCCGGCCGAGCCGCAACGCACATAGATCGCCGTCGTGTAGGTATTGGCGCCGCCGTCCTTGACGATTGAAGCCGCGGGCCAGGTCTGGCGCAGGGTGTCGCTGACGCTGACCAGATTGCCATGCGGGTAGGTGATCGCCAGGACGAGAGCGTCGCCGGCCAGGACGGGGTTCGGCAGCGGAATGTTGAAATTGTTCCCTGGGATGCCCAACCCAACAGGATTGGCTGACGAAGCCACGTGCTGGATCAGCGTTGGAGCCGAGCCGCCAGGGTCGGAGCCGGTGGAGGCGACCTTGTCCGAGCAGGTCGCCGTTGTCCCGCCGCCGCTGCCGGCGCAGGACCACGACCATGGGCCGGCGCCGCCGACCGCCGACGCCGTGCCGGCGGTGCAGAGGTTCGCGGTCGGGGCGGTGCTCGTCGCCACCCCGTTCGCGCTGCCGCATGCGCCGTTCACCGGCGGCGCGGCTGCGAGCTGCGCCGAGCAGGCCGCGGTGGCTCCGCCGTTGCTCCCGGCGCAGGTCCACGACCACGGCCCGCTGCCGTCGACGGTCGACGCCGTGCCGGCGGCGCAGAGGTTCGCGGTCGGGGCGCTGCTCACGCTTGCTCCGTTCGAGGAGTCGCACACGCCGTTGACGGGGGTGGGGGTGGAGGAGGTCGCGAGCGTCGCATAGAACGACCAGGTAGTGTACGTGCAACTCGGTCTGGATTCGGGCCCAAGCCTTGTCGCCGATCGTAACCGCGTTACCAGGGATAGACTGTTCGGACTGCGTCTCGACATTGAACCTCATCGAGGTTAGCAGGAGACTTGAACCCCTTCACGGCGCGTGCCGAGACACATTTTTTTCTCAAACCAGGCTCCCGGGTTTGAGCGTATTGCGCCCCACGAAAAGCATACCAACCGAACGATTCATCTTGCGTCCAGCCACCCGTTGTGTTTCCCCATTTATGTTACAAATTGTTCTTTATATCTCCCTATTTCTGTGGAGGTCTTTATTAAAGCAAAGCGAAGTAGAATATTTCCATTGAGTTGATTTTCAAAAGCTCCATTGCTCGATAAGATTGTGTGATCGATTGCCTTTGGAAGCAGAAGCTATTGGTCGACACACCCACAACTAAACAGCGTATCCTGGTTCGCGTTCAGATCCGTCATCGATCCCCAGCGAACGCTCATTCTCTCTCCAACCAACGGTCGGCTCAGTATAACGCATCGGAGACGCGAAACCTGCTAATGAATCTGAACGGATCGTTTTACGACGCGCAGATGTTAACTCCGTTACCCAAAGTTGATTGAAAGCAGAATTATGGCAAGATATACGCTCTATTTCGCCATGACAATAGAGCAATCTAAATGACAATTCTCTAATGTTTGTACTAAAGTTCAATATACCATAAATTTATCTATTGATGCCTGTCTTTCAATTGACCTTGAGCGCCGCTTTTTCTCAACTGCGAAATACGGCCGCGTAGAGGGAGAAAAGGGCCGGCGGGGACTGCGAAGGGGCGATGCTTTCCGCCGGCTCCGGGTTTGGAGGCCGAAGCCAGGTCCTCAACAGCCCTCTGGGGGCGCCGAGCGTCCCGGAGCAAGCGAAGGCTCTGCGCCGCTCGATCTGCCCGGGTCCCGCGGGCGCGCGCGAGCACCCTCGGGGCAGCAGCTGGTGCTCGCCCCGTCGCCGTCAGCGGCGCCGGCCGTCCGGGTCAGGCGCCCCGCGCGCTTAGGCCCGCGCGCTCCGGCGGGTCATGGCTGCACGAACGGCTTGCCGGCGTCGTAGCGCGCCTTGGCGGGAAGCGCCGTGTCGGCGGTGCATCCGGTCCCGCCCGGCGGCTGGATCGGGCTCGACCCGGTTGGACGGTTCTAAGAACCTCGCCATTTGGCGGAGTTTCTAATTCCTTCGCTGATGATGGAGCGGGGTGAGTCGATGCGCGGTGAGCCTGGGTTTTTCGACGTCGACGAGCGGTTGAGGCGGCTGAGCGATCTGGGCGATCAGTTGCTGGCCTTCACGGCGGCGGTGGATTTCGACGTGTTCCGGCCCGAGCTGACGCGGGCGCTGGCCTACTCGGACGGTTCGCAGGGCGGCCGACCGCCGTTCGACCCTGTGATGATGTTCAAGATCCTGGTGATCCAGGCGGCGAACGCCCTCTCCGACGAGCGCGCCGAGTTTCTGATCAATGACCGCCTGTCGTTCATGCGGTTTCTCGGGCTGGGCCTGTCCGACCGGGTTCCCGACGCCCGCACGATCTGGCTGTTCCGCGAGAAGCTCACCCGGGCCGAGGCGATCAAGCCGCTGTTCGACCGGTTCGACGCGGCGCTGCGCGAGGCCGGGTGGGTCGCCATGGGCGGGCAGACCCTCGGGTCAAGCCCGAGGGCCGACGCTTCGCTGATCCCAGCGCCCAAGCAGCGCAACACCGGGGAGGAGAAGAAGGCGATCAAGGACGGGCGCATCCCCGAGGCCTGGAAAGCCAAGCCTGCGAAGCTCCGGCAGAAGGACCGCGACGCGCGCTGGACGGTCAAGTTCAGCAAGGCCAAGGCGAGGCCGGACGGGACGGTTCCTCCGGTCGACATCGCCATCCCGACCTTCGGCTGCCAGAACCATGTCTCGATCGACCGCGAGCATGGGCTGATCCGGCGCTGGGACGCAACCGACGCCGCCGCCTACGAGGGCGCGCGGCTGCGCGAGGGGCTGCTCGACAAGACCAACACCGCGAGCGCGGTGTGGGCCGACACGGCCTACCGCTCGAAGGCCAACGAGGCGTTCCTCGAAAGGAACGGCTTCGTCAGCCGCATCCATCGCAAGAAGCCGCCGCGTCGGCCGATGCCGGAGACCATGCGGCGCGCCAACGCCCTCAAATCCAAGGTCCGCTCCGGCGTCGAGCCTGTCTTCGCGGTGCAGAAAGACAAGATGGACCTCTTCATCCGCACTGTCGGCATCGCCCGCGCCAAACTGAAGATCGGCATGGCTAATCTCGTCTACAACTTCCGCAGGCTGGTCTACCTCGATCGCATCGCCGCCGCCTGAGGGGCCGCTCCGGAAGCCGACAGGGCAGGCGCCTTCCCCGCCGTACGCCCCAGCCAAGAACGAAATCCCGCACCTCAACAGAGCCTCACTCGCCCTGCTCCGACCAAAGAACCGCCTTGATAGAACCGCCCAGCTTATGCATGTGTGAGCAAGCGAATGCGATCAGCCGCGCTTCCGCCGCGCCGTCGAAGATCTTGGCCACAGCCGGGGTCGCCCGCGCTTTGCGGCTTAGGATGGCGTCTAGTGGATAAAATCAAACGGAGGAGTCCGGTCGTGTTCCTGCAATTCCAATAGGTTGCAGCTTGGCCAGAGGGATCGAAACGTCTGATTCTCTCCACTAGGCCTTCCTCCACAACTTGTTTGCGCGTGCGATGAACCGTCGACGTATTGGTCCCGAGCGCCTCTATGATCCGCCCGTCGCTGGCTTCCGACACCTCCGCCTTCAAAAGGATGCGTGCCTTGGTCAGAACTGGCCCTCGCTGCTTTCCTTAGCGCAGCATCGCCTCAAGACGATCGCGCTCCTCAGGCTCCAGCCGAACCACAGAAGTGGACCCCGTTTTTGGGACCGGAGGTTAAGTTGGAGAACGGCCGCGCCGTTTGATAGACGGAGCGAACGATGACGAAGAAGACGAGGCGGCGGATTGACGCCGGAGTGAAGGCGAAGATCGCGCTGGAGGCGTTGCGGGAGCAGGCGGCGGTCACGGACCTTGCGCAGCTCTACGAGTGTCCGCCGTCAGCGCCTTTGAGACAGCGTGAGGTTTTCAAGTAGGGAGGATTTCTGGATCATCGTAGCCGCAAGGAGCGAGGATGAGACAGAAATCCGGGCCGGAAAAGCAGCCGGCGGAAGACGCGATCAGGGACATTCGGCGCGCGAGGCGTCGACCCTTTTCAGCTGAAGAGAAGATCCGCATCGTACTGGAAGGGCTACGCGGGGAGGAGAGCATAGCCGAGCTCTGCCGCCGCGAGGGCATCGCCTCATCGATGTACTATGGCTGGTCGAAGGAGTTCCTTGAGGCCGGTAAAAGGCGGCTCGCCGGCGACACGGCGCGCGCCGCGACGTCCGTTTCTTGATTTCCGGCGAGAACTGACCCGGGATTTCCATTGAGAACTGACCCGGCTTGAAGATGGTTTCGGGGTCAGGCGTTCGTCAAGTTTCGAGGTTTCTCCTTTGCGGGTTTGGCGGCTTTCGCCGAGCTGTTCTTGAAGCGGAAGCTGTCGTTTCCGGTTTCGAGAATGTGACAGCGATGGGTGAGACGATCGAGCAGCGCGGTCGTCATCTTCGGGTCACCGAACACGGTTGCCCATTCGCCGAAGCTGAGATTGGTGGTGATGATGACGCTGGCGCGCTCGTAGAGCTTGCTCAAGAGATGGAAGAGCAACGCTCCGCCGGAGGCGCTGAACGGCAGGTAGCCCAGTTCGTCGAGGATGACGAGGTCGGCGTGGGTGAGGCGCCCCGCGATCTGTCCCGGTTTTCCCTGAAGCTTTTCCTGCTCGAGGGCGTTGACGAGATCGACGGTGGAGAAGAAGCGGACGCGCTTGCGATGATGCTCGATGGCCTGGACGCCGATCGCCGTAGCGAGATGCGTCTTGCCTGTGCCGGGACCGCCGACCAGGACGACATTGTGGGCGTCTTCCAGGAACTCGCAGCGATGGAGCTGGCGCACCAGCGCCTCGTTGACCTCGCTGCTGGCGAAGTCGAAGCCGGCAAGGTCGCGATATTTCGGAAAGCGGGCGGCCTTGAGCTGATAGGCCGTCGATCTCACCTCTCGGTCGGCCGTCTCCGCTTTCAGAAGCTGCGACAGGATCGGAACAGCGGCTTCGAAGGCGGGGGAGCCTTGCTCGGTCAACTCGCCGACGGCCTGAGCCATGCCGTGCATCTTCAGGGTTCGTGAGCCATGATGACGACGGCGCCGGCGGCAGGATTATGACGCATGGCGCGCCTCCCGGGCTTGGCGCAGCGCGTCGTAGGG
>CAVULN010000030.1:0-76347 GCA_963742305.1 uncultured Alphaproteobacteria bacterium
GGTGTATCCTCGTCCTTGGATGGACAGGAGGCCAACCTGATGTCCGACACGATTTGGCGGCGCAGCCCTCTTTGGCCCGGCGTTCCCCTCGCGCTCGCGTCGGCGGTCCTGTTCGGCGCGTCGGCTCCGTTCGCGAAGCTGCTTCTCGGGTCGACCGATCCGCAGCTTCTGGCCGGTCTCCTGTATATAGGGGCCGGGGTCGGACTGGGGACGGGCCAAGCGGGTCGGTGGCTTCTGGGCGTCGGAGCCTCGGAAGCGCCGCTGCGGCGAGCCGATGCGCCCTGGCTGATTGCGATCATTGTATTCGGCGGCGTCATCGGGCCGCTGTTCCTGATGCTTGGGCTTGCCCGAAGTTCAGCCGCGTCCGGCTCGCTCATGTTGAATCTCGAGGGACTGGCGACCATGGTCGATTGCGTGGGTCGTCTTTCGGGAGAACGTCGATCGGAGACTTCTGCTCGGCGCAGCATCGATCCTGACCGGTGCAGTCGTTCTATCGTGGCGAGGGCAAGGGATACGCTTCGACTCAGGCGGGTTGCTCATCGCAACGGCGTGCCTTGCGTGGGGCGTCGACAACAACCTGACACGGAAACTTTCGTCGGCCGACCCGGTGATCATCGCCCTCATCAAAGGCGTTGTGGCGGGAAGCGTGAATCTGGCTCTCGCGCTGCTTCTTGGCGCCCGGTTGCCGTCCATCGGCGCGACCGGCGCAGCGTTGCTGGTTGGCTTTTTCAGCATCGGGATCAGTCTTGTGCTGTTTGTTCTGGCGCTGCGCCACCTCGGCAGCGCCCGGACCGGAGCCTATTTCTCGCTGGGACCCTTCCTCGGCGCGGTTATCGCGATCGCCCTGCTGGGCGAGCCCGTCACAACTCAACTGATCGCTGCCGGCGCGCTTATGGCGTTCGGATTGTGGCTGCATCTCACCGAGCGACACATTCACGAACATACGCACGACGCGATCGAGCACGAACACAGGCACGTCCATGACGATCACCACCAGCACGTCCACGACGGGTCCGTGATGGAGCCGCACACGCATTGGCACCGGCATGAGGGGCTTCGGCACCGGCATCCGCACTACCCCGACCTTCACCACCGCCATGAGCATGGGTGACACCGTGGACAGGGGTCTGTTGACAGCGACGTATCGATCGGGGTTATGATTTAGCCATGGGGAAGCGATCTCCCCGTGAGGCGACAGCCGAAGAATCGCGCCCGTTCTTATGCTAGGGCGCAATATGTCGTCATTCAACAGCATCTCTTCGGAAAAGCTTTGGCGCCTGATCGGCGTGCCGCACGGTCCCGCGCTCATCGACGTCCGCGCCAAGGAAGACTTCGCCGCCGATCCCCGCTTCATTCCCGGCGCCGTCCGGCGGGAATACTCGACGGTATCGAGCTGGGCGCCAGAATTCGCTGGGCGCTCGGCCGTCGTCATCTGCGAAAAAGGCCAAAAGTTGAGCGAGGGCGTAGCGGCGTGGTTGCGCCACGCGGGCGCATCGTCGGCCGAAGTTCTTGTTGGCGGCCACGCCGCCTGGGCGCAAGCAGGACTGCCGCTAGTGCCCGAAGGCAAACTGCCTCCGCGCGATCCGCAGGGGCGCACAGTGTGGGTGACGCGGTCAAGACCAAAGATCGATCGCACCGCTTGTCCCTGGCTCATCCGCCGCTTCGTCGATCCTGAAGCCGTATTCCTGTTCGTCTCGCCTGCGGAAGTGCAGTCGGTCGCGGAGCGTTTCAACGGCGCGCCGTTCGATATCGAAGGCGTATTCTGGAGCCACCGCGGCGACACGCTGCACCTTCGACACGATGCTCGACGAACTGGAGCTTCGAACGGAACCGCTCGCGACGCTCGCGGCGATCGTTAGAGGCGCCGACATCGCGCGCCTCGATCTTGCGCCCGAAGCGCCCGGCCTGCTCGCCGCGTCGCTCGGATTGTCGCGCATGTATTCTGATGATCTCGAACAGCTTGCCGCGGGCATGACGCTCTATGACGCCTTCTACCGCTGGGCTCGCGACGCGAGCGACGAAACGCACGACCACGACCGGCCGACGAACAGGCCGCGCAAGCCTGCATGAATGCGCGGGGGCGATTCACACAAAAGGAGACAGCATGAACCGCGCTCTTCAACTCGCATCGATCTCTCTGGCCATCGCCCTGTCCCTGCCGGCCAAGGCGGCGCAGCCGGACTGGTCGGTTGTCGACACGATCCTCACCCGCAAAGCAGCCGTCTCAGGCGAGGTGCGTCGCTACGGGCTGCCCCGCAGCGACCTCAGCGTCACGCTCGACGGAGTGGCCCTCAAACCCGGCTTCGCCCTCGGCGGCTGGCTCGCCTTCGAACCGATGGGGGACAAAGCGATGATGATGGGCGACCTTGTCCTCACCGAAAGCGAGATCAATCCGGTGATGAGCAAGCTGCTTGCCCAGGGCGTTCAGGTGACCGCGCTGCACAACCATCTGCTGCGCGCCAATCCGCCGACGTTTTACATGCACGTCGCAGGGACCGGCGACCCCGCTCAGCTTGCGCAAGACGTTCGCACGGCGCTCGGGGAGAGCAAGACGCCGTTCGGCGTCAAACCTCCTGCTCAGGCGGACGAGCGCCGGCGTCGATTTCGATACTGCGAAGGTCGACGCGGCCATCGGCCACAAAGGCAAGGCGAACGGCGGCGTCTATCAGTTTCGGCATACCGCGCGCGGACAGCATCAAGATGGACGGGATGGCCGTACCCGGCGCGATGGGGACGGCGATTGGGATCAACTTCCAGCCGACCGGCGGCGGCAAGGCGGCGATCACCGGAGATTTCGTCGCGCTATCGAGCGAACTCAATCCGCTCATCAAGGCGCTGCGCGACAACGGGATCGAGGTGACCGCCATCCACAATCACATGGTCGGCGAAGAGCCGCGCGCGTTCTTCGTTCACTTCTGGGCCAACGACGACGCCGTCAAGCTCGCGAATGGGCTTGGCGCGGCGCTCAAGACCGTCAACGTGGCGCGAAACTGAGCGCTAATAGCTACGCCCGGAATGACAAAAGATCCGGAAGGCGGTCCCATGAAGAGACGCCATGGCTTGCCCCCGGCAAGCGCGGCTTTTGGGTTGGCTGCGATGGCGCTCACCCTTCTCTCGCCTGCGGGCTTGGGCCACGCGGCGCAAGGCCAGCCGCCAGCTCTACTCGAGCTGGAGCGGACGATTGCGCTGCCTAGCGTCAAAGGGCGCATCGATCATCTTGCGGTCGACGTTCCGCATCAGCGCCTGTTTGTGGCGGAGCTTGGAAACGGGTCGGTCGACCGGATCGACCTGCCGTCCGGCGCGACGCGCCGGATTGGCGGACTGAAGGAACCCCAGGGGCTTGCCTATCTGCCCGATCGCGACCAGCTCGTGGTTGCGTCGGGGGGCGACGGAACGGTTCGCTTTTTCGACGCCGACTCGCTCATGCCCGTCGGTTCGGTTTCGCTTGGCGACGACGCTGACGACGCGCGGGTCGATCCGAAGACCGGACAGGTCGTGGTCGGCTATGGCTCGGGCGCTCTGGCGATCATTGACCCCGCCCGCCGCGCGGTCGTTCGGACCATTGCGCTCGGCGCGCATCCCGAGGGCTTCCAAATCGATGGCGAAGGCCGAAAGGCGTTCGTGAACGTTCCCGACGCGCACAAAATCGTCGTCGTTGATTTGGACTCCGGACGAATACTCGCGGGCTGGCGCGCCGCCCATCTCGCAAACTTTCCCATGGCCCTTGACCAGGATGCGGGGATCGTCGGCATCGTCTACCGCGTCCCCGCTCGTCTCGTGGCGCTTGAGGCCGCATCCGGAACGGCTAAGGCGGATCTGCCGGTCTGCGATGACGCCGACGACCTCTACTTCGACGACAAGAGGCGGCGCATCTACATAAGCTGCGGGTCGGGGGCGATTGACGTCTTCGAGCACGCGGGCGCCGGATATGTTGCGTCCGGCCATATCGAAACTCGGCCTGGCGCGCGAACCTCGCTGTTCGTTCCGGAACTGGATCGGCTGTTCGTCGCCGCGCGAGCCGGTTCGCACGGCGAGGGCGCCGCCCTCCTCGTCTATCGTCCGGCGCCCTGACCGTTTTGTCCCTGCCAGCTTTCTGCTATCGTCTCTGACTACAAGGAGAGTCGTATGCAAACTCGTCGTCTGGGGCGCACCGACCTTTCCATCGCGCCGCTCGTTCTCGGCGGCAACGTGTTCGGCTGGACGGCGGACAAGAAGACCTCGTTCGCGGTGCTCGACCGGTTCGCGCGATGCGGGGTTTACAGCAATCGACACCGCCGACGTCTATTCGGCCTGGGTTCCCGGCAACAAGGGCGGCGAATCGGAGACGATCATCGGCGAGTGGATGAAGGCGCGGGGCAATCGCGACCGGGTCGTCGTCATCACCAAGGTCGGCTCGCCGATGGGCAAGGGCAAGGAAGGCCTCAGCGCGCGCTATATCGCCGGAGGCGGTCGAGGCCTCGCTCAAGCGCCTGCAGACCGACGTGATCGACCTCTACCTCTCGCACTGGCCCGACATGGCGACGCCGATCGAGGAGACGCTCGGCGCCCATCAGCGGCTGATCGAACAAGGCAAGATCCGCTGGTGCGGCGCCTCGAATCTCACCGTCCCGCTGCTCGAGGCGGCGCTCGCCGCGGCCAAGGCCAAAGGGCTGCCGCGCTACGAGGTTTTGCAGCCGGAGTACAATCTCGCCGACCGTCGGGAATTCGAAGGCGGCCTCGCCGACCTCTGTGCGAGCGCGAGGAGATCGGCGTCATCACCTATTTCAGCCTCGCCAAGGGGTTCCTGTCGGGCAAGTACCGCAGCGAGGCCGATCTCTCCAAAAGCGCGCGCGGCGGGGCGGTCAAGGCCTATCTCAATCCGAGGGGCTTTCGCATCCTCGACGCGCTCGAGGCGGTCGCCGCGCGCCACAAGGCCAAGCCCGCGGAGGTCGCGCTCGCCTGGATCATCGGCCGGCCCGGCGTGACCGCCCCGATCGCCAGCGCCACCTCGGTCGAACAGGTCGAGAGCCTCGTGCGCGCGACCGAGCTCAAGCTGACGGCCGCCGACATGGACGCGCTCAACGCCGCGAGCGCGCCCTAGCGGTGCTCGCCTCTCCCTCTGGACGAGAGGTTGGAGAAGGGGCGCCTCATTCCCGGGCTTGGTCCTCCCGCAATTCGCGGCGCAGGATCTTGCCGACAGCGGTGTGGGGCAGCGAATCGCGAAATTCGATCTGGCGCGGAACCTTGTAGCCGGTCAGGTAGCGCCGGCAGTGAACGATGAGGTCGGTTTCGGTCAGCGCGGGGTCCTTGCGCACCACCACCAGCCTGACCGCCTCTCCGGTCCTTGAATCCGGCACGCCGACCGCGCCGGCCTCGAGCACGCCCGGATGGCTCATCGCCACCTCCTCGATCTCGTTCGGGTAGACGTTGAATCCGGAGACGTTGATCATGTCCTTCTTGCGGTCGACGATGAACACGTAGCCGCGCTCGTCGACCCGCGCGATGTCGCCGGTGCGCAGGAAGCCGTCGGCGGTCATCGCGCTGGCCGTCTCGTCGGGACGGTTCCAGTAGCCGGCCATGACCTGCGGGCCTTTGATGCAGAGTTCGCCCGGCTCGCCGGGCTTCACGTCGCGGCCGTCGCCGTCGCGGATGGCGATGTCCGTCGAGGGCAGCGGCAGGCCGATCGCGCCGGTGAAGCCTTCGATGGTCAACGGATTGGCGATCGCGCCGGGCGAGGTCTCGGTCAGGCCATAGGCTTCGATCAGCGGCTTGCCGGTCAGGGCCTGCCAGCGCTCGGCGACGGCGCGCTGCACCGCCATGCCCCCGCCGAGCGAAAGACGGAGGCGGGAGAAATCGAGCCTGGCGAAGTCCTTGTTGTTGAGCAGCGCGTTGAACAGCGTATTGACCCCGGGAAGCGCCGTGAACGGCGTCCCCCGCAAGGCCTTGACGAGCGCGGGAATGTCGCGCGGATTGGCGATCAGGAGGCTGGACGCGCCAATCGTCAAGGGCAGGAAGCCGTTCACCTGCAGCGCGAACACATGATAGAGCGGCAGCGCGGCGACGAAGGTTTCGCCCTCCGGCCGGATCGCGGGAGCGAGCCAGGCGTGCATCTGGCGCAGGTTCGCGATCATGTTGCGATGGGTCAGCATCGCCCCCTTCGGCACGCCGGTGGTCCCGCCGGTATATTGAAGAAAGGCGATGTCCGCGGGCTTGACGGCTGCCGCCGCGAACGGGCGCCGCGACCCCTCCTTGAGCGCGCGATTGAAGCCGACCGCCTGGGGGAGGCGGAAGGCGGGAACGGCGCGCTTGACATGGCGCAGGACGGCGTTGACCAGCGTCCCCCTGGCGGCGCCCAGAAGGTCGCCGGCGCCGGTGACGATGACGGTCCTCACCGCCGTTCCGCCGATCGCCTTTTCGAGGGTCGAGGCGAAGTTCGCCAGGACCACGATCGCCTCGGCGCCCGAATCGGCGAGCTGGTGATGGAGCTCGCGCGGCGAGTAGAGCGGGTTCGTGTTGACGACCACGTAACCCGCCCTCAAGGCGCCGAACGCGGCGACCGGATATTGCAGGAGGTTGGGCGTCATCAGCGCGACCCGCGCGCCTTGCGGCAGGCGCGCGACATTTTGCAGATAGCTCGCGAAAGCGCGCGACTTGAGATCGAGCTCGCCGTAGGTGATCGCCCTGCCCATGCTGATGAAGGCGGTGCGGGCGCGATATTTGCTCAGGCTGTTCGGCGATGAAATCGCCGAGCGAGCCGACCGCGCCAAGGTCAATCTCGGCCGGCACGCCCTCGGGATAGGACTTGAACCAAATGCGGTCCATAGTTTGTAATTTCCTGACGAAAGCTAACGCTTCCGGTGTAAGCTATTGTTTTTCCACGCCGATGTGTCTACTTTTCCTGACAGAAGCTGTCAAACGGCTTCCCCGCCAAGCCATGGCCACGCGAGGAGTGCTACAACCCGCGGAGAGCGCGAACAGGGTGCGCTGATCATGAACAACTGGCTCTTGACCACCATTGTGGTGATTAATGCTGCCGTGACCTTTTTGCTCTGGCGCATGATGGCCACCAAGGCCAACAGACCGGCCGGGCTGAACAAGAAGGCCGCCAAAGCGCTCTGGCACAGCGACCCCATCGTACCTCACCACGACCCGCCAAAAGTTCCCGGTGGGGGCTTTTCGTCGCTGGTTTCGGATGAGGACAAGGCGTTCTTCTGTGACTTCCAAGAATTTGCCGATGTGATGAACCGGTGGCTCGCTACTCTCGAAAGCCGCTTTCGCTTGCAGGAATTGCCCAACGGCCACCTGCGCCTCAACGTCCCTCCTGATAGTCCCGTATCTGGGCGTTCTTCGCGGTCTACTACAATCAGACCCTCGTGGGCAGGCTCGAAATCAGCCCAAGCTACGGGGAGTACAACAGCGAGACTCCGAAGGTGGACACCAGCGTGCAGATCGACTGGTCCCGGTGTCTTGGCTTTCGCAACATAGCAGATTTCCTTGAAAACATCGCAGGCTATGTCACGGACCCCAATCCGAGGAGCGACGAACATGTCGCGGCGCGGCAGGGCATCAAGGATGCGTTCACCGAGAGGCTGTGGGATCACTATGGAATTTCGGAATTGGACCGCTTCTTCGCTTCAGCCTCGTAAAGATACGCAAGACTGTTGCACGTCTCAGCAAGACGAGTCCAGATTTTTTCCTCCCAGTAAACGGCGCCCACTTCACGTAGCTTCATACTATTCAAAACCTGTTTCTCCTCACAGGGCAAGCATCGTCCGCTCTTACGAGATGGGCGACATGAACTTGTTCTTATCTTTTTCTGGGATCCCCTACCATGCCGCGTGTGAATGGGCAAGGTCAATAGCCACGACCCTAGCCTCCTAGTTTAGGGCGCGGAGACACTCTACGCAATACATGTGTGTTAATGCCCAGATGCGGTCCATGAAGCACCCTCGTGGGCAAGCTGACGTTCTTTGATCGGCCGGCCGGTGGGACAGCTCGATTTCACCACCAACGACACAAAGAGCACAACGCTTCTTGGTGTTCCTTCGTGATCAGTGTGGCAAGTCAGTAAGTCAGTATCGCCGCCGTCGTCCGTAGGGTCGTCCAAGCAAGCGCTTAACAGGCGCGGTCCTAGCCCACCTCGAGATCAGAGCAGCGCCTTCTTGGGGTCGCCGACCATGAATTCCCGGGTCGCGGGGTCGACCGCGTTCATCAGATCGCGAATGAACTTGTCCTAAATCCTGAAGCTCTTTTCCGGCGCGATGCCGATGGTCGAGACCCGGAACAGGGCGCCGTCGGGCACCCATCCCCGGAGCCCATAGCCGAGCTTCAGCAGCTGGCGGGCCCAGTTGCTGTTCGAATTGTCGTAGCCGATCCGCATCCAGTAGCTGATCGGCTCGATCCGCTCCTCACGCTGGGCGACCAGCCTCGTCACTTTCAACGGCGGCTCGGAGGGGGAATAGTCGAGCTTGAACGATTTCGCCCGCGACACGCGGAAGCCCTGGGCGGTGTAGCAGACTTCGGGATGATGCAGCTGCAGCCGGTCGCTCTGGCTCTCGCCATAGGCGACCATCAGCATCACCACGTTCCCCTCGGGATCGACAAAGCCGCGCGAGGCCTCCTGGTTGTAGAGCTCGCGCTCGAGCGAGTCGGGCGGCGCAGGCGCGACGACGTTGAGCCCCTCGACCGGCTTCCAGTCTCCGAACTGGGTCGGAAGATGCTTGTTGATGTCGAACACCTCGTGGGTGCGCGCCATCAGCCGGTGCGGGGTGATCGCGACCGCGAGCGCCATCGCGCCCAGCATCGCCACACAGGCCAGGAGGATATGGGTGGTGCGCGCCATGACGAGGCTCCGGCCCGCGCGAACCCCCGCGCGGCGAATGTGAACATAGGCGCTCGCCCCGCCCCGCGCAACGACGCGGCGGAAAGGAAGCGCAGGCGAGGAGCGCGCCGCGAACCGCCGCGCTCGTCGAAACGGGGCTTGCCGGACGAGCGGAATTGGGGTCGAAGGGTGGCGAGCCTCCGCGCCAGCCACGATAAGGGTTAAGGCCAAAAGATGACCAGCAAGGACATTCTCGAACGTCTGGGCTTCACCGCGGCCGAGCTTTCCGGCGGCTCGCTCTCGGTCCGCTCGCCGATCGACGGCGCCGAGATCGCGCGGGTGAAAGAGACGCCGGCCGCCGACATGCCGGCGATCCTCGAACAGGCCCACAACGCCTTTCTCGCCTGGCGCGAGGTTCCCGCCGCCAAGGCGGGGCGAGCTCGTGCGGCTTTGGGGCGAGGAATTGCGCGCGGCGAAGGAGGCGCTCGGCGCGCTGGTCACGCTCGAAGCCGGCAAGATCGTCTCCGAGGGCCTCGGCGAAGTGCAGGAGATGATCGACATCTGCGATTTCGCCGTCGGCCTGTCGCGGCAGCTGCACGGGCTCGCCATCGCCTCCGAGCGCCCCGGCCATCGCATGAACGAGACCTGGCATCCGATGGGCCCGTGCGCCGTCATCTCCGCCTTCAATTTCCCGGTCGCGGTCTTCTCCTGGAACGCGGCGCTGGCGCTCACCTGCGGCGATCCGGTGATCTGGAAGCCGTCGGAGAAGACGCCGCTCTCGGCGCTGGCGACGATGAAGATCCTGGACCGCGCGCATCGAGCGGTTCGGCCCGGACGCTCCGCGACGGCCTCGCGCAGATCGTCATCGGGGGCCCGGCGATTGGCGAGGCTCTGGTCGCCTCGAAAAGCGTCCCGATCGTCTCGGCGACCGGCTCGACCCGCATGGGCTCGGCCGTCGGCCCCAAGGTCGCCGCGCGCTTCGGCCGCGCGATCCTCGAACTCGGCGGCAACAACGCGATGATCGTCGCCCCCTCCGCCGATCTCGACATGGCGGTCCGGGCGATCGTCTTTTCCGCCGTCGGCACCGCGGGGCAGCGCTGCACCTCGCTCAGGCGCCTCATCGTCCACCGCTCGATCCGCGCCGACCTCACCCACCGGCTGGTCAAGACCTATGCGGCTCTGCCGATCGGCGATCCGCGTGAAGCGGGCACGCTGGTCGGGCCGCTGATCGACCACGGCGCCCGCGACAAGATGGCCGCCGCGCTCAAACGCGCCGCAGACGAAGGCGGCAAGGTCCACGGCGGCGGGACGGTCGCCAGGGGCGTTCCGAACGGCGGCGCCTATGTCGAGCCGGCGATCGTCGAAATGCCGGACCAGTCGGGAATCGTGCGCGAGGAGACCTTCGCGCCGATCCTCTACACGCTCGGCTACGATGAGCTGCGCGACGCGATCGCGATCCACAACGACGTGCCCCAGGGCCTGTCGTCGTCGATCTTCACCCTCAACCTGCGCGAGGCGGAGGCGTTCCTGTCGGCGACGGGCTCCGACTGCGGCATCGCCAATGTCAATATCGGCCCGTCGGGCGCGGAGATCGGCGGCGCGTTCGGCGGCGAGAAGGAGACGGGCGGGGGGCGCGAGAGCGGCTCCGACGCCTGGAAGGCCTATATGCGCCGGCAGACGAGCACGGTGAACTATTCGGCCAAGCTGCCGCTCGCGCAAGGGGTGCGGTTCGACTTCTGAGGCGGGCGCCTGGGGTGAAATCCCCATCGACCGAAGGCCGACCGCGCTGTAGCCTTGGCCGCGCGGGGGGTGCCGGATTGAGCGAGTCCCGGAAGATCGTCGCGATCCTGGTCGCCGACGTGGTTGGCTTCAGCCGGCTCGCGGGCGTGGACGAAGAACGCACTCTGGCGCGGCTCAGGGCGCTGCGCGGCGACCTCATCGATCCCGCAATCGCCGTCCGCCAGGGCCGTATCTTCAAGCGCACCGGAGACGGCCTTCTTGCCGAGTTTCGCAGCGCGGTCGACGCTGTCCGTTGCGCGATCGAAGTGCAGAAGGGGATGGTCGAGCGCAATGCGGGTCTCAGCGACGAAAAGCGGATCGAAATCAGGATCGGCGTCCATGTCGGGGACGTGGTCGAGGAGAGCGACGGCGATCTGATGGGCGACGCGGTCAACACCGCCGCCCGGCTCGAAAGTATCTGCGAGCCGGGCGGGATCTGCCTCTCGGAGGACGCCTGTCGCCAGGTTCGCGACAAGGTCGAGGCCGAATTCGTCGATCTCGGCGAGCAGAAGCTCAAGAATATCGCCCGGCCGGCGCGAGCCTATCTGGTCGCGCCGCTCGAGGCCGGAAGGCCGAAATCTCCGGCGCGCGAACCGGCCGCCCAGCAATTGCCGCTGCCCGAGAAGCCGTCGATCGCCGTCCTGCCGTTCCAGAACATGAGCGGCGACACGGAACAGGACTATTTCGCCGACGAAATCGTCGACGACATCGTGACCGGGCTCTCGCGGATCAAGTGGCTGTTCGTGATCGCGCGCAATTCGAGCTTCGTCTACAAGGGCAAGGCGGTCGACGTGCGCGAGGTCGGCCGCGAGCTCGGCGTGCGCTACGTGCTCGAGGGGAGCGTGCGCAAGGCCGGCGCGCGCCTGAGGATCACGGCTCAGCTCGTCGAGGCGCAGACCGGCGCGCACTTGTGGGCCGACAAGTTCGACGGCGCCCTCGAGGATGTGTTCGAATTGCAGGACCAGATCACCGACCGGGTGGTCGGGATCATCGAGCCAAGCCTGCGCCGTTCCGAGATCGAGCGCTCCCGCCGCAAGCGCCCCGAGAGTCTCGACGCCTACGATCTCTTCCTGCGCGCAATACCGCACATGCAGTCCCACATGCCCGCCGATGCAAGGATAGCCATCCCGCTGCTCGAAGCGGCGCTCCGTCTGGAGCCCGACTATGTCGCGGCGCACGCCCATCTCGCCTGGTGCCACGAATGGTGTTTCACCCGCGGCGGGTTCGACGAGGCGGACCGGACCACGGCGCTCGCGCACGCGCGCCGGGCGCTTGCCAGCGACGCGGACGACGCCGCGTCGATGGCGGTGGCTGGATGGGTCACAATCGTGCTGAGCAAGGAGCACGAGACGGCCTTGAGCGCGGTCGAGCGCGCGATCTCGCTCAACGCGTCATGCGCAATGGCCCACTATTACGGGGCGCTGGTGAACGCCTTCGCCGACAGGCCAAAGGCGGTGGTGTTTCACGCCAACCGCGCTTTGAGGCTCAGCCCATTCGACCCCAAGGCGTTCGAGGCGCACCTTGCGCTCGGAATAGCGGCGATCAGCGAGGGACGCTACAACGAGGCGGCCGCCTCCTTCGCTCGGGCTTCGGAAATCAACCCCAACGAGAGCGTATTGTCGTTCTTCCACGCCATTGCGCTGGCGTTGGCGGGACGGGCAAACGACGCGGCCCCATCGGTGCGGCGGGGACTCGCGCTCGAACCTGGGTTCCGCCTCCGCGTTTTCTCCGAATTCGGCATGGCGCATCGCGTAGCGGAGAAATTCGCCGAAGGCGGGCGCCTGCTCGGCCTGCCCGAGTGATCCGGCGTCGGCCGCTTCGTTGGGCGAGGGCCGAACTCGACGCGGAACGCGCGATCCTGATGCCTGACGTCGTCGTCATCGGCGCCGGCCACAACGGCCTTGTCGCCACGCGGCGAGAGTTGCACCGCCGCGCCGTGGGATTTTACGCGGACGATTGATCGGTTCGGCGCACCCCTGTAAAACAGCGGCTGTCGAGACTTGGCTCAGGCTGTAGACTAGGCTTCAGTCTCTTGGGCCTTGAGGGAATTTCGGTGGCCGGGCAGCCCGACAACATCGTCATCGAGCATCTGCGCGGCCTGCGCGCGGACATCGGCGATATCAAGAGCGAAGTCCGCACGCTCAAATCGGAAATGGCGACCAAATCCGATCTCCATTCCCTGCGGGCGGACGTCGCCGCCGACATGCTGACGATGCAGAAGGACACCCGCGAGCAGATCGTCGGCCTTCGCCGCGCGGTGGTCGAGTATCACTCCGCCGTCATCGGCCACGGCCTGCTGATCAGCGAACTCGAGGAACGGGTGCGCCGGCTGGAGCAGCATCTGAATTTGCCGTCGCTGGAGGCCCGCTGAAGCGGGCCGCCGCGCAAACCCGATGCCTGCCTGATGCCTGACGTCGTCGTCATCGGCGGCGGCCATAACGGCCTTGTCGCGGCGGCCTATCTCGCGATGACCGGCCTCAAGGTCACGGTGCTCGAGCGCCGGGCGCAGGTCGGCGGCGCGGCGGCGACCGAGGAATTTCATCCCGGCTTCCGCAATTCGGTCGCCGCCTACACGGTCTCGCTTCTCAACCCGAAGATCATCCGCGACCTCGAGCTTCACCGCCACGGGCTTCGCATCGTCGAGCGCCCGATCGCGAACTTCCTGCCGCTGCCCGACGGGCGCTATCTCAAGGTCGCGCCCGGCCGCACGAAGGCCGAGGTCGCCAAGTTCTCCGCCCGTGACGCCGGGCGGCTCGACGCCTACGAAGCGCGCCTCGCGCGCCTGACCGACACGCTTCGCGCGCTCGCGCTGACAACCCCGCCCAATCTGGCGACGGGGCAGGGAATCGCCGCCAGCCTCGGCGCGCTCCTCGACGCGGCGAAAGCCGGGAACCGCCTGCGCGCGCTCGGCCTCGAAGGACAGCGCGACCTCATCGAACTCTTCACCCGCTCGGCCGGCGACGTCCTCGACCAATGGTTCGAGAGCGATCCCATCAAGGCGATCCTCGGCTTCGACGGAATCGTCGGCACTTACGCCAGCCCGTATGCGGCCGGCACGGCCTATGTGCTTCTGCACCATTGCTTTGGCGAGGTGAACGGCAAAAAGGGCGCCTGGGGCCATGCGATCGGCGGCATGGGCGCGATCACGCAGGCGATGGCGCGCGCCGCGGCCGAGCGCGGCGTCGAGATCCGCACGAATGCGGGGGTGAGCGAGATTCTCATCGGCAAGGGCCGCGCCATCGGCGTCGTCACCGCGAATGGCGAAAGGATCGCGGCGCGCGCAATCGTCTCCAACCTGCACCCGAAGCTCACCTTCGAAAAGCTTCTCGACCCGGCCGCTCTGCCCGCCGACTTCCGCGCCCGCATCGCCTCGTACCGCAGCGGCTCGGGCTCGTTCCGCATGAACCTCGCGCTCTCCGAACTGCCGAGCTTTTCCGCTCTCCCCGGACGCGCTCCGGCCGAGCATCATGGGAGCGGAATCGTGATCGCCCCACACCTCGCCTACATGGAGCGCGCTTATTTCGATGCGAGGCTGACCGGCTGGTCGGCGAAGCCGATCGTCGAAATGCTCATCCCCTCGACCCTCGACGATTCTCTCGCGCCCACAGGGCGCCACGTCGCCTCGCTGTTCTGCCAGCATGTCGCGCCGACTTTGCCCGACGGGCGCTCATGGGACGAGGCGCGCGACGAGGTCGCCGACCTCATGATCGACACGGTCGAGGCTTATGCGCCGGGCTTCAGGGCGTCGGTCATCGCTCGCCAGATCCTCTCGCCGCTCGACCTCGAGCGCGACTTCGGCCTGGTCGGCGGCGACATTTTTCACGGGAAGCTCAGCCTCGACCAGCTCTATTCCGCGCGGCCCGTGCTGGGGCACGCCGACTATCGCTCGCCCGTGCCGGGCTTATACATGTGCGGCGCCTCGACCCATCCCGGCGGCGGCGTCACCGGCGCGCCCGGCCATAACGCGGCGCGGGAGATGATTCGCGATTTCCGGGCGCGGCGCGTGTGGTCAAGACCTCAATGAGGATTTGAGGGCCCCTCGCCGACCTCGACGAGATTGAGGGCGTCGATCGCCGCGATCCGCTCGGCCTCCGCCTGTTTCAGCAGGCGCTCCAGCTCCTCGGTGCTCGACCGGCTCGAGCCCATGAGCACAATTCCGCCGATCGCGAGCGCGAGGGCGGCGATCATCCGGGTCGGCGTATAGTCCACGACGCCGAGCGCGAAGCCGAGAATGAGCAAAGGCCCGAGCGCGGCCGAGGCCCGTCCGGCGAGCCGCAGCCTGCGGCTGCGCCTGATCGCCTCTCCGAGCTCCTCGATCCGAAGCTCGAGCCGCTCGATCTCGTCCATTGGCGCGCCTGTTCGGGAGTTCGGCCGGGCGGGACTGCTCCGGATCGGGGCCGCCTACTCCCGAACCTCGCTTGCTCCAAGCCCGACCGGAGCAAGCCTGAATCTCTCCATCCGTCTCGCGGGCGGCTTCTTTCCTGTCGGCCTCGGCGAGAATCTCGAGCACCCGGTCGATCCCGCGCGGCGAAAGGCGGATGAGGCCCGTATAGGGGTGGCTGAGTTCGAGGATGAGAAAGATCGCAATCCCGACGGAGACGGCGCCGGCGAGATGCGCGAGCACGCTCAGGGGGTTGATCGCCGCAACGAGGCCGTTGCCCAGAAAGAGCGCGGCGGCCCATGAGACCACGACCGTCAGGACATGGGGCGGAAACGGACTGGCGAGCTGACGGGCCATCAGCATCTGCGTGTCGGCGAGCTTTCTCACCTGATCCCGCGCCGTGGCCAGAAGCCCCTTCTGGGCTTCGGTCTCAGGTTTCAGGCTGTCGAAAAACCGGCTCTGGCTCAGGAAGATCGCCCGCATCTCCTCGAACGTGAACGGCTGCGGCCCGAGCTTCGAATCGCCGAAGAAGCGCGCCCTCGAACGCTTGAGCGCCGCAAGCATCCCCGCGCGGCCAGGGGCCGCCTCTGGGCCGTAAAGTTCGAGCGCGAGATCGATCTCGGCCACCATGGGGCCAAGCGAAAAGGCCTCGTCCCGCTGCGTGGTGAACACCGAGAAGGCGGTGAACACGAGAAGGCCCAGGACAAGCGCCAGGAGGAGGGTGATGAGCCCGGCCATCGCGCCGACCGAGCCCTTGGACGCCGTCAGCACATCCGCCGGCACGACCCATTGGAGCGCCATCCCGAGAAGGCTCGCGGCGAATGTGATCAGCGCGACGACAATCGCCCGGTAGAGAGGATGCATTGGTCCCCCAGGTCAGTCGGGCGCCCTTGTAGCAGGATTTCGCGCGCCGGTTGGCGGCCTGGTCGCGCTCGCGACCAAGGTAGGGATTTCCGCCTTGTTGACGATGCGGTTTCCTCCTGAACCGCACGCAGATTTGTCGGCCCTCATGGAGCTGTCAAGCGTCAACTCCCCTCCCCCGCTGCGGCTGGGCCCTGCGCGGCGTTTGCGTCCCGGCTCGGTTGCCGCGAGGCGAAAGAGTGATTCAGGACGCGGCGGCCGGTCCAGCCCGACGCATCCGCCGCCCCGCCCGACGCAGGCCGTTAGACTCCCACGCGTGACCCTTGCTATGGTTGAGGGACCAGCGCAGCCGGTTGACGCGGAACTTCAAAAGATAATATCATATTACTTATTGAGGTTCCGGCCGCCGCAAGGCATGCGAGCCGTTCGCGAAGCCGGCCGGGCGCCCCGGCCGGCTCGCTCTTGAGATGGGATGGAAACGCCCGGATGGGACAATGACGCCGGCTGATGATTTCGCGTCCGTTGTTCGCCTCGAGGGCGTGCAGAAGTATTTCGGCGCGGTGCATGCGCTGCGCGACATCAACCTCTCCATCGGCCGCAACGAGATCGTCGGCCTCATCGGCGACAACGGCGCCGGCAAGTCCACCCTCATCAAGGTCATGACCGGCGTGCTCGAGCCGAGCGCAGGCAAGATCATGATCCGCGATCGGGAGATTCAGCCAGGCGAATACTCGGTCCGCATGGCGCACGACCTCTCGATCGAGACGGTCTATCAGGACAAGTCGCTGGCCGAGAAACAGCCGCTCTGGCGCAATTTCTTCGTCGGCCGGCAGATCGTCAACCGCTTCGGCTTCATCGACATCAAGCGCGAGAAGGAGGTGGCGCAGAAGATCCTGCTCGAAACGATCGGCTTCAGGGGCGCCGGGATCAGCGTCGATTTCGACCGTCGCCAATCTCTCCGGCGGCGAGCGCCAGGGCATCGCGATCGGCCGGGCCATGCACTACAACGCCGATCTCATCGTGCTCGACGAGCCGACGGCGGCGCTGGGCGTCGCCGAAGTGCGCAAGGTGGTCGAGTTCGTCCGCCGGATCAAGCAGTCCGGCCGCGCCTGCATCTACATCGAACACAATCTCGCGCACGTGCATGAGGTGGCGGATCGCCTGGTCGTGCTCGACCGCGGGCAGGTGGTGTCCGAGATCGCTCCGAAGGATATGACGGTGCCGGAACTCACCGAATATCTGATCGCGCTGCAGCACCAGGCGTAAGGGCTCAAGGAAATGGCTCAGCGGTCAGGCGCGTCGATCCTGCAGCGCTTCGAGGCCCTGCCGATCATCATCGTCTTCGTCCTCCTGCTCATCCTCTTCATGTATCGGGCGCCGGAGGTCTTCCTCGCGCCCTATATCTACACGACCTTCCTTTCCACCCTGCCCCCGCTCATCCTTCTCGCGACCGGCCTCACCTTCGTGATCGGCGCGGGCGAAATCGATCTCTCCTTCCCCTCGATCATCGCCTTTTCCGGCTTCGTCTTCGCCGTGCTGTTCAAGGAATACGATCTCGGGTGGATCGCGGTGATCGCCGGCCTCGCCTCCGGGATCCTGGTCGGGTTCGTCAATGGCGTGATCATCGCCAAGGTCGGGATCCCGTCGTTCATGACCACGCTCGGCACCCAGTTCTTCTGGGCCGGGATGGCGACGGTGCTTTCGGGCGGCAAGTCCTATGCGCTGCGGGGCGCCGATCAGAGCTCGGTGTGGCAATGGATCGTCGGTCGCCCATTCGCTTCCGCTTCGACCCCCTGGCTGACCGAGCTGTCGATCCAGGCGCTGTGGACGGCGATCATCGTCGGCTTTCTCTGGCTTATCCTCAACCGCCACCGTTTCGGCGAGCACACCTTGTTCATCGGCGATTCGAACGACGTGTCGCGCGTGGTCGGCATCGACGTCGACCGCGAGAAGATCAAGATCTTCACGCTCATGGGCTTTCTCGCCGCTTGCGCGGCGATCATGCTGACGCTCGAGAACAAGAACTTCTTCGGCAACCAGGGCCAGGGCTATCTGTTGACCGCGATCGCCTCGGTGCTGATCGGAGGCACGTCGATCTTTGGCGGCCGGGCGACCATCATCGGGACCGTGTTCGGCTGCTTCATCATCGGCATGGTCGAGGCGGGCCTCGTCGCCGCCGGTCTCACCGGCGCGTGGGTGAGGACCGTGCAGGGGCTCATCTTCCTCATTGCGATCATCTTCTACATGTACGCGGACGAACCGCAGCGCCGGCGCGCGCTGTTCGCCAATCTCAAGTCGTTCGGGAGATTTGGCGGGATCAGGACTTCTGAAGAAGGAGGGGCTCGCCGATAGAGGCGGCCCGGATAGGCAAGGGAGAAACGAACATGCGTTTGGCTCATTTTCTTCTGACCGGCGTCGCCGCTGTCGGGCTCGCGGCCGCCACGGCGCCGGCCTCGGCCGATCCGATCGGCAAAGGGCTGGTCATGTACATGCAGATGGGTGGAACCGCCGGCGACGGCGCCACCCTTGCCCGTCAGACAGGGGCGGCGCAGGCCGCGGCCGCTCTCGGCGTCGACCTAAAGCCCCAATTCTCCAAATGGGAGCCGGAAACCATGATCGCGCAGTTCAAGGAGGCGCTGGCCGCCAAGCCGAACTGCATCGAGATCATGGGCCATCCGGGCTCGACCGCGTTCCACGACCTGGTCAAGCAGGCGGTCGATCAGGGCATCGTCGTCACCGACGGCAACGCGCCTCTGACCGACCTGCAGAAGGAGTTCGGCCCCAAGGGCTTCGGCTACGCCGGCGTCGACCTCTATGCCGGCGGCGCGCTGACCGCCAACGCCATGATCGCGCAGGGCCTGAAGGCCGGCGACCAGGCGGTGGTGTGGGGCATCTTCAGCCAGGCCGAGCGCGGCCAGTCCGAGAAGGGCCTCGCCGACACGCTGGAGAAGGCAGGCCTCAAAGTTGATCGACTGGAGATTCCTCAAGAGGTCAACAGCGACCCCTCGCTCGGCATCCCGCAGTTCGTCGCCTATATCCAGTCCCATCCCAACCTGAAGGCCATCGGCCTGCAGCATGGCAACGCGACCGCGGTCATGCCCGAAGCCCTGAAAAAGGCCGGCAAGAAGCCGGGCGACATCATCCTCGGCGGCATCGACCTCGCCCCGGGGACGATCGACGGACTGAAGTCCGGCTATATCAGCGCGACGCTCGACCAGCTGCTCTACATGCAGGGCTTCTTCCCGGTCGTTCAATGCGTGATGAGCGCCAAATACAAGATGCCGGGCCTTTCGCTCAACACCGGCGCCGGCACCGTCACGCCGAAGACGATCGACTCGCTCACCAAGCTGATCGACGCCGGCATCCGCTAAAGGCGAACCGGCGCGTTCGATCGGGACGACAGCGGATCGCGGACGCCGAAGGGCGTCCGCGTGAGGCGGCGACTGGCGGTCTGACGCGAAGGAAAGCGCCGGGCCGCGTCGCTCTGGCGTGACAAAAGAAAGACTCGGAGCACGTAAGCGCTCATGTTCACGCTCGGCCTCGATTACGGAACGAACTCGGTGCGCGCGCTGATCGTCCGCTGTTCGGACGGCGCGGAGTACGGCAGCCGCGTGGTCGATTACCCGTCGGGCGCGCAAGGGATTCTGCTCGACCCGAAGGACGGCCTGCTCGCGCGTCAGCATCCGCCCGACTATCTGTTCGGCCTCGAGGAGAGCGTCAAAGGCGCGCTCGCCGAAGCGAGGCGCAAACCGGATTTCGACGCCGGCGAAGGTCGTCGGGATCGGCGTGGATTCGACCGGATCGAGCCCGATCCCGGTCGACGCGCGCAATCAGGCTCTCGCATCGGACCCGAAGTGGAAGAGCGACCTCAACGCGCAGTGCTGGCTGTGGAAGGATCACACGAGCTGGCGCGAGGCGGCCAGGATCACTGAACTTTCCGCCAGGCTCCGTCCGCAGTACATCGCCAAATGCGGCGGGGTCTATTCCTCGGAATGGTTCTGGGCCAAGCTCTGGCATTGCCTGAACGTCGCGCCGGAGACGTTCGACGCCGCCTTCTCCTGGGTCGAGCTCGCCGACTGGATCCCGTCCGTGCTCGCCGGCGTGTCCGACCCGCGCCTGGTCAAGCGCGGCGTCTGCGCCGCCGGCCACAAGGCGCTCTATTCCGACGAATGGGGCGGCCTCCCGGACAAGGAGTTTCTCGCCGCGCTCGATCCGCGTCTCGCCGACCTCCGCGACCGGCTCTACGAGAAGGCCTATGACGCGAGCGAGCCGGCGGGCGCCCTTTCGCGCGACTGGGCGGCGAAGCTCGGGCTTCCCGCCGGCATTCCGATCGCGATCGGCGAATTCGACGTCCACTACGGCGCGATCGGCTGCGGCGTCGGCGAGGGCACGCTCGTCAAGGTGATCGGCACCTCGACCTGCGACTGCGCGGTCGTTTCGGCCGTCAAAATCGGTCGCCGACATTCCCGGCATCTGCGGCATCGTCAAAGGCGCGATCCTGCCCGGCTTCTTCGGCATCGAGGCCGGCCAGTCGGCGGTCGGCGACATCTTCAAATGGTGGGTCGAGGTGGTCCTCGGCGGCGACGCCGCGCTGCACGCCGAACTCACGGCCGAAGCGGCGAAGCAGCGTCCGGGCCAGGCCGGTCTTCTCGCGCTCGACTGGAACAACGGCAACCGCACCATTCTGGTCGATCAGCGCCTGACCGGCCTCCTCCTCGGGCAGGACCTCTATACGACGCGGGCCGACATCTATCGCGCCCTGATCGAGGCGACCGCCTTCGGCGCGCGCGCGATCATCGAGCGCCTCAAGGAATACGGGGTGCGCATCGACGCAGGTCGTCTGCACGGGCGGCATCGCCGAGAAGAATCCGCTGCTCATGCAGATCTACGCCGACGTCACCGGCTGCGCGATGCAGGTCGCGGGCTCCTCCCAGACCTGCGCGCTCGGCTCCGCCATCGCCGCCGCGGTCCTCGCCGGCGCGCATCCCGACTTCGCAACCGCGCAGGCGGCGATGACCTCGCTCAAGCAGGACTCCTACGAGCCGACGCCCACGCATCGCGCGGTCTACGACGAGCTCTACGCGCTCTACCGCGATCTGCACGACAGCTTCGGCGGCCTGACCAAGTCCGCCGATCTGTCGAACGTGATGAAAAGCCTGCTCGACATCAAATATGCGCAGCGCGCATGAAAATGAGGCGATTATGATCGGTCTCGCCACGCCTGAAATCTGGTTCGTTTGCGGCTCCCAGCATCTCTACGGTCCAGGGCCCCTGCGCGAGGTCGCGGCGCACGGGCGGGAGATCGCGGGCGCGCTCGCGCGCTCGCCGAAGCTCCCCTTGAAGGTCCAGTTCAAGGCGCTCCTGACCACGCCGGACGAGATCGCCAAGCTGTGCCTCGAGGCGAATTCCGACGCCAATTGCGCCGGCCTCATCCTCTGGATGCACACCTTCTCGCCCTCGAAAATGTGGATGCGGGGGTTGAATGCGCTTCAGAAACCGTTCGTCCATCTCCACACCCAGTTCGACCGCGACCTGCCCTGGGACACGATCGACATGGACTTCATGAATCTCAACCAGTCGGCGCATGGCGACCGCGAGGCGGGCTTCATCCACACGCGCATGCGTCTCGCCCGCAAGGTCGTGGTCGGCCATTGGTCCGATCCGGAGGTTCAGGACCGCATCGGCGCCTGGATGCGCGCGGCGCACGCGTGGGCCGACTGGCAGGGCGCGAAATTCTGCCGCTTCGGCGACAACATGCGCCAGGTCGCGGTGACCGAGGGCGACAAGGTCGCGGCCGAAATGAAATTCGGCTTCGCCACGAACACCTATGGCGTCGGCGACCTCGCGGCCGAGGTGAACGCCGTCTCCGACGCGAAGGCGAAGGCGCTCGCCAAGGACTACGAGGGGCTTTACGCGGTCGCGCCCGAACTCAAGAAGTCGGGCGCCCGCCACGAATCGCTGCTCTACGGAGCGCGGCTCGAACTCGGCCTGCGCGCCTTCCTCGAGCAGGGCGGCTTCAAGGGCTTCACCACGACCTTCGAGGACCTGCATGGCCTCAAGCAGCTTCCGGGCCTCGCGCCGCAGCGCCTGATGGCGGAAGGCTATGGCTTCGCCGGCGAGGGCGACTGGAAGACGGCCGCTCTGGTGCGGGCGATGAAGGTGATGGGCGAGGGGCTTGAGGGCGGCACCTCGTTCATGGAGGACTACACCTATCATCTGGCGCCGGGCGGCCATCAGGTGCTCGGCGCGCACATGCTGGAAATCTGCCCGACCATCGCCGCGGGCAAGCCGAAGCTCGAGATTCATCCGCTATCCATCGGCGGCAAGGAGGACCCGGTCCGCCTCGTGTTCGACGCGCCTCCCGGGCCCGCGCTCAACGCCAGTCTCATCGATCTCGGCGCACGCTTCCGCCTCCTGGTCAACGAAGTGACGGCGGTCGATCACCCTGCCCTGCCCAAGCTGCCGGTCGCCCGCGCGGTGTGGGAATGCAAGCCCGACTTCAAGACCGCCTGCGCCGCCTGGATTCTGGCCGGCGGGGCGCACCATACGGGCTTCAGCTATAGCGTGACGCGGGAAATGCTCGAGGATTTCGCCGACCATCGCGGGCATTGAAATGGCCGTGATCGGTCCGGAAACGACGCTTCCGGCGTTCAAGCAGGACCTGCGCGCCAACGACGTCTATTACTATCTCGCCCAAGGATTCCGCGCCTGACGCGGGCAGGATCGAGGCCCATGTTCAAGGAACTGAAGCGCGAAGCCTACGAAGCCAATGTCGCGTTGCCGCGGCACGGCCTCATCAACCTCACCTTCGGCAATGCGAGCGCGATCGATCGCGCGCGCGCCATGTTCGCGATCAAGCCGAGCGGGGTCGACTACGCGAAGCTCAGGCCGAGGGACATGGTGGTCGTCGATCTCGAGGGACGCAAGGTCGAGGGGCGCCTCAACCCGTCGTCGGACACGCCGACCCATCGCAGGCTGTTCCTCGCCTTCCCGAGCATCGGCGGCGTGGCGCACACCCATTCGACCTGCGCGACCGCCTTCGCCCAGGCCGGCCGGCCGATCCCGAACTTCGGCACGACGCATGCGGATTATTTCAACGGCGAAGTGTCGGTCACCCGCAAGATGACGCCGGCCGAGATCGCGACCGATTATGAGTGGGAGACGGGAAACGTCATCGTCGAGACCATGCAGAACCGGGACCCCGCCGACTTTCCCGGCGTTCTCGTCAACCGGCACGCGCCGTTCACGTGGGGGCCGACCGTGGCGAAGGCGGTCGAGGCCGCGGTCGCTCTCGAGTGCGTCGCCGAGATGGCGCTGATGTCGCTTCAGCTGAACCCCGCCCTCGCGCCGATCGAGGAGGAGCTTCTGAACAAGCACTTCCGCCGCAAGCACGGGGCCCAAGCCTATTACGGGCAGAAATCCGGTCACTAGGGCGGGCGTTCAGGGCGCAGAGCGGCCTTTCGCGCGCGCAAGCGGCCCGTCGTTGAGGCGCGCGAGATCGAAGGCGAGCACGTCGCGCAGGAGATCGAGAAACGCCTCCGCCGCGTTCTCGGCGCAGGCGCGGCCCTTGTCGGCGCTCGCCTTGGACGCATCGCCCGCCGTGCCCAGCGGATGCAGATCGCTCGCCATCCAGCCGAAGCCGATCGGCTGCGTCACCCGAAGCTGCCGGAATTCCCGCTCGATTCCGATCGCCGAGCTCATGAAGTTCTGCGCTTCGCTCATCCTGACCGTCTTCGGCTGGAACGCGAGCATGAGCGAGGTCTCCGCTTCGCCGCCATGGATGCCATGCGCCCGCTCTTCCGCCGAGAACAGCTCCGGCGGATAGCCGAGCCTGTGCCAGGCCGCGTGGACCGCGAGCATGCGGTGGCGCACGCGCAGCTCTCTCGCCACCGCATCGATCACCGCAACATTGCCCCCATGCGAGTTCATGACAATGAGCTTGCGGCATCCCGTGCGCGCGACGCTCTCGCCGATCTCGATCCAGGCGCGGGTGACGGTCTCATATGAAAAGGTGAGCGTGCCGGGATATTCGATATGCTCGTTCGACTTGCCGACCGCCTGGATGGGCAGGATCAGGACCGGCATGTCGTCAGGGATTCGCTTGACCGCGGTCGCGAAGTAACCCTCGTTGATGAACATGTCGACTCCGACCGGCAGGTGGGGCCCGTGCTGCTCGATCGCGGCCACCGGCAGGACTGCGACGACCTTGCTCATGTCGGCGGCGGCGAAATCGCGCCAGCTCATCTCGGCCCAGAATTTCGTCGGCAGCATGCGGATCTCCTGGAGTTCGCCGGGCGCCGTTCAGGGGGCGCGGGCGGCGACGGCCTCGATCTCGACCTTGAATTCGGGCCGGGCGAATCCCTGAACGATCATCAAGGTCGAGGCCGGGGGCGGATTGCTCACGAATTGGTCGCGCGCCTTCATGTATGCGCTCAAATATTGAGCCGCGCTGACATAGGCGTTGAGGCGGACGAGATCGTCAAGCGACATCGACGCTTCGCCCAAGACCGCGGCGATGGCGCGAAAGCATAGACGCGCCTGAGCCTCGGCGTCCTCGGGGATGACGCCGTCGGCGCCAATTCCCAATTGGCCGGAGCAGAAGACGATGCGCGATCCGGCGGGAACCTCCAGCCCATGGGCATAATTGGCGAAAGGCGGGTGGATTGCGTTCGGGTTCAATCTGCGCATCTGCTAGGGTCTCCAATGGCGGCGGGTCTCGCGCTCGGCGCGCGCAATCGGCTAGTATGGCGCCCAAGTTGCAGGCGTCGATATTGCGATGCGAGATCGGAGCAAACAATGAAATCCTTATGCGCGGCCCTCTCCCTCGGATTTTGCCTGGCCGCCTCGTCCGCGCTCGCCGCCGACAAGGTTTCGTTCGGGACCAACTGGCTCGCCGAGGCCGAGCATGGCGGATATTACCAGGCGCTGGTCGACGGCACTTACGCGAAATACGGCCTCGACGTGACCATCATGCAGGGAGGACCGCAGTCCGCCAACGAGATCCTGCTGGCGGCGGGCAAGCTCGACTTCTACATGGGCGGCAACCTCCTCCTGGCCTTCGACGCGGTCGACCGGCAGGTGCCGCTGGTGGTCGTCGCCGCCGATTTCCAGAAAGATCCGCAGATCATGATGTCGCACCCCGGAGTGGGCCTCGACAAATGGACCGACCTGCCCAAGGCGACGGCGTTCGTCGGCAAGGAGGCGCTCGGGTCGTTCTATCAGTGGATGAAGTCGGCTTACGGATTCAAGGAAGAGAATGTGAGGCCCTACAACTTCAATCCGGGGCCGTTCATCGCCGACAAGAATTCGATCCAGCAGGGCTACGTCACCTCGGAGCCCTTCGCGGTCGAGCGCGAGGGCCATTTCAAGCCGAACATCTTCCTGCTGGCGGACCAGGGCTACGCGACCTACGCCACCACGATCGAAACCCGCGCCGATCTCATCGCCAAGCATCCCGACATTGTCCAGCGTTTCGTCGACGCCTCGGCGATCGGCTGGTACCACTACCTCTATGGCGACAACGCCAAGGCGAACGCCCGGATCAAGCAGGACAACCCGGAGATGACCGACGAGCAGATCGCCTTCTCGATCGCCAAGATCAAGGAATACGGCCTGGTCGACTCCGGCGACACGCTGAAGCTCGGAATCGGCGCGATGACCGACGAGCGGGTCAAGGCGTTCTACGACCAGATGGTGAAGGCCGGCGTGGTCAAGCCGGGCCTCGATTACAAGAAGGCCTATACTTTGCAGTTCGTCGACAAGGGCGTCGGCCTCGACCTGCGCCCGAAGTGACGCGCGCGGGCATCTTCGCATGAACGATCGCCGGGAACGGCACGAGGAAGCGTCCGCGCTTCTCCCCTTGAGCGCGGAACGCTACGCGCTGAAACAGGCGCGCGTGCTCGGCCGCTCGCTGCCCGAGCCTGTCGGCCCGCTCGACGCCGACGGTTTCGCTCTGGTCGACATCCTCGTCGACAAGGGTGCGATCGCGAAGATCGCCCCCGCTCGCGCGATCGACTTCGGCGCCGTGCCGGAAGTCGCGATGTCGGGGCGCATCGCGCTGCCGCTGTTCGTCGACGTCCACACCCATATCGACAAGGGCCACATCTGGCGGCGAAAGCGCAACCCGACCGGCGATTTTAAGAGCGCTCTCGCCGCCACGATCGAAGATCGCGCCGCCAACTGGACCGCCGCCGATGTCGCGGCGCGGATGGAGTTCAGCCTGCGCTCGGCCTACGCGCACGGGACGGGCGCGCTTCGCACCCATATCGACAGCGTCGGCCCGCAGACCCGGATCAGCTGGCCGGTCTTCGCCGAGGCGCGCGAGCGCTGGCGGGGCCGGATCGAGCTCCAGGCCTCGCCCCTGTTCAGCATCGAGCTGGCGCTGGACGCTTCCCACATGGCCGACGTCGAGGCGATGCTCGACGCCCATGGCTGCGGAATAGCGGGCGCCGCGACCCGCATGGTCCCCGAACTGCGTGAAGGGCTCGGCGTCCTCTTCGATCTCGCCGAGCGCAAGGGCTGGGAGCTCGACTTCCATGTCGACGAAAGCTCCGATCCCGCGGCTCGCGCTCTCAGGATGGTCGCCGACATGGCGATCGAGCGGCGTTTTCCCCGTCGCATTCTTGTCGGCCACTGCTGCTCGCTCGCGCTGCAGGAGGATGACGAGCGGCTGAGGACCATCGACGCCGTCGCGCGCGCCGGGCTCAGCGTCGTCAGCCTGCCGATGTGCAACATGTTCCTTCAGGATCGCGAGATCGGCCGCACGCCGCGCTGGCGGGGCGTGACCGCGCTGCACGAACTGAAAAGCGCCGGCGTTCGTGTGATGATCGCCAGCGACAACACCCGCGATCCGTTTTACGCTTATGGCGATCTCGACATGATGGAAGTGTGGCGCGAAGGCGTGCGGATCCTGCATCTCGACTATCCGTTCGCCGACTGGGCGCCGGCGGCCGCGGGCTTCCCGGCTGAGGCGATGGGGCTCGACCTCGGCGTTCTGCGGCCAGGCGGGCGCGCCGACATGATCCTGACGCGCGCGAGAGATTTCATCGAGCTTCTCGCCCGTCCGCAATCCGATCGCGTCGTGGTGCAGAAACGGGAAGGCCTCGAGCGCCAGGCCTCCCGATTATTCCGAGCTCGACGCCCTCGAAGGCCTCGCGCCATGAGCCAGGCTTACGACATCGCCGCGCTGCGCGCCGAGATCGGCGCCGATCAAGTGGGAGGACAATCCCATCCTGGTCCGGCAGAAGAGCCGCGACTTCTACTGGTATTCGCCGGTGCTCAAGCGCGAGCTCGACAACGGTCACCGCCGACGTCGTCGTCACGCCCAAGAGCGAGGCCGAGGTGCGGACGGTCCTCACGGCCGGCTTACCGGCTCGGGATTCCGGTGACGCCGCGCGGCGCCGGAACCGGCAATTACGGGCAGGCGATGCCGCTCATGGGCGGGGTGCTGATGAACCTCGCCGAGATGAACAAGGTCCATTCGATCGAATGGGCGCGGGTCGTCTGCGAGCCGGGCGCCGTGCTCGATCGACATCGACAAGGCGGCGGAGGCTTCGGGCCAGGAATTGCGCATGTATCCCGTCCACCCGGGGGACCGCGTCGATCGGCGGCTTCGTCGCCGGCGGCTCGGGCGGCGTCGGCTCGATCAGCTGGGGCGGCCTGCGCGATTTCGGCAACGTGCTGCGCCTGCGCGTCGTGACGCATGGAGGCGGAGCCGCGCATGCTCGAACTCACCGGCGAGGATCTGCACAAGGCGGTGCACGCCTATGGCACCAACGGCATCATCACCGAGGTCGAGGTGCCGCTGACCGCGCGCTACGATTGGGTCGAGGTCATTGTCGGCTTCGACCGTTTCGACGCCGCGACCGCCTACGCGCTCTCGCTCGCCGAGCAGGACGGCATCCTGAAGAAGCTGGTCACGGTGGTCGAAGGCCCCGCGCCGCACGATTATTTCCTGCGCCATCGCGCGCTCATTCCCAGGGACGCGAGCGTCGTCATTCTGATGATCGCGCCGCACGCGCTCGACGCCTTCGAGGCCTTCACCCGGCCCTACAAGGACGCGCGCATCCTCCTCGATTCGAGCAAGGCCTCGCCCGAGGCGCTCGCCGGCCTGCCGCCCGCCTACGAACTGACCTGGAACCACACCACCCTCCGCGGGCTCAGGGTCGATCCCCGCATCACCTACCTCCAGGCCCGTTATCCGAGCGAAGGAGCGCTTCGGGCGATCAGGACGATCCACGACCGCTACGGGGAGGAGGTCAGGGGCCATCTCGAGCTCATCCGCTTCAACGGGCGGATCGGGTTCGCCGGGCTGCCGCTGGTCAGGTTCACCACCGAAGCGCGGCTGAACGAGATCATCGCCGAGCACGAGGCGATGGGGATCATGATCTTCAATCCCCACCGCTACACGCTCGAGGAGGGGGGGATGAAACAGACCGACGCGATCCAGCTCGCGTTCAAGCGCGAGACCGACCCCAAGGGCCTGCTCAATCCGGGCAAGATGATCGCCTGGGAGAATCCGGACTTCGACTTCTCCGCCGGGCGAAACTTCCTCTTCCCCGGTCTTGAAGCGCGGGCGCGCGCGGCTGAGGCTTGAGCGCCGTTGCGCGTCCTGGTCCTGTTCGCCCATCCGGTCGAAACGAGCTTCGCCGCGGCCCTGCATGCGAAGCTGGCCGAGACGCTGCAGCGCTCGCGGGCACGAGGTCGACGATTGCGATCTTTATGCCGAGCGCTTCGATCCGGTGATGTGGAGAGAGGAGCGGATCGACTACCACAATGTCGCGGTCAACCGCCGCAATGTCGCCCCTTACGTCGAACGGCTCCTGGCCGCCGAGGCGCTCGTGTTCTCCTATCCGGTCTGGAACATGGGCTTTCCGGCGATCCTCAAGGGGTTCGTCGACAAGGTGTTTCTGCCCGGCGTCAGCTTCACGCTCGACCCGGACGGCTCGTACGAGGGCGCGCTTCACAACATCAGGCGGCTTGGCGCCGTTTGCACCTATGGCGGCTCACGGTTGCTGACCTTCATGATGGGCGATCCGCCGCGCCGCTTTCTCACCCGATCGCTGCGCCGGATCTGCGCGCCGGGCGCAGCTTGCGACTATGTCGCCTGCTACGACATGAATCACTCGAGGGCCGACAGCCGCGCGGCGTTCCTCAAGACAGTCGAAGCGCGGTTCTCGACCTGGTGAGCCGGGTCATCGCGGGGGACGTGGATTGCGCCGCTCACTCCGTTCCCTCGGTCTCATCGCCTTCGATCGCGCGGCGGCGCCTGGTGAGTTCCGCCGCGGCGAAATCCATGAAGGCGCGCACCCTGGGCGAGCGGCGAAGATCGGCATGAGTCAGCATCCATAGGCCGAGGTCGAGCTCGGGCACCAGATAGCCCACGCGCGTCAGGTCGGGGCTGTGATCGCCCAGGAAGCAGGGCAGCAAGGTCGCTCCAAAGCCGAGACGGGCGAGATGAAGCAGGCAATGGGCGGAATTGGCCTTGGCGACCAGCCGCTCCGGCGCGACGTTGGCCTCGATCCAGCGCCGGGCCGGCCCCCCTCCATTGGCTTCGCTCAATCCGATGAACGGCGTCGAATCCACCGGCGCCGAGCCGGGTTCGGCGATCAGATCGCGCCGGCAATAGACGCTCCATCGCCCGGTGCAGATTCTCCTTCCAACCAGCGTTTCGGGCGGATCGTTGGTCAGGCGGATCGCGATGTCGGCGTCGCGCCGGGAAAGGTTCAGCGATTGATCGGACAGGATCAGGTCGACCACGATGCCCGGATTGAGCGCCCGAAACTGGGAGACGATCTCGGGCATGAAATGCTGGCCGAGCGCCTCGGGGACGGTCACGGTGAGTTCGCCGGTCGGCTTCACGTCGCGGCCCGCGACCCGGCGCT
The DNA here is from genome assembly GCA_963742305.1 of uncultured Alphaproteobacteria bacterium. Lineage (GTDB taxonomy): Bacteria > Pseudomonadota > Alphaproteobacteria > Rhizobiales > Beijerinckiaceae > Roseiarcus. Next base: position 29,705 of record CAVULN010000030.1, read on the forward strand.
CGAATTCGAGCACCGACTCGGCCATCGTGGCGGCGAGCGCGATCATCTCCTGGCCCGCCGCCGTCGGTTCGTAGCCGGCGCGAGAGCGGTCGAACAGACGGGCGCCGACCGCGGCCTCGACCGACGCCAGCCGCCGGAACACCGTCGAATGATTGACCCCGAGACGCTCGGCCGCGCCGGCCAGCGAACGGGCTTCCGCGATCGACTTGACCAGTCGAAATTCGTCCCAGCTCAATCCTGCGTTCATGGCCCCAACGACGAGCGCCTCCAATTTCCCTATAATGACATGGAAAAAGGCCGGTTCGCAAGGCTCCGCGCCTTATCCTTAAGTCCGCCCCGCGCCCCCCTTCATCGTCCCCGCGGCGCGGCCGCGCGGCGGAGCCGGTCGTTGATCGCCGCCCCGAGCCCGTGGGCGGGGATCGGCGCGACCGCGATCCGGCGAGCGCCGGCCTCGTCGAGCGCGCGCAGGCAGGCGAACAGGCGCGAGGCGGCCTCGACGAGGTCTCCCGAGGGCGACAGGTCGAGCCGCGCGACCGGCCTCCCGCGCGCAAGCGCGCCGCCGAAATCGAGCGCGGCTTCGTCCGCCTGGACACTTGCCGCGCCAAGGCGAAGCTCGGCCTTGGGCGCATAGTGCGACGCCAGTTGCCCCGGCGCGTTCGGTTGCGTTCGCGCCGCGCTCGCCATGCCGAGGGGAGAACCCAGCGCCTCCTCGATCGCCTCGCGCGCGATCGCGCCCGGACGCAGCCATTGCGGGGCGTCGCCCAGACAGGCGACGATGGTCGATTCGAGCCCGTGGCGGCACGGGCCCCCGTCGAGGATGACGTCGATCCGGCCGTCGAGATCGGCCGCGACATGAGCCGCCGTCGTGGGACTCACCCTGCCCGACCGATTGGCGGAGGGCGCGGCGAGAGGGACGCCCGCCGCCTCGATCAGCGCCCGCGCAACGGCGTGCGAGGGCGCGCGCAAGGCCACGCTGTCGAGGCCCGCGCGCGCAAGCAGGCTCACCCGGCAGGTCGAGGCGACAGGCACGACGAGGGTGAGAGGCCCGGGCCAGAAGGCGCGCGCCAGCGTCTCGGCCTCGCTGCCGAACAGGCCGTGCTCCCGCGCCGCCTCGATGTCGAGGACATGGGCGATGAGGGGATTGATCGCCGGCCGCTCCTTGGCGGCGTAGATCGCCGCGACCGCCTTGTCCGAGGTCGCGTCGGCGGCGAGGCCGTAGACGGTCTCCGTCGGCATGGCGACGAGGCCGCCCGCGCGCAGGGCTCGGCCCGCCGCGGCGATCGCCTCCGGCCCTGCCCTCTCGATGCGGGTCATCCTGAGGCTGGGCGCCCTCTCCTCTTCCGGTCCACGTTGCGCGCCAACTCGACTGTCCATTAAGCTCATTCGTCCCTTGCGCGGCGCCGCCGAACGCGCCCGCGATCGTGCGGAGCCATGAGATGTCATATCGTTCGCCGGTCGCCGACATCCTCTTTTCGCTCAGCGCCGTCGCCGGCCTCAGGGGCATGGTCTCGCAGGGGCGCATGGGCGACCTCGACTGGGACGCTGTCAAGGCCATCGTCGGCGAAGCGGGCCGCTTCGCCACCGAGGAAATCGCGCCCTTAAACCGCGCCGGCGACCTTGCCGGCGCCGTTTACGAGAACGGCTCGGTGAGGACGCCGGACGGTTTCGCCGGCGTCTACGAGCGGTGGGCGGAGGCTGGCTGGAACGGCGTTTCCGCGCCGCCCGAGTTCGGCGGCATGGGCCTGCCCCATCTCGTCAACGTGGCCTGCACCGAGATCTGGAACGGCGCCTCGATGGCCTTCGCCCTCTGCCCGCTGCTGACCGAAGGCGCGATCGGCGCCTTGAAGGCGCATGGCTCGCCCGAACTCGTCGGCGCCTATCTCGCCCCCATGATCGCGGGCAAATGGACCGGCACCATGAACCTGACCGAACCTCAGGCGGGCTCCGATCTCAACGCGGTGAGAACCCGGGCGGAGCGGGCGGAGGACGGCGCTTATCGCCTGTTCGGCCAAAAAATCTTCATCACCTATGGCGAGCACGACATGGCGGAGAACATCGTCCATCTCGTTCTCGCGAGGCTCCCCGGCGCGCCGGCGGGCTCGCGGGGCCTCTCGCTCTTTCTCTGCCCGAAATTCCTCGTCAACCCGGACGGCTCGCTCGGCCCCCGCAACGACCTGCGCTGCGCGGGGATCGAGCACAAGCTCGGCATTCACGGCTCCCCCACCTGCGTCATGGTCTATGGCGATGAGCAAGGCGCCAAAGCCTGGCTCGTCGGCGAGGAGAACCGCGGGCTCAACGCCATGTTCGTGATGATGAACGCGGCGCGGCTCGCGGTCGGGACGCAGGGGGTGGCGATCGCCGACCGCGCCTATCAGCAGGCGCTCTCTTACGCCCGCGAGCGCCGCCAGGGCCGGGGGCCGAGCGGCGGCGAAGGCATGGTCCCGATTGTCGAGCATGCCGACGTCAAGCGCATGCTGATGACGATGAAGGCCTATGCCCACGCCGCGCGCGGAATCTGCCACCTGACCGGCGCAGCGCTCGACCTCGCCGGCCACGCCGCCAACGAGAGCGAACGCCAGGGCGCCGCCAATCGCGCGGCGCTGCTCACCCCGATCGCCAAGGCGTTCTCGACCGACATCGGCGACGAGGCGGCGTCGATCGGCGTCCAGGTCCACGGCGGCATGGGATATGTCGAGGAGACCGGCGCCGCCCAACACATGCGCGATTCCCGGATCGCCGCGATCTATGAGGGCGCGAACGGCATCCATGCGATCGACCTCGTGCAGCGCAAGCTGCCGCTCGAAGGCGGCGAGACGGTCGACCATGAGATCGCCTTCATCCGCGAAGTCGCGGGCGCGGTCGCGGCCCGCGGAAGCGCGCGCTTCGGGGAGACGGCGGCGCGGCTCTCCGAGGCCGCCGACGCGCTCGAGGACTCGACGGAGATGACGCTCGGCTGGCTCAAGACGGATCCGAGTTCCGCTCTCGCCGGCGCTTCGCCCTATCTCCGCCTGTTCGGGCTGGCGCTCGGCGGCGCCTGTCTCGCGCAGGCCGGGCTCGCGGCCGAGGCTCTCGCGGCGGACGGCGACGAAAGCGAACTCGGCCGGGCCGGCCTCGCCCGCTTCTTCGCCGAAAAGCTCATGCCCGCCGCCTCCGGCCTCGCCCGCGCCGTCGCCTCGGGCTCAGGCCCCCTCGAGCCCTATGAAGCGATCCTTGGAGCGGGCGCATGAGCGACATCGAAATCGCCCGCGAGGGCGCGGTCCTGTCGGCCGCCTTCGCCCGCCCGCAGAAGAAGAACGCGATCACCGGGGCGATGTACGAAGCGCTGATCGAGGCGTTCGACACGGCCGGGCGCGACCCCGACATCGGCGCGGTCGTTTTGAGCGGCAAGGGCGGCGTGTTCACCGCGGGCAACGACATCGCCGATTTTCTCGCCGTCGCAATGCACGAATTGGGCGAATTTCCCGCCTGGCGGTTCGTCAGCAAGCTGGCCGAGTTCGAAAAGCCGCTGGTCGCCGCGGTCGACGGGCTGGCGATCGGGGTCGGCACGACGCTCTGCTTTCATTGCGATCTCGTCTACGCCGCGCCTTCCGCCCGCTTTCAGATGCCGTTCGTCAATCTCGGCCTCGTTCCCGAGGCCGGCTCCTCGCTTCTCGCGCCCCAGCGCTTCGGCCGGGCCAAGGCCACGGAGCTCCTCATGCTCGCCGAGCCCTTCGGCGCCGAGGAGGCGCTTCGCCTCGGCCTCGTCAACGCGCTCCTGCCTCAAGCCGAGCTGTTGCCCCATGCGATGGCCAAAGCCGCCGCGCTCGCCGCCAAGCCCCGCGCCGCCCTGCTCGCCACGCGGCGCCTTCTGCGCGGCGACAACGAAGCGGTGAAGGCGCGGATGGCGGAAGAAATGCACGCCTTCTCCGCCGCGCTGAAATCGCCTGAAGCGCACGCGGCGTTCCAGGCGTTTCTAGCTGGCGGACGGAGGTAGTTCAAAGACCAGCGTCGCTCCTTGGGGCCGCGGGCGAGCCTTGCTCTCATCATTTGAGGCGGGTCAGGCGGATCGAGGTGTGGAAAAGGCCGTGATCGCCGATGCCCTCAAGCTCTCCGTATACTTCGTCAGCGCTGACCATTTGAAACCTGAATACCGATGACGCGGAGAATTGAAGGCCGTCGTCACTTGTTTTCCCGAAGAATTGAAGGCCCTCGTCGGTGATTTTCCCGGAAAACGGCGTATGGCCGGCCGGGTGTTGGTTGGAGGTGAACTGATTAGGTCCGCTTACTGCCAATTGACCCGAGGCTTCGCCATTATCCCGGATCGATTTCGATCAGCAAAATGACGCGCCGGCCTTTGCCGCCCCATCGTTCATCGCCGCTTGACCAGGCGCCGAGATAGGATGCGAATTTGTCGGGAACATTGGCCGAGGGCTGGTGGAATTCCAGCGCTTCGGGCAACTCGACGCCGTTGCTGAAGGCGGCGGAGCGGATGGTCTCCTCGCTGGCGACGCGCACCCGACCCGTTGTATCGCCAATCGGCGCTGCAGGCGTTCGGGAGTGAAGCAATCGCGAGACCGGACCGAACAATAGGGGGACGGCCGCGAGGACAACGACGGCGCCGGCTACCGGCAGCATTCTTGGATCGGCGAACTGGCGGCCCCACGTCAGGGTAGCGGTCTGGGCTGGCGGGACCGCTCGAGAGGCGCTCGCAACATCGATGCGATACGCTCTTACTGGGCGCGAAATGTTCTTCACGTGCTGATCACCGATATCTTCGAGCTCTACGCCGAGGTCTTCCCTCACCTGATCCCGGATGGCGCCCGAAACACAAATCCCGTCGCTGGGAGCGAGCGGCTCCAAACGCGCGGCGATATTGACGCCATCTCCAGAGACGTCGTCGCCGTCGACAACCACATCGCCGAGATTGATCCCGATGCGAAGATGAAATCGCTCCTGTTCATCTTTCATCGTTTCTTGCGAAATGATGGCTCGCTGAATTGTGATGCCGCAGCCGAGCGAGGCCGTTGCGCTGGGAAAAATGGCCAGAAACCCGTCGCCCGTGGTCTTGACGATGCGCCCGCCGTATTCAGCGACTTTGGGCAGCACGATCTCATCTCTGAGCGCGCGCAGCCGCTGATAGGTTCGCGTCTCGTCTCGCTCCATCAACGCGCTGAAACCCGCGATGTCCGCGAGCATGATCGCGGCGAGTTTGCGCTCGATTTGCGCGCGATCGGCCTGCGTCATGTCGCTCAAGCCGCGGTTCGTCTGCCGCAGACCCCTGTTTTCAGCACGAGCGGAAACAGCCATTTCGCGATCGCACCCTGCCCGTCCGCGTCCGGGTGTTCACCCGTCCAATGATCCCCCACCAGCCTGTCGATGTTCCTGAGCTGGATGACCTTTACACCGTGCTCAGCGCTGTATTTCTTGATTTCCGCTACGTTCGAGGATCTGCCAGAGGGATTGTTTCCGGGGAGAGCGTCGTTGCTTCCCGGTTGTAGAATCAAGATCCTGGTGTTGGCCGAAAGCAAGCCCGGAAGACGCGCCAGCATACCCGCCGTTGTATCGCCGGCGACGCCCGCATTGAAAACCTCGGCGGAGCATCCTCGGGCCCGAAGCAGACGCTCCAGCTGAGCTGGGTAAGCCTGGTCCATCGAGACCCCCGAGGCGTGGCGTCCCCGGCCGGAACCCTGTGTCGTGCTGGCGCCCAGCGCGACGATCTCCGCCGCGTTCGACGCGCCAGTGACAAACGCCAGCAGAATGGGGAACAGGGTCACGCGATTCCGCACTTCAACGCCTCCATGCGATCGCAGGACCCGCGAAGCGTTCCATTCGGGCTTGTGATCCGCGGACGTTTCCTGCCCAAGAGCGAATGGTACAATATTTGATGACATTCTTCCGTCGGTTAGACAAGCCGCGCTCGCCGAGCCGTTCGGCGCGGAGGAGGCGCTGAAGCTCGGCCTCGTCAACGCGCTCCTGCCTCAAGCCGAGCTTCTGCCGCATGCGATGGCGAAAGCCGCCGCGCTCGCCGCCAAGCCCCGCGCCGCCCTGCTCGCCACGCGGCGCCTGATGCGCGGCGACAACGAGGCGGTGAAGGCTCGGATGGCCGAAGAAATGCACGCCTTCTCCGCCGCGCTGAAAAGCCCCGAGGCCCACGCGGCCTTCCAGGCGTTCCTGACCGGGGGCGGAAGTAGCGGGCGCCAGTCGGCGTCACGCCCCCAGGCCGGAATGCTCGGGCGACGTTGATTGCCCCAGGAAAAAGCGCACCATCGCCCGCGAGGCGTCGAGGCCGACAGTCTGCGTATAGCTGCCGCGCGGATCGCCGCCGAACCAGGCGTGCCCGCCGCCTTCGACCAGCCATTGCTCGGCGACCGGCCGGCCGTCTTCGTCCTTGAGCACCGCGCGGCGGACGCGGCCGCCCCCGGTTTCGCGGTCGAGGTCGCCTCTGGTGAGCGGACCCCATCCGCGCTCGGCCTCGTCGAGGAGGCGTTCGCCGTTGACGGGATTGACCGTCGAGTCGGCGAGCCCGTGAACAATGATCTTTCGACAGCGTCGCCCTTCTGCGGCGGGCGGCGCGGGATCGCGGGGCCCTGCTCCCTTCATCGCGGCGAAGGCGGAGGGGACGTCGGAGGCGGATTTGTAAGGCAGGCCCGAGTGGATCCCGACCGCCTCGAACACGTCGGGGTAGGTCGTGGCGAGAATCTCCGCCATCGCGCCGCCCGCCGAAAGGCCGGCCGCGAAAACGCGCTCGCTCGGGATGCCGAACTCCTTCGCCAGCGCCTGCGTCAGACCGGCGAGCCTGGCGGGTTCGCCCGAGCCGCGGTTCTGATGGCGTCGGTCGAACCAGTTCCAGCACCCGTTCGGGTTGGCGCGCCGCGTTTGCTGCGGATAGGCGACAATGAGGCCGAACTCGTCGGCGAGCGTGTTCATTTGCGTGCCGAGCGCGAAATCCTCGGGATTCTGCGTGCAGCCATGCAGCATCAGCACGAAAGCCAGGTCGCCCCGCTCCCGGTCGGCCGGAACATAGAGGCGGTAGGCGAGCGAGCCCGCGGCGCCGCGATACGTGCGCCTGAGGAATCGTTCGCCCAGGTCCGGCGCCGGCTCGACCTCGGGCGGAGGGACCGGGGCTGCGGGCGGAAACGGCGGCCGGGCGCGAAGCGCGCGCAAGGTTTCGCCCAGCGAACGGCGCGCCGGCGGCGGAAGAGCCTTTGCCGAGGCAGGGTCGGGCCGCGCTTTCGGCTCGCCGCTGTCGTTCGCCGGAGCTTCGCCTGACAGCGCCCGGCGAATGATCGCCGTCGCCCCGGCAAGGTCGGACTTGCGCACCAGGCTCAAAGCGTCGCCCATGATGTCGAGGCCGCGTGGTTTCATCATTTCTTCCTGTCGGAATGCGTCAGCGCAGGCGATCGGCAAGCGCGGTTTTGACCTCGGGGGGCGCATGCAGCGCGCCCAGCACGGTGATCGATTCGATTGTCGCCTTCGCGAGATCGGGCGTGACGTCGTCGGCGATGACCGCCAGGCCCAGCACGCGAATCTTGAGCCGCTCGCCGGCCGCCCGGACGGCTTCGAGGTCCTGCCGGGCGAATGTCCTCAAGCCCAGTTCGAGGGTCAGCCGCGAAGCCGCTTGCTTCGCCGTATCGGCATGGGTCGCCAGCTGGTTGCGGATGGCGGTGCGGATGAAATCCGAGCGATTGGAGTAGAAGCCGTCGCGCACCAGAAGATCGATCGATCCGAGATCGACGAAACCGAGATTGATCGTCAGCTTCTCGCTGTCGGGCGGCTTCGTCGGTTGCGAGCGCGGGGGCAATTACACCATCCATGTGGATGTTGAGTGGATGTCATATGGATGGAAAGAGGCTTTTGTCAAGGCTGGCGGGGACGAGCCCTTCGGGGCTGAGGAGGCGCTCCGCCTCGGCCTCGTCAACGCGCCGGCCTCGAGCCAAGCTTTTGCCGCACGCGATGGAGAAAGCCGCCGCCCTCGCCGCAAAAGCCAAGGGCCGCCCTGCTCGCGAGCCGCCGCCTGATGCGCGGCGACGCGGAGGCAATCCAGGCGCGGATGGCGGAGGAGACGCACGCTTTCTCCGCCGCGCTGAAAAGCCTCGAGGCCCATGCGGCGTTCCAGGCTTTTCTGGCTGGGGGGAAGGAGCCTCGGGCGGATCAATCCGGAATCGACCCGTTGCGGTCGTTCCCGGTTGGCGCCCGGAAGGAATGTCCACGTGAGCGGTCCTTCCGTCGAACAGGCAGACTGGGGCTCGCATTTGGGCTAATGTGGCGACTCCAAGAGGGGCGCGATGAGCGAGACGCGCAAACTCGCCGCGATCCTGGTCGCCGATGTCGTCGGCTATAGCCGGCTCGCCGGCGCCGATGAGGAGCGTACGCTGGCGCTGTTGCGCGCGCTGCGCAGCGATCTCATGGATCCGTCGATCGCTCTCCACCACGGCCGGGTCGTCAAGCGCACCGGCGACGGGATCATCATCGAGTTCCGCAGCGTGGTCGACGCGGCGCGCTGCGCCATCGCGGTGCAGAATGGCATGGTCGAGCGCAATGCCGGCGTCTCGCCCGACAAGCGCATCGAGTTCCGCGTCGGTATCCATTTGGGCGACGTGGTCGAGGAGTCCGACGGCGATTTGATGGGCGACGGCGTCAATATCGCCGCGCGGCTGGAGGGCGTCTGCGAGCCCGGCGGGGTTTGTCTGTCGGAGGACGCTTATCGGCAAGTTCGCGACAAGCTCAAAGAGTTGTTCGTCGATCTCGGCGAGAAGGCGCTGAAAAACATCGCGCGGCCGGTGCGAGTTTTCGCGCTCGGCGCAGCCACGTTCTCCGCCTCACGCGGAAGCGCGATCTCCTCGTCGCTAAGAAGGCCGGGTGAAGCGACGGTTGCCGCTCCAGAGAAGGGGCGCCCGGCTCACCGTGCGCGGGCCTTTATGGCGCTTGCGGGGCTGCTTGCGGCCGGGGCAGCGGGCCTTTGGATCTGGTGGGAGGACAAGCCGGTCATTCGTGGCGCAGGGTCTCGTGGTTCTACTGCCGAGGTCGCCGCAGGCCATCCTTCGATTGTCGTTCTGCCGCTCGCCAATCTCTCGGGCGATCCGGCCCAGGACTATTTCGCGGACGGGCTGACCGAGGACATCATTGCGGCGCTTGGCCGCTTCCCCGACATCACGGTGATCTCGCGCGGGGCCGCCTTCGCTTACAAGGGCAAATCGGCGCATCCCCAGGACATCGGGCGCGAGCTGGATGTCGCCTATCTGGTGGACGGTAGCGCGCGCAGGACAGGCGACCGCGCCCGCGTTTCCGTCGAGCTTCTCGACGCTGCACGAGCAACCGTGCTCTGGACGGAGCAGTATGATCGCGAGATCAAGGATCTGTTCACAATCCAGGAAGAGATCGCGCGCCAGATCGCCGGCGCCTTATCGGTGCGGCTGACCACGTTGCGGCTGGCGCGTTCGGCAAGCAAGCCGCCGGGCAATCTCGAGGCCTATGACCTCGTGCTGCGCGGCCGCGATCTCTTGCGGGGCGCGAGCCGCGTAGGGCAATCACAGGCGCGCCTGCTTTTCGAGCGCTCCATCGAGCTCGATCAAAGCTATGCTCCCGCCTATGCAGGCCTGGGCGGCGTCGATATCCTGGCGGCGGAAAGCGGCTACACGAGCGACCCCGACGGGGCGCTGACCCGGGCCGAGGCGAACGGGCGCAAGGCGCTGTCGCTCGACGAAAGCGCGGGCGCGCATGTCCTGCTCGGTCGGATGTACATCTTCCGCGGCGAATACGACCGGGCGCTTGACGAGCTTCGCCGCGCGATCGAGATCAACCCGAGCGATCCCGAGGCGCAATCCGGCCTTGCGGACGCGCTTCTGTGGAGCGGCGATACGGGGGCCGCCATCGAAGCGATGCGCAAGGTCGCCCGAGTTCAGCCGATCCTCACAGAGGACGAGTATCTCGATCTCGGCATCGCCTATCTCATCGCCGACCGGCCCGACGATGCGATTCCGACTCTCGGCCGCGCTATTCAGCGCTATGACGACAACGAATTCCTGCATGCGGTTCTCGCCGGGGCTTATGCGACGGTGGGCCGCAAGGCTGACGCGGCTGGCGAGACGCGGATTGTCAAGCGGATGCTCCCGGCCTTTCAGGCCAAGGACTTCGCCACCCGGCTCCGCGACCAGGGACAGCGCTCCAAGGTCATCAGGGCCCTTGAGCTGGCCGGGCTATGAGGCGAACTTAGTTGGTCTTGAGCGGCCTCCAAGCGGCGTTCGCCTTATCTGCGATCTCGGCAGGATTGGCTTTGAACTCCGGCACGGCGTCCTTGGACCCGAAGACGTAGAGCTTGCCATTCCAAATCACCCACGCTTCGGGATCGGCCTCGACCTTCAGGCCCCTCGCCACGCTGAGGGTGCAAAATCCCTTGAACTGCGGCGCATAGCGCTCAGGCTCGGCGGCGAACATCTTGCGATGTTCCTCGTTCGCGAACCAGTAGGTGGCGTCATCGAACGCGAAGGTGAATTCTGCTGAACCTGCTTCCGGGCGCCCGGCGGTGAAATAGGACACCGGATCATAGCCCCAGAGCGCTGTGCGACCCGCCGTTTCCGCTTGGACTCGCACCGAAAGAGCGAACGTCCAGCCGACAGCCATACCGATCAATAGGGGGCGTCGCGATACGTACCGCATGCTCGACGTTTCTCGCCTTGCAGCTGGCCACAGTACAACATGCCCGACGAAGCGTCCAACGTTTCTCCAAATCCCGCTCGGGAAGGCGGCTTTGGCGCGGAGCCGTTCCTCCCGAGTCGACCCCTGTAGGCGTGCTTTCCGCCCCTTTGCGGCATTGCGGCTCGGGCGCCGACCGTTACCTTTTGACGCCAGCGCGCTGCCTTTCGATCCGCGCCGCGCTCGTGAGGATTTCCCCGAGCCCTGGCGTGGTCGGCGAGGGCAAGGCTCCGGCGGGGTCGATCCAGTCCGTCGCGTCGACCTCGTCGCTGAGATGCGGCTCGCCCCTCGTCCAGCGCGCCACGAACGAGGCGATGACGAAATGGGCCCGAATCCGGTCCCCCTCGGGGATGATCGCCTCGACATGCCGGTTGAAGGCGACGATCTCGGCCTCAATCCCGACCTCCTCTTCGAGCTCCCGCGCGAGAGCCTCGGCCAGCGTCTCGCCGACCTCGACCCCGCCGCCCGGCAGAGTGAAATGGCCGATCAGCGGGGCCCGCGCCCGGCGGATGATGAGGACCCGCCCTTCCCGGAACACCGCGGCCGACACCGCCAGGATCGGGCGGGCGGGGAACAGCCGGTCATTCATGGGTCGCCTCGCGCCTCGGGCCCGGAGCGGAAGGAGCGGTCTGGACGGCCGCCTGCCGGCGCTCCTGCCGGACATGTCCATCGCGGCCCGGCGTGACCGTCCCGTACGCCGTTGCGTGAAGCCCAGTCCGTCGTCCGCGCCATCGCCGTAACTTGAGCAAAATCAATCGATTATCCTCTCCCTCAGCCTTCTGCGCCTGCCCGCGGCGGACAATTTATTTACAAAAAACCAGAATCCATGCTAGTCTTCATCTGTTGTGCGGAATCGGAACGCCCTTCCGGGGGCAGGCCGGACAGCGCGCAGAGGGAGGCTGTTGAGACGATTTGCGTACAACCTGAGACGCCAGCCGATTTTTTTCTATTTCTCCGCTCGCAACCCATTGAAAAGTCCCGATTCCAAGAAATAAACCGAAATAAATTCAAGGATTTTTGCTTCATTTATTTCCATTTGATCGAGTCCAGCTCGCCTTCCGGTTGCATTTTCAGCTCGCCGGGGGCGGGGCGGATCATGGATAGAGCAGCCGCTTCTCCCACGGGGCGCCCGGCGCCGCGCGCCTGAACTGCAGGCGCTCGTGCAACCGGGAGGGCCGGTCGAGCCAGAACTCGATCTCGACCGGCTCGAGCCGGTAGCCGCGCCAGTAGTCCGGCCGTGGCACGCCGCCCTCCCCGAACCGCCGCTCGAAGGCCTCGACCGCGGCTTCGAGGTCGGCGCGGGAGGCAAGGGTCCGCGACTGCTGGCTCGCCCAGGCGCCGATCTGGCTCCCCCTCGGCCGGGAGCCGAAATAGGCGTCGCTTTCCGCCGCGCTCACCTCGGCGACCCGTCCCCGGAACCGGGCCTGGCGGCGCAGCGATTTCCAGTGGAACAGGGCCGCGGCCCGCGGGCGGGCCTCCAGTTCGCGCCCCTTGGCGCTCTCGGCGTTGGTGTAGAACACGAGACCCCGCTCGTCGGCCTCCTTGCACAGCACCATCCGCGCGTCGGGCAGGCCGTCGCGATCGACGGTGGCGAGCGCCATCGCCTCGGGGTCGTTGATCTCCGCCGCCCTCGCCTCGGCGAACCAGAGCTCGAACAGGGCGAACGGATCGCGAGCCTCGGTAAAGTCCGCTCTGCTCAAATCGTTCACGACGGCTGACGCTCCTTTAAGGGGAAAAGGCCGGCCTGACCCTATCGCGGCCAGCGCGGGCGCGGCAATCGGCCAGGGGCGCCTCCCGCCCTTGCGCGGCGCCGGAGAAAGGGCCAAATGGGGAACGGAGACATTGGCCTTTGCGCTTCCTGAAGGCTAAGGCCGAACGATGGGCTCATGATGCGCGATCCTTACGACATTCTTGGCGTTTCGAAGACCGCGAGCGCGGCGGAAATCAAGTCCGCCTTCCGCAAGCTCGCCAAGCGATACCATCCCGACCAGAGCAAGGAAGCCAGAGCCAAGGAGCGCTTCGCCGAGGTCGGTTCGGCCTATGAAATCCTCGGCGACGAGAAGAAGCGGAAGGCCTTCGACCACGGCGAGATCGACGCGGAGGGCAAGCCGCGCGCGCCGCAATTCGAGGGCTTCGGTTTTGGCCGCGGGCCTGGCGGAGGCCGCGGCGAATTTCGCAATTTCGGCTTCGACTTCGGCGCCGGCGGGTTTTCGGCCGAAAGCGGTTCGATCGACCCGGACATCCTGTCGGAGCTGTTCGGCGCGGGCCGCGGCCGCGCGCGGTCTTCTGCGGCCCGAGGGGAAGATGTCGGCGTCTCGGTCGCGGTTCCCCTGGAGACGATCGCGCGCGGCGGGTCGATCCGCGTCGCGCTGCCGACCGGCAAGACGCTCGACGTCGCGGTCCCTCTTGGCGTCGAGGACGGCAAGTCCATCCGTTTGCGCGGCCAGGGCCATCCCGGCCATCGCGGCGGCGCGCCCGGCGACGTCCTCGTGACCATTCGCTACGCCGCGCATCCGCACTTCAAAGTCGAGGGCCGCGATCTCAGGCTCGACTTGCCGATCACCCTCTACGAGGCCGTTTTGGGCGGGCGCGTGAGAGCGCCGACGCTCGGCGGCGAGGTTGAAGTCTCGGTCGCGCCGGGCGCGAACGCCGGGCGCGTGCTGCGCCTCAGGGGCAAAGGCCTTCCCGCCAGCGGCGAGCAGCCTGCCGGCGATCTCCTGGCCCAGCTGCGGATCGTTCTGCCGAGCGAGCCCGATGAGGAACTGACGGCGCTCATGCGCAGGATGCGCGATCGAAAGCCTTACCAGCCTCGTTCGGGCGTGGCCTGAGCCGCCTCGACCGGCGCGGCCAAAAAGGCGTTCGCGATCCCCAGCAATGACGAGGCGTCGAGGTCGCCGATGAGCGCGAATCCCTCGCCGCGCCACGTCCAGACCGCGGCGGCGGCGCCGTCCGCGGCGAGAAGTTCGGGCGCTCTGGTCGCGGGCGCATCGAAAGACTGGATCAGCAACCCGAGAGATCTCTCCTGCGACTTGTAGACGAGAAAGGCCGCGGCCGCGCCCGGATAGGGAGCGATCCGCGCTCCGGCCAGGGTGACGCCGGGAGGAGTCGCGGGGAGGGCGACGGCATGCATGAGCCGCGCCCTCAGCCACGCTTCCGCCTCGGCCCTGTCGCCGGTCGCCAGTTCGACCGGGGCAACGCCCGGGCGGACGAATGCGCGGAAAGCGGCGACGCCCGCCTCCGCGAGTCCTTTGGCGGGGACGACGGTCACGGCTGGCGCCCAGACGCAGGCGAGGCAAACGGACAATGCCCCAAGAGCGAGCCGCCATAAGAGCGACGGCCGCAATGCGCCGGCCGCGGCCTTCGCGGGCGAACGCCAGGCGTCCGCGACGACAGGCGCAGGCGATCGCGCCGGCTGCTCGCCCGGGGGCCAGCCGCCGGCCGCGGCCGGCCGTCGGCCCTTGATCACAATTTCAGCCTGCCCGCGAACCGCTGCGATCGGAAAGGCCCTCGCGCCCTCGCCGTCGAAGGCCGCTCGAATCGCGCTGTTCTGCGCTCGCCACAGGGCGGCGCGGCGCGCAAGCGCCGGATCTTGCGCCATCCGCGTTTCGAACGCCTGCCGCTCGTCGGGCTCGAGGCAGTCGTCTACGTAGGCGTGCAAATCCGCGAGGCGCCTGGCCTCCATCCCTTCAGGCCTCCGTCACTTGACGACCCGCAAATGGGGGACCGCGCTCGGCGCCGCTTCGGCGCTGGCCGGCGAATGGGTCAAGGCCGCGACGCGCTCGCGGGCCTTGGACAGCCGCGCGATCAACGTCGCCAGCGAGATATCGAGCGCCGCCGCCGCCTCGCGATGGGTGAAGCCGGCAAGGACGACGATCAGCAGGGCCTCCCTGAGCTCCAAAGGGAGCATGCGGACTGCCGCTCCGGCGCCAATTCCGCCCGCCGGCGTTTTGGCGCGAGCGTTCTCCGCATTCTCGTCCCACGACGGCTCCCCGTCGTCGAGGGTCAGGCGGCGAACATACCGGCGGTGAAGGCGAACGAATTGGCCGAAGGCGCGCACGCGCGCGTCTTCGCGGGGCCGGTCGGCGTCGCGCCGGGGGCCTCCGCCCACCGTTTCCAGGGAAGCCTGTCTGAACAGGCGATCGACCAGCCGCGCCGCCGATGCATGATCGGGCACGAACCTGTCGTCTCGCGCCAAAGCCACTCCAAATCGGCGCAGATCAGTAAGGTCAGCCAGATAGTCAACAAGCGGCGGCACGACGGACACCGAGAGTTTGCGTGGACCCCGACAAACGTTAACGCTGCCTAACAATCTAGCGTGAAGGCGCCTGCGTTCCAAGCACATGTATGAGCAAAATCACACATTTTGTGACGGATGACGAAAGGGTCGTCCTTCCCCTGCGCGCCGGGCGAGGTTAAGGGATGCCCTGCCGGGACGGCCTGGCGGCCGCTGTCCAAACGAGCGAGGCCCTGATGGATGAAACCCTTTCAGCCGGCGTGACCGCGGGCGTCATGCGCGGCATGCGCGGGGTCATCTTCGGCGTGGCGAACAATCGTTCGATCGCATGGGGCATCGCCAAGGCCGCCCATGCGGCTGGGGCCGAACTGGCGTTCACTTTTCAGGGCGAAGCGCTGGAAAAGCGGGTGAGGCCGCTTGCCCAGGAACTGGGCGCGCATGTGCTTGGCCATTGCGACGTCACGGATGGCGGCTCGATCGATTCGGTGTTCGCCGCGGCCGGAAACTTGTGGGGAGCGGTCGACTTCATCGTCCATTGCATCGCCTTCTCCGACAAGGATCAACTCACCGGCCGGTATGTCGATACGACCGAGGACAATTTCACCAAATCGCTCGCCATCTCCTGCTACTCGTTCACAGCTCTCGCGCAACGCGCCGAAAAGCTGATGACCAACGGCGGCGCGATGCTGACGCTGACCTATTACGGCGCGGAAAAATGGATGCCGCACTATAACGTGATGGGCGTCGCCAAGGCGGCGCTGGAGGCGAGCGTACGCTATCTCGCCGCCGACCTGGGCGAGAAGGGGATTCGCGTCAATGCGATTTCGGCCGGCCCGATCAAGACGCTCGCCGCGTCGGGCATCGGCGACTTCCGCTATATTTTGCGGTGGAACGAATACAATTCGCCCCTGCGCCGCTCGGTCGCCATCGAGGAAGTCGGCGACAGCGCGGTCTACCTCCTGTCGCCGATGTCCCGAGGCGTCACCGGCGAAATCGTTCACGTCGACGCCGGCTACCATGTCGTGGGCATGAAGAATCCGGCCGCCCCGGACCTGACGGTGGTCAAGGACTGAAGTTCGGAGGCGATCCCGTTAGACCGGCTGAGTTCCCGTTCGTCGCGGCCTGGCCAGAAGCCCCGAGAGGGCGAGCGCCGCAACGGCCATGTGCACGTAGGCGTTCTGGATGAACAGCGTTTGCGGTCCGAAGATCTTCATCAGGACCGACGCGAGCGCGGGAGCGGCGATCGCCGCGACGCAATAGATGAACAGAAGCCCGACCGAAATGAACACGAGGTCATGCGGGGCGCTGTCGTCGTTGGCGAGAGAAACCGCGAGCGTGTAGAGCGAATAGGTTGTCAGGCCGACGAGAAATCCCAGGACGAGCAGCCACGCCCCGGGCGCGGCGATGCGGCTCAGGGCGACTTCGCACGCCGCGCCTGCGATTGTGACCGCGGCGATCATCAGCCGGCGGTCGGTGTGGTCGGAGATCGCTGCGATCGGGAAAACGCCCAGCGCCGACCCCAGCACGATGGAAGAGGTGAACAGAGGCGCGCTGGTCGGCGCCATGCCGATGTCCACTGCGAAGATCGGACCGAGCGCGAACAGGGCCCCGTTCGCCGCTCCGGCGGCGAACACGGCGACGCACGAAATCGGCGCCTTGCGCGCGAGCCAGACGAGGCGGGGGCGCACGCTCTTGGGCTGGGCGGGCGGATCGACGCTGGTCATCGCCATCGGAAGGATGGCGAGCGCGAGGAATGCGCCAGCGACCGCGAAGGGCGAAAAGCCGCCCACTCCCAGCGGTTTCAGCGCCAGCTGCCCGCTCGCGGAAGCGGCGAAATTCGCGATCTGGTAGAGCGCATAGAGCGAGCCCCGGTTCGCATTGGTCGCCTTGGCGTTGATCCAGGACTCGATCACCGCGTAAAGCCCTGCGAACACGAACCCGATCAGCGCGCGACATCCGAGCCAGGCCGACGGGGACACCATGACGGGCATGAGGATCACGGAGACGACCGCGAGCGCCACGAACGCCGCATAGGCCCTGATATGGCCGCCGCGGCGGATGATCGCCGGCGCCGCGAGGGTTCCCGCCAGCATCCCGGCGAAATAGACCGAGCCAAGCAGGCCGACGGTGAGGTCGGGAAACCCCTCCATGCGGGCTCTTAGCGGCGTCACGATGCCGACCAGGCCGTTGCCGCCGATCAGCATCAGCACGGACAGGAGCAATGCCGCGATCGAGGAAAAGGCGGTGGTCAAAGGGCGAATCGGGGTCTGCTTTGACCTATCGTCTCACATCGCGGGTCTGTATGCGACGCTATTCCGCGCTGACCGCGTCCGATAAAATGCGAGCCGGGCGCGAAAAGCGCCATATTGGCCTTAAGCGTCCCACTGTATATAGAGCGAAATAGAGCGGCTTACGTTCGACGAACGGCCCTTTGCCGTTTCCCTGTTTGCGTGGACCATGCTGAACCAACGTTGGACCCCCGAGAGCTGGCGGACGAAGCCGATTGCGCAATCGCCGGTCTATTCCGACCGGGCGGCGCTCGCAGGCGCGGAGCGGCAGCTTGCCGGCTATCCGCCGCTGGTTTTCGCGGGCGAAGCGCGCAAGCTCAAGCAGGCCCTCGGCAAGGCGGCCGGGGGCGGCGCCTTCCTGCTCCAGGGCGGGGACTGCGCCGAGAGCTTCGCCGAGCACTCCGCCGACAACATCCGCGATTTCTTCCGGGTGTTCCTGCAGATGGCGGTGGTGATGACCTTCGCCGCCGCCTCGCCGATCGTCAAGGTCGGGCGGGTCGCCGGCCAGTTCGCCAAACCGCGCTCCTCCGATTTCGAGACGATCGACGGGGTGACATTGCCCGCCTATCGCGGCGACATCGTCAACGACATCGAGTTTTCTCCGCAAGCGCGCGAGCCCGATCCGCGCCGGCAGCTCGAAGCCTATCGCCAGTCCGCGGCCACCCTCAACCTTTTGCGCGCCTTCGCCAATGGCGGCTACGCCAACCTGGAGAACGCCCATCGCTGGATGCTCTCCTTCGTCAACGACAGCCCGCAGTCCGGGCGCTACGAGGAAGTCGCCGACCGGATCACCGAGACGCTCGGATTCATGCGCGCCGTGGGCCTCGACCCCGAGGCCCATCCGGAATTGCGCTCGACCGACTTCTACACCTCGCATGAGGCGCTGCTGCTCGGCTACGAACAGGCGATGACGCGCGCTCGATTCGACCTCCGGCGACTATTACGCGACGTCGGGCCACCTGATCTGGATCGGCGACCGGACGCGCCAGCTCGGGGGCGCGCATGTCGAATTCTGCCGCGGCGTGAAGAATCCGATCGGGCTCAAATGCGGCCCCTCGCTCGGCCCCGACGAACTCCTTCGCCTGATTGAAATCCTCGATCCGGACGAGGAGTCGGGCCGGCTCACCCTCATTTGCCGTTTCGGCGCGGACAAGATCGACGCCGCCATGCCCCCGCTCCTGCGCGCGCTCAAGCGCGAAGGCCGCAAGCCGCTCTGGGTCTCGGACCCGATGCACGGCAACACCATCAAGACCTCGACCGGCTACAAGACGAGGCCGACCGAGCGCATCGCCCAGGAAGTGCGCAGTTTCTTCGCCGCCTGCCGCGCCGAGGGCGTGTACGCCGGCGGCGTCCATCTCGAAATGACCGGCAAGAACGTCACCGAATGCACGGGCGGCGCGCGCGCGATCTCGGAAGCGGATCTGCACGATCGCTATCACACCTATTGCGATCCGCGCCTCAATGCGGAGCAGGCGATCGAAATGGCTTTCCTGGTCGCCGATCTTCTCAAAGCCCAGCGGCTCGCCCAGCCCGAGCGGCCGGTCCGCGCGGCCGAGTGACGGCTCGCGCCTCGCCTTAAGGGGGCTCTTCGTGCGGCTCGCCGATTACGCCGTGGGGCGCGACAACAACTTCACCCTGCTCCGCTTTTCCGCGGCCATGACGGTGCTGTTCGCGCACAGCGTCGCGGTGCTGGGGCTTCCGCCTGAGCGCGAATTCTTTTTCAACCGGATCGGCTTTTCGCTCGGCGAAATGGGGCTCGACATGCTGTTCGTGACGAGCGGCTTTCTCGTCACCGCGAGCCTGGTCGGCCGCCAGGACCTGATCGCCTATCTCTGGGCGCGGATCCTCAGGGTCTATCCGGGCATGTGGGTCATGCTCGTGCTCACCGTGTTCGTTCTCGCGCCTGCGCTCACGACCTTGCCGCGCGACGAGTACTACACGTCGCCCCTGACCTGGGAATATTTCCGCAAATGCGCGACCCTCATCGGAGGCGTGCGCTATTCGTTGCCGGGCGTGTTCGACACCGTGCCGCTCAAGGGCGAGTTCAACGGCTCGCTGTGGACGATGCCGGTCGAGGTGCGGATGTATCTCTATCTCGCCGCGATCTGGGTCGCGCTCGCGGTCGTGCCTGCGCTCAGGCTCAAGACGATGCGCTTCGTTCTGCCGCTGTCTGCGGCGGCGCTGCTCGTCTTCGTGCTGGGCCCGAGGCTGACCGGCCACGCGGTCAATGGCGCGAACATCCGCGTCTTCATGTTCCTCTACGGATCGAGCCTCTATCTGTGGCGCGACAGGGTTCCGCTGAGCGCCTGGCTGCTTGCCGGGATTCTCGCCGCGCTCGTCCTCGCCTCGTTCGACAAGACGGTCTTCTTCATCGTCTATGTGGCCCTGCTCGCGCCGCTCGTCCTCCATCTGGTCTATGTGCCGCGCGGGCGCATCCGGGCGTTCAACGACTGGGGCGACTATTCCTACGGGGTCTATATCTACGCGTTCCCGGTGCAGCAGACGCTGGCCCTTCTCTTCCCGGCCATGACGCTCGCCGCGATGATGGCTTCGTCCGCGTTCGTCTCGGTGGCGATCGCGATCGTGTCGTGGAAGCTGATCGAGGAGCGGGCGCTGAGCCTCAAGGGCGACTTCGCCGAGGCGACGACGCGAGCCTTCAATCTGGGCCTGGCCAAGATCGCGAGCGCCGTGCGCTGAGTCGGCGCCGCGCCTCGTCGCGCCGCGGCCCCGCGGCGGTAGGGGCTTCAGGTTTGGGTTTTCTTGGCCGCGCGCCGTTTCGGGGCGAAAACCCGCTTCACGAGGGGTTGGAAAAGCTTGGATTTCCTTGGATTCCTCGTCAGAATCCAGACTTATCAATGGGTTACACGCGATTTTCCGCGAAAAATTTTCGCGTGGCCCCTTCGCCCGCGAGGCGCTCGCGGGAGCGGCCGGACGCGCAGGCGGGAAGGCGAAAATGGTCATGCAGGCAGGTTAGCCCGGGTTCCGATTTTCCGCAACAAAATGTCGGGCGACGGAATCTCTCTGGTTGCGATCGCCGCCCACCACGCAAGGGTTGCATTGCCCGTTCCTCTCCCGTCGCGCTAAGTCTCCCCCATGCCCGCCTCCGCCAACCGCCTCGTCATCGCGCTTGCGCAGATCCCCGCGATCGTCGGCGACATCGGGGGCAACCGCGACCGTCTGCGGAAAGCGCGCAGGCAAGCCGCCGCCTTCGGCGCCGACATCCTGCTCGCGCCCGAGCTTTATCTGTCCGGCTATCCGCCCGAGGATCTGGTGCTGAAGCCCGCCTTCCAGGAGGCCTGCCGGGCGGCCTGCGAGGAACTGGCGCGCGAGACCGCCGACGGCGGGCCCGCCGCGCTGGTCGGCCTGCCCTGGGTGGACGACGGCAAGCTCTATAACGCCATGGCCCTCCTCGACAACGGGCGGATCGAGGCGGTGCGGTTCAAGGTCGATCTGCCCAATTACGGCGTGTTCGACGAGAAGCGGGTGTTCGCGCCCGGCCCCTCGCCGGGGCCGATCGCCTTTCGCGGCGTGCGCGTCGGCGTGCCGATCTGCGAGGACATCTGGGGGCCCGATCCGGTCGAGTGCATCCTCGAGACCGGAGGCGAGATCCTGCTCGTGTCCAACGCCTCGCCCTACGAGCGCGGCAAGCTTGAAATCCGCCAGAACGTCGCGGTTTCGCGCGTGGTGGAGAGCAGGCTGCCGCTGATCTATCTCAATATGGTCGGCGGCCAGGACGAGCTCGTGTTTGACGGCGGCTCGTTCGCGCTCAACGCCGACCGCAGCCTTGGCGCGCAACTGCCCGCCTTCCGGCCGATGGTGGCGCGCACCGTATGGGAGCGGGGCGAGAAGCGGCTGGCGCTGCGTCGAGGGCCCGCGCGAACTGGTCGAGGAGGGGGACGAGGCCGACTACGCGGCCTGCGTCATGGGACTGCGCGACTATGTCGACAACAACCGCTTTCCGGGCGTGGTGCTGGGCTTGTCGGGCGGGGTCGATTCGGCGCTCTGCGCCGCGATGGCGGTCGACGCGCTTGGGCCTCAGCGCGTGCATGCGGTCATGCTGCCCTATCGCTTCACCTCGAATGAATCGCTGTCCGATGCGGCCCAATGCGCGAAAGCGCTCGGCCTCCGTTACGACATCGTGCCGATCGCCGAGCCGGTCGAGGGCGTGGAGCGCGCGCTAAAGACAATGTTCGCCGGCAAGCCGCGCGACATCACCGAGGAGAACATCCAGAGCCGGGCGCGCGGCCTGATCCTAATGGCGATCTCCAACAAGACCGGCGCGATGGTGGTGACGACCGGCAACAAGTCGGAGATGTCGGTCGGCTACGCCACGCTCTACGGCGACATGAATGGCGGGTTCAATCCGATCAAGGACCTCTACAAGATGGAGGTGTTCCGCCTGTCCGCCTTGCGCAACCGCTGGAAGCCGTTTGGCGCGCTCGGGCCGGACGGCGAGGTGATCCCTGAGAACATCATCGTCAAGCCGCCGAGCGCGGAACTGCGCGAGAACCAGAAGGACGAGGATTCGCTGCCGCCCTATGCGGTGCTCGACGGCATTCTCAGGAGCCTCGTCGAAAAGGAGATGCGCGTCGCCGACATCGTGGCTGAGGGCTACGACCTCGAGACGGTGCGTAAGGTCGAGCGGCTGCTCTATCTCGCCGAGTACAAGCGCCGGCAGTCGGCGCCGGGGGTGAAGGTCGGCCCGAAGAATTTCGGCCGCGACCGGCGCTATCCGATCGTCAACCGCTTCCGCGACGCAGGCGGCGCGGCGCAGAAGCCGGACGCCTCGATCGCGCCCATCAAGTCAATGGGAACGAGCGAGCGGTTCGAGGAGTAAGGGGTCGCCCGGCCCGCGGCCGAACCTGATATAACCGACCTCGCCGGGCTCGCGCCCTGACGGAGGCTTTTATGCAGAACGTCGCGTTCAAGGCGGGAGATACGATCATTCGCGAGGGCGACGAAGGCGATATGGCTTTCTTCATCGTCAGCGGCGCCGTCGACGTGATCGTGGGCAGCGGGGACAATGCGAGTGTCGTCGGCAGGCTCGGGACGGGCGAAGTGTTCGGCGAGATGTGCCTGATTGAGCCGGGACCGCGCTCGGCGACCGTGAACGCGGCGTGCGACACCGAGTGCCTCGTCACCTCCTACCAGGAGTTCATCGCCGCGATCCAGGAGAACCCCGAACGGGCCGTCGGGTTCATGAAGACCCTGGTCCGGCGCCTGCGCAAGATGAACGAATTGCTCGAGCAGACGAGCCCGGAGGGGCGCGGGCTTCGCGCCATGCTTCTCGAGTGCCAGCCGTCCGCCGGCTCCCCGGACGCCGCGGCCCTCTCGTGGACGATGCTGTGGTGAGGCCGGTCCGCCGCAGCCGCCAGCGGACCCGTGTCGTCTCATGTTCATACGGCGGCGTGAATCGAAGCCGAGCAGGGGGAACCGATGGCGGATATCTCGGCCGATCTCCAGCGGGAACTGGACGGGTTGCAGGCAGCCTATAGGCAGGCCGTGGATAATTGGGTGGCCGCCATCCGCGAGGAGGAAGCGCTGGCCTCCGGCGCCCACAACATCGCAGAACTCGACAAATGGGAGGCTGCGCACTTCGGCGAGCACAAGCTGCACAGGGAAGTTATCTATCGGAAGCGCCTCTACGAAGACGCCCTGCGGCGCGAGTTCTTCGGCTTCTGATCTTCCGGCGCCTGCGCAGGCTCTACGGATCGAGCGGCGGCTTCTGACCTTAGTCCAACGCCGAATTCAACCGAGCTTGACAGGCCCTCGCCGTTCGCGCCAACTCGAACCGAAGGACTGCGGGGGCCGAGGCGCAGGACCGGCGCGGACGGCCCCGTTGGCCGGGCAGCCCTCGTGGAGCGTCCGACAATCGGATGAACAAGATCGCCGCCGATCCCGCTGAACCCTATCGCAGCCTGATCGCCGGCTATACCGACGCGATCCGCCAGAGCGATTTCAAGGCCAATATCGCGTTCCTGTTCGTCGCCTTCATGATGGGTTCGGTTCTCTGGAACTACACGTCCTTTCCGAGTTACCTGTCGGTCCAGCTCGTCCTGGCGCCGTTCCTGATCGTCTATTTCTTCTTGTTCATGGTGCTGATCCCGCGCTACCCCAGGCGCGGCGCCAGGACCTTCCTGGTCGCCCGCAACCTGACGCCGGCGGATTTCGAGGCCGTCGCCGGGGCCGCCGACGACCTCGACGCGCTCAAGCTCACCTGCGCGGTGCTGTCCGACATCCTGTGGTGGAAGACCCAGTGCATCCGCGTCAGCTTCGTGGTGTCGATCGTTTGCGTGTTCCTGACCATGCTTCTGCTTCTCTACGCCGCGTTCAGATGATTGAGGCGTG
This sequence comes from uncultured Alphaproteobacteria bacterium, assembly GCA_963742305.1. GTDB lineage: Bacteria > Pseudomonadota > Alphaproteobacteria > Rhizobiales > Beijerinckiaceae > Roseiarcus. The sequence goes on from CAVULN010000030.1 coordinate 53,246, forward strand.
CGGCCGGGGCCGCCCGGCGCGTTTGAGCCGGCCGCTCCGGCCGCGTCGGAAGCCCAAATTCAACCGATCTTGACAGGGCGTCGCAGTTCACGCCAAGTCGAGCCGAAGGACTTTGTGGGGCCGAGGACCGGCGCGGGTGGGCCTGTCCGCCGACCGGGCCTGGTGGAGCGTCCGACCGTCGGATGAACAAGATCGCCGATCCCGCTCAGCCTTATCGCCGCCTGATCGCCGCCTATACCGACGCGATCCGCCAGAGCGACTTCAAGGCCAATATCGCGATCCTGATGGTCGCCTTCATGATGGGCCCGGTGCTCGGCAATCATACGCGCTTTCCGAGCTATCTGCCGATCCCGTTCGTCATGCTGCCGTTCCTGATCGTCTACATATGCCTGCTGGCGGTGCTGATCCCGCGCTATCCCAAGCGCGGCTCCAAGCATTTCGTGGTCTCGCGCACCGCCAAGGCCGCCGATTTCGCCAGGGTCGTCGAGGCCGAGGACGAGCTTGAGCAGCTGAAGCTGCGCTGCTCGGTCCTGTCTGAACTCCTGTGGTGGAAGACCCTCTACATCAGGATCAGTTTTCTTGTCGCAATGGCGAGCATCGTCGCATGCTTGATCCTGCTTCTTTACATCTGGTGGGGGGGGAGGGGCCAATAGACATGATCCGTTGGGTTCGACGGCGCAACGCATTGCCGCCCGTCCCCCGAGGCGCGCCCTCGCTTGCCTTACAGAGCGGCTGATGGCCAGGGACCGCGACGCCCAGTTGCGCAATCTGATCGCCGGCTACGGCGATTCGATCCGGCTCAGCGACATCAAGGCGAATATCGCCGTGCTGTTCGTCGCCATCATGATGGGCACCGTTCTTCAGTTTCACGCTCAATACCCCCCATATTTGAACGTGCCGGTGATCCTGGCCCCGTTCATCGTCATGTTTCTCAATCTGCTCGCCTCCGTCTATCCGCGGTTTCCCCGCGACGGACGCAAGCGGTTCCCGATCTGGCGCGGCGCGAACCCTCAGGATTTCGAGTTCATCGCCGATCCGGCGCTCGAGGCGGCGGAGCTGCCGGTCCGATGCGCGCTCCTGTCGCGCACGCTCTACTGGAAGAACGTCACCCTCCAGGCCGCCTATCTGATCGCGATGGCCACGCTGTTCGCTGGCGGGGCGCTCCTGTTCGTGGCCTGGTTGCGGCCCTGACGATCTTTGTGGGAGAGGCCGGACGGCCGGCCGCGCGTCGCAAAGCGATAGCAGACCGGCCCGGTAGCCTGCGTCACCTCGAGCGACCGAACTGGTTCCAGGCCATGCTCTCGCAAACGAACCCGTCCATCATGCATCCCCTGGTCGTCATGCGCCTGCGGACGACGTAGACCAGGATCGAATAGGTCTTGCTGCGCTGCGGATCGAAGGCGCTTCCCGACCATCGCCCGGCGCCGGCGGCCCTCACTCTGAGGATCAGCCGATCGCCGACTCTTTCTCCCGAAACCCCGCGTCTCACCCATGTGTTGCGCGCGCAAACCGCAGCGCCGCAGGATGCGACGCGGATTCTGGTCTTGCCGTCCGCGCGCGCCCAGGCGCCGAGATACGCAGGCCCGGCGGCGACCGGGGCGCTGGTCGCTCCAATCATCAGCAACGCCGCCGCCGTTGCAATCCATCCACGCGTCATGCGCTGCCCCTGCTACGCCGCCGTCACCAGACCTCGTGACCCGGTTTTGCCGTGTTCGGCGCCTATTCCGTTCCGTGTTTGACGCTTCGAATCAACCATTTTGTTCGTCTCTGCGCTGGCCCGGCCGAGAATCGCGTCCGGTTCACCGACGAGGGGGCTGTCGTCTGGCGCGCTGCGCGATCGGCGACGGCGCCGCGCCTCGCAGCGCGCCGTCCCGATTGACACCGGCCGCGAACCATGCGCTCCACCCCGGTTCCATGCATGACAGAGCCCTGATCATCGAAGCGATTGCGCGCGTCGTGCGCCTCTCGACCGCCCGTGCGTGGGTTGTCATTGCCGTCTTCCTCATCGCCGCGGCGCTCGCCTGCGTCTACGTCTCGCGCCACATCGCGATCAACACCGACTCGAGCAAGCTCCTGTCGAGCTCGCTCCCCTGGCGCCAGCAGGAGATGAAGCTCAACCGGCTCTTCCCGCAGCGGACCGATCTGATGATCGCCGTCATCGATGCGACGACGCCGGAAGCCGCCGACGAGGCGGCGGACGCGCTGGTCAAGGCGCTCTCCGGCCGTTCGGACATCGTCCGCACCGTCAGCCGGCCGGACGGCGGCGAATTCTTCGCCCGCAACGGCGTGCTTTTCCTCAGCCTCGACGACGTCAAGAGCAACATGGCGCAGCTCATCAAGGCGGAGCCGTTCCTGGGCACGCTCGCCGCTGATCCGACGCTGCGCGGGATCCTTGGCGCGGTGTCCCAGTCGCTCGAGGGGGTCCGCCACGAGAAGACGACGCTCGAGGATCTCAAGCCGGCGTTTTCCTCGATCGCCGACGCGATCGAGGGGGTCGAGCAGGGCCGGCATCCGGCCTTTTCCTGGCGCCGTCTGCTCTCGGGCAAGGCGCCGGCGCCGTCGGACCTTCGCCGGTTCGTCGACATCCAGCCGGTGCTCAACTACGGCGACCTCGAGCCCGGGGGCCAGGCGACGAAAGCCATCCGGGCGGCCATCGCCAAACTCGGCCTGACCCCGGACAGGGGCGTCCGGGTGCGCCTCACCGGATCGGTGCCGCTTTCGGACGAGGAATTCGCCACCATCGCCGATGGCGCGGCGCTCAACGGCGTTGTGACGATTCTGGTCGTGCTCCTGATCCTGTGGCTGGCGCTCAAGCAGGCGCGGATCATGCTGGCCGTCCTGATCAATCTCGCGGTGGGATTGAGTTTCACCGCCGCCGTCGGCTTGATGATGGTCGGCGCGCTGAACCTCATCTCGGTCGCCTTCGCGGTGCTGTTCATCGGCCTCGGCGTCGATTTCGGCATCCAGTTCTCCGTCCGCTACCGCGCCGAGCGGTTCGCCGACCGCGATCTGGTCGAGGCTCTCGAGCACACCGGGCGCGGCGTGGGCGGACCGCTTCTACTGGCCGCGGCCTCGATCGCGGCCGCGTTCTACTCGTTCCTGCCGACCGCCTATGTCGGTCTCTCCGAGCTCGGGCTGATCGCGGGAACGGGCATGATCGTGGCCTTCCTGACCGCCGTCACCCTGCTTCCGGCTCTGCTTGCCGTGCTGAGGCCGGCTGGCGAGCCGGCGCCGGTCGGCTGGGCCTGGCTCGCGCCTCTCGACCATTTCCTCGACAGGCAGCGGAACTGGGTCGTGGGCCTGACGCTCGCGGCCGTCCTTCTCGGCTTGCCGCTGCTCGGCGGCTTGAGTTTCGACTTCAACCCGCTGAACCTGCGCTCGAAACATGTCGAGTCCGTCTCGACCCTGCTCGACCTGATGCGCGATCCGGACACGAGTCCCAACACCATCGAAATCCTCAAGCCCGATCTCGCCAGCGCCGCGGCGCTTGCGGAACGGCTGAGCAGGCTCCCGGAGGTCGCCAAGGTCCGGACGCTGCAAAGCTTCGTGCCGAAGGACCAGGACGAGAAGCTCGCGATCATCGACGACGCGAGCTTCTTCTTCGAGAATACGCTCGACCCCGCGGTCGACCCCGCGCCGACCCCGGCCGAAACGTTGGAAGCGCTCACGAAGACGGCGGGCGACCTGTCCGCCGCCGCTCCGGACAGCCTGAAAACCCCGGCCGCGGCCGAGGCGCGCCGCTTGGCGAGCCTGCTCACGGCCTTGGCGAAAGCGCCGCCTGCGGTCCGGGACGAAGCGGAGCGAACACTGGTCAGGCCGCTCCTCACCACGCTTCGCGAGGTGCGCGATCTCCTCAAGGCCGAGCGCGTGACGATCGACACGCTGCCGCCGTCGCTCAAAAGCAATTGGGTCGCCGCCGACGGCGAGGTCAGGGTCGAGGCGGCGCCGAGCGGAGACGGAAACGACAATGCGGTCCTCAGCCGCTTCGTCGATGCGGTGCGCGGCGTGGCGCCCGAAGCCACTGGCGCGCCGGTCTTCGTCGTCGAAGCCGCCGCGACCATCGTGAAAGCGTTTCTTCAGGCCGCCGTCTGGTCGCTCCTGTCGATCGCGCTGATTCTGTTCGTGGCGCTCAGACGCTTGACGGATGTGGCGCTCACTCTCGTGCCGCTCCTGGTCGCCATCGTCGTCACGCTCGAAATCTGCGTCTTGATCGGGCTGAAACTGAATTTCGCCAACATCATCGCGCTGCCGCTGCTGCTCGGCGTGGGCGTCGCGTTCAAAATCTACTACATCATGGCGTGGAGGGCGGGAGAGACCAATTTCCTGCAGTCGAGCCTGACGCGGGCGGTTTTCTTCAGCGCCTGCACGACCGCAACCGCCTTCGGCTCCTTATGGTTTTCCCACCATCCGGGCACGTCGAGCATGGGCAAGCTGATGGCGCTGTCGCTCGTGACGACCCTCTGCGCGGCCGTCCTGTTCCAGCCCGCGCTTCTCGCCACGCAGAAGAAGTCCCACCGGAACGAGCTCGCCCCAAGCATAAATGGGCTGGACTGTGGCAAAAGGGTGATAGTCGCCAGCGAGCGGCTCTGATAGCCTGCCCCCGGGCTTGGTCTGATTGTCTCGGAACCGGAGCTTGAGCATCCCCCGTGCAGGTCAGTTTGCCGGACCCGCGCGATGTGTTTCTGTTTCGCGTGGAGTCTGAAGAGGGGTCGTCAGCGGATGCGAGGCGTTGAGCGCTGGATCGGGCGGCTGGGGGCGTTGGGATTGACGGCGCTCGTGAGCGCATGCGCTGGCGTGCCCCGCGACGCATCGCTGCCGATCGACGATCCCAACGAGCAATTCAACCGCGGCGTTCTTCACGTGAATCAGGTCGTGCTCGACCCGGCGGCGACGGTGGTCAAGTCGGTGCCAGGGGTGATTCGCGACCGATTGCAGGATTTGGACGCGAATCTGAAAGAGCCGCGTGTTCTCGGCAACACCATCCTGCAGGGGCGTTTCAACGCCGCCGCCATCACGGTCGCGCGCATCATCTTCAACACCACGTTCGGGCTTGGCGGCTTGTTCGACGTCGCTTCCCAGGGTGGATTGCCGCAGCAGACCGGGGATTTCGGCCAGACCATGTTCGTCTGGGGCGTCCCGGCGGGCGCCTATGTGGTCAGCCCATATTTCGGACCCTCGACCCAGCGCGATTCGATTGGCGGAATCGTGGATACGGTCGGCGATCCCGTCGGTTGGGTGGTGGGCGGAATTTGGATCGGATGGCCGTGGTCCGTCGGGTCGGGCGGACTGTCGGCGACCGCGCATCTTGCCCAGTGGAAACAGGCCGAGAGCGCCTCGGTCGACTTCTACAGCTTCCTGCGCTCGAGCTTTTACCAGACCCGCCGGGCGCAGTTGCGCGAGGCGCTGGGGCTGCCGCCGCTCGTCGAGTCGCCGGCGACCGCTTCGCCGGCTGTTGGCCATCACTAGCGCGAAGCGGCTGGGGTCCATCCGCGCGCCGAAATGTGATCGCCAGAAGGCCCGAGCCGGGCCGCGGCGCGTCCGGACCGGTGCGGACTCTCAGTCTAGCTGCACAAGATTCATCAAAATGTCCTCCGCCGCTTTTGGGCGCTCGTCTTCATTCGCCAAGACCGCCTCTCGGTCCCGCGTTCGGGATGGATCAAGCCTTCGGGGTTGCGTTCTGAGCGACTACTCGGTCGGGAAAACCGGTGTCAGTCGCTATATTCTGAGGTCGATAGGCAGCGTTTGCTGGTCAACCACGCGTCGAGATCCGCTTGTAGGTTGCCGATCGCGCGCGGCGAGAGGCGGACGAACTTCGGGCCATCCCCGCGCAGGCGCTGCTTCGCGAGAGTGGGCACGGAAAGACCGACATAGACGGCCGCCTTCGGTGGCCGGAAAAGGATCTGACTTGGCTCAGTCATCGCTTTCCTCGTTTGCGACTGTCACGGCTGATCGTGGAGATGTTAGTCCAGTCGTTCCGCAAATCGAGGGAAGCGATACAGAAGGAAATTACCCACTCGGCGTCTTTGATTTCAGAACCGTACCTGTGATTTCGCGTGTGTTCGGCATCGCGCTATAGTAGCGGTAAGCTCGACCGGAGTCTTTCAGCTCACGGGAGACTTTTTGATAGTCTTTTCTCATCGTCTCGGTGCCACCCTCGAAGTCCGTCCCGACAAACGCCAATGACGACAAGTCGCATGCCTCTTCGACTGTGTGGCGCTCCAGCCGCCATTTCTCGACTTCGCGCCAGCGATAGTAGGATGTAATTTCCGATCTATAGATTTTCCGCTCGTCGTTCTTTTGCCCCGGCTTCTTTGTCGTTTGGAAACCCGTTCTGAGTCGGTCCTCGACGATCTTGAGGGCCCCGTCGAGAACCCACGGCGGCAAATCAGATTGAGGATGGGCCTTGACGTGCTGGAGCGCGTCGTACAAGGCTATAGTGGCGCCTGCCGACCAAAATTTCTCGAGCTCCCACATCCGCGCCTGAACATCGTATTCAGCAGTCCAAGCGGATTGCGGCCCGTGCAAGCGCGAGAGATGGCGGGACGAGTCGCGCATCTGATTCCTCAAATTTGTCGCCAGAAGCGATTCGACTCAAAGTCGCTAAATTCGCCTTTAGGGCGGATCGAAGCGCCGTTTGCTGTCTCTCGATCACGGGCTTCGGGCGGGGACAAATCCGCAGAAGTGTTACCCCCGTTTTCTGTCTTGCGCCTCGGTATCGATTTGGTATCGGATCAAGAGCTGGTCGCAAACGGAAACCATGTCGCTTTGGTGAATTGGTGCCGCAAGAGGGCACTAAACTCCTGTCCGCTAGCGTTTGTCGTCGTCTCTTGGGCGCAAGCGAATCCGGTGGTTTACGCCAACGCGTGTCTTCCATTGTCCGTCGTTGTATGCAACAATCCGCTTCGAAGTGTGGGACCAGATGTGGGACCGGGATGGCGCGCCTGACGGAACGGGGAGTACAGACGGCCAAGGCGGGCCGGCATAGCGATGGCGATGGTCTGCATCTCGTCGTGAGCGGGACGGCCCGCAAGAAATGGGTCCTGCGCTACCAGGTCGCCGGTGTCCGAAAGGACAAGGGGCTCGGCGCCTATCCCTCAGTCGGCCTCAAGGATGCCCGGGAACGGGCGATCGAGGCGAGGAAGCTCATCACCCGCGGGATTGACCCGATCGAGGCCGACAGAGCCGCCAGAAAGGCCGCTAAGCCTGTCCCGACCTTCAGGGAGATCGCCAGGCTCGTCATCGAGGACGCGCAGAGCAAGTCGGTCAATGCGAAAGTCCGCTACCAGTGGGAGCGCCATCTCGGTCCGGCCTATTCCGGCGCGCTGCTCGATCGCCCGGTCCATGAGATCACGGCCCTCGACGTAGCCGCCGTCTTGCGCCCAGTGTGGCGATCGAAGCCTGAGGTCGCCCGCAAGCTCTATCCAGCGATCCGGCGTGTCTTCGACCGGGCTCGCGTCATCCTGCGCGATGAGCACGGGATAGCGATGCCTGAGAATCCGGCTCGCTGGGATGACCTCAAGGCGATGGGCTTTGAAACGCCGAAAGAACTCACCAAGGGCAATCACCCTTCCTTGCCGCATGGGCAGATGCCCGAATTCATCGCCGCGCTGCAGGCGCGAAAGGCGACGGCTGCGCTCGCCCTCGAACTGCTGATCCTCACCAACGTTCGGACGAACGCTGTCCTCCAGGCCAAATGGCCGGAGTTCAATCTCGACAAGGCGCTCTGGACTGTGCCGCTGGTGAACCTCAAGGACCGGGAGCACCGGAAGGATGCTTTTGAGGTCCCATTGGGGCCGAGGGCAGTGGAAATCGTGCGGGAGATGGAGAAAGCGCGCGTCTCCAGTCATGTCTTCCCCGGCCAGAAGAGGGGTAAACCGTTATCGAATATGGCTTTCCTGACGCTGCTCAAGCGCATGAACGCCCGGCCGAAGGCCGAAAGGCCAGATCCGGACGCGATGCCGCGATGGCGCGATCCTGTTTCAGGCCGGCCGATCACGGCTCATGGATTCCGCGCCACCTTCAAGACATGGGCCGAAGAGGTCGCGACCTTCCCCCACGCCGCGATCGAGCACGCGATGGGCCACAAGGTCGGCGGTAAGGTCGAGCGCGCCTACACCCGGACGACTTTGCTCGAAATGCGCCGGAAGCTCATGGAGGCGTGGGCGCAATGGTGTGAGCCAAGAGTGGGCAACGTTGTCGCGTTCGGACGGCCGTAAGATGTCAAACGACGAGATATTTTCCGACGCGGTGATTAAGAGACTCGCCGAAGCCTCAAAATTGCCGCCAAAGGCCGATCGCTCCCTTTTCGGCGAGCTCCTGCGCGGCGCGGCGGAGCTTTACCGCGAAGAGGCTGGCTGGGCGTCCGCCGCGAAGATTCGCGCGGACGTGAAAGCAATTCGACGGACCGTCAGACCGATAAACGATCAAAAGAAGGACCGGAAACCACACTTGATCATCAAAGCGCTTCGAGAGTCTTCTCCAGAGACGCGGCGTATGCTGAGGCGTCGTGCTGAAAATCGCGGTGACCCGTTCCCGTCCGATGACGAAATCGCCGACAGCGCTAGAAACGGCGCCGCCGTTCGTACTCTCGACGCATTGACGAGAATTGGCGGCTCAGTGCCGAGCGGCAAGCGGTCCAAACACTACGAAGTCAAATTGTATGCGCCTGAGTCCCCCGAAACTTTGCCAAGCGAGAGGCGGAGCATGCCGCTGTCAAGCGATTGCGTGTGGCGTGGCGCTGGGCGGTTGCCCAAGGCGATCTGGTTCAGGAAGCCGCTCTGGCCGTCAACATTCCATCGACGAGTGCATCGTATGAGAACCCAGGCCCGTTTGTTCGACTAGTTAGCCGATTTTTCGACGCGCTGGCGGTCAAGGGCATGAATGTTGTTCATCTGATAAACTCGACCGATTTCGACTGAGCGCGCGAGACTAAACGTCAAAAACCGACCGGTTCACCAAATGTCATCGATCAAGTGGTGAAGGTTTCAAGGCCGTCATTGACCTATCTTGTCTTCCAGAGGCCCCGCTGGCCGATGAGGACAAGAGGAAATGATAGATCAAGTTCAAAATCTGCCACCCCTCGCCATGAGGGTTGATGACTTCCGGCGTCGAATGGGAGGCATTAGCCGTTCCCACTTTTATGAATTGGTCGCGCGGAATGAAATCCGTGTAATTAAGCTTGGCTACAGGACCCTCGTCCCCACTTCAGAGGTCGAGAGACTACTCGCTGGTCCAGGGAAAAACGGCCGCCTGAGCTACGCGCGGCCTGAATAGTGGATCTCCAAACGGTAAGAGCCGGCCCGCGTGGCGACGCGGAAACCGGCTCAGAGATCATCACGAAGCTTGGGGCATCGTGGTATCCTGATACCGCAAAAATCGAAGCTGCGGAAGAAACGGTGGCTGGCCCTGCCGGCGCTTCACCGGAAGCAAGGGCAGCAGCGCGAGATCTCGCGTTCGAAGCCCTCATCGAGACAGGTTCTTTTGCTGAGAGCTATTCGAAGAGCCTGATCGAAGCCGCGTGGCGCGGCGACCGATCGACGGTTGAAGTCCATCTTCGCCAGCTCCGTGCCTGCATCATTACGGGTATCGGCATTTTCAAGCAGCTCGACGGCGTCGAGGAGAAAGGCGGTCATTCATGATCGCTCTTCGTCCCCTCCGCCAACATCAGGAGCGCGCCCTGGAATCGCTTCGAGCTTCGCTGGCTTCGGGCCATCGGCACCCGATGCTCCAGGCTCCTACCGGTTTTGGCAAGACCTTAATCGCCGCGCACATCATCCAACGTGCGCTCGACAAGGGAAAGCGGATAGCATTCGTAGTTCCCGCCCTCAGTTTGATCAACCAGACCGTTGTCGCGTTCGAAGCCGAGGGCATCCACTGCATCGGTGTGATGCAAGGCATCCACGAGCGGACCGATCAAGACCAGCCGGTCCAGGTGTGCAGCGTCCAGACAGTCGCCCGCAGGAAGCGACCGGAGGCCGATCTCGTCATCGTCGATGAAGCCCATCAGCTCCATCACGAAATCTTCCGATGGATGAAAGATTGTCCCGCCATTCCGTTCATCGGCTTGTCGGCGACACCGTGGACCCGAGGTCTCGGCAAATACTACGATGACCTGATCGTCGCAGCGACCGCCGCCGATTTGATCCGCGATGACTTTCTCTCGCCGTTCAAGACCTTTGCGCCGAGCGAGCCTGACCTAGCCAGAGTCAAAACAGTCGCCGGAGATTTCCACGAAGGCGAGCTCGCCGACGCGATGGATAGGCCGGTCGTGACCGGCGACATTGTCGAGACTTGGCTTAAACTCGGCGAGGGACGCTCGACGTTCTGCTTTTGCGTGAACAGACGCCACGCGCAACACGTAGCCGAGCGCTTCATCGAAGCGGGCGTCGCAGCGGAATACATGGACGGCTCGACCTCCCGAGAAGATCGGGAGACAATCTTCGGTCGGTTTAGCTCAGGTGAAACGCGCATCATCTGCAACGTCGGCGTTCTGACGACTGGGATCGATCTCGACGTGCGCTGCATCATTCTCGGGCGTCCGACCAAAAGCCGGATTCTCTTCGTCCAGACCGTCGGTCGGGGCCTTCGCACGGCCGAGGGCAAGGACCATCTTCTGATCCTCGATCATGCTGGCAACCATCTCCGGCTCGGCCTCGTGACGGATATCGGTCAGGACCATCTCGACGACGGTAAGGAGCGGCAGAGTGGGCTCCAGCGCGTGCGGGAGCGGAGCGAGCCTCTGCCGAAGCTGTGCGAGGAATGCAAGGCAGTCGTCTCTCATGCGGCCAAGGAATGCCCGTCCTGCGGCGCGCCCATCCACGCTCGAACAGATGTGGAGACCATCGACGGCGAGCTTGTGGAGTTGGGTTCGCGTCGCAGCGGTGCGCCGACAATTGCAGACAAGGCCGCGTTCTTCGGCGAACTAAAAGGACATGCGCAGATCCACGGCTACAATGAAGGATGGGTCTCGCACAAGTATCGAGAGCGCTTCGGTGTTTGGCCTAATGACCCGCGCGTGCGCTGCGCTCGGGCAACGCCGCCGAGCCCGAGGACAGAGAGCTGGCTCGTCTCGCGGCGGATCGCCTTCGCGAAGGCGAAGGCCAAGGTCGGAGGGGTCTCCGCCCATGGCTAAGCGCCGTAGTGTGCTCGCTGAGCAATGGATTGCCTATTCCCGCGAGATGATTGAAAGCCCCGCCCTCCGAGTGCTGAGCCAAACTGCCATCCGTGTCATGCATAGACTTGAAGCCGAGCATATGAACCACGGCGGCGGCGAGAATGGTCGGCTCCAAGTGACGTACGACCAGCTACATGAATGGGGCATGGATCGAAACGCGATTGCCCCGGCTATCCGCGAATTGGTCGCACTTGGCTTCGTCGAAATCACGGAGCCAGGGTACGGCGGCGCGGAGAAAGGACGTTCGAATCGCTTTCGCCTGACTTACGTCAACTCGAAGAGCCGCGAGGTTCCGACGAACGAATGGAGCAAGATTGCGACGCTTGAGAAAGCGGAAAGTCTCGCGTCGGCGGCTCGCGCCATAAAGGATCAACGGGCTCGCGACCTAGGTCGGCGAGGTGCGCGGGGCCGGGCAAAAAAATATTCCCCAGTCAGTAGATCCCCGACCGAACCCGTCAGCAAACCCCCGACTAAGATGACGATCCCCCAGTCAGCAAATCCCCGACTACTAGGCCCAGTCAGCAAATCCCCGACTACTATCTATATCTCGGGGGATAGAGGGCGTGTGCTTGGTACAGCGCACGAGGCGACCGCGCCGACCGCACCCGCGACGCGGCCTGACGAACTTCCGCCCATACTGGCTAAATGCGCCAGGCTTCCTTTGACGCCGCCGCTTGCTCGGATAGGCAACCCCGCGAAAGCGCTGAATAGGGGACGGGAGCTGCCAGGCCGAACGGCTCCCGCTGACGTACTGACGGAACTCGAAGGACTTTTTCTCTCGAATTCCAGGACCGCCCGCCCCTCATCGATGCTTGAAGGGCTCGCGGGGCCCTTCGCCGCAAGGGCGCTCAATTGAAAAGGAAAATCCCCGAATGAACGTTGTTGCTGCAATGGCGACCACCCCAATCAGCCGATCCGCAAAGGGTCTGACGCTCAGACTGACCGAAATTGAGATCCCTTCCACCACACGGCCCTACGACGCAACGGCCGTTGTCGAGTTGTCGCACTCCATTGCTTCGATCGGCCTGCAGAGCGCGCCCACCGTGATCGAGCGCGACGGGCGTTTCGTTCTCATCGCCGGCCGGCATCGGATCGAGGCGTTAAAACTGCTCGGCATCCCCAGCGTCCTCGTTCGGCTCGTCGATTTCGATGATGTCGAGGCACGTATGTGGAGCATCGCGGAGAACTTGTTTCGCGCCGAGTTGACAGTGAGCCAGCGCGCCGAACAGGTGGCCGAATACGCGAAACTCGCTACCGATAGGCGCAACGTTCAATCTGCGCAACTTGCGCGGATTGAACGCAAGCGGGAAGACGGTCGCGGTCATCGCCATGAAAGCGGCGACAGCCTTGCGGCCCGCGACCTTGGCATTACTCGAGACGAAATCCGCCGGTCCAGGGCTATCGCGGCCCTTCCCGAAGAGACCAAACAGGCTGCGCGTGACGCCAACCTCGACGACAACCAATCCGCTCTCTTGAAGGCCGCGAAGGGTTCCACGCCCGAAGCGCAGATCGCGATCCTTGCCGGTATCCAGGAACGAGCTCGCGTTACCGACGACGCCCCGCCGGAGCCGGGCGGCTACGGGCGTGAGCCCCAGCATGCGCGGGCCGCCTCTGATCCCATCGAGCGGCCACGCGTAGGCGCGAAACCACTGCGCAACCTCGTAGGCATCAGCGGCGGCGAGTTCGCCCACTGGATCAAGATCACGACGCCGAACGATTGGACGCACGTCATCCGCGTCTTGGAGACCGCCGCTACGCTTCTGCGTGATGAACTCGAGGGGAGAAGTGTAGCGTGACGGATGTAGGCGACCTCGGACAGCGCGAAAGTCTGGTTGCGCCGCCGCCTTCCGCTGCGGCTCTTCGAATGCGGCGGTGTCGTGAACGCCGGCGGCGAGCAATGCGATGCGTGACGATTGAGTTACGCGAAACGGAAATTGCGGCGCTAGTCCGTAAGGGCCATCTCGGGGATGAGGCGCGCAACGACCTCCGAGCGCTGAGAGACGCGCTCTACAGCTTCCTCGACCAGAAATTGAGCCCATGAGCGGTAATGACCGGGCTACTGCCAATCCTCGTCAACGAGGCGCTCGCCGACTCACCATCGAAGGCTGGACGCGCGATTGTCTCGACGTTCAATTCCTGGCGCGCAAAGGCTTCTTAGACGGCAGTTGGGTCACAATCGGCGCCACGTTGATGTGGCCGCCCATCGCGAGGCTCCGGATCGCCCGATATCTTATTGTTCTCGACATTCGAGGCCGCACCGATCCCCAGCTGATCCGCGTCTCGTGGACTCGGATGCATCTCGGGGGCGAGCGGCCCTGGATGCATTGCCCGCATTGCGAGAAGCGTGTGGCAAAACTCTATGCCGGGCTGGGAGGCTATTTCTGCCGCGCCTGCATCGGCAACCCGCCCTATGCGACCCAGCGGCTCAGCGCTCAAGGCAGGGCCCATTTCAAGGCTTGCAAACTGCGTCTGCTTCTCAACGGCGAGGTGCAGCTTTCGCGTCCGTTTCCAGAGCGCCCGCGCCATATGCATCGACGGACCTATGACCGGCTCAAACGAGAAGGAATGACCCTGGAGGCAGGGTTGTCGAAGCGAATGCGAAGGAGGTTTCCGGACTACGCCAACCTCGTGGCTTATGCAGATTGATGTCGAAATCATTTGCAAAGCTGCAATTTGCGGTATTTCCGGTCTCCATACGACGGGCCGGTGGGATGAGACCAATGAAGGGTGTCGCGTCCCTACTTTCGGCTCGAAACTGACGCGATGGGCGCCCTATGTTACAGAAATAACGAGGCTAATTTAAAGGGAGGTTGGAGCGCATGTTGAGAACCGCTTGCGTCGCTGCTGTTACAGTTCTCGCCCCGTCGAACTCATGGACGCGCGCGCGTCGAAGAAGGCCTCGAAGACGCCAGCCTTGCTCAAGCGCTCGAAGCGTTTCCACACGCTGTTCCAATGACCGAAGCGTTCCGGCAGCGCGCGCCAGCGCACGTTCTCGACAGCAAAGAAATGAAGCGCCTCGAGGAAGCGGCGATCGTCCTCGGCCTTCCTCCCACGGCGCGGCAGGCAGGCGCGAAACACCGCAAGCGTGTGCGCCCAATCGTCCTCATCCATACTTGTCGACATTGGCTCCGGCCCCTGATTCGGTCGGAGTGAATCATGCCTGATTCACCGCAGGAATCCCAAAACACCATCTGTCGAAATTCGTCCACACGGCCTAGTGTTGTTACCGATCTCGGATTCGATCCCCTCGAACATCCTGCCAAAAGCGAGTTGGAGGAGGCCGGGCTGGAACCAGGCAGTGAAGTTTTTAGGTTCTTTGCTCACTGTTCGCGGAGGCGGAGCCGTCTGCGGGGCTCGACGGCGACCCGGCGCTCATAAGCAATTCTGCGACCAGATAAAGGGGGCGCTGCTTCGTCTCGGTTGATATTCGGCCAATGTACTCGCCGATGATGCCGAGCGTCACCAGCTGGATGCCGCCGAGGAAAAGCACTGTCACCAACAGGGACGGATAACCTGGCACCGGGTTTCCGAAAAGGATCGTCTGCGCAACTATGAATAGGCCATAGAGCGCCGCCACAGTCGCGATCAAGACCCCGAAATAGGAAGCAAATTGAAGTGGCCGCATCGAGAGGCTCGTCACGCCTTCGACGGAGAAGTTCCATAGGCGCCAGTAGTTCCATTTGGTTTCGCCTGCGGCGCGCGGGGCTCGACGGTACAACAGTTCGGTCTGGCGAAAGCCCACCCAGGCGAATAACCCCTTCATGAAACGATGGCGCTCGCGCAGTCTGAGCAGCGCATCCACTGCCCGGCGGCTCATGAGGCGAAAGTCCCCGACGTCGGGAGGAACCGGCTGGTCTGCCAACCTATTGATGAGCCGATAGAAGAGGTGCGCCGTCAAGCGCTTGAGAAAGGTTTCGCCCTCGCGGACGGTGCGCCTTGTGTAGACGACGTCGTAACCTTCCCGCCACAACCGGATCATTTCGCCGATCAGCTCGGGCGGGTCCTGCAGGTCCGCGTCAATCACCACAACCGCCTGCCCTCGCGCATGATCGAGGCCTGCGGTCATCGCGATCTCCTTTCCGAAATTGCGCGAGAGCGAGATCATTTCGATCCGAGGGTCTTTCTCATGGTAGACCCGGATGAACTCGGCCGTCCCGTCCCAGCTGCCGTCGTCGGCGAAAATGATTTCCCACGACAGACCGGTTTTCTCAAGAACGGCGGAGGCGCGCTTCAGGAACTGCGGCAACACCGCTCTCTCGTTGTAGGCCGGGACCACCAAACTAAGGTCAGGAGGATTGCACATCTGAGCTACTTCGCAGAGTATGATTGTCGCGTTGCAACGCCTGAAGGCAATAGACGATGGATGTGAAGGAATTCAGCCAGATCTCCGGACCGCCGGAGGATCATTGGTATTACGCGGCCAAGTTCGACCTCATGGCTTCCACCGTCTGGGCGTTCAATGCCAAGCGAGTGGCGGACGTCGGAGCCGGCTCCGGCGTATTTGCGAAACTCCTGCTTGAGCGCACCGCTTGCGAGCAAGCGACTTGCGTCGACCCCGCCTATGAGACGGACTGCAACGAAAGCGTCAACGGAAAGATCCTCAGATTCCGTCGCGATTTCGATCAAGCTGATTTTGACCTCATCCTGCTGATGGATGTGCTCGAGCACGTTGACGACGATGTCGGCCTTCTCGCGGAAGCGGCCGGTAGGGTGAAGCCTGGGACGCCGATTTTCATCACCGTGCCGGCATTTGAATTCCTTTGGTCCGCTCATGACACCTTTCTGGAGCATCGCCGACGATACACTGCACAAAGGTTGGAGCGCGTCATCACGCAGGCAAAGCTCCACATCGAGCGAGTGCGGTATTTTTACGCGACGATCCTTCCGCCCGTCGCCATAATCCGGCTCTTAACGCGAAAGCGCAATCCGGGCGAAGGTAGCGATTTGCGGCCAGCACCTCCCGCCGTCGCGTGGCTGTTGAAGAAGGCGCTGGTCGCGGAACGTCGGTTGCTTTTCCCTGTCAACCGATTGGCTGGCCTATCGGTTGTTGGGCTCGCTAGGGCGTAGCCAACCATCGCGGGCGACTAGATCGACGGCGGCAAGAAGCGCCTTCAGGCCCGCCGGTGCCGACGAAGACGGCATTCTCGCGCGCCTGAGAAACCCTTCGCAGCGATCTGATCGACCCCATCATGGCGGTGCATCCACAGACGCATCGTCAAGCGCACAGCGCACCGGAGGATTGTCGAGTTCAGGAGCGTGGTCGACGCGGTGCGCTGCGCGATGGAGGTGCAGAAAAATGTGGCCGCCCGATCCGGTCGGCAAATGGACGATCGGCCATGTCGCAACCGCCGCATCCGCCAGCGCCGCGAAGGCCCTGCTCGACAAGCTAGTCTAGCTGCTCGCGAGCTTCCCCTACAAGGTCAAGGGAATCCGGGTCGACGGCGGATCCGAGTCCATGTCCGTCTGCGAGGACCATTGCCGCGACCAACGCCTCGAACTCGTCATCCTGCCGCCCAAACGGCCCGACCTCAACGGCTGCGTCGAGCGCGCCCAGTCGAGCTGGAGATACGAGTTATACGCCTCCCACGACCCGCCGGATCGACGGTCATCAGCCCCTCGTCGGACGCTTTCGCCCACCGATACAACCACCACAGAACCACCAAGCCCTTGGCGATCTCACCCCGGCCGAGTATCTCTCCCAAGTCAGCCCGCAGATCCCGCCGTCTGATATATGCTGAACCAGCACAGCGCCTCGACGGGCGAAATCTGATACCTACGCTGAGAGGGCGAAGTGCAAATGCGCCCAATGCCCAGGGATACCACCAGATGCCGATGCGCTCGGCACCATAATAATTCATTCGCCGCATTGTGGTCCTTGGGCTACCAGTCTTCGTCATTTAGGCGAGTAGGGCACCAATGGAGAAACCCGAGCTCGCCAATCAAGCGCGAGTCCTGCGCGCGCTATGCGGTTGCGGCCAAGACAGCCTGTCGACTGGGAATTTTGGCTCAGTTCGCGCGCGGTCGGTCAGTGTCAATGGTTCATCGGCCGATGACACCTCTATGCGCCTCCCGGCAATGTGCCTCCCGGCATTTTCGTCGGGCACGATGCGCTCTACTAAGCCGTTTGGATGTTAGATTATCCGTCCAATGTCAACACTAAGCGTGTCTCTTATAATTATTGGTTTCTTGCTGGCCGTTGCTACGATATTTGCGGTCGATATGCCGCTGGTACTTGATTACCCAAACCATCTGGCGCGTTTCTGGCTTCTTTCTGGCGGCGACAAGATCGCGCCGATTTCTCACATGTATCAGGTGGACTGGCAGCAGGCGTCGACGAACATCGGGGTAGACGCGATCGCCGCTCTATTGGGAAACGTCATCCCCTATACGATCACCGGAAAGATTATCCTCGCCGCGTCGGTCGTCGGACCGCCTGCCG
This sequence comes from uncultured Alphaproteobacteria bacterium, assembly GCA_963742305.1. Taxonomy (GTDB): domain Bacteria; phylum Pseudomonadota; class Alphaproteobacteria; order Rhizobiales; family Beijerinckiaceae; genus Roseiarcus. The sequence goes on from CAVULN010000030.1 coordinate 70,858, forward strand.
CAGCGGCGTGGCTGAATTGGGTCATTTTCGATCGATGGCATTGGTGGCAGCTAAGTTTCGTCGTTCTGTGCTGGACGACGAGTGCATTGCTTGGCTTCATGAGCTACCAGATCTCGCTGGCGTTCGCATTGGGGCTCGCGTCGCTAGACAATTCACTGCCCGCTGGTGCCCTAGCGAAGGGACTTGCTCGCGTTATCCTCGGATTCGTCATTCTAATAGTCCATCCGTTTGGACTCCTGTTTTACGGCATGCTGCTGACCTCGTTCGCCATTGGTGAGTTATGGAGCGGGATCTTCGAACGGGATCGTCTTTTCGTCATCGTGCGCCGATTAGTTTCGCCGATGCTTGTGGTTCTCGCTCCCGCCCTCGCTCTGCTTTTGCTTTCCCCATCGCCGCCTGGGAGTTATGTTCAGAACGCACCGTTTTTGAGCTTGTCAGGGGTGTTTCGCCCCTATCACTTGGCACTAACGTTGGCATCGCCGTTCCTTACCTACAAGAACTGGATCGATGCAGTCTTTGTTACGCCCTTGCTCGTGATTCTGGTCTTTTCCATCATAACCGGCAGAGCGCGGACGCATACGGGAATGATCATGGTTGGTGTCATCGTGGCCGCCCTGGCGCTGGTTGTGCCGCCTAGGGTAGGCGACGAAGCAAACGTAGACCTGCGTCTGCCATTGATGGCGGCGCTGTTGTTGTTTACTGGCGCCCTTCCAGATCCTATTCCGGCAAGATCAGGCAGGGTTGTGTTGGCAATGTTGGTGTTTGCGCTGGGCGTGGCGCGGACGATCTGGATTGGCGTCGTCTGGCAGTTCAGACAGCAGGACGTCCAGTCGATAGAGGATGCCCTCTCGCATGTACCGGCTGGCTCGTCACTTTTCACGGTCGTTTCCGAGCCGGAGGACATCCGTACGGAGCCGATCGGCCGCTACCCAACCGGGATGCTCGGCGGCAGATATAACTTAACCCTATTTCACGTCACGGCGTTGGTCGTCCCGCAGAGAAATGCCTTTATCGGCACTCTGTTCGCTACTCGCGGTCAGCAGCCTGTTAAAGTGCTCCCGCCCTGGAACACGATGATGATGAACTTCATTGATGTGTTTCCGGATGTACACGTGCTGGATATGGGGCCAAAAGCCCTTGGAATAATCGATGACCCCTACGTTCAAAATTGGGATAAACGCTTCGACTACGTGATCGCCCTCGGAATGGACCGTGACGACTACAGGGGACCTTTCGAGCCTCCCAGCCAATTACGTTTGGTTTCCGATAACGGCTACGCCCGCCTCTATCGCATCGTCCGCTGACGCTACCTATTACGGTATCTGGGGGCCCGCCCGTCGATGACCTCTGCGCGGGGCCCCTTTGGGGCTTCGGGGGCCGCCTCTTTTTTGCCTTTGCGGCGGAATAGACGGGGCAGCCGGTGTGTTTTTGCCATGGCGCGCACTTTAGCCTCGGAAGGCGCGCCCCTTGCGCCCTCGCGTAGGTGGGAGAACTGCGCGGGGGCTGCTTGCTCCCCCACAATTCTGCGAAATTGACCATTTGAGCGCCCGGCTGCAACCTGCAGTTTCTCCGCGCGCTCCTCTCCCAGGGCGCGCCCCTTCGCCCCGCGCAGACCCCCAATGCGCGGGGCGATTGATTCTTTGTTCTTTCTCCGTTCTCACATCACCGCTATCGGGCGTGTCGCGAACCTGCGGCGCCGAATATTCCACCGCGCCCTCCGCGGTCTTCACCTTGCCCGTCCGATAGCCCTTGCGGTAGCCGGCCTTTTCGCCCTCGCCGCGCTCATAACGCTCGCGGCCAAGGACATCGGAGACCTCGCCCTCGAGCGCCTCCTCGACGATCAGGCGCAGCGCCAGGCGGACCAGATCGCTTCGCCCCGCCGCCGTTCCCAAATCTCCGTTCATCAAGGCGCGAAGCTCCTCGCGCGTGCGTTCGGGTGCGGATAGTCTCTCCATCGGGATGCTCCCTGGGGCCTCCGGCGCCAACCGAAAGCCGCCTTCCTGTTGCGATTCAGGCAGGGTGCATCCCAACCCCTTTTCCAGCAATCCTAGGCCTTCACCGGGACTTTCGTTGCAGTAGGCCAGATCGCCGATCAGCGGCTCGGCGTCTGCCACCCTCGTCTTGTCGGTCGGGTACCAGTTCTTACCAGTGTCGAAAGACAGGGCGGTCCCGTCTACGCTGTGGATGATGCGTCCCCTGATCTCGGCCTTGGCAAAGTCAGGGCTGTTGGAGAATTTCTTCTCCGCCTTGGTCTTGGGGGCGTCATCGGGTGAGGAATCCATCATGCGGCTCGTCGGCGCCGTTCTCATGGAGCACAACGACGATTGGCAGACGCAGAATCGCTACATGCAGATTGAGGCTTCACAAGAGCCGGCCGACAAGACTGCCGACCTCAAGCCGTTGCAGATTACACCCAAGGCGGCCTGACCAATGACCGCCTCAGCTACATTCGAAAATTACACCACATTGACGGACGTGACTTGGGAGCGCCGTATTCCATCGCGTCGCAGCATCGCGCGCAGGTCTCGCGCCCCGGCTGCAACTTGACCGGCTCAGAGCAGCGCAGGCACTTCCGCAACTTGCTCTGGCTCTTGAAGGCGAAAAACCTCTTTGGACAGGCCGAAGAGGTTGCACATGCTAGCGGAATGTGCGCCAATAGAGTGGGACGGCGAGAGGATACGAAGCGTTCGGAGGGCGAGTTATCCCGACCCGATTGAAGAGCTTGTCCGCATCGTGGGGGGGCGGACCCGCGCCCTTGGGGCGATGCTCACCGCCGTCAGGCACCTGCGCGCCGCACGCGCCCGACCCGTCGAGGATAGGGAGTGAGCCCCGACCAGTGCCGGCAGGCGCGTGACACCCTGAAATGGACGCCCAGCGAGCTCGCAGAGGCCGCCGCCGTCACGCCTTGGGTTATTGTCGCGTTCGAGGAAGGTCGGGAAGTATCGCCGGCCCAAGAGGAAGCAATTCGGTCTGCGCTCGAAGCCGTAGGGATCGGCTTTCCATTCGAGATCGTCAACGGCCGCGCTCGGCCGGCGGGCGTCACTTACTCGCCTCGCGATCGAAATGAGGGCCATTAGCTTGTCCGAGAAAATGCTCCGCTAGTTGGAAGTCCGGTCGGGCTGCCCTTCGATCGGCTTGCGTTCGTCGGCTAGCCCTGGGCCGAGGCTTTCGTTCGCCCGCGTATTCAAACATTTTGGCCACCGTGCGATCTCGCCAGACATTGCGTTTGCCCGGCGTTTCGATCTCCATCATGGTCAATTGAAGCGCTATCCCATGCAGCGTCTCTCCGCTGTCTCGCAATTTGCAAAGAAGCGGCAGATAATTTAGCGCGCGCGCCTTCGCTCTTTCTCGCATGGCTCGGACTTGGGCCTTTCTCGCCGCGGCTGAGAAACGATGCGTCACCGGATTCGGATTGCCGAATTTCCGACCACGCGCTTTTGCAGCAGCAAAGGCGGCCTTCGTGCGCTCCGAGATCAATCGCGCCTCGTATTCGGCCACGGCCGCAAGAATATGGATCGTGAAGCGGTTCGCGAGCGGCATGTCGGCCGCGATAAAATCAACTCCGCTGTCCATCAGGCCAGCAATCATCGCGGTGCTGCGCGCCAAACGATCGAGCCGCGCAACGATGACGTCTCGCGTCGTAAACGCGACAAAGCCAGAGAGCTTCTTTGATTACGGGTCGATTGTCCTTTCGGCCGCTCTCGATTTCAGTCAGCTCACCGACGACGTTTCCAGGGTTCGTCTCCAGGTAGCGCCGCACGGCGTCATGCTGAGCCATCAAGCCGAGCCCCGATCGCTTCTGTTGTTCGCTCGACACCCGGTAATAAACAACCAAGGGGCGAAGGCTCATTGACCCACCTGTGAGCGAAGCGAAGGCACGTTGAGCGCTCGCATCAGGTATCGTCGGATCGAGGCGGGTCCCCAATTCCCGCGCTGGGGCGCTTCGATGCCTCGCCGGCGCAACTCGGATGCGATCGTCGCATAGGACGCGCCTTCGTCTCGTAATGTCAGCAACAGCAGTCTGATCGCGGAGAGCCGCCGGCTCACTCTGACTTGCGCAGTGCCCGTGCGCTTCATCTGCAACCCATCTGTTTTGGGCGCGAACTCTTCGGCTGTCATTCTAGCGATCCTCCAAATCGAGCCCGCGGTCCAAGGAGCGTTACGAGCGGGGCGAATCCCTTGCGCGTTGAATTGGTCGGCTATGACGCGATAAGACTTGCCATCCGCGATCGACCGCCAAATCAACGGAGCTAGATCCCGGGCCCGGGCCTCGCTACGAGAGCGCCTCGCCAGAGCGCTCAGTTGCTGGCAGCCCGGAGGAAAGCGACGAACTATCTCTCGTTTTGGCTTTGCGGGCTCAACGCCGTGTTCCCTAAGGGCTGCGATAGCCGATTTGGTTCGTTCCGATTGCAGTTGTGATTCGTATTCCGCTATGGCGGCGAGGACGTGGATCGTGAATTTGTTTGCAAAGGGAAAGTCAGCCGTTACGAAGTCAAGCCCGCTTTCCATAAGCCGGGAAATCATTTTGACGTTTCGAGACAGACGATCCAGCCGAGCGATGATGAGCGTAGCCCGAGCAACTCGACACAACGCTAGTGCGCTGTTCAATTGAGGACGATCGTCTTTGCGGCCGCTGATGGTTTCCGAGAACTCTGCAAGCAGACGGCCCTCATTGGCAGCGAGAAACTCCCAGACCGACGCACGTTGCGCATCGATCCCCAAGCCGGAGGAGGCCTGCCGGCCTGTCGAGACGCGGTAGTACGCAATGAAGCGGCGACGGGGACCGCCTCCTTCTTTGACCCAAGCCTCATTGCCGAGAGACTCCATTTCAGCCGCTCATTCAACTTGGCGCGCAGGGGAACGCACGGCTCAAGCCGGCCGACAGTGCGTAGCCGTAGGTCTTGTTGGCCGAGTCGGGATTGTCGGCCACGAAACCTTCGAGGATGCCCATCAGTTGGGGGCCGGTGAGCGCTGCCGTCGACGGCGGGCAGTAGACGGGACGGCCTTGGATCGCACCCGCCCACGACATTCCGTTGGCGAAGGCGCTCGCGATGACCTCCGCGACGGCCGCCATGCCGGGATCGGCATCTTTCCAGGCTGCCACGAGAGCGCGCGCAGACGTGTCGGCAGGACCAGCCCCAGCCTCGGACGCCCAAACCGCGGCGAGCAGGACCGCCATCGTCATTTTGGTCAGGCCATCGAGGTTTCGCATGTTGGCGCACTATGCAGCAACGGACCGCGGGGGCAAAATGGGGTCGGCGATGCTGTCCGTTTGCGACGTCGGCGCGAGCGGGCCGAGCGACTAGACCCCTTGGTGACGGCGCTAACCGCGCGTTTGGCGGCGACGTGCCTTCTGAAGCTGGCCAAAGAAATCGTCAGGCCGAGAGCGCAGCGGCGGCGCAAGAGCGGCAACGAGTTGCGCGGATCGTCATCGCGCCAACGACGGGGACGTTATCGGTCTTGATACCATAGCTCGGGGTGGCTATAGAC
>CAVULN010000031.1:0-43873 GCA_963742305.1 uncultured Alphaproteobacteria bacterium
GACGGAAGCGCGGCTCGCCGCCTTCGGGCGTCGCGCTCACGACCGCGCCGCGCTCGGCGAGGTCGATCAGATGGGCGAGGGTCGAGAGGCCGGCCGCGCGCGTGAGCGAGGGGCTCAGGTCCGCATAGACCCTGGCGACGAGCGCGGGAACCGTCTGCGGGCCCTCTTTCAGCGCGTTGAGGATCGAGGCTTCCCGCTGGCGCCGGTGATGGATCAGCGCCCGCAAATATCGCTGCGGCTCGAGGACCGGGCCGCCGTGGCCGGGCCAGTAGACCGTCTCGGCGCGGGAGCGCAGCTTGTCGAGCGATTCCATGTAGGCGCGCATCGAGCCGTCGGGGGGCGCGACCACCGAGGTCGACCAGGCCATGACGTGATCGCCGGAAAAGAGCGCCCTTTCCTCGAGAAGGGCGAGGCACAGGTGATTGGCGCAATGGCCGGGCGTGGCGACGGCTTCGATCGTAAAGCCCGCGCCTTGCCATCGCTCGCCGTCGGCGAGGATCACGTCCGGCGCATGGTCGCGGTCATGCGAGGAATCGAGGCCCTCCGAGCCGTCGCCGTGGGGGATGAACGGCGCGGCGCCGACCACCGGCGCTCCGGTCGCCGCGCGAAGCTGTCTCGCGCCGGGGCTGTGGTCGCGATGCGTATGGGTGACGAGGATGGTCTCGACCCGCTCGCCCTCGACCGCCTTGAGGAGCGCGGAGAGATGCGAATCGTCGTCCGGGCCGGGATCGACGATCGCGACCCTGCCCTCCCCCACGATATAGCTGCAGGTGCCGTTGAAGGTGAAGGGCGAGGGGTTCGGCGCGACGAGCCGGCGCACGAGGGCCGAAACCCGGGTCACGGCCCGCGGCGGCGGCTCGCGCGAGGCGGGCGGAGGACCGGCTTCGCTCTCGTCGTCGGCCATTGCGCTCGTTCTTCTCCGCTCCCCGGCGAGACGGCCCGCCGCCGTCATGATAGCGGCGCGGGCGAGCGCGCGCCAAGAGTTCCGTCGAACCGCGCGCGCGCTCGCGGCGCGGATCTCCCGGCGCCCGCTTGGATTCAGGGACTGAGAGCCGGAATCGAGCCGAAGCGGACAAAGAGCGCGGTTCAGTAAAGATCGGCTTGGCGCAAGGAGCGGCCATTCGCGAAAGGTGGCCGAACTGATCAAAGGGATCTTCAAGAGGTGTTCCCGTTCGTTCGGGTGACAGAGATTATTCGACGCGCAAATAGCGGCAAGTTCAATCGTCGCTTATGCTGTCCGCGCCCACGCGGAGCTGATCAACGCCGCATCACCTCGTGGCGAGAGACAGGAAGCGAATGACGGACGTGAAAGAGGGCCCAGCCCCCGAAGAGCGCGCCAAAGCCGAGCCGCCGCGCGAGCGGCCGACAGGAAGCGCGACGGCGGCCGCGACCATCGTGACGCTCATTCTCGCCGGGATCGTCGGGCTCTCGGTCTGGTATCTGGCGCGGCCTCAGCCCCTCATCGTCCAGGGCGAAGCCGACGCGACCCGCATCGACATCGCCGCGCGGGTCGACGGCAGGGTCGGCAAGCGTCCGGTCGAGCGCGGCCAGAACGTCGCCGCCGGGCAGCTCTTGTTCGAGATCGACAATCCGGAGCTGATCACCAAATGGCGTGAAGCCCAGGCCGGCGTCGATGTCGCCCAAGCGCAATTGGCCAACATCCTGGTCGGCACGCGCGCGGAAGTGGTCGCTCAGCGCAAGGCCGCGCTGGAGAGCGCCCAGTCCAACTTCCAGCTCGCCAACAAGACCTACGCCCGCGTCAAGGATCTCGCCGGCTCGGGCAACGCGCCGCTGCAGCGGCTCGACGAGGTGACGAACTCGCTCGAAGTGGCGAAGCGGGATCAGGACCGCGCCGAGCTCGCCTACGACGAGGCCATGAACGGGGCGACCAAGGAAGAGCGCGCGATCGCTCAGACCAACGTGCTCAAGGCGCAGGCGAGCGTCGATGCGATCAAGGCTGACGTCGACGAGCTCACGGTCAAGGCGCCGATCGCTGGCCAAGTCTATCAGATCGGGGCCGAAGTCGGGGAATATGTCTCTCCCGGCGTGCCGCTTCTGTCGCTGATCGACCTCGGCGACGTCTGGCTCAGGTTCAATCTGCGCGAAGATCTGGTCAAGGGGCTCAAGGTCGGCGACAGGTTCAAGATGCGCGTCCCCGCGCTCGGCGACAAGGAGATCGAGGCGCAGATCAAGCTCATCGAGACGCGCGGCGAATATGCGGGATGGCGCGCGACGCGGGCGACGGGCGATTTCGACTTGCGAACCTTCGCGGTGCGCGCCTATCCCGTTTCACCGCTGCCCGCCCTTCGGCCGGGCATGAGCGTTTACGCCGAGTGGCCGGCAGGCGAGCGCCGATGAGGGCGCCGGCGAAGCCGGGACTGCTCCTGGTCGCCACGCGCGAACTGCGCTGGATGCGGCGCGACGGCGTCGCGCTCGTGTTGGCCCTCCTTGTTCCGATCCTCGCCTTCGCCATCCTGACTCTTACATTCAGCAATGCGGTCATTCGCAATCTTCGCGTCGCCGTGGTCGACGCCGACCGCTCGGCGACTTCGCTCAACTATGTCCAGTCGATCGCCTCCGCGCCGGGCGTCACCGTCGCCGAGCGGTCGAGCGACATGAGGAGCGCGATGCAGGCGATCCGCTCGGGCGATGCGATCGCCGCCGTCTACATCCCCGAGAATTTCGAGCGCGACCTGCTCGCTCGCCATCGGCCGCAGGTGGTGGCGCTATACAATCGGCAATATTATACGCCCGGCAACAACGCGGCCTCGGCGATCCAGAACGCCGTCGCCGCGGCGACCGCCGCGCTGCCGCGCGAGGCGGGCCCAAGCGGTTACAAGCCGGGCGTCCTCGTCGCCGAGCAATATGTCCTGTCGAACCCGGCGCTCAACTTCGCCCAATTCCTGCTGCGGGCGGTTCTGCCGACTGTCCTGCACGTCGTGGCGGCGATCGCCGCCGGCTACGCCGTCGGGACGGAGTTCTCTCAGCGCAGCAAGCGCGCCTGGATGCGCGCCGCCGGCGGCCGGCCATTGGTCGCGCTCATCGGCAAGCTCATGCCTTTGTTCGCGATCTTCCTGGTCATGATGGTGGCGGACGCCGCCATCATCCACGTCCTTTACGGCATCACATTCCGAGGCGACCCGTTGCTTGTCGCCGCTGCGGCCTGTCTCCTCATCATCGGCTATCTTTCCTTTGGCGCCTTGCTGGTTCTGCTCGCCCAGGCGCTGCCGACCGGTCTCAGCCTCATCGCCATATTCTGCAATCCGGCGTTCGGCTTCGCCGGCGTGGGATTCCCGGTCGTGGCGATGGGAACTTTCCCGAAGGCGTGGGGCTCGATCCTGCCGCTGCGCTGGTACCTTCAGATCCTGATCGACCAGGCGGCGCGGGGCTTGCCGGCTTCGAACTCCGTCAGGCCCTTCATGGTCCTGGCCGGCCTCGCCTGCCTCTTTTTCGCGCTCGCGTGGCTAAGGCTGCGCGCCATCGCCGATGCGTCGCCGCGACGCGAGGACACGCCGGCCCCCCGCCTCCGCTACGGGCGAGGCGTCGCCATAGCGATGAGCAACGAGGCGCGGCGCATTCTCGCCGACCGATCGGTCTTGAGCCTGATCGTGTTCGCGCCGATCCTTTACGGATTGCTCTACCCGCAGCCCTATCTCGGCCAGGTCCTTCGCGGCATACCGATCGCCGTCGTCGATCAGGATCGGACAGAGCTCAGCCGCGACCTCGTGCAGGCGCTGAACGCCGACGAAGCGCTCAAGGTCGCGGCGCGGCCGGAGACGCTCGCCGAGGCCGAGGCCGCGCTCGACCGCCGCGACGTCTTCGCCATTCTGGCGATCCCCAAAGACACGGAGCGGCAAGTCCTGCGCGGCGAGCAGGCGCGCCTCGCGGCCTATGTCGACGCCGCTTATTTCCTGCTCTACAGCCGCACCCTACAGGGGATTTCGGAAAGCGCCGCGACCGCCTCCGCCGACATCGCCAAGCGCGGCGCGCGCGGCGAGGGCAGCCTCGTCTATGCGGCGGCGACCCGCGGCGCCTCGCCGATCGAGTTCCTCTCCCAGCCGCTGTTCAACCCGACCGGCGGATATGCCAACTATGTCGTGCCGGCAGCCTTTATTCTCATCCTGCAACAGACACTGCTGCTCGGCGTCGCGTCGCTCGGCGGGGCGGCTTATGCGCTCGGCGGCGCCATGAACCGGCGGCTTCGATCCGGCGCGCGCGCCGTGTTCGGCCAGGCGCTCGCCCATCTTGGCTTCGCGGCGCCGGGGCTTGCGCTTTACCTGATCGTGCTGCCGCGATTTTACGGCTTTTCGACCCTCGGACGGCTCCCGGATCTCGTATTGATGGCCGTCCCCTTCGTGCTCTCCGTCAGCTTCCTGGCCCAGTTCGTCAGCGCCTGGTTTCGCCGCCGCGAGACGGCGATTCTCCTGTTCATCGCCGTCAGCCTGCCGCTCTTCTTCCAGGTCGGCGTGTCCTGGCCTGTCGAAGCCCTTCCTGATTTCCTCCGGGCGGCGAGCCGCGTCATCCCCAGCACCTCGGCGATCGACGGATTCGTTCGCATCAACCAGATGGGCGCAAGCTTAGCTGAGGTGAAACGCGACTGGGCGGCCCTTTCGATTCTCACCGTCGTCTACGGGCTGCTCGCGGCCGTCGCGACCCAAGTCGTATCCCGCAACGAGGCGCTTCATGAACGCTAGAGGCCGGACGGCCGCGATCCTGGCGGCGGCGCTTGTCATCGGAGCGGCTGCGGCGGTCGCATTCCGGTTCGAGACGCAGCGGAAGCCTCGTCCTGCGCTGATCGGCGTCGTGCACGAGACGGAGATCCGCATCGCGCCGGAAATTTCGGCCCGGCTCGCGTCGATCGCGGTGCAATCGGGGCAGGAGGTGCGCAAGGGCGAGACGCTGGCGGCGCTGTCGAGCCCTGAGATCGCGGCCTCGCTCGAGGAAGCGAAGGCCAATGCGGAATCGGCGCGCGCCAACCTCGCCAATGTCGAAGCGGGCGTGCGCCAAGAGGAGCGCGACACCGCGGCGCAGAATGTCGCGATCGCCGCGTCGAACGTCACGCTGGCCAGGCAGCAGTTCGCGCGCGTCTCGGCGCTGGCGGCGAAGAACTATGCCAGCCGGCAGCAGTTCGACGAGGACGCCGCCGCCTTGGGCGAGGCGGAGGCCAGTCTCGCGCTCGCTGAGGCCGCTTTGGCGCAGAGCAGGGTCGGACCGACGAAGGAACAGCGCCAGGTCGCGCAGAGTGAGGTCGCCCTCGCGCTGGCGACGGTCGCCGACCTCGAGGCTCAGCTCGCCAAGACGACGCTCATCTCGCCCGTCGACGGCGCGGCGCGGCTTCTGGTCGCCGAGCCCGGCGAAGCGATCTCTCCCGGCCAGCCGGTCCTGACCCTCGCTCTTGCCGGCGAGCGCTGGTTCACCTTCACGATCCGCGAGGACCGTCTCGGCGGTTTGACGATCGGTTCGACGATTGCTCTCCGAACCGCGGCCGGCGACCGTTTCGAAGCCAAGGTCACCGAGCTCAGGCCGCTCGGAGAATTCGCGGTCTGGCGCGCGGCGCGCGCCGTCGGCGACCACGACATCAACAGCTTTCTTCTGCGCGCCGATCCGATCGGCCCAACGCCCAAGCTCGAGCCGGGCATGACGGTGTGGATCGATGAGGGGCCTGTCGCGCTGGCGCACTGAACAGGGTCGATCGGAGCCGACCGCCCGCGTCATTCCCGAAGCGTGATCTTCACGCCACGATCGGCAATGTCCGATTGACGTCGAATCGCGCCATTCCCTGGCGCCCTTTTGCGACGGACCTGAGGGGATCCCAAGCGTCCGATTTGAACCGCCAGATTCCTTAGTTTCGCGCGCCTCTCGCGAAAAACCGGCTTCCCCTCTTTCGCGCGCTGCGCTCTAAGGGGCGAAGCCCATCTGCGATCTTCGAGACAGCATGGCCGACTTCGACACGCCTGCCGGCCCCGATCGGCCAGGGCCCGCCCTCGCGGACGGCTTTCGCCCGGTTCGTGGCCATCGCGACCCGCTGGGCCGACAACGACGCCTACGGCCATCTCAACAACGTCGTCTACTACGCGCTGTTCGATTCGGCGGTGAACGCGCTTCTGGTCGAAGCGGGGCTGCTCGATCCGGCCTCAAGCCCGATCATCGGCCTCGTGGTCGAAAGCCATTGCCGGTTTTACGCGAGCCTCACCTATCCCGAACCGGCGGAAGTCGGCGTCGCGGTCGAGCGCCTCGGCCGCTCCTCGGTGCGCTACCGCCTGGCGGCCTTCAAGGCGGGCGCTGAAACCGCCGCGGCGGCGGGCGGCTACACCCACGTCTATGTCGAGCGGGCGACGAACCGCCCAGTTCCGATCCCCGAGGGGCATCGGCGGCTGATGGAAGGGCTCAAGGCGCCCTGAGGGCCGGGTCGGGCCGTTCAGCGGTTGCGGACGGCGATCATGGCGTCGCGCAGCACGTGGACCTCGTCGAGCGCTTCCCGCTGGCGCCACACCATCACGTCCCGGATCGACAGCATGCCGGCGAGCGTCGGGCCGTCCATCACCGGCAAGTGGCGGACGCGGTGCCTGTTCATGAGCTTCTCGGCTTCCACCATCGGCGTTTCCCCGGCGCAGGTCACGATCTCTCGGGTCATGAGATCGCGCACGTGCATGTCGGCGAGCCTCGCCCCGTCCCTGGCGAAGGCGCGCACGACGTCGCGCTCGGAAATGATTCCGACCAGGGCCCCATGGGCGTCGCAGACCGGGAAGGCGCCGATGTTGAGCGCGCTGAGCCGGGTGCAGATCGAGGCGATCGATTCTTCGGGAATGCAGGTCTGAAGCGTCTGACGGTTGGATTTCAGGACATCGGCCACCCTCATGAGGCCCTCCGCTCGAAGGTTTGACTCGCCCCGCCGCCCAAGCAATCTGGAGCCGGAGTTGGTCCGAAACAAGGCCGGGCGCGCGGTCGGGTCGCCCGCCCTTGATCGCAAGTCCGGTTTGAGGCATAGCAGCGCCTCCTCATTATCCGCCGCGGGTCCCCTCCCTGCGGGAAGACCTCGTGGTGATCCCAATGAAAGTCCGCAACTCGCTGAAGTCCCTGCGCAACCGCCATCGCGACAATCGCCTCGTGCGCCGCAAGGGCCGCGTCTACATCATCAACAAGACCCAGCGGCGCTTCAAGGCGCGGCAGGGATAGCGCGCGGCCTCAATCCCGCCGCTGTTTTGCGCGACGAACCTGCGCAATGCGGCGCTCCGCGAAATCCTGTCTCCTGAGCCTTGCGGTCACCGGCCTTTTGGCCGGCGCGCCCGCGTGGGGCGCCGAGGGTCAGGCGGCGCCTCAAGCCGGCGCGCCCGGCGGCCGGGCGTCGCCGACGAAACCGGACGCGCCCGAGCCGAAAACGCCTGCCGAGGAGCGCGCCGATCTCTATGCGCGGCTCGCCGTCTCCAAGGACGCCGACGAGACCGCGGGGCTGGTCAGCCGGCTTCTCCACCTCTATTCCGAATCCGGCTCGGACACCGGCGACCTTCTGCTGGAGCGGGCGCGCCATGCGATCGGGGGCGAGCAATACGCCGCCGCGCTCGAAATCCTGGACCGGACGGTCAGGCTCCTGCCCGACTGGGCGGAAGGGTGGAACGCACGGGCGACCGCGCGCTATCTGGACGACGACTATAACGGCTCGATGGCCGACATCGCCCAGACGCTCAAGCGCGAGCCCAACCACCTCGGCGCGCTCATGGGGATGGCGGCCATCCTCGAGGCGCGCGACAAGCGCGAAGACGCGCTCAAGGTCTACGAGCGCGCGCTCTCGATCGCGCCCCACTGGCGCAACGCTGAGAAGGCGGCCGACAGGCTCAAGGCGGCGCTGGCCGGCACCGAGCTTTAACCCCTCCCGCGGCGCCCCGGAGCCCCGGCTGGGCCAGGCGCCAAGTTCTGGCAGCGAATCAATCCTTTCAATCGCTTAGGCGCCTTTTTCTGTCACTGGGTGACTGCCAAGCCGCCGGTTAGGCTGCGAGGACGGCGAGGATCGATCGAGGCCCGATGCTCCGTGACCATGAGCGGGCGCTCGGCAAGATCGAATACCTGGCGTTTCTCGATTCCGGTCGACCGCCCGCAGCGACCTGCCGCAGCGCGCCGCCCTTGCGGCCCCTCTGCCCGCCGCCCGCCTTGCCCGAAGCGCCGCTCAGGCTGCCGGCGTTGCGGGACTTCCTCCCCAACCTGTCGCTCGAAGGCGGCCTGAGCTGTTCGAACTGTCTTGGCCCAACTGCCGCCGAAGGTCCGCCACTTCAGTCCGAAGCGCTACATTCTCTCGCCTCAGCGAGGCGATCAACTCTTCGACTTCGGCCGAGAGAACCATCCCACCCTTGATTCAGATTCGCCGCGCGCCGTCTCGAAAGATCGGTGGGGAGCACGACGAACTGTCCGGTTTCGGAGCGGCGCGAGAACGGAAAATACCTCTCGATACGACGCATCTGCGCCTCGGAGAGAAAAAACAAATCGGTCATGGCGAAGCTTACTCGCCTCGTCTATGAATCGGTCGACCCGCAAGAAATTCAACGGGTCCTGAGCCTGGGTGCAGCCAGGACGATTGAGGTGCAGCAAAGGAGTCGATGGCGTCCGGGACGGCCGGCCAGACCGCGTCGCCGCGATCGCCATGGCCTCGCGATTGATTTTGCGGTTGACGTTGTCCCCGCCGGTCGGGCGCCTGACTTATGGATCCTGCCATACGTCGCATTATGATCGGCTGAGGAGGGGGGAGCATGCGGAAGGCGAAGGCAAAACACCAACCGGCAAAAGAGGCTTCCGCCGCTGGAGCATACCTGTCCGCGGACGAGCGGCGCGCCATAGGCAAGGCGCTGCGCGAGGCGACGCCGCGCGCCGCGCACGGCGGCTGGAAGCCGCCCAAGGATCGGCGCGATCCAGTCGAACTTCTGCGCGAGTCCAACGAAGGCCGAATCTCGGCGCTGATCCCGATCCGCTTCGGACGCATGGCCCAATCGCCTTTCGCCTTCTATCGCGGCGCGGCCGCGGTCATGGCGGCCGATCTGGCTTCGACCCCAACCTCCGGACTTCGCGTGCAGGCTTGCGGCGACGCTCACCTTATGAATTTCGGCGGCTTCGCCACGCCGGAGCGCAACATCTTCTTCGACATCAACGACTTCGATGAAACTCTGCCCGCTCCTTGGGAGTGGGACGTCAAGCGACTGGCGGCCAGCATCGTCATCGCCGCCCGCCATCTCGACCTCCTCGACAGCGAGGCGGCGAAGGCGGCGACGGAATCCGTGTGCTCCTACCGGGAACGAATGGCTGATTATGCCTCGATGCGCGCGCTGGATGTCTGGTACGATCGCATCGATCTCGACCGCGTTCTCAAGGTTCTCCCATCCGGAGCGGAGGTGGAGCGCGTCAGGCAGAGAGTTCGAACAGGCGCGTCGGAAAAGCTTGCCCGAAAGCCTGTTCCCCAAGCTCGTCGAGCATCACGGCTCGGCGCCGAGGATCAAGGACACGCCGCCGCTGATCTTCCATCCGACGGACGAGCAAGCCCCGGGCGTCAAGACGGGATATGTCGAGGCGATCGAAGGCTATCGGAAGTCGTTGCCCGAGCATATTCGCGTATTGTTCGACCGGTTTCGACTGTTTGACCTTGCGATCAAGGTCGTCGGCGTGGGCAGCGTCGGCACCTATTGCGCGCTCGGGCTGTTCATGGCGGCGGACGACGATCCAATTTTCTTGCAGGTCAAGGAAGCGCGAAAGTCGGTGCTCGAGCCTTATGCCGGAAAGTCCATGCACAAGAACCAGGGCGAGCGGATCGTGGCGGGCCAGCGTCTCATGCAGTCGGCAAGCGACATTTTTCTCGGCTGGACGCAGGGACTGAATGGCCGCCACTACTACTTTCGCCAGCTTCGCGACGCGAAGATCTCCGCCGTCCCGGAGGACTGGGACGTCACCACATTGAGGGAATTCAGCAAGCTCTGCGCCTGGGCGCTGGCGCGGGCCCATGCGCGATCGGGCGACGCAGCGAGAATTTCCGGCTACGTGGGCTCCAATACGACTTTCGACGACGCCGTATGCGAGTTCGCGGTTGAATACGCCGACCAGAACCTTCGCGACTATCGCGCCTTTGTCAAAGCAATCCGGGAGGGCCGGATCCCGGTCGCGTCCGAGGATTGAACCTATGACGACGCAAGCGGTTCAGGTGGTGTCGATGCGTCGGCGAGACAGGCCAATGCCCTGCCGGTCTTCCTGGCGCGCCATGCTCTTGTCCTCAACATCGAACGGCAGGGCTCCGATGACACGGTCGAGATGTTCGAGGTATCGTCGCACCGCTTCCACCCGTTCTTGACTCGACAACGAGTCCGCGAGGCCGACCAGAGCGGACCTCATCCGCCGCATCACTTGAACTGAACTCGAGCCGAAGTGCCGGATCTCGTCGAACGAGAGCGTCAGATAGTCCTCCCAGGTCGGCGTCGGGAAGGCGAGTCGAAGAACGCCCTCCGCGTCGGCGAGATCGCCAGCGTCGAGCTCCGCTGAGCCCAGGCGGCGCAGGAGGTCCTCGAGCTGATCGATCGTCTGGACGGCGGTCGTCGGGTCGTTGATCGCAGGCGACAGCGCCTTGATGGCGATGTCGACGAGAAGCCGGATCGGGTATTTCGGGTCCTGCTCGAAGGTCCGTTCCCGGCTGAGATGAACGGCGCGCAGGAGCGCCCGTTCTGGCAGCGACGTTCCCGCGCCATGAACGCGCAGGAGAACGTCGCCCTCGACCAGCGTGTCGCCGACCGCGCACGCCATCACGATCGTCCCGCGCGCCTGCCGCGCCGCTGCAACGAGGGAATCGACGTCGAACCTGGCGACCGTGCGGGGCTTGCCGAAATACTTCACCGTCTGGGTCACGGGCCCGAGCTGCGCGCGGCCCGCGATCGCTTCAGAAGCGCGCCGAGCGGCGGGCGGGGCGTCCAGGCGCTGGAACATATCGGCGATCACGGCGCGGCCCCGGTCACCGACCAGATGAAGCACGTTGCCGATCTGAAGGTCGCCAAGGCGCTGCATCAACCGCGAAAATGCGAGCATACTGAAAATGATCATGATTCCTACGAGAAGCACCGAGAACAGCGGGACCTTTCCCGAAGCGCCGCGGTCCACCCAGGCGAGCGTGAACAGAGCGTAGACGAATGTCGCGGTGAACGTTCCCAGTGCGTGGAACAGCGTCCGGTCGCGCGCGAACCAGAGCACGAGCCGCGGGGAATAGGCGATCGCGCTGAACTGCACCATCACGAAGGCCATCGCGAAAACGATTCCGGTCAGCGCCATCATCCCCGACGCGGCGGCCGAGAGCAGCGCCTGGGCCGAGGCCACCGACATGGCAATGGTGTAGCTGGAAAGATAAGCCTGCTCGATTCGCGGCAGCGCGAGCCCAGCCACCACGGCGCCGCTCACGTAGGCCATCGGAATGAACCAGGGCTGCATGGCGGGCCCACCCGTCTGTGATGGCTTCGATTGTCCCCGATTTCCGGGCCATCCGGGCAGTCTATGGGATCGATCGCGCGAAGACACAAGGATCAGGCGTTCTTGGCAAGGGGCTTGGAGCGCTTCGACGGCCCTCCGGCCGCGCCTAAAGAAACGAAAGGCGATTCCGGGCGGGCCTCCCTCTGTCCGAGCCGGTGGCGAACGACGCCGATGAACCACAGAAAGGCGATCCCGGCGAAAGGGATGAGGTTCAGCGCCAGCTCACTTCATCCGAATATCGCCGCTGACGACTTCGGCGAACGAGCTTTGTCACCCCCGCTCTGTCGGCGCCCGGGGCGCGAACTCGCTTAGAAGGGCTTCGGACCCAGCGCCGCAGCGCCTGAGGCAACCCATAGCCGCAGCGAGCGGAACGTCGGTCGGGTGGACGCTGTCGGCGGCGACGAGGAAGACCGATCCCGACATCGGGTTCGGGGCGTTGGGTACGAAAATTGCGACCAAGCCGCCGCTCTCCGCGCCGGTCTGGACGCCTATCCGCCATGCGCCGCCCAGTTTCGCGAGCACAACCGGATGATCGGCCATCTCGCCGAGCCCCATGACGCTTGCGCCCGCCTGTTTCAGATATTCATAGGCGGGAATCTTGGACAGCACCGACGATTCCAGTTCGGCGACCATTCGTTGCGCCGGCCGGGTTCGGGCGAACAAGCCCGCGATGAAACACAGAATCGCAATGAGGACGATGGCCAATATCGCTTCCATCGTCTCCCCCGAGACGAATCGATCCGGAATGATCGCGGCCATCGGCTTTAAGGCGCGACGCGCAAGGTCGAACGCCTTGCTCAAGATGAACGCAAGCACCACAATCGGCGTCAGAAACAGGACGCCGCCGAGCACGGTAATCCGCAGAAAATGGGAGATCGCTCTCATCTCGTCTTCCTGTTGCAGGGTTGTCTCCGAGCTACTGACGCAATGTAGCCTGCTGGTCGAGCGAGACTTCAAGCGCCTGGGCGGGCCCGCCCGGTCCTGGCGCCAGCCAACGCGCCGGTCTCAAGGCGGCGGGTTCGCCGGCCTCAGGTTCGCGGCCTGTCTGCGCTCGCGAAAAGGGGCCGGCTGGTTCTGACGCCCGAACGGTCAGCCGCTCTGACGCGACTGGGGCCTCGCCGCTACTCGACGGCCTTCCAGGTGGCGTCGGGATTGAACTGGGCCATCGAGGCGCCGAGCGCGGCGGTGTTCGGCCCGAGGTCCTTTTGGTAGACGACGCCGTTCTCGCCGCAGATGAATGTCTGGACGCCGCTCTCGCCATAGGCGGCCGGCCAGGCGACCATCGCATAGCCTGCGAGCATGTGGCCGTTGATGAGGTAGGAAAAAGCGCCGCCGGGCGCCGCCGGCCCCTGCGCGGTGAGGATGCGGTAGTAATAGCCGTCGTAAGGCTCCGGCTTCTCGCCCGAACGCCTGGCCAGACCGGCGTCCTCCGCGAATCCGTCGAGCGGCGAAATATCGGCCTGGTTCTCCGGCGCCCAGTAGAGGCCGTCGTGGGTTCCGGGCGTCGAGATGAACCGGCGCGCATATTCGCGCAGGCCGTTGTTGTCGCGGTCGAGCCGGAAATACTCGTCCTGGGCGGCGATGTAAGCCTTGCACGCCTCAATGGCGCTGAGCTCGTTGTAACCGACCCGGCGATCGGTCATTTCCTCCTTTCCCTTGGCCGCGTCGAAGCGCCAGCCTGCGTCGGTCTTGACCAGCGGCAGCGGCAAGGTCCAGCCGTTCTTGCCGACCCGCAGGATTTTCTCGCCATTGGGCCCGTCGTCGATCGCGGTCGACGCGGCGGCCGCGGCGTTGAACTCCTTCAGGTTCTCCGCGTCCTGATCGGCGTCGCCAGACTTCAGCAACGCCGCGCCGTCCTTGCCCAGAATGCGCTCGCCGAAGCCAGGCGTTTTCGCTTTGGCGGAATCGACGAGGTCCTTCACCGCGGCTTCGGCAGTCGGATAGGTCTCCTGCGCGCGCGCTGGAAACGCCGCGGCGATCAAAACGGACGCTGCGAGAAGGGCGCCGATTTTCATGGTCATCGTCGTTGTCCTCGTCCGGTGTCCCGCCATCAATGCGCGGCCGGTTTCACGCTCGGCAGATGCGCGCCGCGGGCCAGCCACTGGTCGTAGGTCTCGAACGGCAATCCCAGAAGGTCGTAGGAAACGCGCATGTAGCCGTCCGCGCCGCGCGTCACCGCTTCCGGCGCCACGGTCTCGACCTCCTGCGCCATCACCCCGACATAGGCGGTGTGGCCGCCGTTATAGACGAAGCGATAATAGCCGAGGCCGTCGTCGAGCCGCCCGATGAGCACGATGTCGTGCTTGAGGCGAATGTCGGAGCGCCGCCCGCCGCCACGTCCGCCTCCTCCGCGGCCGCCGCCGCCACCGCCACGGAAGTTGCCGCCACCGCCTCGCATACCCCCGCCGCCTCCGCGCATGCCAGCGCCGCCGAAGCCGCCCCCGCCGCCGCGCATCCCACCGCCGCCGAAGCCGCCCGGCATTCCGCCCCGGCTCATGGCGCCGCGGTTGGCGAAAGCCGCGTTGGCCCCGCCCATTCTCACTCCGCCCATGGCCGAGCTTCCCGGCCGGCTGATGTTCGGCCTCGCGGCCGGACGGCTAGCGGGCCTTGCGGCCGGACCGGCGCCGCCGCCAGGCCGGCCCGCCGGCCGCGTGGCCGGACGATTGGCGGCTTGCCCGCCGCCGGGACGGCCAGGACCGCCAACTCCGCCTGGCCGCCCGCCGCTCCGCCCGCGCCGCCAACGCCGCCGGACGCCTGCGCCGCCGATTCCGCCCGCGCCGCCAACGCCGCCGGGACGACCTGCGCCGCCGATCCCGCCCGCGCCGCCAACGCCGCCGGGACGACCTGCCCCGCCGATCCCGCCCGCGCCGCCAACGCCGCCGGGACGACCTGCCCCGCCGATCCCGCCCGCGCCGCCAACGCCGCCGGGACGACCTGCCCCGCCGATCCCGCCCGCGCCGCCAACGCCGCCGGGACGACCCGCCCCGCCGATCCCGCCGGGCCTCCCGGGTCGGCCGGCGCCGCCGGGGCGATTGGCGCCGATTCCCGGCTTGCTGCCCATGCCCGGCCGATAGTCGCCGTTCGGCCGCCAGGGTTTCACGTTGTTGCCGACGTTGACGTTATTGCCGACATTGATGTTGCCGTTGTTGACGTCGCCATGCCAGCCCGAATAGCCGGCCCAGGTCGGCGGGTAGATCGCGCCCGTTCCCCAATTCCAGTAGTTGTTGTTCCATAGCGCCCCGACCGCGACGCCGGCCCCGAAGCCGAGCAGAGGCGCGATTCCGGTATAGGGCTGATAGACCGCAGCCGGATCATAGGTCGGGACATAGACGGTCGCGGGATCGGTCGGCTGGATGCTGATGTAGCTTGCCGCGGGCTGCGGCGCCGCCGTCGCGCCTTGAGGCGCGCCCGCCGCGGCCGGCGGCGCGCTCGCCTCCACTCGCTCCACCGTCTGCTGATCCGTCGTCTTCAGAGTCCCGGCCTCTTCCGCCTTGACGCGAAGCGCCTGGATGACCTCGGCGACGTCCTGGGGCTGGTTCACTTCGGCGTCGCCGAGGTCCGTCGTCCAGTCGAGGTCGGCGCTCATCATCTTGATGACGTCCGGAAAGCGCGCCAGCGCCTTCACCGCGGGATCCCAATTCTGGCTGTCGATGCCGGAATAGTCGTTCTTGGCGACGAGGGTCTTGTTCTTGTCAAGCCAGCGCTGCGCCTGAATGATCTGCACCGGATAGGCGCTGGCAGGCAGCATCTGCGCGAGCAAAGGGTCGGGATAGAGCGCGATGGGCGCGAGCAGCTTCTCGAGCTCCTCGCGTGTGAATGCACTGTTTTCGGGCGGCTGTTCGGCCTCAGCTTCGGCTGGCGTCGCGGGCGCGGCAGCTGGCGTCTCGGCTGGCGGCGGATTGTTTTGAGCCTCAGCAAGCAGCGGGTCGCAGGCCAAGGCGGCGGCCACCGCCAAAGCGAACAGACCATGAGCGCGCCTTGCGCCTCGGCCGATTGCACGCATCATTGGCGCGCCCTCCCGTTTCCCACTTCACACACGGCCGGCGAGCCGCTCACGCGCCCGCCAAGGTCAAAAGCGAAATTTTCCACGCCAGACTATATCCGATTCTGAAAATGTCATGTTGCGCTTCCCGCAAGCACGGCGTCAATCATTGGCAGCAGATCCGTTGCGATGGATCGTTTCAGGACAAATCCGTTAGCCCCCGCTTCCATCGTCGCCAACTCTGCATTCTTTTCCTCGTGGACGCTGAGAACGATCAGCTTCAGCTGCGGGAAATGGCTGCGGATCCGGCGAACCAGCCCGAGCCCGTCGCCGCGCTGGAGCGAGAGATCGACCACCGCCAGAGCGACGTGGAGCTGACGCGCGCTCTCGAACAGCGAAACCTCATCCCCCACCACCACGACAGCCTCGAACTCCGTCTCAAGCAGGCCGCGTACCCCCTCCACCAAGCCAAGATGCCGATCCGCTAGAAGCGCACAACCTCTCTCTTTCTCAGGCATCTCTTCATTTCGCGTTCGCGGCCCGGGACGTCCTCACCGTTCAACGAACCTTGGACTTCGAACGCGTCGGTATGACCTCGAAGATTTACTAGCTGTCGAGATGAAAAATTACGGGGGGCGCGCGCCGACGGAGACGTTGGCGCCAGCCGGCCGATTGGCGGGTCATGTTTGGACAACCCTTCGCCGAGTCGTCCCTGATCCGCTATAGTCCCGTAGATTGCGGCCGAGGTATTGTTGATTGCTCGAGTATCCCATGGGGTGGGCGCGCAGCGTGTGGATGGCGATTGCTCTGCTGGCCTTCGCAGCAGGGAGCGCAACGGCTGCGGAGCCGAAGCGGGTGCTGTTGTTGCACTCGTTCGGTTCCGATTTTGACGCGGAGGAAGCCTTCGCCGGCTATCTGCGTACGGATTTGGCTGAGAAATCCCCTTATCCGCTGGACCGCCACGAAGTGTCGCTCGAGATCGCGCGCTTTACCGACGGCGAGCGGGACGACGCCTTCGCGGGCTATCTGCGAGCCCTTTTTCCGACCCATCCTCCCGATCTGATCATTACGCTGGTAAGTCCCGCTGCGCGCTTCATTCAGCGCCACAGACAAGACCTCTTTCCCTCCACGCCGGTCATTTTCGCCGCCCTTGACGCCAGAGCGATCAAAGACTCGACGCTCACCCCCAACGAAACGATGGTCACGCTTTCGACTGACCTGCCAACAATTTTTGGAAACATCTTCCGAACGCTGCCGAACACAACGACGCTCGCAATTGTGATCGGCCGTTCGCCGATCGAAAAATTCTGGGCCAACGAATACGTTCACGCGCTCCAGGCGTTTGAGGGTCGGGTCAAGCCCGTTTTCATGAATGACCTGTCGTTCGCCGAAATCCAGAAGCGCGTTGCGGCCCTGCCGCCCGCCTCCGCGATCTTTTTCGGCGATCTCATCATCGACGCGCAGGGCGTTCCCCATAGCCAGGAGGAGGTTCTCGCCCGGTTGCACGCCGTTGCCAACGCGCCGATATTCGGACAGTACGACTATCAACTGGGGGCCGGCATTGTTGGAGGGCCTCTGCTCGCCATCCGCACCCTGAGCCGCAAGACCGCCGAGGTCGCCGCGCAGATCCTTCGGGGAGCCTCGCCAGGCGATATCAAGACCCCGCCACAGAGGTTTGAAGAACCGGAGTTTGACTGGCGGGAGCTGCAACGATGGGGGGTGCGAGAGGCCGACCTTCCCCCCGGCAGCACTGTCAGATTCCGCGAGCCGACGCTTTGGGAGCAGTACAGGTGGTACGTCCTTGCCATCGCAAGCTTCTCCGCGCTTCAGGCGATCCTGATCATCGGTCTGCTGCTCAACCGGCTGCGGCTGCGGCGAGCGCATGACCGACTGCGGACAAGCGAAGAAAGCATGAGTCTGGCGGCGCTCGCGGCCAAGCTGCGCTTCTGGGTTTGGGACATTCCACGAGACGAGGTCCGGGCGAGCGCGAGCGACTGGAGTTCTGGAAACTGGCACTCGGCGCCTCCCGTCCATTTTGATCGTTTCATCGACGTCGTGCATCCAGACGATCGCGAACTGCTGCGCGAGGCGGTCCACGGGGCGATCGAGGGCGACGGCGAATACGAAACGGAATATCGAGTGACGTCGCCGGATTCGACCGTGCGTTGGATCGCCGCCCGGGGGCGGATCGAATTCGATTCGAACGGCAAGCCCAGGCAGTTGCGCGCCATATCGATCGACATCACCGAACGCCGGAATGCTGAAGACGAAGCTCGCGAACTCAACGGACGGTTGATCACCGCGCACGAGGATGAACGCGCACGGTTGGCGCGCGCGCTCCACGATGACGTCACCCAGCGCTTGGCTTTGATTGCGATCGATGCGGGACGGAAGGAGAAAGGACTCGGCGATCCGGTCGCGGGCCAGGCGATGCGTTCGATACGTCGCGACCTGGTCCAGCTGAGCGAGGATGTGCACGCCCTGTCCTATGCGCTCCATCCTGCTATTCTCGAGGACCTCGGCCTGATCGAGGCGCTGAAGGCCGAGTGCGCGCGATTCGGCGCTGTGGAGGGAATTCCAACGAGCTTCAGAGCTGCCCGCGACATCGACGAGCCGGCCAGGGCCGTGTCCCTTTGTCTATACAGGGTCGCGCAGGAGGCGCTTCGCAACGTCGCCCGCCATTCAAGCGCCGGCTCGGTCGAGGTCGAGCTTCGCGCGCTCGCTGGCAAACTTGAGCTTGCCGTGCAGGACAACGGCGTTGGTTTCGATCCAACCCGCAAACAGGCTCGGCCAAGTCTTGGGCTTGCTGGAATGAGACAGCGCCTCTCCCTGGTCGACGGCGAACTCCTCATCGACAGGTCGCCAGGCGGCGGGACGAGCATTGTGGCTCGGGCGCCATTGAAACGAGGAGACGCGTCATGAATCGTCCGCGCGTGCTGGTGGCCGACGATCACCGCATGATGGCCGAAGGCCTGAAAGCGCTTCTCCCCGACGAGTTTGAGCTCGTCGGGATTGTCGAGGACGGGCGCGCCATGGTTGAGGCCGCAGAAAGGCTGCGGCCCGACGTCATCGTCGCCGATGTCGCCATGCCGAACCTCAACGGGTTCGAGGCGTTGACCCGGCTCAAGAAGTCTCTCCCGGACATCAAGGTCGTTTTCCTGACGATGCATCAGAACGCGGCCTACGCGCGCCGCGCGCTGGACGCCGGTGCGTCCGGCTTCGTGGTCAAGCACTCGGCCTCCGAGGAATTGGTTGTGGCCATCCATGCAGCGTTGAAAGGGAAGACTTTCATCACGCCTTCCCTGACGAAACAGGTGGTGGAGGAAGCCGCGACCGGCGCTCGGGGCGAAAGGGAAGGCGCGAGGAGGTCGCTCACCTCGCGCCAGAGAGAGATTCTGCAATTGCTCGCGGAAGGGCGTTCGGCGAAGGACATTGCGAGCGAGCTTGCGATCTCCTCGCGAACGGTGGAGTTCCACAAGTACCAGATCATGGAGATGAATGGACTCCGCAGCAGCGCCGAGCTCATTCATTTCGCGATCAAGCATGGGATCGCGACCATCTGACACGGTCGTCGTCGCGGCGCGTCTTGATCTCCCCGCAGGCGCACCCTCGTAATTTTTCAGGACGCACCCTCGTAATTCTACGAGGTTACATGCCGTTGCCCCTTTCGTAGCGTCGCCCAACGCTCGGCCATCCTCGGGACGCGCCATATCGGAACTGGCGCGCGAGCCAAAGGCAACCGGACGACGCAACGCTCGCGCCTTAGTTGGCGCGCAGGATAGAGGGGACGGGCCGGGTCCGATGGGATGGCTGAGCGCTGCAATCGCCCACGCAAGGGTCAACCGCAATTTTAGGTGGGGCCCCGCGCTACACGGTCAATTCAATCGAACTTTCCTCGTCGGATTGGCGGGCGCCGCAATGGCGAGCCTCGGACTGTTCGCGTTATCACGCGCGGGCGAACTCAGAGACGGGGGGCGCGCGGAGTTTAAAGCCGCGTCCGACCGCGTCTCCGGTCGACAACCGATTGCGAGGACTTTCCGCCCGGACGTCGAGGTCGTCGCACTCAGCTTACCGCAAATCCGGTTCCGCAACCCTCAGCGACAGGGAGACAGCAAATGAACGAGAAATTCCAAACGGAAATGGTTTCGCGACGAAGGGCGCTTTCCCTGCTCGGATTCGGGGCGGCGCTGGGCTTCGCGCTGACGTCGGCGCTGGACCCGTCGGAGGCCGAAGCGCAAGAGGCCGCCGCGCCCGCTGAGGCGACCGGGACGCACGGGATGCAGCGGCGGCAAGGCCGGCGCACCCATCGGAGTGAGCGACGCCATGGCCGGCATGAGCGCCGGCACACGCGACGCACCGGTCAACCGGCGCCCGCCGCAACAGCTCCGGCGCAATAGCGGTCCATAGCGATCCATCTGATCTCAAACGCCCGACTGCGGGCCTCGACGAACTGCGAATTGCATAGGCTCCCGGCCGGTTATGCAATGAGCGAGACCGCAGACGAAAAGAATGGGAGGAAGCGAAGGCGCCACGTCACGGCGGAATCCACGGGAAAGCATCTTGTGATGGCCGAACTGTTGCGACGCGGATTCGAAGCGGAGCTTGCGGGGTCTCGTTACGAGAAACACGACATGCTCGTTTGGGTAAGCGGCTCGCGACCGAAATCCATTCAGATCAAAACCGTGCATTCGCCGCCGTGGTACATGCGCCGCGCCAGCTTTGCCAAGCGTTCGGATCAAGTGACGGTGTACGTCCTTCTGGGAGCGGAAGGGGCGACGCCTGCTCGCTTCTTCGTGGTTAAAAATGGGGCTCTGGCGTCCCAGTTTCGCCAACCGCCGACTTGGAAAGTCTTTGGTTTCATTGACGCCAATTCGGTGGAAAAATACGAAAATAACTGGGAAATCTTAGTGTGAGGCTAAGTCAGGAAACTGAGGGAGGAAGCGACATGAAGACTGCGTTTTATACGGTCGCGCTCGGCGCGGCGCTGTTGCTGACGGCTTCGACGGCATCGGTTCGAGCGGAGGACCGAGATTGCACAGTCGATCTCAAGTCCATTTGCGGGAGTATTGCGCCTGGCGAGGGACACATTCGTGCGTGCATCGAAGCGCATATGAGCGAACTTTCCGTAGGCTGCTCGTCAAGGCTGTCGAAGGCTGCATGGGTCTTCGCGGAGTGCAAAGGGGACATCCAGCACTTCTGCCCCCAGGCCACATACGGCAACATCACCGACTGCATGAGGCCGCATCTCGGCGAGACCAGTGACCAATGCAGGGGGGCGATGGCGTTCATTGCCTCCCCGGCTGGCGATTAGCAGCGCCCAGCGAGCACGTCGGCTGGCTTTCAGCGCGGAGCCAGCCGCCTGCTTCGCGCAAAGCAGGCAGATCCTCGCCGCCAAAGTCCCTGAGGCGATGGAGCAGGCGCTTCAGGCGAAGCAGCGCTTTGACCTCTGTGGCCTGCGTCTCGACAGCGACATGGCGGCGATTGAGTCGGCGTCGAAATCAACGCGACTTGGGGCCTCACTTGAAGGCAGCGATTCACCGTAGAAAGCAAAAATGGAAGGGGAGCAGAATGTTAAACCGCAATGTAACGATCAGCCTCGCAGCGGCGGCCGTTGGCTTATTTTCAGTTCACGCCGCGACAGCGCAAGAGGTGAAGAATCTGCCGGCCGGCGCTACCGCCCATTTCATCTATTTTCCCACCGGCGGCTATAAGTTGGATGACAAGGACCAGGAGCAAATACGCGACGTGGCTGGACTGATCGAAAGCCACCCGGACTTCGTCGCCACCATCCTTGGCAAGACCGATTCAGTTGGCTCTGCGGGATTCAACGAGCGCCTATCACAACGGCGCGCCAATGCGGTATTCGAGGCTCTCGTGTATGACCACAAAGTGTCAGAGAGCCGGATATCTTTGTGCTGGACAGGCGAGCGGCTGCCATTCACATCCACGGCCGATCAAACGGCGGCGGCCCAGAACAGGATGGCTGCGATTGTCGTAAGCAAGGCGGCGGATGCGCATTTTTGTGGCGGATGAGCGCCCGAGGCAGCGTCACGCTGCCGTGCGCGGCGCATACGAGAGGTGTAAGTCTTACGGGTTCGAGCCGCCGCGGCGGCTCGCGCCCCTGTCCGGCGTCAGCGTGGCCGCGCGGCGCAGGAGGACGCGCCGCGTCGGAACCGGCGCACGACAAGTTGTTGAGGCGCCAGGCCGTCTTGCGTCTGCGCAGGAAGGCTTCACAAACTCTGGCGGCCGGTTGACGCGCCGCGCCGCCATTGTTTTCGACGGCCGCCAGGTTACGTCACTACCATCGAAGGAAAACGCCCATGCGCTCACGTATCGCCGTTTTGATCGGCGCCCTGGCCGTGGGTTTGATGTTTTCGTCAAACATCAATACCTGATGCGCCACGTAACCGCGGAAGTGGCGCCGCTAGTGCATGTGACTCATGTCCACAAGCATGGCCTGATCAACTTCTAGCCGAGACAAGGACGGTTCCGAGCGACGTGAAGGGGATGCTATGCGGCGCTGGTTATGGGCTTTGCTCGCGGGTGTCGTCCTCGTCGCGATCGCTGCCGCCTTCTGGATAGACCAGACGAGTGTCCTTCCCCCGGTTTTGCCAGGCCCAACGGCGGTCGCCCCGACCCCCGCTCCTACTGAGCAGAAAGCCGCGCCCTCGGCTCCTTCCCCACCTTCGCCCCCGGCCGCGCAGGAGGCTGCAGCCCCATCCGCTCCGACTCCGGCGCCCGCTCCCGCTCCGACTCCGACTCTCCGGCCCCCGCGCCTGCTCCAGCTCCCGCGCCCGCTCTTAACCCGGCGCCCGATGCAGGACAGCAAGCCGCCTCGCCGCCCGCTCCGGCCCCCAAGACGCCCCCGGCGCCGCCCGTCGTCGCCCATGAGCCTCCGCCTGCTCCCACTCCGCTTGTCGAAACGCCCCTGCCGCCGCCCGCGCCCGGACGGGAGGCGCAGGAAGTCGCGGGCGTGTTTGCGCCCAAGAACCTCGCGCAGCTGGTCGGCGCCTGGGCCTATTCCGAGGGGGATTGCGAGCGGCTCTTCCAGCGGCGCGGCGGCGGCTGGGCCTATCGGCAGCCGGTGGACAAGTTCGCCCAGGCCGCGATCGTCGAGTCGCCGAAGAAGATCCTCCTGCCCTCCGCTATCTGCCAGATCGACGGCGCATCCCAAGCGGAAGGGGCGCTCAAGGTGAGCGCCGAATGCCAAGATTCGATCAGCTACACGTCCCGGAGCGTGATGATCGCGCTCCGCTCTCCTACCGAACTCATCTACAGCGCTTCCGGCGATCCAGCGCTCGCCACAACCCTCAAGAAATGCGCGCCGTAAGCGGAAAGAGTGTCGAATCATTCGCCCGAGGAAACACATCAAGGAAGGGCCAACACAATGTCGAGCGAATCCAAGACGCAGGACTGGTCTAAGCCCGCCGCGATGGCGATCCCCAAGGGGGGGTATTTCCAGGACAAGGTCGAGCAGGGGCGTTACGGCCCCATCTTTCCCAAAACCCCGGCCTGCTACGGCTTCTCGATCCTCGCAAAGATAATCCCGGGTCGCGAGGACGTGTTCTACAAATACGCCAAAGACATCGAGAATACGATCGCGGCGCAGCCGGACGCCCTGGCTGTCTTGCAGCTGCACTATCTGCGCTGGGTGCTCTTTCCCATCAAGGGGGACACCTACTTCATGTATCAGGGCATTTTCGATACCGACTTCGATAAGTATACCGAAGACGCGGTGACGCTATTCGGCATCACCGGCTTGCGGACGGTGTTCGAGAATCTCGAGGGTTTCCCGACGGACTGGCAGACAAATCCCGCCGCATTCGTCAAGTTTGTCCGCGACCACCAGTGCCCGAGCTTCCTCGAATACGCCGAATATCCGTACGCGAGCGCCACCGAAATCAAAAAGGCTCTCAAACTGAAGGCCGCGTTCTCGACCATGCTCGACCAGATGCAATAGGTTCCGGTTCAGGATTGTCGATCGAACGTCTGCAACGGCGCGGCGCTGACTCAATCCACCGCGAGGTCAGAAAACGGAAAAGGTCGCGATGCTCGAATTCGACGACATCCAGCACCTGCTGCTGACTCGCGCCCCGGCGCTCACGGCCCGCTACGAGTTTCTGTCGTTTCGCGATGGCGCCGGCGGGCGCGCCTGGGTCTCGGCGATCAAGGAGACAATTCATTCGGCCGCGTCGATGCGCGCGAACGTCGACCAGGACAAGCGTTGGGTGACGGCGGCTTTCACCTGGAACGGTTTGCGCGCGCTCGGACTGGACGAGGCTTCGCTCGCGTCCTTCCCCGAGGAGTTCAAGCAGGGCATGGCGGCGCGGGCGCAAATGCTCGGCGATACCGGCGTGAATGCACCGGACCATTGGGTGGGCGGGCTTGCGAGCCCCGACTTGCACGCGATCGTCATTCTCTTTGCGCGGGACTCAGCCGAGCAAGAGCGGTGCGTCTCGGAACACCGGAAGCTTGTCGCAGGCAGCGCCGGCGTCGAAGTCCTCTCCGTGCTCGACCTTCAGGCCATTCCGCCGTTCGGTTATGCGCATGAGCATTTCGGCTATCGCGACAGGTTGTCAGAGCCGGCCATCGAAGGAAACGGAGTCGAGCCCACGCCAGGAACCGGCGAGCCTTTGAAGGCGGGCGAGTTCATCCTTGGCTACCCCGACGAATACGGAGTCATAGCCGATAGTCCGCGGCCGGAAGTTCTGGCGCGCAACGGCAGCTACATGGCCTACCGGCGGCTCGAGGAACATGTGGGGAAGTTCCGCGATTTCCTTCGGCAGCACGGCGACACCGTCGAGGAGCAGGAACTGGTCGCGGCCAAGCTGATGGGGCGCTGGCGTAGCGGCGCGCCGCTCGTGCTCGCCCCTGAAAAGGACGATCCGGCCCTGGGCGCCGATATGCAGCGCAACAACGACTTCACGTACAAGGATAAGGACCCGCACGGCTACGCGGTCCCGCTCGGCTCGCACATCCGGCGGATGAATCCCCGCGACATGGGGCACAACATGAACCGGCGGCGAATGATCCGGCGAGGAGCGCCGTACGGGCCTCCTCTCCCTGAAGGCGCTCCCGACGATGGGGTCGAGCGCGGGATCGCCGCGTTTGTTATCTGCGCGAGCCTCATCCGCCAGTTCGAGTTCGCGCAGAACGTCTGGATAAACGACCGGAACTTCAACGAGCTCGGCAACGAGCGTGACCCGATCATCGGCGCCCACGACGGGACGCTCGAGTACAAGATCCCGAAGCGCCCCATTCGCAAGACAATCGTTGGGTTGCCGGCCTTCACGACCTTGAAGGGCGGCGCGTATTTCTTTCTCCCGGGTCTCAAGGCGCTCGGCTATCTGGCGTCACTGAACGCCCAGGATCGAGCCTGAACGGCAAGCACGGCAAGTGGGAAGATCTATGTCAGCGCAAGCTTCCGCCCGGACCTACAATCAGGATCACATTCCGCGCAAATACACGCCGGGCAAACGGCGCGTGAGCATCTACTGGACGTGGAGCTACCCTTGGGAAGCCCAACGCGACCCCGCGGCGATGGAGAATCGCTTCTCCACCATGACCGAGGTTCGGAACGTCCTCTGGCCGGCCTACGAGACGCCGGAATGGAGCGCGGCGCAGTTCCTTCAGGGCATCGCGGGAACGCTCGAGCTGTTTCACCGCTCGACCCTCAGCTTCCAGAGGATCGCCGGCGAAACGACGGGCCATCCGGTGGCCGTCTTCCAGCGCATCGACCAGGCCGGGTACAAGCTGCCGATCGACGAGCGCATTCTCGCCGACGCCGACACTCTGATGGTGTTCGGACTCGACCATATTCTGTCCGAGCAGGAAGCGGCGCCGGAGGAGATCGCCGCGATCCGCGAATGGCTGAAGCGGGACGGCGCCTGTCTTCTGCTCGCGCCTCATCATGACGTCGGCTTCACCGGCGATATGAAGCAACGCCAGGTGGAATATCTGCACCACGGCGATCCGCTGGTGCCTCGCCAGCAGCGGTTTGGGCAGTACACGCGCTCGCTGATGAAGGGGCTTGGCGTTCCCGTACACAACACCTACGGCCTTCGGCCCGCGCTCGTGAAAGGCACAACCGAAATTGCTCCGCTCACGCCCTTCCACGACCTCGACAGCCTTGGCCTCTTGCAGAACGTCCCGACCCTCAACTTCCACCCGCATCTGCCGCATTATGAATTGACGGGAGACGCGGGCTCCATCCAGGTTCTCGCGCGGCAGCCGATCGATCTCGAACGTCCGCACCCTTTCACCGAGGCGGGCGAGAGGGAGTTCAACTGCCTCCTGTGGGCGCCGCCGAACGAGCAGAGGGCCGGAGACATCGTTCTGGTCGATTCGACCAATTTCACCACCCTCTTCGGCGGCACCAAGAGCCTCGAGACCTTCTGGAGGAATCTCGCGGCGATGAGGTGAGCCGCGGTCGTGGCGGCGGCGCGTTCGAAGCTGCGCGCGACGCTCGCTTCTCACCCTCGCGCGTTGCGCTTCTGTCGCCGGCGCTCTCAGCGCGGCAGGCCCCGTTCTTGCCGGCTCAGATCCTCCCGATGTCGCGAACGCGACCGGCGACGACCCAACCCGGCCGCTGGGCAAGATCGAGCTTCTCGAGCGCTATACCGAAGCCCCCGGTCCGGGCGTCGAGGAGGGAACGACCAAGAGGGTCGAAACCAACACGCCGTTCGCCCGGATCGACGCGCCGTTCAGGCTTGCCCCGCAATGGGAGCTGAACTTCCGAACCGAGATTCCGGTCGTGTGGACAAACGGAGTGACACCCGAGAATCCAACCGGCGCGACAATCTCCGGCTTCGGCAACGTGCTCGGTCAAGCGTGGATCGTGCACGACTTCGATCAACGCTGGGCGGTCGCGCTTGGCGGGCAACTGATTGCGCCCACGTCGACCAACGGCGTGGCGACGGACGCCTGGGAACAGGTCACCGGCTTCGTCGTCCGCGCCATGCTTCCGGAGATCAGTCCGGGCAGCTATTTCGCGCCGCAGGTGCGTTACGGAATCGATTTCGAAGGCAATGACGACGGCCGGATGCTGCGGCAGCTGCGCATCGCGCCGACCCTCAACATCAATCTGCCGCATAACCTGTTCTTTACGCTCTACCCCAGCCCGGACATTCGACTGAACTATGGGGCGCCGGTGTGGAACCAGACGGGCCGACTGTTTCTGCCGCTCAACTTCATGGTCGGCTGGAAGCCGACCGAGCACACAGTGATTTCGGCGGAGTTCGGCATCCCGATCATCAGGGATTTTCCGGTTTACACTTTCAAGACTTCAATTGAGGGTGGGCTATCTGTTTTAGTTCCGGGTCCCTCGACATTCGCTGCCCTGCGGCGCAGCGATCGACCATTGGCGTGACCATGTCCCATTTTCGGTCCGCGCACGGGCCGACGGCCGCGCGTTCTGGATTCCGCATTTTTGGAGATGCAACCTATAGATTGCCGACTTTTGTAAGGCCATTTGAGGAGAGGACTGTGGCGTCTCGAGCACGCTCGCGAGGATCATGCTCTGTCCACAGCTCATTTAAGAATAAAATGTGGCCTTTCGCGGCGGGGATGATTAATCTCACGAGTATTGCAGGACTTCGTGCTCCTATTTCTGTTGCACAGCTCTACTAATTCGGGTGCCGCACGCGCTCAGCCTTCGATAGAAACAGTGGAGGATGAGCATCCATGTTAATGATGGTGTCGATATGGAAAAGTCTACGGCAGATGACGTTGGAAGCGTCCGCCGCGCTTGGCGCATTGGCGGGCGCAGATATGACGGGGCGAATGAACCCCAGATACGAGGGAAGGTCGAGGCGCGCGCACCTGCCAGCATGGCGCCTGCCGGCGTAGTTGCGGCCGTCATGCCCGCTTCAGGGCGTGCAGTGATGGTGACTATTGCGTTGCTTGCCTTTGGCGCCTCAGCGCACGCCGCCTGCGATGCCGACGGGTTCATCACTGCCGCGAACGGCCCCATCGTCCTCGGGACCGCCGGCTGCGCCACCAATCCCGGCGTCATGAGCGGCACTGTCGTAAGCGGCGCGACGGTCGCGGCCCCCGGTACCGGCGTCACCTCCGTCGCAAGTCCCGGTTGGGCGGTAACCAATCACGGAACCATTGAGGCGGGCGGCAACGGAATCACCGGGGACGTGTCATTTACCTTGACAAACTCCGGAACGATTACCGCAGGTGACAGTGGCGCTTTGATCGGCGGCGGCTCGACCGTCATCAACTTGGCCGGCGGTACGATCACCGGCGACTTCACGGGCCTTTCGATCAGCGACAACGGAGGCTCCGTCAGCGGCGGTCCCTCGACCGTCGACAATGCCGGAACGATCACCAGCGCCAGCGGCTTCAATGACGCCATCGACCTTGGGCTGGGCGGCACTGTAATCAACCAGACAACGGGCACGATCAGGGCCACCGGTGTTGGAATCGCCGGCGCGACCAATCCGACCATCGTGAATAACTTCGGCCAGATACTCGACGCGTCGACGGGCGTCGGCCTGTCAGCGGGCGGAACTGTGACCAACGGCTTTAGGCGCGGTCATCTCCAGCGCGTCGAGGGGCGTCGACATTGCAGGCGGCGTCGGCGCCGTCGTCAATTCGGGAGGCATTCTCGCGAGCGTAGGACGCGCGATTAAACTGCAAGCCGGCGGCTCTGTAACCAACACGAGCACAGGAACAATCAGTTCTGGCGGCACGCGCGCCATCTTCATCTTCGGCGGTCCGGGCGCCGTCATCAACGCGGGGTCCGTCGACGGCGGCCTCACTGCCGCCGTCGAGGTTGAGAGCACTCAATCCTCGATAACCAACTCAGGCACGATTCACTCGACATCGGGCGCCGGCATTCAGCTCGACGCGACGAGCGCAAGCAACACCTTGACCACGATCCTCAATGAGTTCCGGCGGCGCCATCGAGGGGGCGGTCAATGCGCTTGTGGCGAACGGCAACGCCTCTGTCGATTTCACCAACAAGGGCGCCGTCATTGGCAATATGGTTTTCGGCGCAGGCGACGTCGCGCTGCATTTCTATACCGGTTCCTCGCTGATCGGGAACCTGACGGCCGGAACCGGCACGAACACAATCGACTTGAACGGGCTGGGAAGCAGCACGTTTTCCAGCCCAATCGCGAATTTCCAGACGGTCACCAAGCTGGACGATGGAACATGGACCCTGAGCGGCGCCGTGAGCGGCCCTACCGCCCTTAACGTTAGTCAGGGCACGCTGATCCTCTCGGCAGCCAACACCTATACAGGCGGCACCACCATTTCGGGCGGGACGCTACAACTCGGCAATGGCGGCGCCACAGGCAGCATCGTCGGCGACGTGACCAACAACGGGACGCTGGCGTTCGACCGTTCCGACGAGATCGTCTTCCCCGGCGTCATCTCGGGCGGAGGAGCGGTGTCGCAGATCGGCTCCGGCGGGACCATTCTGACGGCTGACAGCAGCTACACGGGCGGGACGACCATCGCCTCAGGGTTTTTGCAGCTCGGCCTTGGCGGCACGACCGGCGGCATCGTCGGCGACGTCGTGGACAACGGCACGCTCGTCTTCGACCGAGGCGATGAAGTGACCTTCGCCGGCGTAATCTCAGGCGCTGGGGGGGTGGCGCAGGCCGGCTCGGGCACGACCATTCTGACCGGGGCCAGCACCTACCTCGGGGGCACGAAGATTGTTGGCGGCGCCTTGCAGCTTGGCGACGGCGGCACGACCGGCAGCATCATCGGCGACGTTTTGGACTTTGGAGCGCTTGCCTTCGACCGCAGCGACGCAGTGACGTTCGCCGGGACGATCTCCGGAGCCGGTTCTGTCAGTCAGATCGGCTCCGGGTCGACGACATTGACCGCGACCAATACTTATTCGGGCGTAACCGTGCTCTCCGGCGGCACGCTGATCGCGGGAAACAATTCGGCGCTAGGTACCGGAACGCTGATCGTGACGCCGAACCTGTCCGGGACGACGACGCTCGACAATACTGCCGCGGCCGCCAGCCTCGCGAACCCGATCCAGCTTCATCTTCTGTCCAATCTCATCGTCGGCGGCAGCAACCCGCTGACGCTGACAGGAGAGATATCCGGCGCCGGCGCACTGACCAAGGATGGAGCATCTCCGCTGATCCTTACGGCGGACGACAGCTTTACCGGTGGCGCGACCGTCAAGGCCGGCACGTTGGTAGTTGGCGATTTGGCCCATCCGTCTGCCGCCCTGTCGGGCGGCGGACCTATTGCGGTAGGATCCGGCGGCGCGCTCGGCGGTTACGGCAGCGTCACTGGACCTACGGTCAACAACGGCGTCATCGCCGCCGGCAGCGCCACGCCGGGTTTCACCGGCTCGCCGACCGGCACTTTCACCGTCATTGGCGACTTGCTCAATCAAGGGCTCATCCAGCTCGCTTCCGGCGTGAGCATCGGCAATGTGCTCGAAGTTCGCGGCGCCTATGTCGGCGCTGGCGGCAGGATGGCCATCAACACATTCCTGGGAGGCGACGGCTCGCCGTCCGACCGGTTGGTCATCAACGGCGACCCCGCCGCGACCGGCGCCACATCGGTGCATGTCGCCAACATTGGCGGAACCGGGGCCTTGACGACCGCCAACGGCATTCTCGTTGTGAATGCGATCAACGGGGCGACGACGGCGCCCGGGGCCTTCACGCTGTCGAACGGCGAGTTGCGAGCCGGCGCTTTTGACTACCGTCTGTTCCGGGGCGGGGTCTCCGGCAGTCCCGACGACTGGTTCCTGCGATCGAGTTTCTTCCCGCCGACTCCACCTGAACCGCCCGGGCCCCCCGTGCCCCCGGTTCCTCCTGTCCCGCCACCTTCTCCGATCATTGGGCCGGAACTCGCCACCTATGGGGTGGTGCAGCCTCTGGCGCGGCAATTGGGCCTCTCGATCCTCGGCACGCTCGACGACCGGGTCGGCGCCACCTACGAGCCGGACGGTTGCGCCGTTGCGCCTGCGCCCGAGACCTCGTCTGTCGATCTGCCGACCAGGAAGTCAGTGGCTCTCCCGACCAGAAAGCCGGGGCCGGCTCCCTGTCCCCTGTTCTCGCCCTCGGCCTGGGGTCGCTTCTTCGGACAGACGATCGACAACCACTATCAGGCCTTCGCCGATCCGCGCGCGAGCGGCGCCATGGGCGGCTTCCAGGGCGGGGTCGATCTTCTGCGCGGCTCGCTGATCGCGGGTCACTATGAGCGCGCCGGCCTCTATGGCGCTTACGGCGACGTGAACGCCGACGTGGACGGCCTCGTCACCAATCCGGCGGCGACGGCCTACATCCTCGCCCGCACCGGATCGATGAATCTCGACGCCTGGTCGGCGGGCGGCTATTGGACGCATGTCGGGCCTAGCGGCTGGTATCTCGACGCCGTGCTGCAAGGGACCTGGTATTACGGCTCGGCCGGCACCCAGTTCGCCAGGCTGAACACCGACGGCACAGGCTTCATTGCCTCCCTGGAGGGCGGCTACCCATTCTCCTGGCCGCAATTCGGGCCGGGATTCGTGATCGAGCCGCAGGGGCAGATCCTGTGGCAGAAGGTGTCTTTCCGGCACGACTATGACGGGCTTGGCGATGTCGCGCTCGGCGACACGACGGGGCCGAGCGGGCGCATCGGGCTCAGGACCAAATGGACCGTCGCGACTGCCGGCGGTCAGGTGTGGCAGCCGTATCTCAGCGCGAATCTCTGGCGCGATTGGGGGGCTGAGGCCGACGCCGTCTATTCGGGGACGGACGTCGTGCCGCTGGTCAATCAGGCCACCATGCTGGAGCTTGGCGGCGGCCTGACGGGAAGGGTCAACGCCAACGTCTCGGTCTTCGCCAATGTCGACTATGAATTCGCGGTCGGCTCAGGCGAGAGCCAGAAACGAAACGGCGTTCGCGGCGCGTTCGGCGCCCGATACACCTGGTGAGCGCGGGCTTGCCGACCAAAGCGAAGGCTTCTTGAGGCCCGCCGCGAGATCAGCATCTCCTGGGCCCTTTGCGGCTTTCGGCGTGGGGCGCGGGCGACCATGCGGACAGCTTCACGATCAATTTCGCCGGGGGCGCCGTTCCTGAGCCGGCGCCGAGCCGGCTAGGAGAGATCGGGTCTATTGGCCATCCCGGGTCGATTCCGCAGATCGGATGCGAGAGAGCGACGACCGAGGCCTGCTCGTGCAATTTGTTGCAAAAAGGGCATGGGCGGCGAACTTTTGACCCTCGTGGGGCGATTTCTGGCTTTTTTTTGGGTCGCAAAAGTTGTCCGCCGCGCCGCAAATTCGCTAGGCGACGAGGGGGCGGGGCTGATTCGTCACTGCTTTGGAGGCTGCCAATGCCGAGCGGATGGATGAATTCCGAGCCCGCGGGCTCAGGGCGGACTATCCTCACGCGCGTCGCCGCGAGGCTCGCGCCTTTATCGCCAGGCCGCTGGGCGCACGTGATCAAGCGGCGCCTCGCCCGCAGCGGCCAGCCGCCTTCACGAGCCTCATTCGGCCTTGCCACGACGATGCTGTGCGCGGCTGTCTTCGCTTCCCCGCACGCGAATGCGCAGTGCACCTCGGGCTACCCCTACAGCGGCGGCGTGATCGTGGATGGAGGCACGCAAGCCCTCGGCAGCGTGACCGCCGGCTATGACAACGCCCTTGTCGCGCGCAACGGGGCGGTGGTCACCACGTCCGGCGCGGTTAGCGGCGGCGGCGGAATCTGCGCCGAGACCACCGCCGACGTCACCGCGAACGGGAGCGTCACGGGCGCCTATCTTCCGGCGCTGAACGCCATGAGCGGCGCCTCGATCGTCGCCAATGGCCCCATAACGGCGGCTTCCGGCGGGGGCATGCTCGCCAGCGGCGGCTCAACGATCACTCTCAACGGGGTCACGCTTCAGGGGGCGGGCGGTCAGGCCATGATGGCCGACGGCTCGACCATCATCGCGAACGGCGTCACGATCACCTGGCCGAACGGTTATGGCGGGTCGCTGGCGGAAGCGACCAACGGCGGCGTTATCAGATTTACCCCGGATTCGACGATCACCGTGCCGAGCGGCGGATTTAGCGAGGCGCTGCTGCTGGCCAACGGCCCGGGCAGCGGCATCACCGCCCACGGCACGACGGTCTCGTTCACGAATAACGGCATCATCGCGGTCGGGGCGCAGAATGGCGCCAATGTCGAGCTCCTCAACAGCACGATTGAGGCGTTGAGTGGCGGGGGAGGGGGCAACACCGGCATCTCGGCGAGCGGCGCCAGCTCCACAATCACCGCCGACAATGTGACGATCTCCCTTGGCTCGGGCGGCAATGACGCCGGCGTCAGCGCAGATTCGGGCGGTCAAGTAACGATGACCGGGGGCAGCGTGACCGTTCCGGGCGTCGGAGGCGGGGAAGCGGGTCTTCGGGCGACCGGAGCCGGAAGCCTGATCACCGCGACCGGCGTCAATATCAGCGTCACCGGCGGCGGCGGCGACGCGGGCGTCAAGGCGACGGACAGCGCGAGTATCGTCACGACGGGCGGGTCGGTGTTCGACGTCAAGGGCGCAGGCGGCCTGTTGCAGAACGGCGGCATGGTGACCATGACGGACACAAATGTCACGGCCTCGGGGACCGGCGGCTATGGCTTTCGGTTCGACAGCGGAGGCGCCGCCAACGTACTGAAATACAGCGATGGGACAATCGTGGCCGAAAACGCCTCCTTCTCGGTGAACGGGGCGACAGCCGACATTGCTCTCGCCAACACCACCGCGACCGTGAACAACAACACACTCCTCGAGACGGTGTCCTCGGGAGTGACAAATTTCGCGGCTCAGGGGTCGATTCTGCAAGGCGTGATCACGACCGACTCCAGCAGCGCCAGCCGCGTCAATCTGAGGCAAGGGACGGTCTGGACGATGACCGGCGATTCGAACGCCACCTTCGTCGGCAATGAGAACAGCACGATCATCTACACGCCGCCGACAGCGGATACGACCCTGCTTTCGAGCTACAAGACGCTGACCGCGGTCAACTATCTCGGTGCGGGGGGGACGATCCAGCTCAACACCTATCTCGGCGCCGACGGTTCGCCGTCGGATCGGCTGGTCATCGACGGCGGTACAGCCACCGGCCACACGGCCCTGGACATCCGCAACACGACAGGCTTCGGCGCCAGGACGAAGGGCGACGGCATTCTGGTCGTGCAGACGCTCGACGGAGCGACGACGGCGCCTATCGCCTTTTCATTGGTTAGCGAAGTGCGCGCGGGCCTCTTCACCTACCGCCTGTTCCGCGGCGGCGTCGACGGAAGTCCAGAGGATTGGTTCCTGCGCAATACCTTCCGTGGCGGCGGCGGAGGCGGCGGCGGCGGTGGCGGCGGCGGAGGTGGCGGCGGCGGCGGCGGAGGTGGCGGCGGCGGCGGCGGAGGTGGCGGCGGCGGAGGTGGCGGCGGCGGCGGAGGTGGCGGCGGCGGCGGAGGTGGCGGAGGCGGCGGCAGCGGCGGAGACGGCGGAGGCCCGACGCCGGACCCAGCGCCTGGCTTCAATTATCCCATCATCGGGCCGGAACCCGCCACTTATGCCGTGGTGCAGCCTCTGGCGCGGGAATTGGGCGTCGCGACGCTTGGCACGCTCAATGACCGGGTCGGAGACACATACGAACCGGACGGATGCGCCGTCGCGGCGCCTGCCCCAGAGACGACGGGGGTTGATCTGCCGACTCGAAAGTCTCTTCCGACGAAAAAGGCCGCGCAAGCGCCGTGCTCCTTGTTCGCGCCCTCACTTTGGGGCCGCTTCTTCGGTCAGACGATCGACAACAGCTATCACTCGTTCGCTTTTTCGAGCGCCAACGGCAATCTCGGCGGGTTCCAAGGCGGCATCGACCTTCTGCACGGGCCGCTGATCCCCGGAGGCTACGATCGCGCGGGCCTCTATGGCGCCTATGGCAACGTGAACGCTGATGTGACCGGCCTTGTCACCAATGCGGACGCGACCGGCTACGTCTTCGCGCATACCGGATCGGTCAACCTCAACGCCGGCTCGGTCGGCGGCTACTGGACCCATATCGGGGCCGGCGGCTGGTATCTCGACACGGTGCTGCAGGGAACCTGGTACGGCGGTTCGGCCGGCACCGCCTTCGCGAGGCTCAACGCGTTCGGGACGGGCTTCATCGCCTCGTTGGAGGGTGGCGTTCCGTTCGCATTGCCCCAATTCGGTCCGGGCTTCGCGCTGGAACCACAGGGCCAGATTCTGTGGCAGAAGGTCTCCTTCCACGATCAACATGACGGGCAGGGCGAGGTTGCGCTCGGCAACACGACGGGCCCGAGTGGGCGCGTCGGCATGCGCGCCAAATGGACGGTCGCGACCGCGAGCGGTCAGGTCTGGCAGCCGTATTTAAGGGCCAATGTATGGCGTGATTGGGGGGCACAGGCCGACACCGTCTATTCGGGGACGGGCGTAGCATCCCTCACCAATCAGGCGACCATGCTCGAGTTCGGCGGCGGCCTGACCGGGCGAATCAACGCAAACGTCTCTGTCTTCGCCAATGTCGACTATGAATTCGCGGTCGGCGCTTCGGAGGGCGAGAAGCGAAACGGCGTTCGCGGCGCGTTTGGCGCCCGATACACCTGGTGAGTTCCGCTCTCGGACGTCGTTCACCGCCCCGGATTGCGCCTGGGAAAATCCTCTCGACAGACCGCATCCGGTCGATTTGAGCTGTTCGCCCGTCGTCGAGCAATGACTGCTATTTGCGTGCGACGGGCGCGAAGCGTCTTGGTGAAAAAGTCGTGCACGGGCGGAAAGCCAGGCGCTTGAAGGGCGATCGATCAATCCGGGCTGCACGAGGGGCAGAGATAATAGGCCCTTCTCAGGACGCCCTTCATGGCGACGCGGACCTCCTCCAGTGAAGCGCCGCCGAACGCGCCTCGCTCCCAAGCGCTCGCGGCCATGGCGTAGGCGGCCGGCGCCGCCTTGTCATTTTCGGCGGAAAGAAGGAAATGGCGGCAACCTTCGCAAGGGATGACCGCCCGCGTGGCTCG
The DNA here is from genome assembly GCA_963742305.1 of uncultured Alphaproteobacteria bacterium. Taxonomy (GTDB): domain Bacteria; phylum Pseudomonadota; class Alphaproteobacteria; order Rhizobiales; family Beijerinckiaceae; genus Roseiarcus. The sequence continues at coordinate 35,437 of CAVULN010000031.1, forward strand.
CGCGAATTGCTCCAATTTTTCATGGACATAGGTGTTCATCGCCGTTTCCCCGCCGGTCACGCAGCGCTTGACCATGCATCTTGATTCGTGACCGAAACGTGGCAATGGGCGCCACAAAAATGGCGCCAACGGAACGCGCCTCAGTTCATAGGAAGCGGGGCTGATATTCGCCGGACAGCATGGTCCCTCGGGGCGGGCGCGGCCGATCGGTGTCAGCGCGGACGGCCTATCAAATCGGCGATTTCCTGAATTGACGGGTCGGAAAGCTCCAGGCGATCGATGCGCATCGTCATGAAGAATGCCCGTCGACTGTCAGACGACAGGACGACGACTTTGGCGAACGGCGCCGTTTCCAGGAGGCGACGGGCGACCTCATCGGCTTCGTTCGTCCGCGACGAGACGATGACGACGTCCGGCCTGAGATAGCGCAACCGCTCGGTCCACCCGTCGGATTTGAATTCCCCCACCACCTCAACGTTGGTTTTGCTGTCGAGAGATTGCCTGACAATGTCTCGAAGCAGCGGAGTCATGCCGACAAGAATAGTGCGGACCGTCTCCACGGCGAAAGGACTCTCGGGCTCACAGGACGCCTACGGGTCGTTCGCGTACAGATCCAGCTAGACAAAAGTCTCGGCAGCCAGATCTCCGGTCTCATGCAGGCCGGCTGTCGCGGCTCAACGCCCAGTGGGCGACCTGGCCCCGCCGCTGGAGGCCCAATTTCCCCAGAAGATTGTGGACGTGCGATTTCGTGGTCGAGATCTCGATATTGAGGCGCCGCGCGATGTCTTTGTTGCTAAGCCCTTGCGAGATCATGCGAATGATCTCATGTTCCCGCCCGGTCAGGGAAAACGCCAGGCGCGCGCCGTTCCGGTCGTCGCCAAGGCCCGGAGCAGACCCGAGCCGCCGCATCAGACGGGACGCGACGGCGGCCGAGCAGATTTGCTCGCCCCGAATGACGCTCTCGATAAATCCCGCGAGTTCACTCAGCGCGGCGGTGGTCGGAATGTAGCCAACGGCGCCGGCTTTGGCCCATGCGACAATGTTTTCCTCGGTTTCCGAAACGGCGAAGACCACGACGAACACCGCGGGGTCGGCGGCGTGGATCGCCCGGACCGCATCAAGCCCATGCGGAAATGAAGCGTCGAGAAGAACGGTCGCCCAGGGGCATTCGGCGATCCTCGCCAGCGCGTCGCTCAGGTCGGCGCACAGGCCCGCGACCCAGAGATCCGTTTTTCCCTCGATGACTCCCGCAATGCCTTCGCGAAGGAGGCGCACCTCCGAGACGATTAGCAGCGACTGGCCGATCAACGGCTTCGTTGTGGTGATTTCGGACACCAGAAAATCTTCACCCATGGCGCTACTCTTTGTAGAAAAATTGCAACCTTGTCATTAAACAATAATATTCTGTAAACAAATAGACCTCGGCGACGAACTGTTCGATGCTCGATGTCTTGAACCGCCAAATGCATCGCCAAGCCAATTGCTTAGGATGTTGACACCATTACGAAATAACTGCGTGTATGTCAAGAAGAGATGCGTAGATCTAAGGGTGGAGCGAGCGAGCAAGAATCTCAATACAACTCGACGGTTGTCGCAGCCGCCTGAAGCGGTTTGCGGCGTCATGGGGTGAACGCCTCAACCGATCGGTTGATTCCGAGGGACTAGGCCCTCTTGTCATCCCTTTTTACATCCTAATGACGATGGTGCGCCGGAGCCCGGCCAAGTATCGTTATGCGCATCCAACTTGTGCCTCTTTCGCACACCGAAACCGGGAAATACCGAAAGGCGATTTTGGTCAGGAGACGGGAGCAAGTCCGTAGGGCGGGGGACGCCTTCTCCAGCTGAGCAAGGCCCCTTCGGCCGGAAAAAAGGCGATGCAAGGGGGCCTTTTGGCGAAACAAACAATATAAAGCAAAAAACAGATTGTATCAGTAATTAATGAATGCCGCGGCCCGATCGTTTGATCGGGGTCACGAGGCGCTCAGCGACGCAAGGGCGCAACCAGCTTTTTCCTATTCCAGCCTTTGGGGGCTGGCGTCCGCGGCGGCGGGTCCGCCGGTTGGCTAATGGGGTAAGACAATGAAGCGAGCACTTTTTGCATTGGCATGCGCGTTCGTTCTGAGCGCGCCGGCCTTCGCCGCTGGCGGCGGAGGACATGGTGGCGGCGGAGGCGGCGGCCACACCAGCGGCTCGACCACGACCGGAGCGATCGGGGCTTCGTTCGGGCCCGGGTCTCACTCGTCAGTCAACGCGAACGCCGCGACGGCGGGCATCGCGGGCGGCGCTGGGATCGGCGCCGGCGCCGGCATCGGCGTTGGTCCGGCCGGCGGCGGCGCCGGCCTCGGCGCGGGCGGCGGCGGCGGCGCGACCGCTTCCACAGCCTCGTCTGGGGTCAGCGCGGGCACGTCGGGCATCGGCGTTGCGGGCGGCGTCGCCGGCGCGTCCTCGACCAGTTCGGCTGGCGGCGGCGGCGGCGGGTCCGGCGGCGGCGGCGGGCATTAGCCGCAACGAAACAGGCTCCCGCCAGGATGATCTGGCGGGAGTTTTTCGCCTCAAGAGGGGAGACCTCCAATGAGACAGTTTGTGATCGCCGCCGCGGCTCTCGCGGCCGGCGCGGCCCCGGCTCATGCGGGCGGAGGGGGCCACCAGAGTTCGCCGGCGCCATCGGCCGGCGTGCATGGCTTGAGCGTCGGCGTGCCCGGCTTCGGCGTCGGCCTTTCAATGGGCCCGGGCGGCGTCACGGTCAGCGGCAAGACGCCCGGCGGCGCGCTCAGCGTCTCGACCGGACTGGGGCCGGGAACGGCCGCCTCGACAAGCTCGGGACGCAGCGCGACCGCGGCCTCGACGGCGGTCAGCGCGCTCGGCCAGAGCGTCGCCGGCGCGTTGGGATTGGGAGCGGGCGCCACAGCAAACTCGGGATATTGAGCCGGCGCCCGGCATATCGCACGAGCCCGGCGCTTACCGCCGGGTTCGTGTAATTTGAAGCCGGGAGGGGGCAATGACCAGCTTGGCGATTCGCGTGGCCCGGCGTCGGATGCATGATCGTTGGCGCGTTCATGGACGATATGGCTTAAGCGGCTGTCTGCCGGGGCGGGCCCTGAGACTGAGCGCGACGATCGCGGCGCTAGCCTCGGGCGCTTCGGGCGCTTCCGCCGGCATCGTGTTTCTCAGCGATGCGACCACCGCCGAAAGCTACGCCTCGGCCACCGCGGACGGCGCGGCTTACGGGTTCGGCGACGAGGGACGCGGGCATACATTCTCCGGCGCCCGCTCCGAATCGACCGCCTTCAGCGCGATCGACGGCGCGAACGGCGGCTTCGCCGTCGCCCAGGGCGTCGCGACGGGCAGATTTGCCGGCTTTGCCATGAACGTGACGAGCGCCGCCGGAGCGCGGCTCGCCGGCCAGGAGCCCGGAAGGGGCGCGACGGTTCCGACCGAAACCGAGACCTTCGAGTTGGTGACCGCATTCGCGTCGGATTTCCAGAGCCTGACGTCCCGGTTTGCGGGCGCGGACCGGGCGACGTTCTCGTTCACGACTGAAGCGCAGGCGGCTTACGAGAAAACGGTCTTCACCCGGATCTCCTCGACGGCGGCCGCGGGCCCCGACGTTTCCGCGCCCGCTTCCGTCGCGACGGCGGCCGGCCCGGTCCCCGAATCCGGGCGTCGCCGTGAGCGGAGAGGCGAGCGCCGAGGCCTTCAGCCATACGGCGTTTGACTACACTTTCGAAATCATCGGCGACCGCCCCGAGACGATCGCGATCCGCTACGGGGGCAAGGGCGATGCGCCCGTCGGCTACGAAATCGAACTCGATGACGCGCTCGGCTCGGCGCTCGGAGCCGACTGGATCGACTGGAGCGGGATGGGCGAGGAGATCTGGACGATCGGTTCGCCAGGCGTCTATTCGCTGCTCATCGACGGCTATTCCGACGTCAGCGTCACCGGCGATCCATTCGGGGACGCAAGCGATTACGCGGCCGGCTGGTCGCGCGGCGTGTTCGACATGAGCGTCACCGCCGTTCCCGAGCTGCAAACCTGGGCGATGATGCTGATCGGCCTTGCGGCGCTCGGTTCGGCGGCTTTTCGCCGAAGCGCCGCGCGATGGCTCATGGCGCCGCCGCGATTTTTAGCGCGATTGGCCAACGGGCGCTCTGAACGCGCCTCAGTTCAAGGGCGAGGGCGGATATTCGCCTGCCCGGAACGGCCCTTGGGGCCGGATTCGAGTCTCGCGACCTGTCCGGCGAGATCGCCGCGCTGCCCCACCGCCAGTGGTAGCCCCGAAGAGGGTTAGCGCCGCGGGCGACCCAAGGCTACGGAGAGCGACTTCGCGGCAAATGTCGTCACTTCGAGCGGGCGCGCCGGCGGATCGAGTCGGGAGATCGGGGCCTGGGCGGCGTCGCGCGTTGATTGCGCGTCCGCCCCGAGCAGGCGGTCCACGTAGGGGGCGACGCGGCTGCGGTTCGCGGCGAGGTCGTAGTAGTCGAGGCGGTCCTGCCGGGTCATCACGGGATCGAACCCTTCGGCGTTGAGGTCGCAATCGTCGACCTCGTGGCCGCGCCCGCGCAAGGCCTCGACGGCTGCCGCATGCAGGACGGCGCCGAAGCTCGTCTCGACCGGGTGGGCGAACAGGACCAGCACGCGCATAAGCGCTCCCTCGGTTCCGCGCCGCCAAAAATGAGAGGCGGACCGAAAGGCCGTCAATCCCATCGCAGCCGGCTTGGCGTAACCACAATAACAAAGACCTATTGACAATCGGCGAGTTGTAATTAACGTATAGGAAACGGTGCTGGGGCGAAGCGCGTCCCGGCGGGGTCGAGTCGTCATTCCAAAGCGTAAATGAACGCACGATCGTTGTTATAAGACGCGTCGCAGCATTTCTCGTGGATCGGCAAATTGAGGGTCAGGAATTAAAGATGAGCAGCACTGGGCTCACGGTCATCGAGTCATCCGGCACGACCACTCTGCTGACTGACGGAACCTACTACTATTTTCAGGTCGGCGACGGGCCGGCGGTTGAGCTCAGCTACAACGGCGCGCCCGTTACGGTTGGCCAATTTGGCGCCTGGACCTTTCTCGCGGCGCAGCAGACGGCGACCGGCTTTGAGGTGGCGCTGAAGAACGGAAGCGCCGACCAGTATGCGGTGTGGGATACTGACGCGAGCGGCAATTTCGTCTCGGGTCCGATCAGCAACGTATCGGGAACGAACGCCGCGCTCAAGTCGATCGAGACCAGTTTCAACTATGACTGAACGGCGACGGGACGATCGGCGTTCCTGGTTCCCTCCGGCGCCACGTGATCGAGTTCGTCCGGCACGGCCAGCCTTCTGACAGACGGGACCTACTACTATCTCCGGACTGGCGCCGGGCCGGCGGTCTACCTGAGCTACGGCGGCGCGCCCGTTACGGCCGGTGAATTCGGCGCCTGGACCTTTATCGCGGCGCAGCAGACGGCGACCGGCTATGAGGTGGCCTTAAAGAATGGAAGCGCCGACCAGTATGCGGTGTGGGATACTGACGCGAGCGGCAATTTCGTCTCGGGTCCGATCGGCAATGTATCGGGAACGAACGCCGCGCTCGAGTCGATCGAGACCAGTTTCAACTACGACCTGAACGGCGACGGGGTCATCGGCGTTCCATCCGGCGGGACGGGCGGAACGACCGGCGGTTCCATGACTGTCATCGAATCGTCGGGCACGACCAGCCTGCTGACCGACGGAACCCACTATTTTCTCCAGCCGAATGGCGGAGCGGCGGTCACGCTGAGCTATGGCGGGTCGCCGGTCCTGGCCGGCCAGTTTGGCGCCTGGACCCCCATCGCGGGGCAGCAGACTTCGACCGGCTATGAGGTGGCGCTGAAGGACGGGAGCGCCGACCTCTATGGGGTGTGGGACATCGATGCGAGCGGCAACTTTGTCTCCGGTTCGATCAGCAACGTATCGGGCGCCAGCGCCGCATTGGAGTCGATCGAGACCAGTTTCAATTATGATCTGAACGGCGATGGGACGATCGGCGTTCCGGCCCCCACCGTCATCGAGTCGAACGGCTCGATGAGCCTGATGACGGACGGGGTGAACTATCTGCTTCAGCCGAACGGCGGGACGACGGTCAAGCTGAGCTACAACGGGGCGACCGTTACGGTCGGCCAGTTTGGCGCCTGGACCCCGATCGCCGCGGCGCAGACGGCGACCGGCTATGAAGTGGCGTTTAAGCTCGCGGGCTCCGATCAGTTTACGATCTGGAACACCGACAGCAGCGGCAATTACCTCTCGAGCGCCTTCAGCACGGCGTTGGGATCGAGCGCCCAGCTCGAATCGTACGAGCCAGGTTTCAACTATGATCTGAACGGCGACGGGACGGTTGGCATTCCCGCCGCCTCGCTCACGGCGATCGAGTTCGTCCGGCGCGACCAGCCTGCTCACGGACGGGACTGACTTTTTTCTTGAACCCGCTGGCGGGTCTCCGATCCTCCTGAGTTATGCGGGGTCGCCTGTCACGGCCGCTCAGCTCAGCGGCTGGAACCCGATCGCCGCCGAGCAGACAGCGACCGGCTACGAGGTCGCCTTGAAGGCAGGCAGCCAGTATCAGGTGTGGGACACCGACGCGAGCGGCAATTACCTGTCGACCGCTCTTGGCCCCGTATCGGGGACGAGCGCCGCATTGTGGTCGGCCGAGACCAGCTTCAACGACGATCTGAACGGCGACGGGACGATCGGCGTTCCCCCTCCCGAAGGTGATCGATTCTTCCGGCTCAATGAGCGTGGTGACGGACTGGACCTATTATTATCTCGAACCGAATGGCGGAACGGCGGTGAAGCTGAGCTATGGCGGGGCGCCGTTTACGGTCGGGCAGTTTGGCGCCTGGGCTCCGATCGCTGCGCAGCAGACCGCGACCGGGTATGAGGTGGCCCTGGAGAATGTGGGCGCCGATCAATATACGGTCTGGAACACGGACAGCAGCGGCAATTTCGTCTCGGGTCCGCTCGGCCAACGTGTCGGGAACGAGCGCCGCGCTCGAGTCGATGGAGTTCAGCTTCAACGACGATCTGAACGGCGACGGGACAATCGGCATTCCTGTTCCGTCGGGCGCCACGACGATCGAGTCATCCGGCACGACCAGTCTGCTGGCGAGCGGGAACACCTATCTCCTCCAGGTGGGAAGCGGCGGGGCGGTTCAGCTGAGCTATGGCGGGCAGCCGGTGATGCCCGGCGAATTTGGCGCCTTGACCCCGATCGCGGCGCAGCAGACGGCGAGCGGGTTTGAGGTCGCCTGGAGGACCCCGGGCACCGATGTGTACCAAGTGTGGAACACCGACAGCGCCGGCAATTATCTCTCGGCTCCTCTCAACAACGTATCGGGTACCGCCCCCGCGCTGGTGTCGATGGAGACCAGTTTCAATCATGACTTGAACAATGACGGCGTGATCGGCGCGCCTTCGTCGTCGAGCGAGCCGCTGTTCGCCTACCAGGGCACGGACTCCAACGGCGCACAGCTGTATGACGTCACGTGGAATGTCCAGGGCAATCATCCGTTCGCCGTGCGCGTGCTGATCCCTCAGCACCCATCGTCGGATTACGCCCATAGCTTCCTCTATGCGCTGCCAGTCGAAAACGGGCTCACCGGGCAATCATTGGGGGATGGCCTCAATCAGCTGGCGAGCCTCGACGTTGAAGACAAATACAACGCGACAATCATCGAACCGATCTTTCCCATGTACTCGTGGTATGCGGACAACCCGCTCGACGCGACCATCAACTACGAGACCTTCGTGGCCGACATCCTCCCCCAGTGGGTCGACAGCCATTTCTCCACCACCGGGAACGAGAAGAACCTGCTGATCGGCTTCTCGAAGTCCGGATATGGCGCTGTCGACCTTCTGCTCAAACATCCGACAACGTTCGACGCCGCTGCCGCGTTCGATTTTCCTGCGGACATGAGGACTTACAACTGCGATTGGGGTCGAGCAGCGCCAACAATTACGGCACTCAGGCGAACTTCCAGAACAACTACGAACTGGACCAAAGTTTCATTGACGCTTATCGGGCGCCGTTCACGACGCAAAACCGTCTCTGGATTTCCGAGGGTCCTCTATTCGGATCCGAGGTCGCGGACTTCAACAACCTGCTGACCTCGCAAGGCGTGATGCACACGCTCTCGACGGCGGAAACGGGCGACGCCCACAACTGGACGAGCGGTTGGGCGTCCACCGCGGTCGCGGCGCTTTACGGCATGGAGAAGAATTCTGCATCCGGTCGCGTAGGGCGCGCGGCAGAGGTTCTATCCGCGCCGGAGCGCGCTCCTTCTCGATTTAGGCCGAATGTCCGATGCTCTGGCCGCCGCGCGGCAAGGCCGGATGCGGCGGCTCGCGAGCGCTCGCGGCCTTCAGCGACCGCGCTTCAGCGCGCCACTTGTCCGCCTCGGTCCGGCTCTGGCGAGCGGCT
>CAVULN010000032.1:0-120432 GCA_963742305.1 uncultured Alphaproteobacteria bacterium
GAGGGAATTGGGCTGAGCGCGAAAAGGGAGGAAGGTGAATTGCGGTTTCGGACGCAGCTCGGCTGCTCCGACCGCCGGCGACTGCGCCATAGGCGCGGGCCTTACGTTCAGTAACCGCCCGCGCTTTCCATCAATTCAGCGAACAGGTTTGCAATGAATTTGGAGTTTGCGGATCAAGCCGTGAATTTGGACGCTGAAGCGCCGGCTTCGGGCATGGAATTCGGCCGCCCGGACGCCACGGCGGCGGAGAGTACGGGCAGCACAGCCGTTCTCGTCCTCGGAATGCATCGCAGCGGAACTTCAAGTGTGGCCGGGGCGCTGATCCGACTTGGAGGCGCGGCCCCTCTCAATTTGATGCCTCCAACCCAGGACAATCCGAAGGGATACTGGGAATCCACCCTCCGATGAGACTTGAATCATGAACATCTCGCGGCTTGCGGAAGCCAATGGGATGACTGGCGCGAATTCGATCCGAATCGCATTGACCCCGCCAAGGCGTTTGCGCTGAAGGATCGCGCGATATCCGCCCTTGCGGAGGAATTCCCGCCTTTTTCTCCACCCACGAATATTTGGCCAAGTTTCCCGATGATCCGCATCCGGTTTGAACGCGCTCGCGCACTACGAACTCTACGGCCGGCGAGACGCAAGGAACCCCCTTTTCGCTGCCGTGACTCCAGCCAATCCGCTGGCGGCGACCGCGCGGGATGTCCCGCATCAACGCTCGTTTCGGTTTCCGTCAGCGCGGAAACTCGCGCGTGTCATTCCGCGCGCCGAGGCTCAGACAGTGTGGCTCGTGGCAGTCAGCGCGACCGCCTTCCAGCTCGACCCGGGGATTGGCGCCGATGGTTCCGCCGCCAACGATGCTGGTCCCGTTCATATCCCAGATCTGCTGGCCCCGCTCGTGCTCTGGAACAGGATGTCCGCGCCGGTGTCCGTTCGGTGGCATGCCAACTCGGCCCGGGATTGGCGCTGACCGTCCCGCCGCCGACAATGCTGGTCCCGTTCATTTCCCAGACCGCGACCTGGCCGCTGCTTGTGTTCTGAAACAGGATGTCGGAACGGCCGTCGCTATTCGAAATCGCCCTATCCGATCGCTTTCCAGCTTGGACCAGGATTGGAAGTGAGGGTCCCGCCGCCGATGATGCTGGTCCCATTCATCTCCCAGATCGCGACCTGCCCACTGGCGTTCTGCCATAGGATGTCGGAATGACCGTCGTGGTTGAAGTCGCCCGTCCCGACCGCTTTCCAGCTCGGCCCGGGATTGGAAGCGATCGTGCCGCCGCCGACGATGCTGGTTCCGCTCATCTCCCACACCGCGACCTGCCCGCTGGTGTTCTGGAACAGGATGTCCGAATGGCTGTCGTCATTGAAATCGCCGGTTCCGACCGCTTTCCAGCTCGGTCCGGGGTTGGAAGCGACCGTGCCCCCGCCAACGATGCTGGTTCCATTCATCTCCCAGATGGCGACCTGCCCGGAGACGTTCTGCCAAAGAATGTCGGAAAGGCCGTTGTCGAAGAAGTCGCCAGTTCCAACCGCCTGCCAGGACGATCCCGGATTGGGGCTCACGGACCCGCCCCCGACGACGCCGGTTCCGTTCATCTCCCAGACTGCAGCCTGTCCGTTCACGTTCTGCCAAAGAAGGTTATCAATTGAAGCAGCGGACAGCGAGACCGAAGTGAGATCAAATGGGCTGACGCCCGTCGACGACCCAAGGCCGCTGCTTAACTCGCTTGCGGTCGTGCCGTTCCACGACCACAACTCATTGTGGCCACTCGAATTAACGCCGTTGAACAGCACGACGCCGCCATAGATCTTCGAATCCCGTCGGGTCGAAGTCCTGACTGCTCCCGTTCCCGCCAAGATTTCGCTCGTGCCGCTGGCGGTCCCGTCGGTCACCCACAATCCTTCTCGGCCGTCCGAGTCGAGGCCATTGAACAGCACTTCGCCATTGTAGGCGGTCAGAAATCGAGGGTGGAGGTCCGGAACGGCGACGCCGTGAATGTCTTTGATGCCGGTGACCTCCGTCGCGGTCGTCCCGTCGAACTTCCACAGTCCGGTATCCCCGCCGGTGTCGACGCCGCTGAAAAGAACGTTGGCGCCCAAAACCGCCAGGTAGCTTGGATTGAGCCCCGTCGTGGGATCCGCGCCGGCGACGGCGATCTGGTGCGTGTCGGCTGCGCCGTTCTTCGTCTCCCACAATCCGGGCAGACCGCCGGATGTGGCGTTGAACAGCACTTGACTGCCGAAAACGGTAAAGTCGAACGGATTGCTCGCGCTGTTGGTTACCAAGGTCGTGCCGGAGGCCGTGCCGTTCGTCGTCCACAACCCGGAGACGCCGCCCGATGTGCCGTTGAACAGCACCTGACTGCCAAAGACGGAAAGGTCGGACGGACTGGTGGCGATGTTGGTCACCAAGACCGTGCCGGAAGCCGTCCCGTTCGTCCTCCACAGCCCGGAGACGCCTCCCAACGTGCCGTCGAACAGCACCTGGCCATTGAAGACCGTCGAGGTAGTTGGGATCGAGCCCGGAGGTGCCGGCGATCTCCAGTGTGCCGCCCGGCGTGCCGTTCGTCGTCCACAATCCAAACTCGCCGCTCAAGTTGAAGCCTTCAAACAGCGCCTTGCCATTGAAGCCAGGTCAGGTTGCTGGGCTGGAGTCCCGCAGCGTTCACCCCGGCGATCGGCGCGATTTCGAAGGTTCCGGTCGTCGTGCCGTTCGTCTCCCACAGTCCGCGCTTGCCGGTTCCGTTAGATCCTTGAAAGAGAACCACATTTTCGACCATGTCCCTACCCTGCCCTTGAGATTCCCTAGCCTCGGCCCAGCCCCGCGCCTCTCTCAGCCCTGACCGCTTTTACATAAAATCTTTGCCAAGTAAACCGACCCCAGCGGGCTCGCGGATTCAACCAGGGCGGGAAGAAATGCAAATCAATCCCGGCAAAATGGCCTGGATTTCCCCGGGTTTTTGTCATCGAGGCGCCTCACTGCGCCCACGCGCGAAAAATTGAACAGCGCTGGCTCGCGCCCCGGGTTGCATGCGGGGCGGACGAAACCTCTCAAGGACCAACACAGCCCGACGGCCGCCTTGACGGCCCGCGGGCACCCTCCCGCCGCTCACCTATTATCTTGGGAAAAATGGTAATAAACTGGGCGCGAGAGGAGGCGGCGAAAAACTGCCATCCGCGCGGCCGGCGCAAACCCGTTCGGCGAAGATAGGCAGATTTGCGAAAGTGCCGTTCGGCAGCTCTTTGAGCCTGCGGCCAAGCCGATTGAGAAAGACAGCGGGTAGACTTCGCCCTCTTCCGGTCGCTCGCGCCCGAGTCTCGCCATTTCGTAGTGTCGCTCGATCAGTCGATCAAGCGGCTCCACGAAGGGCTGACGGCGACGGGCTTTGATGATAAAGATTTCCGCTCCTCGCCCTTTATGCGGCTGAAGACGCTCGAGCGTCATATCGCCGGATCTGCGCGCCGGCGTTTCCGCGCTCATGGCTGAGCGACCAGTGCGAGCGCGCGTCCGCAACACACGCCGCCTGATGGCGGGCCGGTCGGCGGCGGTGCACCGGCGTTCGAAAAAAGGCGACATGAAGCTGCGTTCGCTCCTCTTCGTTCCCGGGCGACTCGAGCGCAAGTTTGCGCGCGCAAAGGATTGCGGCGCGGACGCTCTCATCCTCGACGACCGGTTGTGCCTCTGCAGAAAGGCGCCGCCCGCGGCCACGTCGCCTCCCTCGTCGCCCCCGACCCGGAACGGCCATGGGTCTTCCTCGTGCGCGTCAACGCGCTCGACACAGGCCCGGTCTCACGCTCGACGACCTCGCGGCGGTCGTGAAGCCCGGCCTCGACGCGCTCCTGATCCCCAAAGTCAACGGCGCGGCCGATCTTGAGCGCATAGGCCATTATCTCGACGCGCTCGAGACGAAGGCCGGCATGGCGCCTGGATCCGTCAAGTTGGCGAGCGTGGCGACGGAAACCGCAAAAGCGATGTTCGCCCTCAATTCGTACGCGCCAGCGCATCCGCGGCTGATCGCGCTCACCTGGGGCGCGGAAGACCTCTCGGCGGTGCTCGGCGCGAGCGGGAGAGGAGGCTCACGGCTCGTGGACGTCTCCAGAACGAGATCGCCCGCGCGCAATGCCTGTTCGCGGCCTCGGCCGCCGAAGTGGCGCCCATCGATACGCTCTACGCCGATTTTCGCGACTTGGACGGCCTCGAGCGGGATTGCCGGCGCTCCCGGCGCGACGGTTTCGTCGGCCGCCTCGCGATTTACCCGATCAGGTTGCGGCGATCAATCGCGCTTACGCGCCTTCCGAAGCTGAGATCGCGCATGCGTGCAAGATCGTCGCCGCCTTCGAGGCCAATCGGGCGCGGCGCGCTGGGCGTGGACGGCAAGATGGTCGACTTTCCGCATCTGAAGGCCGCGCGCAAATTCTGGCCTCAATCTGAGGACCGGCGCCGCGAGCAGGAATTCGGCCTCAAGTTTCGGGACGCCAGAGCGTCTCAAATGCCCTAGAACGGCGCGCGATCGACACTAGATATAAAGCCACACTAGGCTGCGCGTATTTTGTGATGGCCGGCGGGACAAAAAGGCCGATTGATTGACGGCCACCGCCCTGAGGGCAATCGAAGACGTAACGATCATGGCTGACATGCATGCGCTCTTTGGACTTTTGCGGCAGACCGCCGATCCGGCGGTGGCCGAGGCGTTGAAGACTTCGGTCGAAACCGAAATGGACCGGGCGCTTAACCGGATCAATCCACTGACTTACGCGAAAGAGCATGGGCTCGACGAAGAAGATACAATCGGCGGCTTTGTCCACGCCGCTCGGCTCGGGCTGTTCGACATGTCGTGGAACATGCTCTGCCCCGGATGCGGGGGCGTGCTGGAGAGCGGAGCGGCGCTCAAGACGCTCAATCACGCGCACTATTATTGCTCCCTGTGCACGGCCGACTACGAACCGACGCTGGACAAGCTGGTCGAGGTCACTTTCACAGTCAATCCGGGCGTTCGGCGCGTCGCAGCGCATGATCCGGATTTACTCCCCTTTGCCGAATACATGCGCCAGATTTTCTGGAGCTCGAGCAACGACACGCCGGAGGACGTCGAAAGCGCTATCCAAAAAGTGACACTCGACGCGATGGAACTCGGATCCGGCGAAAAGGCGGCGATGTCGCTCACTTTGGCGAGGGGATTTGTGATCGTCTTCGACCCCGTTACTCACTCGTCGCTCTTTCTCAACATCGACGGCGAGGAGACGAAGGAGCGCCGCAATCTGTCGCTCGTCTTCGCCGACGCCCATTCGCACAACGGCACGCAAGCGGTCCAACCGGGTCCGGTGCGCATTTCGTTCGAGAACAAGACCGCCCGCCGGACGCTGCCGGGCATTTGGGTCCACAACGAGGAAATGAACAAACTGACCAACCCAAGCCTGCCGTTCCTGACCGCGACCCGGCTCCTCAGCAACCAGGCGTTCCGCGATCTCTATCGCAGCGGGACGTTCGATCCCGAGCAGCGGTTCAAGATCACGAGCCTGACGATTCTGTTCACAGACCTCGAGGGGCTCAACCGCGCTCTACGACCGGATCGGCGATCTCGCCGCCTTCGATCTCGTACGCAGCCATTTTGGCGCGCTGCTTGAGGCGGTCGCCGCCGAGGGCGGCGCGGTGGTCAAGACCATCGGCGATGCGGTGATGGCGACTTTCCCGACCCCCGACCGTGCGCTCAGGGCGGCCATGCGCATGCGCGAGGCGATGCGCAAGATCAACGAGGCTCGCGGCAACGACGATCTGGCGCTGAACATCGGCCTGCATTCGGGCCCGTGCCTCGCCGTCATGCTCGACGACCGGCAGGACTATTTCGGCCAGACCGTCAATATCGCGTCGCGGGTTAACGAACTCGCCGACCCGACCGCGATCCTGGCGACCAAGCCGATCGTCGAAAGCTCCGAGGTGGCGCGGATACTGAGCGAAGCGAGCTATCGGACCACGCCTCGGTCTTCTCAACTCAGGGGACTTAGCGACCAGTTCGAGATCTTCGAGGTGCGCGAGCGCGAGGTCGCCGCCGCGGCGGAATAGGCCCAGGACACCGATGAGCTATCGGCCGGCGGCTTTCTGCCGGCCGAAGACCTCGCGGCCCTCCCAATCGAGAATGCGCAAGGCGATCGTCTTGGGCGGCCAGGACGCAATAGCGGCTGCGATGATCGCCGCCGAGACGTCGGAGGCACGGATTTCGTCTTCCCGCAGGATCGACGGTCCGGAGCCGGCGCTCGCGCCCATGAACTGGATCCGGAACGGCTGCGGGGTGGGAACGCGGGCCGGCTGCGGTTCGTATTCGGTCTCCATCTCCGTCTCGAGCGGCGGAGGGGATTGGGCGTCGCGAGACGGGCCCGGCTCGCGATCGAGCACGAAGAACGTGTTCATCTCCAGTTGCGTCGAGAGATTGAGCCCGACCCGGCTACCGGTCTTGCGGGCCACCGCTCGCGCGACCTCAGCCCAGTCCGCGGCGATGATGTCGGAACTCGCTTCGTGCTCTCTCCGACGCGCCTCCTGATAGGCGCAATCGCCAAGTTCGCGGATCAGCGCCTCCGCCTCGGCGTCGATCCGTTCCATCCGCGCGCGCTTGGAAGGCGCCCAGGCGCTCATTCTCGCAATCCCTTCCACTCTACAACCTCAATAGCTGCATATTCGGGCGCCGTCGGCAACACTTTTCGTTACCGGACTTATGAATCCCGCCCCGCCGCCGGGCAACCGAAGTCCGGGCCCGAACTTCGGGCCGCGCTCAAACGAAACATCGTTGAAGCGCTGGACCAAGCGTATCTGGCTGATACTGCAAGCATTTGATATCTATATTATTTATCCTCTGAGTTTCTCTCGCCCATCAACCGTTCGACGAGCTGCTCGACGCCCGGCGCGATCCGCTTCGAGCGCAGCCGCTCGGCGGCGACGATCGTCTTCACATCATGATAGGCGCGGTTGAGGTCGTCATTGACGACAACGTAATGGTAGTCGCGCCAGCGCTCGATTTCCCGCCTGGCGTTCTCAAACCGCGCCTCGATCGAGGAGGCCGTGTCCTCCGCGCGCCTTTCCAGGCGCGCCCGCAATTCCTGCATCGAGGGCGGCAGGACGAAAATGCTGACGACGTCGTCGCCCAGCCTTTCACGCACTTGCTTTGCGCCCTGCCAGTCGATGTCGAACAGCATATCGCGACCTTCGGCGAGCACCTTCTCCACCGGAGCGCGCGGCGTGCCATAGCCGTGGCCATGCACCTCAGCCGATTTAAGCAGTTCGCCCGCCGCCTTCATCCGCTCGAATTCGGCCCGGCCGGCCAGGAAGTGATAGTGGATGCCATCAGCTTCGGATGGGCGCTGCTCTCGCGTTGTCACGGACACGGAGAGCGTCAGATCGAGCGCGCTGTCCTCGATCAGCATCCGGGTCAGCGTGGTTTTCCCGGCCCCCGACGGCGAGGACAGAATCAGGATCATGCCTCGGCGGCTTGCCGCCATCGCTTCTTTTCTCACTCGACGTTCTGCGCCTGCTCGCGGAATTGCTCGATTTGCGCTCTCAGTTCAAGCCCCTGCGCGGTCAGGCTCACGTCATTGGCCTTGGCCGAGAGGGTGCTGGCCTCGCGCGCCAGTTCCTGGGCGAGGAAGTCGAGCCGCCGGCCGATCGCCCCGCCCTCGCCGATCAGCGCGAGCGCCGCCTTGACATGGGTTTTGAGCCGGTCGAGCTCCTCGCGGATGTCCGCTTTTGCCGCAAGCAGGATCGCCTCCTGGTAAAGGCGGTTCTCGTCGAGGCCGCGCGACGATCCCATCAGCGCCTCCACGCTCTCTCTCAGCCGGTCGCGGACCGCCTCTGGCCGGCGCGCCGGGTTCGCGTCGGCGGCCTCGACGAGCTCGGCGATGGCCGTGAGCCTCTCGCCGAGAAGCGCCGCAAGCGCCTCCCCCTCGGTCCGGCGCGCCTGGCCGAGCGCCGCCGCCGCTTCGTCGACGCTTTTCAGCGCCCCCGCGCAAGCCGACGCGACCTGGGCTTCGTCGTCGGCCGCCTCGACCGTCTCCACTACGCCGCGCAGGGCCAGGAGCCCGTCCATGGTCGGAGGCTGAAGTCCGGCTTTCGCAGCCGCCTCGCGAGCCGCCGCGGCGATCGAGCGAAGCGCGGTCTCATCGATTTGCGCTTCGATCGCAGAACCCTCGCGCTGAGCGGCGAGCGTGCCGAAGCAGGTCCCGCGGGTCAGCGCCTTCGCCAGCAGAGCGCGCGCTTCCGTCTCGATCCGATCGAAGGGCGCGGGCATCCTCAGCCTGAGGTCGAGGCCCTTGGCGTTGACGCTTTTGAGCTCGAACGCCCAGCGCCAACGGCCGCTCTGTCCGGCGGCGCGCGCGAATCCCGTCATGCTGCTTACCGCCATCGCCAACCCCTCGCCCAACGCCGCCCCGGTTCATATTGGGTTCAGCCAGGGAATTCTACGGTCTCGACTGACCCGATGGGGTTCTCTCAACGCAGGAAGACCTTCCCATGATCAAGACCCTTGCCGCCGCCGCCGCGCTCTCGCTCGGCCTCGCCGGTTACGCCGTCGCGCAGGAGACCGCTCCGGCGGCTGCGCCCTCAGCCGCTTCGATGGAGCATCACCACCATCATCACCATCACCATCATCATTCGCATCACCATCATCATCACATGCATCATGAGGCTCCGGCCGCTGCACCGGCTGCGCCTGCGCAATAAAACGGGCCGCGGCGCTTGCGCGCCGCCTGATTGTCCGCAAAGCTCCGGCTCTCCGGGCGCGCCTGTCCGGAGGGCTTTTTTGCTGGAAGGCCCCGCTCGAACTCGCTCCCGGGTCAACCAGCAGGTTTTTTCGCCCGTTCCCGCTTGCGCGTCTTGACCTCGACCCGCGGCCCCTCGGCCAGGCGAACCACCGCTCCCCACAAGGTGCGCACGTCCTGCTGCGTCAGCTCGATGCGATGGAAGATGTTGCGCAGGTTCCGCCGCATTCCCGGCTTCTTGGTAGCCGGCCGGAAGAAGCCGTTCTCGTCGAGCTTGCCCTCGAGATAATCGAAGAAGGCGAGCAGCATCTGCCGCTGGGCCGGCGGCGAGACCGGGCGCGGAATTGTCGAAGGCGGGGACTTATCTCCGTGGGCGGCCTTGAACCATTCGTAGCCGCAGATCAGGACCGCCTGGGAGAGGTTGAACGAGGCGTAAGTGGGGCTCGACGGAAAGGTGACGATCGAATTGGCGAGCGCGACTTCGTCATTGTCGAGGCCGGTGCGCTCCGGCCCGAACAGAACGCCGTGCTTCTCGCCCGCGGCCCGAGCGGCTGCGCCCATCGCGGCGATCGGGGTGAGCACGGCCTTCATCTGTCCGCGCTCGCGCGCGGTCGTCGCGTAGACCGCATGGAGATCGCCGACCGCCGCCTCGACGCTCGCAAACACCCTGGCCTCGTCGAGCAGCGCGCTCGCGCCCGCCGCCGCGGCATAGGCGACCTCGCGATACTCGCCGCTACGCGGCCAGCCTTCGCGCGGATTGACCAGGCGCAGGTCCCCGAGGCCGAAATTGGCCATTGCCCGCGCGCACATGCCGATGTTCACCGCGAGCTGCGGCCGGACCAGAATGACCGCCGGGCCGCCGCCGAGCTGCGGCCTCGTTCTATCCGTGCCCGCGCCAACCATTTGCGGCGGGCTATAGCAAGCCCGCATCCAAGGCAATCGATCGCGCTCGCGTCAGATCCCGAGGCGCCCGGGCGCCGAGCCGGCGAACGCCAAGGCCAGGGCCGCCACGCGCCCGTGGTAGGCGTCCTCGAACAAGGGCTGGTCAACGGCGCTGGACCCATAGGAGGCGATCGCCTTGAGCGGCGTTTCGGCGGCGAGGCCGCCGCGCGGCCCGCTCACGATCAAGACGCCCTCGATCGTATCGAGCGATCCGCCAGACCCCCTCGCGCGGCCCGCGACTCCAAGGTCGATATTGTCGATCCGCGCCAGCAGAATCGCGCCAGAGCGTTCGGCCGGCGCCATGTAGGGCGCCAGGACCTTGGCCAAGTCTCGGGGAAGGTCGTCTTCGACCCAGTCGGCGGTCTGATCGCCGGCGCTGCCCCTGAGCCGCCAGACGTCGACCCGAATGTCGCGGAACCGGACCGCCGTCTGAGCCCTGGCGCGCCGGACGGCGCCGAGCGAAAGAGCGGCGAAGACGCCGAGGCTCAACACCGCGGCCCGGCGGCTGAACGCGCTGACGGACATTCGCCTCCTCCCTGGGCTGCGCAAATGCCGCCCCCCTGCTCGACGCGCCCTTTATAGCGTCTAACGCGAAGGTCGGCTCAGCGAAGTTCGCGGTCTAGAGTCAAAGCCCAACCGCCTGTCAGTTGGCGACACTTCGGGCGGGTCCGGGCGTCCGCCAAGGCACCGGGGAGTCTTGATTGCGCTCCGGAAAGTGCTTCTGCTCGCCCGACAATGCGATCAACATTGACTTCTTCTGTCTTCGGGGTAGCGGCGGATCGGTCGAGAATCTTGTGTTAGTGGTTGCCTTGAGATCGCTGTCCGTCAGCACTGTCGCCTCGGCTACCGCAAGACGGCCAAAGCCGCGAGCGTTCACCAACACAGTCATCTCTTGTTCCACGTCTCGATTGAGACCGAACAGCGTGAGCCCGCCGCCTTCGTTCGCGACGGCGGAGAGCTTGAGATACGCCGCCCGTGGCACGGGATAGAAAGCGTCTTCCGCCCCGTGCGGACAGTAGTAAGCCGATGCGTAGGTCTCGCACTCGACCGACGAAGTCACGACGTCGCCGCGCGCGAAGCGACTTATCTGCGCGAAAGGATAAAAGATCGTCTCACGCCACGCTGGACCGCCGGTCTCGGTCATGATCGGAGCGATTACGTTGACGAGCTGGGCGAGGCAGGCGGAGCGCACCCGGTCGGCGTGATTGAGGAGCGAGATGAGGAAGCCGCCGACTACCAGCGCATCCTCCACGGAAAATGCTTCCTCCAAAATCGGCGGCGCGATTGGCCATCCGGGCTGCATGCGGGTCTGGTAGGGGCGGCGCGTGCGATACCCGACGTTCCATTCGTTGAAGATCAGCATGATCCGCTTCGCGGACCGGCGCTTTGCGGCGTCGGCGTCGGCTATAGCGACCGCCTCCTCGATGAAGGCGTCGACGAGGTCAACGCTCGCGAGAAAGGCCAACGCGTCGTCCTTCCAGTTGTTCAGGTAGGTGTGGAGCGCAATGGAATCGACCTGATCGAATGCGTGCTTCAGCACCGTCTCGTCCCAGTAGCCGAACGTCGGCAGGTGCCGCGCCGAGGATCCCGAGGCGGCGATCTCGATCGAATTGTCCGCCCAGCGCATGATCTTGGCGGCTTGCGCCGCGAGGCGGCCATATTCCTCCGGAGTGTCGGCTCCCGTGTGCAAGGGTCCGTCCATCTCGTTGCCCAAGCACCAGAACTTGACGCCATGCGGTTTATCCCAGCCATGCGTCCTGCGGAGTTCCGACAGCGTGGTGCCGACGGGGTGATTGCAGTATTCGACGAAGTGGCCGGCATCCTGGGGTCCGCGCGTGGCGAGGTTAACAACGAGCATGGGCTCGACGCCGGCGAGGCGGCACCAGTCGATGAATTCGTTGGTGCCGAAAGTATTGGGTTCGATCGATTGCCAAGCGTAACTCAGCCTCTTCGGTCGCTCCTCGACAGGACCGACCCCATCCTCCCATCTATACGTCGAGACGAAGTTTTCGCCGGGATACTTTATAATCGTCGGGCCAAGCTCTTTGACGAGGTCGAGCACGTCGCGACGAAACCCCCGCTCATTGGCCGCGGGGTGGCCAGGCTCGTAGATGCCGCCATAGACGCCGCGTCCAAGATGCTCGACAAAGGCGCCGAACAGGCGCCGATCAACGCTGCCGACTGTGAAGTTTCGGTCGAGGTGGACTTTGGCTTGCCGCACTGGGCAGTTCCCCATGCTTCAACGGAAGCATGCAACGCGGCGTTGTCCCTCGCAATGGGGGGAAATCGGCATCAATCTGTGGAGTGGGCCCCTTGGGGCGGACAAAAGTCAGGCGGCTGATTTGACCATCGGCCGGGGGTTGAGATCCTCGAACTGCTGCGGGCTGAGATAGCCCAGCGCGGAGTGGAGACGACGGGCGTTGTAGACCTTGTCGATGAAACTCGGAAGATCGTCGGCGACGTCAGCGAAGGTTTCGTAGGCCATCGGATAGACGGCTTCGACCTTGAGCGTCTTCATGAAGCTCTCCGCCTTGGGATTGTCGTATGGATTGCCACGCCGGCCCATCGAGCCGACCAGACCGTGGCGAAGCAGCGCTTCCCGATAGCCCTGCGCAGCGTATTGCGAACCGCGGTCGGTGTGATGAACGCAACCTGGCGGCGGCTTTCGCCGCTCGACGGCCGTGTTCAGCGCAGCAAGCGTCAGGCGAACGTCGATCGAGCGGCTGATTGCATAGCCGATCGCTCGGCGCGACCAGGCGTCGAGGATCACCGCGACATAGACGAAGCCATCGACGATGGCGACGTACGTGATGTCTGCGACCCAGAGCTGGTTAGGCCCGTCAATCGCCAACTCCTTGGTTCGATTGGGATAGATCGGCTGGTCATGATCGCTGTCGGTCGTCGCCACGTATCGGCGCCGTCGACGCGGCTGAAGATCGTGTTCGCGCATCAGTCGCCGGATCTTCTTGTGATTGACGATCAGGCCTCGATGCCGAAGCTCGGCACGAATGCGTCGCCAGCCATAGAATTCGAACTCGTCGCAGATCCCGGAGATCGCCTCGACGATCGCGGTGTCGTCCTGCGCGGCGGGTTTGTCGTAGAAGGTCGAGCGGGCGATTCCCATCAGCCGGCATCCTTCTGCAACGCTGAGGCCGGGGGGCCGACGATGACGGGCGTAGTCACGCTTTTCGGCCGGGGCGTGCTTTTCAGAGCCCCCTTTAGAAACTCGAGCTCCAGCGCTTGCTTGCCGACAAGCCGTTCCAGCGCTGCGATTCGGGCTTCATATTGCTGGAGCAGATCGGCCGCGGCCGCGTCTTCGTCAAAGTCGCCGGCTTCGTACTTCTGCACCCAGACCCGAATGAGGTTGCGGCAGATGTCGTGGCGCTTGGCGAGCCCATGCAGGGTCTCGCCGGCCAGGAACTCCAGAGCGACCTGGCGCTTGAACTCGATGCTGTGCGTGCGGTGCTTGGCCATGGGCTTCCATCCTTCGAAAGCCCGGCTCAACGGTCAATTCTTGCTGGCCCAACTGTCCGCCCCAAGGGGCCCACTCCAAACTCTGGTATCTTCTGACCGCGCTTGACACCCTGATATTCTGTTTGGCGGTCGCGGTGATCAAGGATCAGGCCGTCATTATTCAGGCGCGCCGGGAGATTCAGCCTTATTCCTCGCAGCTGAGCGACCCCAAGGCCGAGGAGGCGTTCAACGCCGCGCTCAAATCAGCCGAGGGGCAAGCGCGGGTCGAGCAGAACAAGACGGCCATCGTCAACGCCGCCAAGGAGATCGACGCGCTATTGACCGACGTCGTCTCGCCGCCGATTCGCATGAGCGTCGTCCGTGCGTTTTCCCGATCGTCGACTTTGCTCATCGCCCGCGCCGCCGAGAACCAGTCGTGGTGGTGCCGGGTTTACGCGTTCCGGAAGGTGCGGTGCTAACGACAGCCGCGACAGGCCCCGTTCGCAAACGGAGGGACGGGCAGGCTCCTCGCCACCGATCGGAGATTGTCGCGAATGCGGCGCTCGCCCTGTTCAAGGAACTGCGGAAGGCGTCTTTCTGAATCTTGGCATCGAGTCGCGAGAGGACTTTCGGTGGTTTGCATTTTGTATCTCGCCTGAGTAAGGCAGGCCCAGATCCCTCCGAAAGCCGCTCTTATAACGAGACGCGCGGTCAGACGTTGTGCGTGATCACGCCTCAGGAGCCCTATGATGAAGGTGACAATCGTAAAAGCCCTGGCGCTTGCGACCCTGCTGGGCGCGTCTCTTCCGCCAATTCTCCTTGCGACAAGCCCCGCGCCTGCGTTTGGCGCCTCGGCGATCGACAGTCTCGATCCCGACAAGGATGGAACGGTCGATCTCGCTGAGGCGAAGGCGGCGGCCAGCGCGGTCTTCGACAAGCTCGACCACGATCGCGACGGCACGCTCGATCGCGCCGAGCTCAGGGGCCGCATTTCGGCGCGAGACTGGAAGATCGCCGATCCCGACAGCGACAAAACGCTGACCAGGGACGAATATCTCGCTTACGTCGAAGTCGCCTTCAAGCGCGCCGACACGGACAACGACGGAACGGTGGACGCGAAGGAAGCGCGCACCCACGCGGGCCGCGTGCTTCTGCGTCTGTTGCGCGCCCGGTGACCGCTCCGGCGTAAGGCGAGCCGCGCCGCTTTCGCGGGGTTGCGGTTGAAACGCGCGCTCTGACGCGCAATAGGACGGGCCGGGGGCGGCGTACGAGGCGTTGACATGCAGCCAGGTTTGGACCTTTCACCGCTTGGCCTCTTTCTCAATGCGAGTCTGGTTGGCAAGGCGGTGATGGCCGTCCTGTTCGCGGCCTCGCTCTGGTGCTGGGTTCTGATCATCGAGGGGGTGATCGCGGTCGTGCGCCTTCGTCGCGCCGTCCGTCAGGCGCGCGGCGGCGGCGCGCTCCCCAAATCGCTCCTCATCGTCGCCGCCGCGGGTGACGAGGAGGCGCGCCGGCGCATCGCCGGCGAGACGGTCGGGGAACTGAGGTCGCGCATCTCCGACGCCATGGCGCGGGCCGCGCGCGAACTCCTGACCCGCTCCGAGGGCGGCCTGCCCAATCTCGCGGTCATTTCCTCGGTCGCGCCCTTTGTCGGCCTGTTCGGCACCGTCTGGGGCATCATGTCGAGCTTCGCGGCCATCGGCCAGTCGCAGGACACATCGCTGGCGACGGTCGCCCCGGGGATCGCGGAATCGCTCGCCGCCACCGCTTACGGCCTGGCGGCGGCGATTCCGGCCTCGATCGGCTATAACCGGATCGGCGCGGCCTATGGCCGGCTCGGGCAGGAGATGGCCTCATTCGTCGAGGAGCGGGCGCTCGCCCTCGTCGCCCGTCCGGCGGAGATCGCGCGCGACGATGCGCCGCGCCGCCGCGCGGAGACGCCCTGATGGCGATGAGCCCGCGCAAGATCGGCGAAGGCCTCTATCAGCCGCTCGCCGACATCAACGTCACCCCGCTCGTCGACGTGATGCTGGTCCTGCTCATCATCTTCATGGTGACCGCGCCGATGCTGGCGACCGGCATCAAGGTCAACCTGCCGAACGCCAAAACCGCGCAACCGCTCGAAAACAAGGAGCCGGTCATCGTCGTGGTGACGAAGGACGGCGCCCTGTCCGTCGGAAAAGACCCGGTGTCGCGCGACGAATTGGCTGCGACCGTGAAAGCCCGGCTTGGCGGCCCGAACGGCGTCGTGCAGCTGCGCGGCGACCGCGACGCGGCTTACGGCGACGTCGTGTCGATCATGGACGAGCTCGCGGCCAATGGAATCACCCGGATCGCGATCGTGTCGGGCCCGCGCCGGATCGTCTCGCCCGCTCCGGGAGCGCCGGCCGCGCCGACTCCGGCGCCGCCGATCGCGCCCAACTCGCCCGAGCCGTGACCGCGGCGGCGCTGGACGGGGGCGCCTTCGAGCCGCCGCCCCTCCGGCCGGGCTGGCTCCGCCCGCTGGTCATCGTCATTGTGATCGCGCTTCACGCCGCCGCGTTCTCGCTCGTCTATCTCGAGCCGAAGCCGGTCGAGCCGCCGGGCGAGGTGGTCGTCGAAATTGAGCCGGAAGCTCCGCCCGCGGAAACGCCGGCGCCGGCGGCTGAGCAGCCGAAGCAGTCCCCAGCCGAACCGGCGCCTCCGCAAGACGTGACCCCGCTTCCCATCGAGCCCGCGCCCAGCCCCCTTACGCCGCCGCCGGTCGCCGATCAGCCGCCGCCCCCGGTGCAGGGGCAGCCTCCGGTTCCCGCGCCGGAGCCGCCTGTGCCGTCAGTCGTGGAGGAGCCCGCCCCGCCGTCGGAGCTGAAGCCTCCGCTTCCCCCGCCGCCGGAGACTCCGCCGCCGGTCGCCGAGGAGCCTCCGCCGCCGCCAGCTCCAGTCGAGCTTGCGCCGCCGCCTCCGCCTCCGAAGCCGGCGGAGGCCCCCGCCAAGCCGCCTCCGCCCCGCGCGTCGAAGCGGCGAAGCCCCGCGCAAGACCGGCGCGTGAGCCGGCCGCCGAACGCCGGCCGGCTCAGGCGCAGTCCCGGCCCGAAGCTCAAGGCGTCGCGCGGCGCCCCCTCGTCCGGCGCGCCTGCGAGCGCATCGGCTAGCGCCGCGTCGCTTTCGGCCTATAGAGGGGAGGTGAGCGCCATCATCCGCAACCGCCTCTTCTATCCGGACGCCGCGCGCGCCAGGGGCGCGAGAGGCATGGTCGGCGTCGTATTCACCATCGGCCCGTCCGGCGCGGTGACCTCGTTCGCGATCACCCGGTCCTCGGGCGACCGCGACCTCGATGCGGCGGCGCGCTCGCTGGTGATGGGGGCGCGGTTCCCTCCGCCTCCCGGCGGCTCCCAGCGGATTGCGACGAGCTTCAACTATGCCCCCCGCTAGCCTCGCCTTGAGAGCGCTGGCGCTCGGCTCGGGCGCAGGCGGCGGCGTGCCGCAGTGGAACTGCGGCTGCCGGGTCTGCCGCCTCGCGTGGAGCGGAGACAGGCGGGTCAAGCCGCGCACCCAGGCAGGCCTCGCGCTCAGCGTCGACGGGGCGAACTGGGTCCTGCTCAACGCCTCGATCGATCTGCGTCAGCAGATTCTCGCCACGCCCGCGCTGCACCCCAGGGGGGAGGGGCGCCATTCGCCGATCGCCGCCGTCGTGCTGACCAACGCCGAGGTCGATTCCGCCGCGGGCCTTCTGGCGTTGCGCGAGGGCCAGCCGTTCGTCCTTTTCGGCGCCCGGGCGACGCTCGACGCGATCGGGCAAAATCGGATGTTCGATGTGGTCGACCGCGCCGTCGTCCCGCGCCTCCCCGTCGCCTTGGGCGAACCCTTCGAGCCTCTGCCCGGACTGAAGCTCGAATTGTTCGCCATTCCCGGCAAGGTCCCGCTCTGGCTCGAGGAGGGAGAGGTCTCAACCGGCGAGATCGGCGAGGGCACGGTGTGCGTCGCCGTGCAGGCGGCCGGCAAGAGGCTTGTCTATGCGCCGGCCTGCGCCCATGTTACGGCCGATCTCGACGCTCGGATCGCCGGCGCGGACGTGCTGTTTTTCGACGGCACCCTGTTCACCGACGACGAAATGATCGCCAACGGCTTGGGGGGGAAAACGGGAAGGCGCATGGGCCACATGCCCGTGTCGGGTCCGCAAGGCGCGCTGGAGGCGCTCGCCCGCCACGCGAAAGTGCGGCGCATTTTGATCCACATCAACAATTCGAACCCGATTCTGATCGAGGGATCGCCCGAGGAATCGAAGGTGAAGGCCGCCGGCTTCGAGATCGCCTTCGACGGAATGGAGGTTGCCTTATGAACATCCATACGCCCTCGGCGCCGATGAGCCCCGAGGCGCTCGAAGAGGCGCTGAGGGCGATCGGGCCCAGGCGCTATCACGACCTCCATCCGTTCCATGGCCTTCTGCACGACGGCAAGCTCAACAAGGGCCAGGTGCAGGCCTGGGCGCTCAACCGCTACGTCTATCAGGCCGCCATCCCGCGCAAGGACGCTTCCCTCATCGGGCGCTGCGAGGACCGCGAACTGCGCCGCGAGTGGCTGCACCGGATCACCGACCATGACGGGATCGGCGACGAGCAGGGCGGCATCGACCGCTGGCTCATCCTCACCGACGGCCTCGGCCTCGACCGCGACTACGTGATCTCGCAGGAGGGCGCGCTGCCGGCGACCAAATTCGCCGTCGAGGCCTATGTACGCTTCGTGCGCGAGAAGCCGCTCGTCGAGGCGGTCGCCTCCAGCTTGACCGAGCTCTTCGCCCCCTCGATCCACAAGCGCCGCATCGCCGGCATGCTGGCCAATTACGATTTCATCGACGAGGAAGTGATCGCCTATTTCCGCCGCCGGCTCGCCCAGGCGCCGAAGGACGCGCAGTTCGCGCTCGACTATGTCAAGGCCAACGCCCGCACGGTGGAAGAGCAGCGCGGCGCCCTTGCCGCGCTCACCTTCAAGACCGATGTGCTCTGGGCGCAGCTCGACGCGCTGCATCGCGCCTATGTCGACGGCGCGATCCCTCCCGGCGCCTTCCGGCCCAGCGAATGACAGGACCCATGGAGCACAGCCGCCGCCCCCTCCACCGTCCTTCGGACGGTCCCCCTCCCCCGCCGCTTCGCGGCATGGGAGGATGGCGGGCGCCAGCGGCGCAGCTTGCGAATCCTCCCCTGCGAAGCGGGGGAGGGGGACCGCGCGTAGGCGCGGTGGAGGGGGGGCGCCGAGGAACCGCCCGCGGCTTGGGACTCGCCATGGAGCTTGACGCTCACTCGCGCCCGCGTCTCCCCCGGGGCGTGCGGCTCAGGCGCGACGAAGCGCGCGGGCGATGGACCCTGCTCGCGCCCGAGCGGATTTTCGAGATCGACGCGACCGCGGCGACGGTCCTTGAACTGTGCGACGGCAAGCGCGACCTTCAGGCGATCGTGGCCGAGCTTGCGGCGCGCTACGCCGCCCCGGCGGCCGTGATCGAAAAGGACGTCGCCGCCATGCTGGCCGACCTCAAGGCCAAGAGAGTGCTTGAGACATGACCGCTCATGAGCCCCCGCCGCCCGCCCCCCCGATCGGGCTTCTGGTCGAACTCACTCATCGCTGCCCGCTGGGCTGTCCCTATTGCTCCAATCCGCTCGCGCTCGAACGCCCCGGCGCCGAACTCGACGGGGAAACCTGGAAGCGGGTGTTCAGCGAAGCGGCCGCGCTCGGCGCGCTGCACGTGCATCTTTCCGGGGGCGAGCCGACGGCGCGGCGCGACATTGTCGACCTCACCGGCCACGCCTCGCGCGCGGGCCTCTACACCAACCTCATCACGTCGGGCATCGGGGTCGGCGAGAAGCTCACCAATGACCTCGCCGACGTTGGCCTCGATCACGCGCAGCTCTCCTTCCAGGGCGCCGACAAGGAGACCAACGACCGCCTCGGCCACTACAAGGGCTCGTGGGAGAAGAAGCGCGCCTTCGCGGCTCATGTCATCAAGGCCGGCCTGCCGCTCACCATCAACGCGGTCATCCATCGCGCCAATCTGCATCAGGTTCCCGCGTTCATCGACCTTGCGGTCGAACTCGGCGCGCGCCGGCTCGAAATCGCGCATACGCAATATTACGGCTGGGCGCTCGCCAATCGCGCCGCGCTGATGCCGCGGCGCACGGAAGTCGAGGACTCGATCGCGCTCGTCGAGGCGGCGCGGGCGCGGCTCAAGGGCGAACTCGTCATCGACATGGTGATCCCCGACTACTACGCCCGCTATCCCAAGCCCTGCGCCGGCGGCTGGGGGCGGATCGCGATCAACGTCTCGCCGACCGGCAAGGCGCTGCCGTGCCACGCGGCCGAGTCGATTCCGGGCCTCGAATTCTGGAACGTGCGCGATCATTCGCTGAGCCACATCTGGCAGTCGAACCCCGCCTTCAGGGCGTTCCGCGGCACGGACTGGATGCGCGAGCCCTGCCGCACCTGCGAGCGGCGCGAGATCGACTGGGGCGGCTGCCGCTGCCAGGCGCTGGCCCTGACCGGCGACGCCCGCAACGCCGATCCGGCCTGCCACAAGTCGCCCGATCACGAGCGGATCGTCGCGACCGCGCTGGCCGAGTCCGAATCCGGCGACGGCGGGCCCTTGCGCTTCCGCTCGTACAAGACGGAAAAGGCCGAGGCGTAAGCGCTCGCCTCGACCGCGTCGGGGAACGGGAATCCCAGCCTCGGCCGAAGGCGGCGCGAACTTGCAGGTCGCTGTCTTTGTCAGAAATCATATTGAACATTTGATAAAGGTAAAATACTGCTGGGTGCGAAGCGCCGCGATCACCAGGGTCACGGCGCGGGCGGTTTTTCAGGGTGGAACTAAACGGGGTCGTAAGCGACTGAAAACATTAGGGGCGCCGGTAAAATTGCGGCTAAAGCAAGCGACGCCCCGCTGAAGCCTCTCCCTCCCCGGACGGCAAAGCCCGGCGCGCCCTACTGGCAGAGCGCCCGCGCGTTCGCCGTCCATCGCCCGAAGCCGCTCGCGATCATGTTGCGGATGACGGAGCAGACATAAGTTCGCTCCGCCGCCGGATTGCCGGGTCCGGCGTTGTAGCGGGCGACGGCGAGCGTCCACGAGCCTTCCTGGGCCTTCAGCGCCTTCAGGAAATTGGCGGCGTATTCGACATTGCGCGCCGGATCGAACATCTCGCTGAGCGAGCGGAAGTCGGGCCCGTGGAAGCGCTGGTTGATCTGCATGCAGCCGATGTCGATGAATTTCGCCCCGCGCGCCTTGGCCTCTGCGAATCGGGCCATCGCCTGGGCGAGGCTGGCCGAACGCACCGCCTGCCCGTCGACATTCATGTCATAGGGGCTGAGCTCGCCCCTGTGGCCCGTTTCGGTCAGGCCGACCGAATAGAGCACGTTGAGGGGCACGCCGTGCAGCGCCGCGGCGCGGGTCATTTCCCGCTCGCAGGCGAGCCGCCCGTCGGCGCGCGCGGCGCCGCTAAAAGCCGCGATCGCGATGAGCGCCGCGCCGATTGAGATTCGCATCGTTCGAACCGGGTCCCTCGCCTGCGCCGCGCGCCGGCCGCCATTGGTCCCCCGCCTGGCCGTCGTCGGCGGAAGCCCCGTTTCCGTTCGTGGTTCCATCCGCTTTGACGCCCGTCTGCTGGATGATGAGCGAGTCGAGCGGTTGCCCGATCGCCGCCAGGCGATCGGCGATCGCATCGCGCGCGCCTTCGATTGAACTCAGGGTCTGAGAGCTTCCGGCGCGGACGACGACGGAGAGCCGGTCGCCCGCGAGGCGCATGGTCATCGACACGTCCTCAAGCCCGCCCGGCGACAGATCGACGTCGATCTCCCGCACCGGGGGCGCGGTGGACGCGACGCCCGGGGCTTGCGCATTCGGGCGCGGCGCGACCTCTCCGGCGCCCGCCGCCGAACCGTCGGGCGCGAACGACGCCGCCGCGCCGAACGACGCCGCCGCGAGCGGCGCGCCGAACGGGCCGGCTTGCGCCAGCGACGGCGCCAGGGGCGCGACCGGATCGGGCGAGCGCCCGCCGGGCGCCTTGCCGTCGCCGTCCGGCTCCGCCGGCGGGGCCGCCGGCGCTGAACCCACCCTGGCGGCCGGGGCTGGCGCCGGGGCTTCGGCCTTGCGCTCGCCTCGCGCGGCCTCATGGGGCGCCGCTCGCGCGGGACGATCGTGAGGCCCCGCGCGGACGGCCGCCGACGCCGGCGCGCCCGGCGCCGGGTGGAACGGCGTTCGCCAAAGCGGCGGCCGGCAAGGCCTCGACCTGCGGAAGACCGCCGCCGAGATCGCTCCGGAGCGCAAGGCCGGCGCCGGGAGCGGCGGCAGGCCCAAACGCCGAAATCGAGCGCGAGGCGGGTCATCCCGCTCGTGGAGGCGCCGAAGTGAAAGGCGCGTTGGCCGATCAGCCGCCCGAGAGCCGCCGTCCTGGCGCTTGCGGCGACGGATGCGCCGCCGCCCTCGGATTCCGGCCCTTTCGCCGCCGGGAGGCCAAGCGAAGGCGCAGGGTCCGCGGCATGGGGACTCCCGTCGATCATCGACGCGGCCTGCACCGCAAGCGGCAAAGAGGCCAACAGCAAGCCGTCGCCGGGCAGGGAATGGCCGGGCCTCTGTCCCGGCGGCTGGTCCAGCCGTTTCTCGCCTGAAGGGTGCGGCTCTTCCCCGGCGGTCGAGGCGCTCGCTTTCAGCGCGCCGCCGGGAAGCGCGTCGAGCACGGCGGCGAAAGCATGGGCGTCGCCCGGCGGCTGGGGCGCGGCGCGGGGCGGCGGCGCCGCGACTGGCGCGGACGCGGGCGCGGCGGCGGGCGCGGTCATGGCGAACCTCCATTTTGCATGCCCGCGAGGCCAGCGGTGCGTTGAAGCGCCTCCTCGGCCTTCGCGATCGTCAGCTGAGGCCCGCTCGGCTTGTCCTTGGCGGGATCAGGCAAGGCGGCCGCGCTCTCGGTATTGAAGACACTGAGGTCGGGGGCGATCCGCAACTCCGCCGCCACTCGCCGGGCCGCGGTCAGCAGGCTCAAGTCGGCCCGGCCCAGTTTCGGCGCGGACAACGTCTGCAAATCGCCGACCGCCGCATCATACGCGTCGGAGAACAGGCGGCTGACCGCGAGATAGAGGCGGGCGCGCATGGCCTCCGGGCTGTCCGCCGGCGAACCTTCGAGAGCTTCGGTCGCGGCGGCCGCTCCGGCGGCGAATTTCGCGCTGATGACGGCGGACCTTGCCATACTGAGCAGGAACTCCCGCCGGCCGTCGGGGGGCAGCGCCGCTGCCGCGCCCGACATGAGCTTGTAGTTGGCGGCGTCGTCGGCAAGGCCGAGCCGCGCGATCGGCGCCCGCGAGATCGCGCAGGAAGTCCGGCGCGTAGAGCGAAGAGCCGAAGCGGGTCACGTATTGCCGGATCAGCATCGCCGCGCGGCCCGCGTCCCTGGCCTCCGCGAGGAGGGCGATCTCGCGCCTGAGCGCTGCTTCCTCGACCAGTCCGCCCGGCGAGAGCAGGCGCGCCCAGTCCAGAAGCCCGATCGCGGCCCGGGCGTCCTGCTTGGTCTCGAGGACCGAGCGGGCGAAAGCCACCTCGCCCGCGAGCCGCGCGTCGAGCGCGGTCAGATCCGTTTGCCTGAGCAGTGCGAGCGCCTCGGTCTCGTGATTGGTGACATAGGCCAGCGCGCCGCGCGCCAGCGGCCGCTCCGACTCGAGGACCGCGTCGCCCTTGAGCAGCGGCTCGACTTCCGCCAGAGGCCCGCCGCTCAGGATGTAGATGACCAGCGAATCGGCCTCGCGTTTGCTTTTCCAGGTGTCAGGGCCGGCCGTCGCGATCGCCGCGCCGATCGCCTTCAACTGATTGAGCTCGGCCGCGTAGGCCGCCTTGTCGCCCTGGGCGATCCTGAGCTGCATCCGCCGCAGATCGTCGACGAGGCCGGAGACTTTCGCGGAATCGGCGCATGCCGCGGCGGGCGCGAGCAAGGCGAACGCGGAAAGCGCCAATGCAGGCCCGAGGCGGGTCAAGGCTTGACGGGTCAAGGCGTGCCGGGTCAAGGCTTGGCCTCGCGCACGAGAATCTCGATGCGGCGGTTTTCCGCCGCGAGCGGATGAGACGGGTCCTTGAGACGATGGTCGGCGTAGCCCTCGACCCGCTCGAACCGCTTTTCCGGGAGGCCGCCGCGAATCAGCATGTAATAGGCCATTTGCCCCCGCGCCGATGACAGCCGCCAGTTGTCATAAGTGGCGGACCGGTAGGGACGGGCGTCGGTGTGGCCGCGTACGATGATCGGCCCCGGCAGGTTTCGCAGGCTTGCGGCGATGGCGGCCATCATCTTCACGACGCGCGGCTGCGGCTCGGCGGAGCCGATGGCGAACATGGAGAAGTTTTCCCGGTCGGTGAGGCTGATGAGGAGTCCATCCTCGGTCGCCCGGACCTCGAGCTGCGGGCCCTGCGTCGCCCTCATGTCTCCGGCCAGCCGGTTCTTCAGGTCGGCGAGCAGGTTGGCCGCGGCGGTCTCGCGCGCCTGGGCGGCGTCGGGCCCCGGGGACGCGGGCGCCGGGAGCGCCGGCGGCGCCGCGTGTTGCGATTGGGCGGGGCCTTCGGCCGGCGCGGCCGGCGATCCGGCGCCCTGGGATTCGACCGGCGCGGGCGCCGGCGGAGGCGGCGATCTTTCGTCTTGCTCTCCGGCGGCGCCTCCCGCGGGCCCGGACGCTGGCGCGATCGACGTCGACAGGGAAACCGGTTGGTCGCTGGGGGCGGCGGCCGCGGGCGGCGCTCCGGGATCGTGGGCCGTCACGTTGACCGCCCGGTCGCTGCCGAGCGGACGGAACGGATCGCGCAACGCCTCGTCGGCGCTTGGCCCCACTTCGCCGTAGCCCTTCAGCGCCGCGGAGGGGTCGATGCGAGGTCCGGGCGGCGGCGCGCCGGCGATCTTGTCGAGGCTCGCGCGAGGATCGCTGAACAGTTCCTGCTCCGACATGGTCGGATAGGGCTTCGCCGGATCGGGCGGCGGTAACGGCGACTGGCCTGGCGGGGAGACCTGCTCGCCTTGCTTGGACGAACTCGCCGGGCTTTCACTGGTCTTTTCCCCGGGAGCTTCGGCGCGCTCCGAAGTGGGCTTCACCGCGCTCGGCGAGGCGCTCTCCTCGCCGGGCGCGTAAGCCGCGTCCTTCTGCGGAACCCCGTGGATGCCCTTTTGCGCCCTTGCCGGCTCCTCGAGCTTCACCGGATTGAAGTAGCGCGCGATCAGCGTCTTGGTGTTCTTGTCTGTCGCGCTGATGATCCACAGCACGAGAAAAAACGCCATCATCGCGGTCATGAAATCAGCGAAGGCGATCTTCCAGGCGCCGCCGTGATGTTCGTCCTCATGCGCCCCGTGGCGCTTGACAATGATGATTTCCGGATGGGGCGCGGTCATCGGCGCGGGGCTTCAGGCCTCGAACCCGGCCAGGAGCTCGGCCCAGGGGCGAAGCTCGGCGACGATCCGCGTGGCGCCGGCCTCTACGGTCGCCTCCACGCCGTCGTCCTCGACATACTCGACCTCGATCGCGAGATCGGCGATCCGCTCGCGCAATCGCGCCAGCATCCGCTCTGGTCCGCGAATCCTGATCAGTCCGGACGAATCGCCCGTGCTGAGCCGCGCGATGGCCTCGCTCAACTCGTCCGCCGCGCGCCTGACGACGGCTTGGGAAAGAAACGGCGCAAGAATGCGGGTGACCGCGGCGCCGACATTGGTCTCGATCTGCCTCAAGCCTGACCGGATCGCGCCTTCGAATTCCATATACTCGCTGATATGGAATTCCTGTCGCTGCGTTTCGGCCTGCTCCCTGAGCGCGGCGAGTTCGGCGGCGTGGCGGTCCAAGGTCTCGGCGCGCCCGGCCGCAAGGCCTTCCTCCCGCCCGCGCGCATGAGCTTCGGCGAGTTTGGCCGACATGTCGTCGGGCCTGGCCGGCTCCTCGCCGGAAGGCGATTGCCGCGCAGCCAGCGGAACCGGCTTTGGCGCCCACGCGCTGCGGCGGGGAGGCTCGTCCCCTTTCGTTTCGCCGCCGCCCGCCTTGCCGGCGCGCTCGAAGGTGGGCCTTGCGCCGGGTTCGCCGCTCGGCTGGCCCGGCAGGCTCCGGGGACGGAACGGCGAGCTTTCGCAGCGCGGCGGCGCCTTTTCGCCGGCCGCGCGGCCAAGATGATCGAGATAGTCGGCGATTGACAGGGGTTTCATCCGTTCGCTCCTTGACGAATCCATTGTTTGAGGATCGTGGCGGCGTGAGTCTCGTCGAAGTCGATCAGCTTCTGGAGCTTGCGCTCGGGGCCGTTGTCGCGTCGCGCGAGCAGCGCCTGGAGGAATTCGTCTCCGCCCGGTTCAGTCTCGACGAGGATGCTTTCGCCGGTCTGGCCGCCGCCGTCCGGCGCCCCCAGGGCGGGCGTTCCGCCGCGGGCCTCCTGGATTGCGGGGAGACGCGGGGGCGCGAACGCCATCCTGACCGCGGGCCGCACCCCGAACCAGAGCATCATCCCGGCGACCGCCACGATCGCCGCGGCGTTGAGGATCGATCCGGTCTGCCGCGCGACAATCTCGACGATCGAGGGACCCGCCGCCGGCTCGAGGTCGCGGCTCGAATCGACGAAATCGACGACCGCGATCTTGACCGTGTCGCCCCGCTCGCGATTGAGGCCCGCGGCCGAGGCGACGAGCTGCTCGATTTCGTGGACCTGGGCGGCGAGCGCATCGGCTGACGGCTTGCCGCCGAGCGAGGCGGCGAGCGCGGCCCGGTTGATCAGCACGGCGATGGAGAGATTCTGAACCAGGAAGCCGGCGCTCGTCGTCTGGATCGACTTTGACGAGATTTCGTAGTTTGTCAGCTCCTCGCGCTTCTGCGTCTGGTCGTTCGACTGCTTCGATTCGCCGCCGTTCGTTTTCGGCTTCGGCTGATTGGCCTCAACCCCGGCGGCCTGCTCGCCCGCCGCGTTCTGGGAGCTCTGCTGCTCCTTTGTCACGCGCACCGAGCGTTCCACGCGGCTGTCAGGATTGTAGATGGTCTCGTTGGTTTGGGTCTTGTCGGCGTTGAGCCTGGCCGCGACCGAGATCTGAAAGTTCTGGGAGCTGAGGTAAGGCGTCAGCGTGCGGCTGACGTTTTCGCGAACCTGCTGCGACACCTCCTTTTCGAGCGCCAGCAGATTGTCCGGCGACTTCTCGATCGAGTCGGCCCCGTAGGCGAGCAGGCTGCCGTCGACGTTGAGGACGGTCACATCCTCGAGCTTCATTCCTGGAACCGCCGAGGCGACGAGGTGGCGGATGGCGCGCCCGGTCGCGCGGTCGTCGCCGCCGTCGGTGCGGATGACCACGGACGCCGACGGGGGCTGCCGCTCGCGGCGGAACGAGCCTTCGTCGGCGAGAACGATATGGACCCGCGCGGCCTTGACCGAGCGCATCATCTGGATGGTGCGGGCGAGCTCGCCTTCGAGCGCCCGCAAGCGCGTGACGTCCTGCATGAACGAGGTCAGGCCCAGCGAGCCGAGCTTGTCGTAGAGCTCGTTCCCGACCGCCCCGCCGCGCGGCAGGCCCTTTTCCGCCAGGATCATCCGCGCCTGCGCCGCCTGTCCGGGCGGGGTCAGAACGACTGTGCTCTCGGCGTTGACGTCGAACGGCACGCCCGCCTCGTGCAACGCCGCGCCGATGGCGGCGACGTCGTCGCGATCGAGGCCCGAATAGAGCGTCTCCATTGTCGGGCGGCTGAGATAGTAGCCGGCGAGACCGGTCGTGGCGAAAGCGGCGACGCCGATCAGCGCCAGGGCGGCGAGACGCCGGACGCCCAGCCCCCGCAGGTTCGCCCACAGCCGTTCGATTTGCGCCAGCAGGTTCGTCGCCACACCCGGGCCCGAATGAGGAATTCCTGAGCGCCATCGTCGGCAGCGGAGCTTGCGCCGGGATTGCGCGCATGGACGCGAGCGCCGCCTCGATTGGCGTGGCGCGCGAATTTTTCCGCCGATTAACCGGCCATTAGCGGTTCAACCGTAGTTTTCCCTGGCCGGGGTCAGGACTGACGCGATCAGCGCGAGCCGCCCGGCTCTACACGACGGTTAGGCTCCCTGACGCGAGCCTAGGGCATGCGGCCGGTCCGTCGTCTCGGTGCGAGTCCGAAATGTCTCCCAATTCACCGCGAACATTTTCGACTGGAGCACCCTCATGAGTTCAATCTTAAACAACCCGGCCGCCCTGAGCGCGCTGCAGGCCTTGCAGATGACGCAGCAGTCGCTGTACGACAGTTCAGAACCAGGTTTCGACCGGCCTCAAGCGTCGCCACCGCCGCCGACAATTCGTCCTACTGGTCGATCGCCGCCCAGCTCACCGCCGACAGCGGCGTCGTCACGGCCTCCAACGACGCCCTGTCGCAGGGGCAGTCGCTGCTGGCGACCGCCAGCTCGGCGATCAATTCGGTCATCACGACCATCAATTCGATCTCGACCGCGCTGACCCAGGCGACCGAGCCCGGCGCCGAGATCGCCAACATCAACACCTCGCTCGCCTCGCTCGGCAAGCAGCTCACCGACGCGGTCAACGCGCGCTTCGTTCAATGGCTTGAACGTTCTCAACGGCAGCGTCGCGTCCCTCAACTTCGTCTCCGGCTTCAACGCCAGCTCGACGGGCGGGACCATCAACACCATCTCCTTCACCACCCAGGCGCTCTACGGTCTGGCGACCGGGACACGTCGACCTCCACGACGAGCCAATCGACCGTCTCCGACGCGGCCACGATGAGCGAGCTGCAGACGCAGTTTACCGCCGACACCGCGGACACGACCCCCGTAAGCTACACCGCTCCCACGGCGACCTACGGCAACGGATGCGGTCTACGAGGACACGACCAATCAGGCGCTGACGGTCCAGTCGATGGGCCTGGACGGCACGGTCGACGACCACGACCTATACGGCCCTCGACACCAACGGCAATTCGATCGCCCAGGGCGGAACGCCGACCTTCGCGACCGCGGCGTCCTACGCGGTGACGACGACGATCACGACGCCGAACTCGCAGAATCTTCTGGTGCAGAGCGGCGTCGATCTGACCAATCTCAGCGTCACCGGCGCGCTCTGACGCGCAAACGGCGCTGAACGCCGTCAACCAGGCGCTGGCCGCGGTCACCAACTACGCCGCGCTGATCGGCGCCACCCAGAATCGCATGACGACGGCGAACACGTTCAACACCGCCTTGATGACCAACTACTCCAACGGCGTCTCGGGCATGGTCGACGCGAACATGAACACCGCGTCGACCCAGTTGCAGGCGCTCCAGACGCAGGAGCAGCTCGGCATCCAGTCGCTGTCGATCGCCAATCAGAACGCGCAGCTCATCCTGAAGCTCTTCCAGTAACGAGCAAGACGCGCGGGGCGGACGTCATTCGGCCGCCTCGCCGCCTTCGTTCAGGATTGTGAGCATCGCAAGAGTTCCCCGCGCGCCGCTTGTCCGCCCCCGGCAAGACTCCTCCTCCTACCGGCGCGCGGGGATCCCGTCTGTTCGGCAAAGACCGCCGAACCAAAAAGGGCGCTCGTGAGAACGCCCTTTCCGTTCCGGCGAGAGCCTGCGGCGCAAACGCGCGCCAGGCCGTCTATTTCTCGATGCAATAGCCGAGGAACCGCTTGGAATCGATCGGGTCGAAGCCGAGCCGGTGCTTCAGTTTCTTGCGCAGCTTGCTGATGTGGCTCTCGATGACGTTCTCGTCGACGTTCTCGTCGAAGAGCCCATAGACGGCGTTGAAGATCTGCGTCTTGCTGACCCGCCGGCCGCGGCAGCGCAAGAGAAACTCGAGGATCCGCCGCTCCCGTCGCGGGAGCGGAAAAGGCTTGCCGTTCACCTCGGGCTCGCGCCCGTCCAGATAGACGCACAGTTCGCCGACCGTCACGTGGCCTTTCTCGCCGAACACGCGCCGGTTGATGGCGCCGACCCGGGCGACGATCTCGCGCACGTGCACGGGCTTGCGCAGGACGTCGTCCGCTCCGGCGGCGAAGAGGCCCAGCGTGTCGTCGAGCGAATGACGCTCGTTGAGGCACAGAACCGGCGCGTCCGACCGCTCGCGGATCAGTCTCGATAGCGCCTCGCGCTCGTTGCAGTCGCCGATCACGAACGCTTCGACCGCGCCCATGTCCGAATCGCTGATCTTGCCGATCCATTCGCGAAATTCGGACGCTTCGATCCCGGCTGACGAAACGCCCTCGCGATCGAAACCATGGGCGTAGCCGCCGGCCACGATATCCCGATCGTCGACAATAATATACATGCCCGTGCTCCAGCCACCTGAATTGACAAGGGAACGCCTTCCGCTACGCCAACGCCGGCACGCAACACTTACAAAACAAACGCCGCTTCTTTAAGGAAAATTATTTTGCCTATTATTTTAAGAATGGAACTTTATTGTTGACCTAACGGAACTAATATTAACCTTATTGAATTGAATCGGCTAATGTATTCTTGACAATGCTGTCCTCAAGACGGAAAACTACCTCAGCCTTGGTTAACGAAATATGTACCGGCCCAATGGATCCATGTCGCATGCCAATGGTCGAGAAGCCTCCAATTCGGCCGACCCCGACGCCGGCCCCCGGCCAGGCTTTCTTTCAGGGCGTCAAGCGCGAGGATTGGCGCGCCCGGCCGGAAGCCGCACTCAGGCTCGGCCGCGAACTCGCGGGGCGCGGCGAGTTCGCCTATTGGGTCGTCCCGCCTGAACGCGAGCGCGCCGAGCGGCGGGCTGACCCGCGAAAACGGACGCGGTTGCGCTCGGCCAAATTGCTCGACGGAGCCTATCGCTTCCTGTGCGAGGGCCGGATCTGCGACCGGTCCCGCCACGGTCTCCGCGTAGCGCTCGCGCGCGACATCGCCCTTCCGCTGCGGCTCGCGGTGCATATCGACGAGACAGCGCAGGTGCGCGAGGCGAAGGTGATTTGGCGGCGAGGCTCGACGATCGGAATCCGGATCGGAGACGCCGCGCCGGCGGACGCGCTTCGGCCCTCCGACCGCGCCGCGCTCAAGGGCCGCTACTACGCGATTCCCGGCTGAGCCTCACAGGGCATAGCTCTTCTCCTCAACCAGAGCCGAGCCGGCGAGCGTATTGATCACGCGTTTGACCGCGGCGCGGGTATCGTTTTCGCGATACACCGATTGCGCGAGCTTGACGAAGCGAGGCCCGAAGTCGCCTTCGC
Organism: uncultured Alphaproteobacteria bacterium; assembly: GCA_963742305.1. GTDB lineage: Bacteria > Pseudomonadota > Alphaproteobacteria > Rhizobiales > Beijerinckiaceae > Roseiarcus. The sequence goes on from CAVULN010000032.1 coordinate 30,286, forward strand.
GGTCGCATGCGCGGATCGCGTCCTCGATTCGCCACAGGCGCGCGTTCACGGCTGCGAGCTGATCGGTCAGCCCCTCGATCGGCGGCCCGAACGCGCCGTCATCGCGCGCTTGGCGCTCGAGCAAGGCGAGTTCCCGACGGACGTTGATGAGTTTTTCCGGCTCCCCGATTCGGTCGGCCTTGATGCGCAGGATAGTGATCTTGTCGATCAGTTCGCCGAGCGAGCATGGCGCCGAGGCCATGCGCGGCGCCGCATGACGCTCGACCAGAGGGCCAAGTTCGCGCGCCATCGCTTCGAACACGTCGCGCCAGACGCCGCGGCGCGACTGGCGGAAGAGACGCATGGTCGGATACCAGGGCGAATCGGCGCGCCCCGTCAGCCAGCGCCATTCCGCGTCGCTCTTGAGCGCGACCCAGACCGGATGAGCCAGGGCCCCCGCGAGATGCGCGATCGAGGTGTCGCACGTGACGACGAGATCCAAGCACGCCATCGCCGCCGCCGCGTCGACAAACGCGTCGGCGCCGGAGTCGAAATCCGCGCCGAGCCGCTCGACCCGCATCGGGGGCGGGAGGCTTGCGAGCTGCTCCTCGCCGAAGCCTTTCTGCAACGAGATGAGCCGGACGCCCGCGATCTCCGCCAGCGGCGCGAACGCCGCGAGTGGAATGGAGCGGGCGCGGTCGGCTTCGGGATCGGGGTTCCCTTGCCAGACCACGCCGATCTTGAAGCCTCTCGCGCCGATGCGCCTGCGCCACAGGTCGCGCAAGGCGGGCTCCGCCGCGAGATAGGGAACGGGAGCCGGAATCGTGTCGAGGCGCGTGCCGAAGGCGTATGGCAGGCTGCTGATCGCGATCTGCGCGTCGAACGGCTCGTCCTCCGGCGGGCGGTCGGCGAATCCGAGCCTGGCCTTCGACGATGACAGCAGCCGGCGCAGCCGCGGCGGACAGACAAAGGTCGCCTCGACCCCGGCCTGGGCCATCAACGGCAGATAGCGAAAGAACTGGATCGTGTCGCCGAGGCCGTGATCGTTGAGCACGAGCACGCGCTCACGCCCCCGTCCCGGTCCCTTCCAGGTCTCGAAGCGCGTTCCGAGCGCTTCGCCCAGCGACTTTCCCTTGAGCCAGCGCGCCTCGTAGCCTTTAAGCCCTTCCTCGAAGTTCCCGAGCGTCAGCATGAGGCAGCCCTTGCCCGCGACCGCCTCGCGGCTGCCGAGCGCCTCGGCGCGCTCGAACGCCGCGAGCGCCTCGGAGAAGCGGCCGAGGCCGCGCAGCGCCAGCGCCTGACCCAACACAGGCTGGGCGAGGCATGGCCCCGCCGCGCTTGCCCGGAGATAGGCTTGCAGCGCCTCGCCGCTCCGATCGAGCTTGAGCAGCGCATTGCCGAGATTGATCGCCGCCTCGGCGAAATCATGGCTGAGCGTCAGCGCGCGTTTCGCCGCTTCGACCGATTCCTCGAGTCGTCCAAGCTCGCGCAACGCTCCCGCCAGGCTGCACCAGGCATCCGGATCATCGGGCGCGAGCGTCGTCGCCGCGGCGAATGAGCCAAGCGCCTCCGCGAACCGGCCAGCGCCGAACAGGAGCTTGCCGAGATTGACATGGGCGACGACGAGCGAAGGATCGAGTTCGAGCGCGCGCCGATAGAAGCGGATCGCCGCGTCAGCCTTGCCGCATTCGCTCAGCATGTATGCGCCCATGCTGAGAGCCTGGGCGAAATCGGGCTTGCGCCGCAGCGCCTCGTCCATGAGCTTGATCGCCTCGTCGCGGCGCCGCTCGCGCCATAGCACGACGGCCGCCGCGTAAAGCGCATCAGCCTCGAGCTTGGCGTCATTCGCCGCCGCGCGGATCGTCTGGAGGGTGTTAGGCATTGGCGAGGCGCGAAAGCATCGCGACCGGCTTAGAGCGCGGCGCTTGCGCGGACCTTTCCCGGGCGGCGCTCTATCCGCCGAGCGTCAGCCTCGACATGCTCGACATGAGCGCGGTCGAGAAGGTCGGCTGCGACGCGCCGGTGAAGTCGTTGAGCGCGTTGCCGAGCACCGAGCCGTTCGAGCTGATCACGCTGGCGAGGACTGCGGCGGCGCCCGATGGCCCGGAGCTCGAATTGCCCGAATCGACCGTGAGGCCGGAGCTCGCGCCGGAGCTCGGCCCATAGGTATAGTCATACATCGCCGTGAACCGTTCGGTCAGCTGTTGGAGCTTGGCTGGGTCCTGCAGATCGGAGAGAGGCATGAGCTCGGAAAGCGTCTGCGGCTGAACGTCGCTGGCCACCGAAGGCGAGAGCCCCATGATCGTTCCCGCCACTTCCAGAAGATTCTGGTCGGCCAGAATTCCCTCTTCGCTCGTGACCGTGGGCGCCACGCGTTGAAAATAGAGCGCAAGCTGGACGCCCACGTCCTGGGAGCCCTGATCGCTTTCCAGCTGCTGCTCGACATAGTCGCTCGTCGTCGTCTGGACGGAACTCGACGACGAGGGCGAGGCTGAGCCGCTGTCGACGAAGTTGAACGCGGCGGCGAACGCCTTCCACTGCGGATTCGGCAAGGTGTTGGCGAGGCTCTTCGGGTTGGAGACTCCGCCTTCCAGCACCTTGGCGATGAGGCCCCTCGCGTTGATCTGGTCGCCGAGGCCATAGGCGTTGAGCGCGTAGGACAGGAGACGATAGTTGCCGACGAGGTCGCCGATCGACTTCACCGAGCCGATATTGGCCTCATAGTACGCCGTCGCTGTCTTCACCGCAGGCTCGGCCGCGGTCATCGCCTGATAGCGGGACAGATTCTGAGATACGGCGAGATAGGCGGTGGTCGTGCTCGTCATGGGAGACTTCGCGAGGCCCGGCTTCGAGGGACCGGGCGCCTCGAGCCCGGCGCTCCGACTTTAGCCCCGAAGTCCTGCGGCGGGGTTAAGGACCGCCCCGTTCCGCCGAAGGCGCGCGGCGTCAGTTGTCCGTCCGGCTTGCGCCCAGTCCCGCCGCGGCGATCAGGTCTCCGCCCCGCACGGGTCCGCCCAGGCGTTTGGCGATCGCGCTCGCCAGCGAGGCCACGGAATCGTGGCGCATGAACTGGGTGAGAAGCGCAAGCTCGCGCGTCTCGTCGGCCCGCCGAGCGCCGAATCGGCCGTTCAGCTCGGCCGCCGGTTGGTCCAGCGCGGATTTTTGCATCGACTGGCGATCCCCCTGAATTCGCGGGACGCCGAATTCTGCCACGATTGAGTTATCAGACCGCGTGACGAATTGTTACAAATTGCAGCGTCTTTGAAAGTAAAGCGCTTTCCGCAGCGTTACCGGCGATCTGGCTGCCGCGCGGCTAAGCCAGCCGCCCTGCCCTCGCGCACGAGCGTCCAAATGTCTTACGATGCCGCTCCATTGAAGGTCAGCGTGCGCTGCGGCGCGTCGACCTCGAACTTGCCGATCTGCTTGAGCACGTCCAAGCCGAGCAGCATTGGCGAGCCGGGCGGCATGACCGAGGCGTGGGCGTCGCTAACAGTGTGCGTACCGACCGTCACCGAATAGATGGTTAGGGTCGGAACGTCGTGGGGTTTGCCGTCCGCGTAAGTGACAGTTTCATGCAGACCCCATTGCGCGTGACCGTCGCGGACAAGCCAGTCCGCAACCTCTGGTGTCACCGTCATGTTGCTCGCGCCCGTATCGAGGACGAAGGGCAAGAGCCGCCCGCCAAGCCCGACATCAAGCATCAAGCTCTGGCCCTCAGACTTAAGCATGATGACATCCGCCTTCCCCTTCGGCGCGCTCTCGAAGTGGATCAGCGTGCCGTGGTCGGCCACCCAATAATCCGCGAGATGCTTCGGGTCTCTCGGGTTGTCGGCCTTGTAGGCGCTGTAGCCGATCCATTTCACCATCGGCGATAAGTCGACAGTCTTGGATTGGATGTCGTTGCCACTAGGGTCGAGTTTGGCGTGGCCAGTCTCGTCGACCTCGACATTTTGGATGCAGTGATGCTCCGCAGTGTCGTGGTCGATGCAGACCTTGCCGTCGATCACGTCGGTGATAATACCGACGTACTGCTTGTCAGCCAGCTGGTCCCACGGATGGGTTTCCGTGGTTGGGGCTGGGACCGGCGGCGGTGGCGGCGCTTTGGGCGCTGGCGCTGGGTCGACCTTGGGCGCTGGCGCTGGCGGAGCCTCTGGAGGCTTCGGCTTGTCATGCACGACCACCTGCTTTTCGACGGTCACCGACTTCTCGATGATGACCGGCTTCTCGACCACCTTCGTAGTTTCGATCACCCTCGGGTGGAGGAAGAACAGCGCCGCAGCGGCGATAACCGCCGCCACGCCGACGCCGCCCAAGAGGACGCCCTTGCACCAAGTCAGCACCATTGCACGCCGCCGGGCGTTTTCCTCGTTCCGACGGAGGCTGGCGAGCGCAGCGTCGACGTGGGTCGTGTCGACGATGTCCGCCTTGTTGATGTCGAAGGTCATTGCTTGCCTCCCTGAACGGTGCGCAAGCCAAGGGTTTCACCGAGCGAGCCGTCTGTATTGACGACCCGGCCAGAGGCGGCGTCGATGGGCACGTGAATGTGCTTGACGACGATCCGCTCCGGACCGGGAACGTCGATGCGCTTCTCGATGATCTTCTCGACCGGGCGGTCCTTGAACACGGTGCGCACCACGTTCTTACGCTTGCGGGCGTAATAGGCGCGGATGGCGCGGACGACCTTCGAGCCCTGTCCCGGCACTCGGGGCTGGGCGTGCGAGATGAACGCCAGCATCATGGTTCCGATGGCGACCGCGCCAGCGAGAGCGGCGACGGCGATTCGCTTGAAGCGCTCGAACTGCGCGTCGGTCAGGTCTTTGACCGGCACGCCGTACCAAGTCGCCGCAGTGCGATACATGGTCGAGTTCGCCGCCGCCGCTTGCACCGCCTTCTCGGCGGCGATCACGGCGTCGCCAGCCGTCAAGCCATCAGCCGACTGGAGCTTTTTTAGCTCTGCTTCGGCCTCGGCCAGACTGGCGTTGCGGTCGGCAACGCGGGCGTCGAACGCTTCCTGAGCCCTTCGCGCCGTCTCGCTATCCCGGTCATCGGCTTTGTTCGGGCAAGCGTAAGTGACCGGCTTGCCCTTGTAGAGGCCGTGGCACGTCGCAGGTGGCGCGCTGACGTGTGCAGTGGGCCGTTCGCCTTGCAGCTCAGCGACCAGCTTGCGGCGCTTTTCGACCTCCGCCGTCTGCTTCGCGACCAGGCTCTCGGCGTCGTGGGCCTTCGCCCTCGCTGCGTCGAGAACGTCGCGTGCGGCGAGCACGTCCATCACCCGCTGGTGAATGAAGCGCTCGACGCCCATCGACATGCCCTCGAACGTCAGAACGGCGATGGTGCCCATGATGGCAAAGCCACAGAGCATGGCGAACGGTTTGAGATGGGCCGTCCAGCCAGCGAGCGGGACGCGCGTCGTCTCCATGACCGCGATGATCAGGATCGGGGCGCACGCCCATATTGTGCTGCCCTTCGCCTCCATACCGATTTGGTAGGCGGTGATGAGGCAGATGGCGATGATCGCGGCTTCCGCGACCCACAGGATGCACCGCAACTGGCGGTGCGCAGTCACTACTCGTTCCATTGTCGAGTTCCTTTCTAAGTCAGAGCAGCGGACTGCTTCGAGTTTCGGCAAGGTTGCCCGCTCATTCCCGCCGCGAACGACGGGCATGGGCTGGCAGTCGCTAGTGAGCGGCGGCAGCGCCTTGATGGAGGTCGCTCCAAGCAGGGGCGGCGTGAGGGGCGGGCGGCGCTACAACCGCAGCCTTGCGGGGAGCGGGCGCAGCATGGCGGGGCGCAGTCTTGTAGATGACCCGCGTCGGGCCGCGCTTGTAGATGACCCGCGTCGGGCCTTGCTGGTAGATGACGTGCGGGTGGTTGTTGGCCGCAGCGGCAGCCGCAGCAGCGGCGAGAAGCCCGCCAGCGATCAAGCCGCCAGCGATCAATCCGTCATAGTTGCCCGCTTTGGCGGGGGCGGTCGCCAGAGAGGCGGCGACCAGTATCGAGACAAGCAACTTTTTCACGGTGGTTCCTTTCCAAAGTCAGAGCGGGACCATTCCCGCGTTCGGGCGATTGCCCGCACATGCCCACCGCGAACGACGGGCATGCGTGGCGATCACGCTCAGTTGCGTTTGTTGGTGCTCGCAGTGCTTCAAATAGAAGTGGACCGGAGGCCCGACCTGTCAGCGCCCGCCAACCTCATGCTTTTCGACGCCATTCGGGTGTGCCACGTTGTCGACAGCGCGCGACATCGGTCCTGTGCGACATGCGCGTCAGACGGTGGCCTTATGCGGCGCGACCTTCCGGGCTCATCATTCTTGGGGTCTTGTCTTCGCCCGCCAATCGGGTGCTAGATCACGCCAGTTCTCGACAACGGGAGCGACAGCGTGGCGGAGGGGACGACACGGCAGGTCCTGCCCACCGCGACGGGGTTCGCGGCAAGGGAAGCTATTGCGGCGCTACGCAAACACCATGTCGAGCCCGGTCCGCTTTTGCGGCGGGCGGGCATATCCGAACATGATCTTACGCTCGCTAAAAACGACACCAGCCCGACAAGCCATCGTATTTCGGCTACCGCTCAGGTTAAGTTCCTCGACTATGCCGCAGAGGCGATCGGCGATAGCGCTTTCGGGCTTCACCTCGCCGGACAGATCGATCAACGCGACGTAGGCATCTTTTTCTATGTCGGTTCGGTAGCAAGAGACGTTGGCGAGGCTCTTGCGCTTTATACAAGATATTGTCGGATTACGAACGAAGCAATTCGCCAGAAATTAACGCCAAGGCCCGACGGCGCAGCCCTTGAGATCGAGTTTGCTGGAGTTCAAAGGTACGCCGCGAGGCAGAACACGGAGTTCATTCTGGGGTGTTTCAGGACGGCGCTTCGCGCCCTCACGGGCCGAAATGTTACCCCAACCGCCGTGGCCTTCAGTCACAATCGCAACTCTGATCTGCGCGAGTTCGAGCGCTTCTTTGGGTGCAGAGTGGAGTTTGGCGCGAACACCAATCTGCTGGCGCTTACCGATGAAACCCTCCGGATTCCCCTTCTCAACGCCGACCCGAAATTTCTCGACACTCTTCGACCGTTCTGCGAGATGGCCGCAAAGGAACGCAGTGCAACGGCCGGGACCTTGCGCTCTGCGGTCGAAAGGGAAGTGGAGACACTGTTGCCGCACGGCAAGGCGACGGCGCGGACTGTCGCCAGGAATCTGGCGCTCAGTGTCCGCACGCAGTCGCGGCGGCTCGCCGATGAAGGGACGACCTACGCCGAAGTCGTCGATCACCTACGACGAAGCCTCGCTCTACAATACTTGAAAGAGCCGGGTATATCGGTTTCGCAGATCGCGTGGCTGCTGGGCTACGAAGGATCAACGTCGTTCAATCACGCCTTCCGGCGTTGGACCGGACAGTCGCCGTCCACTGCACGCAATCAAAAACTAGTCGCCGTGGCTTTGACCTGAGCGTCTATCGCGGCGCGCGACGCCCGCCTTTCGGTAAAGCGCTGGAACTGACCTCCATTAGCAGTGGATTGGCGTCGAAAGGCAAAGTTTGTGCGTCGGAATCGGCTAGGCGTTCGCCCAGAACGTGATTCACTTCCGGATTGGAGGTGATTTGCGATGCCGAAACCCTATTCGCTGGATCTTCGCGAGCGTGTGGTGAGTTCCGTTGAGGCTGGGCATTCGCGGCGTGCGGCGGCGGCCCATTTCAGGGTGTCGCCCTCGTTTGTCATCAATTTGATGACGGCCAATGGGGATGCGGGGCGCTCGCTCATGCGTCGGTCCGATGAAGCGTGTCGACCACGCTCGCCACCCAACGGCGGCTCGAGACCGCCAGGGCCTGCGAACGCGCGAGCAGCAGCAGCGTGACCTCGGGCAAGGCCGGAAGGCTCTTGTCGGGGCACGGCTCCAGTCCTTGAGGGGCCAGTCCCTCGATCATCGGCGTGACGCCAAGACCGGCCGCCGCCGCGGCGGCGAGCACGGTGAAACTTGAAGATGTGCAGACGATCTCGAATTTCCGCCCCTGTGCGCGGAGCGCGCCAGTGGCCGCGTCATGAAACGGCGACCCCTGCGGCGCGAGCACGAGCGGCGCCGGCCGATCGTCGGGATCGCCCTCGAATGTCTGGCCGAACCAGCGCAATTGTCCCCGCCATTGTTCGATCCTGTGGGGCTCGCTGTCGCCCGTCCCGACGACGAACGCGACGTCGAGCGCGTTCTGACGGAAAGCCGCCGAAAGCGTCTGCGAGCTGTCGACAACAACTTCGAAGGTTGTGGGAACCTGGGCGCCGGCGCTGAGCTCGCCGAGCCGCGGCGCCAGAATTGAAGCGAATTCGCCGGCCATGCCAATACGAAGCGCGTCGCTGGGATTGTTGCGGCCGACCTCGTCCAGCATGTCGTCATGCAGGCGCAACAAGCGCTTTCCATAATCGAAGCAAACCTCGCCTACGGGGGACAGCTCGAAGCGGCCGCCCTTCTTGAACAGCGGCGCCTCCACGAGCTCCTCCAGCCGTTTGACCTGAAGGCTGATCGTCGGCTGGGTCCGTCCCAGCTCCTCCGCGGCGCGGGTGAACCCTCGCGATTCCACCACCGCGACAAACGCCCGCAAAATGTCGATCGGAATCCCACGCATGCAACCTACCGGTAGCATTCTTTTCTCCCATGTCTACATGTTTTTAATTTGATCGTCGCCGGAGATAGACAATCGGGCCCCGTTCCGCCGCCCGGCGCAGTCGGGCGCAATGACGCCACAGCGGCTTTGGGCAAGCCGGGAGTGGCTTTGTTTGCCCGGGCTGCGAATGCCTCAGCGGCAGGGCGAAGGAACAACGCATCGAATAATTGCGTGGATAGCCCCATGATCCAAAATAGACTTGATAGATGAGAACGCGCGTGACTCTGCCGTCGAACGTAGAATCAAATAATGATCAAGTTTACGTATCGTAACTCATTGACAAGGGAGCGTGTCCTGTTTCGAATCACTTTACCACAACAATTCGCAGGGCGGCGGGAATCAGGGGCGGACGTGATGCAGATCCATATTCTCGAAGACGCCGGCCAGGAGCTGGCCCCAATTGACGAAGTCATCCGGCGGCGCGAGGCCGCCATCCGCCGCGCGCAGGCCATCAAGCCCGTCGACCGGCTTTCCATGTTCGCGGGCTGGACTCTCGACGAGACGACGCGAGACCTCGTCGGTCCGGCGGGACTGCGGGTCGATCTGACGTCGTCCGAGTTCGATCTCCTCATGGCCCTGCTCCGGCAGCCGGGCCAGCCGCTGTCGCGCGAGGCCCTGCTCGGCGTGCTGCGCGGGCGCCAATGGACCTATTTCGACCGCTCGATCGACACCCTGGTCGCGCGGCTGCGCAAGAAGCTGGCGGGCGAGTCCGATCGTCCGCCGCTCATCCGTTCGGTGCGCGGCGTCGGCTATGTCTTCTGCGCCGCGGTGTCGAGGATTGGCGATCAGGATCGCCCGGCTGGCGTTTCCCGGCCGGCGGCCAAAGATGGAGCGTCGCGCCATCTCTCGCCTTGAGCCGCGCGCAAGACCGCGACGTCCTCTCGAGCCGGTCCGATTGACGCCCCGCCAAGGCGGCTCTATCCATGGCCGCGCTCGTATTGAACCCGTCGCATCCCGTGTACGGGATCGGACCTTGCGGCGACGATGATCCGGTTTCACCGACACGATTTGCCCGCCGACGCCTCGTTCGGCGAGGCGGCGGCCATCGACACGGAGACGCTGGGACTGGCCGTCGGCCGCGACCGGCTCTGCGTGGTGCAGGTGTCGCGCGGCGACGGGACCGCGGATATCGTGCAGGTCGGCCCCGGGCAAAGGAGCGCTCCCAATCTCGAGCGTTTGCTGGCCGATCCGGCGATCGTGAAACTGTTCCATTACGGCCGCTTCGACATGGGCGTGCTGCATCATGCGTTCGGAATGATGGCCGCGCCTGTCTATTGCACCAAGATCGCCTCCAAGATCGCGCGAACCTATACCGACCGGCACGGGCTCAAGGATCTGACGCGCGAACTTTTGGGGGTGGAGATCTCCAAGCAGCAGCAATCGTCGGACTGGGGCGCGGACGTCTTAAGCGAGGCGCAGCTCGCCTATGCCGCCTCCGACGTGCTCCATCTGCATAGCCTGCGCGAGAAGCTCGACGCGATGCTCGAGCGCGAGGGACGGGCGGAGCTCGCCCGCGCCGCCTTCGCCTATCTGCCCGACCGCGTCCGCCTCGACCTCGCCGGGTTCGAGGGCATGGACGTTTTCTCGCACGGCTATCCCTGACCTTTGCAGACGTGACGCGATCGCTGATCGTCGGCCGCTTGGCGACGCGACCGCTGGTCGCGTCAGCCGCGCTCCAAAGGGCGTCCGAAAGGACGCCCGTCTGTCGACGGGCTATCGAGCGCGGCTACAGAATCGCTTAAGCGATCGCAGTCTTCTGCATGGCGATGAGCCGCTCAACCCCGCCGCGCGCCAGCTTCAGCATCCGGATGAGTTCGTCCTCCGAGAACGGCGCGCCCTCGGCCGACCCCTGAACCTCGACCAGGCCCCCCGAACCGGTGATGACGAAATTCGCGTCGGTGTGAGCGGTCGAGTCCTCGGCGTAGTCGAGATCGACCAGGGCTTCGCCGCCGACGATGCCGCACGACACCGCGGCCACATGATCCTTGAGCGGGCTCTCGCGCAGGATCGAGCGGCTCGCCATCCAGTTGAGGCAGTCGCGCAGCGCCACCCATGCCCCGGTGATCGAGGCTGTGCGGGTGCCCCCGTCCGCCTGCAGCACGTCGCAATCGACCGTGATCTGCCGCTCGCCGAGGCGCGGCAGATCGACGACCGCTCGCAGCGACCGGCCGATCAGGCGCTGGATCTCGTGGGTTCGCCCGGAAACCTTGCCGGTCGCCGAGTCGCGCTTGCTCCGCGTCAGCGTCGCGCGCGGCAGCATGGCGTATTCCGCCGTCACCCATCCGCGTCCCTGGCCGCGCAGCCACGGCGGCGGCTTGTCCTCGAGCGAGGCCGCGCACAGAACATGGGTGTCGCCGAACCGGACGAGGCACGAGCCTTCGGCGTAGCGCGCCACCCCGCGCTCGAAGCTGACCGCGCGCATTTCGTCGACTGCGCGTTTGGATGGACGCATGGGCGGGCCTCCCTTTCGTTCGTCCGCTCTAGCGGCAGAGGCTTCGCCTGGCAAATGCGCTCGCGCGAGCGCGCGCCCCGCGCCCGGTCTCCGCGTTGACCGGCGACGCCCGCGACTCTAAGGACAGCGCGCCATGCCTTCCGCCACCGACGCGAGCCTCGACCCGGCGAGGTCCTTCCAGGGCCTGATCCTCACCCTTCAGACCTTCTGGGCTGGCCAGGGCTGCGTCATGCTGCAACCCTATGACATGGAGGTGGGCGCCGGCACCTTTCACCCGGCGACGACCTTGCGCTCGCTCGGGCCCAGGCCCTGGAAGGCGGCTTATGTGCAGCCGTCGCGCAGGCCCAAGGACGGACGGTACGGCGAGAATCCCAACCGCCTCCAGCACTACTATCAGTATCAGGTGATCCTGAAGCCGAGCCCCGAGAACCTTCAGGAGCTTTATCTCGATTCGCTCGCCGCGATCGGCGTCGACATGAAGCTCCACGACGTGCGCTTCGTCGAGGACGACTGGGAGAGTCCGACGCTGGGCGCCTGGGGCCTCGGGTGGGAATGCTGGTGCGACGGCATGGAAGTGTCGCAGTTCACCTACTTTCAGCAGGTCGCGGGCTTCGAGTGCGCGCCGGTCTCGGGCGAACTCACCTACGGCCTCGAGCGGCTCGCCATGTACGTGCAGGGCGTCGACAGCGTCTACGATCTCAACTTCAACGGCGGCGAGGGCGCCGAGCGCGTGGCCTATGGCGACGTGTTCCTCCAGGCGGAGCAGGAATATTCCCGCTTCAACTTCGAGCACGCCGACACCGCGATCCTGTTCCAGCATTTCAGGGACGCCGAGGCCGAGTGCAAGGCGCTCATCGCGCGCGGCGAAGCGGGCGAGCGCCATCTGATGGCGCTGCCGGCCTATGACCAGTGCATCAAGGCGAGCCACGTCTTCAACCTGCTCGACGCGCGCGGCGCCATTTCCGTCACCGAGCGCCAGAGCTATATCCTGAGAGTGCGCGAGCTCGCCCGGGCCTGCGGCGCGGCCTGGCTCAAGACGGCGGGAGGCGGAGCCGCCTGAGCCATGCCCGACCTTTTGCTCGAACTGTTCTCCGAAGAAATCCCCGCCCGCATGCAGCTTCAGGCGGCGGAGGATCTGAAGCGGCTCGTCACCAATGCGCTGGTCGAGCGCAACCTCGCTTTACGAGGGCGCGCGGAGCTTCGTCACGCCGCGTCGTCTCGCCCTCCATGTCGTCGGCCTGCCTCCCGCCCAGCCTGACTTGCGCGAGGAGCGCAAGGGCCCGCGCGTCGGCGCGCCGGAGGCGGCGATCCAGGGCTTTCTCAAGAGCGCGGGACTCAAGCGCATCGAGGACGCGCGGATCGAGTCCGACCCGAAGAAGGGCCAGTTCTATGTCGCCCTGATCGAGAAGCCGGGCCGCGACACGAAGGACGCGATCGCCGAGATCGTGCCGCAGATCATCCGCGCCTTCCCGTGGCCGAAATCGATGCGCTGGGGCGCGGCCTCGGCGAAGCCGGACGCGTTGCGCTGGGTGCGCCCCTTGCGCGGGATCGTCTGCACGCTCGCGACCCTGCACGACGCAACGGAGATCGTCGAGTTCGAGGTCGACGGGCTCAAGTCCGGCGACACAACCTGGGGCCATCGCTTCATGGCGCCCGCGCCCATTCATGTGCGCCGTTACGACGATTACGCCGACGCGCTTCAGAAGGCCAAGGTCGTGCTCGACGCCGGCCGGCGCAAGGCGATCATCCTCGCCGACGCCAGGGAGCTCGCCTTCGCGCAAGGGCTGACGCTGGTCGAGGACGAGGGCCTGCTCGATGAAGTCGCGGGGCTGGTCGAATGGCCGGTCGTTCTCATGGGCGAATTCGAGCCGGCGTTCCTCGATCTTCCGCCCGAAGTGATCCGCGCCACCATCCGCGCCAACCAGAAATGCTTCGTCCTGCGGAACAACGCGGGCCGGCTCGCCAACAAATTCATCCTGGTCTCGAACATCGTCGCGCCAGACGGCGGCGCGGCGATCGCGGCGGGCAACGGGCGCGTCGTGCGCGCGCGCCTCGCCGACGCGCGCCACTTCTGGGCGACCGATCTCGCGCCCTGCCGGACGCGAAGGACAAGACCGCCAAGCCGCTCGACCAGCGCCTCATGAAACTCGAGCGGGTCGTCTTTCACGAGAAGCTCGGAACGCAGGGCGAGCGCATCGCGCGCATCGAGGCGCTGGCGCGCGAGCTTGCGCCCAAGGTCGGCGCCGACGCCGAGCTGGCGGCGCGCGCGGCGCAACTCGCCAAGGCCGATCTCGCGACCGAAATGGTCGGCGAGTTCCCGGAGCTTCAGGGACTGATGGGCCGCTACTACGCGCTGGAGCAGGGCGAGACCGCGCGAAGTCGCCGCGGCGATCGAGGAGCATTACAAGCCGCAAGGGCCGAACGACCGCATTCCGACCGCGCCGGTCGTCGATCGCGGTCGCGCTCGCCGACAAGCTCGACACGCTGGTCGGCTTCTGGGCGATCGACGAGAAGCCGACCGGCAGCAAGGACCCTTACGCGCTTCGGCGCGCGGCGCTGGGCGTGATTCGCATCGTGCTGGAGAACGGGCTGCGCCTGCAGCTCTTGCAAGCAGCTTCACTGTCAGAGATGCTTCTGACGGCGATTCTCCAAGACTCGATCGCATGCGAGCGACAAGTCCGAATGTCGTCGCATGGATTTCCCGAACTCCGACGACTCATTGAGAAGTCGCGAGCATTGGAGACACGAATCGTGAGGCGACGACTCGGGCTCCGACGTTTACGGGACAGGTTGGTGAGCGATGGAGTCCCGACCTCCTCGCCTTCTTCGCCGACCGCCTGAAAGTCTACCTGCGCGACAAGGGCGCGCGCCACGATCTCATCGACGCCGTGTTCGCGCTGCCGGGCCAGGACGATCTGCTCATGATCGTGCGCCGGGTCGAGGCGCTGGGAAACCTGCTCGACAGCGAGGACGGCAGGAACCTGCTCATCGGCTATCGCCGCGCCGCCAACATCCTGCAAGCCGAGGAGAAAAAGGACGGCGCCGGCGCTTTCGCCGGCAAGCATGTTCACACCGCGCTCGCTCCGCCGGCGGAGATCTATCTCGCCAACGCCGTCGCTTCGGCGGGCGCCACGGCGCGCGAGCGGGTAAAGGACGAGGACTTCGAGGGCGCGATGCGGGCGCTGGCCGCGTTGCGCGCGCCGGTCGACGCCTTCTTCCTCGATGTCACGGTCAACGACCCGGACCCGGAGAAACGCGAGAACCGCTTGAGATTGCTCAATGAATTGCGCGCGGCGATGCACGAAGTGGCGGATTTCTCCAGGGTGGCGGGATAGCTGACGCCTTTAAGAACCCGCGTCCCGCGCCTAAATGGCGGCGGGGCGCGCTGGGGCGGCGAGCAAGGACATACGAAATGGCGCTGAGACAGGACACTCTCGAACGGCAGGCCTCCGGCGGCGGCAAGACCATCAGCGACAGCCAGGCCGAGGACGCGTTCCGCACCCTGCTCAAGTGGGTCGGCGAGGACCCCGATCGCGACGGCCTCATCGAGACCCCCAATCGCATGGTGCGCGCCTATCGCGAATATTTCGCCGGCTACGACGAGGACCCGCACGAGGTCCTGAGCAAGACCTTCAGCGAGGTCGACGGCTATGACGAGATGATCGTCTTGCGCGGCGTCACCTTCGAGAGCCATTGCGAGCATCATCTCGCGCCGATCATCGGACGGGCGTGGGTCGGCTACATCCCCGACAAGAGGGTGGTCGGCATTTCCAAGCTCGCGCGGGTGGTCGAGATCTTCTCCAAGCGGTTGCAGATCCAGGAGCGCCTGACCGCGCAGGTCGCCAATGCGGTCGACGAGGTGCTGAAGCCTTGCGGCGTCGCCGTCGTCGTCAAGGCGGCGCACCATTGCATGATCGACCGGGGCGTGCGCAAGCGCGGCGCCGACCTCGTCACCAGCCGGATGCTCGGCGTCTTCCGCGACCAGCCGCAGACACGGGCTGAGTTCCTGTCGCTGGTCAACTCGGACAGCCACGAATAGCGCCGCCCTTATGATCGGCGCATTTCGGATCGAGGCCCATGTCATCGTCTCCGCCGATGGCATGCTTGCCGACGCGACCGGCGTTCAGCCCGCGTCGCTCCATTTCGAGGCGGATCAGCGGCATTTCGCAGAAGGTCTCGAGCGCGCCGACGTGATCGTGAACGGACGCCATTCGGCCGAAGAGCAGCCGAATTCGCGGTTCAGGCGGCGGCTGGTGCTCACCCGGCAGGTGGCCGGCCTCGCGCCCGATCCCGACACCCCGAAAGCGCGGCTCTGGAACCCGGCGGGCGCCTCGCTCGAAGAGGCCTGCGCGGCGCTCGGCCTGAAGGCAGGCATGGTCGCGGTCATCGGCGGACCGCAGGCCTTCACGCTGTTCCTCAAACTTGGTTATGACTGCTTTCATCTCAGCCGTGCGGTGAGGGTGCGGCTGCCCGGCGGCCTGCCCTTGTTCGGCGGCGACCCCGACGGCGCGCTCAAGGCCGTGGGCCTCAAGCCCCGGCCTGCGGTCTGGCTCGACGACGGGCTCAGCCTGACAGACTGGGAGCGGCCGGAATAGCGGGCCTGTAGCCAGGACGGAGGGGATCCGCCGACATTTGGCTCTTATATTGATACCCGTTGGCGGTCGGTTTGCACGGTCCGGTTTTCGTTATGGCCGGGCTTGACGCCGCCATCCACGGATCCCGCGAAAAGACGAACGACATTGTCTTGCAAAAAATCGAATTATCTGCTATCTGTTTTCCAATGACAGAAGACGGCCGGCGGCACGGCGACTGGGAGCCGGGCCGGGCGAGGGCGGCGATTGAGACGTTTTGCACACAACCTGAGACGCGAGCCGATTTTTTTTCGTTTCTTGCTCGCAACTCATTGAAAAGTCCCAATTCCGTGAAATAAAAAGAAGTCAATTCAAGGACTTTTGCTTCATTTTGCTTCGATTTATATGCACCGGACTCGCCTTCAGGTTGTATTCGCCCTTCATCCGAACCGCTCCGCCCTGAATGGGGCCGGATCGACGAACGGCGGCTCGCCGGCGACGAGGTCGGCCAGCAGCCGCCCGGTGATCGGCCCGAGCGTGAGCCCCAGGTGGTGGTGGCCGGAGTCCAGCCAGAGGCCGGGCCTGCCGGGGAACGGCCCGATGACCGGGCGCATGTCGGGCAGGCAGGGGCGCCGGCCCATCCACGGCGTCGCGTCCTTCCGGGCCCCGATCGGGAACAACTCCCGCGCATAAGGCTCGACCCGCTCGAGATGCGCGGGCGACGGCGGATCGTCGCGCCGGGCGAACTCGGCCCCCGTGGTCAGCCTCAGGCCCTGGGCCGCGGGGGTGACCAGATAGCCCCGCTCGAGATCGAGCACCGGACGGGTGAGCCCCGCATTGCCCCTGGCCTCGTAGTGCATGTGATAGCCGCGCTTGACGAAGAACGGGAGAGCAAGGCCGAATCGCCGCGCGAGTTCGTCCGACCAGGGCCCGAGCGCGATCACCACGTCGCGGGCGGCGAGGGGGCCGGAATCGGTCTTGACCGTCCAGCCCGCGCCCGAGGGGTCGAGGCTCAGCGCCTCGCCTCTTTCCATGCGCCCGCCGCGCTTCACGAACAAAGCGGCGTAGCTGCGGACGAGCGCGCCCGGATCGGGCGTCGACAGCGGCTCGGTATAGTGGACGCCGCCGATCGCCTTCTCGCCGACGTTGGGCTCGAGCGCGGCCAGCGCCGCCCGGTCGAGGAACGCCGGCCTGATGCCGAAGGGCCTCAGCTCCTCGGCCTCGTCATGCGCGCTGTCCCGCCCGCGCTCGCTGCGATAGGCCTTGATCCAGCCGCCCTTGCGCAGCAGCGCCTCGGCGCCGGCGTCCCGGGCGAGCTTCAGATGCTCGCCGGCGGCCGCCGCCATGAGCTGCGCCATGACCGCCCCGGTCGCGAGCTTTCTCGCCTGCGTCGAAGCCTGGAAATAGCGCAGAAGCGCCGGCGCGATCGCGGGCAGCGCGCCATAGCGGATATGAGCGCGAGGGTCGCGGTTCATGGCCGCCCGGGCGAGGTCGCCCGTCGCGCGCGGGAACAGATAGGGGAGCACGCCCTCGGTCTGGATGATGCCGCTGTTTCCGAAGCTGGTTTCGCCCGCGGCGTCGGGCAGGCGGTCGATCAGCGCGACGGTCGGCCCGCGCGCTTGAAGAGCGAGCGCGGCCGAGACCCCCACAATCCCCGCGCCAAGCACAATGGCGTCAACGGTCTCGGACATCGGGCGGCCGCTCTCCTCATCTTAAGGCTATGGACACAGCAGGCCCGCCTCGAATCTCGGCGTCCGTTCCTATAGACCCGGAGCCGTCAGGAACAAACAGAAAGCGGCTCAAGCCCCATGATCCCCCGCTATTCCCGCCCCGAGATGGCCCAGGTCTGGTCGCCCGAGACGCGCTTTCGCATCTGGTTCGAGATCGAGGCGTGCGCCGCCGAGGGCATGGCGGAAATCGGCGCAATTCCCGGTTCGGCAGCGAAGGCGATCCGGGAGAAAGGTTCGAAGGCCAAGTTCGATGTCGCGCGAATCGACGAGATCGAGAAGGTGACCCGGCACGACGTGATCGCCTTTCTCACCCACCTCGCCGAATTCATCGGCCCCGACGCGCGCTTCGTCCATCAGGGGCTGACCAGCTCCGACGTGCTCGACACCTGCCTCGCCGTCCAGCTCGCCCGCGCGAGCGACATCCTCATCGCCGACGTGGACGCGCTGCTTGCGGCGCTCAGGCGCCGCGCTTTCGAGCACAAGATGACGCCGACCGTCGGCCGCTCGCACGGAATCCACGCCGAGCCGACCACCTTCGGCCTCAAGCTCGCCTTCGCCCATGCCGAGTTCGCCCGCGCCCGGACGCCGGCTCGTCGCGGCGCGCGAGGAGATCGCGACTTGCGCGATTTCCGGCGCGGTCGGCACGTTCGCCAACATCGACCCCAGGGTCGAGGCCTATGTCGCCGCCAAATTGGGCCTGAGGCCCGAGCCGATCTCGACCCAGGTGATCCCGCGCGACCGCCATGCGGCTTTCTTCGCCACGCTTGGCGTGGTCGCTTCGTCGGTCGAGCGGCTGGCGACCGAGATCCGGCACCTCCAGCGCACGGAGGTCATGGAAGCGGAAGAGTTCTTCTCCGAGGGCCAGAAGGGCTCGTCCGCCATGCCGCACAAGCGCAATCCGGTGCTCGCCGAAAACCTCACCGGGCTTGCCCGAATGGTGCGCTCGGCGGTGATCCCGGCGATCGAGGACGTGGCGCTCTGGCACGAGCGCGACATTTCGCATTCCTCGGTCGAGCGCATGATCGCGCCTGACGCGACGATCACGCTCGACTTCGCGCTTGCCCGGCTCGCGGGCGTGATCGACAAGCTCGTGGTCTATCCGGAGGCGATGCGCAGGAACCTCGATCGCCTCGGCGGGCTCGTCCATTCGCAGCGCGTGCTGCTGGCGTTGACCGAGAAGGGCGTCGCGCGCGACGACGCCTACGCTCTCGTGCAGCGCAACGCGATGCGCGCCTGGCGCGGCGAGGGCGAGTTCCTGACCTTGCTCAAGGCCGACAAGGACGTCGCCAAGGCGTTGAGCGCGAAGGAACTCGAGGCCCTGTTCGACCTCGGCTATCACCTGAAGCAGGTCGATACGATCTTCGAGCGTGTGTTCGGGAAGTGAACGGACCGCCCCCGAGCGGTTCACAATTTGATGTCGAGCCCGAAGTCGCGCTTGATGCGTTTGATGAACTCGTCGTTACTTTGCGCCGCCTCTTCGATCACCTGTTCGTCGCTCTTGCTCGCCCGGCTCTTCAGGATCGGAACGGCGTCCGGGCCGGCGGGATAACGAAGCTGCCAGCTGTCGCCGTCGACAATGTCGCGGATCAGATCGCCGACGACCGAAGGCGGCGTCGGCTTGGCGAGGGCGGCGGCGAAGATGGCGCGCAACCGTTTGGCGTGCGGGTAAGGACTGCCTTGCGGGAGGGGTCGCGCCTTCGTGAAAATCGGCGTCGCGATGACGCCAGGCTCGACGATCGCAACTCGGACATTGAAAGCGCGCATCTCCTGGGCAAGGCACTCGCTGACCGCCTCAAGCGCCCATTTCGACGCGGCGTAGCTCGCCTGAGGCGTCGACGCTATACGCCCAGCGATCGAGCTGACGTTGACGATGGTTCCCCGGCGGCGCTCGCGCATGCTCGCAATCACGGCCTGAATGCAGCGAAGGGGGCCGAAAAAGTTCGTCTCCATCACTTGGCGGAAGGAGTCGAGCGGCGTCTCTTCGACGGCGCCTCCGCCGCCTATGCCGGCGTTGTTGACCAGAACGTCGATCGGCCCGTGCTCGGCGACGATCCCCGAGAAGGCCGCACGCACTGAGGCGTCGTCGTCGACATCGAGCGTAGCGAGATGGATGGGAAGTTCCTCTTGCTCCGCGATTCTGCGGATCGCCTCGGCGCGCTCGAGATTGCGCATGGCCGCCACCACGGTATGCTTTGCGCGCGCCAGCGCGATCGCCGTCGCGAGCCCGATCCCGCTGTTCGATCCTGTGACCAACGCCAACGCCATGGCGCCCCTCCTTTTTCGGCCGCCGAGCGACCGCACGGCTTTACTGACTGGCGCACAAGTGCTTCGCGGTCAAATGCGACGAAATCACCGGAGAGGCCATGGCGCGTCAGTTTCGCTTGAGCGTCACGCCCGCTCCGGCCGCCGGCGGATGGGGCAGGCCGCTCTGCGCCCTGGCGAGCGCTTCGAGCGCCGCCTTTGTCTCGAAGCGCCAGGGCGCCGCTCGGGCTCTGCCTTCGGTGTGCGCGACCGAGATCAGGAGCTGTTCGGAGGCGGCGAGGCGCTCCCCGCCCGGCGAGGTCATCTCGAGCCACAGGCGCATGCGCTTCTCGTCGTGCTCGAGCAGATGGCAGGACACGGAAAAGGCGTCGCCTTCCTTCGCCTCCCTGAAATAATGCAGCATCATCTGCAGCGTATAGATGGACTGGCCGCTCTCCCTCCGCGCCGCGGCGTCGAGCCCGATGCGGTCCATGAGCGCGTCGCCCGCGCGGCTGAACACGAGCGCGTAGGCCGCGTCGTTCATGTGGCCGTTATAATCCACCCATTCGGCGACCACGGTTGCATTCAATACCGGAAGCGGAGCGCCGTGCCGCATGGCGTTCTCCCGAAAAGAGCGTGAGCAGACCGGGCCCCGGCCTCAAGCCGATATTTTGGCGCCAGATGAAGCCATTCGACAAGGAAATCGTCGCGGACAGCTTCGGGTTCCCGGATCGAGCGGGCCGCCGCATCTCCTTTTCGGCGCCAGGACAGGCCGCAGGCAGATTGACAGCTTTGCGGAATTGCCCTTAGCTCAACGCATTAGCGCGCAAGGACGGACAGCGAACGTCCAACGGCTTCGCGGGCCGCAGGCGGCTTCGTGCGGAGTTCGAACCGCCTCGAGCTTTGCCGGCGAACCCTGAATACGGTGAAATGCGCGCCCGGCGAATTCGGCCGGGTCCGCGGGAGGAACGATGCAGGCGAGCGGGCGCGCGGACGGCTGGGGGCGCGAGCAAACCCAAGGAGCGGACGCGAGCGAGCTGTTGCAGGTCAGCGGCGTCTTCAAGCGCTTCGGCGGCACGGAAGCGCTGGCGGATGTCGGCATGACGCTCAGGGTGGGCGAGATTCTTGCGCTGCTCGGCGAAAACGGCGCCGGCAAGTCGACGCTGATCAAGATTCTGGCCGGCGTTTATACGCTCGACGCCGGCGAGGTCAGCTTTCGCGGCGCCGAGGTCACCAACAGCCTG
The DNA here is from genome assembly GCA_963742305.1 of uncultured Alphaproteobacteria bacterium. GTDB lineage: Bacteria > Pseudomonadota > Alphaproteobacteria > Rhizobiales > Beijerinckiaceae > Roseiarcus. The sequence continues at coordinate 51,158 of CAVULN010000032.1, forward strand.
CGCCGCCTGCCGATCGCCTTCATCCATCAGGACCTCGGCCTCATCGACTGGATGACGGTGGCCGAGAACATCGGCATGACGCTCGGCTTTCCGCGCCGCCTCGGTCTGATCGACTGGGAGGCAGCGCGACGCCGCGCGGCCCTCGCCCTCGAAGCGCTGGGGGCCGACATCGATCCCGACACCCGCATCCAGAATCTGAGCCGGACGGAAAAATCCCTGGTGGCGATCGCGCGCGCGCTCGCCGCGGAGCCCGAGATCCTGGTCCTCGACGAGCCGACGGCAAGCCTGCCTGCCGATGAGGTCGCCCGCCTGTTCTCGGCGCTGCGCCGCCTGCGCGCCCGGGGCGTCGCGATGATCTACGTCTCCCACCGTCTCGATGAGGTGTTCGAAATCGCCGACCGGATGATCGTTCTGCGCGACGGGCGCGTCGCGGGGGAGCGAGAGGTCGCGAAGACCACGCCGGACGAAACGATCCTTCTCATTGTCGGCCGCGAGCCGTCGCAGGTCTTCCGCCGCCCGCCCGATCGTCAGGGCTCGTCGCGGCTCGCTCTTCGATCGGTCATGATCGAGGCGGTCGGACCGGTCGACTGCACCATCGATTCCGGCGAGATCGTCGGCCTCGTGGGGCTTCGCGGCGCGGGCCAGGAGAGCGTCGGGCGCGCGCTGTTCGGCGTCTGGCCGGTGACCGGCGGACAGGTCCTTGTCGATGGACGAGAAGTGGCTGTCGCGTCGCCGCGGGAGGCGATGGCGCGAGGCGTCAATCTCATCTGCGCCGACCGCGTAGGTGAATCGATCATGCCGAATCTGTCGGTGCGCGAGAATTTGTTCCTCAATCCTGTCGCAGCGGGCTTGAGCGTGTTTTCGCTGATTTCCCCCGGGCGCGAAAGTCAGGTTGCGAGAGCGCGCGGCGCCCAGCTCGGGCTGCGCCCGAACGATCCCGGCCTGCCGATCGAACTCCTGTCGGGCGGCAACCAGCAGAAAGTCGTTGTCGGGCGCTGGCTGCACCTCGACGCCAGGATCTACGTCTTCGAGGATCCAACCGCTGGCGTCGACGTCGGCGCCAAGGCGGAAATCTATCGCCTCTTCGATGTCGCGCTCCAGCGCGGCGCGGCGATCTTCATCGTCTCGACCGATTTCGAGGAGGTCGCCAAGGTCTGTCATCGCGCTCTGATTTTCGACCGGGGCCGCGTCGTCGCCGAGCTTGGCGCGGACGATCTGTCGGTGGAAAATCTGCTCGCGGCCGCATCCGCCAACATCCGGCGCTCCGCGCCGCCTTCCGCCGCCTCCGGCGAGGGAGGAGGCGCTCATGCAGTCCATTAAGTCGAACGCTCTTGAGCCAACGCGGCCGGAACTCGCCGGGCTTTCGCTTGGGCGAAGGATTTTGCGCTTGGCGCCGGTCTATGGGCTTCCCCTTCTGACGCTCGCGCTCATCATCTTCTTCTCGATCTTGCTTCCGGACACGTTCCCGACCTGGCTCAACGCGCGCTCCATCCTCGCGGACAAATCGATTGTGGCCCTGCTCGCACTCGCCGCGACCCTGCCGATGATGGCCGGTCGCATTGATCTGACCGTCGGCTTCGGCATCGTGATGTGGCACATTCTCGCCATCAGCCTTCAAGTCAAATTCGGCTTCCCATGGCCGATTGCGATCCTGCTGGTGATTGCTTGCGCCGGGATCGTTGGCTTCCTCAACGGCGTGCTGGTCGAGGTGGCGCAAGTCGATGCTTTTGTCGCGACGCTGGGGACCGGCACGATCCTCTACGCGCTCGCGCTCTGGCACACCGACGGGCGCCAGATTGTCGGGTCGCTCTCGCCCGGCTTCATCGCCATCAACGCGACGTCGGTATTCGGTATCCCCATACCGGCCTTCTATGTGCTGGCTCTCGCGATCGTTCTGTGGATCGTCAGCGAGCGGCTGCCGCTCGGGCGCTTCATTTACGCAATCGGCGCCAATGAAAAGGCCGCCGCGCTCAACGGGATTCCGGTGCGCAGGTATGTTATCGGCGTTTTCGTCGCCTCGGGCGTCATTACTGGCTTCGCCGGCTGCGTGCTCGGCGCGAAGTTGCGCATCGGCCAAGCGAATGTCGGCCTGGATTTCTTGCTGCCGGCGCTGGTTGGCGCCTTCCTCGGCTCGACGACGATCAAGCCGGGGCGCGTCAATGTCTGGGGCAGCATATTCGGCATTCTCATCCTCGCCGTCGGCATCTCCGGCATCCAATTGCTTGGCGGCGCCTTCTTCGTCGAGCCCCTCTTCAACGGCGCGACGCTGGTCGTGGCCATCGCGCTTGCCGCGTTCGCGCAGCGCCGGCGCAGCGTCGTCAAGGCGCCGCGCGAAACCACGCCCCTGGAGGGGGCCGGAGAATCCGCGAACGCAGCCAGGGCCGCGTGAGGCCTTTGCGTAAACGCCGGCGACGCCGGCCTGGCGCGAACAGCCGCCAGTCAAAGATGGGAGAGAAACATGGGTACGCCTAGCATGATGCTCAGGGGCTTGCTGGCTTCGGTCGGCGCGCTGGCGATCTGCGCAAGCGCGGCGCGCGCGGACGACGCGGCCTATCTGGAGAAGGCGAAAGCCTATCTCGCCAACGTCGCCGCGCCGGTCACCAAATGGGACGGCCCGACTTCGGGGCCGAAGAGCGTCGGCAAGAAATTGGTCGTCATCGTCCTCACCGATGGGCGCAACGGCGGCGCGCAAGGAGCCGCCGACGGCGCCGCGGAAGCCGCCAAGGCGCTCGGCTGGGAGGTTCGCCAGCTCGACGGCCAGGGCTCGGTGCCCGGTCGCGCTACGGCTTTGCAGCAGGCGATCGCCATGAAGCCGGCCGGGATTCTCAACGCCGGCATCGACAGCAAGGAGCAGGCGCCGCTGTTCGAGCAGGCCGCCGCCGCCGGCATCAAGGTCGTCGGCTGGCACGCCGGTCCCAAAGCCGGACCAGACAAGGACATCCCGTCGGTGTTCACCAACGTGACGACCGATCCCGAGGAAGTCGCGGATTCTGCGGGTTTCGAAGCGGTCTGGAAGGCCTCGCAGGGCGCGGACTGCGGCGTGATCCTGTTCACCGATTCGATCTACGCCATCGCCACCGCGAAGACGAACTTCTCGAAGGCGGCCGTCGAAGGCTATTCAAAGTGCAAGGTGCTCGAAGTTGCCGATACGCCGATCGGCGACCTCTCTAACCGCATGGGCCAGCTGACGACGTCGTTGCTGTCGAAGTACGGCAAGAAGTGGACCTTCTCGATCGCTGTCAACGACCTCTACTATGACTTCTCGGCGCCCTCGTTGCAGGCCGCCGGCGTCGATCCGGCGAACGGCTATCCACAGCAGATCTCGTCGGGCGACGGCTCGGTGCCGGCTTTCAAGCGCATTCGCGACAAGCAATATCAGTTGGCGACCGTCGCAGAACCGCTCAACCTGCAAGGCTGGATCATGGTCGACGAGATGAACCGGGCGCTTGCCGGCGACAAGCCCTCGGGCTTCGTGCCGCACGTGCACCTCTTCACCGCCGAAAATCTCGACAAGGATGGCGGACCGGAGAACCGGTTCGATCCCGGCAACGGCTATCGCGACGAATACAAGAAGATCTGGGGCGTGAAGTAAGCGCGCGAGAGCGTCTTTCCAAACCAGGGGGCGGCGCCCAGCGCGGGCGCCGTCTTCTTGTTCAGACTCGTTCGCGACCCCATGTCCACGCGCGGGCGACTTTATCAACGAGAGCGATACGGAGACCCATGATGGCCGAGACGAAGCTGCCCAAACCCGACTATGCGACCAAGAACATGCGCCTCGTCGGCCATAGCGATCAGGGCGGGTTTAGCGACGGCGTGCAGATCATGGTGCATCGCGGCTACGCCTATATCGGACACATCTTCTCCAAGGGCTTCTCGGTCGTCGACGTTCGCGATCCCGCCAAGCCCAGACATGTGAAGCGCGTCGCTGCGCCCCCCAACACCTGGACGCTTCACCTTCAGGCTCACGACGACCTTCTCCTCGTCATCCACAACAAGGACATGTTCGCCCAGGCCGAGCTCAGCGACGAGAAGGCCTATTACAAGGGCTCGGTCGACCATCACGCCAAGCCTGAGACCGCCGCGCGCGACTGGTCCGCCGGCATGGCGGTCTACGACATCTCCAAACCCGAGGACCCCAAACAGATCGGCTTCATGCCCGTCGAGGGAACGGGTCTGCACCGCTTGTGGTACGTCGGCGGGCGCTGGGCCTACGCCTCGGCGCTGCTCGACGGGTTCTCCGACTATATCCTCATCACCATCGACATGGCCGACCCGAAGAAACCGGTCATGGCGGGAAAGTACTGGCTGCCGGGGATGAACACAGCTGCCGGCGAGAAGGCGAACTGGCCGACCAAGAACGGACGCTTCGGGCTTCACCACGCCATCATCCGCGACGACGTCGCCTATTGCAGCTGGCGGGACGCCTGCCTCGCCGTGGTCGACGTCAAGGACAAGGCCAATCCGAAGCTCCTCGTTCACAAGGTCTGGGCGCCGCCGTTCGGCGGCGGCACGCATAACGCTCTGCCGCTGCCCAAGCGCGAACTGCTTGTGGTCGTCGACGAGACGGTGCTCGACAATCAGGAGGACGGGTTCAAGCCGATCTGGATCTTCGACAATCAGGTGAAGTCCAATCCAATCAGCGTCTCGACCTTTCCGCCGCCGTCGGACAGGGACTATCTCAAGGTCGGCGGCCATTTCGGGCCGCACAATGTCCACGAAAATCGCCCGGGCAGCTTCGTCAGCGAGGACTTGATCTTCTCGACCTACCAGAACGCGGGCTTGCGGGTCTACGACATCAAGGACCAGTTCCGGCCGAAGGAAGTGGCGGCCTTCGTGCCGCCGCCGCCCGCCACCTGGGTCGACCCCCGGCCCAATCGCCCGATTGTCCTGCATTCGGCAGACGTGTTCGTCGACAAGAACGCGCTCTGCTACGTCACGGACTTCAACGCCGGCCTTTATATCGTCGAATACAAGGGCTGAAACGCCTTGCGGGCGCGGTCGCTGACCGCGCGCGCCGAGCGCCCGGCTACAAAGCGTCTACAAACCCCACTCGACGGAATTATACGGCAGGCGGAAGCGGAGGATTGGCCGATGGCCGCTAACGAGCTCAAGCCGAGCTACGCCAGGAACATGCGCCTCATCGGGCATTCCGATCAGGCGGGCCGCTCCGATGGCCAGCAGATCATGGTCAGGAATGGCTACGCCTATATCGGCCACGTCTGCTCGAAGGGCTTTTCGGTGATCGACGTGCGCGATCCGCGCGCGCCAAAGGCCGTCGCCTATGTCGAGAACCCTCCCAACACCTGGAGCCTGCATCTCCAGGTCCACGACGATCTCCTGCTGCTCGTTCACGGCCGCGACATGTTCTCGCAAGCCGAGATGGCGGACGAGCGCAATTACTATAAGCCCCGCTCGGGCTCCCACGGCGCCCATGTCTCCGGCGCGACGCGCGACTGGTCGGCGGGAATGGCGGTGTTCGACATCTCCAAGCCGACTGCGCCGCGCCAGATCGGCTTTATGCCGGTCGAGGGGGCCGGGCTTCATCGCATCTGGTACGTCGGCGGACGGTGGGCCTACGCCTCCGCGATGATCGACGGCTTTTCCGACTATATCCTCATCATTATCGACATGGCCGACCCGACCAAGCCGGAGATCGTCGGCCGCTATTGGCTGCCGGGCATGAATCTCAAGGCGGGCGAGACAGCGAACTGGCCGCTCGAAACGGGGCGCTACGGCCTCCACCACGCGGTCGTGGCCGACGACATCGCCTATTGCGCCTGGCGCGACGGTTGCCTCGCGAGCGTCGATGTCTCCGACAAGGCCAATCCCAAGCTCATCGTCCATCGCGTCTGGTCGCCGCCGTTCGGCGGCGGCACGCACAATTGCCTGCCGCTGACGGACCGGAATCTGCTGATCGTTCTCGACGAGGCGGTGCTGGACAACATGGAGGACGGCTTCAAGCCGATCTGGGTGTTCGACAATCAGGTCAAATCGAACCCGATCAGCGTCGCGACTTTTCCGCTGCCCGACGACCGGGACTATGTCGCGGTCGGCGGCCATTTCGGGCCGCACAACATCCACGAGAACCGGCCGGGCTCGTTCCAGAGCTCGAGCCTGATCTTCGCCACCTATCAAAACGCCGGCGTCAGGGTCTACGACATCGCCGATCCCTTCCGGCCGGCCGAGGTCGCCGCCTGCGTGCCGCCCGCGCCGAAGAAGCTGGTCGATCCGCGGCCGAACCGGCCGGTCGTGCTGCATTCGGCCGACGTGTTCGTCGACAAGAATGGCCTCTGCTACTGCACCGACTGGAGCGGCGCCGGGCTCTACATCATGGAATATCTCGGCTAACCGCCCGCGCCTGTTCGGGCCGCGCCCCATCCGGCGCGTTCGGTCCTCGAAGCCTCGGCCCGTCATTCCGCCGCCAACACCGGCGCGGAGGCGCGGGGGTCGCGGCGCGCGAGGCGCTTGAGGAGATAGTCGACTTCCGCCTTCGCGGTCGCGCTGAGGCTCACGCCCGGCTTGCGTTGCGCGTCGGCAGCGATGATTCCGCGCCTCATCATCACGTATTTCCGGACAGCGAGGCCGACGCCCTGCTGCTGCTCATAGCGGACCAGGGGCAAATGGGCGTCGAAAAGGTCGTGCGCTTCCTCGCGTTTTCCTTCGCGCGACAGGCGCACGACATCGATCAGCATTTCCGGGAAGGCGTAGCCGGTCATCGCCCCGTCGGCCCCGCGCTCCATCTCGAAGTCGAGGAAGAGCCCGCCATTGCCGGTGAGAATCGGCACGCGGCGCAGCTTGCCCGCCTTCTCGAAGCGCCTCAGTGCCGAAATCTTCTCTAGGCCCGGCCAATCCTCATGCTTCAGCATGGCGCAGGACGGGTTGTCCGTGATGATCCGGCGGATGACGTCCGGAGTCATGACGACACTGAGCGTCAGCGGATAGTCCTGAATGACGAAGGGGATGTCCGGTCCGATCGCTTCGACCGCCTGTGCGTAATAGGTCACGATCTGGTCGTCGGTGCGCAGCGACGGCGGCGGCGCGATCATGACCGCGGCCGCGCCCTTGGCCATTGCGGCGCGCGAGAGCGCCCGCATCGCCGCGAAGCCGGGCGCGGAGACGCCGACAATGAACGGCAGTTTCGGGGCGCGCGTGACACAGCGGTCGACGAAGCCGATCGCCTCGTCCTGATCGAGCTTCGGCGCTTCGCCCATGATGCCGAGAATCGTGCAGCCGTCAGAGCCGGCGGCGACATAGTGATCGATCATGCGATCGGCACTGGCCGCGTCGATCCTGCCGTCCTCGTGAAACGGCGTTGGCGCAATGGGAAAGACGCCTTTGGCGCCAGCCGGGAGCATGGGATCCGCCTTGGTTCGAATGGGGCCTTTCGATGATGATGGACTCATGGCGCTTTTGGCAAGCGCGGGGCGGACGGGACAATTCCGTTCGGCCGGGCTAAGATGGGGGCGACATCGATGGCCTAGGACGCGCAAGGAGGAAGCCATGAATGAGAGCCTCGGCTCATTGTCGGCGACGGCCGAAGCTCATCCGCTGCCGTTTGACGCCGCGCGACTTGACGCTCTCCTCGACGAGGCCGGCATGGATGCTGTGGTGGTTTCTTCCAAGCACAACATCCAATATCTGTTCGGCGGGTATCGGTTCTTCTTCTTCGATCACTTCGACGCGATCGGCGTCAGCCGCTATTTGCCTCTGCTCGTCTATGTCAAAGGGCGCCCGGAGCAATCGACCTATATCGGGCACGGGATGGAATCCTACGAGAAGGATCTCGGCAAGTTCTGGACCCCGACGTTCCAGACCGCCGGCGCGACCCTCGACGCCACGCAACGCGCGGTCGATCATCTCGGCAAGCTCGCCCCCAGCGTGAAGCGCGTCGGCGTCGAGCGCGCCTTCCTGCCCGCCGATGCTGCGGAGCTCATGGCTCGCGAGCTTCCCGAGGTTCAGTTCGTCGAGGCGCATTTGCCGCTCGAACGCCTGCGGGCCCGCAAGACCCGAGAGGAGCTGGACCTGATCCGCACCGCATCCGAACTGGTGATCAATTCCATGCTCGCGGTGATCGCCTCGCATGGGCCAGGCACGACGAAAAAGGAACTCGTCGAAGCGCTTCGCCGGGAAGAGGTGAACCGCGGCCTCACCTTCGAATATTGCCTTCTCACCGCCGGAACGAGCCTCAACCGCGCGCCTTCGGACCAAGTGTGGGGCTCAGGCGACATCCTCTCGCTCGACTCCGGCGGCAACTACAAGGGCTATATCGGCGACCTCTGCCGGATGGCGATCCAGGGCGAACCCGACGGCGAACTCGAAGACCTCTTGGGCGAAGTCGACGAAATTCAGATGGCCGCGCGCAAACCGGTTCGCTCAGGCGCGAGGGGCGGCGATATCTACGCCAGCGCTGGCGAAGCGTTGGAGAGATCATCGCGCGCCAATTCGATCGAGTTTGTGGCGCACGGGATGGGCCTCGTCAGCCACGAGGCGCCCCGAACTCACCAGCCACGGACCGATCCGCTATCCGGCCTATGACGCCGACCGCCCGCTCGAGCCGGGCATGGTCATCTCGATCGAAACGACGCTCGTGCATCCGCGTCGCGGGTTCATCAAGCTGGAGGATACGGTCGCGGTCACTGACCGCGGCTGGGAGGCCTATGGAGATCGCGGGAGGGGATGGAATCGAGGCGGGGGCCGCGCCCAGTAGCTCGCCACGGATCAGCTGGACGGTGTTTTGCGCCGGTCGGACAATGGTCAAGCGTCCAGCCTTGCGATGAGCAAAGGGTTCCGTACCGTTCTCGTTTGGGACGCGCCCACCCGGCTATTTCACTGGCTCGTCGCAGCGCTGGTCGCGGCGGCTTATGCGACTTGGCGGTTAAACTGGATGGAGTGGCATGGACGGATCGGCGACGCGTTGCTCGCGTTGCTGCTGTTCCGGCTGCTGTGGGGAGTCTTTGGCAGCGAGACGGCGCGATTTTCTCGCTTTCTCGTGTCCCCGCGGACGGTCATGCAACACATGAGATACTTGCTTCTGCGCGAGCCCGACCGCCAGGTTGGCCATAACCCGGCGGGCGGTTGGGTGGTGGCTCTTCTGCTCGCGCTGCTTCTCGCCGAGACGCTGACCGGGCTCTATGTCGCCAACGATATCGCTGATGAGGGACCGCTAACCGAGATCGTTCCCGCGCCGGTTGCGAACGCGATCTCCGCCGCCCACGGAATCCTTTGGGACATTCTGCTGGTGGTGATCGTGCTGCACGTGCTGGCCATCGCAGCCTATGCGGCGGTGAAGGGGCAAAACCTGCTGCGCCCGATGATCACCGGGACGAAGACGCTTCCCGCAAGCGTTCCCGCGCCGCGCATGAAGAGCCCCGTCCGAGCGGCGCTGTTCCTCGCCGGCGCCGCCGCGGCCGCGACCCTTCTCGCCAACCTAGTCTAATTGCGGTCAGCTCTTGGGCGGGATCACCTGTCCGCGGATCTCGCCTGCTGGATGAGACTGCGTATGCACGTTCACATACCACTCGCCCGCGTTGAACTGCTGCGCCTGCTCGGGAGTGAGCGTCGCGCTTCCCTTTATCGGGCTTGCGACCGGCTTGCCTTGCACGGTGAGCCAGATCACGACCGGGCCATTCTTGCCCTCCTTGGCGGGCCCGTGAAAGTGCGCCATCGTGACCGGGCTTGACAGCCCGCTATAGCTGATGTCCCAGCTGACAACCCGGGTCGCCGGATCGTACGTGAGATTGGCCGTTCCGGCGCCGGTTGTTTCGACGGGCGGCACGGATTGCGCGCCCGATAGCGGAACCTTGAACGAGAGGGAAGCCGCGTTCGCCGCTCCGGCGCACGCGAGCCCCGCCGCCAGGATAAAGGGAAGGGCAGTTCGCCGAGACATCGCAAAATCCATCTTCTCCTCCTGAAGCGGTCGATGGCGCCGGATCAAGGCGCTCTCCGCCCTGAGGCCCTATTATTGCACGATCCGTCCCGGAAGGCGCGCTCTTTTCCTAGCCTCAGGAGTGTGGGATTGTGATGTGTCTCAAACCGGAAATGCGTGCAATGCAGCGTCGCTTCGCCGAGGGCGCGTTCCTTTTCCCCGGCGCCCGCCGCTGGCGTCGAGTCAGCACCGCTCGTCGCGAAGCGACCGGGCGTCGAGCGGAACTGGTCTGATGCCGAAATTCTCGATCCGGGCGAGGCTGATCTTCCTCTCGCTTCTGTTGCTGGCGATCCTTGTTGTGGCCTCCTTGCTGCTGATCCGAGAGCTTGCGCGCAATTCGCAAGGCCTCGCCGAGGAGGCCCAATTGGTGTCTGTGGTCAAGAACGCCAATTCGGCGAGCAAGCACTTTGGCGACTTGAAGTATTGGGCAGTCGACTCGGCGGTCACACAGCTCGCTCGCTCGCAAGAAGAGGTCGCAGTCGCCAAACAGAGGCTCGAATCTGACTTAAAGGCGATCTCCGCGGTCGATCCCTCTGCGGTCGCCGCCGTCGAGGGTGAAGTCGACAGGCTGACCGATTTGACCCATCAGGCGGGGGTCGCCTATTCGAGCGACGATAGCGCCGAGGGCAATGCCCTCTTGGACCAGGCCAAGAGCCGCATTCTCAATATCGATGACGAGATCAACCGCGTTGTGGACCGGGTCGAGCAGCAGGCGGTGGCGAGGCGCGACGCGTCGATGCGCAAAGCCGCGCTCGCAGTCAAGCTGTCGATAGCGGGCGGCCTCTGCGTGCTTGCCTTCGCGCTGGGCTTCACCGCGCTCACGGTGCGTTCCATCACCGTCCCCCTCCGAGAGATGGAGCAAAGCATGGCGTCGATCACGCGCGGCGCGCTCGACGTCCCCCTGCCGGCCACCGATGTCTCCGACATCGAGGCCATGACCAAGACGCTTGGCATGTTGCGCGACAGCCTGATCGAACGCGGCCGCCTCGAACGCGAGCGACAGCGCGCCGAAGCGGAGGTGCGCGCCGCACGCGACACCGCCGAGGCGGCGTTGCGCGATCTCAAGGCGGTCCAGGCCAATCTGATCCAGGCTGAAAAAATGGCGTCGCTCGGCCAGCTGACCGCCGGGATCGCGCACGAAATCAAGAACCCGCTCAACTTTGTCAATAATTTCGCCGGTCTTTCCGTCGAGCTGCTCGAAGAGTTAAAGGAGACGGCGGCGCCCGCGCTCGCCGGCCTCGATGAGGGCCGGCGCAGCGAAGCTCAGGAAGTCTTCGGCACGCTAACCGGCAATCTCGAACGGATTGTCGAGCACGGCAGGCGCGCGGACAACATCGTCAAGAGCATGCTGGCGCATTCGCGCGGCGGCAGCGGTGATCGGGAGAGCGTGGACCTCAATGCTCTGGTTGATGAGGCGCTCAACCTCGCCTATCACGGCGCCCGCGCCCAGGATCCGAACTTTAACATCACGCTCGAGCGCGACTATGGCAAGGACATCGCGCCGATCGTGCTGGCGCCGCAAGACATAACGCGGGTGCTCCTCAATCTGCTTGGCAACGGCTTTTATGCCGCCAACAAGCGCCGCCAGACAAACGATGTGGCGTTCAAGCCGTCGGTCGCAGTGGCGACTCGTGACCTTGGCGAGGCGGTCGTGATCCGGATACGCGACAACGGGATCGGTATTCCGGCCGAGGTCAGAGACAAGCTGTTCCAGCCGTTCTTCACCACCAAGCCGGCCGGCGAGGGCACTGGGCTTGGGCTCTCGATCAGCTACGACATTGTCACTCATGGACATGGCGGCGCGATCACTGTCGAAAGCGATGTCGGCGCATTTACCGAGTTCGCCGTACGTCTGCCGCGCCGCTTTGCCGCGGCAGACGCGCCGGGATCCTGGGCAGAGCGCAAGGAGGCTTCGTGACAGTAAGCATCCTGGTTGTCGACGACGAACCCGACGTCGCCGATTTGTTTCGCCAGCGGTTTCGCCGTGAGGCGCGGCAGGGCGACTATGTCCTCTATTTTGCCCTCTCGGCCTCGGATGCGCTCAAACTTCTCGGCGGCGTCATCGAGCCGCGGTTGATCGTGATTTTGTCGGATATTAACATGCCAGGAATGGATGGGCTCACGCTCTTGCGCGAGATCAAGGCGCGGTGGCCAGACATCCCGGTCATGATGCTGACCGCCTACGGCGATGAAGAGCGGCGCAAACGCGCTTTCGAGGCTGGCGCAGCCGATTTTGTAACGAAGCCGGTCAATTTCGACTACTTGAGGGAGCGGCTGCGCGAACTGCAAGCGGCGTTGAGCTGAAGGGGCTGCATTGACGAACTCGGCCAAGATCCTCGCCGTCGACGACGAGCCCGATTTTGAGCTCCTGATCCGGCAGCGCTTTCGTCGCCAGATCCGCGAGGAGGAATTCGAATTCCGCTTCGCTCATCACGGCGTGGAGGCGCTAACCGCGCTCGCGGCCGAGCCGGATATCGACCTGATGCTGCTCGACATCAACATGCCAGTGATGGATGGGCTGACGTTGCTGAGCGAACTGCGCGAGCGGCAGTCGGCGGTTCGGGCGATCATGGTCTCAGCCTATGGCGACATGGCGAACTTGCGCACGGCGATGAATCGCGGCGCCTTTGATTTTGTCACCAAGCCGGTGGATCTGAGCGATCTCGAAATCACCGTCCGCAAGGCGCTGGCCAGCATCGCAAAGCTGCGTGAGCTCGATCGTTTGCGCATCGCGGCCGAGCGGGCGCGCAACAATCTGTCGCGCTACTTTTCGCCGAACATCGTTGAGCTCCTGGCTTCGCGGGACGAACCGCTCGGAGCGGTCCGCCGGGAAACCGTCGCGGTTCTGTTCGCCGACATTGTCGGCTTCACGGGAATGGCGGAAGCCATGCCTCCCGAGGAGGCCATGGCGATGCTGCGCGAATTTCATTCGCGGATGACGGCGCAGATTTTTGCCCACGGCGGCACAGTCGATAAGTACATCGGCGACGGGATCTTCGCAGTGTTCGGCGTGCCGACCGCGAGCGCCGGCGATGCGGTGAGCGCGCTCGTCTGCGCCCAGAAGATGCTTGACACGCTCGAGCGGTGGAATGACGAACGCGAACGATCGGGTGAGGCTCGCATGCGCATCGGGATCGGTCTCAACTACGGGCCCGCTGTTCTCGGCGACATCGGCAGCACGCACAGCATGTCGTTCACGGTGATTGGCGATACGGTCAACACGGCGTCTCGATTGCAGACGCTGACCCGCGCTCTCGGGACGCCTTTGGTGATCGGCGACCGGCTTGTTGAAGCGCTGAAAGCGGGACCTTCCGAAATCGCTGGTGAGTTGATGGGCCAGCTGCAAGATCGGGGCGAGCAGGTCTTGCGAGGCCGGGCTGGCGCGGTCCGCGTTTGGAGTTGCAAGGCCGCTGAAAAGATGGCGTTGGAGGGGCCCGATCCGGTTCAAGGTTAGAGACGCGGAGCAATCAACCGGCGAAGCCGCCTTTAAAGTCGGGAAATTGAAACCCGTTGGCAAGCGATACGACCGCGCCGCCCTGGCGGCGCAGCGCCATGGAACCGATCTTCGCTGGAGCGTCCCAGGCGCGCACCTCGCGCCCGTCCGCGGTGCAGCGGAAGACGTTGCAGCCGAAGCTGTCGATGAAATAGAGGCGCTGCTCGTAGACGTCCCAGACCGGTCCCTCGCCGAGCAGGGTTTTGCACTTCGATGTGCGTCCGACCCTCCTTCCGTGGTCGAGCAGTCAGAACGCGACCTTGTCGCCGCCCTTGAGTTCAAGGATTTCGCGGGCTTCGTCGGGGGTTGCGATCGAGAGGCCGAGGCCCTCGATGATCTGGCGGGCGGCGCGCACCTGTTCGGCGCTGCTCGTGGTCAGCCGGCCCGGTCCTGACCACAGCGAATCCTCGAGCCCGACGCGGACGTTGCCCCCCATCGCAGCCGCCATCGCGGCGATGGGAAGCTGATTGCGGCCAGCGCCGAGCACCGACCATCTGTACCGATCACCGAACAGACGGTCGGCGGTGCGCTTCATATGCATGACGTCCTCGGGATGCGGCCCGATTCCGCCCAGGATGCCGAACACCGTCTGAACGAACAGCGGTGGCTTGACGAGGCCGCGCTCGAGAAAATGCGAGAGATTGTAGAGGTGGCCGACGTCATAGCACTCGAACTCGAAGCGCGTCCCGGAATCGCTCAGCGTGCGCAGCACGAATTCGATGTCCTTGAACGTGTTGCGGAACACGAGATCGCGCGAGTTCTCCAGCGCCTGCGGCTCCCATTCGTGCTTGAACGTCTTGAAGCGGTTGAGCATCGGGAACAGCCCGAAATTCATCGAGCCCATGTTGAGCGAGGCCACTTCCGGCTTGAACGTCGCCGCCGGTTTCACCCGCTCCTCGACTGTCATGAAGGGCGCGCCGCCGGTCGTCAGGTTGATGACCGCTTTCGTCGATTGCTTGATGCGCGGCAGGAATTGGGCGAAGGCCTCCGGCGTCTGGTCGGGCCTGCCCGTCTTCTCGTCGCGCGCGTGCAAGTGAACGATCGCGGCGCCGGCCTCGGCCGCGCCGATCGCCGCCTCGGCGATCTCATCGGCCGTGACCGGAAGATGAGGCGACATCGACGGCGTGTGGATCGCCCCCGTCACAGCGCAGGTGATGATGACCTTGTTCGATTGAGCCATGCGACCGTTCTTCCTCTGTCTTTCCGTTCGTCAACGGCCAATAGTCTTGTCTGCCCAGCGTTTGTGAGCGGTGAGCGCGATCAGGCGGCGATCTCGCCAGGCCTGCCGCTCGACGAGGCTGTCGGCGCCGAGAAGTTTGCGCCGTTCAGATTCGATGCTGTCCATGACCGGGCCGTTCCAGTCGGCGCGCCGCTGGGTCGAAGGAAAGATGCGGGCATAGATGCCCTGATAGCGTTCGGCATAGTCGCGCACGCCGCCGGGCGCGTTGAGGTCGATGGTCTCGAACGGCCCCATGAAGGACCAGCGCAGGGCGAGCCCATCGCGAATCCCGACGTCGATGTCCTCGATGCCGGCTACTCCCTGCTCGACGAGGCGGAAGGCTTCCTCCAGCAGCGCGCCCTGCAGCCGATTCATGACGAAACCGTCGATCTCGCGCTTCATCACGATCGGGGCGTGGCCTGCGTCGCGCAGGAACTTCGCCGCGCGATCGACGGCCGACGGATCCGTCCATGGCGCGGGAACGACTTCAGCCGCGGGGATGAGATAGGGCGGATTGATCGGGTGGACGACGAGACAACGCGCGCGGCCCTTGAGGTTTTCGGTAAACGCCGAAGGCAGGATGGCCGAGGTCGAGCTCGCCAGCACGGCGTCCGGCGGCGCGGCGGCGTCGAGTCGCGCGAAAACCGCGCGCTTCACTTCGACATCCTCGGGCGTGTTCTCCTGAACGTGGACCGCGCCCTCGAGCGCCGCTTCGAAGGTCGCCGCGACGCGGATTCGCGCGGCGACTTCGCTGGCCGCGGCGCCGTTCAGAAGATCGTTCGCCTCGAGGTCGGGCAAGAGCCGCCCGATATAAGCCTGAGCCCTGGCCGGCGCCTCTCGGTCCTCATCCCAGAGGGCGATCTCGCAACCGGCGCGGGCGAAACTGATCGCCCACGCCCGGCCGACGAAGCCCGAGCCGATAACCGCCACTCTTGTCATGTCGCCTCCCTGGCGTCCAGACGGCCGTTCGTCACAACGTTTCGACGTTGCCGTCCACGCCGAGCGACTGGCCCGATACGTTCCGCCCCGCTGGGGACAGAAGGTATGCGATTGTCGCGGCAATGTCGCTCGCGCTCACCATCCGGCGCATCGAGACGCGGTCGAGATAGGCCTTTTCCATCGACCTCGTAGCTGACCCCGGTCTGCTTGGCGCGCGCAACGATGACGCCGCTCATGCGCGGTCCGTCGACAAATGCCAGGCAGGATCGCGTTGACGCGGATGTTGGCGGGTCCCAGCTCCTTGGCGAGGCTCTCGGTGAAGCCGATGACGCCAAACTTGGCCGCCGAGTAGGGGGTGCGGAACGCGTAACCGAATCGCCCCGCAGCGGAGGACAGATTGACGATCGAGCCTCCGCCGGCGGCCTTGAGAAGCGGCACGGCGAAATGCGCGCAGAGGAACTGCCCGGTCAGGCAGACGTCGATGGTGCGGCGCCAATCTTCCGGGCGGATATCCTCGACGCCGCCGGTCGGCCCGGCGATCCCGGCATTGTTGATCAGCGCGTCAAGTCCGCCAAGGGCCGCCTTGACGTCGTTAAACAGGCGCGCGACGTCCGCTTCGGAAGAGACGTCGGCCTTGGTGATTCCGGCCTTGGGATGGGCGGCGCGATATTCGGCGAGGAACTCGTCGGAGACGTCGCAGATGTGGACTCGCGCGCCCCGCTCCACAAGCAGGTCGGCCGTCGCTCGCCCAATGCCCGACGCGCCGGCGGTGACGAGAACGCGCAGCGTCTCGGGGAGCGCAAAGATGTCAGTGGGATCGCTCATACTTAACTCCGACGATCAGGTTCGTCTGTCGCGCAAAGCCATAACCGCAGCCAAGCCGACGAGGCCGAACAGGATGGCTCGCGTCGCATAGGGCGGCGTGGCGCCGGCGAGCAGGGGTCTGCAGCGAGGTCGACGATCAGGAACCAAACATAGGCCGGCGGCGCATAGCGCAGCGTTTGAGAGTGGCGCGTGAACCAACTTGCGCCCGAGAAGGGGGACGATGCGGCTTCGCTCAGGCCTCCCACAATGAGAGGGCGGTCGCCGCGGCCGATCTCGCGCGGCAGCATGCCCTTTCGGCAGGCGCCGAGATGGGCGAGCCCGCACCAACAACGCCCGACGATCGATTCATCTGAAAACTCCTCCCTCAACGCGCCAGCCTTGCCCGGCGTTGGCCCTTGAACATGATCACAAATCACGAAAGGCGCAACATAGCGGGCTCCTTGAGCCAGGGCGAACCGCTCGTTTCATTTTACCGTCGATCGTGCGTTGGGCTCGCCGGCGCCACGGCGCTGATCGAGAGCATTCGGTCGCAGATCAGCCTTTGCTTCAAAGCTCTTCAGGGTTCGGGCGATCATGTCTCGGCTAACTCCTCTCACCGGGTCCCCGTCGGGGCGCTCAAGCGGGTCGACGCCGTATCGGCGGAAGCAGCGATATGGGCCGATATCCACCGTGCGTTGGATATCCCGGCTTCAACGCACGTCTGAGAACCGCACGCGCGACCCAAGGAGACTCCCCAGCCTTCACCGTCCCTTGATCGCGGCGAGAAAACCAGTCGCGAACCGCGTCCGGTCCACCTCCACGCAGACGTCCGCATTGTGGAGAGGAACGGCGGTCCTTCTCCGATCGGCAATCGTCTGGCCGCGGGTGAACTCCCCGTGGAGCTCGACATCGACGAACATGCGCTCCGTCCTGGCGAGGCTGGGATCCTCGGCGATCGCAACCGCAAGCGGGTCATGCAAACCGCAGCCTGCCATGCCGGGGTACATGGTATTGTAGGCCGTGACGTAGAAAGCGGTCATCCGCATCAGCGTCTTCGCCGCGTCGTCGCCTTCGCGCCGAACCTCGTCCATCATGCCGGTCGAGAACAGAGTGGTCATCGTGACGTCCATGCCGACCAGCGTGACGGCGCCGCCCGCTCGAAGCACGATATGCGCCGCCTCCGGATCGTTGGCGAAGTTGGCGTCGACCATCGGCGCCGCTGGGCCGAGAATTCCCGGGTGGAAGATCGTCGATCCCATGAGCACGATCTTGCGCAGGAGAGGGGCGATCTCGGGCGCCTTCGTCAGCGCGAGCCCGACATTGGTCAAAGGCCCGACCGCGCAGAGCGCGATCTCGCCCGGGTTTTCCTTCGCCATCCGAATGATCAGGTCGCACGCGTGCTCGCCGGTCGCCTTGATCTTCGGCGCTGGAAGCTCAACGTCGCCGATGCCGTTGTTCCCGTGGACGTGATCGGCGCGCCGGACAAAGGGGTGAACGAGCGAGCGCGAAACGCCTTTGGCGACAGGAATGTCAGGGCGGTCCAGCAACTCGAGAACCCGCAGGGCGTTCTCCGTCGAGATCGCCGTGTCCGTGTTGCCGAAGGTTGTGGTGAGCGCCTCGAGCTTTATGCCCGGGCGACGCACGGCGTAGAAGATCGCCATCGAGTCGTCGATTCCGGGGTCGACGTCCATGATCATGCGGCACGGTTCGGACACAGGAAGACCCTAAGCTGGCGCGGGATGGAGCCCGTCGGACCGACGAGACCTTCACAAGAACCGCGGCGCGGATAAAATACCTTGATCACCAGTTGGCTCTATCGAGCCTTGGTGACTGCCAAAACCCCTCGCGCCTCAAGGAGCGCCAAGCGCCTCGAGGTGCGATCCAGCGGCGCACGACCCGTCGCGGCCCGTTGGATCTTTTCTTCGTGCGCTCCTGGCTATTTTCCCATGTTGCAGGTCATGAGGTCGCTGGTGCGGGACGCCATCGCCGGATTCGTCACCACGTGGTGAATCAGACTTTGGTGGGCGGTGGGCGGAACTTCCGGCGAGGAGTAAGCGAATACGCCGGTTCCGGAGCCGGGCAACAAAGTGCAGCACCACGCCTTGCTCGACTGCGACGGGGCGACCCCATTATTGCCGCTGCAGTCGATCACACTGGTGGTGTTATATTTGGTGGGATTGCCGCCGCCGCTCGACCAGCTGGCGAGATTTTTCTTGACGTCTGCGGTCGGAATGATTGTGAACGGCGGGGCCGTCGTCACCGTGAACGTATAGATCTGCGCCGGGCTCTTGTTATCCGTGAAGTAGACCGGGCAAGTTTTTCGGATTGGTCGCGCTGATGATGAATTGAGCGTTGGCGGGATTGACCGGTTTTTGCTGCGACGGGTCGTTGCCGCAGACGCCATAGGTCACGAACCTGACCGCGTCCGTCGACGCATATCCGAACGAAATATTGATCGGCGGCTGAGCCCGCGTTTGATTCTCCAGATGCTTCGTGCTGCCGATATCGACGATGTAGCCTTGCGCCTCGACGTTGAGGTTGCCCACCGCGTCGTCCACCGAATAGGCGTAGACGCCCGGCATTCCGAGCTGGTCCGGAAGGATCGCGTCCCCATGAATGAATTTCACCCAGGGGTTGAACGCGTAGGGCGCGTTGCCGTAGGTCCCGTAATTCAGCCTGTCGAATTCCAGCTTGACCTTTCCATAGAGATCATAGTCGTTAGCCGCGTAGCCGGGCGTATTCTCGAGCAGGTTGGCGGTCGCGGAGCAGCCCGTGCCCGTGGGCTTTCCCGCTGAGTCTACCGCGGCCTCAGTCCATGGCGCCCAGCCATAGACGTGCGACACAATCCGATCCGGCGTGTTCGTCACAGGTTGTCCGTTGCACTTCCCAGCCGCGAATAGCGCCTGATATTGCTTGTAGTTTGCGGCGATGAGGTCTCGCACGTCGAGGATGGCGTCGCAAAATGTGGCGAATCCCGCGGCGCTGTGGGTGCATGTGGTTGAGTAGGTCGCCCAATCCTGTCGAATGATCTGAATGGGCGTCCACACGTCGGTGGGCCAGGTTTTCACTGGAGGCAAATCCATGGGCGCGGCAGCGCCACTGAGTCGCGCAAGGAGCTCGAGCGTCGAGGGCAGTTTTGGAATCGCCGCTTTTGTGCCGTCGAGGTCGATGAAGCTCGGCCAATTGAACTTCCTCTGGAAGTTCGCAAGCTTCTGCTGGAACTGCGGGATCAGCAGCGGCGAACCGACATAGCCGGACTGGTTGTTCTTGTAGGGCCCCATCGCGGCGGCGATATAGGCGACATTGACATAACTCACGTCGAAATCGGCGTTGGACGTGTTGAGCGCAATCGGCAGGGAATCCTTGACCACGTTTTGCACCTGTGTCGCGCCGAGAGTGGCTTCGACCAGCTGGCTCGGGCCATACTTTGGCAACGTGCCTTTGTCGTCGGTGAAGAAGTAGGAGCCAGCAGGCAAGGCGCGCCGGTCTCGTCGACGCAGGTCGGCCAGGTGGGCTTCGCCGCCGCGGACAGGAGCGGCTTCTGGTCCGGTCTCGCCGCTCCGCTGAAAGAGTGTCTGATAGGCCAGCGGCGGGTCGCGGTCGGACTGGCGAAAATCTGCATGTTCTGACCCTGCCACCATTCCGCGTACTGGTTCGGCTTCGTGGGGTCTACGGTTGCCGTCAGTTGGGTGTACAGCGGGAGGGTGATCACGACGCTTCCGCCCGGCGCGATGCCCTTGTCCCCATTGATGTAGAACCGGTTCGTCAATGTGGTCGCGTAAGTGAAAGTCTTGGCTTGAGTCTGGGTGATGTTGCAGGCCATCTGGATCCATTGATCCGGATTGTTCAGGCCGACCTCGAGCTCGGCGAAAACATAGTCGGCGGTGTCATTGAAAATCTTGATGGTCTGGAGGGGCACGGCCGTTCCCGTGGGGCAGGTTTGCGCTTTGGCGGGCCAAACCCCGGCGAGGATCGCCAGGACCGATGACGCCGCGAAGCCGATCGCCGAGTTCGGTTGATTTCCCCCGGTCCCGTTCATCGTTTCCTCCTTCGGTCTTCGCCACGCCATTTCGTCAGGACGGACCGCGCGCCACGATCGAGATTGGGCGCGACTGCGAAACCGGTTTGAGATGTTCGGGCGGCGGTGCGGCAGCCTTCCACGGATCCAGACAGGGTCTAGATCATCCCGCCGATTGGCGCACCCTGACAAATATGCGGCGAGACAGTGTCGGCCGTGTTTCTATACTGTGCCATAAAGGCGCCGGGTCGACAGCGCCGGATAATCCGATTTTCGGCGATCCTGCTTCAGGGAGGAAGGAAATGGCGCTCAGGAAACGGACGAGCGGCGCCGCGGCGCTCGGGATGGCGGTGCTGATCGGCTGCGGCCTGTCCGCGCCCCCGGCCAAGGCCGCCTATGTCGTCACCATCGAAGAGGTCGGGAGCGATGTCGTGGCGACCGGCTCGGGATCGATCAATTTCGACGCGCTCGATTTCTGGGGCGACGAAGAAGACCCCTCCCTCATTGACGCGAGCGAAGGAGCGCTCGTCATCGGACCGGCGATCCCGACCGACGATATCTATTACAGCGGCATCGCCGGAACCGCCGTCGCATTTGGAAGCGGCGGGGAATTTTTTGCCGACAGCGGGTCGGGCGCCGTGGTCGGGCTTGGCACTTTCGAGGAAACGAGCGGAGGCGTGATCGCCGTCCCGGAGGACGCCGTTTCCGGCGCGGCGCTGGGGACCAGCACCGCGACCTTCGCCAACGCGACCCTCATGAGCCTCGGCCTAACGCCCGGGACCTATGTGTGGGCTTGGGGAAGCGGGGCGACCGCCGACAGCTTCACGCTCGAGATCGCCACGGCGCGCGGCGCCTCCGCGGTCCCGGAACCCGGGACATGGGCCATGATGCTCCTCGGCCTTGCGGGGCTCATGACATTGCGAACAAGGGGTCGTTCAGGCTCGCCGGCGACCGTCGGCGGCGGCTCGCGCTCTTCCGACTGAGGCGCGGGGCGCTCTCAGGAACCGCTATCCGCTCGGTCCCGGGCCCCGGCGGCGGCAGCGCGCGGTCCGCCTGAAACAGCGGCGCCGGGGGCGCACGCCCCGGCGATCGGTGAGCCGGCTTGGCGGATTCGGCCAAGCCGGCCTTTTCACTTGAGCGGCGAAGCGGCGGCGCACGGCCCTCCCAGCCCACGCGCCGCCGCCCGTCCGCCGAAGGCGTATGTTACGCTTACGCCTTGGGGAACGGGACGGCCACGAAGCGGGCGCCGTCCGCGGTCTGAATCCGCATCATCACCGCTTTCTTGCCCTGGCTCTTGGCGGTCGCGATCCCGGACTTCACGTCCTCCGGAGTCGAGACCGGCTTGCCGGACACGTCGAGGATGACGTCGCCCGTGGTCAGGCCCTG
This sequence comes from uncultured Alphaproteobacteria bacterium, assembly GCA_963742305.1. Taxonomy (GTDB): domain Bacteria; phylum Pseudomonadota; class Alphaproteobacteria; order Rhizobiales; family Beijerinckiaceae; genus Roseiarcus. The sequence goes on from CAVULN010000032.1 coordinate 72,942, forward strand.
CTCGGCGGCGGTTCCGTTCGGATCGACGCCGACGACGGCGACGCCCTTGTCGCCCGCGCCGGCGACGTCCTTGGCCGGGGCGATCTGGATGCCGAGGGTTGCGCCCTTCTCATTCTCGGAGGCGCCTGCGCTGGCCACCTTTTCGTTCTTCTGGTCGCCGAGCGTGATCTGAGCGGTCTTTTCGGCCCCGTCGCGCATATAGGTCAGTTCGACCTTGGCGTCGGGCTTGAACGAGCCGATCCGGCGGGTCAGGTCGCCTGCGTCCTCGACCGCCTGGCCGTTCAGCTTGGTGATGACGTCGCCGGCCTTGAGCCCGGCCTCGGCAGCCGGGGTTCCCGGCATCGTCTGATCAACGATGGCGCCCTTGGCTGACTTCATTCCCATGCTTTCGGCCATGTCGGGGGTGACCGACTGGATGTTGACGCCGAGATAGCCGCGCGGAACCACCCCGCCGTGCTCGAGCGAGCCGACGACGCTCTCGACCGTGGTCGAGGGAATGGCGAAGCCGATGCCGACGCTGCCGCCCGACGGCGAATAGATGGCGGTGTTCACGCCGACGACCTCGCCCTGCATGTTGAAGGTCGGGCCGCCCGAATTGCCGCGGTTGATCGGCGCGTCGATCTGGAGGAAGCGGTCATACGGGCCGTCGCCGATGTCGCGGCCTTCCGCCGAGATGATGCCCGCGGTCACGGTTCCGCCGAGGCCGTAAGGATTGCCGATCGCCACCACCCAGTCGCCGATATGGGGCATTTCCTTGGCGAGGCTGACGAACGGATAATCGCCCTTCTGCTCGACCTTGAGGAGCGCGAGATCGGTCTTCGGATCCGTGCCGACCACCTTGGCGTCAACCGTCTTGCCGTCGTCGGTGGTGACGGTGACGGACTTGGCGTGGTCGACCACATGGTTGTTGGTGACAATATAGCCGTCGGAGGAAATGAAGAAGCCGGAGCCCTGCGCCATCATCGTCGGATGATGCGCCTCAGGCGCAGTCCCGCCGCCGAACTGGCCGCCGCCGAACTGCTTGAAGAACTTCCGGATCTCGGGGGGCAGGTTGTCCATCTGGCCGGAAAGGCTTTCCGGAGCGCCGTCGTCGGCGGCCATCTTGACCTTGACCGACACCACCGCCGGCTTGACCCGATCGATGAGGGGCGCGAACGAGGGCGCGTTCTGGGGAAGACCGGCGGTCGAGACGGGCGCCGCATAAGCGGGATGGGTCTGGGTGAAAGCGCCACCGCCGAGCGCGCCGCCGACGCCCAGCGCCGCGACCGCGACCGTGGCAAGGATCGTGTTGCGCCTCCCCTGCGGGGTCGCAAGACCGGAGAATGACATGGGCTAACTCCAATTCGGGTTTGACCGCCCCTGGCGATCGAGGAGGCGACCATGCGCCCAGACGCCTATCCGGGAATTGGCCGGAGCATTACGATTTCTCAAGGAAGGGAGCGGACCGATCGGGTCCCGTGCGCGGGCGGGTCAGTCGCCGGCCGGCGTCAGGATGACAAGCTTGTAGTCAGGCCGCTCGGCCGGAGCGAAGCTGTGCTGGGCGAAGCTCACGAGGCCGTCCTCTGGGTGATTGAACAGGCGAAGCCCGCCCTCGCGGATCTGGACCGCCTGCTCGTCCCAGCTTTGAGCGAAAAACGCGCTCTCGCCGCGCAGCGTTTCAATGAAGGTCTTGACCTCCGCGTCGCGAAAGGTGCGGGCGAAGTCGGCGCGAAATTCGGCAAGCAGCCGCCGCGCCCGGTCCTTCCACGCGGGGATGAGCGCGCGGGCCGGAGGCTCGAGAAACACATATCTGAGCAGGTTGCGCTGACAGTCCCCGTCGAGCCAGCCGTGAAACAGCCGCACCGCCGCGCCGTTCCATGCGCAGGCGTTCCACAGCCGGTCGAGTCCGTAAGCGGGATGCTCGATCGCCTTGACCGCGGCGACGAGGGCCGAAGGCGCGTCCGCGGACGGCGCGCGCGACCCTTCAGGATCGGCCCGGCCCGCAAGCTCGAACAGATAGAAGCGTTCGGCGCGCGAGAGCGAGAGGGCCCGTGCGATGCGCCCCAGCGCCTCGGGCGAGGCCTGAACCGGGCGGCCCTGTTCGATCCACGCGCACCAGGTCACGCTGATGCCGGCGCGCTCGGCGAGCTCCTCACGCCTCAGACCCGGCGTGCGGCGCCGCCCGGCGGCCGCCGCCGGGCGCATCCGCTCGCGATGAGCGCGGACGAATTCACCCAGCAGCCGCCTTTGATCCGTTTCCAGCATGGCGTTTATGATACTAGGATAAAGTTCGACCTTGTAACAGTTTAAATCGCACCCCATCGTCCCCTGAACGGCAAGGAGCCCTTCATGACCAAGGCCCATGAGCGCGTCGTCGAGGCGCAATTCGGTCCCCAGGCGAGAGCCTATGTGGAGAGCGCGGTTCACAGCCAGGGGGCCGACCTCGAGGCCATCGGAGCGCTCGCCAGGGCGTTGCGGCCGGATGTCGCGCTGGACCTTGGCGCGGGCGGGGGCCATGTCGCCTACGCCCTCGCGCCCCACGCCCGGCGGGTCGTCGCCACCGATCTTTCACCCGCGATGCTGGCGGCGGTAGCCGAGACGGCGCGCGGGAAGGGCTTGACCAATATCGAGACGGCGGAAGCGGCTGCGGAGCGGCTCCCCTTCGCCGACGAGACGTTCGACTTCGTCGCGAGCCGGTATTCCGCGCATCACTGGCGTGACTTCGTCGCGGGACTCCGGGAAGCGCGTCGGGTCATGAAACGCGGCGGCCGGGCGGTGTTCGCCGATGCTTATTCTCCTGGCGAGGCGCTGCTTGACACCCATCTGCAGGCGATCGAACTCCTGCGCGACCATTCCCATGTCCGCGATTATTCGCTCGCCCAGTGGCTGGACGCGCTCGCCCGCGCCGGCTTCGCCATCGAGGCCTGCCGGACCTCGCGCCTGAGACTTGATTTTCCCGATTGGATCGCGCGGATGCGGACGCCTGAGGACAATGTGAAGGCGATCCGGGCGCTCCAGAACGCCTCCGCCGAGGAGACGAAGGCGCATTTCGCGATCGAGCCGGACGGCTCGTTCGCGCTCGACGTGATGACGGTCGAGGCGTCGAGGCGATGAGGGAGGCGCGCTCATTCATGCGGCGCGGCGGGCGCGAACGGGCGGCGAAATCCAATGCCGGGGCGGTGCGCGCCGGCCCGGAACTGCGCCTCCCTTGCCCGGAGCGGCGACTTCGGCCAAGGCTTGCGCCCTGTGGCCCGGCGGCGCTCCCCTGTTCGTCTTTTTGCGCTCGGCGCAGGCTTTGCGGCGCTGGCGCTGTCTGCTCTCTTCATCGCGCTCGTCGCTCTCTACGCTTTCGCCCGGCCGGTCTCGACGCTGATGCTCGCGCGCCTGGCTCAGGGCAAGAGCTACGAGCGCGTCTACACGCCGCTCGGGGCCATCGCGCCCGCCGCGCTCGCCGCGGTGATCGCGTCGGAAGACGCAACCTTCTGCGACAATGACGGCGTCGACTGGGGCGCCCTCCGCGAGGTCCTGAGCGGGGCGGGCAGACATGGGCCGAGCCGCGGCGCCTCGACCATCACCATGCAGACCGCGAAGAACCTGTTCCTGTGGCCAGGCCGTTCCGCCATTCGCAAGGGGCTCGAGATCGGCATGGCGCTGGTTTTGGGGAAGGCGTGGTCGAAGGCGCGCACGCTCGAGATCTATCTCAACATCGCCGAATGGGGCGACGGGCTTTACGGGATCGAGGCCGCGGCCCGCCGCTATTTCCACAAGAGCGCGAGTGGGCTCAACCCGCACGAGGCGGCGCTCCTCGCGACGTCGCTGCCGAATCCGGTCCATCGCAACCCCGCCCGCCCCTCGGCGCTTCAGCGCCGGCTCGCCCTCAACCTGCAAGCGAAGGCGAGGGAGGTCGCGGAACGATTGGACTGTTTGGCCCGTTAGCGTTGGGAGGACGACGCGGCGACCTTGCTTCTTCGGAATGTCAAACGGAGCCTTGGACAGCCGCCTACGATGACACGTCAATTGTAACGCCGTAGCGTTCGACCACCGACTTGTCGCCTTCCCATGGGCGCCAGCGTTTAAGAGTTACCGTCGTCGACCCGGGCGCCTTGGCTTTGATCGTCCATTGCGTCTCGCCCCCGGACCCGGGGGCGTTCGACGCCGGCGCGTATTCCGATTGCGTCACCTCGACGAGATGCGAATCCGCCGCCTCGACCGCCCAGCGATAGCCGGTCGACGGGTTCTCCGGCAGGCGGAGCGTCGCTTCGGCGCCAACCCTGAGCGCGATCCTCTTACCGTTATCGGCCGTGGTCAAAACCGACGTCACGCTCAAGTCTCTCGCCAATGCTGCGCCAGCAGCGCCGCTGGCGGATAAAGCCAACGCCAGCGCGCAAGCGACAAGCGAGCGAGTTCCCCGCTCGGCCCATCTGAAGCGCGCGGCGCGTTCCATCACAACTGTTGAACCGGTCTTTCGTTCCCGAGGGAGGTCGGCGGGTCCCGGCCTTGTTCGCCAGCCCGCCAAACTCGGCCTCGCCGCCTGGTCACCCGACGGTGCGGATCGTCCAGAAATCCGAAGCGTTCGGGCTCGCGATGAATTCGAATGGCATCATGAAGTAGCCGGCCTTGCCCCAACCCGTTCCCCATGAATTCCGCACGATCACCATTCGGCTCGCGGTGTCGTAGCCGACAGCCATGACGGCGTGACCGCCCAGCTTCTTTTCGTTCGGCTTCGGCATCGGCATGACGCCGGTTCTAGCGAGTGTCTGCGATTCGAAGCTCTCATAGACCGTGAAGCCGAACACATATCCGAAGCCCGAGGCAAGGCAGCCCTGCTGCTGCGCCAGCGTCGGCACGAGCCGCTTGTACGCGAGCGCGCGGTCGAGCTTGGCGTGCGAATAGGCCTTGGCCGGCGGTTTCTTTGTGAACTTCGAGATGTCGTAGGGCCAGTCTTTCTCGGGCGGCGCCCCAATCTTGGCGACCGACTTGATCCCATCGCGGATCTGGGCGCCGGCGTCCTCGCCGACCGTGCCCTCCATCACGCGCTCGTTGTAGTAGATGAACAGGCGCGACGGGACGAAGTCGGACAGCTTTTGTTTCATGCGGTCGAATTCGATCATGCCCGCGATCGCATTCGCCGTGCAGCTGCCAAGGTCGCCCTGGTCATAGATCGGCGGACAGTGCGGGCGCAGGTCCACCGATGCCGGCAGGCCTTGAGCTGGCGGCGGCGGCGCTGAGTAGACTTGATCGCGCTGGTCAGGCAGGTCGGGCACCCACCCAAAGCGAGCCTGGGTCCGATGCGTCACCAGGCTAAGCGGATCTGCCGCGTGATCTGTCGCTGGAAGAGAACGTTTTGTCATAATGATGCCCCGTCAAATCAACACTGTGAAAGTCCGAAGCCGGCGACCTTCGCCATGAGTTTTAGACTATCTAAAGACCCCTCGACGAGGTAATCTCACGCCGTCAATACCCTGCGGCGGCGCCCGCAAAAAATGCGCAAGTCAGCCGTCCGCGTTAGGTTGGCACACAACGGTTGTCGGCGCAACGCCACAGCGTTGTGCGCCGCGTCGGCGCCATTGGCGGGGCGGCGAAAGCCTCCTATTCTTCCGGCTCCTCCCCCAACGAACAGCGAGCAAACGAACCCATGGCTCTGTTGCGCACGGCCGCGCTCTTGCGGCGCTCGCGCCGCTCCTGGCGCCCATCTCGCCGGCGGGCGCCGATCCGCAGGACCCGGATCTGATCTTTCGCGAGTCGACGACGTTCAAACTCCTGACCCCGAACGACAAGCTCGCCGTCTACGGCATCGACGACCCGATCGTCGAAGGAGTCGCCTGTCATTACACGACCCCGGAAAAAGGAGGCGTCTCCGGCGCTTTGGGACTCGCCGAACAGACGTCGGACGTTTCCCTCTCCTGCGCCCAATATGGGCCGATCAGGTTCAAGGAGAAATTCTCGCAAGGCGACGTGGTGTTCAGGGAGAAACGATCGATTTTCTTCAAGAAAATGCAGATCGTCCGGGGATGCGACACCAGGCGGAATATTCTGGTGTACATGAGTTACAGCGACAAGCTGATCGAAGGTTCGCCGAAGAATTCAACCTCGACGGTTCCGATCGAACCCTGGGGCGCGACGAACGACGTGGCCAAGTGCGCGGATTTCCTCCGCTGAATTCCGAGCCGGCGGATCGCGCCCGCCATCCTCTCGCCCCTTTCCGCCTCCAGGGCGACTGGCCTTTGAGGCAATTGCGCCCTGCTGGATGTGATAATACATGCATTATATGTGTTATTTTGAGAGGGTGGAACTAAACCGGGTCCCAAGACCCTGAAATCCTTAGAGCGCGGAACTAAAATGGAACTAAGCTAACGGAGGCCATGTGATCCGCCCTCCGTGCGGCGACCCTCCGGGCCGGAGCCGCGCAAGGCCGGAAGGCTCGCGGCTCACGGGCCGGAGGCGAACTCCGCCGGGCGGGTCTCGCGGGCCAGCGCGTCGAGCACCGCGTTGATCATGCCGCTCTCCTCGGGACCGAAGAAGGCGGCGGCGACATCGACATATTCGGTCACCACCACCCGCGCCGGCACATCGGGGCGGCGGCGCAGTTCATAGGAGGCCGCGCGCAGGATGGCGCGCATCAGCGCTTCGACCCGGCGGAGCGGCCAGCCCTTGGCCAGCGTGTCGTCGAGGCTGCGGTCGATCGGCGCCTGCTCGCCGAGCACGCCCGAGACCACGTCGCGGAAGAACGCCGGGTCGGCGGGCGTATAGGCCTCGCCCTCGATCTCGCGCCCGATCCAGTGGCCCTCGAACTCAGCGAGGATATCGTTGAGACCCTTGCCGGCGATCTCCATCTGGTAGAGCGCCTGCGAGGCGGCGAGACGCGCGGCCGAGCGCCGGTCGGACCGTTTCATCGCCCGCCCAGCCGATGGGCGAGATGGGCAAGGCCGATCGCCGCCCGCGCCGCTTCGCCCCCTTTGTCCCCGCGCGCCGGGTCGGCCCGCTCCTCGGCCTGCTCGATCGTCTCAGTGGTGAGAATGCCGTTGCCGAGCGCAAGGCGCCGCTCGACCGACATGGCCATCAGCGCGCGGGCCGATTCGCCCGCGACGATCTCGAAATGGAAGGTCTCGCCGCGGACGACGCAGCCGAGCGCGACGGCGCCGCTGTAAGGCCGGCCCGCCGCCTGGGCCGCGTCGAGGGCGATCGCCAGGCCGGCTGGAATCTCGAGCGCGCCCGCGACGCTGACGAGGTCGTATGCCGCGCCGGCGGCCTCGATCGCGCGGGTCGCGCCGGCCAAAAGATCGGCGCCGATCGCCTCGTAATAGCGCGCCTCGATGACAAGGAACCGGCCGCCTTCGAAGCGAGGCAGAGTTGCGGCGGCGCGGCGCGGCTCGGCCATCGGGGGGATCTCTTCGAGGCTGGGTCAGGAACGGCGCCCGTGCATAAAGGCCCGGGGCCGGGGAAGCAAGGCTCGCTCACTCGGGCGAGCGCCAGCGTCCATACCGCCAAGGCTGCGCCCATGAGGCGTTCGGAGGAATCCGGTCGGGCGGGGGGTCGTAGCCGGCGCCGCCCCACGGGTGGCAGCGGCACACGCGCGCCAGTCCCATCCAGGAGCCGGCCCACACGCCATGGCGGCCGACCGCCTCGGCCGCATAGGCCGAACAGGTCGGCAAATAGCGGCATTGCCGGCCGATCAGGCTCGAGAGCGTGAGCTGGTAGCCCCGGATCAGCGCCTGGGCTGCGAGGCGCGGCGCGGAGACGAGCGCGCTCACGATGCCGGCGCGTCCGCGGCCGCCGTCTCGCGCGCCGCAATCTGGGCCAGCGCGTCGACGACCGCGTCGAACGTCAGGAGCGTGGAGGCGTGGCGGGCCTTATAGTCGCGCACCGGCTCGAGCACCGCGAATTCCGCCCATTTTCCTTGCGGAGGCGGGCCGTTCGCCTTCAACATCCGGGTCACGCTATCGCGCAGCTCGACAGCTCTTCGGCCGTCGCGCCCACGACATGGCGGGCCATCAGCGACGACGAGGCCTGGCCGAGCGCGCACGCCCTCACATCATGGGCGAAATCCGTCACCCGTCCATCCCTGACGCAAAGGTCGATCGTCACGGTCGAACCGCAGAGCCGCGAATGCGCCTTGGCGCTGGCGTCGGGGTTGGCGAGCCGGCCAAGCCGCGGAATGTTGGCCGCCAGTTCGAGGATGCGCCGGTTATAGATGTCGTTGATCATCTCAGCTCAATTCCCAGCGCCGACTATATAGGTCGCGAGAAAGCCGAAATCGAGGCCCACAGGCGCCGCGGGAGAGAGCGGCGGGAAGCGGGGATGAACGAGAGCGCACGATCACGAGCCGGGTCCGGCGCGACGCGGGACCGGGAGGAGGGCCTCGCGTTCGCTCCCAAATTCGGCGCCGATGGCCTCGCGACCTGCGTCGCCATCGACGCTGCGCGCGGCGACGTGCTGATGGTCGCCCACATGAACGAGGCCGCTTTGCGCGCGACGCTCGAGACGGGAATCGTCCACTACTGGTCGCGTTCGCGCGGCGCTTTATGGCGCAAGGGAGACACCTCCGGCCAAATCCAGACGCTGGTCGAGTTGCGCGTCGATTGCGACCAGGACGCATTTCTGGCGTTCGTGACCGTCGCGGGCGACGGCGGCGCCTGCCATACCGGCCGGCGCTCGTGCTTCTACCGTCGGGTTGAGAGGGATGGCGGCGCCGACCGGCTTACGTTCATCGACCCGCCGGGAACAACTTCACGTTAATGGACTGGCCATATCTGGCGCGCAAGCTTAAGTTTCGTACCGGAAGGCAGGCAGCGAGGCGACGATCACTATCCAGACGAGTTGGGCGATGTTCAGGGCGGCCTATCGCAGAAACGATACTGAGCCGGCGTCGGGCGGCGGCCGGCCCCGCCGGGCGGCGAAAATCGGGATCGTGCTCGGCGCGGGCGCGGCGCGCGGCTGGGCCCATATCGGCGCGCTCCGAGAACTCGACGCGCTGGGCTTGCGGCTCGATGTCATCGTCGGCTCGTCGATCGGCACGCTGGTCGGCGGCTGCTACGCCGCGGGCCGGCTCGACATGCTCGAGGCATTCGCCCGCTCCTTGACCCGCCGTCGCGTGCTCGGCCTCCTTGATTTCTCCTTCACCGGCAGCGGCCTCATCGGCGGCGAGCGGCTGCGCGCGAGGCTCGCGGCCGAGCTTGGCGGGCTTCGCATCGAGGATTTGCCGGTTCGGTTCGCCGGCGTCGCCACCGAGATCGGCGGCGGGCACGAGATCTGGCTCAGGCGCGGCCTGCTGGTCGACGCGATTCGCGCCTCCTACGCCTTGCCCGGCGTATTCGAGCCGGTGAAGATCAACGGACGCTGGCTGTTCGACGGGGCGATCGTGAACCCGGTTCCGGTCAGCGTCGCGCGCGCGCTCGGCGCCGAGCGGGTGATCGCGCTCAACATTTCGAGCGACCGCGTCGGTCGGGGCACCGCAATCCAGGACCCGTTCGGCCGCCCGGAGCGCCCGCACGCCGTTGATGAGCCGGCGACCGACACGAGCGGCATGATCGCCCGGTGGTGGCGCGGCGGAAACGGGTCGGCCCGGGCCAACGGGGAGGGCGCCGCGCCGGGTCTCATGACCTCGATGGTCAACGCCTTCGACATTCTCCAGGACCGCATCATGCGCTCGAGGCTTGCGGGCGATCCGCCCGACGTGCTGGTGCAGGTCAGGGTCGGAAATGTCGGCATGTTCGAGTTCCATCGCGCCGACGAGCTGATCGCGCTCGGGCGCGAGGCGGTCCGCAAGGCCGCCGCTGAAATCCGCGAACACGCGCAACTCACGCGGGTCGACGCCGGCGAGGCTTGACGCTCCGGGGGCCGATCGGCTCTACGCCGTCGCGATATATTCCCGCAAAGCCTGCCGCTCGCTGTCGAGCGCGTTGACATGGCGCTTGACCACATCGCCGATGGAGACGATGCCGATCAGGCGGCCGTGCTCCACGACCGGCAGATGTCGAAACCGGCCTGTGGTCATGGTCTGCATGACGTGCTCGATCGTGTCCTCGCTGGTGGCGGTGATGACCTTCGGCGTCATGTAATGCGACACGGGATCGTTGAGCGCCGACGCGCCATGTTTGGCGATGACGCGGACCACGTCGCGTTCAGAAAGGATCCCGAGGACGCTGAGCGATGCGTCCGAGACCACTACCGCTCCGACGCCTCTTGCGGCGAGCAGCTCTATGACGTCCTTCAGGGTGTAGTGGGGCCGGGTGGTGAAAACGTCGCGACCCTTGTCGTCCAGAATACGGGCAACTGTCGTCATCCGTCTCTCCCTTTGTCGGGCGGTCTTGTGTCGAGCCGCCGGCAAGCTGGCAGGATGCGCCGGCAATCTGGCGACATCAAGTTCATTTTTGTCGAGGTCGCTCACCCCAGTCCGGCGTCGACCAGGATGCATTGCTTGGTGATCATCGCGCTGTCGTCGGAGGATAGAAACAGCGCCGTCCGCGCGATGTCTTCCGGCGCGATGCTGCGGTGAATGAGGCATTGGCGGGTGCGGAAATCGGCGATGTCGTCCTCGCTCATCCACAATCGGCGCTGGCGCTCGGTCACCACCAGTCCGGGCGCAATGGCGTTGACGCGAATCTTGTCCGGCCCGAATTCGCGCGCGAGGCTTCGGGTCAGGCCGACGACGGCGGCCTTGGCGGCGGAATAGACCGACAGATTGGGAATGCCAAGCATGAAGGCGGTCGAGGAGAAATTGACGATCGATCCGCCGCCGAGTTCGCGCATCGAGCGCCGCGCGATCTGGGCGGCGAAGAACTGGTGCTTGAGGTTGACCGCGATCGCCCGGTCCCAGTCCGCTTCGCTGACCTCGTCGGCGTTCTGGCGCTGGTCGTTGGCGGCGTTGTTGATGAGCGCGCCGATCGGCCCCAGGCGCTGCCGAACCTCCTCCATCGCCGCTTCGAGCGCGGCGATGTCGGTCAAGTCGCATTGAAGATAAAGGGGCGGCGGCCTCGAGGCGCCGATTTTCGCCACGAGCTCCTTTGACGCCTCCGCGGCGATGTCGACAAAGGCGACATTGGCCTCCTGCGCGGCGAAGGCCTCGACCATCGCCGCGCCGATGCCGGACCCGCCGCCGGTGATGAAGACGACCTTGTCGATGAGCGAGGGGTAGCGGGCGAAGGACATGGATCGGCCTTGTCGTTTGCGCTGACGGGGGGCCAGACTAGAGCACGATTTGGTTAGGCTGAAGCGTATCCTGCGTTTTTTAAGTAGTTGGCGCATTCTGTCGGGGTGAAGGAGTCGAGAAGCGCGCCGATGGTTCGCCAGGTGTCTTCGATTGTCCGGGCGTCGGCCTTGCGCAGCAGGGTCTTCATTTTGGCGAAGGCCTGCTCGATCGGATTGAGGTCTGGCGAGTAGGCGGGCAGGAAGAAGAGCTTGGCTTCGGCGGCGCGGATGGCGGCGCGAACGGCGCGGCTCTTGTGGCTGCCGAGGTTGTCCATGACGACGATATCGGCCGGCGCAAGGACCGGGACGAGAACCTGCTCGACATAAGCGCGGAAGCTTGCGCCGTTGATCGGTCCGTCGATGACGCAGGGCGCGGTGAGGCCGTCGCAACGCAGAGCTGCCAGGAAGGTGAGGGTCCGCCATTTGCCGAACGGCGCCTTGGCGACGAGGCGTTGGCCTCTGGCGCACCGGCCATGGGTGCGCGTCATGTTGGTCTTGGCCCAGGTCTCGTCGATGAAAACAAGCCGCTTCGGATCAATCGCAGCCTGACGCGCCTTCCACCGCTCACGCCGCCTGGCGACGTCCGGACGGTCCTGTTCGGAGGCGCGAAGGCTTTTTTTTGAACGTCACGCCTTCGTGCTGCAGAAAATGCCAAAGCGCGTAATAGCTCACCACCAGGCCGCGGTCAGCCAGTTCCTTGAGCAGAGCTCGCAGCGTGAGATCCGGCTTCTCGGCGATCCGCGAAAGAACCCAGTCCCGCTCGCGCGCCACAAGGTAAGGCCTGCGGCCGCCCATCCTCAGCGCCGCCGGACTGCCGACGGCGCGTTGGCGCTGCGACCACTTCACAACGCTGGCGACGCTGACCATGAATGTCTTGGCTGCCGAACGGCAGGACTGGCCCGAAGCCACCGCCGCAACCACCCGCTCCCGCAAGGAGATTCCAAAGAATAGGCTCGAGCCATCCCCGCTGGCCTCCAACTCCAGCCAGCAGGTTGAATTTGACTCGCGCCCCCTTGGGAATCCCCCTCGATTCTAGTCAAACCAGATCGTGCTCTAGAGGGCGGATCGCCTCGATGGAACCGGCTGGCCTGAGCCGGGCCGCCCTCCATCGGCGCGAATACAACCTCAAGGAGAATTCCGCGCCGCTGAATTCACGCAAATTGAAACAAAACCAGGCGCTTTTGCTTGTTTTTGTTTCTTTTTATTGCTTGGAATTGGGACTTTTCAATGAGTTATGAGCAAAAAAATTTGTCCGACGTCAGCGCCTTTGAGACAGCGTGAGGTTTTCAAGTGGGGAGGATTTCTGGATCATCGTAGCCGCAAGGAGCGAAGATGAGACAGAAATCCGGGCCGGAAAAGCAGCCGGCGGAAGACGCGATCAGGGACATTCGGCGCGCGAGGCGTCGACACTTTTCAGCTGAAGAGAAGATCCGCATCGTACTGGAAGGGCTACGCGGGGAGGAGAGCATAGCCGAGCTCTGCCGCCGCGAGGGCATCGCCTCATCGATGGACTATGGCTGGTCGAAGGAGTTCCTTGAGGCCGGTAAAAGGCGGCTCGCCGGCGACACGGGGCGCGCCGCGACCTCCGACGAGGTGAAGGATCTTCGCCGCGAGGCGCAAGCCTTGAAGGAGGTCGTCGCCGACCTCACCCTCGAAAACCGGCTGCTTAAAAAAAGCATGATCGCGGATGGGGGAGACGAGGCATGAGATATTCCGCATCCGACAAGATCGAGATCATCCGGCTGGTCGAGCAATCGCATGTGCCGGCTCGACGCGCGCTGGAGAAACTCGGCATTCCCAGATCGTCTTTCTACCGCTGGTATGATCGGTATCAAGGCGGCGGACCGGAAGCCCTCGCCGATCGCCCCTCACGGCCGGATCGGGTTTGGAACCGAATCCCAGAGGCGATCCGCAGCCAGATTGTCGACCTGGCGCTGGATCAACCCGAGCTCAGCCCGCGGGAACTGGCGGTGCGCTTCACGGACGAGGAAAAATACTTTGTCTCGGAGGCGTCGGTCTATCGGCTTCTCAAAGCGCACGATCATCGCCAGCCCGGCTTACATCGTCATCAAAGCGGCCGAGGAATTCAGGGACAAGACCACGGCGCCCAACCAGCTCTGGCAGACCGACTTCACTTATCTCAAGATCACGGGATGGGGCTGGTACTGCCTCTCCACCGCGCTGGACGACTTCTCGCGCTTCATTGTCGCCTGGAAACTCTGTGCGACCATGAAGGCGAAGGACGTCACCGCCACGCTTGATCTGGCGCTATCCGCGTCTGGGCTCGACAAGATGACCGTCGTTCACCGACCGCGTCTGCTGTCTGATAACGGCTCGTCGTACGTCGCGGCGGATCTCGCGCAATGGCTGGATCGCCAGGAGATCGAGCATGTCCGCGGCGCACCTTATCACCCGCAGACCCAGGGCAAAATCGAGCGCTGGCATCAGACGCTCAAGAACCGCATCCTGCTTGAGCACTACTACCTGCCCGGCGATCTCCAACGCCAAGTCTCCGCCTTCGTGGCGCATTGCAACCATGCCCGCTATCACGAGAGCCTCGACAATCTTACCCCGGCTGACGTCTATTTCGGGCGCGCCGAGGCCGTCCTCCTCGAACGCGAAAGGATCAAACGCCAGACAATCGCAAACCGTCGCTTGCAGCGCCAACTGCATGCCGCATAATCTCAATCACAGACAATCCAGAGCCTCACTTCCGGAAGCCAGCAATTCGTCTCAAATCATCTGACGACGGACACCTGCGATCGACAAGGCCGCGTTCGCCCTCCTCTTCGTAGTGGCGCGTCCATTCCGGAAGGTCCGCACCGTCGCCCCCAACAGTCCGCGACCTCCGCCTGATTGAGCTCCGCCGATTCCCAGCGGTCGCGAAGGTTCAAAAACAGGGTCATGCGCACCCCTGAAGGCTTCCTTTCGATTTCCGTTGAGAGGTGACCCGGGATTTTCGTTCCTCAGTGAGCCTTCGTCAGCGCCAGCAGGGCTTCCAGCCGCTGCTCCGCGCTCGTACCCGCAATTGCGGAAAGCCAAACCGAAAAGTCCGCAGCCCGCGGCGAATCATCCTCTCGATCCGACGCCCTTCTACCAAACCAGATAACGCTGTAAGAGCCGCATCGAATTTGATTCCTTTCGCGACATGAGCCGCCATTTTCGAATCTTGGGAGATTGATAAAGTCGGCGATCGCGCGAAAACCCGGTGCATTGTGCGCAACGATCATCATGAAACCGACCGCTCGGCACAGGCCTTCGCGATCCTCGGCGAGAAATAGGAACCAGAGCGTGGGCATAGAGCAGCTGGGCGTCATCGGGCGCAAATCGAAGCGGCTGACCAAGCCCGCTTTTTTACGATATCCCTCTCGCAACCCGCCTGCCTATCTGATAGGCTGACTACAGGGGAGATGAAGTGGCGGAACAGGAAATTGTGGTGATCGGCGCCGGGGCGATGGGTCTCTTGTATGCGGGACTGCTCGCGCCGCATGCCCGTGTGACAGTGCTGGACGGCTGGACGATGCAGATCGACGCGCTCCGACAGAAAGGGCTGACTGTTACTGGCCTAGGGGGCAAGCGTACGGTCCAAGTCGGCGCGTGCCATCTTGCCGAGACCGAACAGATTACCGGGCGTGCGGATTTAGCGATTTCCCTGGTCAGTGCGGGAGCGAGCGCGACGGCCGCCGAAGCGTCCGCGACGGTCCTCAAGCCGGAAGGTTTCCTGCTCACCCTCCAGAACGGCGTCGGTAATATCGAGGCCTATTCCGGCGCGCTCGGCGCCGACCGGGTCATGGCTGGGCTCTCCTATCATAGCGGCGCCCTTGGGGGCCCTGCCACCGTCGCCCACACACATCACGGCCCGACGTGGATGGGGGAGGTCGGTCGCCCAAACGGCGCAAGGCTGAAACGCCTGATAGCTCTTTTCGAGGTCGCTGGGGCCGAGCCACGCGAGGTCGACGACGTCATCAGCTACGTCTGGACGAAATTCATTCACAACTGCGCGATCAACGCCGTGTGCGCGGTCGCCGGCCTAAGGGTCGGCGAGATACCGACAACGCCAGGCGCCGATCAATTCCAGACGAAGATAATCGAGGAGGCGCTCGACGTGGTGCGGGCGAAAGGCTACGCCCTGGCCGATCCCGACCCGATGACTTCCATAAAAGCGTTTTGCCAAGTGAAGTTCAACAAGCCATCAATGCTCCAGCAAATCGAAGCCTCACGCGAGACGGAGGTCGATGCGTTGAATGGCGCTGTGGTCCGCGAAGGCGCCGCCCTTGGCATCCCAACACCCTACAACCAGGCGATCACATGGATGGTGAAAAGCCTTCAGGACAAGCGCGCTCGCACCGCACGCGATCCGAATATCGACTACGATGAGTTGGAGAGGCGAGCGAAGAAGGCCGCGGGCCTGTGAACGGGGCCATTCGTCCGGCTGGGGAGAACGAATCGCGAATGCTCATCCAGAAGCCGATCAAGCGCCGGAAGGTATCGGAGGAGGTTGCGGACCGGATCGAGGCGATGATCCACGACTCTGGCTTGAAGACCGGGGATGCGCTTCCTTCCGAGCGGGACATCATGGCCGCCTACCAGGTTGGGCGCTCGGCTGTGCGCGAGGCCTTCTTTGCTCTCAGTAAGCGGGGCCTCGTCGAGTTGCGCAACGGCGAAAAGGCCCGCGTCGCCTCGCCGGACGTCGGGCTCTTCATTCAGGAAATGTCGGGAACCGTGCGCCGCATGCTTGCCCAACCCGACGGCGTGCGCAATTTTCAGGATGCCCGACGACTTTTCGAATCGGGTGTCGCCGCGCGGGCCGCCGAACGCGCCCGGCCCGCGGACATCGATCGACTCGCCGTTGCGCTTGCGGCAAATCGCGCCGCCATCGGCTCGCAGGATCGTTTCCACGAGACCGATTTCCTGTTTCACCGCGAGATCGCGACGGTCGCCCGCAACTCGATCTTCCTCGCCGTCACCGAGGCGCTGGTCACCTGGCTTCTTGAACAGCGCCATCGTACCGCGCAGAACTCAAAGGCGGCAAAGGTCGCCTATCAAGCCCACTACCGGATTTTTAACGCCATCGCCGCTCGAGACGCTGCGGCGGCGGAGGCCGCGATGGACGAGCATCTCCGGGTTGTGGAACGCCTTTACTGGGGCGACCCCACCTGACGCACGGGTCTGCGAATCGGAAGATGCGTTTGGCCCCCTACACGATCCTCGTCACTTTCGACATCGAGCCCGGCAAGCTTGATGTTTTTTGCCGCCTGGCCTCCACCAACGCGCGCGCCTCGCTTGAGCGCGAGCCAGGCTGCGAAGTCTTCGACGTGCTTCTTCCTGCTGGGCAAGCGGACCGGGTGGTGCTTTACGAGCGGTACTGCGATCATGCGGCGTTCGGCGAGCATTGCCGGACGGGCCATTTTGCCGAGTTCGACCGCGCCTCGGCGGCGATTGTCCTGGCGAAGGGCTTCGCTGAATTCTCCGCCGTCACCTGAGCGCAGCTAGCGCCCGCCGCCGGGGTTGAGAGTGCCGAGCCAGACGCTCAGTAGGATCGTTAGGCCGTAAAAGATGCTGATTGTTCCCGCCGACACGCTGAAGACGGTAAGCAGGATGTTGACCATGGTCAGCAGGACAGATCCGACAAGAGTCCCAAGGTAATTTCCGCTGCCGCCCAGGATGGAAGCGCCGCCGACGACAACGGCAGCGACGGAAGCGAAGAGGAACTTGTCGCCAATTCCCGCCGACGAAATGCCGACATATCCTACGAGGAATATCCCGCCAAGCGCAGCGGTGCAGGCGGATGCGATGTAGCTCCCGACAATGACGCCAAGCGGTCGCACGCCCGAGAAGACGCTGACCGTCTCGCTCGCGCCGATGGCGTAGACCCGCCGCCCGAAGCTCGTGCTGGATAGTAACACACTAACGCCAAACGCCACGGCAAAGAGCAGGAAGAACGGCGCCGGCAGCCCGAGGAGGTAGCCTTGGCCGAGCCAGCGGATCGCCGGCGGCGGCGTCGCGGGCGGCATGGAGCCGGCAACGAGCACGATGGCGCCGCTGAGGATGACGTTCGAGGCAAGCGTCATGATGATCGGATGGACCTTGAGGAGCGCTACGCCGACGCCGTTGAAGATACCGACCACAACGGCGACGCCGAAGATCACCGGGATGGCCCAGACAAGAGCCGTATCCGATCCGCGGCTGAGATAGGTGAGGAGGACCGCGGCGACGCTGGTCATCCAAGGAATCGAAAGGTCGATTCCGCCGGCGATGATGACAACCGTCTGGCCGCCAGCGATGATAGCGAGCGCCACGACCTGAAGAAGGATGTTCCGCGAGTTGGCGCCCGTGGCGAAGCCATCGACGAGAAGGGCGGCGCCGCTCCAGGTGGCGAGCGTAAGAGCAACAAGGACCACAAGGTGCCCGTGCCGGTTGAGGGTTGCAGCTATCGCCGCGTTCATTGCGTCCTCCGTTCACCGACCCAGCTCAGGACCGCCTGGAGGAGGCGCGTGGAAGAGATGCAGAGTACGAGCAGCGCTCCCTGAAATATCTGGTTCCACTGCGGTTGTAGACGAAAGGCGAAGGTGACGCCGGTGAGGTAAGTCAGCACCACCGCACCGACGACCGGACCGACGAGTGAGCCGCGGCCGCCGAGGAGCGATACGCCGCCGACCACCAAGGTGGTGATCATCGGCAGGACGTAACTGTTGCCCGCGGTCGGCTCTCCCGACAGGCTCTGCAGGCTCAGCACGATTCCCGCCGCGACGGCGAACCAGCTCGAATGGGCGTAGCTCGCCATTTCGACCGCCTCGAGCCGTACGCCCGACTGCCTGGCTGACACGCGATCGGAGCCGATGGCGCGTATCGAATAGCCGAGGCGCGTGCGACTGAACCATAGGGAGAAAGCGACAAGCACGATGAAGAGCCACGTCGGCCCCGCGAGGCCGAAATAGTGCTTGGAGAAGATGGCTGGGATTGTTCCGTCCACCGCGCCGCCCGCGCCCGGCAGGATGTAGAAGGCAAGGCCGCCGAAGACGAACCAGTTGGCGAGCGTGACGATGAAGGGCTGCATGCGCCCGTAGACCACGAGAAAGCCGTTGACGAGGCCTGGCAGCCACCCGAACGCCAGCAGCAGCAATAGCACCGTCCAGGACCACCCCGGGCTCGACATCTGCTTGGCCGCCACGACGTTGACCAGTGAGATAATGCCGGGGACGGAAAGGTCGATGCCGCCGCCAAGCACCACAATCGCCTGCCCAAGTCCGATGATGGCGAGCACCAGCGACAGGTTGATCACATTTTGGACGTAGTGCATTCCGAGCGTCGCGGGCTTGATCGCGCCCAGCCAGGCCATCAGAATGACGAGAAGCACATAGGGAAGACAAAGCGCGATTGCGTCGGCCGTCAGCCGTGACCGTGCGCGCGCTGCCGCCTGGGGAGCTTCGGCGCGAGCGCTCATGGGATAGTCTCTTGGCCGACGCCAAGCGCAGCCTGCAAGATGCGCTCCTCACTGAGGTCGCCACCCGTGAGCGTCGCCGCAAGTCTTCCCGCTCTCAGCACGAGAACGCGATCGCACATGCTGACGAGCTCCTGGTTTTCCGAGGAATAGAAGAGGATCGATTTCCCCTGGCCCGCGAGACGCCGCATAAGGTGGAAGATCTCGGCCTTGGCGCCGACGTCGATACCGCGCGTAAGGTCATGGAAGAGAAGGACATCCGCTCCCACAGCGAGTAGCTTGGCGACCACGACCTTCTGCTGGTTGCCGCCGGAGAGCGTCCGCACCGGCTGTTCGAGTGAGGACGCCTTGATGGCGAGGTTCCCGATGGCGCGGTTGACCACTGTGCGGTCGGAGCCCGGAGCGAGGAAGCCGATGCGGCTGATGCGCGATAGGACCGGCAGCGCCACGTTCCGGCGGATCGAGGCGTCGAGATGCAGGCCTTGGTAGCGGCGGTCCTCTGGCGCCAGCGCGATGCCGGCGCGGAAGGCCTCGGCAGGCGAACGTATTCGAACCGGCTTGCCGCTGACCGATACCCAGCCCCGCCAGCGCTTTATGCCGAAGAGGGCGAGCAGCAGCGCCGACTGCCCTTGCCCTTCGAGGCCGCCGAGCCCCACGACCTCGCCGGCGCGCAAATCGAAGGAGATGCCTTTTAGCTCATTCGCGACATTGAGCCGTCGCACGGCGAGTGCGATTCGCTCTTCAGGCGGTCTCGCCCGCGGCGGGTAGAGCATGCGGGGCTTCTGTCCAAGCATGTCCTCGACCACCTGGTCGTCGCTGAAGTCACGCAGCGCTCCGGTGCGGATAGCCGCGCCGCGACGGAAGACGGTGAAATGATCGGCGACTTCGCGGCATTCGCGCAGCCTGTGCGAGATGAAGAGGACAAGACTCCCTTCGCCCGCCAGTCGACGGGCGAGACGCAGCGCCCAGTCGGCTTCGCTTGCGGGGAGAGCCGCAGTCGCCTCATCGAGAACAAGGATCTCTGGATGCCCAGCACAGCTTGCCACGATCTCGACGACATGCCTCTGCGCGATTGAGAGGTCGGCCACGTTGCGGAGCGGATCTACGGCAGGCGCGCCGAGGCGGGCGAAAAGCTCTTCCGTTCGCCTCGTGGTCTCGGTCCGCCCGAGGAGTCCGAGGAACGGCCGACCCAGTCGGTTCAACCAGATATTCTGACCAACCGTCAGATGGGGGATCAGCGACAGCTCCTGGTAGGCGATGCCCACGCCACGGCGCCACGCATCGGCGACAGACGCCATGCGGACGACTGATCCCCCGACCTCTATGGTCCCCGCCTCCAGGCGCACCGTCCCGCCGAGCGCCTTGATGAAGGTGCTCTTGCCCGCACCATTTTCGCCGAGAATGGCATGGACCACTCCCGCCTCTCCCACGAAGTCAAGATCATCCAGCGCGACGACGCCTGGATAGGTGCGGCGCAGCCGCGTGCACCTAAGCCTGGGGGCGACTCGGTCGATCATGTTCGCCATAGCGCAGAGAGCGGCGCGCAAGACGCGCCGCCTCGCAAGGATGCGGACTGCGAGAGTTTATTGCAGAACAGGAGGCTTCAGCACTTCCTGCAGGTCGAGCTTAGCCCAGGGCGGCGATAGCGGCAGCATGGTGCCGGGTTGGAGGTTCACTGCCGCCTCATCGAGCGTCATGACCGGCGCCGGGCCGTCGTAGATGCCCTTCATGTCGGTGTTGGTGATCCAGGGCGTCTCCATGAAGACCATGCCCGGCTTATTCTCGCGCTTGCCGTCGAGGACGTCGACCGCAAGCATGAGAGCGGACGCCGAGACCCAGGCCGGGACTGACTTGAACAGGCAGGTCAGCTTCTCGGCGTGGCACTTCAAAATGCCTTCGGCGAAGGAATAGCCGGTAATTGGCACCGGGGCGTGGCCCGCCGCTTTCAGGGCATCGAGGGCATATGCGGCCGCCTGCAGGGTCAGGATGCCGGTCACATCGGGGTGAGCCGGGAGGAGGCTTGCGACTTGCGCCTGCTCCTCGCCCGGCGTGAACTTCGAGTAGTAGGTCACGACCTTGATATCAGGATGTTGTCCGAAAACCTCGTTGGCGCCCCTCGCCGCGTCGATGGCGGGCGACGCTCCGGGGAGGCCGAGATCGAGGAACACCTTGCCCTTCCCGCCCATCTGCTTCACCAGCCACTTCGCCTCCACTTGGCCGACCTCGTGGAAGTCGGGCGCCAGCTTCCAGGCGCATGGCGCCTCGGCGAGCTGATCGTAAGTGACGACGACAATACCGGCGTCGCAGGCCTGCTGGATGACTTGATTGGAAGCGGTGGTCGAGGCCGCTTCAAGCAGCAGAATGTCCGGCTTGTCGAGAATGATGTTGGAGATTACCGTGTTCTGCGCAGCTGCCGTATTGTCTGTATTGATAATGCGCAGGTCCTTGATCCGTCCCTTCAGCGGGGGCTGAGTTATGAGCAGTTGGGCCGAGCGCTCCATGAGGGCGCGCCAGGAATTGCCCATGAAATTGTTCACGAGCACCGCGGTGTAGGCTTTCTGTTCATCGGCCTGCGCGGGAGCGCCGCCGCTGACCGCCAAGAATGTCGCTGTAGCTAAGCCGACAAGCGCGCTGGCGACCCATCTTCTCGTCTGCAACGCACCCTCCCGGCTTGTTTACCCGCTTTCGAATGGCCCATCTTCGTCGATCGTCCACCGATCGTCAAGCCAAATGGTATCACAGGCTACCTAGCAGAACGATCATAAGATATTGGCCGGCTGCCGGTTCCCTTTCAATCCCGAGAACGCGGGCCGCCGCGCCGCAAGACCGCACGTCGTCCGTGACCAACCGGTCAGGGATGACGTATATTTCTTCAGGAGCTTGCGCATCAATTCATCGCTGCCTGACTGTTTCTCTTGGACTGGTCGCTGCGTTCGAAGCCGCCCATGCCGAGCGCGGTGAAGGGCGCGTCGACATAGAAGGCGATGAGCTGCGGATAAGCGCGCACGCAATCGGTCGCGGCGATTGGTCGGCGCGTGGCGGGGAAGGCTGCGCCCGACATTGCTCGTCTCGGGCATGATGAAATCGACCCCGCATTGGAGGCGGGTGAAGAATTCTGCCGTCATGACGCCCTATACCCGTGCGTCCGTTCTTGAGCTTTTGGCGAACGCTGTCGCGGGGCATGAAGTCAGTCCAAGGGCGTCGGCACGCCGAGCGAGGCGGCGGTCATGGAGAGGGCGCGCCAGGTGGCCTCGTCGATCGGCAAGCCTCTATCGATTCGTTCGCGACGGAACTCTTTCCTCCACTTCCCCCGGGAGCATGACCTCGCTGCTGGGAGTTGAGGGCGGCGCCGCCTTGACCCACTCGACAAGCTGGGTCAGGTCGTCGGCGAAGGCGTCGGAATCGCCGAACGCCGCCGGATCGAAGGCAAGCGACAGCATGTTGTTGACCAGGCGATCGGCGGTCGACGCCCTGGGGTTGCTCGCGTGCCCGCCGGTGAGCGAGCCCGCCAGGATCTCGCAGAAGAAGGAGAGGCCCGAACCTTTGTGGCCGCCAAAAGGGAGGATGGCGCCGGGCGGCTCGGCGTAGAACACGTTGGGGTCGGTCGTAGGCCGACCGTGTCCGTCGAGCACGAGGCCCGGCGGCAATTGTTCGCCTCTGTTGCGCGCCACCTGGATCTTGCCTTCCGCGATCGCCGATGTCGCGATGTCGAGGATGATGGGTCGCCCGCCTTTCCGCGGCGCGCCCGCTGCGATTGGATTTGCCGAGAGACGCCGGTCGGCGCCGCCGAACGGCGCGACAAGGATGCCGAAGCCGGACGTGTTGACGAAGTGAATGGAAGCCAGTCCGCGCTCGGCGAGCATTTCAGGCCATGCGCCGATTCGGCCGAGATGTCCGGAGTTGCGGAGAGCCACGGTCGCGAACCCATGCGATCGCGCGCGCTCGGCGGCGATTTCCATCGCCTCCTTGCCGATGACCTGCCCGAATCCGAATTCACCATCGACGACGACCAGCGCGCCGCGATCGCTGACGATGCGCCCGCGTCGGTTCGGGCGAACCTGGCCTGCCCGCAGCCAATCGATGTACTTCGAAACGCGGATGATCCCGTGCGAGTCGTGGCCCATGAGGCTCGCATCGACGAGATGCGCGGCAACGATGTCAGCCTCTCTCGGCTCCGAGCCGGCGGCGACGAAGATGGCTTGTACGAAGGTCAGTACGGTTGAGGATGAAACCCTGCGCATCGATCTTAAGCGGCTAGAATTGGAACACGTCAGGCGAGGTTAGCCTTCAGGGACGCTCGCCGGTGGCGGCCTCGACCGCCGTCCAGACGCGGGCGGAGTCCGGCAGCGGAGGATAGCCGATCACCTTGGGCGTCGCGCCGTCAATATCGAGCAGGAACTTTTGGGCGGGGCCCGTGCGCGCGTAGAGTTCGGGGGTGAGATGCTCGCGCTCGTTCAGTTGCTGCGGCAGATCGCGCCTGCCGATCGCGAGATGAAGAACCCGCCGCGGGGCGCCGCTCTCGTTGCGGGTGCCGCCATGCCAGATGTGACCGTTGATGACCGCGACCGAGCCGGCCTTGCCGGTCAGCTTGATTTCCTCGGGATGCGCAGCATAGGGATCCTTCGGAATGATCGCCTCCTCCTCGGGGCGCACCTCGACCTGCTTGACCTCCGCCATATTGACGTCGGGGACGTTGATCGGGACCCACTTGTGCGAGCCGGGCACGACCCGGGTCGGTCCGTTATCCGCCGTCATGTCGTCGAGCATGACCATCGAGTTGACGACCCGCCAGTCCCTCGGCGTAACGCGGGGAACGTCGCTGTGCAGTGGCTGCTGGCCCTCTCCCTTGAGAGGGTTG
This sequence comes from uncultured Alphaproteobacteria bacterium, assembly GCA_963742305.1. GTDB lineage: Bacteria > Pseudomonadota > Alphaproteobacteria > Rhizobiales > Beijerinckiaceae > Roseiarcus. Next base: position 96,407 of record CAVULN010000032.1, read on the forward strand.
CGAGCGTTGAGCGAATAAACCCGGATCTCGCCGAGAAGATAGGCGGCGGCGGCGAGCGTCGGCTTGCAGGAAAGGCATCTGTCGAAGGCCGGAGACTTGTTGAACAGGTTGGAGAGTCGAGGCGCGCCGCGCTCGATATGCACTTCGTGTCCACCGAGGTCGCCTTCAATGGCGCGCAGCCGGTCGAATTCGGAGCGCATTTCCGCGACCTCCGCCGGGGTGAAGACAGCCTCGGCGATGAAATATCCGTCCTCGTCGAATTTGCGCCGCTGATCCCGGGTGAGGTCGGAGACCGAAATCCCAAGCTCTGCAAGCGCCGTTTCGGTGTTCATCAGGCGGACCCTCCCACATGAACCAACACGGACCCGCTCAGAAAGCGCGCCGAACGGCCGCATCTTTGCGCAATTCTATTCGCCATCATGTCAACACCACCGGCCACGGTCAATTCTCAGTGAGAGAGAGCAAACGCCGGCGCTGCGCTCTCGACAAAGACGCTTGGCGCGCGAGGCGCCCCTTCCATCGCTGGTTGCGATGTGCAAAGCTTGCGTTGAGTTGGCGCCAAAGCCAGCGAAATGGGAGGAGGTGAAGGATGCCGGCTTTCAGCGCAATTTCGCGGCAGGCGATGCTTGGCGGCGCCGCGGCTCTGGCTCTCGGGTTGGGACTGGTCTCGCCGTCCGCTTCCATGGCGGCGAATGGCAAGCGCATCTGCGTCAGCTGGCGCCATTTCCAGGAAGAGCGGTGGCGGGTTGACGAAGCGGGGATGAAGTCCGTCCTGGACCCGGCCGGCTACACCTACGTGAGCGCCGACGCCCAGGGCGATCCGCAGAAGCAGATGACCGACGTCGACAGTCTGCTGGCCTCGAAATGCGACGCCCTGATCATCGTGGCCCAGGATTCGAAGGCGATCATGCCTGCGGTCGCCGAGGCGAAAGCGGCGAAGGTTCCCACCATCGCCTATGATCCGCCGATCGACTCCCCGGATGTGACCTTCATTTCCTTCGACAATATCGCGGTCGGCCGGGTGATGGCGGAGGCGATGGTGAAGGCCAAGAACAGCGGCAATTGGGCGCTGATCGAGGGCGACGCCTCCATGCCGATCATCAATCTCTTCCGCGAAGGGCAGATGGATGTTCTGAAGCCCCTGATCGACAAGGGTCAGATCAAGGTGGTGGCCAAGCAGAACATCGAGAACTGGAAGCCGGACCTCGCGCAGGCGGCGATGGAGCAGATCCTGACCCAGACCAATAACAAGGTCGACGCGGTTCTGTCGATGAACGACGGAATGGCGACCGGCGTCGCGGCGGCTCTCGCCTCGCAGAAGATGCTCGGCATCCCGCTCTCCGGGCAGGATGGAGACAAGGTGGCGCTGAACCGAATCGCCAAGGGACAGCAGACAGTGACGTCCTGGAAGAACACCTACAGTCTGGGCCAGACCGCGGCGAAGGCCGCGATCGAGATGGCCGAAGGCAAACCCGTCACAGGGACGAAGCCGTACAAGACTCCAACCGGCCAGACGCAACCTTCGATCCTGCTGACGCCGGTCGCGATCACAAGGGACAACCTCAACCTCGTCCTCGACGCCAAGTGGATCAGCAAGGCCGAGCTCTGCGACGGGGTCACCGAGAATCCGCCGCCAGCCTGCAAGTGATCGGCTGGCGCTGAATGCAAGCGCTGACGCTACGCGCGCGGGTCGTTTCCGACAAAGTGGCGCTGGCGGCCGGGCTCGATGTCCGGCTGCTCGCCATGCTGATGATCATGGGGGCGGTCTGGCTCGGCCTTGACGCGCTGACTGGGGGAACGTTCCTCACCCCGCGCAATCTCTTCAACCTGTCGCTGCAGGTCGCCGTCGTCGGGATCATGTCATGCGGCATGGTCCTCGTAATCGTATCGCGCCACATCGACCTTTCGGTTGGCTCGCAGCTCGGATTCATCGGGGTGTTTGGCGCGCTCCTGCAGCACTCGATCTTGCCGATCGACGGTTCGTCGACCTGGTGGATCGCCGTTCTCGCGATGCTGGCCGCCGGGTCGCTTATCGGCCTTGTCCAGGGTCTACTCATTGCCTATGGCGGCGTTCCCTCCTTCGTCATCACGCTTGGCGGCCTGCTCTTCTTTCGCAACGCCGCCTTTTACATCAACAGCGGGGTCACCATTGCTCCGCTCAACAAGACGTTTCAACTCCTTGGCGGAGGCCTGGACGGGACGATCGGCGCGTTCTGGAGCTGGGTCGTTTGCGCGGCTGCGATCGTCGCCATCGTCGTGTGGGTCTGGCGCGGCGCGCGGCGCCGGGCGGCGCACGGAATGGCGACCCGTTCGCCCGCGATGCAGAGCGTGCTGGTCGCAATCTGGGCCCTTTGCATTATCGGATTCACCGCCGTCATGAACGCCTATACGCAGCCGGGATCCAATGTCCCGATGGGCATTGCGATCCCCGTCCTGATCCTGATCGGCGTGACAGTCGTGATGTCGGCGATCGCCAGCAAGCATCGGTTTGGCCGGCACGTTTTCGCGATGGGCGGAAGCCCCGAGAGCGCGGAGCTCGCCGGCATCGACACCCGTCGGCTGACCGTCGCCGTCTTCGTGCTGATGGGACTGTTGTGCGGCCTCGCCTCGATCGTCATCACCGCCCGCCTGAACGCGGGCGCGAGCGTGACCGGCACGATGACCGAGCTCAACGTCATCGCGGCGACGGTCATCGGCGGGACCTCGCTGGCTGGCGGCGTCGGAACCGTATATGGCGCGATCCTGGGCGCGCTGATTATGCAGAGTCTCGAGAGCGGCATGATCCTGATGGGCGTCGCGACGCCCTTGCAGAAGATGGTGCTCGCGCTGGTCCTGATCGCCGCGGTATGGATCGACATGGCGTATCGCAGGGTTCGGCTCACGTGACTCCGCTCATCGAATTCCGCAACATCGTGAAGACCTTCGGGGGCGTGCACGCTGTCGAGAACGTGAGTCTCGATCTCCGCGAAGGCGAGGTCCTCGGGTTGCTCGGACACAACGGCGCCGGCAAATCGACGCTGATCAAGATCCTGTCCGGCGTCTTCGCGCCCGACAGCGGCGAGATCCGATTCGCCGGGAGGCCTGTCGCGATTCGATCAACTCGCGATGCGAAAGCCCTTGGCATCGAGACGATCTATCAGACCCTCGCGCTCTCGGACAACCTCGACTCGGTCGCCAATTTCTTCCTCGGACGGGAGCTCGCCGGCTGGTGGGGCTTCATGGACGAGGAGGCGATGGAAGAACAGACCCAGCTCACCCTCCAGCGCTTGAGGTTGAGACTTCCTCATCTCTCCAATCTCGTCGCGAGCCTCTCGGGAGGCCAGCGTCAGGCCGTGGCGATCGCGCGCGCGATTCATTTCAACGCCAAGGTGCTGATCATGGACGAGCCAACGGCCGCCCTCGGGCCGGAGGAAACGCAGAAAGTCGGCGCGCTCATTTCCGAGCTTTCCCGGCAGGGCATCGGGATCATCCTCATCAGCCACGACATTAACGATGTTTTCGACCTCGCGAATCGGCTCGCGGTGATGAAGAACGGTCGCCTGGTCGGCATGGTCAAGACGACCGACGTCTCCAAGGACGAAGTGCTCGCCATGATCATCGCGGGCAAGCTGCCGCGACGAAATCTCGCTTGACCGTCGACGCGCATGTCCATCTTTGGCGGCTAAGCCGGGGCGACAATGTCGCTCTCAGTCCGGCGATGACGGCCATTTACAAAGATCGCGAGCCTGCTGACCTGAAGCCGCTCATCGACGCCGCTGATGTGGGGCGCGTTGTCGTCGTGCAGGCCGCGGAGACATATGCGGAAACTCTTTTCACGATCGGTCTCGGGGCGAAAGCGCGCTGGATTGCCGGCATTGTGGCGTGGGCCGAGCTGGCTTCGCCATCGATCGGAGAGGAGATCGCCGCGCTCGCCTGGAACCCAATGGTCAAAGGCGTGCGCCCCGTTCGAGACGACAACAAAAGCATCGCCTGGATGCTCGACAGCCGGCTGGAACGGGGCTTTCAAGCGCTCCAGGACAACGGTCTCTCGCTTGATGTTCTGGTGCAAAACTGGAGGGAAATTCCGCTCGCGACTGTCCTCGCCAAACGCTGGCCGGCGCTCTCGATCGTGCTCGATCACTGCGGCAAGCCCGACATCGCGAACCGCGTGTTCGATGGTTGGGCGCGTCATGTGGACGAACTGGCCTCGCAGCCGAACTCCGTCTGCAAGCTGTCTGGATTGCTGAACTGCGCCGGTCCCGGAGCGGGCGCAGCGGATCTGGAAGCTTACGTCAGGCAAGTTCTGGACACGTTCGGTCCCGGCCGCGTGATGTGGGCGAGCGATTGGCCTCCTCTCGACCTCGCGTCCGACTATGCTACGTGGAAGCGCATCTCGGACGTTGTCTTGCAAGCGTTACCGGACTCTCAGCGCCGTCAGGTCATGGAAGGAACCGCTGTCCGCGTTTATCGATTGGCTTCGTAAGCTCACCCCGCTGCGCGTGCGGAGGCAGCGCTCCATAGCGCAGCGCCGATTGTCTGGTAGTCGACCAAGTTCCTGAACGCCTCCCGGAAGTCGGTATCGCCGTCAAACGACATAACGTGAATGCCTGCCGCTTTCGTCTTCTTCAGGACTGGCACGACGGCGCCGGGATCGTTGGCGGCGACAGCGATCAGGTCAGGCTTGGTAGGATAATGCTGTCGATCATCTCGATCTGCTTATCGACGCTCGGCGTGATTGGGCCGATCCACTCGACTTTGACCCCGGGCGCGCCGCCCCCGAGCATGATCACCATCCTGTAGGTGGTATCGGCGCCCCGGGAGGGTTGGGCGCCGCAGATTGCCGACAGCGCCATCGCCGCCAGACCGAGAAGCGTCCGTCTTGTAACTCGATTTGTCATTTCGGAGTCCTCCTTTGTGATTGTTCATGGAATTTTGGACGCCAATTCCCGCTACAGGGGGGCATTTTTCCACGCCGGATCACATTCAGCGGGCCGCCGAAGACAGAGCGCTTGCGGGCGCCAGGGTCGCTTGATCGTCGAGACCTATCTTCGGATCTTTGCTTGGAATAGGACCACTAAGAGAACGATCAAGCCGAGGACGCCCTGGTATATAGCTGGGGGGATTCCAGCGATGGTTAGCGCGCTTGTAATACCGGCGAGGCAGATCACCCCGACCAGCACGCCGGGAATGGTTCCCGCACCCCCGTACATATAGACGCCGCCGAGAATCGTCGCAGCGAAACTCAGGAGGAGATAGTCGGCGCCCTCTCCGGGCGTCGCGCTGATATTTTGGTAGAGATAGACGATCGCGCCGATCGCACATAAGAGGCCGGACAAGCCGTAGCAGAGCAGTTTCGTTCTCATCACCGGTACGCCGGCAATTCTCGCGGCCGCCTCGTTGTCGCCGACCGCGTAGATGTAGCGTCCCCATTTGCTCCGATGAAGCAGCAGGAACGTCGCGAAGAATCCGACAATCAAGACGATGATTGGAAACACGTTCTCGCCAAGCGGCAAGGAGTCGAACAGCGGCGAGATGGCGTCATTGTACTCGGGTACCGTGATCGGCTGACCCGCTGCGAGGATCCACGACATCGAGTCGGCGACCGACAGCATGCCGAGCGTGACGATGAACGGAGGAATCTTCGTTCGGGATACAAAGAGGCCGCTGACGAGCCCGGCGACCGTCGCAGAGGCGAGAGCCCCAATCGTGCCGCCGACAATGCCGAAGTCAGAGCGAAAGAAGACGATCGCCGAAATCGACATAGCTACGAGTGAACCGACCGCCAGGTCGAAGCCGCCGCCAATGACCACCAAGGCTTGGCCAAAGGATACAAGCCCAAACGCGGCGGCGCTGGCAGTAACAACCATCAGATTCGCCGGCCTCATAAACACGCCGTGCGAGATGACGGTCGCGATGACGAGGACTGCAGCCAAGAGGAAAAGCTGATTGTAGCGCTGCAGGCTCGCTTTGGCCTTAGTCGTTGCGAGTTGCATAGTAGACAGCTCCAACCAGAATGGCGCCTTGGATGATTCCCTGGATGTAAGGGGAGACGGCGAAGGCGGTGATCACGCCGTAGAGGACGATCAGGATCACCGCCCCGATGATGGCCTTGAAGATATTTCCCCGTCCGCCGGTGAGGGCGATGCCGCCGAGGACCGCGGCCGTGATCGCCTTGAACTCGTAGCCTTTCCCGACCGTCGGCATGCCTGAGCGGACATAAGAGGCCATCAGCAATCCGGCGACGCCATAGAGAACGCCAGCGACCCCATAGACGCCGATCCGAATCTTGCCGACCGGAATCGCCGAATAATAAGCAGCGCCTTCGTCGCCTCCAATGGCGTAGAACTATCGGCCGATCGCGAAGTTGGATCGAACGAAATAGGCGACCGCGCCGATAATGAGCAAGCCGACAAAGAAGAGCGGCACGATCTCGAACGCGCTTCCCAAGGCGATTTGCTGGAACGATTCATCGCGGATCGGAATGAGGCGCCCGTTGCTGATGCCTCCGGCCAAGCCGCTCACCACCCACATCATCCCGATGGTGGCGACGATCGCCGGAACGCGGCCCTTTTCGACCAGCAAGCCATTCCCGAGGCCAATCAGACCGCACACGACAAGAGGAATGAGGATCGAGATGGTGAGCCCGAAATCCGGGATCAGGAATGCAGATAGAGTGCCCGCGAGGCCCATGACTGCGCCGACCGAGACGTCGACGCCGCGCACGATCAGGACCATCGCCTCGCCGAGCGTCGCTATCCCTAAGACCGCCGAAAGTTCGAGGATCGTGAAAAGGTTGGAGAGATTGTAGAACGTGCTCGCTTTGAAAATCGCGGCAACGAGCAGGAGCGCGCCGAGAATGACGAAGACGTCAAGCTCCTTGAGAAGCGATCTAAAGTTGTGGGGCAAGCTTTTGTTTCCTTGACCGGTCCGATCGGCTGTCCGGCCTAGTTCATCTGAGCCGGCGGGCTCGTCCCTTCGAAGCTCGGACTCGGGGTTTCGACTTCGTATTGGTAGTAGCGAACGATCTCATGGGGCGTGATGGACGCTCCGGTCAGCGTGGTCACGATCTTGCGGTTGACGATCACCAGCAGCGTATTGACAACCCCGACGAGTTCGGCGAATTCGGTGCTGATGACGATGAAAAACTCGGCCGCGTCCTGCGTCCACGACAGGCCCTTGACGTCGAGCAGCATGCGTCGTTGTGTGAGATCGTTCGTGTCTTCCGCGCGCGACGGGCGGCGCATCTCGTGACCGACAACCGCAACAGCCAGGTCCTCGGCGGTCGTTGAACGGGCTTCGAGCGTTTCGACGAGCGCGCCGTTCCGCAAGACCGTGATTTGGTCGCTCAGCCTTACGACGTCGTCGAGAAGATGGGAAATGTAGATGATCGTAACGCCCTGGCCCCGCAACTGGCGCAAGACCGCATGCAGCAGCATGGTTTCTTTCTTGTCGAGCGAAACGCAGCCCTCATCGACAATCAGAAGATCGCATTGCCGCACGAGCGCTTTGGAGACTGCAACAATCTGCTTGTGAGCAGGAGTGAGCTCGCTCACGAGGATGTTGGGATATCGGCATCGACGCCAAGCTCGTTCAGAACCTCGCGAGCCCTGCGCCGCATCTCGCTCTTGTCCAGGGTACGAAGCGAGCCACGGATCTCGTTGCTGTCCGCCGTCAGCGCCTATGAGACAGCGCACGGTTTCGCGTAGGGAGGATTTCTGGATCATCGTAGCCGCAAGGAGCGAAGATGAGACAGAAATCCGGGCCGGAAAAGCAGCCGGCGGAAGACGCGATCAGGGACATTCGGCGCGCGAGGCGTCGACCCTTTTCAGCTGAAGAGAAGATCCGCATCGTACTGGAAGGGCTACGCGGGGAGGAGAGCATAGCCGAGCTCTGCCGCCGCGAGGGCATCGCCTCATCGATGGACTATGGCTGGTCGAAGGAGTTCCTTGAGGCCGGCAAAGGCGGCTCGCCGGCGACACGGCGCGCGCCGCGACCTCCGACGAGGTGAAGGATCTTCGCCGCGAGGCGCAAGCCTTGAAGGAGGTCGTCGCCGACCTCACCCTCGAAAACCGACTGCTTAAAAAAAGCATGATCGCGGATGGGGGAGACGAGGCATGAGATATTCCGCATCCGACAAGATCGAGATCATCCGGCTGGTCGAGCAATCGCATGTGCCGGCTCGACGCGCGCTGGAGAAACTCGGCATTCCCAGATCGTCTTTCTACCGCTGGTATGATCGGTATCAAGGCGGCGGACCGGAAGCCCTCGCGGATCGCCCCTCGCGGCCGGATCGGGTTTGGAACCGAATCCCAGAGGCCATCCGCAGCCAGATTGTCGACCTGGCGCTGGATCAACCCGAGCTCAGCCCGCGGGAACTGGCGGTGCGCTTCACGGACGAGGAAAAATACTTTGTCTCGGAGGCGTCGGTCTATCGGCTTCTCAAAGCGCACGATCTTATCGCCAGCCCGGCTTACATCGTCATCAAAGCTGCCGAGGAATTCAGGGACAAGACCACGGCGCCCAACCAGCTCTGGCAGACCGACTTCATCTATCTCAAGATCACGGGATGGGGCTGGTACTACCTCTCCACCGTGCTGGACGACTTCTCGCGCTTCATTGTCGCCTGGAAACTCTGTGCGACCATGAAGGCGAAGGACGTCACCGCCACGCTTGATCTGGCGCTATCCGCGTCTGGGCTCGACAAGATGACCGTCGTTCACCGACCGCGTCTGCTGTCTGATAACGGCTCGTCGTACGTCGCGGCGGATCTCGCGCAATGGCTGGATCGCCAGGAGATCGAGCATGTCCGCGGCGTACCTTATCACCCGCAGACCCAGGGCAAAATCGAGCGCTGGCATCAGACGCTCAAGAACCGCATCCTGCTTGAGCACTACTACCTGCCCGGCGATCTCCAACGCCAAATCTCCGCCTTCGTGGCGCATTACAACCATGCCCGCTATCACGAGAGCCTCGACAATCTTACCCCGGCTGACGTCTATTTCGGGCGCGCCGAGGCCGTCCTCCTCGAACGCGAAAGGATCAAACGCCAGACAATCGCAAACCGTCGCTTGCAGCGCCAACTGCATGCCGCATAATCTCAATCACAGATAATCCAGAGCCTCCCTTCCGGAAGCTAGCAATTCGTCTCAAATCATCTGACGACGGACACTCTACGAGGTCCGTGCCAACCAGATTTACGCCTGGAAGAAGCAACTCCAGGATCAGGCGGCGCGGGCCTTCGACCCTGGCTCCGGGCGGGACGCGGAAACGAGGCATGAGCGGGAGATCGAGCGGTTGCACGCCAAGGCTTGTCCTCGGGCTTGACCCGAGGATCGGGCAGCTCACGGTCGAGCGGGATTTTTTAGCCAGGAGGTCCGGAAGATGAGCGCTCCGGACCGCAGAGCGATGCTCGACCGGGCCGACAAGTCGCTGTCGGTTCGGCGGCAATGCGCGCTTCTGAGCGTGGCGCGCTCGGGCGTCTATCGGGCGCGCGAGCCGGCCAACGACAACGACGGCGCGCTGATGCGCCGGATCGACGAACTGTTCACCGCGTGGCCCTTTCTCGGCTCGCGCCGGATGACGGCGATGCTGCGCGCCGAGGGCGTGTTCGTGAACCGCAAGCGCGCGCAGCGGCTGATGCGCCTGATGGGCATCGCCGCGCTCGGGCCGAAGCCGAGAACGAGCAAACCCGCGCCCGGCCACCGGATCTATCCCTATCTTCTGCGCAATCTGACGATCGAGCGCGCGAACCACGTCTGGGCGGCCGACATCACCTACATTCCGATCGGGCGGGGCTTTCTCTATCTGGTGGCGATCATCGACTGGGCGTCGCGCGCGGCGCTTGCGTGGCGGCTGTCGAACACGATGGACGTTTCGTTCTGTCTGGCGGCGCTCGAGGAGGCTCGGGCGAAGTTCGGCAAGCCCGAGATTTTCAACACCGACCAAGGCTCGCAGTTCACTTCGGCGGCCTTCACCGGCGCGCTCGCCGAAGCGGGCGTCGCGATCTCCATGGACGGCCGCGGCCGCTGGATGGACACCATCTTCATCGAGCGGCTGTGGCGGTCGCTCAAGTACGAGGACGTCTATCTCAAAGGCTACGCCGACGGCCGCGATGCCGCGCGCGGCATCGCCGCTTGGATCGCCTTTTACAACGAGCGGCGCCCGCACCAGGCGCTGGCCGACCGCACGCCGATGGCGGTCTGGCGCGAGGCAATCGCCGGCGCCGGGGCGGTGGACATGATGGACAACCCATCCGCGTTGCCCACATGCCCACAGCAACAGAAACAGACCCAGACTCTCGCTGCGTGATAGAAAGGAATCCCGGGCGGTCGCGCTCCAACTAACAAACCGCATCAACCGGTCCCGCTGCGCGGGTCCATTTCAATCTCGCCAGCGGGCTCCCGAGCGTGCCATCCAAAGCAGCGCGTTGAGAAAACGCCGATTGTCCGTACGTGGACCTCGTTTCCCCTTGCGGCCCCCAGCACAAAATCAGGCAGCCGTTCCCACTGGTCATCCCGAAGTGCGTCGCAGTCCACCGCTGATCTCCAAAAATCAGCGTTGAATCCGATTCGAGCCCATTTGGGAATCCCAGGTCCCTTAAATCGTCACACGACCTAGCGAAACCGTTTGTTCTCGCCGCAGTTTTCGCCCGCATTTGAAAATTCGATTTCGCCCGCCCTTTTGAAATTCTGCGCCGCTTTCGTTCTTCGCGCCCGGGACGGAAACCGGCCGACGTATCTAACGCAGGCGCGGCTGAGATGAACGATGAACTGCAGCCGCTGCCGGCTCTGGCTTAGCCGAAGTGGAACGACTTGGCTGGGCTTGATCAGCGGGGCGATGACCTTTGTCGTAAAAGTGTCATGGAACTGTCACAGCATGCTTACGCGGCGATCTTACAAGCTCTCGGCGCGCGCACGTCGCTGATTTGGTGGCGCTGTGTCGCGCCGGAGTTCGACCCAGCGCACGAGAGGCGTCAATGCATAAACTGGCTAAATTCGTCTGCGCCGCTGCGTTCGCCATTGGCGGCGCGTTCATGAGCCCCGCTTGGGCGGCGGACATTTCCGGCGCGGGGGCGACCTTTCCGTATCCGCTGTACGCGAAATGGGCGGATGCCTACAAGAAGAACACCGGAATTGGTCTGAACTACCAATCAATCGGCTCCGGCGGCGGCATCAAACAGATCCAGGCGAGAACGGTCACGTTCGGCGCGTCGGACATGCCGCTCCAGCCGAAGGATCTGGACAAGGGTGGGTTGGTGCAGTTCCCGACCGTTGTCGGAGGCGCCATTCCGGTCGTCAATTTGGACGGCGTCAAGCCTGGCGATCTGGTGCTCGACGGACCGACTCTGGCGAATATCTTCCTCGGAAAGATTACCAAGTGGAACGATCCGGCGATCCAGAAGCTGAATCCGAATCTCAAACTTCCATCGAGCGCGATCGTTGTCGTGCATCGTTCAGATGGTTCGGGAACCACCTTCATTTTCACGAACTATCTGTCCAAGGTGAGCCCCGATTGGAAGGAGAACGTGGGGTCCAACACCTCCGTCGAATGGCCCACAGGCCTCGGTGCGAAGGGCAACGAGGGCGTCGCCAACAACGTGCTCCAGGCGAAGGGCGCCATCGGCTACGTCGAATTCGCCTACGTCAAAGAGAACAACATGAGCTACGTCGGCCTGATCAACGCCGACGGCAAGGTTGTCAAACCGGATGCTGCGGCGTTCCAGGCTGCGGCGGGCCACGCCGACTGGGCGCACTCGGATCACTATTACGTCATTCTGACCGATCAGCCGGGGCCGGGCACCTGGCCGATCGCCGGAGCGACGTTCATCCTGGTGCCCAAGCAGCCGCCAAGCGTCGACAATGCGGCTGCAGCGCTTAAGTTCTTCGATTGGGCCTATTCTCAGGGCGGAAAGATGGCTGAAGACCTCGACTACGTGCCGCTGCCGAACAATGTCGTCGCCAGCATCAGGGCGATGTGGGCCGCCGATATCAAGGGTCCGGACGGCAAACCGGCCTACGTCGCGGCGAAATGATCTCTTGTCGGCCTATCGGGGCGTCCGCGGACGCCCCGAATTGTATGCCCGGAGCCGATTGAGCAGCGTCTGAACAGTGAACTTGAGAGTCAGTGAATGGCCCAAATCGCCATCCCGGGGCGAACGACAGAATCCTCCGCGGTCGCGCGCACAGCGAGAATAAGAAGGCTTGCACTCAGCGACGCGTTTTTTCACCGGCTGACCCAAGCCGCGGCAATCGTCGTTCTGCTGATCCTCGGAGGCGTCATCCTATCGCTGATCAGCGGATCGCTGCCCGCCTTTCAGAAGTTCGGCTTGGGCTTCTTTACGAATTAGGTTTGGAACCCAGTCACCAAGAAGTTCGGCGCGCTCGCGCCGATTTACGGAACGGTCTTAACCTCCGCCATCGCGATGGCGATCGCAGTGCCGCTGGGCATGGGGATCGCGGTCTTTTTGACCGAGCTCTGTCCGCCGGCGCTGCGTCGCCCGATCGGCATCGCAATCGAGCTTTTGGCGGGGATACCAAGCATCATCTACGGGATTTGGGGCCTGTTCATCTTCGCGCCGTTTCTCCAGCAGTACGTCCAGCCCGCCATCATCGCCCTCTTCGGGAACGTGCCTGTGCTTTCGTCGCTTTTCGCCGGACCGCCTTACGGCATCGGCATGCTCACAGCCGCGCTGATTTTTGCGATCATGGTCCTGCCGTTCGTCGCTTCCATTTCCCGGGACGTTTTCGGCACGGTGCCGCCGATGCTGAAGGAGTCAGCCTATGGAATTGGCTGCACGACCTGGGAGGTGGTCAGGAATGTCGTCATTCCATTCACGCGCGTTGGCGTCATTGGCGGCGTGATGCTCGGACTCGGTCGGGCGCTCGGCGAGACGATGGCCGTGACTTTCGTGATCGGCAACGCGCACAGGATCTCCCCCTCGCTGTTCGCGCCGGGAACCACGATTTCGGCGACGATCGCCAATGAGTTCACCGAGGCGGTGGGTGATCTCTACACGTCGTCGCTGATCGCCCTGGGCTTGATCCTGTTCATGATCACCTTCGTTGTTCTGGCCATCGCGAGGATCATGCTGATGCGGCTCGAAGCCCAGGCCGGGAGATAGGACCATGCCCGCGGGAACGATCTCGCCGCTCTATGCCGCTCGGCGTTGGAGAAACAAGATCTGGATGAGCCTCAGCGTCGTGGCGGCCGCCATCGGGCTGATCGGCCTGTTCATGATTATCGTTGTGCTGTTCTGGCAGGGCTTTTCCGGTCTTTCGCTCGCCGTCTTCACGCAGATGACGCCGCCGCCGGGCAGTTCGGGCGGGCTCCTGAACGCTATTGCCGGCAGTCTGATCCTGACGGTGATCGGCGTGGCTGTGGGGGCCCCGCTCGGCCTGCTGGCGGGCACCTATCTGGCGGAATACGGACGCCATACGAGGCTCGCTATGGTCGTGCGATTCATCAATGATATTCTGCTCAGCGCTCCGTCGATCGTCATCGGGCTTTTCATTTATGAGGTCGTGGTGGTTCCGATGGGCCACTTTTCGGCAATCGCGGGCTGCCTTGCATTGGCGGTTCTTGTCGTGCCGGTGGTGCTGCGCACGACCGAGGATATGCTGAGCCTGGTCCCCAACACCTTGCGGGAGGCCGGGGCGGCGCTCGGCATGCCGCGTTCCCTGGTGATCAGGCGGATTTCCTATCGCGCGGCGAAGGCTGGTCTGGTGACCGGCGTGCTGCTTGCGATTGCGCGAGTGAGCGGCGAGACTGCGCCCCTGCTGTTCACCGCGCTCAACAACCAGTTCTGGAGCGCCAATCTGGCGCAGCCGATATCGAGCCTGCCGGTCGTGATCTTCCAGTTCGCCTTGAGCCCCTACAAGGAGTGGCAGCAGCTCGCCTGGACCGGGGCGTTGATCATCACGCTCGCGGTTCTCGCGCTCAGCATCTGCGCGCGCGCGCTCGCTGCGAGGGGAGCGAACCAATGAACACGGCGGTGAACTCCAGGCAATCCGCGACCAGCAGCAAGGTCCTCGTGCGCGGCCTCGACTTCTACTATGGCGCGACGCGCGCGCTCAAAGATGTTTCCTTGAGCCTGTACGACGGCGAGGTCACGGCGTTCATCGGCCCATCGGGCTGCGGCAAGTCGACGCTTCTGCGGGTGCTCAACCGCATGTATGACCTCTATCCCGGCCAGCGCGCCGAGGGCGAGGTCTTGCTCGACGGGGAGAACATCCTCGCGCCCGGCCTCGACCTCAATCTCCTGCGCTCCCGCGTCGGCATGGTGTTCCAGAAGCCGACCCCGTTTCCGATGACGATCTATGACAACATCGCTTTCGGCGTTCGCCTCTATGAGAAACTGCCGAAGTCGGAGATCGATGAGCGGGTCGAATTCGGCGCTTCGCAGGGCCGCGCTCTGGACCGAGGTGAAAGACAAGCTGAAAGCCAGCGGTCTCAGCCTTTCGGGCGGCCAACAGCAACGCTTGTGCATCGCCCGCACCGTGGCGATCAAGCCCGAGGTGATTCTGCTTGACGAGCCTGCGTCGGCTCTCGATCCGATCTCGACCGCCAAGATCGAGGAGCTCATTGACGAATTGTCCGGCGACTACACCATCGCCATTGTCACCCACAACATGCAGCAGGCCGCGCGCGTCTCGCGCTACACCGCCTTCATGTATCTGGGCGAGATGGTGGAGTTCGACGAGACGGACAGGATCTTCACCTCGCCGCGCGACAGGCGGGCGCAGGACTACGTAACCGGCCGCTTCGGCTAAAGGGAGGCGCCCGTGACAGACCAGCATACCGTCAGAGCCTACGACAAGGATCTCGACCTCCTCGAGCGCCGGATCGCGGAGATGGGCGGCTTGGCCGAGAAAATGGTGATCGACGCGGTGGACGCGCTGAGCTCCGGCGACGGGGCGCTTGCCCATCAGGTGGTGGAGACCGATCCGCGGCTCGACCTTTTGCAGCGCGAGATCGAGGAGCAGGCGATCCTGACCATTGCGCGCCGGCAGCCGGTGGCGATCGACCTGCGCGAGATCATCGGCGCGATCCGGGTCGCCGGCGATCTCGAGCGGGTCGGAGATCTCGCCAAGAACATCGCCAAGCGCTCGCTCAAGATCGGCGTCGAAACGCACGCGCCCCGCGCGATCGTCGGCATCAAGCACATGAACGATTTCGCGACCGAGCTCTTGAAGGACGTGCTCGACGCCTTCGCCCAGCGGGACGTCGGGCGGGCGCGCGACGTGTGGGAGCGCGACGCCGAGCTCGACGCGCTGGAAGACTCGGTCTTTCGCGACCTGCTTACCCATATGATGGAGGATCCGCGCAACATCACCTTCTGCACGCATCTTCTGTTCTGCTCGAAGAATATCGAGCGGATCGGCGATCACGCCACCAACATCGCCGAAACCGTATTCTATTTGGTGACCGGCTCGAACCTGCCGACCGACCGGCCGCACGGCCGCCAGGAGACAGACATCGAGACCGACGCGAGAGGGGAGCCCCGATGAACCAGGCGCGTAAGAGCATCGCCCGTCCCGGGGCGGCCTCCCCGCCGCGCATCCTCGTCGTCGAGGACGAATCCGATCTGTCTCTGCTGCTCGGCTACAATCTCGAAGCGGAAGGGTACATGGTCGAGAACGTGGAGCGCGGCGATGAGGCCGAGTTGCGCCTCGCCGAGAGCGCGCCGGACCTCGTGATCCTCGACTGGATGCTGCCCGGCGTCTCCGGCCTGGAAATCTGCCGCAGGCTTCGGGCGCGCGAATTGACCCGCACGCTGCCGGTCATCATGGTCACCGCGCGGGGCGAGGAAGCCGAGCGAGTGCGCGGCCTCTCGGTCGGGGCCGACGATTATGTGGTCAAGCCCTTCTCGGTGCCCGAGCTCCTGGCCCGCGTGCGCGCGCTGCTCAGGCGCAGCCGGCCCGAACGGATCGCCGAGCGTCTCAACGCCGGCGATCTCGATCTCGACCGGGAGACGCGGCGGGTCCGCCGCGGCCCGCGCGACGTGCACCTCGGTCCCACGGAGTTCCGGCTGCTCGAATATCTTCTGGAAAAGCCCGGCCGGGTGTTCTCGCGGGCGCAATTGCTCGACGGGGTGTGGGGCCAGGCGGCGGAGATCGACGAACGCACGGTCGACGTCCATGTCGGGCGCCTGCGCAAGGCCTTGTCGCGAGGGCGCGAGCGGGATCCGATCCGCACCGTGCGCGGGACCGGCTATGCGTTCGACGAAACCTTCGGAAAGCCGTAACTTCCAAGAGTTCGGACCTGTTGAAATGAAGGATCCGGTTGTCATCACGGGAGGCGATAGGGAACGAGGTCTTCTTCTCAGCGATAAATTGGCTACAGGGACCGGGGCCTTGATCGCTAACTTCGATCGAGGGCGCGTTTTCCTGGCGCGCGCTTGCAAATGGGCGGTTCCGCCCGCGGGTCGCTTTCGCGAGGCTTCCGATTCGACGAGCAACCGAACGACGTTTTGGATGTGGGTGAGGCCACGTTCAAGAAAAGTTCAGCGTCGGTTCGCGCGCTTCCGCGTCGTCGCCGTGACGCTGCAACGTGTCGAGGGCATTGAAGAGTCCCCTCATTTCTCAAGATGAGGGGCGCATCGGGTCGCCGACTTGTGCGAAAGTTGCTTTGGGAGAACGACTTGCGCCGATTCGGAGGGCTGGCCCGATGCAGACGGAGTGCAGCGCAAATCCGAGCGTGTTTGGAGAGGTCGAAGGCCGGCCTGTGGTCGCCGCGTTCGACCGCGGCGCGCTATCAGGCGTTTGGCTACCGGATGGAATAGCCACTCGGGTCGGCTTTCTCAGGGTTCCCGAAAGCAAACCGGAACTCAACTTCGCTCGTGAAATGCCCAATTTTCGCGACCGCATCGCTGGGAGGCTCGCGATCACTGTTCTAGGCGAGGTGGTTCAAGAGCCAATCCGGCTCGCCGAAAGCACCCGATTTCGACGCGCAGATAGTTCCTCGCCATAGCCCCGAATCCATATGGGAGGCAGGAATCCCTGGCAGAAATTCCCCGTCGACGCTAAGCCAGGTTGCTTTCAGCACGCGGCAAACGGCGGCGAAGGTCTCGCCCCCGACCACTGTGAGCGCCGCAGGCGGCGGAAGACGTTCGGCGAGCCTCTCGACGCCCCGAGCGATCCGTTCGACCGCCTCCATCTCGCTCAAACCCGGCGGCAGAGTTGGAAGGACGATGCAGCGGCCGCGCGCTCCCAGCGTTGTTTGGACACGCGCTTCGAAACCTGACTCCGCCAGCGGCGCGAACCATTCTGGCCGCGCCGCAGCCGCGACCTCGATCTGGCGAAGGGAAACGGGGTGGCGCGAACCGATGATCGCGAGATGCGGCGCGCCCAAGGGTCGGCCGGTTCGCGGCGGCCGTTGCGCGAGCGCCCTCGCCAGGCCCGCGGTGCCGCACCACAGCGGCGCGGGTTCGCGCGCGTAGCGGCTGGCGATCGCGTCAAGATCGGCGTCGCTCTCGGCGTCGGGCAGCACGATATCGCAGTCGCGATCGTGAAGAGACAGGCCATGGCGTTGAAGCTCCGCCGCGATGTCCTTGATCATGACGGCCTCGCCGCCCGACTGCGCTCGAATCTGGCGCCCGCCCCGCGTCACTCGTCCCTGCGCCGGGAACGCCGGCGCCAGCACGATCTGGCGAAACATGCCGGACCTGACAATCCCGGCGAGCTCCACAGCCCAATGCCCGCGCAGCAGACTGTCGATCTTCTTGAACGCCAGATCGGCGCCCGCGAAATGACCGACCGCCTCGCGCGCCGCCGCGACGGCCGTCTCCTGATCGCGATCCCGACAGGAGAGGTCCATGACATAGGACCCCTCGGGCGTGGGCATGGTCCGGTCCAGGAGAACCGGCAGAGGGCCGGTGCGGCCGGTGAACTGTGCGGCGGTGTCGAGCGCCCCGGTCAGGTCGTCGGCGATCAGGCGCAGGATCGTCATGCGACCGCTTGCGCTGCGCCCCTCGAGGGAACCACCTTCACTTCAAGGCCGAGATCGCGCGCGCGCGCGATTTCGACCGGATCGGCGCGGTCGTCGGTGATCATCTCGTGGACCGCGGTGAGTTCGCAGATTTTGCAGAACGCCGCCGCGCCGAACTTGGAGGCGTCCGCAAGGAGAACGATCCGGCGCGCCGCCGAGATCATGGCCCGCTTCATCGCCGCCGCCTCGAGCGACGTCTCGCTCAACGCCAGACCGCTGATCGCATGGGTCCCGATGAAGGCGACATCGACCCTGAGATTGCTGAGGAAGCTTTCGCCCGGCTCGCCAAGGACGGTCAGGGAGCCCAGCCGCACGGCGCCGCCCAGACAGAGAACACGAATCTTGTTCGACGCGCACAGCGCCTGGCCGATGCCGAGATCGTTGGTGACCGCGGTGAGCGCAATGTCGCGCTCGACGCTCGCGCGAGCCGCCGCGAGCACCGTCGAGCTGCTGTCGAAAATGACGCTCGCGCCGGAATGAAGAGTTGCAGCCGCAGCAAGTCCGATCGACTCCTTTTCCGGCCGATCGAACTCGGCGGTGATCGCGGCCTCTGGCTCAAAGGTCGATTGCAGGAGCTTCTGAATCAGCGCCCCGCCGTGCGAGCGCTCGAGATAGCCGCGCTCCTCCAGATGCTCGAGGTCGCGGCGGACTGTGGAGAGCGAGATGCCGATCGCCTCCGCCAGTTCCTGGATCGACGCCGCGCCGCGTTTGCGAATGTGATCCAGCATGAAGGCCCGGCGCTGCGCCGGTATGAGCTCTGGGCGGCGAGGCGAGGCCATGGCGTTCCGTCAGGTCGGGCGTTTCGTGCGATGGATCGCGAGCATGACGAGGATGATCGCGCCGAACACGATTTGCCGCACCGCGTCCTGAACCTGCATCAGCGACAGGACCGAGGACAGGAGTGTGATGAAGACGGCGCCGACGAACGTGCCGGAATAGCTGCCGCTGCCGCCGAGAATTGACGTGCCGCCCAGCACGACCGCCGCGATCACCGGCATCAGATAGCTGTCGCCCATGCCCTGATAAGCCTGGTTGGCGTAGCCGACCAGCAGCAGGCCGCCGAGGCTCGACATCAAGCCGGCAAACGCGAACACGCAGACGATCACCCGGTCGACCGGCGCGCCCGCGAGGAAAAGGGCGCGCGGCGACTGGCCGAGCGCATAAACATAGGTCCCGAACACCGTCCGCCGCAGCATGAAGATCATTCCGGCCCCAATGGCGAGCCAGAGCAGGAAAGCGTTGGGAAGGCCGAACGTGCGCCCATGCGCGAGGAACACGGCGAGCGTCGGGGGCGCGCCGTGCGGCTTGAAGCCGCCGGTGTAGAAGACCGTCATGCCCAGCAGCATGGCGTTGACCGCGAGTGTCCAGACCATCGCCGGGATGCGGAAGATGGCGACGCCAAGTCCGTTGACCGCGCCGATGACGAGGCCGCCGAGGAGAGCAGCCGGGATGGCGAGCGCGGCCAGCGCCTCGTTGCGGGCGCCGGCGAGCGAGGTTGCGAGAATGGCGGTGCTGGTGATCGTCAGCGGCACGGAAAGGTCGATCTGGCCGAGCAGGATGACGAGCATCGCGCCCGTGGCGAGAAGGCCGACGATGGAGGCGATCTGAAGCTGCTGGAGCAGATAGCCGAGTGACAACACACCTGGCGACATGATCCCCGCGCCGATCGTCACGGCGACGCAGGCCAGGATCACAAGAAAAACCGACCGGTCGATCGTTCGCTCTCCGCGGCCTGGCGGCCCCGATCGGGACTGGATAGCCGACATCACGCGAACCGCTCCAGCCGGGAGCGCACGCGCACCATTCCAAAGGCGCCGAGCGCAATTGCGATGGCGAGGATCGCCCCCTCGAAGAAGGGTTGCGCCAGAGGCGGCAGGCCCGAAAAGAACATGAGCCCCGAGATCGTCTTGAGGATGAAGGCGCCAAGCGCTGCGCCGAGCGGCGAGCCGACGCCGCCCGAGAGCGCCACGCCGCCGATGACGACGGCCGCGATCGAGTTCAGCGTATAGGGCGGCCCGACGTTCGGATCGCCCGTCAGCGTGACCATGCTGACATAGAGGCCCGCGAGCGCGGCGAACAGGCCGCCGAGGCCGTAGGCGGAGAGCGTCACGACCCGAACGCGGATTCCGCTCATCAGAGCGGCCTCGCGCGAGGACCCGATGGCGTAGAGGCTCATGCCAAACCGCGTCCGCCTCAAAGGCGCTGTCAACAGGATGAGGGCGAGCGCGATGATGATGAGCGACGCCGGGACGCCATGCACGTCGTAGGTGAGCGCATCGGAGAGGCCGTCGCTGATTTCGCCGCCGGGGATCGGGCGTAGAAGGAGCGCGAGACCCGAGTAGATGCTGCCGAGCGCCAGCGTGGCGACGATCGGCGGAACGCCCGCTACGACCACCGCCGCGCCATTCGCAAGTCCGCAGGCGACGCCGACCATGAGCGCGAGCGCAACCCCCGCCGCCACATGGAGGGGCGAGCCGGAGACGACATAGGAGGCGACGACGTTGGTCAGCGCCACGACCGGCCCGACCGACAGATCGATGCCGCGGACGAGCACGACGAAGAACTGCGCGATCGCGGCGAGTGCAAGCAGCGTTCCCTGATTGGCCCAGATCGTCAGCACGTAGACCGACAGCCCGCGCGGATGAATTGAGATGAAGAGAGCGAAAAGGATCGCCAGCAGCGCGGCTGCGATGGCGGTGCGCGAAAGGCGCAAGTTTGCGCCGGCCCTCATTGCGCGGCCGTCTCCGAATGGACATTGAGCGTCGCGGCGACCAGCGCGTCCGGCGTGACTTCGGCTCCGGTCATCTCGCGAATGACCCGGCCGCGATAGAAGACATAGACCCGGTGGCAGACATGGATCAGCTCTTCGTAGTCGGTCGACTGCAGGACGATCGCGAGGCCATCCGCCGCCAGCTCCTGCAGAAGGACGTAGATCTGCGCCTTGGTGCGGACGTCGATGCCGCGCGTCGGGTCCATGAGCAGAAGGCAGCGCGGCGACAGCGCCAGCCATTTCGCGAGGACAACCTTCTGCTGGTTGCCGCCCGACAGGGTCTTCACCGGATCGTCAAGGCGCCCGAACGTGAGCGCGAGGCGCTCGATCAGCCGCGCGATCGCCCCGTCCGTCGCGTCGGACGCGTGCGTAAGGCCGAACGGCTTCCGGCTCAGCGCGGCCAACTGGAGATTGTCTTCGATCGACATGTCGAGGATCAGGCCCTCGGTCTTTCGATCCTCGGGCACGAGCGCGATATTGACGCCGGGCGCCTTCGCGCGGGGCGGCGTCATGCCCGAGAGCGGACTGCCGTCGAGCGTGATCGCGCCTTCGAGATGGCGCAGCACGCCGAAGATGGCGTGCATCACGTGCTGCTGCCCCTGGCCGTCGAGGCCGCCGAGCCCGACGATCTCGCCAGGGCGCACGTCGAGGTCGACGCCCTCGAGCGCCGGCTCCCAGCGCAGGGCGCGGCAGGAGAGAAGCGGCGCGAGCGAGGAGTCGGGCGGCGGGACCCGCGGCGGAAACAGCTCCTTGAGCGGCTGGCCGATCATCAGCCCGATCATGGCGTCCCGGCTTCGCGCGCCTGCGGGGAAGGTCTCAATGTGCCGGCCGTTCCGGAATACGGAGATCCGGTCCGCGACGGCGTCGATCTCGTACATGCGATGCGAGATGAACAGGACGCCGCAGCCCGAATTGCGCAGCCGTTCGATGACTTTGAACACTTTCTCCGCGCGCTCGGCGGTGAGCGCCGAGGTCGCTTCATCGAGAATGAGGAGGCGCGGCTTGCGGTGGATCGCCTTGGCGATTTCGACGAGTTGCCGGTCGGCGAGCGGAAGATCGGAGATCAGGGCCGACAGATGGATATGGTCGCCGCCGATGCTGTCCAGCGCGTCGCGCGCCCCGCGTCGCGCCCCACGGCCGATGAAGCCCAGGGCCGGGCCGCCATCGACGATGAGGAGGTTGTCGCCGACCGTGAGATGCGGCATCAGCGACAATTCCTGAAACATGCAGACGATGCCGAGCGCCGCGGCGTCGCGTGGCGAGGCGAAGCGCCGCGCGAGGCCGTCCACGGCGATGGCGCCGGCGTCGGGCGCGATCACGCCGGCGAGCAGCTTCATCAGCGTGGTCTTGCCGGCGCCGTTCTCGCCCAGGACGGCCTGAACGATTCCGGGGTCGATGGTCAGCGAAACCTCGGCCAGAGCCGGAACCGCGCCATAGCTTTTCGACACGTCCGTCAGCTGGACGAGCGGGGCCATCGCGCGGTCCTTGCGGCTCAGCCGTTGTTCGCGGCGTTCTGGCCCATCAGTTCCTGCGGCGTGAAGACCGGGAAGCACTGCGGATAGCCGGTCGTGGTGTAGAAGTTGGGCGGCAGGTTGGGGAAATAGTCTGTCCCCTCGACAAGGTCGGCGTTGTTCTTGTGCGGGATGGGGAGGAACACTTTCTGGGGCAGCGTATTGCCCTGCAGGAGGACGACGGCGGCCTCGAGCGCCAGCGCCGACATCGCCGGGGCCTGCGCGGCGGTCACGCCCGGATACTTGCCCTTGGCGGCAAGCTCACGGGTGCCGTTGCCCGCGTCCACGCCGATCGGCACGATCGGATGGTGGGCGGCCTGCATGGCGTGGAGCGCGCCGATCGCGCCTTCCTGAACTATCACCCCGTCGAACTTGCCGTTTGTTGCGATAGCGTCGGCGGTGCCCTTTTCCGCGGTGCCTGCGTCCCAGTTGCCGACCACCTGCACGACCTTCAGTCCCTTGTACTTGTCGAGCACCGAGCGCATGCCCTCGTGATTGTCGCGATCGACGCTGTTGCCCGGCAGGCCGGAGATTTCGAGCACCTGGCCGGTGACGTCGCCCTTGGCGGCCTTGATGCCGTCGACCACGGCCTGCGCCTTCATCCGGCCGAGCTCGAACTGGTCCTCGTTGATCTGCACGATCTTGTCGGAATCGAGCACGTTGTCGAAGGTGACGAGCACGGTCCCCGCACGCTGAGCGCGCTTCACGACCGCGTCAAACGCGGTCGGGTTGACCGCGTTGATGACGATCGCGTCGTAACCGGCGGCGATGTAATTATCGATGGCCGCGATCTGCGCGGCTGAATTCGTTGCCGACCGAGATCACCTTGAAGTCGCCGAGCTGCTTGGCGTTGTCGGGCCGGGTCCCTTAGGCCTTGGACGACTGGATGGCCGTGATGCGCCAGTCGTTGCCGACATAGCCGTTCACGAGCGCGATCTTGTAGGGCCCCTTTTTCGCAGGATATTGGATCGTCTTCTTGTTGTCGGACGCCGGGCTGAAGCATTCCGGCTTGTACGTGTCCGCCGCGTGGGCGAGACCCGACGCCAGGACAGAGGCGGATAGCGCCATTGCAAACGTCTTTCTCGATATCATGACATCCTCCCTGTTTTGAGGCCCGGCTTTTCTCTTTGTCCCGGCGCTCGAATATGGCAGAAAATGGCAGTTTTCGCGCACTGTCAAGCGGCGGTTCGGCGCATGCATGCCAATTTTTCCGAAAAACTTCATCAATATGAGCGAATTTGAACGATTTTAACTTTTCATCGTCACGGCTATTGGCTAGGCTTCGCCAAAGATGAGCGAGGAGACCCGGCAGTGGCCCGTCCAAGGATTGCGGTGACGTCGGGAGATCCGGCTGGGATCGGTCCGGAGATCATGGCCCGCGCAAGCGTGGCGTTGCGTTCCCGCGTCGCCGACGGCGAATTGTCCCTTCTCCTCATCGGCGCCAGCGCCGCGCATAAGGCCGCGCTCAACCAGCTTTCTCTGGAAGATGCCGCGACGCCTGTCTCGTCCGGCGGGCTGGGAGAGGACCTGCCTCCGATCGGCTTCCTCGATATCGATCCCGCTGGCCAGCTTGTTCCTCAGGGCCGGTCGACCGCCGAGGGCGGCCACATCGCCTATGACGCGATCGCCGCCGCGGTGCGCCTCGCGCTTGCGGGCGTGGTCGATGCGATCTGCACCGGCCCGATCAGCAAGGAGGCGCTCAATTTCGCCGGACACCACTATAGCGGGCACACCGAACTGCTGGCGGATCTCACGGGCGCCCGCGACAGCGTGATGCTGCT
>CAVULN010000033.1:0-32343 GCA_963742305.1 uncultured Alphaproteobacteria bacterium
GAGGGGCCGGGGTGAGGGTTGCAGGCCGGGTCGCTGATCCCGCCTGCAGCGGCTTGGCGGCGGTCACCGACCGCGGCTACAAACGCTCATCACACAGCGAACCGCGCCGGCTTGCCCTCCTCGAGCTTCGATAGCCGCTCCGGGATCCTGAGCGCCGCGAAGGCTTGCTCAAGATCGGCGGCGCTCTCCTTGAAATGCTCCCAGCCGTGATTGTGCACGCCGACGATTGTCGCGCCCGGAAAAGCATGCGCGGTCTCGATCACGTCGTTTGCGTCCATGGTCAGGTGAAAGCGCGCGCGCGTCTCGGCGGAGCCGGCGAAGGCGATGACCAGTTTAGGCTTGTACCGGCGCGCGACTTCCGCCGTCCCATCGTACCAGACGGTGTCGCCGGTCACGTAGATCGCGTCGCCCGGCTCGCGCCGGCCGACGAGGAAGCCGATCACGTCGCCGGTCAGGGGTTCGAACTCCGGCCGGCCCATGCCGCGCCGGCGCTCCGGTCACCAGGAGCTTTGCGCCATTCGCGCCCTCGATCCTCGCCGTCTCGAAGGGCGCGAGAGCCTTGCTGTTCCCCTTGAGCCGCGCCGCGCCCGCGGCCGTCGTGAACGTGGTCTTCGCCCGGTCGAGAAGCGCCCGCCCGCTATGGTCGAGATTGTCGAAATGCTGGTCGTGGCTGAGCAGCACGGCGTCGACGGCGCCGACAGCTTCGGCCGACAGCGCCGGACCCGCGGTCTTCCTCAAAAGCACAGTCCCCTGGTAGTCGCCCGGCGGATCGAAGGTGGGATCGGTCACGAGTCTCAACCCCTCGAGCTCGATGAGAACCGTCGGCCCCCCGATGAGGGTCAGCGTCGTTTCCAGATCGTCCATGCGCTCCGTCCCTGCTCCGCCGATCCTTTCGAGGAATCGCCGCGCAGCTTGAGATAGGCAAGGGGCGAGGCGCCGGCGAGGCACGAATTCCTCGAAGAAACCGGCATGGCGGCCGACGATCCGAGGGATTCGGAGGCAGTCGCCGCCGAGGCCCGGATCGCCGCCTGAGCTGCTCAGTAGAGCGTTGCGAGACCAGCGCGGACGGCGTCTGGCACGTTGGGCTCGCTCGCAATCTTCTTTAGAAAATCGGGATCGTCGGCCACAGTGAGCGGATCGAGCGCGATGGGCTTTAGAATCGTTGAGAGCGGCGGCGCGGCGGCCTTGGGCGAAATAATCTTCGGTCCGGTGAAATCGCGGGGCCCGTTGAACGGCAAGCGTGGCCGCAGATCGACCCCGGTCGGCTGAATCTCGTCCAATGAGAGCGACCAGACCACAGGCTCCGGCGCATCCAGAGCCGCGCGGGCCGCTGTCTTCGGCTTCGGCTTTTCCAATTCCTTGGCAAGCTTGGGCAGATTGTGAAACGCCGTCCGCAGGGTCCGTTTGGCCGAGCTCAGCGACACGTTGGCGACGTCCGGATCGCCGGTCGCCTGTTTGAGGAACAATTGGCGCTTGCTTCCTCCAACGCTGATCGTCTCGCCCTTGGCGCCGAGCGCCGCCATCAGATCGGGGACGCCATAACGCGCGACGCCATTGATCATCACCAGGCGGATCGAAGTCTCTTTCGCCTTGATCAACGCCTCGTACGGATCGCCCTCTTTCCCCTCGATCGCGACGAGATCGGCGCGCTTGCCGGCCTCCAGCGTGCCGAGGGCTTTCTGCCATTTGATGATGGCTGCGGCGTCTCGTGTCGCCATCGCGACAAGGTCACGCGCGCTGAACAGTCCCTGAAGCATGTGTTGCGAGCAGAGCCACGCCACTTTGAGCTCGCCCAATAGGTTCTTGCTGCCCGAGGGCGACCAGTCGCTGCCCAATCCAATCGGCGTCTTGGCCCGACGGGCCGCTTCGACATGCGCGGTCGCCCCGTAGAGCAAAAGGTTGCTGAGCGGCGACCAGACCATCGCGCCGCCATGCCCGGCCAAAACGGTGAAATCCTCGGGCAGCAGGCCCGCAGAGTGGATACCGCAGAACCGGTCGTTGATCGCCCATTCGCCCGGCGCCACTTCGAGCGCGAGGAAATGCCGGCGGGCTGTCGAGTTCGACTCCCTCGCTGAGATGAAGGAGGAGGCAGCCGCGCTCCTTGTTCAATCGCGCAAGGAAAGCGCGCGCGTCCTTCGCCTCGACGTCAGCGATGCGCCCGTGCGCTTCGCTCAGGTCGGGATCGTCGGTTTGTTCGACGTTGCGAACGATCCCCCGATAGAAACGCTGTACGCCAGCGTTGCTGCTCAGCATGATTCCTTGACTCGTCGTCACGCCGCCGAGCAGGCACTTGCACTCGACGTAGCGGACCAGCGGCGCCAGCAACGCCGGCTTGCCCTGCGCGTCGCGATACTCGCCCACCACCGTCATCGGACCGCTGATGAGCTTGCGGTAGTCGGGGTGGCCAGGCCATTGGCCGCGATCCTGGAAGAGCTTCGGCACCGGGCTCCAGATGGGGAGCGCGTTGTAGCTGAGGTGATTGTGGAGTTCGATCAGGCCTGGAAAGAGCGTGGCGCCTGTATCGACCGGAGCAACTTTCTCGAAGCCGGCGGGCGCAGGCCTAGCGCGATCCTGAACAGCGACGATCGAGCCACGGTCGACGTAGAGGATGGCGTCGTCCTTCACCGTGAATGTGTCATCCATCGTGACTACGCGTCCCGCAAGCGCCAGCTTTGGCCCGGAGAGCGGGTCGATCGGTCCTGAGGTTTTCAGCGTCTTCATGACCGCCCTGGCGCGCGCCGCGCGGCTCGTCGCCGACGAGCGGATACCAGCGGCGCCGCGGCTCGGTCATGTGAGCGCTCCCTTGGGGACGGTGATGGTGATATTGCGTCGCTTGGCGAGAGCGTCGGCCCCGGAGCGCCTTGCCCATCCATCTTGCTGACGCATCCAGGCTGGCAGCCCGGCGGGGAGGTCGAAATCCGGAATCGGGAGCCGATCGCCCTCGGCCCAGGTCTCGCCATAGAGGTGAAGAGGCGTTGGCGCGTCGGGATGTTGCACGGGCTGCGACAGAACCTGCAAGGCCGCGTTCCAGTTCTGAAGAAGCTTCTTTGTCGCCGCCGCGAGCTTGGTCTTGTCGCCGCCCGAAGAGCTTTCCGGTTGGGTTGGGTGCGTCACCGCCTGGTAGGCGACGTCTGCGGCCTGCCCGTCCGCTGTTGCTTTCCAGAACCGCCACGCTTCGTCCGCCGCCTGGCCGAGCGCGACCACGGCTTCGATCTTGCCGCCGGCCAGCAACGCTTTTAGCCACCGGTTTCGATAGGCGATGAGGTCAGGGTTCTTTCTGGTCTTCGCTTTGACGCTGCCATAGACGCTGTACAGGTACGTATTGACGGCCACGTAACTGTGCGTGATCCCGAGCTTCGCCAGCAAGCCCTGGACCCGGCTCCCGGCTTCGCCAACCAGGATCCGGCGCAGGACGGACTCGTGTTGCGCGGGATCCTGACCGATCACGAGCACGCGCGCCGAGCCGTCGAGCCGGCCGCGATGGAAGATCGGCCCCCACTCGAGGCGAAACTGGTCTGAAGGGTAGACGTCGGCGCCGGGATATTCGGCGCATAGAGTGAGAAACGGTTCGGCGGTATATCCCGGATCGAATGGATGGGGCATATGCGCTCTCGTCCCGACAGCGATACAGTCCTTAACCCGTCCGGGTTCCACGCCAGTCAAGCGGCCGCGTGTCGTCAGTGAGCTTGTTCCAGACGCACGCCGATGAGGCGCTCAATCCGAGCAAAAAGGTCAATAGGTAATTCTACCTGTTCGAGGTCATTTGTGCGGGCGAACGAGGCGCGAGGAGCGAAATGGCGAAGATCAGCGCAGGCATCCTTCTCTTCCGCAAGCGCCCGGCGGGGATCGAGGTCCTGCTCGTCCATCCGGGCGGGCCGTTCTGGGCGAAGAAGGACGCAGGCGCCTGGTCGATCCCCAAGGGCCTAGCCGACGAAAGCGAGGACCTCATCGAAGCGGCGAAGCGCGAGTTTCTTGAGGAGACCGGCATGGCGGTCGAGGGCGCGTTCTCGACCTCGGCGCGCACAAGCAGCCGGGCGGCAAGACGGTCAGAGCCTGGGCGCTCGAGGGCGATTTCGACGTGGCCGCGCTCAGGAGCAACACATTCGCGCTCGAATGGCCGCCGCGTTCGGGGCGAACGGCCGAGTTCCCGGAGGTCGACCGGGCGGCGTGGTTTTCCATCGACGAGGCGCTGGAGAAGGCGACCAAGGGCCAGAGGCCAATCGTCGTGCGCCTCCGCGAGATGAACGGATCCTGACCCGCGTCGCGGGCTGGGCGGGCGGCCCAGCTCACGCGATGGCTTGGTATCGGGCCGAGCCGATCCCGGAACGCGAGCGCGCCCGCCATGTCCTACCTGATAATTGAACATAATACTTATGTTATATCGCTCTTTGCTTGCTTCACGCCGGCCCCAAAAGGGCGCCATTTTTCAGGGTGGAACTAAACGGGGTCGTAAGGCGCTGAAAACATTAGAGGGCGCCGGTAAAATTACCGCTAGGCCCGGCGCGTCGTTGACCGCGCTCCCCCGTCGTATAACACGCGCTAACAAAGACCCTCTCGGAATTGGACCCGCGCATGGCCTTCTGGCTCGACATCGCCGCCTTCCTGGTCAAGGCGATCATCATCGTGGCGGCGATCGGAGGACTGGCGCTGCTCATCGCGCGTCTCGCCCGCTCCGGCGAGCCGAAGGACCAGGAGGTTAAGGTCCGCTCGCTCGCCGAGCGCTACGACGACATGCGCGACGCGATGAACGGCGCCCTGCTCGACAAGAAGGAGCGTAAGGCCCTCGCCAAGTCGCGCAAGAAGGAGACGAAGGCCGAAGCCAAGGCGGGCCGCGGCCGGGAGCCGGGCAAACGCATCTATGTGCTCGCCTTCAAGGGCGACATGCGCGCAAGCGCGGTCAAACGCCTCGGGGCGGAGATCGACGCGGTCCTGATCGCCGCCCGTCCGGGAACCGACGAGGCCTTGATTCGCATCGAGAGCCCCGGCGGCACCGTGACTGGCTACGGCCTCGCCGCGGCCGAGATCCTGCGGCTGCGCGACCGCAAGATCAGAGTGACCGCCTCGGTCGATCAGGTGGCGGCGAGCGGCGGCTACATGATGGCCTGCGCGGCCGACCGCATCGTCGCCGCGCCGTTCGCGGTCGTCGGCTCGATCGGGGTGGTGGCGCCGGTCCCGAACCTCCATCGGCTCCTGCAGAAGAACGAGATCGATTTCGAGGAAATGACGGCCGGCGAGTTCAAGCGCACCGTCTCTGTGCTGGGCGAGATCACGCCGGCGGGGCGCGAGCATTTCCGCGGCAAGCTCGACGAGACGCACGAGGCTTTCAAGGCTCATGTGGCCGAGTGCCGCCCGAAGGTCGACATCGCCCGCGTCGCCAACGGCGACTATTGGCTCGCGCGGGAAGCCCTGCCGCTCGGCCTCGTCGACGAGATCATGACCGGCGACGAACTCCTGTTCCGCGCCCGCGACGGCGCACGCCTCTACGAAGTGACGACGGAAGCGCGCAAGACCCTGCTTCAGCAAATCATGAGCGGAATTGGCGGCGCGCTCGAGAAGGCGGCGGATTTTGCCGTGAGGCGGATCGGCGGCATGGGCGCCGTCTGACATCGAGGCCGTCCGGCGCGCCAGGCCATCCTGTCGCGATCGGAAGCGCCTCGCCGCAAAGCGACCCAAGATGGGTATTTTTACGCATACAGGTTCGACGGACGTTCAGACAAGTTGACGGCCCACGACCAACGACCCAGGAGGAAACGCCATGCTGGAAACCCTGCGCCCCGATCCGACCTTCTACCCGTCCCCTCGCATCGCCATGGAGGCGCCCGCCGAACGGCTGGCCTATACATTGCTATTGTCGCCCGACCATTCGAAGCCGGACGCGCTGGCGGTCGTCGACGTCGACCGCGGCTCGCCGAACTTCGGCAAGGCGGTCTATCGCCTCGACATGCCCTATCGGGGCGACGAGTTTCATCACTTCGGCTGGAACGCATGCAGTTCGGCTCTTTCGCCGTTCTCCAGCCACCCGTTCGCCGAGCGCCGGTATCTGATCATTCCCGGCATACGCTCGTCGCGCATCTATATCGTCGACACCAAGCCGGACCCGGCGCGACCGACGATCGTCAAGATCATCGAGCCCGACGAAGTGTTCCGCCGAACAGGCTATTCGCGCCCCCATACGGTGCACTGTGGGCCCGAGGGCATCTATGTCAGCACGCTCGGCGGCGGCGGCGCGGACGGGACCCAGGGCCCGCCTGGCGTCTTCATCATGGATTGCCAGACTTTCGACATCCTCGGGCGCTGGGAGCTCGACCGCGGCCCGCAGAAGCTGCACTACGACTTCTGGTGGAACCTGCCGCGCAATTACATGGTGACCAGCGAATGGGGGCTGCCGCCGCAATACGAAAACGGCGCGGTACCTGAGGACCTTCTCGCCAACAAATACGGCCACTCTGTCCATTTCTGGGACCTGGCGGCTCGGAAGAACGTTCAGACGATCGACCTCGGGGCCAATCATCAGATGGTCCTCGAAGTGCGGCCCGCGCATGACCCGGCCAAGGAATATGGCTTCCTCGGCGTCGTGGTCGACACGACCAATCTCGAAGGGTCGATCTGGACGTGGCGGCGCGAGAACGGGAAGTTCACGATCGCCAAGACCGCAACCATCCCGCCCGAGCCCGCCGACAAGGCGCTTCTGCCCGATCTGCTCAAGGGCTTCGGGGCTGCGCCGCCGTTCGTCACCGACATCGACCTTTCGCTCGACGACCGCTTCCTCTACGTGGCGTGCTGGGGAACCGGGGAACTGAGGCAATACGACGTCTCGGACCCGATGCAGCCGAAGCTCGCGGGCTCGGTCAGGGTCGGCGGAATTGCGCGGCGCGCCGCCCACCCCAATGGGCGCCCGTTCGACGGCGGTCCGCAAATGGTGGAGATCAGCCGCGACGGCAAGCGGATCTATTTCACCAACTCGCTCTACAGCTCCTGGGACCGGCAGTTCTATCCTCAAGGGCTGCGGGGCGTGCAGGTGATGTGCAACGCCGACCCGAATGGCGGGATCACGCTCGATCCGGATTTCTTCGTCGAATTTGACGAGGGCTACGGCTCGCACCAGGTTCGGCTCGAAGGCGGCGACTGCTCGACGGATTCGTTCTGCTATCCGTCGGCCTGACGGAAAGACGATGATTGTCTGGCGGCCTGAGCTTTGGCTCGCCGTGATCGCGCTTGGCGCCTATCACGGCCTCAACCCCGGAATGGGTTGGCCGCTCGCGGTCTCGAACGGCATGTGGGCGAAGCGGGACCAGGCGGTGTTCGCGACGTTCCTTCCGCTCGCCTGCGGCCACTTTCTCGCGATGGCCGCAGCCCTCCTGCCGTTCGCGTTCTTCC
This sequence comes from uncultured Alphaproteobacteria bacterium, assembly GCA_963742305.1. GTDB lineage: Bacteria > Pseudomonadota > Alphaproteobacteria > Rhizobiales > Beijerinckiaceae > Roseiarcus. The sequence continues at coordinate 7,378 of CAVULN010000033.1, forward strand.
TCGCCTATCTCGACTGGAGCCAGCCGATCCGGATGACCGCCGGCGGGATCGTCGCGGCGTTCGGGGTCTACAAGCTCCTCAATCGCCGCCATCCGCGCATCGCCGCGAGGCTCGGCCCCAGACATCTGACGATGTGGTCCTTCCTGACCGCCACCGCTCACGGGGCGGGGCTCATGCTGGCGCCGATCGCGATCGGCCTGTGCGTGAGCGGCCCGGGCGCTGCGTCCTCCCCGGCTTTCGATCGCGGCCATCAAGCGATGAGCGAACTGATGCGCTCCGGGATCGCAACCTCGATCGCGGTGTCGGGCGTTCATACGGTCGCCATGGTCGCCGCGGGCGGCGCGATGGCCTGGATCGTCTACCGTTGGGCAGGCCTCAAGCTCCTGCGCAGCGCATGGATCAATCTCGAAAGCGTCTGGGCGGCGAGCCTGGTCGTCACTGGCCTCGTCAGCGTCGCGCTATAGGCCTCGGGATGCGGACGCGTTTCGCGCGCCGTCCTTGCCATCCCCTGCCCCGCCCTGTTATGCCGCGCGGCAAGTTCCCCAACAATCCAGGAATAGTCGCATGGCCGCGCGCCAGTTCATTTACCATATGCGAGGTCTCTCAAAGACCTATCCGGGCGGCAAAAAGGTCCTCGACACCATCAATCTCTCCTTCTACCCGGACGCGAAAATCGGCGTGCTCGGCGTCAACGGCTCGGGCAAGTCGACGCTTCTGCGCATCATGGCGGGGCTCGACACCGAATTCACCGGCGAGGGCTTCGTCGCCGAGGGCGCCAAGGTCGGCTACCTGCCGCAGGAGCCCGAGCTCGATCCTAAGCTCGACGTCAAGGGCAATGCGATGCTCGGGGTCAAAGACAAGCAGGCGGTCCTCGACCGCTACAACGAGCTCGCCATGAACTATTCCGACGAGACCGCGGACGAGATGACGCGGCTCCAGGACGAGATCGAGGCCAAGGGCTTGTGGGATCTCGAGAGCCAGGTCGAGCAGGCGATGGACGCGCTCGGCTGCCCGCCGGACGATTCGGACGTGACCAAGCTTTCCGGCGGCGAGAAGCGCCGCGTCGCGCTCTGCCGCCTGCTTCTGGAGAAGCCGGATCTTCTGCTGCTCGATGAGCCGACCAACCATCTCGACGCCGAGACCGTCAACTGGCTCGAAGGGCACCTTCGCCAATATCCCGGCGCGATCCTGATCGTCACCCACGACCGCTATTTCCTCGACAACGTCACGGGCTGGATTCTCGAGCTCGATCGCGGCCGCGGCATCCCCTACGAAGGCAACTATTCACGCTGGCTCGTGCAGAAGCAGAAGCGCCTCGAGCAGGAAGGTCGCGAAGACGCCGCCCGACAGCGGGCGCTCGCCGAGGAAAGCGAGTGGATCGCCTCTTCGCCAAGGGCGCGCCAGGCCAAGTCCAAGGCCCGCATCGCCGCTTACGAGGAGCTCGTCAAAAAGAGCAACGAGAAGGCGCCGACGACCTCGCAGATCGTCATTCCCGTCGCCGAGCGGCTCGGGCAGACCGTCGTCGACGTCGAGGCCCTGTCGAAGGGCTATGGCGACCGCCTGCTCATCGACAAGCTCACCTTCAAGCTGCCGCCGGGCGGCATCGTCGGCGTCATCGGGCCGAACGGCGCGGGCAAGACCACGCTCTTCCGCATGATCACCGGCCAGGAGAGGCCGAACTCGGGCGCAATCAAGATCGGCGAGAGCGTTCAGCTCGGCTATGTCGACCAGTCACGGGACACGCTCGACGCCAAGAAGAACGTGTGGGAGGAGATTTCCGGCGGCTACGACCTGCTTCAGCTCGGCAAGCGCGAGATCAACAGCAGAGCCTATGTCGGCGCCTTCAACTTCAAGGGGCCCGACCAGCAGAAGAAGGTGGGCCAGCTCTCGGGCGGCGAACGCAACCGGGTGCATCTCGCCAAGATGCTGAAGACCGGCGCGAACCTGCTGCTGCTCGACGAGCCGACCAACGACCTCGACGTCGACACGCTGCGCGCGCTCGAGGAGGCGCTGCTCGATTTCGCCGGCTGCGCCCTCATCTCGAGCCACGACCGCTTCTTCCTCGACCGCATCGCCACCCACATCCTGGCCTTCGAGGGCGAGAGCCATGTGGAGTGGTTCGAGGGCAATTTCGCCGACTACGAGGAAGACAAGAAGCGAAGGCTCGGCATCGACAGCGTCATCCCGCACCGGCTGAAGTACAAGAAGTTTTCGAGGTGAGGAACGCGACGCCCGCTCACCCCACCTTCTCCGCGAGCCGCACCTTGACACGCGACAGGTACGAAAGGCCGCGCTGAAGGTTGGGCAGGCGTGGCGCTCTGTCGAGGCTCTTCCGCTCGCTGCCGACATCCCAATCGAAACCGGCGACACGATCCCAATCGACATGTGCACTGCGTCAAACCTGGACGCCCGCACGATCCGCCACCCGAAATCCGTCAGCGCCGCGTCCCGCCGAAAACGCCATCATCGCCGCCGCCCGCACACTTTCGGCGAACCGCCGAGCCGGCCCTCGACGACGGGGCGCGAGCGGCCTAAAGTGGGCGTTTAGAAAGATTCTAAATTCAAAATCGGATGACCGGAGAGCTGGCTGGGAACGCCGGCGGCTCATCCGTCAGGGCGGGAAAAGCCCCGTCGAAGGAGGAAACATGTGCCGTCTCTTTGCAAGCCAGTCTCCGGACAGCTACGCCTTCGAGACGCGGTCGATCCGGCTCAATGGCCAGAGCACCAGCCTGCGGCTCGAGAAGGTGTTCTGGGGCATCCTCGAACAGATAGCGGTGGACGAGGGCATGTCCGTGCCCCGGTTCATCTCGACGCTGCATCGCGAGATCCTGCTCCTTCGCGGGGAAGTCCCCAATTTCGCCTCCCACCTGCGCTGCATCTGCGTCGTCGCGCGCACGGCCGCGGAAGGCCGCGGGAGCACGCATGCGGAAGCCGCCTGAAGTCGGGCCGCGCGTAGTAGGCCCATAACACCCGTTCGACTCACGCCTCGGTTAGCCTCGTTGCGCTTTCGCCCGCAGACGGCGAAACGGGAGAGTGGAGATGGCGAAAGCGATCCACACGATGGTCCGCGTGCTGGACGAGGCGCGCTCCGTCGCTTTCTACAAGAAGGCGTTCGGACTCGACATCGCCGACCGGCTCGAGTTCCCCGATTTCACCCTTGTGTATCTTTCGAACGCCGAGAGTCCGTACGAAATCGAACTGACGATCAACAAGGGCCGCACCGAGCCCTACAACCTCGGCGACGGCTACGGCCATGTCGCGTTTGTGGTGAACGATCTCGACGCGGAACACCGCCGCTTCGAGGCCGAGGGCCTGAAACCCCGCAAGATCGTCGAGATGAACAAGGACGGCAAGCCGATCGCGCGCCTTTTCTTCGTCGACGATCCCGACGGCTACAAGATCGAGGTGGTTCAGAAGCTTGGCCGCTTCAGATAGGGCCGCGCGATCGGATCATTTCAAAAAGCAGGAGGATGCACCCATGGCGACCGAAACGATGCCCGCGAAGGGCGCCCTCTCAAGACGCGGATTCCTGCAACGGTCGGCGGGCGGCTTCGCGGCCGCAATCGTCGTCACTTCGACCGGCGCGCTGCTCAACGCCTCCGAGGCCTGGGCGCTCGACGTCAAGGGCCTCAAGCCGGAGACGATGAAGACGTTGATCCTGGTCGCGCGCGACATCTATCCCCACGACAAGGTCGCCGACCGCTACTACGCGGTCGCGATGAAAGGCTACGACGAAAAAGCCGCCGGAAACGCGGAGATGAAGGCCGAAATCGAGGCTTTCGTCGCGGCGCTCGACGGCGCCGCGGGGCCGGGAGGCTATGTCGGGCTTCCATGGGAAGCCGAGCGCGTCGCGATCCTCAAGACCCAGAGCGCGGACCCGATGTTCCAGACGATCCGCTCGGGCCTCATCGTCTCGCTCTACAACAACAAAGAGGTCTGGCCGATCTTCGGATACGAGGGCGAGTCCTTCTCCAAGGGCGGATACATCCATCGCGGCTTCGACGACATCACTTGGCTCTGACCAGACGAACGACAGCCCATTCACGCGAGGAAACGGACATGGCGGCGAAATTCGACCAGAACGACGACAGCGTCGTCGTGATTGTAGGATCGGGCTCGGGCGGGGGCACGCTCGGCAACGAGCTCGCGCAGAAGGGCGTCAAGGTCGTCGTTCTCGAAGCGGGCAAACGCATCGAGTTCGAGGACTTCATCAACGATGAATGGGACAGCTTCGCCCAGCTCGCCTGGAAGGACATGCGCACGACTTCCGGCGACTGGCAGGTGCACAAGGACTTTCCCAATCTGCCGGCCTGGATCGTCAAGGCGGTCGGCGGGACGTCGATCCACTGGGCCGGCGCCTCGCTGCGCCTCCAGGAGCACGAGTTCAAGGACGCCACGACCTACGGACGCATTCCCGGCGCCAACCTTCTCGACTGGCCGATCACGCTTGCGGACCTCGAGCCCTATTACGCCAAGGCCGAGGACAAGATGGGCGTCACCCGCACCAATGGCATCCCGGGACTGCCGGGCAGCAACAATTTCAAGGTCTTCAAGGCCGGCGCCGACAAGCTCGGCTACAAGGAGTGCCATACCGGCCGGATGGCGATCAATTCCGAGCCGCGCGACAACCGCAATTCCTGCCAGCAGACCGGCTTCTGCTTCCAGGGCTGCAAGTGGGGCGCGAAATGGTCGACGCTCTACACCGAGATCCCGAAGGGCGAGGCGACCGGCAACATGGAGGTCCGCCCTGAATCGCATGTGGCGCAGATCGAGCACGACGCCTCGGGCAGGGTCACCGGCGTCACCTATTTCGACGCCGACGGCAAGCTACAGCGCCAGAAGGCGCGCATCGTCGCGGTCGCCGGCAATTCGCTCGAAAGCCCGCGTCTTCTGCTCAATTCCGCATCGTCCAAGTTTCCGGACGGGCTGGCCAATTCCTCGGGCCAGGTCGGTCGCAACTACATGCGTCACACGACCGGATCCGTGTACGGCGTCTTCGAACAGCCGGTCCACATGTACCGGGGCACGACCATGGCCGGCATCATGCGGGACGAGGCGCGCAACGATCCGAGCCGCGGCTTCGTCGGCGGCTATGAACTGGAGACGCTCTCGCTCGGCCTGCCCTTCATGGCCGCCTTCCTCGATCCGGGCGCATGGGGCCGCGAATTCACCACCGCCATGGACGGCTATTCGAATATGGCCGGCATGTGGATCGTGGGCGAGGACATGCCGCAGGAAACCAACCGCGTCACGCTGAGCGACCAGAAGGACAAATGGGGCCTGCCGGTCGCCAACGTCCATTTCGACGACCACCCCAACGACCTCGCGATGCGCGCCCACGCCTATCGGCAGGGCTCGGCGATGTATGAGGCGGTCGGCGCGACCCGCACGTTCCCGACCCCGCCCTATCCCTCGACCCACAATCTGGGCACCAACCGGATGAGCGAGAATGCGCGTGACGGCGTGGTCAACAAGCACGGGCAGACCCACGACATCAAGAACCTGTTCGTCTCCGACGGCAGCCAGTTCACCACCGGCGGGGCCGAGAACCCGACCTTGACGATCGTCACCCTCGCTATCCGTCAGGCCGACTACATCGCCGACCAGATGAAGGCGAACGCGATCTGAATGAACAGGGCGGGAAAGCCGGGCGCGAGCGCCGCTCGGCCGCCCGCTTGATTTTTCCTTGAGCGCGCGGTGAGCGCAGAGGGCGTCTGCCGTCTCGGCGCTTCGACATTCGTCTCGCTGACTCGGCGCGCGACGGCGCTCGCCCTCGCGCATCCAGGCGGACAAAGCCGAAGGCGTTCTTCCCGCCGCGGCTCAAGGTCCGAAGCGGGCCTGGCCGAATTCCCTTTGACCATCCGGCGCGATATATCTTGCTCGCCTCTCTCTGGCCAAAGGAGCGCGCACCCTGTTCGTCGTCTTCGACATCGGCAACGTGCTCGTCCGCTGGAATCCGCGCAACCTGTTTCGCAAGACGATCAGGGACGAGGCGCGGATGGAGCGGTTGCTCGCGACCGCGCTCGCCATGGACTTTGTTTCCCTCACCGACATTGCCGCCGACTTCTCGAAGGCGGTGGCCGAGCGCGCCGAGGCGTTCCCCGAATTCGCCCACGAACTGCATCTCTTCGACGAGCGGTGGGTCGAGACCCTCGGCGGGCCGATTGAGGAGAATGTCGCGCTCGTGCGGCGCCTGAAAGCGGCCGGGCGGCCGGTCTATGCGCTGAGCAATTTCGCCACCGTCAAGTTCGCGACCGCGCGCAGCATGTTCGATTTCCTCGGCGAGTTCGACCATGCGGTGATCTCCGGCCATGTCGGCGTCGTGAAGCCCGATCCGCGCATCTTTGAAATCCTGTTCGAGCAGGTGGGCAAACGGCCGGAGGAGCTGCTGTTCGTCGACGACCAGCTCAAGAACGTCGAGGCGGCGCGAGCCGCGGGCATGCCGACGATCCATTTCAAGCCCGGCGTCGATCTCGAGAGCGAGCTCGTCGCCCGCGGCGCCCTGCCTTCATCCGGGCCGCGGTCATAAGGCGAGGGCGGGCCGCCGCAGGCGCCTAAATTCAAGATTTGCAGAAATGACGGCTCGGCGCTCGATCCACGCCAAATCGCTCCTGCGGCGCCGTCCGGACGGACGGAAGATGGGCTCGCGCCCGTGTTTTTCGTCCCAGGGGTCTTGCATAAGCTTGCTTACTATATTATAAGCTTGCTTATGTTATCACTGGCTCACAAACAGATCGTTTCACCCGCGCGCGAACTGGGATTCGCCCTTCATGACGTCGCCCGGCTGCTTCGGACCTATTCCAACCAGCGGGCGCGCGAACTCGGGACCACACGCGCCCAGTGGGCTGTGCTGTCGCGCTTGCAGCGCTGCGAGGGCGTCAAGCAGAGCGAACTGGCCGAGGCGCTCGACCTCGCGCCGATCACCCTCGGCCGCCTGATCGACAAGCTGACGCTCGCCGGTCTCGTCGAGCGGCGCGACGACCAGACGGACAGGCGCGCCAACCGTCTTTATCTCACCGAAAAAGCAGCCCCCGCGCTCAAGGAGCTCGGGGCGCTCGCCGAGGACCTGATGGGCCGGGCGCTGGCGGGCGTCGACGAAACGACGGTCCGGGCCATGCACGACGGCCTGAAGATCATCAAAGCCAACGTTAAAAGCGAATTGATTGCGGGAGCAGAAGCAAAGTGACCCAGCCCAAGCCTGTTTCCGCGCGCGAACCCGCGCAGGAGGACGATCCGCCAGCTTCGCCTCAGCCGGCGCAGCCGTTGCCGTTTGCGTCGGCCAAGTCGAGCCAGGCGGGCGGACCGCAATCGGCGGCGCGCGACCCGGCGCCAGGCGGCGCGGGCCAGCCCGCGCCGCCGATCCAGTTCTCGCCTGCGAGAGCGCCGGCGCCCGCGCCGCAGGCGCCGCCGCCCCTCGCTCCGCCGGCGGCCGAGACCCCGATCGTCGTCAAGCGCAAGCGCGGCCCGGGGCGCTTCGTCATGCTGGTCGTCATTCCGCTCATCGCGCTGGCGCTCGGCTTCGGGTGGTGGCTGTCGAGCGGCCGTTACGTCTCGACCGACAACGCCTATGTCGGCGCCGACAAGTCGCTGATAACGCCGCAGGTCACCGGCGCGATCGTCGCGGTTCATGTCGTGGAGGGTCAGAAAGTCAAGGTCGGCGATCCGCTGTTCGACATCGATCCGAAGCCCTACGAGATCGCGCTTGCCCTCGCCAGGGGCAAGCTCGAGGCGGCCAAGGTCGAATTCGCCAACCTGCAGACAACGTACGTCAGCAACGTCGATCAGATCAAAATGGGCGAGGACGCGGTGCGGGTGCGCCAGTCCGATTTCGACCGCAAGAACGCGCTCGCCATCTCGCACGCCGGCACGGCCGTCGACCGCGACACCTCGATGGCCCAGCTGATCCAGGCCAAGCAGCTGCTCGAACTCGTCAAGTCGCAGCAGGCGACGGTGAAGGTGAAGCTCGGCGGCGGCCCCGACACCACGATCGACCAGTTCCCCGACTACATGCAGGCGAACGCCGCGGTCGACGACGCCGAGCGCAACCTGCGCAACACCAGAGTGCTCGCCCCGATCGACGGCGTGGCGACGCAGGTGTCGCAGATCGAGCTTGGGCGGGTGGCGGCGGCCGGACAGCCGGTGTTCGCCATCGTCTCCAACACGGGCCTCTGGGTCGACGCCAATCCGAAGGAATCGGACTTGACCTACGTCCGCGTCGGCCTGTCCGCGCGGGTGAGCGTCGACACGTTCCCAGGCCGGGAATGGAAAGGAACGGTCTGCTCGATCGCGCCGGGCACGGGCGCGCAGTTTGCGATCCTGCCGGCGCAGAATGCGACCGGCAACTGGGTCAAGGTCGTCCAGCGCGTGCCCTTGCGCTTCTGCTTCGATCCGAAGGAGGACACGACGGGCCTGAGAGCGGGCATGAGCGCCTATGTCACCATCGACACCGGGCGCACGCGCACGCTTGCAGGCGCGCTCGAGGGACTTAAGCAGTGGGTGGTCGGCTACGTCGACACCCTGTTCGGGGCGCGGACCGCCGTCATTCGATGAATGCGCCCGCGCCCGCCCCGCCGCTCTACGAGACGATCTCGCCGACTCTCAAGTGGCTGATCACCGTCTGCATCATGATGGCGACCATCATGCAGGCGCTCGACACCACGATCGCCAACGTCGCCCTGCCCTATATGCAGGGCTCGCTGTCGACGACGCAGGACCAGATCAATTGGGTCCTGACCTCCTATATCGTCGCCGCCGCGATCATGACCTCGCCCCTCGGCTGGATGGCGTCGCGCTTCGGCCGCAAGAAGCTGTTCATCGCCTGCACCGCGGGGTTCACCATCGCCTCGATGCTGTGCGGGGTTGCGCTTACCATCGAGCAGATGGTCGCCTACCGGCTGCTGCAGGGCGTGTTCGGCGCGGCTCTGGTGCCGCTCTCCCAGGCGGTGATGCTCGACATTTTCCCGCCCGCCAAGCGCGGCTCGGCGATGGCGATCTGGGGCATGGGGGTCATGCTCGGCCCGATCATGGGCCCGACGCTGGGCGGCTGGCTCACCGACTCGTATTCGTGGCGCTGGGTGTTCTTCGTCAACCTGCCGTTCGGCGTCCTGACCACCGCCGGCCTCTGGCTGTTCATGTCCGAAACTCCGACCCGGCGCGACGTGCCCTTTTCCTGGTTCGGGTTCCTGAGCCTCTCGCTCGCCATCGGCTCGCTGCAGATGATGCTCGACCGCGGCGAACAGCTCGGCTGGTTCGAATCGACGGAAATCTGGGTCGAGGCGATCCTCGCTGTCGTCGGCTTCTATTTCTTCCTCGCCGACTGTCTCACCTCGCAGCGCCCGTTCATCAGCGTGCGCATCTTCCGCGACTGGAACTTCTCCATCGCGCTCGTCTTCATGTTCCTGATCGGCGTCATCCTGCTCGCCACCATGGCGCTGATTACGCCGTTCATTCAGAACATGCTCGGCTATCCCGTGCTGGCGAGCGGATATCTGCTCGGCACGCGCGGCGTCGGCACCTTCGTGGCGATGTTCCTGGTCGGGCGCCTGAGCGGCAAGGTCGACGCGCGGCTGCTCATTTTCATCGGCCTGACCCTGGCGACGGGATCGCTCTGGCTGATGGTCGGCTGGCCGCTCGACGTGCCGGCGAGCACGATCGCGATCAATTCGATCGCGCAAGGCTTCGGACTCGGCTTCATCTTCGTTCCGCTCAACACGATCGCCTTCGCCACGCTGCCGGCCGACCTGCGGACCGAGGGCGCGGCGCTTTGGACGCTGATCCGCAACATCGGCTCGTCGGTCGGCATCTCGGTCGTCATCGCGCGGCTGACCAGCATGACGATGCAGTTCCACAGCCAGCTCGTCGAGCATGTGACGCCGTTCAACGATGCGCTCAGAATGCCGACCGCCTCGCTGGTCTGGGGCCATGGGCTGCCCAGCATGGCGATGCTCGAGGGGATCATCACCCAGCAGGCGGCGGCGATGGCCTATTCGAACGACTTCCTGTTCATGACGCTCGTCTCGCTCGCCGCCTTCCCGCTGCTTGCGCTTATCCGCTCGCCGAAGGCCGCAAGCGCCGCAGCCGCGCGCGAAGCGGCGGCGCACGCGGTGATGGATTAGCCCTCAATCCCGCTTTGCCATCTCGAGCACGAGGTCGGCGAGGCGCTCGGCGGCGTCCGGAACGCCGACCGACTTCGCCGCCGCCGCCGCCGCCCTGAGCCTCGCCGGCTGGGCGAGTGCGTCGCGAAGGATCGCCGCCAGCCGCTCCGGCGTGAATTCGGTCTGCGGCACGACGATCGCCCCGCCGGACTCGGCGAGCGCCGCCGCGTTCGCCGCCTGGTCCTGATCGAGCGCGTGGGGAAACGGCACCAGGACAGAAGCCCGTCCGATGACCGCGAGTTCCGAGACGGTGGAAGCTCCCGCGCGGCCGATGACGAGATGGGCCGCGGCGATCCGCGCCGGCAGATCGGGGAAGAATTCCGCGATCTCGACCGGAAAGCTCATCCGCGCGCAAGCCGCGGCGACCCGCTCGCTGTCCTCGCCGCGCGCCTGCTGGGTGAGGCGGACCCATTGCCGTTCGTCAGGGTTCATCAGCGCAAGGGCCGCGGGCACGACGTCCGCCATGACCCGCGCCCCCTGGGAACCGCCGGTCACCAGGACGTTCAGGCGCTGTCCGACGTGTTCGGGATACGGAGCGGCCGCCGCGGCGATGACCGAGGGCCGGACCGGATTGCCGGTCACCCGGATCCTGGCCTGAGCCACGCCCTTGAGCGAAGGAAAACCGCAGGCGACGAGGTCGACGCGCGGGCTGAGGAAACGATTGGCCCGGCCCATCACCGCGTTCTGCTCATGGAGGACGGCCGGAATCCGAAGGAGCCAGGCGGCGAGAAGCGGCGGCACGGTCGGATAGCCGCCAAAGCCGACGACCGCGCGGGGGCGGATGCGCCGGAGCTTCTGCGCCGCCGCCGCGAGGCCCGCGCCGAGGGTGAGCGCCGCGAGCGCCTTGGAGAGGGCGCCGGCGCCGGTCGGCGTGGCGGCCGGAAAGGCGTGAATGGCGCGCGCGGGAAAGTCCTGGCCGAACTTCAGCGCCCGGCTGTCGGTGGCGAGCTCCACTTCCGCGCCGCGCTTCGCCAAGGCGGCGGCCAGCGCCGCCGCGGGAAAGAGATGTCCGCCGGTGCCGCCCGCCGCAAGCAGGATCGGGCGCGCCGAACTCATCCCTCAGCCGCCGCGGGATGGTCGAGATCGGCGGCCGGACGCTTGCGGGTCACGGCGACCAGGAAGCCCATGCCAAGGCCGAGCGCGAGCAGGGACGAGCCGCCGTAGGAGATGAACGGCAAGGTCATCCCCTTGGCCGGCATGGCGCGCAGGTTGACCGCCATGTTGATCAGGCTTTGCACCGCGAACATCACGGTGAGCCCGGCCGCCGCGAGCCGGCAGAACGGGTCGGGGTTGCGCGCCGCGAGGGTCAGCGCGCGCAGGACGATGAAGGCGAAAAAGGCGATCAGCGCCATGCACGCGATCATGCCAAACTCCTCGCCGGCCACCGCGAACACGAAATCGGTGTGGGCGTCGGGGAGGATCCGCTTGTAGACGCCTTCGCCCGGGCCCCGTCCGAACCAGCCGCCGTTGAGAATGCTCTGCAGCGCCGTGTCCACCTGAAAGGTGTCGACGAGGCCGTTGGTCGAATCGGGATCGAGAAAGCGCAACACGCGTTCATGCACATGCGCCGACAGCTTGAACACGGCGAATCCGCCCGCCATGCCCATGCCGCCGACCGCGACCACCCAGAACCAGTGCAGGCCGGCGAGAAAGAAGAGCGCCGTCCAGACGACCGCGACCAGCATCGTCTGGCCGAAGTCCGGCTCGAGGATGAGCGGCACGATGGCGATCGGCAGGATGAGGAACGAGAGAAGCTTCGCCGGAATCGCGGTCGATCCTTTCCGCCCGCCCTCGGTGAACGCCCAGGCGGCGAGAATAACGAACGCCGGCTTGATGAACTCCGATGGCTGGAGGCCGAAGATCCATCGCCGCGCCCCTTTCACTTCGGCGCCGAACATGAGCGCGAGAATGATGAGCGCGAGCGACACGACGAACGTAATCAGCGCGGCGCGCCGCACATGCCGAGGCGACAGAAACGAGGTCGCGATCATCAGCGCCGCCGTCGGAACCAGCATCAAGGCCTGGCGGTTGACGAAGTGGAAGGTCGAAAGGTTCAGCCGCTCGGCGACCGCCGGGCTCGCCGCCAGCGCCATCACGACGCCGATCACCATCAGCGCGATGAACGACCCGATCAGCCACCGGTCGGCGGTGCGCATCCAATCCGCGACCGGGCCACGCTCGACTCTCGAAACCATGGGCTCCTTCTCCCTTGTTCAGGCGCGCGTTGCGGCCGCAAGGCGCCGCTCGAGCCATTTCGCGACGCAAGACCGGAAGGCGTCGCCGCGCGCCTCGAAATTCAGGAACTGATCGAACGACGCGCAGGCCGGCGAAAGCAGGACGGCTGGCTCGTCGGCTTCCGACCGGGCCGCGTCCTCGGCCGCCGCCTCGGTCGCGGCGCACAGGGTCCCGGAGCGTTCGAAGGGAACGGCGCCCTGAAGCGTGCGGGCGAATTCGTCGCTCGCCTCGCCAATCAGATAGGCCTTGGCGACGCGGGGAAAGAGCGGACGCAGCGGCTCGACGCCGCCCGCCTTCGGTCGGCCGCCCAGAATCCAGTGGATGTCATGGAACGACAGCAGCGCCTTCTCGGCGGCGTCGGCGTTGGTCGCCTTCGAATCGTTGATGAACAGCACCCGCCCCAGCCGGCCGACCTCTTCCATGCGATGGGCGAGGCCGGGAAACGTCTCGAAGGCGCGCGCAATCAAGTCGCGCTCGACGCCCAGCGCCCGCGCCGCGGCAAAGGCGAAAGCGGCGTTCTGCCCGTTGTGGGCGCCGCGAAGCGCGCGCGCATGCGCAAGATCGGCGATGGGTTCCGCACCATCTCGCGTCATCACCCGATGGGCGCTGACGAAGACGTCGGCGAGCGGAGAGTCTTGCCCCGAGACCGCAACGACGCGGCCCGCGCCCGCGCGCGCCTTGAGCCGCGCGTATATTTTCCGGCAAGGCTCATCGTCGACGCCGACGAGCGCAACCTTGGCGTTCGCAACCAGCCGCTCCTTGATCGCCGCGTAGTGGACAAGATCGCCGTGCCGGTCGAGATGGTCGGGAGTGATGTTGATCAGAAGGCCGACGCTGGGGCTAAGCGAGGGCGCGAGATCGATCTGATAGGACGAGCATTCGACGACATGCGCGCGCCCCGCGGCTGGCGGGGGCAGATCGAGGACGGGCGTGCCGATGTTGCCGCCCATGGCGACGTCGCGCCCGGCCTCCTTCAGCACATGAGCGATCAGCGCGGTGGTCGTCGACTTGCCATTGGTGCCGGTGATCGCGACGAAGGGCGCGTCAGGGGCTCTCGCGCCGCGCTCGCGGACGAAGAGCTCGACATCGCCCACGATCGGAACCCCCGCCGCATTCGCGAGATCGACGGTCCAGTGCGGCTTGGGATGAGTCAGCGGCACGCCCGGCGCGAGCACGAACAGCCTGAAGCCCCGCCAGTCGGCGTGAGCGAGATCGACAAGCGCAACGCCTGTGGCCGAAGCGCGCTCGCGAGCGGCCGGACTGTCGTCCCAGGCCGCGACGTCGGCGCCGCCGGCGACCAGCGCCCGCGCCGTCGACAGCCCCGAGCCGCCGAGGCCGAAGAGGGCGACGCTCTGCCCATGCAGGGTTGAGACCGGAATCATCGTCACCTCAGCTTGAGCGAGGCGAGGCCGACCATCGCCAGCACGAAGGCGATGATCCAGAAGCGCATGACGATCTGGGCCTCCGACCAGCCGAGCTGCTCGAAATGGTGATGAATGGGCGCCATGCGGAATACGCGCTTACCGGTGAGCTTGAACGATGCGACCTGCACGACGACCGACGCCGCCTCCATCACGAACAGCCCGCCGACCACCGCCAGCACGACCTCATGCTTGACCGCGACCGCGGTCGCGCCGAGCAGGCCGCCCAGCGCCAGCGATCCGGTGTCGCCCATGAAAATCTGGGCCGGGGGCGCGTTGAACCAAAGGAAACCGACGCCCGCGCCGATCAGCGCCCCGCAGACCACCATAAGGTCGCCGGCAAACGGAACGTGATCGATCAGAAGATAGTGCGAGTAGAGCACATTGCCGGCGATATAGGCGATGAGCCCGAGGGTCGCCGCGCAGATCATCACCGGCACGATCGCGAGCCCGTCGAGGCCGTCGGTCAGGTTGACGGCATTGCCGAACGCGACAATGACGAACGGACCAAAGAGCAGGAACCCCCAGCCGAAGTCGAACACGAAGCCGTTGACGAAAGGCACCGCGAGCGCGGAGCCGCCTTCGGGGTCGACCCGCATCAGAGCATAGCAGGCGAGCGCGGCGATCATATATTCGCCAAGCAGGCGCGCGCGGCCCGAGAAGCCGCGGTCCGACCGTTTCGTCACTTTGAGATAATCGTCATAGAAGCCGATCACCGCGAAGCCCGCGGTGACGAACAACACGATCCACACATAAGGGCTTTCGAGATTGGCCCACAGCAGAGCCGAGACAAAGAGCCCGAACAGGATCATGAGCCCGCCCATGGTCGGCGTGCCCTTTTTGGTGAGAAGATGAGACGCCGGTCCGTCGGAACGGATCGGCTGTCCTCCGTGCTGCTTCAGGCGCAACGCGGAGATGATCGCCGGGCCGAAGAAGAAGACGAGGAAAAGCCCGGTTCCCGCGGCGCCGAGCGTGCGGAAAGTGAGGTATCGGAAGAGGTGGAAGGCGCCTGGGAGCTCGGAGAGCCAGGTTAGCATAACCTAGCCCCCCGGCCGATGAGCGAAGCGTTCCCGCAGCGCCGCGACCAATGGCCCCATCCGGCTCGCGTTCGAGCCTTTGACCATCGCGATGTCGCCGCCGCGCAGGCTCCCGGCGACTTCGTCGGTCAACTCGCTCGCCCGTTCTCTCCATGCGGCGCGCATCGAGGCCGGCGCGGCGTCGAACAAGGCGCGGGTGAGCGGGCCCGCGCCGAACAGGAGATCCACCTTGTTGGCGCTGAGATCGGCGGCGAGTTCGGCGTGCATCGACGCCGCATTCGGCCCCAGTTCCAGCATGTCGCCAATGACGGCGATGCGCCGCCCCTTGGGTCCCGGCTTGGCCGCGGCGAGCAGCTTGAGCGCCGCCCGCATGGAGGCGGGATTGGCGTTGTAGCTTTCGTCGATGAGGGTCGCCTGACCGTCGGGGGTGGGCAGCAGGAAGCGTTCGCCCCTGCCCTTCTGCGGCGAGAAACGACGAAGCGCCGCCGCGCAGGCGCCAAGATCGGCGCCGAGCGCATGCGCGGCGAGCAACGCGCCGAGCGCGTTCTCCGCCATATGGACTCCCGGCGCGCCGAGCTCGAACGCCAATTCGCGGCCAGACACGCGCGCGCTGACGCGCGAACCGCCGTCAACCGCCTCGACTTCAAGCAGTTGGCCGTCACACTCGGGGCCACGGCCAAAGCTCAGGATCCGCGCGCCGCGCGCCAGTCGCGGCTTTCGCCAGGCGATCGAATTGCGGCGCGTCGCGGTTCAAGACCGCCGTTCCATCCGGTTCGAGGCCGAGAAAGATCTCGGCCTTGGCGTCCGCGATGGCTTCGATCGAGCCAAGATATTCGATGTGGACCGGGGCGATCGTCGTGACCAGAGCCGCGTGCGGCCGGGCCATGCGGACCAGCGGCTCGATCTCGCCCGCGTGGTTCATGCCGATCTCGAAGACGCCGAAGCGGGCGTCCGCCGGCAAGCGCGCCAGCGTCAGCGGCACGCCCCAATGATTGTTGTAGGACGCCGCCGAGGCGTGGGTCTGGCCGCAAGCCGTCAGCATCGCGCGCAGCATTTCCTTGACGGTCGTCTTGCCGACCGAACCGGTCACCGCGACGATCTTCTGCCGTCGACCGCGCGCGCGAGACGACGCCCAGCCGCCCCATCGCGCGCAAAGTGTCCTCGACCGCGAACACGGGGCCAAAAGACGCAACCTCCAGCGCTCGCTCGCGCTTGACAACGACGGCGGCCGCGCCCGCTTCGAAGGCGCGCGCCACGTGATCGTGGCCGTCATGCGCGTCGCCCTTGATGGCGAAGAAGAGATCGCCAGGCTCGAGGGTCCGACTGTCGATCGAGACGCCGCTGATTGCGCCAAGCGGCGCGCTCGGCGTGACATTGAACGCGCGCGTGAGTTCGGCTTCGCTCCAGAGCGCGGTCATCGCGACTCCTCGAGCGCCGCGCGCGCCTCGTCCGCGTCGGAGAACGGCAATGTCTTGTCGCCGACGATCTGCCCCGTCTCGTGACCCTTGCCGGCGATCAGAAGGACGTCGCCCTCGCGCAGCATCGCGACGCCCTCCCGAATGGCCCTGGCCCTGTCGCCGATCTCGATCGCGGACGGGGCGGCCGCGAGAATCTGCGCCCGGATCGAGGCAGGATTCTCGGAGCGCGGATTGTCGTCGGTCACGATCGTCACATCCGCTAGGCGCCCGGCGATCGCGCCCATGATCGGACGCTTGCCCGGGTCGCGGTCGCCGCCGCAGCCGAACGCCAGAATGAGACGGCCGCGCACGAAGGGCCTGAGCGCGCCGATCGCTTTCTCGAGCGCGTCGGGTTTGTGGGCATAGTCGACGAACACGCTCGCCCCGCGCGCCTCGCCAATGTGCTCGAGGCGCCCGGGCGCGCCTTCCAGCGTCTGCAACGCCTCGAACACCGCGCCGGCCTCGCTGCCGGTGGCGATGCCGAGGCCTGCGGCGACCAGCGCATTGGAGACCTGAAAGTCGCCGGCCAGCGGAAACTTCACCCGGACGCCGCGGCCGCGATATTCGAGAGCGAGCGTCGAGGACATGCCCTCACGCGCCACAGCGTTGAGCCGGATCGTCTCGCCCTTCTCGCCGACAGTGACGACTTCAAGACCCCGCGCCCGCGCCGCCTCGATCACCCGGGGAGCGATCGCGCTGTCGGCGTCGATCACCGCCGGCGCGCCGGCCGGCAGAAGGTCCCGGAACAGCCTGAGCTTGGCACGGAGGTAGTCCTCGACGCTCGCATGATAGTCCATGTGGTCGCGCGAGAGATTGGTGAAGGCGCCGGCGGCGAGGCGCACCCCGTCGAGCCGCTTCTGGTCGAGGCCGTGCGAGGAGGCCTCGATCGAAAGATTGGTCACGCCCGTCGCGGCGAGCCGGTCGAGAAGCTTGTGCAGCGCGATCGGGTCGGGCGTCGTCAGCGACCCGTAGGCAGTGAGCGAGTCCGACACGACTCCGATCGTCCCGATCGACGCGGCCTCCCGCCCGAGCGTCCGCCAGATCTGGCGAACGAACGCGGCGACCGAAGTTTTCCCGCTCGTTCCGGTGACCGCGACGATGGTTTCAGGCTGGCGCGGATAGAAGCGAGCCGCGGCGCGGGCGAGCGCGGCGCGAGCGTCGGCGACCTCGACGAAGGCGGCGGGCGCGGTCTCCGCCCAGCGCTCCGCGACGATCGCCGCGGCGCCCTTGCTCAAGGCCTCGCCCACGTGCTTGAGGCCGTCGTCCTTCGCGCCCTCGAGCGCGAAGAAGACGTCGCCCTCGGCGGTCTTGCGGCTGTCGAACGCAAGCCCGGCGATCGCGCGCGAAGCGAGCGCCCGGTCGGCGTCCTTGAGCTCGAGGATGTCGCCAAGCCGCCTCATCGCGCCCGTTCTACTCCTTGCCGGTCTTGTCCGCGTCGGCTCCATACCCCAGCCGGGCGATGATGGGGAATGGCTGAGTTGGCGGCTCCTTCCTGGGCGGCAAGCCTTCGAGCGGCTCGACGCGGCGGATCAGCAGGCCCGTCGTGCGGCCAGCGTTATAGGCGGCGGTGTGAAAGCCGTAATCGCCCGGCAAGGATTGCGGATCGTCGTAGATGGTGAGGTAGAGATATTTCGGCTTGTCCGCGGGCGTGATCGCCATGAACGTGGTGAAAACCTTGTTCTGCGAATAGCGCCCGTGGATGATCTTGTCGGCGGTCCCGGTTTTTCCGCCGACATAATAGCCGGGAACGTTGGCGAATCGCGCCGACCCGTGGGTGGCGTTCGATCGCATCAGGTAGCGCATCGATTCCGAGGTCTGCGCGCTGACCACGCGATGGCTGACCTTCTCCGCCTCCGCCTCGGTGCGCGGCAGGAAGGTCGGCGTCATCATCATGCCCCCGTTGACCAGGGCGCAGACCGCCATCACCGCCTGGATGGGCGCGACGTTCAGGCCCTGGCCGAAGGCGATGGTCATCGTGTTGAGGAGCCCCCAGTGCCTGGGCACCAGCGGCTCGGCGCTCTCCGGCAATTCGGTGCGCAGCCGGTCGAGCTGGCCCATCTTCTTGAGGAACGCCTTGTGCCCCTCGACCCCCACCATCAGCGCGAGCCGCGCCGCGCCGATGTTCGAGGAATGGGTGAACACTTCCGGCACCGAAAGCACGCGATGGGTGGCGTCGAAGTCGTGAATCGTGAACCGCCCGTAGCGCAGGCTCTCGCGCGCGTCCACATGCGAGCCCAGCGTGACCTTGCCCGACTCGAGGGCCATCGCGAGCGACAGCGCCTTGAAGGTCGAGCCCATCTCGTAGACGCCGACACTGATCCGGTTGATCTTGGCCGGATCGCGCATGTCGCCCGGATCGTTGGGATCGAAGTCGGGCAGGGATTCGAGCGCGATCACTTCCCCGGTGCCGACATCGATGATCATGCCCGCCGCCGCCTTGGCGTGGAAGCGGTCCATCCCGTTGACCAGCTCGTCGCGCAAGGCGTGTGTCGCCTTGAGGTCGAGCGACAGGCGCACGGGTTTCAGCCGGTCGGGGTCGACGGCGAAGCCGGGCACATGCGGGTCGGTCAGGCTCTGCTCATCGAGATATTTCTCCATTCCCGCGATGCCGACATTGTCCTTGTCGACATAGCCAATCACGTGCGCGCCGATCGGGCCGTTTGGATAGACGCGCTGGTTTTCCGGGAGGAAGCCGACGCCGGGCAGGCCTAGGTGGAAAATCTCGGCCTGCTCCTTGGCCGTGATATGGCGTTTGACCCAGATGAAGCCCTTCTTCGAGGACAATCGCTCGCGCAATTCCTTCGCATCGACGTCGGGAAGCACGGCGGTGATGAGCTCGGTCGCCTCATCGGCGTCGATGATGCGATTCGGCTCCGCGAACACCGACATTGTCTTCACGTCGGTTGCGAGGATCGCGCCATTGCGGTCGAGCAGATCGGGCCTCGCGCCGGAGACGGCGCCGTCGGCCGCGGTCTTCAGCGTCTCTGGCGGATCGTGGCTGAGGCCGAGCGCCATAAGCTTCACCCCGAGGCCCGCATAGGCCACGAGCAACCCGAGCGCGATGATGCGGACGCGCGCGGCTGAACGGTCGAGCCGGGTCGACAGAAGGGCGCGCGCGAACGCCTTGAGCTTCGCTGTCCTGGCGCCGGCCGGAAGCGGCGAACGCATGCCCGGCGGCTCGAGATCGACGCCGAAATTCTCCGGCAGATAGCCTCTCAGCCAGGCGATGGCGCGGTCAGCCAGGGCGTCCAGAAGCCGGAGGCGAGGCCGCGCCGGAGGCGCGGGCTCCGCTGGCGAGCCGGTCGTGCTCTCGGCCATTGTCTCACCTCGCCGGGGGAGTGGCGGCGGAGGCGGTTATCGCCGGGGTCGAGTTGTCGGCGGTGAAGCCCAGCGATTCGAGCGCGCGGCCGATCGAGTCGACCTTGGGGCTCGCGTCGGGCAATTCGTCGGCGGTCGCGATCTGGTTCAGAGCCAGAGGCACGAGGCCGAGCTTCGCGTCGGCGAGCGCCTGAATCCGGTCGGGCCGGGCGAGATGGGCATATTCGGCGCGCAGAAGCGTGATCGCGTCCTTCTCCCTGTCGATGAGATGGCGCGTCTTCACCAATTGCTCCGAGGCGTAGATGGTGCGGTACTTCACTCCATAGACATACGCCGCCGACCCGATCAGGGCCGCGATCGCGACAGCGTGCAGAATACGCCACATCGGCTTTATCTCCCCCTTCGCGCCGGCAGTCGAGCCAGCGCCTCGATGGCTTCGTCCTGTCCCCGCGCCGTCGCGCCAGTGCGAACGCCAAACCTGAGCTTGGCCGAGCGCGAGCGCGGGTTCACCCGCGCTTCCGCTTCGCCCGGCTTGACCGGCTGGCCGCGGGGAACCTCGAATGTCGGCTCAGCCGCCGCCGGCTCGCCGGGCAACCGGCGCGAGGCCGCCCGCCCCCGCCCCGAGCGGGAGCTGAAGAAGAGCTTGACGATCCGGTCCTCGAGCGAATGGAACGTCACCGCCGCGAGACGCCCGCCGGGTTTCAACAGCCGCTCGGCGGCGCAAAGCCCGCGCGCGAGTTCAACCAGCTCGTCGTTGACCGCGATGCGCAAAGCTTGAAAGGTCCGGGTCGCCGGGTGGGTCAGTTCGCCCCGCGGGGCCGGGGAGATGCGGGCGATGAGCGAGGCCAGCTCCAGCGTCGACGTGAACGGCTTCGTCTCGCGGTCGGCCACGATGGCGCGCGCGATGCGGCGCGCGGCGCGCTCCTCGCCAAAGTAATAGAGGATGTCGGCGATCGTCTCCGCGTCCTCCTCGCGCAGGATGTCGGCGGCCGTGCGTCCGCTTCCCCCCATTCGCATGTCGAGCGGCGCCTCGAAGCGGAAGGAAAAGCCGCGCTCAGGCTCGTCGAGCTGCATCGACGAAACCCCGATGTCGAACACCACCCCGTCGGCCGCGCCGGCGCCGAGGCGCATGGCCGCCGCGTCGAGTTCGCTGAAACGGGCCTCGACAAGCTCGAGCCGGCCGCCGGACGAAGCCTGGAGCGCCCTGCCGGCGCGAACGGCCGCCGGATCGCGATCGAGCGCGATCACCCTTGCGCCGCGCTCGATGAGCGCGCTCGCATAGCCGCCGGCGCCGAAGGTGGCGTCGATGTAAAGGCCGCCGGCTCGCGGATCGAGGGCCTCGATCGCCTCGGCCAGCAGGACAGGCACATGGGGCCGCGGCGCGGCGAGGGCGCCGGTCATCCCGCAGCCTCGGGAAACGCCCGCGCGTCGCGCTCCGCGCGCAGGCGCCGGACCTGCTCCCGCGCGAAATCGAGATGCGCCCGAAACCGGCCCGGCTCCCAGATCTGAAACTTGTGCCCGTGCCCGACAAACACCGCCTCGTCGGTCAGCCCCAGCGCCGTCTTGAGCCGGGAATCGACAAAGACCCGGCCCTCCGCGTCGGGACGCAGGATCTCGCTCATGCCGAGAAGCGCGGTGGCGAAGGCGTCCCGGGCCTGCGAATAGGGAGGCATCGTCTGAAGCAGCGCGTCGATCTCGGCGATCAGCGCATTGCCGCCGCAATCGAGCGCCGGCGCGTCGAGCGAGGGATAGACGTACACGCCGGCAAAGCCGTCCTTCGCCAGCACCTGGCGGAAGGAGGCCGGAATCGAGATCCGCCCCTTCGCGTCGAAGCGGTGGGTGAAATTCGAGAGAAATCGATCCACCGGGCGCCCCTTCGTCGCACGCGAGAGCTTGGCTCGGACGCTTCTCCGCAGCGGGCAGCCACGCGCGCGCGCGGTCAGTAGACGGGATAGCGTGGGATAGCATGGGAATCCATGGGGACCAATGCATTAGGGGCTTAAGGTTAATCTTGCGTTAGGACCGGGACGCTCCGCAGATTTTCCGCCGTTCGCGGCAAAAACCATGGGGGGAAGGCGAATCCGGGCGCCCGCGCGGCGCCGGCCGAGCGAACCGCGCCCCATTTACAATCTGTGATCGGCGTCACGGCGCTTCGTCCGCCGGATCTCTAGAAACCGGGGCCA
Organism: uncultured Alphaproteobacteria bacterium; assembly: GCA_963742305.1. Lineage (GTDB taxonomy): Bacteria > Pseudomonadota > Alphaproteobacteria > Rhizobiales > Beijerinckiaceae > Roseiarcus. The sequence continues at coordinate 29,183 of CAVULN010000033.1, forward strand.
TGGACAGGAGCGTCCGTCTCGCCGCCGATTTGACCTTAACAATTTGTTACTTGATGCAACCGCAATGAACGTCTTACTGTCACTGTAAAATCAGAAAGCGCAGGCAATGGTCTCTGTCGTTCTTTTCTGGGGCGTCGGCTTCGCGGCCCTCGGCTGGCTTGTCTTCAAGATCGCCGAGCGGATGTGAAAAGCGCGACCCGCGAAAGAATGGAATCCGGTTCTTCGCGCAGCAGGCGCGCGGGGCCAAAGGAACAGGGTCGGCCGCATCCGACGCTCGCGGTACGGTCGACCGGATTGAGGAAACTGTCGTGACGATCGTCTTTGTAGGCGCCGCCGGCTGGCTCGTCCTTCTGCTGATGTGCGCCTATTCCAAGGCGCGCGACCCGCGGAATTAACCCACCTGCTCGACGGCGAGGCTGCCTTCGGGAAGCGGCTTCAGGATCGCCTTCGCAGACACCGCGACGTCGAGCCAGGCCGCCCAGTCCTTCCGGTCGAGGATGGCGATCTGCCGGTCGTGATAGGGCGCGATGTCAGGGCCAGGAGGCAGTGTGAGCATGGCGAACGCTTCGCCGGCCGCCTTGTCGGTTCGCCAGATTCCGGCGACGCAGAACCAGGGCTCGCCCGCCCGCGTGAACAGCCACTTGTCCTTCCGCTTCTTCTTTTTGTCCTGAGGCTCGGTGAATTCGTAGAAGCCGTCGGCCACGATCAGGCAGCGAGCGGAAGTGAATTCGCGACCGTCGGAGCGGAAGTTGTAGACCGGCTTGCCGTTCTGTCCGGGCCAGCTCCAGCGCCGCTGCACGAGGTCGCCCTCATCCGGCTCGCCGTGAACCGCGCGCACGATCGGGGCGGCATCGGTGATCCTGATGTCCTCGCGCGCCTCGAGGTTGGGCTTGCCCTCGGAGAAGCGGATTTTGATCCGGGTCTGGGAGAAGCCGTCAAACAGCGAAGCCGCGTCGGTCAGCAATCGATAGGCGTTGCACATTCAAGCTTCTAAGCAGGTTGGCATTGTTGGGCCAAGCTAAACCTGCTTAGTCTCCGAGGGTCCCGCTTTCGAGCCTTCCAGCTGGGGAAATCATGAGCGAACTGACCGACATCGTCGACGCGCTGAAGCCTGTGTCGACGGCAACCATCACCACGGTTCTGATCAAGCATGGATTGCGCCGGGTGTGGATGAGGGGGCCGCGACCGATTCGCCCCGGACAGAAGCGCACGGTCGGGCGCGCATTCACCTTGCGCTTCATTCCGGCGCGCGAGGATCTGGCGACGCCGGCTTCTTGGGCGCAGCCCCGCTCGACCCGGGCGGCGATCGAGGAGGCGCCGCCGGGCTCAGTCATCGTCGCCGACGCGCGGGGCGCGACGGACGCGGGAATCTTCGGCGACATCCTGTGCGCAAGGATCAAGCGGCGCGGGATGGCGGCCCTTGTCACCGACGGGGCGGTGCGCGACATCGCCGGCGTGCTCGAGAGCGGCCTTTCCGTCTGGTGCTCCGGCGCCGCCGCTCCTCCCTCCGTGGCCTCTCTCACCTTCGTCAATTGGCAGGAGCCGATCGGCTGCGGCGGCGTCGCCGTCTATCCCGACGATCTCGTCGTCGCCGACGACGACGGCGCGGCGCTGATCCCGGCCGCGCTGATCGAGGACGTCGTCCGCCTCGCCCCGGAACAGGAGCGTATGGAGGCGTGGATCATGGAGGAAGTCGAGAAGGGAGCGAAGCTGCCAGGCCTTTATCCGCCGAACGAAGAGAACCTCAAGCGGTACGACGACTGGGCTTCCCGCCGCTAAGAGCCTGTCTCAAAGGTAGGATGCGGTTAAGGAAGGGATGATTCACCGGGTCATCTGCAGTTTTGAGGGATGATTCGGGATGTGGACGGAGGCTGACCGGAGCCCGTATCGCCAAACTGGGGATTGTCTGCCGAGCGATCTGAGCGATGCGGAATGGGATCGCTTGGCGCCGTTGATTCCGGCGGCGAAGCCTGGCGGGCGGCCGCGCAAGACCGACATGCGTTCGGCGATGAATGCGATCTTCTTTCTCCTGCGAACCGGTTGCCCATGGCGATATTTGCCCGGCGGAATCTTCCCGCCGCGCTCGACGGTCTACAACATCTTCCGCGCTTTCCAGCGACAGGGCGTGTGGGAGGCGATCTGGGAGGAACTGCGCGCGGCCCTGCGCGAACGGCTGGGGCGGGAGGCGAGCCCCAGCGCCGGCGTCATCGATAGCTGCTCGCTCAAGTCGGCCGAAAAGGGGGATGCGCGAAAGGCGAAGCAGACGCAGTGGGTTATGACGCCGGCAAGAAGGTGAAGGGGCGCAAGGTCCACGCTCTCGTCGATACCGAAGGCTTGCCCTTGCGGGTGGTGGTTCACTCCGCCGCCATTCAGGACCGGGACGGCGCCGCCCTGGTGTTTGACTGCATCCGCCAGCGCTTCAATTGGCTCGAACTCGTCTGGGCCGATGGCGGCTACAACGCCCGCCAGGTCGAACACGCCGTCGCCGCACAGCCGCCGCTGCGGCTGGAGATCGTCAAACGTCCAAACGACAGTTCGGGATTCGTCGTGCTCCCGCGCCGGTGGGTCGTCGAACGGACCTTCTCGTGGTTCGGCCGCAACCGCCGCCTGGCCAAGGATTACGAGAACCTTGCCGACACCCTCGCCGCCTTTATCACACTCGCCTGTATCAACCTCGCCGTCAGCGCCTCGCGAGGCATAGACTTTTGAGTCAGATTGTCGAGTCCAACAATGCCGTATCGCGGCGCCTCTCTCTCCTCGACACAAAAAGATAAGCTACGAAAGGCCACAGCTAACGCCGCGCGAGCGCTGTCGAAGATCTTTCACATATAAGGGAGATATCATCTTACGTCGACACCTCATCGGCAGATTGCGAGGATGAGTGCCGCAATAAGGCGACGTTTTAGTTGAGCGTGGCTTAAGTCTTGTGGCGGCGTCGCGTTTAGGCAAACTTGAATTGAATCTTCAAATTAACAGCTCCTATCATTGAAAAACTGGTCGTGTCTGTTTCTTCGAGTAGAGATGGACGAAGTGCTCAAGCTCATGTGGACTGGACTATTATCGAACCGCGCCTATCGCCTTTACACGATGGAGGCCCCCGCGCCAGCGCGGCCTGCCGTCGAAGCGCCCCCCACCAATTGACGTGGAACGGACAGATTCTG
>CAVULN010000034.1:0-120505 GCA_963742305.1 uncultured Alphaproteobacteria bacterium
TGCTGCTCTACCATTGAGCTACACCCGCGCCCGGGCGCTCCCGCGCCTTTTTGAAGCGCGGCGCTGCGGAAGCAGCCGTTTCTCGCAGGTCCGGGGCGCGGAAGTCAACGGAGGCCCTCACCCCCGGCGCCCTTGCTGGCGGGGGCGAGAAAATGCGATTATGACGGCTTGATCGGCGCGAGACGCGCCGGCCGGATTTCACCCTCATAAGGCGACGACATGCCTGCCTATCGCTCCCGCACTTCGACCCACGGCCGCAACATGGCCGGCGCGCGCGGCCTCTGGCGCGCGACCGGCATGAAGGACGGCGATTTCGGCAAGCCGATCATCGCGATCGCCAATTCCTTTACCCAGTTCGTGCCCGGCCACGTGCACCTGAAGGACCTCGGGCAGCTGGTGGCGCGCGAGATCGAGGCGGCGGGCGGCGTCGCCAAGGAGTTCGACACCATCGCCGTCGACGACGGCATCGCCATGGGTCACGACGGCATGCTCTATTCGCTGCCTTCGCGGGAACTCATCGCCGACAGCGTCGAATATATGGCCAACGCCCATTGCGCCGACGCGCTCGTGTGCATCTCGAACTGCGACAAGATCACGCCGGGCATGCTAATGGCGGCGATGCGCCTCAACATCCCGGCGGTGTTCGTCTCCGGCGGCCCGATGGAAGCGGGCAAGGTCAAGCTCTCCACTGGCACCCGCAGCGTCGACCTCATCGACGCAATGGTCGCCGCCGCAGATTCGAAAGTCTCGGACGCCGACGTCGCGGTGATGGAACGTTCCGCCTGCCCGACCTGCGGTTCGTGCTCGGGCATGTTCACCGCCAATTCGATGAACTGCCTGACCGAGGCCCTGGGCCTCTCGCTGCCCGGCAACGGCACGGTTGTCGCGACCCACGCCGACCGGCGGCGCCTGTTTGTCGAGGCGGGCCATCTCATCGTCGATCTCGCGCGGCGCTGGTACGAGGACGGCGACGAGGGCGCGCTGCCGCGGGGGATCGCCACCTTCAAGGCGTTCGAGAACGCCATGACCCTCGACATCGCCATGGGGGGCTCGACCAACACCGTCCTGCACTTGCTCGCCGCCGCGCATGAAGCGGGAATCGACTTCACCATGGCCGACATCGACCGGCTGTCGCGCCGCGTACCGTGCCTGTGCAAGGTCGCTCCGTCCGTCGCCGACGTGCATGTCGAGGACGTGCATCGCGCGGGCGGCGTGATGGGGATATTGGGCGAACTCGACCGCGGGGGGCTCCTCAACCGCGATGTGCGGATGGTGCACGCCGAGTCGCTCGACCATGCGCTCTCGCGCAACGACATCATGCGCGCGAAGAGCAAGGCGACGCGCGAATTCTTTCTTGCGGGGCCCGGCGGGGTGCCGACCCAGGTCGCGTTCAGTCAGTCGGCGCGCTATCCCTCGCTCGACGAGGACCGCGCCAAGGGCGTGATCCGCGATGTCGACCACGCCTTCTCCAAGGACGGCGGCCTCGCCGTGCTCTACGGCAATATCGCGATCGACGGCTCGATCGTGAAGACGGCCGGGGTCGACGCCGGCAGCCTGAAGTTCAAGGGCCCGGCGCGTATTTTCGAAAGCCAGGACGACGCGGTGCAGGGGATCCTGGGCGGCAAGGTCGCGGCCGGCGACGTCGTCGTCATCCGCTACGAGGGGCCGCGCGGGGGTCCGGGCATGCAGGAAATGCTTTATCCCACCAGCTATCTCAAATCGCGCGGGCTCGGCAAGGCTTGCGCCCTCGTCACCGACGGGCGCTTCTCGGGCGGCACGTCGGGCCTTTCGATCGGCCATGTGTCCCCCGAAGCCGCCGAAGGCGGCGCCATCGGCCTGATCGAAGAGGGCGATCAGATCGCGATCGACATTCCGGCGCGCTCGATCAATGTCCTCGTCGACGATGTGACGCTGAGCCATCGCCGCGCCGAGATCGAGCGCAAGGGCGCGAGCGCCTGGAAGCCCGCAAAGCCGCGCAAGCGGGCGGTGTCGACAGCCTTGCGCGCCTATGCCGCCTTCGCGACCAGCGCCGCGCGCGGGGCGGTCAGGGAAGTCCCGTAAGGGGTTTCATGCTCAAGGCGCTCAGCGCGCGGTCGATCGCTTCACGTCTGTTTCTGTCCGCGGCGTTTTGGAGCATCCTCATCCTCGCCCTCGCGGGGCTGGGCCTCAGCGCCCTCAACAAGCAGTGGACCGAGGCCAATTTCGACGAGACGCTCGGCGTTTATCTCAAGGCGCTGGTCGCCGACGCCGCGGTCCCGGGCGAGGAGGGGAAGCCCGCGGCGCCGGCGGCGATAGCGCCGCAGTTCGAGCTCGCCTTCTCGGGCTGGTACTGGCAGATCACCCGCACCGACGTGAACCCGCCGGAAGTCCGCGCCTCGAAGTCGCTGTTTGCGACCCAGCTGCCGCAGCTCGACGCCGCGGGGGGCGACCGCGGCGCCATCCTCAGCGGCTATGTCGTCGGACCGGGCGGCCATCAGTTGAGGATGATCGAGCGCGAGATCGACGCCGGCGACGACGGGCGATATCTGGTCCAGGTCGCCGCCAACGCCGACGTGATCCAGGCGCAGGAGCGCAGCTTCGAATGGGGGCTCGCGGCGACGTTCCTCACCCTGGCGCTGGCGCTGATCGGCTCAACCGCGCTTGCGGTTCGATTTGGCCTGCGTCCGCTCAGGGGCTTGCGGGAAGGGGTGGCCGCGATCCGCCGCGGGGAAGCCGAGCGCATCGCCGGCGAATTTCCGCCAGACCTCGCGCCGCTGGCGACCGAGGTCAATCAGCTGATCGACGCCAACCGCGAGATCGTCGAACGCGCGCGCACCCAGGTGGGCAATCTCGCCCATGCGCTCAAGACGCCGCTCAGCGTGCTGATGAACGAGGCCGATTCGGAGAGCGGCGGCCTGCCGGAAAAGGTGCGCGAACAGACCGAGATCATGCGCCGGCAGGTGACGTTCTATCTCGACCGCGCCCGCGCCGCCGCCCGCGCCCGGATCTTCGGCGCGGCGACCGAAGTGAAGCCGGTCGTCGACGGGCTCGTGCGCACCTACGAAAAGCTGCACGACGACCGTCCGCTGACCTTCGACGTCGCGTTGCAGCCGGGCCTCAAGTTTCGGGGCGAGGCCCAGGATCTCACCGACCTCATCGGCAACCTGCTCGACAACGCTGGAAAATGGGCGCGCGAAAGAGTGTCGATCCATGCACGGCGCGCCGCCGTCGCGCAGGACAAGGACGCCGGCCGCTTTCTTGTCGCCGAGATCGATGACGACGGCCCTGGCCTCGACAGAAACGCCCGCGCCGCCGCTCTCGAGCGCGGCAAGCGGCTCGACGAGTCGCGCCCGGGCTCCGGCCTTGGCCTGTCGATCGTGGTCGAGCTCGCCTCGATCTACGGCGGCGAACTCAGGCTCGACGAAAGCCCCCTCGGGGGCTTGCGCGCGATCCTCAGGCTGCCGTGCCTTTGACGGGGCGCGCGCCTTCGCCGTTCCGCGCAATTGCGCGCCGCGAAAAAGCGCGCGAAATCAAAGGTATCTGGAGCCGCTGCGATTCCGCCGAATCGCGGCAGGCCTCCCAAGCGAAGCTTGACCGACCTTGCGGGAGAACTGGAACGATGCGGCTGACCCTTCTCACGATCGCCCTTGCCTCGCTCGGCCTGGCTGGCTGTCAAAGCGTCGGCTCCGGCACGCCGCCGGTCGCCTCCGCTGGGCCGGCGGGCGCCGCCGCGTCCGCGCCAACTGAAACCCCCGCCCCGGCGATCCCGACCGGCGCGGCGCTTGGCGGCGTCCTTGGCGGGCCGGTCGGGGCGTCGCTCACCGACGACGACCGCGCCGCCGCCTGGAACGCGCAGATCGCGGCGCTCAATTCAGGCCAGCGCCGCTCCTGGCGCGGCGATCACGGGGTGTTCGGCCTGGTCGAGCCCGGCCAGACGACCGGCGCCGGCTGCCGCGCCTATTCGCAAACCATCTTTATCGCCGGACGGCCTACCCACGGCCGGGGGGTCGGCTGCAAGCAGCCGGACGGAAGCTGGAAAATGACCAGCTGAGTTTTTGACGGGACCTCAACTCTGCTTTGCGATAACAGAGCGCTGATTTTTCCCCGAAAGCCTTCGTTAAGGCTGGCCTTAAGGCTCGTCGATGGTGTGGTTCGTCCTGGCTGGAATGGCCGCCCTTGCGGCGCTCGCGGCGGTTTGGCCGCTCATTCGCGCGCCGGGCCGCGCCGCCGGCGACCCGGCCGCCAATGAGACGGCGTTCTACAAGGCGCAGCTTCAGGAAATCAGACGCGATGTCGAACGCGGCGTCTTGCCGCAAGGGGAGGCGGAGAGCGCGCGCGCTGAAGCCGCGCGGCGCCTCATCGCGGCGGCCGAGTCCGGCGCCCCGCCGGCGCCCGCCCCCGCATCCCGCCGCTCCCGTTTCGCCGCCGCCGCCCTGATCGCGGTTTCCCTGCCTCTGATCGCCCTTCCCCTTTACGCGCGCCTCGGCCGGCCCGCGATGCCCGACGAACCGCTGGCGAGCCGCCGGGTCGGGCCCAACGGCCCGGGCGAGATCGAGGCGGCGGTCGCCGCGGTCGAGGCGCGGCTCGCCGCCAAGCCGGACGACGGCAAGGGCTGGGCGGTCATCGCCCCGGTCTACATGCGGCTCGATCGCTTTTCCGACGCCGCCCACGCCTACGCCGAGGCGCTGCGCCTCCTGGGCGAGGATCCCGCGCGCCGCGCGGCTTACGGCCAGGCCCTGGTCGCCGAGGCGGGCGGCGTGGTCACCGACAAGGCGCGCGAGGCGTTCGACCGGGCGCTCGCCGATGAGCCCGGCCAGCCGGAGGCGCGTTTCTATGTCGCGCTCGCCGCAGAACAGGATGGCAGGAAGGCCGACGCGATTCGGGACTACGAATTGCTCATCGCCGATTCGCCGCCCAAGGCGCAGTGGCGTCAAATGGTGAACGCGCGCCTCGCGGCGCTCAAGGGCGAACCTCCGCCGGCGGGGGACGCCGCGATCCCGGAGGCTCAGCGCCCGATGATCGAGGGCATGGTGAACCGGCTCGCGACGCGGCTCGCCAGCAATGGCGGGAACATCGACGAATGGAGCCGCCTTATTCGCGCCTATACCGTGCTGCATGAGGCCGGCAAGGCCAAGGCGGCGCTCGCCGACGCGCGCAAGGCTCTCGCGCCCGACGCCAGCGCGGTCGCAAGCCTCGACAAGCTCGCGCGCGCCCTTGGCCTTGGAGACGCCAATTGACGCGCCGGGGCCGCCGCCTTTCGCTCATCGCCTTAAGCCTCGCCGTGGTCGGCGCGGCGGCGGGCCTGTCGCTTTACGCGCTCTCGGGCAGCATCGTGTTCTTCCTCAGTCCGACCGAAGTGGTGCAGAAGGCGGTCGCGCCCGGGGCGCGGCTGCGCATCGGCGGCCTCGTCAAGCCGGGCTCGGTGGTCAAATCCGGAAACGAGAAGGTCGCCTTCGTCCTCACCGACGGCGCGACCGATCTCAAGGTCGCCTACCAGGGCCTGCTGCCGGACCTGTTCCGCGAGGGTCAGGGCGTGGTCGCCGAAGGCGTGATCGAGGCGCCGGGCCTGATGCGCGCCGACACCATCCTCGCCAAGCATGACGAGCGCTATATGCCGCGCGAGGTGGTCGAGGCCTTGAAGAAACAGGGCCGCTGGCAGGAAGGCGAGGGGACGGCGCGCCAATGATCGTCGAGATCGGCCATTTCGCCCTGGCGCTCGCGCTTGCCGCCGCGCTCGCTCAAACAGTCGCGCCATTCTGGGGCGCGCGCATCGGCGACGACGGTCTCATGAACGTCGGGCGCAACGCGGCGCTGATCCAGCTCGCCCTGATCGCGATCGCGTTCGCCGCGCTCGTCAACGCGCATCTGACGTCGGACTTTTCCGTTCTCAACGTCGCCGAGAACTCGAACCAGGCGATGCCGGCGATCTACAAGATTTCCGGCGTGTGGGGAAACCACGAAGGCTCGATGCTGCTGTGGGTCCTGATCCTCGCGATCTTCGGCGGCCTCGTCGCGATCTTCGGCCGCGCGCTGCCGAACCGGCTCCGCGCCGACGCGCTCGCTGTTCAGGGGGCAATCAGCCTGGCGTTCCTGGCCTTCATCCTGCTGACCTCGAACCCGTTTTTGCGGCTATCGCCCGCGCCCTTCGAGGGACGCGACCTCAATCCGATATTGCAGGATCCCGGCCTCGCGATCCATCCACCGCTGCTCTATCTCGGCTACGTCGGCTTCTCGATCGTCTATTCGTTCGCCGCCGCGGCGCTGATCGAAGGCCGGATCGACGCGGCCTGGGCGCGTTTCGTGCGGCCGTTCACCCTCGTCGCCTGGAGCTTCCTCACCCTTGGCATCGCCGCTGGCTCCTTCTGGGCCTATTACACGCTCGGCTGGGGCGGCTTCTGGTTCTGGGACCCGGTCGAGAACGCGTCCTTCATGCCGTGGCTCGCAGGCACCGCCTTCCTCCATTCGGTCGCGGTGATGGAGAAGCGCGACGCGCTCAAGGTCTGGACGATTTTTCTCGCCATCCTCGCCTTCTCATTTTCGCTGCTCGGCACCTTCCTCGTGCGCTCGGGCGTGCTCACGTCGGTACACGCCTTCGCCAACGATCCGCGCCGCGGTGTGTTCATCCTGGCGATCCTCGCCTTATTCATTTCCGGTTCGCTCGCGTTGTTCGCCTGGCGGGCCCCGACGCTGAAGCAAGGCGGGCTGTTCGCGCCCGTCTCGCGCGAGGGGGCGCTTGTGGTCAACAATCTGCTGCTCACCGCTGCATGCGCGACGGTGCTGCTCGGCACCCTCTATCCGCTGGCGCTCGAGCAGCTGACCGGCGAGAAGATCAGCGTCGGCGCCCCTTTCTTCAACCTGACCTGCGGCGCCCTGTTGCTGACCGCCTGTTTCGCCGCGCCGTTCGGCTTCTCGCTCGCCTGGAAGCGCGGCGATCTGCTCGGCGTCGTTCAGAGGCTCGCCTTCGCCATCATCATTGGCGCCGTGACCGCTGTCGTGGCGGAGGCGTGGCTTCGAGGCGGCTCGATCTTCGCGCCGCTCGCGATGGGGCTTTCGATCTTCGTCGTCATCGGCACGCTGATCGAGGTTTTCCTGCGCGCGTGGCGGCCGGGTCTCGGCGCCGGCGCCGCGCTCACGCGCGCGCTTGGCCTGCCGCTGTCGTTCTTCGGCGGGGCGCTCGCCCATCTCGGCCTTGGGATCACCCTATTGGGGCTCTCGGGCCTCGGCTTCGGCGCCGAGGCGATCGCGACCCTGCACAAGGGCGCGCCCGTCGAGGTCGGGCCCTATTCGATCACGCTGGATTCGGTCGGCGAACGGGTCGGGCCGAATTACAAGGAGAGCGTTGCCGAGGTCACCGTGCGCTCGGGCGGCGCGGTCGTCGCTCGCCTTGAGCCGGCGCGGCGCCAGTTCGACTCTCGCGAGATGACCACCACCCAGGCGGGCCTCGCGACCCTTCATTTCGGCCAGGTCTATGTCGCGACCGGCGACCCCGCGCCGGACGGCGCCGTGCCCGCCCGTCTCTACTGGAAGCCGCTGGTGACGCTGATCTGGCTCGGCGCAGCCGCCATGGCGCTCGGCGGCGGACTGTCGCTCGCCGACCGGCGCCTTCGCTTCGGCGCGGCGGCCAGGGCGAAGGCCGGCGGGCGCTCGCTGGCGCAACCGGCGCAATGATCATGCGCCTTGTCCGTTTCGCGCTCTGTCTCGCTATCGCGCTGGCCTCGGGGCCGGCCCTCGCCGTGCAGCCGGACGAAGTGATGAAGGACCCGGCGCTCGAAGCGCGCGCCCGCGCGCTCTCGGCCGAATTGCGCTGCCTCGTCTGCCAGAACGAATTGATCGACGATTCCGAGGCTCAACTCGCGCGCGACATCCGCCTGCTCATTCGCACCCGCATCGCCAAGGGCGAGAGCAACGATCAGGTGCGCGCCTATCTCGTCTCCCGCTACGGCGATTTCATTCTGCTCAAACCGCCGTTCAAGCCGGACACGTTGCTGCTATGGCTGAGCCCGCTTATCGCCCTGGGCGTTGGCGCCGCCGCGGTGATCATCGCCCGGCGCCGCGCGCCAGGCGCGACCCCGGGTTTGAGCGCCGAAGAGGAAGCCAGGCTCGCCGCGCTGACCGACCGCGATGCGGGCGGGTGACCTCTCAAGGCACGCCTGGCGGCATGGGTTCGCTGCCGTCGCAACGGCAATCGCCCTCTTCTCGGCCCCGCCGGCCTCAGCCTTGGCCGCGTCATGCACCCCGGAGGTCACGGCGCAAATCCGCTTGTCCGCGGGCAAGGCCTGCTGGACCTATCATGGGCCGGCGACCTTGTTTATCGGCTCTTTCTCGAGCGGAAAGGCGATTTCTGCGCAAATGACGGGGCAGGAGACCGACTACGACCCGCGCAGCGGGCGCGCCTCGACCGTTTCGCGGCCGCGCGATCCGAATGTCGAGGGACCGGGCGGCTTCTTCTTCGGCGCTCCCGAGGCGCCGGGAGTCCTCACCTTTGTCGCGCCCGCCACCGGAACCTACCGCTTCAGTTTCTCGCCCTGCGCCATGTGGGGCGCGCCGGGGAAGGTGAGGATTTGCGCGCGCTGACGGGCGGAACCCTTCGCGCTCCAACACATCGGCTTCGGCAATTGCAAGATAACGGGCGACAACTTTATTAAGGCAACTGCGGTTGCATCAAGCAAATCTCGGGAATGATTATGACGATTTGAAAACGAACGCCCAATTCACCCTGCGACGCACACGCTACAATGTGACAAATCGTTGACATTACGCCGTCTAAACGTTGACTCTCCTGCGTTGAAAACATTTTTTTCAGCAATGACACCTTGAGAACAAATTCGCACGTCATAAGATGCCTCGAACTCAAGCGAGAAAGGAGGCCGCTCATGATCGTTCGCGAGATCGTCTGGACCTGTTCCAATCCGCATGTCGCGCGCGCGGCGGTCGCCTCGATCGGCGGCGCTTTCGCGCGGCGCGTTTCGCGGGATGCGGCGAAGCGTAACCTGTCCAGCGGCATGTTCGCCGCGCGCCTCGTGCGCCGGTTCTCGCGCCAGGCGGGCGAACACGACTGGGAAGGCGTCAACCGGGCCACCCGCGGCGCTGACCAGCCGATCCTTTCGGGTCTGAAGTACATTCTCGAACGCGGCGTCGAACTGGACGATGACGACGGCGATCCCGAATGGGGCTGGCGCCCGGTTGCAAATATGTCGTCCGGCTGCGCGGCGTTCAGCCATTGACCTCCAGCCATTGAGGCGGACCGGGCGAATTCGCCAGGCCGCCGGCGGGCGCCCGCGCCTGCCGGGCTTCGCGATGAAGTCCCGCTTGTGAGGATTCGGGGCCTGGCCCACAATGGCGCCCCAACTCTCTCGGGCGCGCCCCCATGTATCTCGGGCTGGACTGTGGAACCTCGGGGCTCAAGGCGCTCCTGACCGACGACCGCGGCGAACCGGTCGCGAGCGCCGCCCGCGCCTATTCTCCAGACCGTCCGCGCCCCGGCTGGTCGGAGCAGAACCCTGACGTTTGGGCGGACGCGATGGCCGGCGCGATCGCCGAGCTCAAAAGCGCGGCGGGCAAGGCGGTCGGCGCCGTGAAGGCGATCGGCTTCTCCGGGCAGATGCACGGCGCGGTGCTCTTGGACGGCGCCATGAAGCCGGTTCGCCCGGCGATCCTGCACAATGACGGACGCGCGTTTCGCGAGGCGGACGAACTCGCCCGCGACCATCCGGATCTCGCCCGGGTCGTCGGGGTGAAGCCGATGCCGGGCTTCACCGGGCCAAAGCTGAAATGGATCGCCAGATACGAGCCGGACAATCGAAGGCGCGTCGCTTCGCTTCTGTCGCCGAAGGACTATCTGCGCCTCAGGCTCACCGGCGAACTCGGCTCGGACATGAGCGACGCCGCCGGGACCTGGCTTCTCGATGAGGCGCGGCGCGCCTGGTCGGCGGAAGCCTTCGGCGCCTGCGACGCCGATCCGGCCTGGGCGCCGCCGCTCTTCGAGGGGTCGGCGCCGGCCGGCCGGATTCGGCCCAAGGCCGCTGACGCGCTTGGCCTGCCGCGCGGCGTTCTGACAGCGGCCGGGGGCGGCGACGCGGCGGCTGGCGCGGTGGGCCTGGGCGCGATTGGCCCGGGCGAAGCCTTCATCTCGCTCGGCACAGCGACCCAGCTCATCGTCGCGACCGGCCGGTACATGAGTGCGCCGGAAAAGCTGGTGCATGCCTTCGCCCATGCGCTGCCCGACCGCTGGTACGCGATGGCGGCGATGCTGAACGGCGCGGGCGCGCTTGCTTTCGCAGGCCGGCTTCTGAGCGCGGCCCCCGACGCGCTCGAACGCGAGGCGGCGGCGGACTATCCCGGTCCCGGCCCGCTTCTGTTCCTGCCCTATCTCAGCGGCGAGCGCACCCCGCTCGACGACCCTTACGCGCGGGGCGTCCTGTTCGGCATGAGCGAGCCGACGACGAGGGCGGACGTCGCCCGCGCGGTGATGGAGGGCGTGGCGCTGACGCTCGCCGAAGCGCGCGACTGTCTCGCCGCCGCGGGCGCTGGAATCGAGCGCGCCGGCCTCATCGGCGGCGGCGCGAAGAGTCGCTTATGGACGCGCATGATCGCCGCCGCGACCGGGCTGACCATCGTGCGCATGAAGGGCGGCGAGACGGGCCCGGCCTTGGGCGCCGCCCGCCTTGCCCGCATCGCGCTCACCGGCGAGCCGCCGGAGGCCGTTTGCGTCAAACCCGAGATCGCCGACGTGACCGAGCCGGAGACGGACCTCGCCGCGCAATTCGCGAAGCAGCGCGAGCGGTTCCAGGCTCTTTACTGCGCGCTCAAGCCGGAGTTCCGGCGTTAGGGCTTCACTGCGCGGCGCCCGGCACGCCCTTGAGAGGCCAGCGCCCATAAGGCGCGCGTCGCCAAGGGCTCAGCGAGCCGCGATTCGGCGCGAACACGGGCGCTCGCCAGCCGGACCGCCGGCAGGCGCCCGGCGATCGATTGCGTCGTCCAGCGCTCGGCCTGCCTCGCCAGCGCCCGGCGCGCCGAGGGCGGCAGTTTCACGAACAGGGCCTGGCAGGCGGCGTCGAACGGCCGTCCCTGATCCATCTCAAGCCTCAGCCGATGCAAGAGCGTCATCCGCGCGACAAGCCGGATCATCAGATAATCGGCTTCGCCGCCATCGTGAAAGTACCGGGCGAGCGACGCCTCGACCGCCGGGAGATCGCCGATCAGCGCGTGGTCGATGACCTCGTCGAGATTGGACGGCGCCGCGTCCGAAACAATCGCCTCCACGTCTTCGGCCGCGATCCGCGATTGGCCGCGCGCGTAAAGCATGAGTTTGGCGATCTCGCCGCGCGTCGTCCGGCGATCGGCGCCGACGAGGTCGATGAGCGCCGCGCGGGCGTCCGGCTCGATGGCAAGCCCGGCCGCGCGCGCTTCCGCGTCAATCAGCAATTCGAGCGTGCTCACGTCGTCGGAATAGCATTCGATCGCCGCGCGCGCGGCCGGGCTTTCGAACGCCGCTCGCAGGGCGGTCCCCTTCTTGAGCGGCCCGGCCTTGACGACGATCGCGCAATCGGCCGGGGGCCTTTCGAACAGAGGCTCGAGCGCGGGCAGAAGATCGCGCCCCTGGGCGTCGATCCAGATCGCCCTCGATCCCCCGAACATCGGAATCGCGTAGGCTTCGTCCTGAAGCGCGCCCGGGTCGCGCGCGACCGCGTCACCCTCGAGGCGCACGAGGCGCAACGGATCCGGGTCGTCGCCGATGCGCGCGCGAATGATGGCTTTGGTCCGCTCGTGGGTCAGGCCCTCATCGGGCCCATGAACGAGAAAGAAGCGAATGTCCTTCGGCAGGCGCTGGATGAAGCCGTCGGCGGCGGCGCTGTTCACGATGCTCATGGCGAAGACTTAAATCGCACGCGGGTCCGCCGTGCGCCAATTCCCGCCGATCCGGGCTTTCGCACGATAGCGAAATCGTCTAGCACATCACCCCGCTTTCCCCTGAGCACGTGACGGATCATGGCCACCTTCAAGCTCCTCATCTTTCCCGGCGACGGCGTCGGCCCGGAGGTCATGGCCGAAGCCGAGAAGATTATCGCGCATTTCAATAGCGAGGGCGGCGCCAAATTCGAGACCGAAAAAGGACTGGTCGGCGGAGGGGCGTACGATACGCACGGGAAGGCGATCAGCGACCACGACATGGACCTCGCACAACGCGCCGATGCGGTCCTCCTCGCCGCTGTCGGCGGCCCGAAATGGGATGGGGTTCCTTATGACGTCCGCCCGGAGGCGGGGCTTTTGCGCCTGCGCAAGGACCTTGGGCTCTACGCGAATCTGAGGCCGGCCATCTGCTACCCGGCGCTGGCTTCCGCTTCGTCGCTGAAGGCCGAGGTGGTCGAGGGGCTCGACATCATGATCGTGCGCGAACTCACCGGCGGCGTCTATTTCGGCGAGCCGAAAACGATCACCGATCTCGGCAATGGCCAGCGCCGTGCGATCGACACGCAGGTCTACGACACCTACGAGATCGAGCGGATCGGGCGCACCGCCTTCGAACTCGCGCGCACCCGGGGAAACAAGGTGACCTCGGCCGAGAAGCGCAACGTGATGAAGTCCGGCGTCCTGTGGAACGACGTGATGAGCGCCCTGCACAAGCGGGAATACGCGGACGTCAAGCTCGAACATCAGCTGGCCGACGCGCTCGGCATGCAGCTCGTGCGCTGGCCCAAGCAGTTCGACGTCATCGTCACCGACAATCTGTTCGGCGACATGCTGTCCGACGTCGCGGCGATGCTGACCGGTTCGCTTGGCATGCTGCCCTCCGCCTCGCTCGGCGACGTCGAGCCGAAGAGCGGCCGGCGCAAGGCGCTCTACGAGCCGGTCCACGGATCGGCGCCCGACATCGCAGGCAAGGGGATCGCCAATCCGATCGCAATGATCGGCTCGTTCGGCATGGCGTTGCGCTATTCGTTCGGGCTTGGCGAAGCGGCGGACCGGCTCGACAAGGCGATCGCCGGCGTGCTCGCCGCCGGATACCGCACCGCCGACATCCGCGGCGAAGCGGGCGCGACCGTCTCGACGAGCGAGATGGGCGATGCGATCGTCACCGAACTCAGGCGCAATTGACAGGCGCTGCGCCGCGCCCTCAACCTGTCGCGAGTTGCAAGGAGGCTTGTTGCGATGCAAATCCGATCAGACGTCGCCGACCTCGTTCCCGACGCCCGGGCCTGGCGGCGCGAAATTCATCAGAACCCGGGGCTCCTTTACGATGTCGAGGAGACCGCAAAATTCGTCGCCGACAAGCTTCGCGCCTTCGGCTGCGACGAGGTCAAGACGGGAATCGGCCGCACCGGCGTGGTCGGCGTCATTCGCGGCGCCAGGGGACCCTCGTCGCGCACGATCGGGCTCCGCGCCGATATGGACGCGCTGCCGATCGAGGAAGAAACCAACCTCCCCTATCGCTCCCGGATCCCGGGGAAAATGCACGCCTGCGGGCATGACGGGCACACCGCCATGCTGCTCGGCGCGGCGCGGCGCCTGGCTGAAACCCGCGACTTCGCCGGCAAGGCGGTGGTGATCTTTCAGCCCGCCGAGGAAGGCGGCGCGGGCGCGAAGGCGATGATCGACGACGGGCTCATGGACACGTTCGGCGTCGAGGAAGTCTATGGGATGCATAACATGCCGGCGCTGCCGGTCGGCGCCTTCAAGCTGCGCACGGGGCCGCTCATGGCCGCGGCCGACGAGATCACGATCGTCATCGAAGGCCGGGGCGGCCACGCGGCGATGCCCCATCAGGGCGTCGATCCGGTGGTCGTGGGCGCTCAGATCGTGACCGCGCTTCAGACCATCGCCTCGCGCAATGTCGATCCGCTCGATGCTTGCGTCGTTTCGGTCACCCAATTTCACGCCGGCACGGCCAACAACATTATTCCCCAATCGGCCTGGCTCAATGGCACGGTGCGCACGCTTCAACCAGCGACCCGCGATTTCATTGAAAGGCGCATCCACGAGATCGCGGCCGGCGTCGCGGCCGCCAGCGGCGCGACGGCGCGGGTCGAATATCGCCGCAACTACCCCTCGACCGTCAATCATGCCGCTGAGACCGACTTCGCCGCGCGCGTGGCGCGCAAGGTTGCGGGCGAATTCGCAGGTCGATACGAACGCCGCCCCGGTCATGGGCGCCGAGGATTTTTCGTTCATGCTGGAAGCGCGCCCGGGGGCGTTCATCTTCCTCGGCAACGGCGACACCGCCAAGCTGCATCACCCGTCCTACGACTTCAACGACGACGCGCTCGCCTATGGCATGAGCTACTGGGTCGAACTGGTCGAGACGGCGCTCGCGCCAGCGTAAGGCCGCCGCCTCACAGCACTCCGAACGTGTCGAACGCCTCGCGCGCCCCCATGCCGCCCCGGATGGCGGTCGCGACCTTGTTCTCGGTCGACGCCTTGGCGAGCGCCGCCTCGACCGCCTCGGCCTCGATTTCGGCGGGGATGACGAGCACGCCCTCGCGATCGCCGAAGATGAGATCGCCCGGCGCGACGCGGACCCCTTCGATCTCGATTGCGACCCTGAAGTCGATCACCTTGCCGCGCGGGCCCTGGTCCTGGGCGTACAATCCGCGCGAGAAGGTCGGAAAGCCGAGCGCCTCGATTCCCGCCGCGTCGCGGACGAAGCCGTTCAGCACCGCGCCCGCCGCGCCAAGGTAGCGCGCGCGGGTGGACATGAGCTCGCCCCAGAAGGCATAGCGAAGCGAGCCGCCGGTCGCGACATAGACTTCGCCCGGGCGCAGATCGTCGAGCGCCTCCAGCATCAGGCCGAAGGGCTTCGCGCCGGGGGCGCGGGAGTTCTCGTCGAAGATGTCGGCTTCGAGCACCGGCATGGCTCGGCCGATCACTTTCATGTCGGGTCTCAGCGGAGAGATCGCCTGCGGCAGGAACTGGCGCCGTCTTCCCATCCGGTCGAGCACGTCACCCACCACCGCGGTGAACAGCTCGTCGCGCAGGCTCGCGAACAGGACGTTTTCTTCCATCTTGGCCATGTTTGCCCTGATCCCCATGCGGATCGCGACTCGGTCGACGCGACCCATTGTAGCCCGCGCTCGCCGAGCGCGGCACGCGGTCAACGACCGCGTCTACTCCGAACCACAATCCGCGCTACTGCCGTTCGAGCTCCTCGCGCAGGATTTCCAGGCCGAGCCATTCGTCCTCAGCCCCCGCGAGCGCGTCGCGCAATTCCGAATAGGTCTTTGTCGCGTCCATGAAGGCGGCGGGCTCGCGCGCGGGGAAGTCGACGTCGGCAAGCTGGCGCTCGAGCGCGTCGATGTCGGTCCGCAGATCTTCGATTCGCTTGGGCAGCGCCTCGAGCGCGCGGCGCTCGTTGAAGGAGAGCTTGCGCTTCGGCGCCGCAATCCGCTCGGCCGGCCGCCTCTCCGGCTTCGGCGCGGCCTCGACCGGCTGGGCGAGCGGACCGGCCAGGCCATAGCCCCGCTGGGCGACCATGTCGGAATAGCCGCCTGCATATTCGACCCATTTCCCGTTCCCCTCGGCGACAATGACCGAGGTCGCCACGCGATCGAGAAAATCGCGGTCGTGACTGACGAGGAGGATCGTTCCGGCATAGTCGCCGAGCAGTTCCTGCAAAAGATCGAGGGTCTCGATGTCGAGGTCGTTGGTCGGCTCGTCGAGAACCATCAGGTTGGACGGCTTCGCCAGCGCGCGCGCGAGCATGAGCCGTCCGCGCTCGCCTCCGGACAACCTGCCGATCGGCGTCCTCGCCTGCTCGGGCGGGAACAGGAAATCGCGCATGTAGCCGAGAACGTGGCGCCGTTCGCCGTTGATCGTGACGTAATCGCTGCCGCCGCCGGTCAGCGCGTCGATCGAGCGTGGTCATGGGCTCGAGCGAAGCGCGCCCCTGATCGAGCGCGGCCATCGTCACATTCGCGCCGAGCCGCACCGAGCCGGAATCGGGCTCGAGAACACCTGTCAGGAGGTTGATGAGCGTGGTCTTGCCGGCGCCATTCGCCCCGACGATCCCGACCCGGTCGCCGCGCATGACGCGCAGCGAAAAATCGCGCACGATTTCGCGCCCGTCATAGGCCTTGGCGATCCGCTCGGCCTCGATCGCGAGCACGCCCGAGGCCCGGGCGTCCTGCGCGATCATCGCGGCCGAGCCCACGGCCCGCCGCGCCTCGCGACGTTCGCGGCGCAAGTCCGCGAGTTCCCCCACCCGCCGCATGTTGCGCTTGCGCCGCGCGGTCACGCCATAGCGCATCCAGTGCTCTTCCTCGACGATCTTGCGGTCGAGCTTGTGGCGCTCGAGCTCCTCCTCCTCGAGCCTCGCATCGCGCCAGGTCTCGAAGGCGCCGAAGCCCTGATCGAGGCGGCGCGCGCGGCCGCGGTCGAGCCAGACCGTGGCGGTGGAGAGGTCCGCGAGCAACCGCTTGTCGTGACTGATCAGCGCCAGCGCCGACCGGCTCGAGGCCAAGCGAGCTTCCAGCCACTCGATCGCGATGAGGTCGAGGTGATTGGTCGGCTCGTCGAGGAGCAGGATGTCGGGCTCGGGGCTCAGCGCCCTGACCAGCGCCGCCCGCCGGGCTTCGCCGCCCGAAAGGCGCGCGGGATCGGCGGCCGGGTCAAGCCCGAGTTCGGCCATCATCGCCCGAGCCGCATAGGGGTCGTCGAACGGGCTCAAACCCGCGAGCACATACTCGAGCACGGTCCTAAATCCGGACATGTCCGGCTCCTGCGGCAGATAGGCAAGCCGCGCCGAGGGCTGGACAAACCGGGTTCCGCGGTCGAACGTCAATTCGCCCGCCGCGATCCGGAACAGGGTCGACTTGCCCGATCCGTTGCGCCCGACCACGGCGATGCGGTCGCCGGCCGAAATGGACAATTCGGCGCCGTCCAGAAGCGGCGCGCCGCCAAGGGTCAGCGCGATGTCTCGCAATTGCAAAAGCGGCGGCATATGAATAGTCCGGACCCGGGCGGCGTCACGCTTAACCGCAAGCAGGGGAAAGGAAAAGGCCCATGGCGACGAAAGCGACTCTGGCGGCGCTGGCGAAACTGACCAGCTTGCGAGACGGCGTGCTGGCGCGGACGGCGAGAGCCGATTTCGCCGGCGATCCCGCGCGATTCAAGGCGTTCAGCGTGACCCTGGACGACCTCCTGTTCGACTATTCCAAGCAGCGCATCGACGCCGCGGTCCTCGCCGCGCTCGTCGATCTCGCCCGGGCGTGCGGGGTCGAGGCCAAGCGCGAGGCTATGTTCAAGGGCGAGAAGATCAACACGACCGAGAACCGCGCCGTACTGCATACCGCCTTGCGTAATTTCTCGGGGAAGCCGGTCGTGGTCGATGGCCAGGACGTCATGCCGGACGTGATCGGCACGCGCGAGCGGATGCTGAGCTTCGCGGCGGATGTGCGCGAGGGACGGGCGCGGGGCGCGCTCGGCCAGCCGATGACCGACGTCGTCAACATCGGCATCGGCGGGTCCGATCTCGGCCCGGCCATGGCCGCGCGCGCATTGTCCCCGTACGCGCCGCCGAAATTGCACAGCCACTTCGTTTCCAATGTCGATGGGGCGGATATCGGCGACACGTTGCGTGGGCTCGATCCGTCGCGGACCCTGTTCATCGTGTCGTCGAAGACCTTCACCACCCTCGAGACGATGACCAATGCGCGGACCGCGCGGGCATGGATCGCACAGGGGGTCGGCGAAGCGGCGGTCGGCGACCATTTCGCCGCCGTCTCGACCCAGCTCGACAAGGTGGCCGAATTCGGTATCCAGGCGACCCGGGTGTTCGGCTTCTGGGACTGGGTCGGCGGGCGCTATTCGGTCTGGTCGAGCATCGGCCTGCCGCTCGCGATCGCGATTGGACCGGACCGGTTCAATGATTTTCTCCACGGCGGCTACGAGGTCGACCAGCATTTCCGTGAAGCGCCGATCGAGCGCAACATCCCGATCCTGATGGGATTGCTCAGCGTCTGGAACCGCAACGTCCTCGGCCACGCGACCCACGCGGTGATCCCGTACGACCAGCGGCTCGGGCGCTTTCCCGCCTATCTCCAGCAGTTGCAGATGGAGAGCAACGGCAAGAGCGTGCAGCTCGACGGGTCGCCCGCCAATACCGCGACCGGCCCGGTCGTGTGGGGCGAGCCCGGCACCAATGGCCAGCACGCCTTCTTCCAGCTCATCCATCAGGGAACGGAAATCGTTCCGGTGGACCTCCTGGTCGCGGCGACCCCGACAGACGCCGACGCGCATCATCACGATCTCCTGGTCGCCAATTGCCTGGCGCAGGGACAGGCCTTGATGCATGGCCGCACGCCCGCGGAGGCCGAGGCGCTCACCCTGAAGCAGGGCGCAAGCGCCGCCGACGCCCGTCGGCTCGCGCCGCACAAGAGCTTCTCCGGCAGCCGGCCGACCAGCACCTTCCTCTACAAGCGGCTCGATCCCCGCATGCTCGGGCGCCTCATCGCCCTTTACGAACACAAGGTGTTCACCGAGGGCGCGGTCTGGGACATCAATTCGTTCGACCAATGGGGGGTCGAACTGGGGAAGGAGCTCGCCTTGAGCCTCGCGCCGATCGTCGCCGACAAGGCTGCCGGCACGGCCGCGCTCGACCGCTCGACGGCAGGGCTGGTCGCCCACCTGCGCGAGCTGCGCGCGGCGGGGCCGCAGACGTGATGGCTGGACTTAGCGAAGGGCGCCTGGGCCGCGCTGGGTGAAGGTCAACGCGGCGATCCCCGCCGCCGCGAGGAGCAGAATCGCAAACGCGAACCGCAAGCTCGAGACCGTCGCGATCGCGCCGAAAAACGGCGGCCCGATGAGGAGCGCCGTGTAGGCCATCGTCGCCGACATGGCGATGCCGAGCGAGGGCGAGCTTGCCGCAGCGGCGCTGGCGCTGAAGGCCGCCGGCACCATGTTGGCGACGCCGAGGCCGACCAGCGCAAAGCCGGCGACAGCGCCGAGTTCGGATGCGAGCCCGGTCGCAATCCCGATCCCCAGGAACAGCAGAGCCGCGCCATAGAGAATGATGCGCGTCCGGCCGACGGCGCGAACGACCCGGTCGCCGAGAAGGCGGCCGACGATCATCATGAACGCGTAGCTGGAGAACCCGATCGCCGCCGCGCCGCGAGGCGCCCCGACCTCCGAACTCATGTAGAGCGCGCTCCAGTCGGTGACCGACCCCTCCACGAACACCGCAAGGAACGCAATGAGGCTCAGCGCCATGAGCTTGCGCTCCGGCGGCGCAAAGACCCGCGCCGCGGCGCGGGTGTCGCCGACTCCGATGACAAGACCGGCCGCGACCGCGATCGCGAGCGCAATCCCTGCTTCAATCCCGAGCTGAAGCGCCGGGCCCGCGCCTCGCGCGATGAGCAACCCGCCCAAGGCCGATCCTGCGAGGCCGCCTGCGCTCCAGGCGGCGTGGAAGGAGAACATGATGGCGCTTCCCCAACGCGTCTCGACGACGCTCGCGTGGGCGTTCATCGGCACGTCCATGAGGACGTTGACGAAGCCGAACAGGAACGCGCAGGCCGCGAGCAGGCCAAATCCCGGCGACAGGAGATGGGTCAAAGGCAGGGCCGCCAGCACAAGCGCGACCAGCGGCCCGGAGATCCTGAGCGCCCGGCCGGTGCCTCCGATCCTCGGCGGCAGCACGCCGGCGACCGGCATGGCGGCGAGGCCGCCTGCGCCCGCGGCCAGAAGCACCATCGAGAGGCTTGCGTCGGAGAGACCGAACAGCGCCTTGATTTCCGGGATCGCGACCGCCCATGCGCCGATGCAGAGGCCGTTGGCGAAGAAGATCGCAGTGACGCCGGCGCGGGCGCGCACAAGACCGCTCGCCCGAGCGGCGTCCGTCGTTAGGGAAAGATTCATTTGCAGGAGCTTACAGCACAGCGCTCCGGGCCGCGCCAATCAGGGCTTGTCGAGCGCCCGGCCTCATTTATGCATTCACCGGCATCTGCCCGTCGCGCGGCGCCGGCAGTCCGGTCTATCCGGCGCCTTTCGCCATGGCCGCAGCAACGCGCCGCGTCGCCTTGGCAAGCCAGCCGCGGCTTGTGCGATCGACCCGCGGCGTGAGGATCTTGCGCACACGGGCGTGGTAGGCGTCGAGCCAGGCGATCTCGTCGGCGTCCATGAGCTTCGGCTCGACGAGGCTCAAGTCGATCGGCGCAAGCGTCAGCGTCTCGAGGCCCAGCATCGGCCGTTCGCCGCCCGGAATCGTCCGTTCCTCGACCGCGACCAGGTTCTCGATCCGGATCCCGAACGCGCCCGGGGCGTAGTAGCCGGGCTCGTTGGAGATGATCATGCCCGGCGCGAGCGCGACCGTTCCCGATTTCGCGATGCGCTGCGGCCCCTCATGGACCGAGAGATATGAGCCGATGCCATGTCCCGTGCCATGGTCGAAATCGAGCCCGGCGCGCCATAACGGGGCGCGCGCCAGCGCGTCGATCTGCGCGCCGTTGGTTCCCGCCGGGAAGACGGCGCGGGCGACCGCGATATGGCCTTTCAGCACCCGGGTGAACCGGTCACGCATCAGCGCGTTGGGCCTGCCGACGGCGATGGTGCGGGTGATGTCGGTGGTGCCGTCCTCGTATTGCGCTCCGCTATCCACAAGGAAAATGCCGCGCCCGATTTTGCGATTGGAGTCCTCGCTCACCCGATAGTGGGGGAGCGCCGAATTCGGCCCAAAGGCCGAGATGGTCGGGAACGAGAGGTCCTTGAGCGCCGGGCTTGCGCGCCGGAAGGTTTCCAAAGCCTTCACCGCGTCGATTTCGGTCAGACGCCCGCGCGGCGCCTCGCGCTCGAACCAGGCGAGGAAATTCGCCATAGCCGCCGCGTCGCGCTCCTGCGCGGCGCGGGCGCCTGCGAGCTCGACCGGGTTCTTCTTCGCTTTCATGAGCGTGATCGGATCGGCGCCGATGTCCGCCTTGCCGCCCGCCCGCTCGATCGCCTGGGTGAGGAAGGCCGGGACGGTCGCGGAATCGAAGGCGACTCGCGCGCCCTGCCGGCCCAGGTCTTCAATGAAGGCGATCAGAGCGTCGGGCTCGAGAATCTCCGCTTGGCGGCTGAGACTGACGCGGCTCGCATTGGTGAACTTTCTTCCGTCGACGAACACGGTCGGTCGCCCTTGAACGGGCAGATACGCCCAGCCGAGCGGCAGAGGCGTATAGGCGACGTCCGAGCCGCGAATGTTGAACAGCCACGCCAGATTGTGAGGGTCGCTGACGAAAAGACCCTGTGACGGCCCGATCGCCTGTCGCACGCGCTTGATTTTCGAGCCCGCGCTTTCGCCGGCGAAGCCCATCTTGTGGGCTGATATCGCGCCGAGCGGCGCGGGCGGCCGGTCCGGCCAGATCGCGTCGATCGGGTTCGCCTCGACCGGTGCCAGCGCCGCTCCGGCCTTTTCGCAAGCCGCCTGAAACCGCGCGACGGAGTCGGGGGTGTGAAGCCTTGGGTCGTAGCCGAGCTTCTCGCCGCTCTTCAGGTTCCGCGCGATCCACTCGCCCGGCGGCTCGTCGGTCACGTGGCGAAATTCGAACACCGACCCGTCCGACTCGGCCTTCACCTGCTCGGTATACCGGCCGTCGACGAACAGGGCCGCGGCGTCCTTCAGAACCACAGCGAGCCCCGCCGAGCCGGCGAATCCAGTGAGCCATCTCAGGCGCTCCGCGCCCGCCGGCACATACTCGTTCTGGTGCTCGTCGGAGCGCGGAACGATGAACCCCGCCAGTCCCAGCCGATCCAGCTCAGCGCGCAACAGGCTGACCCGGGCCGCCCCATGCGAAGGATCGCCCTGGGCGGCGAAGGACTGAAAACGGCTCTCGAACACGAAAAGGCTTCCGTATCTGGCGGCGTCAGGCGGCGTCAGCGGCGTCCTGCGCGGTGACGACCCGGCCAATATACGGCAATTCGCGATAGGAATGGGCGACGTCCATGCCGTAGCCGACCACAAAAACGTCGGGGCAGACGAAGCCGACAAAATCGGCGCTGATCCCGACCGCCCGCTTGCCGGGTTTCTCCAGCATCGTGCAGACGAGAACCCGCCGCGCGCCGCGCGCCATGAGAAGATCCTTGGCGAAGGCCAGCGTCCGGCCCGATTCGAGAATGTCGTCGACCAGGAGAACGTCGCGGTCGCGCACCGACGATTCGATGTCGCGCAGGATCTTGACCGTCCCGCTCGACACGGTCCCGCTCAAATAGCTCGACAGATGAAAGAACTCCACCTGCGGCTCGAGCCCCACCCGATGCAGCGCGCGCAGGAGGTCGGCGGCGAACATGAAGGAGCCCTTGAGGATGGCGACGACCAGCAGGTCCTTCGGCGCCGCCGCCGCGATCTCGCGGGCCAGCGCTTCCGTCCGCTCGGCGATCGTCCGCTCGTCGAAGAGAACCTTGACCTGTCTTTCGCCGCTCATGGAGGAATCTCGGTGAACGACCCTTTATTGCCCGGCGCGACGAATTTGACCAGAACGTCGCGCACGCCGGCCGGCGGCGCGGCGAGCCGGGCCCGGAAGGGGACCCGCTCGCGAGCGCCGAGGCTCGCCTTCGGTCCGCGCGCCGTCCAGATGTAGAGTTCGCGCCCATCTTGCGCCCGCAAGGCCAAGCGCAGATCGGGCAGGGGCGTTTCTCTGTCGCGCAGATTCGCAATCTCGCCTGTGACCAGGAGTTCCCCCTGGCCTTGCGGGTCTTGCCGGGACGCCGCGTGAACGCCGGCGATTGTGAGGCCGCGAAGATTGACCGGCATTCCGGCGAGCGCGTAGACCCTCGCGGTCGCCGGCGCAATCGAGACGAGCGCCGCCCGAGCCCCGATCGCCATCGTCGAGGCGATCGTGAGGGCTGCGAAGACCAGCGCCGGGGCTGTTGCGCCAACCGCGCGTGACCGGCGCCGCGACGCGCCCCCCGGCGCTTCCATGCCGCCTCGATCGCGACTGGCGCTGAACCTGTGGGCCTGAGACATGGCGTCCGACCTCGCTCATCCGATTGGGCGGCTGATGGTGGCATTTGGCTGGAATCACGGTTAAAGCCGCGTTAAGCGGCCAATTCTAGCCGTCAGGGGAAACGCGTTTGCTCAGGTTCGAAAACGTCGGTTTGCGCTACGGCATGGGACCGGAAGTGCTCGGCGACCTCAGTTTTTCCGTCGAACCGCAGAGCTTTCAATTCCTCACCGGCCCGTCCGGCGCCGGCAAGACGACCCTCATGCGCCTCATGTTGCTCTCGCTCCGGCCGACGCGCGGAACGATCCGGGTCTTTGGCCTCGACGCTGCGACGCTGCGGAAGAATGATCTGACGACGCTGAGGCGGCGAATCGGCGCCGTCTTTCAGGATTTCCGCCTTCTCGACCATCTCAGCACGTATGAGAACGTGGCGCTGCCGTTGCGCGCGATGGGACGCGAGGAATCCGGCTACCGCGCGGAAGTTGTCGAGCTTTTGCGCTGGGTCGGTCTCGGCGACCGGATGGACGCGCCGCCGCCGGTTCTTTCGGGCGGCGAAAAGCAGCGGGCGGCGATCGCCCGCGCGCTGATCGTTCGCCCCGAGCTTCTGCTGGCGGACGAGCCGACCGGCAATGTCGACCCGGGGCTCGCCCGCCGGCTGCTTAGGCTGTTCGTCGAGCTCCACCGGCTGGGAACGGCGGTGGTCATCGCCACCCACGATCTCCAGCTCATGGACCAGTTCGGCTTCGCCCGCAGGCTTACGATCGGCAACGGCAAACTGGCCGTGTTCGACGGATTGCCGTCATGAACGAACCGGCCGTCGAACGGATCGCCGCTCCTGAACCGGAGACCGCGTTCAAAACCAATGCGCCGCTCATCCCGCGCAACTCGATAACCGGACGGGCGCTGGTCGTGGTCATTGCGATCATGACCTTCCTCGCCTGTCTGACCGCGGGCGCGGCCCTGCTGGTCTCCGACGCCTCGAAAGCCTGGCGCTCGGATGTGCAGCGCGACGCCACCATCCAGGTGAAGCCTGGGCCTCGCGACGATGTCGAGAGCCTCGTCGCCAAGGCTGTCGCCGTCGCCGCGCAGGCGCCCGCGGTCGAGTCCGCTCGCCCCTTTTCGAAAGCCGAATCGGAAAAGCTCCTCGAGCCGTGGCTCGGTCAGGGACTCGACCTGAGCGAACTTCCCATCCCCCGGCTGATCCTGCTCAGGCTCAAAGCCTCGGGGGCTGACGACCTGACCGGACTGCGCAAGGCGCTTGCCTCGGCGGTTCCTCAAGCCGCTCTCGACGATCATCGGGTCTGGGCGGCGCGGCTCGGGGCGATGGCCAAGGCGATCGTCATTCTGGCGGCGGCTCTTTTTGTGCTGATGATCGTGGCGATGGGCACGGCGATCGGGTTCGCCACCCGCGGCGCGATGGCGGGCGCCCGGGAGATCGTCGAAGTGCTCCACCTCGTCGGCGCGTCGGACGCGTTCATAGCGAAGGAGTTCGAAATTCATTTCCGGGGCTTGGGGCTGCGCGGCGCGGCGATCGGCGGGCTCGCGGCGGTCGCCTTCTTCGCGACCGCTTCGCTTTTCTCCTTCTCATGGGCGCATTCGGCGGGCGGCGAGGAGATCGCGGCGATGTTCGGCTCTTTCGCGCTTCGCCCTATGGGCTATCTTGCTCTTGTCGCCGTGTGCGTCGCCGTGACCCTGCTGACCGGCTTTCTCTCGCGGGAGATCGTCATGCGCCATTTGCAGAGGCTGCAATAGGATGGCGTCCCTTTCTCCGCGCGACCCCTCGACATCCCCGATGCTGGCCGCGCGATCGCTCGTCTTCAACGGGCTGTTCTACCTGAACATGGTGGTCCTGATGATCGCCGGCCTGCCGACCATGCTGTTCGGCAGGCGCGCGGTCTTTGCGCTCGCCCGGCTGTGGGGCTCGATTTCCGTCTGGCTTCTGGAGGCGATCTGCGGGCTCAAGCTCGAATATCGCGGGGTCGAGAACATTCCTCCTGGAGCGGTCCTGATCGCGGCCAAGCATCAATCGTTCCTCGAGACGTTCGCGCTCCTCAAATATGCGCCCGACTTCGCCATCATCCTCAAGCGCCAGCTGACCCGTGTTCCGCTGTTCGGCCTCTATCTCATCGTCTCGGAGCAGATCGCGATCGATCGCGCGCGCGGCAGGCAGGCGCTGCAGCAAATCGCCGGCGCCGCCAAACCGGTGTTCGCCGCCGGACGGCAGGTGTTCATCTATCCGGAGGGAACGCGCCGCATCCCCGGGGCTCCGCCGAAATACAAACAGGGCGCCGCCGCGCTCTACGCGGAGACGGGAGTTCCCTGCCTGCCGGTCGCCGTCGAATACGGGCCTCTTCTGGCGCCGGCGCGGCTTCCTGCGCCGGCCGGGGGTCGCGGTGATCGAATATCTGCCGGTCATCAAGCCTGGCCTTGACCGCTCGGAATTCGGCAAGCGCCTGCAATCGGCGATCGAGACGGCCTGCGACCGTCTCAACGCCGAAGCCGTCGGCAAGGAGCCATCGCTTGCCGAGGTCCTTGCGGAAGGCGCGAACAGCGACGCGGAAACGCTGCGTGAGGCTTGACTGAGGTCTTGCTTTGTTCTATTAATGTTCCCGTAATAACCTAGGGCGGCGACGATCATGCTGGCTTGCGGGAACGGAACGATCGACGAGGGCGGCGGGTTCTCCGAGCGGCCAACAGCGCCCTGGATCGCCTTGGCGAGCGACCGCCACAGGGGAGGCTCCTCGCTGGCGGCGCTGGCCGGCATGCCGATCTCGTCCCGATTCTGTTCGTGGAAGGGACAGTCGGGGCGGCGCTACGTCTTTTCGGTCTATCCGGCGTCGGCCTGTCCGGCCTTTTGCGACGCCATACTGCTCGCCGCCGTGCGCGACCCAAAGGGGCGGCGGCGGGTCCTGTCGGTGCGCGAGACCGGGGCCTTTCCGGAGCCGGCGATCGCCGGGGCGCAACGCGAGCTCAAGGCCTTCGGGCTGGCGGGCGAATTGCATGTCCATTTGCTGGCGCGGTCGCCCGAGGAACGGGCGGCGGCGCTCGCCGATCTGGTGGGCGCCGAGACGTGAGGGCCGGCGCGCGGCCTATCCTCAGGCCCTCAATCTGGCGCTGAGCCATTCGAGATCGCGATCCCTGACCCCCATGGCCTGCAGGTGATCGTTGGTCTCAAGGACATAGTCCACGTTGCCGCCTGACTGGCCCTGGCCCGCCCGCACGATTTCGAGCATCGCCTGGCGATCGAGCCGCCCCGCATACTGGCGGTGGAGGCGGTCGGCGACATAGGTCAAGGCGAGCACCCGGTCGCCGCCTTCGAGCCGAACCGGCACGATCCGCTCGACATAGACGGCGGTCACCTGCTCGCGTTCGCGCAGGTAGCGAACCGTGGCCTCGCTGAGCGCCGCGTCGACCTCGAAGGCGACCCCGGGACAGGCGCCGCCGCGGTCAAGGCCCAGCACCAGTCCCGGCCGCACGGGCGAGCCCCGGTAGACGTGGGAATAGACGCAGAGACTCCTGCGCCAGCCGCGCAGCAGCGCCTTGCAGCGTCGCGCATAGGCGAATCCGGGCCGCCACATCAGCGACCCATACCCGAACACCCAGAGGCCGCCGTCCGAACCGGCCGCCAGCGCTTTCGGTTCCCTGATTTCGCGCCCGATCTTTTGCGAGGAGCCGGTTTCCCGCTGGCCGCGCTCGGCGCCGCTCACCGCGCCGGCTCGTCCGTTTCAGCCGCGTGACGGCCGAAATCGGGCGCCGCAGTGTCCTGGCCCTCGGCGACGATTCCGAGCCGGATCGCGCGTGTCCGGGTGAAGAGACGAAACAGTCCCTCGCCGTCCTCGCGCCGGATCATCCGCTGCAAGGCCGTCAGGTCCTCGTTGAATCGGCCGAGCATCTCCAGCACCGCGTCCTTGTTGTGGAGGAAGACGTCGCGCCACATCGTAGGGTCCGAAGCGGCGATGCGGGTCGAATCGCGAAACCCGCCGGCCGAGAATTTGATCACCTCGGACTGCGTCACTTCTTCCAGATCGGCTGCGGCGCCGACGAGGTTATAGGCGATGAGATGCGGCACGTGGCTGGTGATCGCGAGCACGAGGTCGTGATGCCCGGCGCTCATGGTCTCGACATGCGATCCGAGGGCCTCCCAAAAGGCCCGCACCTTCGCGATCGCCTGTTCGTCCGTCCCCTCCGCCGGCGTGAGAATGCACCAGCGGTTGATGAACAGGGTGGCGAATCCGGCGTCCGGTCCCGACTGCTCGGTTCCCGCGACCGGATGCGCGGGAACGAGGCGCGCATGCGCGGGCAGCACGGATTTAAGCGCCGCGATGACCGCTCCCTTGACGGAGCCCACGTCCGAGACGATGGCGCCCGGCCGAAGCGCAGGCGCGATGGCGCGACCGATTTCCGCGTTGGCGCTGACCGGCGCGCAGAGGATGACGCAATCGGCGTCGCGAACCGCTCGGGCCGGATCGTCGGTGACGACATCGCCAAGCGAGAGCGCCTTGGCGCGCTCCAGCACCTCGACCGACCGATCGGCAAGCACGATCCGGCTGGCGGCCTGGCGCCGGCGCGCCGCGCGCGCGATCGACGAGCCGATCAGCCCGACGCCGACGATCGCCAGTTCTTCGAAAATCGGCGCGGGCAGCGGCGGCGCGAGCCGCTCAACCACTTTCGCCTCGCATGAACTCGGCAAGCGCCGCGACCACGCCCCTGTTGGCCGCCTCACTCCCCACCGTTAGACGAAGCGAGTCCGGCAGCCCGTAGGCGGCGACCGCCCGCAGAATGAATCCGCGGGCGCTTAAGAAAGCGTCCGCGTCGGCGGCGGTCCGGCCTCGTTCGCTCGGGAAGGTCAGAAGCAGGAAATTGCCGACGCTCGGCGTCACCTCGATCCCGAGCCTGGCGATTTTCCCGGCGAGCCAGGGCAACCAGCGCGCATTGTGCGCAACCGCGCTTTCGATATGCGCGGCGTCTTCGAGACTCGCGACGCCGGCGGCCTGCGCCGCCCCGTTCAGGTTGAACGGCCCGCGCACCCGGTTCAGCGCGTCGACGACATGTTCCGATCCATAGGCCCAGCCGAGCCTCAAGCCAGCAAGACCATGGATCTTGGAGAAGGTCCGGGTCATGACGACGTTGTCCGCCGTCGAAGCCAATTCCACGCCCGCCGCATAGTCGTTGCGGCTCACGTATTCGGCATAAGCCGCGTCGATGACCATCAGCGTGTGCGCCGGCAGGCCGCGTGCAGGCGCTTCACCTCGGAGAAGGAAATGTAGGTCCCGGTCGGATTATTCGGATTGGCGAGATAGACGATCCTGGTGCGGGGGCTCACTTTTTCGAGCATCGCGTCCACGCTCGCGGTCCTGTCCCGCTCCTCGGCGACGACCGGGATTCCTCCCGCTGCGCGAATGCAGATCGGATAGGTCAGAAAGCCGTACTGGCTGTAGAGGCCCTCGTCGCCGGGGTGCAGAAAAACATGGGCGAGCAGCGACAAAAGCTCGTCGGAGCCGTTGCCGCAGATGATCCGGGCGGGATCGAGGCCGTAGCGCGCGCCGATCGCCTCGCGCAGCTCGGTCGAGGCGCCGTCGGGATAGAATTCGAGCCGGCCGGCAAGCGCGCGCACCGCTTCGATGGCCTTGGGCGAGGGGCCGAGCGGCGATTCGTTCGACGAGAGCTTGTGGACCTTGTCCAGGCCCTCTACCCGGCTTTTCCCCGGCACATAGGGGTCGATCGCCAGGATTTCCGGGCGCGGCTGAGGTTTGCGGGCGACGTGGGAGGTCATGGCCGGTCCGATTAGCCTCAATTCGCGGGCTTGCGCAACGCGGAAGCGTCAAATCGGCTCGCATGGGCGCCGATCTCCGAGGCGCGCACGTCGGCGACGCCGATCGAGCGCAGCGCGGCGCTGACCGCGTCGGCCTTGAGCTCCCCCGGCCTCGCCACCAGGAGGGCAAGCCCCATCCCGTCGGCGGCGGAGCCGATGAGTTCGGCGCCGATCGCGCGGAGGCTATGAGGAATGTCGACGCGCCAGCGGTCGAGGGTGACCTGCTCGAGCACGACGTCGCGCGCCGCGCCATCCGCCAGTGGCTTCGAGATCACGAACACCGGCATGCCGGCGGGATGATCGGCCCGCTCGACGAACGGCAGACGGGCGATGATCTTGGGCGCTTCCGGCGGCGTCAGCCTCGTCCACCAGGCGCCCGCCCCTGGCCCGCCGTCGACAGCGAACATGCCCAGATCGCCGACCGAATCGTGAACCGCGCGGATCACCTCGGCGGCGCCGAAATGCGGCACGCAGGGCGTGGTGAAACCGAAGTGAAATCGCGCCGAGTCGCGCATCGCCGCGTCGCCGCCCGACACATCCACGTGGATGCGGTAGGGCGCCTGAACATAGGTGAAGGTCGAGATGATCACCCGCCAGATGCCTTCGACAGTATCGAGCGGCAGACGGCCCTGATGCCGCTCGACCAGCGCGCGCATCATCGAGGCTTCCCGCGCGGGACGGAACGCCGAGCCCCCTCCCTGGCGTGTCTTGATCTCGATCAGCTGGTCGATGACCCGCCCTCTCTCGATCAGGAGCTCGTGCATTTGCCTGTCGATCCGATCGATCTCGACTCTGAGATCGGCGAGAGTGGGCTTCGATGGTTCGGTCACGGGGACGACCCCTCTCCTTTCGAGAGGCTCATGGGCTGCAGATCCGGCTATGCCGGGGTCGGCTCAGGTGTTCATCGATTCGAAGAAAGCCGCGTTGGTCTTTGTCTCGCGCAGTTTCCCGAGCAGGAACTCGATGGCGTCGACCGTGCCCATCGGATTGAGGATGCGGCGCAGCACATACATCTTCTTGAGGATGTCGGGCGGCACGAGCAGTTCTTCCTTCCTCGTCCCGGACCGGGTGATGTCCATCGACGGGAACGTGCGCTTGTCCGACACCTTCCGGTCGAGGATGATTTCCGAGTTGCCGGTTCCCTTGAACTCCTCGAAGATCACCTCGTCCATGCGCGAGCCGGTGTCGATGAGCGCGGTTGCGATGATCGTCAGCGAGCCGCCTTCCTCGATGTTGCGGGCGGCGCCGAAAAACCGCTTGGGACGCTGCAGCGCGTTGGCGTCGACGCCGCCGGTCAGCACCTTCCCCGAAGACGGCACGACGGTGTTATAGGCGCGCCCGAGCCGGGTGATCGAGTCGAGCAGGATGACCACGTCGCGCCCGTGTTCGACCAGGCGCTTGGCCTTCTCGATCACCATCTCCGCGACCTGGACGTGGCGCACGGCCGGCTCGTCGAAGGTCGACGACACGACCTCGCCCTTCACCGAGCGCTGCATGTCGGTCACCTCTTCTGGCCGCTCGTCGACGAGAAGCACGATCAGGTAGCATTCGGGATGATTGGCGGTCACCGACTGGGCGATGTTCTGCAACAGCACCGTCTTGCCGGTTCGCGGGGGCGCGACAATGAGCGCCCGCTGCCCCTTGCCGATCGGCGCCACAATGTCGATGACCCGCGACGACATATCCTTTCGGGTCGGGTCTTCGACCTCGAGCTTGAGGCGCTCGTTGGGATAGAGCGGCGTCAGATTGTCGAAATGGACCTTGTGCCGGGTCTTTTCCGGGTCTTCGAAGTTGATCGCGTTGCACTTGAGCAGCGCGAAATACCGTTCGCCCTCCTTGGGGCTGCGGATCACGCCTTCGACCGTATCGCCGGTCCTCAGGCCGAGCCGCCTGATCTGCGACGGGGAAACGTAGATGTCGTCCGGCCCCGGAAGGTAGTTCGCGTCGGCGGACCTCAGGAAGGCGAACCCGTCCTGCAAGATCTCGACGACTCCTTCGCCGATGATCTCGACGTCCATGCTCGCGAGCTGCCGCAGAATCGCGAACATCAGCTCCTGCTTGCGCATGGTCGACGCGTTTTCGACCTCGTTCTCCTCGGCGAACACGAGGAGCTCGGTCGGCGATTTCTGCTTTAAATCTTTAAGTTTCATTTCCCGCATTGGCGGACCTTACCCTTGGACTTCCCGGTCCCGCGGACCTGCAAAGTCATGAGTCTTGATGGATGATGACGCTGCGTTTCGACGCTCAGATTCGGCCGTGTCGGGCCGAGGCGACGAAAAGTTGGATCGGGCGATCCAGCGCCGCTATGAACCACGCGTTCAACGCGCGGGCAGCGCTACATAGTCGCCTTCGCGAGATTTTTCAACCGGCCTTCACGCGACGCCGGACCGCCGGCCTGTCCAGGCGCTCAAAATGGCTTCACGACCGCCAGAACGACGATCAGGATCATAAGGATTGTGGGCGCCTCGTTCAGGATCCGGTAGAATCGAGCGGGCCGCTCATTGGCGTCTTCGGCGAAGGCGCGCACGCAGCGGGCGAAAAAGCCGTGCAGCCCGGCGAGGCCGAGAACCAGGATGAACTTCGCCTGGAGCCATCCTGCCTGCCAATATCCCGTGAGATAGGCGAGCGCGAGCCCGGTTACGAAGACCAGGACCATCGACGGATTGATGATCGCCTTGAGGAGCCGCCGCTCCATCACCTTGAAGGTTTCCGAGGCGTCAGACCCCTTCGGCGCCTCGGCGTGGTAGACGAACAATCTCGGCAGATAGAGCATTCCCGCCATCCACGCGATGACGCTCACAATGTGCAGAGCCTTGAGCCAAAGGATCATGAAAAAACGTCAGGCCCCGCGAGCCGCCTGGATGTCCGTCGCATTAGGCGGCGTCCGCCATCAGCGCAAGCTCACAAGCGCTCGCGCCCTAAAATAATATAAATAAGATTCGAAACTGTTTCTTCTCTTTTGGGGGGCGGTTTGCGCAAGTTCAATGCCATCCCAAAAAACAAGCCGTCACATTCGGTCGGGAAGGGCGCGGCTCTCTCAGGAACGCCTCGAGGCGATTAACGTTTCGTTAAGGAATTGCGGTCTCCGCCAAATCTCATTCGTGAAACGTTGAAATTATCCCCGCAATTCATCCTCAACTGAGATCCGGCGTCAGACTTCTCCCGACCGGAACGGCTGTGAATCCGCGAATGCGCCCTCCGCCCGAATGGACCGGCGGGACACGCCTCGCCTTCTGTTCTCCACGCCTGTCCACAACCAGCGCCGCCAGTTATAAAGTCGGCGATTGACCGGACCCGGAGTCGGCGTTGGGCCGCAGCTACTTTCATCTCCATCTGATTTCCGACTCGACCGGAGAAACGCTGATCGCCGCCTCGCGGGCCGCGGCGGCGCAATATCAGGGCGTCGCCTCGATCGAACATGTCTATCCGCTGGTGCGCACCGCCTCCCAACTCGACCGGGTGATCGCCGAGATCGAGAACGCGCCCGGAATCGTCCTCTTCACCCTGGTCGATTCCGACCTCTCCAAGCGCCTTCGGGCGGGCTGCGAAGCTTCGGGCTCGCCGTGTCTGTCCGTCCTCGAGCCAATATTGACCCTGTTCCAGTCCTATCTCGGCCAGAATTCAACGCCGAGAGCCGGCGCGCAGCACATGCTCAACGCCGAATATTTCAAGAGGATCGACGCGCTCAATTTCACCATGCTGAGCGACGACGGTCAGGCCTCGGAGAACCTCGACCACGCCGATATCGTTTTAATTGGAGTGAGCCGCACGTCCAAGACTCCGACCAGCATCTATCTCGCCAATCGTGGCTATAAAACCGCCAATGTTCCCCTGGTGCCGAACGTCGCATTGCCGGGGGCCATCGACCATCTTCGGCGTCCGCTGGTTGTCGGCCTCATTGCTTCGGCCGACCGGATCGTGCAGATGCGGCAAAACCGGCTTCTTACGCTCAACGCCGATTCCGAGACCGAGTATGTCGACCGCATCGCGGTCGCCGAGGAGGTCGCGGCGTCGCGGCGGCTGTTCGCACAGCGCGGCTGGCCGATCATCGACGTGACGCGCCGGTCGATCGAAGAGACGGCTGCGGCGGTGCTCGATCTTTATCGCGAGCATCGTCTCCAGTTCATCGCCAGCGGCTGATTCCATGCAGAAGATGCGGATCGGTTTGCCGTCCCTTTGGCGGGGCGCTCACCCTCTGGTTCTGGCTTCGCGGAGCGAAAGCCGCCGGGGGCTCCTGTCGGCGGCGGGGCTCGCCGCCGAATTCGCCACGCCCAGGGTCGACGAGCGCGCGCTCGAGGATCGCTACCTCAAGGACGGCGGTTCGCTGGAAGGCGTCGCCGGCGCGCTGGCGCGAGCCAAGGCTCTTGCGGCGAGCGCGGAGCGCCCGGAGGCTTATTGTATCGGCGCCGACCAGACGCTCACGCTCGACGGACGGATCTTCCACAAGGCCAAGGATCTCTCCGAAGCCGCGCAAACTCTGGCCGCGCTCTCCGGCAGGACGCACCGCCTGACGTCCGCATTCTGCGTCGCCCGCGCCGGCGAAGCGCTGGCCGTCCACAGCGAACACGCGAATCTCACGATGCGGACCCTCGATCAGCCTGAGATTTCGCGCTATCTCGAACGC
This sequence comes from uncultured Alphaproteobacteria bacterium, assembly GCA_963742305.1. Taxonomy (GTDB): domain Bacteria; phylum Pseudomonadota; class Alphaproteobacteria; order Rhizobiales; family Beijerinckiaceae; genus Roseiarcus. The sequence continues at coordinate 33,323 of CAVULN010000034.1, forward strand.
GCGGGGCCCGGCGTGCTGGCCTCGGTCGGCGTCTATCAGGGCGAGGGTCTCGGAATCCATCTGTTCGAACGCATTGAAGGGGATCATTCCGTCGTTCTCGGGCTGCCGATGCTGAGTCTGCTGGCCTGGATGCGGCGCGAGAATCTGATCTCGCTATGAGCGCGACCGGGGCGCCTCGCGCGGGAGTGGCCGGCTGGCCGGTCGATCATTCGCGCTCGCCGGTCATTCATCGCTATTGGCTGAAAGAGCTGGGCTTATCCGGAACCTACGAGCGTTTCGCGGTCCCCCCAGGGGAATTTCGCGAGTTCGCGGCCAGGATCGGCAAGGAGGGGCTTCTCGGCGCCAATGTCACCGTGCCCCACAAGGAAACGGCCTTCGCCGCCTGCGACCGGCGAACCCCCGTCGCGGAGGCGCTTGGCGCGGTGAACACGCTGTGGCGCGAGGACGGGCGGCTCATGGGCGACAACACTGACGTCGCCGGCTTTCTGGCGAACATGGACGAAAGCGCTCCGGGCTGGGCGGAGCGGCCGGGATCGGCCGTGGTCATCGGCGCCGGCGGAGCCGCCCGGGCGATCGTCCATGCCCTGATCTCGCGCGGATTTGCGCGCATCGCCATCGTCAACCGGACGCGAGCCCGGGCGGAAGCGCTGGCCGCGCATTTCGGCGGTCCGGCGACGGCGATATCCTGGGCCGATCTTGCGGTGGAATTGCCCAAGGCCGACTTGCTTGTCAACGCGAGCTCGCTCGGCATGGCCGGCCAGCCGCCCCTCGCGGTCGATCTCGGCGGGCTCCCGGAGCGGGCGGTCGTCGCGGACGCGGTTTATATTCCCTTGCGCACCCCCCTGATCGAGGGCGCCCGGATGCGCGGACTGCGCTCAGTGGAGGGGCTCGGCATGCTGCTCCACCAGGCGGCGCCCGCCTTCGCGCGCTGGTTCGGCGAGCGCCCCAGGGTGACGCCGGAACTCCGCGCGCTCATCGAAGCCGAAGTCCTCGGAAAGCGCGAGGCGGGGCGGTGATCGTCGCTGGACTGACGGGCTCGATCGCGATGGGGAAATCCACGGTCTCGGCCATGTTCGCCGAACTTGGCGTCCCGACGTTCGACTCGGACCACGCGGTGCGCGACTTCTACGCCGGCGCCGGCGCGAAAACGGTCGATGCGGCGTTTCCGGGGGTTACAGTCTCGGGAGAGGTCGACCGCGAGCGCCTTGGGGCGCGCGTGCTGGGCGACGCGGAGGCGCTGAAGCGCCTCGAGGGCCTCGTGCACCCGGCGGTGGCCGAGGCGCGCACGCAGTTCGTCGCGCGCGCGGCGGCCGCCGGCCGGCGGCTCGTCATCGTCGACGTGCCGCTCTTGTTTGAGACCGGGGCGGAAGCGAGTGTCGACCTGGTTCTCGTGGTGAGCGCGCCCGAAGCCGTCCAGCGGGCGCGCGCTCTCAAGCGCGAAGGCATGACCGAGTCCAAACTCGAGGCGATTCTCTCCCGCCAGACCTCGGATGCGGAAAAGAGGCGCCGCGCTCATTTCGTCATTGACACGCGCGGCAGGCTTGAGCTGACGCGTTCGGTCGTCGCTCAATTCACCCGCTCAATCGCCGCCGTGGCCGGAGGCCGAACCGGCCATGCGTGAAATCGTCCTCGACACCGAAACGACAGGCCTCGATCCGGCGGACGGGCATCGGGTGCTGGAAATCGGCTGTGTCGAGATCGTGCATCAAAGCCTGACCGGCAGGGTCTTCCACGTCCTCATCAATCCGGAGCGAGACGTCCCTGAGGAGGCGGCGCGCGTGCACGGCCACACCGCCGAAACGCTCAGGGACAAGCCGGCGTTCGGCGGCGTGGTCGACGATTTTCTCGCCTTTATCGGCGATTCGAATCTCGTCATCCACAACGCCGAGTTCGACATGCGCTTCATGAACGCCGAGCTGACCAGGCTCGGGCGCGCCGCAATCGGCATGGAGCGGGTCGTCGACACGCTCGCGATCGCGCGAAAGAAGCACCCCGGACAGCCGAACAGCCTCGACGCACTATGCGACCGCTACCGGATCGACCGCTCGCGGCGGACGAGGCACGGCGCGCTGCTCGATGCGGAGATTCTGGTCGAGGTCTATTGCGAGCTCATGGGAGGCCGCCAGCGGTCGCTTGCGTTCGGCGACGCCGGGGCGCTCGCCGGTCTTCATGATCTCCTCGTTCCGGCCCGTTCCGAGCCGAGGCCGCCAAGACAATCGTGGCTCGAGCCGGAGGCGGCGGCCGCCCACGCGCGCTACATCGAAACCTCGATCGTCGAGGCGATCTGGTCGCGCTACCTCGCTCCGGCTGTCTGACCCGACCGGTCCGCGAGACAGTCAGGCCGTCTGTTGCTGCGGCTGACCGCCGGTCGCGGCCAGTCGCTGCAGATAGAGCGCGTGAAAATCGACCGGATCGATGAACAGCGGCGGATAAGACCCGCCGCGCACCGCGTCGGCGACGATCTGGCGCGCGAACGGGAACAGCATGCGCGGCCCTTCGATCATCACGACAGGCTGAACCTGATCGGCGGGGAAGTTCTCCACCCGGAACACGCCCGCATAGTTGAGCTCGAACTTGAACATCGTGTCCGCGCCCTGACCCGCGCCGCCTTCGAGGGTCAGGCTCACTTCGTAGTCGGTCGGCGCAAGCTGGCGCGCGTTCACATTGATCTGGATCGAAATGTTGGGCGCCGACTGCTGCGGCCCCAGGGTGCGCGGAGCGTTCGGATTCTCGAACGACAAATCCTTGGTATATTGGGCGAGAATCGAAAATCTCGGACCGGCTTGCGGCGCCTCCGCGCCATTGCCGTTCTGGTCAGCCATCGTCAACCGCTCCTCGTGCGTGAGCCTGAACGCCCTTCTGGCGGTCCTTAAGGCCAGGCCGAACGCGCCGCGGGGTCGCCTAGCATGGCGCCGTTATCCAAACAAGCGCGGGGCTCACGGACGATCACGGCGGCGCGCTGACCCGCCTGAACAGCGAGAGATCGGCGTAGCCGTCGGGCTTGAGACCATTGCGCTCCTGATAGGCCCGCACCGCCGAGCGCGTCGCATCGCCGATCTTTCCGTCGATATCGCCGACATCGAAGCCCATCGTCTTCAGTCTGGCCTGAAGCGTCTCAACCTGCGCCGCGGTGAGCGGACGATCGGCCGGCCATTGGGCGACAAGACCGGGGCGGCCCTCGACCGCGTCGCCGAGCAGGCCGGCGGCGAGCGCGTAAGCCGTCGAATTGTTGTACGTCTTGATGACGTCGAAGTTGCTGGTGACGAGAAACACCGGCCCGCTGAGTCCGGCCAGGATCATGAGCCGGCCAGAACCCGATTCCGGCAGGGGCGAACCGTCGCCTCTCGTTACCCCGCGAGCGGCGAAGGACGAGAACGGCGCGGGCGAGGAGGAATCCGCGTCGCTGAGGGTGAATGCAGCCGGCAGGCGAACCTCGAAACCCCAGGGCAGACCTGTCGTCCAGCCGTGTTTGGCGAGATAGTTCGCGGTCGAGCCGATCGCGTCCGCTTCGCTCGTCCAGATGTCGCGCCGGCCGTGCCGTTCGAACGCCACCGCGTAGGCGAGATAGCTCGACGGCATGAACTGCGTCTGGCCCATGGCGCCCGCCCACGAACCGCGCATGAGCGAGGGAGCGACGGCTTCTTCCTCCACCATCACGAGCGCCGCCATCAGCTCGTCGCGGAAATAGTCGCCGCGAAAGCGGACATAGGCGAGACTGGCCAGGGCCTGAAAGACATTGTTCGAACCCGGAAAACCGCCGAAATCCGTCTCCAGCCCCCAGATGCCGAGGATCGCCGCGCCGTCGACGCCGAATGTCTCCCTGGCCCGGTCAAGCCAGAGGCTCTCAGAGCGCGCCCGCTCGCGCCCGCGCGCGATGCGCTCGGCCGACAAGGCGCTCGCGACATAGTCCGAAACCGGGCGCGCGAACTCGGGTTGCGACTGGGCCATCGCCACGACTTGCGGATCGAAGGAGACGCCGGCGAAGGCGCGGTCGAACGTCGCGCGCTTCACTCCGCGCTGCGCGGCGACCGGCCAAAGGCCGGCAATGAATTCGCGGAAGCTCGCCTGGCGAGAGCGCAGGGAGGCGTTCGCGGCGGCGTTCGCGGAAAAGGCGGCGCTCAGTCAACCCGAGCGCGACAAAGGCGGCGCCGAGCAAAGCAAGGCTCGCCCCTCGAAGGGGCCGCGGCCGGCGTTCGTTCCGGAATCTGGCCATGGTTTCAGCGGCAGGCGAACTGACAGTCTGGCGGAAGACTGCGCCAAAATCGGCGAAAAGCAATGGCGCGCCCGGCAAAAGCGGACGGGCTAGCCGCCGATGTCCTCGGGGCGGGGCATCGAGACGATATTGTAGCCCGCATCGACGAAATGCACCTCGCCTGTCACCCCCTCGGAGAGGCTCGAGAGCAGGTAGACTGCCGCGCCGCCGACATTCTCGATCGTGACCGTGCGCTTGAGCGGCGAATGGTCGCGCTGGAAATTGTACATGAAGCGCGCATCCGCGATCCCCGCGCCGGCCAGGGTGCGGATCGGTCCGGCGGAAATCGCGTTGACGCGAATGTTGTCCGGGCCGAAATCCGCCGCCAGATAGCGCACGCTCGCTTCCAGCGCCGCTTTGGCGACTCCCATCACATTGTAGTTCGGCACGACGCGCGTCGAACCGCCGAAGGTGAGGGTGAGCATCGCCCCGCCCGCCGGCATGAGGGCCGCCGCGCGTCTGGCGGTCTCGGTGAACGAGAACGCCGAGATGACCATGGTGCGAATGAAATTCTCTCTGGTCGTGTCGGCGTAGCGCCCTTTCAGTTCGTTCCGGTCGGAAAAGCCGATGCAATGGACCAGAAAGTCGAGGCTCTCCCAAGCCCCTGCGAGCTCGGCGAACAGGGTCTCGACCGAGTCCGGATCTTCGACGTCGCAGCGATAGAGGCGCTCCTTTGCGCCAAGCTCCTCGGCGAGCGGGGCGACCCGTTTGCCGAGCGCCTCGTTCTGAAAGGTGAAGGCGAGATCAGCCCCCTCTGCGGCGAGCGCCTTGGCGATGCCCCAGGCGATCGAGTGATCGTTCGCGACGCCCATCACCAGGCCGCGTTTGCCGCTCATCAGGCCGGATCTCATGGAGGCGCTCGTTCAATCAGATATTCGGGAGGGGTTTGCTTTGCGGCGGCTTTGAAGAACGTGAGGCTCACGCGTCGACATGCTTGAACACGAGCGTCGCGTTCGTTCCGCCAAAGCCGAATGAATTCGAGAGCGCGGCCCGCAATTTCACATTGTCGAGGCGCGCGCGCACGATCGGCATGTCCGAGAAAGCAGGATCGAGCTCGTCGATATGCGCGCTCTCGCAGATGAAGCCGTTCCGCATCATCAAAAGCGAGTAAATGGCCTCGTGCACGCCGGTCGCGCCCTGAGAATGGCCGGTCAGCGACTTGGTCGCGGCGATCGGCGGACACTTGTCGCCCGAGCCAAAAACTTCCCGTAGCGCCTCGATCTCCCTGAGATCGCCGACCGGGGTCGAAGTCGCGTGGGGATTGATATAGTCGATCGGGATTTTGACCCGCGCCAGGGCCTGGCGCATGCATCGCGCCGCGCCTTCGCCGGAGGGCGCGACCATGTCGTGGCCGTCCGAAGTCGCGCCATAGCCTGCGATCTCACCGTAGATCTTGGCCCCGCGAGCCTTGGCCCGCTCGTATTCCTCCAGCACCAGCACGCCCGCGCCGGCGGAGATGACAAATCCGTCCCGGTTCCGGTCGTAAGCGCGTGACGCGCGAGAAGGGGTGTCGTTGAAGGCGGATGACAACGCCCCCATGGCGTCGAACAGCACCGACAGCGTCCAGTCGAGCTCCTCGCAGCCGCCGGCGAACATCACATCCTGCCGGTCGCCGAGGATGTGCTCATAGGCCGCGCCGATGCAATGGTTGGATGTGGCGCAGGCGGACGAAATCGAATAGCTCACGCCCTTGATCTTGAACCAGGTCGAAAGCGTCGCGGACGCGGTCGAGGACATGGCTTTCGGCACCGCGAACGGGCCGACGCGCTTGGGTCCCTTCGCGCGCGCGATGTCGGCGGCCTCGACGATGGTGCGCGTCGAGGGACCGCCCGAACCCATGATGATGCCGGTCCGCTCGTTCGAGACCTCGTCGGGCGCAAGGCCGCTGTCGACGATCGCCTGATCCATCGCCACGTGATTCCAGGCGGTGCCGCCGCCATGGAAGCGCATCGCCCGGCGATCGACCACGTCTTCGGCGCGCAGCGTCGGCGCGCCGTGGACCTGCGAGCGAAAGCCGAGTTCGGCCAATCGGTCGGCGCGGGTGATCCCCGACTTGCCGTCATGCAGGCTCGCGGTCACTTCCTGGGCGTTGTCGCCGATCGACGACACGATGCCCATGCCGGTGACGACGACCCGCCTCATACTCCTTCCTCCACCACTGACCTGCGGAGCTCCGGGGAATTACGCCGGAGCCGCGGGCGAAGGGCTGAACAAGCCGACGCGCATGTCACTGACCTCGTAGATTCGTTCGCCATCGGCCTCAAGCCACCCGTCGGCGACGCCAAGGATCAGCTTGCCCCTGAAGACGCGTTTCATGTCCACGCCATAGACGACCTTCCTTATCGTCGGGAGAACCTGATCGGCGAATTTCACCTCGCCCACGCCAAGCGCCCGGCCCCGTCCCGGGAGTCCGAGCCAGCCGAGGAAAAATCCGGTCAACTGCCAAAGCGCGTCGAGGCCCAGACATCCGGGCATCACCGGATCGCCCTTGAAATGGCAGGAAAAGAACCAAAGGTCTGGCTTGATGTCGAATTCCGCCCTGACCCCGCCCTTGCCGTTGACGCCACCGGTTTCGGAGATTTCGCTGATGCGGTCGAACATCAGCATCGGCGGCAAGGGCAGTTGCGCGTTCCCTGCCCCGAACAGCTCGCCGCGACCGCAGGCGATGAGATCCTCGTAACTGAAACTCAAACGCCGTTCACTCATGCGCGCGGTCTTATCCCTCAGGACCGCGCGCCCGCGCGGGAGCCTTGAAGCTCCCGTCGTAACATACGCGCCTTCTCATCGAAAGCGCTCGGGGTCGACTTGGCGCCCAGAAAAGGCCCACGAATGGCTAGGCCTTTTTTCGCGGCCCGGGCGAACCGCGCTTCCGACAGGGCCGGGGCGAATGCGCTCAGTAGGGCGGAAAATCCGTCTCCGCGATGAGCCCTTCGCTGGTCATCACCACCCATTGATCGCCGCGGGCCTCGATGCGCTCGACCCGTCCGGCGCCGGGGAGAAAATCTCCCTCGCGGACTTCACGCTCGCCATAGCGCCCGCCGATGAGCGCCACGTCGTCGCGGGCGCCGAGCACGACATAGCCCCGCAGAATCGGCCTTGGCCGGTCGATCGAGCCGGTTCTGTCCAGCGCGACGGCGCCGAACCTGGGACGGGGGGAGGCTTGGGCTGGGCGGCGGCTTGCGGGAGCGGCGGGGGCGGCGTGGCGATTTTCTGCTCGAGCTTGTCGATGCGGGTGGAGAGCCCGGCCGCCACGGCGCCCGCCTGGCGATCGACGCGCTCGGTCAGCTTGTCGGCTTTCGCGCTCGATTCACGGTCGAGCCGGTCGACGCGTTGCGAGAGCTGGGCGAGCGCGCCGCTGATTTGCCGTTCCGAGGCTGTGTTGGATTTGATCTCGCCGACCGACTGGCGCAGATCGGCGAGGGCGGCGTTCGAAACGGCGGTGTCGATCGCGTCGACCCGCACTTTCAGCGACTTGACGGCGTGGGCGAGAACTCGGTTTCGATCGTCCGGTCGGCGAGCGCCTTGGCCTGCTCGCGGTTCTCGACCAGCAGGGCGCCCCCGACCCCGGCGACGATCGCGAGCGCCGCCGCGGCGGCCAGATGGAACCGGGAGAACCTCCTCCCCGGCGCGCCTTGCGGCGCTCCTGCAAATTTCGCCTCGGGAGGCTCGACCACCGGGACGAGGTCGCGCGAGGGGCCGCGCCGCGGCGCCCCGGACCCGGCGGCGCCCGCCGCATCGCTCCCCGGCGAATCGGGCTCGCTCGCCGGAACGGGCGCCAACTCGCGGCCGGCGCCCGAACTGTCGAATTCAGTCATCGATGACCATCCGTGGGTGACGAAGAGTTTATTCCAGTCTCCGCCAAGGGGATTAAGGAATTGTTGACCCTGACGGAGCGGCGTTGAAGGCGAATCTCGCGCGATCTTGGTCAGGACGCGCGGCGAAAACGTGGCGGCCGGCTTTTTCCGCCGATCAAGGCGCGCGAGACATCAGGGGAAGGGAGGTCGTGTCAATGCGGCCAGTCGCGACGCTCGGGGGAAGGCAAGCGGCGCCCCTTCAATCGATTATTACAATAACGAGATGTATGATTTTTAAGGCTGGAACTAAACGGGGTCTCAAGCCACTGAAAACATTGGAGGCCGCCGGTAAACTTACCGCTAGGCCGGCGGACCCCCGTCGGGCGCTCCCTTGTCGCGACCCGTCCAGCGATTCCCCGTAAGCGCGAGAAGGCTTCAGGCGGCGCCGAGCTTGAGCCCCGCCGCGTCCGTGCGAATGCGCTCGATCATCGAGCGCACCCCGTTCGAACGCTGGGGCGTAAGATGCTGCTCGAGGCCGAGCGCCCGGAAAACGGCGGCCGCGTCAACCTTCAGGATGTCATCCGGGGTCCGGCCGGAGAACAGCGCGATCGCAATGGCGATGAGCCCCCGCACGAGGTGAGAGTCGCTGTCGCCGCGGAAGCGCAAGATTGTTTCGCCTTCCCCGTTCGTCGCCGGCTCGCATTCCAGCCAGACCTGGCTGACGCAGCCCCGGACCTTGTTGCGGTCGTTGTGCGCCGCCTCGCTCAGCGGCTCGAGCGCATGGCCGAGTTCGATGACATAGCGATACCGGTCCTCCCATTCATCGAGGAAGGCGAAGTCGTCGCGGATGGCTTCGATTGCGGACATTGACCCGTCCATAGCCCTTATATGGGCGCCGGTCAGCAGGGAACCAGCGTGGCGCGGGCATTGTCGAACGGCGGTAAGGAAACGGTAACCATGCGCCAAGAGCCGCCGGGAGCAAACCGCAATCGCGCCACGGGCCGCCGCTAGACTTAAGATTGATTTAATCGGCGACTGCGATTTTTTCAGGAACCGCGCGACGATCGCCAGCGACGGCGGCGCGCTCTCAGGAGAATTCGGCGTGGATCTAGCGCTCGCCCGCATCAGGGACAATGTTGGCCGCCTCCGTGGACCCCTCCAGCGTTCGGTCGAGCAAAGCCTGCCGCGACGGATCGCTGGGCGGCTCAAGGTTCCCAATTTACGCCATTGCCTGGGAGCGGCGCTCGCGGTCGCGCTTGTCGGCATTGGGGTGAACGCGCTGCTGCTGCAGCGCGAGCGCCATCCCGCCCCGCTGTTCGGGTCCGCGCCGGCGGCGCGTCCGGCCCCTGCCCCTGCCCCCGCGCTAGCCGTGGCGCCCCCGCCAAGGCTCGCAAGCGTCGAACACGACGCCTCTCCCGCGCCGGCGCCCGCCGCGCTTCCGCCGGCGCGGCCGGCGGCCGCCGCCAGCTCTCCCTCGAGCCCCGATCCGATCGCAGCCCTGTTGGCCGGGGAAGCGCGCAGCGATGGATCGCACCTTGTTCTGGCCGCTCAAACCGCGCTGATGAAGCTCGGCTACACGGTCAAGCCGGACGGGAACGAGGGCGCAGCCACCGAGCAGGCATTGCGGGACTTCGAACGCGCGCACGGGCTTTCTCCCTCGACCGAAATCACCGAGCGGCTGGTCAAGCAGCTGACGCAGGCCGCGCGCGGCGGAGGACACTAAGTCTGTCGCGTCTGCGCTCCGACATTTGGGTCGCGGCCTATTTGCGCCGGTGCGGAGTGGAAGGAGCCAACGCGGTCCTGCGCCGCCGCGGCGCCGCGGAGGCCGGCGCGATTTTTGTGAAGGTGGATCATCTGGACGGGCGCGCCACGCTCTATGAGCCGGCGCCGCAGTCCGTTGCGGCCGACGAGCCCGGGGTCGAGAGGCTGTTCGCCCGGGCCCATAAGGAGCCTTCGATCGGCGCGGGCGCGGCGGAGGAGCGGCTCAGGCGGGAGATCGCGTTCGATCCCGACCTTTGGATTGTCGAGGTCGAGGGTGGCGCCGAGGGCGTGTGGCTCGATCTTGCGCCATAAGCCCGGGCGAACGAGAGAAGACAGGCATTCCCAAAAAGGCCGGAAGATCCGGACTCGAATTGAGTAAAGATTGTTTCAAATCGATGCCCACGACGTTTCATTCAACTTTATTGGCGGCTTAACCAGTTGCTTAACTTCGAGGCCGCGCTCCGCCCGAGGGCGCCCAAATTAACGAGGCCGAAATCGGGCGATCCTAGTTTCGGCCCCCATGCCGGCGGCGGGAGAACCGGGGTCGCCGCCGGATCGGGTTTCGGAGTAGGAGCAAAAAATGTTCAGATCGATCAAGACCTTCGCTGCCGACCAATCGGGGGTCACCGCCATTGAATATGCGCTGATCGCCTCCCTAATCGCGGTCTTCATTATCACCGCGGTCCAGACAGTCGGGACCAAGGTCAGCACGGTGTTCAACGAAATCGGGACGACGCTCAAGTAGGAGGCGTCCCCTCGGGATTCCCTTGCGCCGGCGCGGCAAGCCCGCGCCAGCGCGAGGGCCCCGCTGGTCCGAATCGAGGGGCTCCGCCAGGGCGGGCTTGGACCCGGTTCCTCTCAAACAACGCGCCCGGACAAAACGCACATGGCTTCGACTCTGCTTCATCTTTTCGCCCTCGCCTTCTTTCCGGCCTTGATGGCGCTCTCGGCGTCGATGGATCTCTTGACCTTCACGATCCCCAACCGGCTCTGTCTCGCTCTCGCGCTTGGATATGTGGTTTTTGCGGCGCTGCTCGGGGTTCCGGCCGTCGATATTCTCCTGAATGTTTCCTGCGCGCTGGCGATTCTGGCCATAACCTTCGTCATGTTCTCTCTCGGGTGGCTCGGCGGCGGCGACGCCAAGCTGGCCGCGGCGACGGCGGCGTGGCTGGGGTGGGCCGCGATCCTCGACTATGGCCTCGCCGCCGCCCTCTTTGGCGGAATTCTGACCCTGACGCTTCTGGGCGCGCGCATGGCGCCGCTGCCTGCCGCCTTCGGCCGCGTCGATTGGCTCAAGCGATTGCATAACGCGAGCGCGGGCGTCCCTTACGGAATCGCGCTGGCCGCGGCCGGGCTGATGCAATATCCGAACTCATCCATCTGGGCGGCGGTCAGCTAGGCGCCCGCGGCGATCGGATCGCATCGCCGAACTCCAGCCGATCTCACGTCGTCGAGGCGGAGGGCAATTCGCCGAGCGCGGGGGCCCCGCTCGGGCGACAGGCGCAAGCGACGGAGAAAGCTCGCGCCCCCGGTTCATCGGCGAAAGGGACGGCTGAAACCGGGGGAAGTCCTCGCGGACTAAGGCGAGGCGTTCGCAGCCTCTGGCCGGGCGGCGCCGGCCAATTCCCTTCGGTCACCCCACAAGAGGCGAGCGTATTTGGCGCAAACCGGCGCGGAGCGGCGGCCGCGGGATTTGGCAAACAGTTGTGGAACAAGCTGCGACTTTATTTGGCGCGCAATCCTTAGTTGAGAGTCCAGTTACGGAAGCCGCTCGACCTCCATCTGCGGAACATCTCGCCAGCAATGGGGTTCGAAAAGCGCGATCGATATTTAGGAAAAGCGGGCTTTAACAGATCGAGTGGCAATCCGATACTTTAAATTAACCGTACCTTGACGATTACGATGTCTAAATCGTCGGCTAGAGAGTGAGCGGGCGAAGGGCTGCGGCGTCATGAATCGGAAGCTGATCATCGTTGGCGCGATCGCCATTCTGGCGTTCGGCGCGACCTATGTGTTCCTGCGCGCCCCGGGCCCCTCGCCGACGCCCGTCGCCGAGGCCCAGCCGAAGATCGAACTCGAGCAGGTGCTGGTGGCGGCTCAGGATCTGCCGATGGGCACGGTGGTCAATCCCGGCTCGGCGGTCTGGCGCCCGTGGCCAAAGGCCGATGTCTCGGAATTGATGATCACGAAGTCCGGCAAACCCGACGCGCTCAAGGATGTGGAAGGTTCGATGACGCGGGTGGCGTTCCTGCGCGGCGAGCCGATCAGGCATGACAAGCTGGTCAAGGCGGGGGCCGGGTTTATCGCCGCGATCCTGCCGAGCGGAAAGCGAGCGGTAGCGATCAAGACCGACAACAAGGGCAATTCGTCGGCGGGCGGGTTCATCCTTCCGGGCGACCGCGTCGACGTCGTCCGTCTCGCGCGCGACGACGAAGCCACCAAGGCCCGGGGGGCCGAGGTCATGACCGCGCAGCCGATCCTCTCCAACGTGCGCGTCCTCGCCATCGGACAGAACATCGAAGAGCAGAACGGCAAGAGGGTCGTCACGGGCGAGAATGCGACGCTTGAGCTCGATCCGGACCAGGTCAACCTCATCCTCCTCGCCGAACATGAGAGCAATTCGAGTCCTCTTCATCTCGTTCTCCGCTCGCTCGCCGACAGCGGCGGGGCGGCTGAGACCGTCGTCAGCGCCACCGGCGGGCTGACGGTCGTTCGCTATGGCGCGGCCCAGCAGGCGAGCCGGTGATCGCCCCCCTTTCATTCGGCGTCTGTTCGCCCAAGACGGAGCTAGGGACCATGGGGTCGGATCGCATTCAGAGACGGCCGAACGTCATCATCTGCGCCGCCGTGGGCCTGCTCGCGATCGCGCCCGCGACGACCGCCCGCGCGGCCGACCCGATCTCCGCGCCGCCGGCGAGCAGCGCCGCCGATGCGAGGGCCCAGCCCCTGCAACTGGGCGTCGGCCAGTCGGTCATCCGCGATCTCCCCGAGGACGCGGGCGAGATCTATGTCGGCGACCCCGCCGTCGCCAATGCGATCGTGCGCACCGCGCGGCGCATCTATATTTCCGGCGTCGCCAACGGGCAGACGAGCATCTTCGCGCTGTCGCGGGACGGGCGGAGGATCGCGTCCTTCCAGGTCTCGGTCGGGCGCGCGGTCTCCGAATTGTCGAGCCTGCTCAACACCGCCATCCCCGGCAACGACATTCACGTGCGCACGGTCGAGAACACCATCATCCTCACCGGATCGGTCGCCTCGGCCGAGGAGGCGCAAAAAGCCCTCGATATCGCCAACGGCTTCGTCAATGATTCGTCGACTTCGCCGTCCGGATCTTCCGGCACGGCGATCAACATCTCGACCGGCTCGAGCGCCGGCGGCTCGAGCGGCAAATCGTCCAGCCCCCAGGGACGTGTCATCAACGCGCTCACCATCCGCGGCGCCGACCAGGTGAGCCTGCACGTCACGGTCGCCGAAATCCGGCGCGAGATCGTCAAGCAGCTCGGCGTCAACTTGAACGGAACCGGGCCGAACGGAACCTTCACCCTCGACAACCCCTTCGCCATCAACGGCGCGGTCGCCACGTCCGAAGCGACCCTGAACTGGTTCAAGGGGAGCGGAACCCTCAGCGCCACCTTGCAGGCCTTCGAGCGGCAGGGCGTCGCCCACACGCTCGCCGAGCCCACCGTCACCGCCGTCTCCGGCGAAACCGCGAAATTCCTGGCCGGCGGCACGATCCCCATCCTCAACAGCGTGCAGTGCCAGCCCGTCTGCCAGTACGGATTCATCCAGCAGCCTTATGGCGTGACCCTGAATTTCACTCCGGTCGTTTTGTCCCAGGGACGGATCCAGCTCAGGATCGCGACCGAAGTCACGGATATCGACCCTTCGACGCAAGTCACCTTCAGCGGTATTTCGATCCCGGGCTTTCGCACTCGCAGCAATACGACAACGGTCGAATTGCCCTCGGGCGGCTCGATCGCGTCCGCCGGCCTGATCAGCACGCAGACGGAGCAAGCGATCAACGGCTTTCCGGCGCTGATGAATCTCCCGGTGCTCGGCGCCCTATTTCGCTCGCGGGACTATCAGCGCAACGAGACCGAGCTCTTGATCACCGTGACGCCTTACATCGTGCATGCGGTCGATCCTAGCCAGGTCGTGAGGCCGGACCAGAATTTCCAGGACGCCAGCGATCCGCAGGCCTGGTTCCTCGGCCGCGTCAACCGGATCTATTCGACCGCGCAGTCGCTTCAGCCGATGCCCGGCTACGCCGGCAAGATCGGCTTCATCACCCAATAGGCCTCGGCCCGGCTTCGCCCAGGACTCGCCTCAGAACCGGGAAGGACAGCTCCCATGGCCGCTTCTCCTCACGCACGACCAATGTTCGCTTTGCGCCTCCTGAGCCTTGGTCTCGCCGCCGCCGCCGCCTCCGCTCTTGGCGGCTGCGGCGCGCCCTACGCGTCCTCGGATCCCGCCTTCCCGGGCAGCTTTGAGCAGCGCCATCCGATCGTGGTCGCCGCCGCGCCCACCAGCATCGATCTCTATCCGGTCGGCGGCAGGTTGGACGCCCGGTCGGCGGCGAATGTCCGGGCCTTCGTTCAGCGCTATCGGCACTACGGCGCTGGCGCCGTCACGATCGAGACGCCGGTCGGAGCCAATCCGAACTCGCCAGCCGTCGCCGAGGTGCGCAGGGCGCTTGTCGCGGCCGGCGTCAGGGGGAGAATCACCGCCGGCGCCTATGTGCCGTCGAATGACGGCGCCGCGCCGCCGGTCAGGGTGTCGTTCAACGGCTTGAAAGCGATTGTTCCGACCCAATGCGGCCAGTGGCCGGAGGATCTGGCGTCGGGATCGTCGGTCGAGGGGTGGAAGAACGAACCCTACTCGAATTTCGGTTGCGCCACCCAGTCGATGCTCGCGGCCCAGGTCGACGATCCGCGCGATTTCGTACAGCCGCGCGCGCTCGGGCCATCCGATGTCGCCATGCGCACCCGGGCCATCGAGGCCGTCCGCGAGGGCAAGGATCCGAGCACCGAGTGGACGCACGCTGTTCTCTTGCCAATCGGCGGCGGTCTGCCGACCAACGGAAGCGATTGATCATGAGCGCGTACGACCCCCCCGCCGGGATCGACGGCGACCAGCCCATCGATGGCCCCGCCACGCCGATCGCGCGGGCGCCGCAGATCGCGCCGGCGGCGCAGATCGAGCCGGTGCCGCGAGTGTCGATCCAGGCGTTCTGCGAATCGCCGGACATCGCGGCCGTGGTCAACACCGCGATATCCGACCGCCGGATGGCGAAGGCCCATGTCAAGCAGAACATGGGGGGCGCCGCGGCCGCGGTCGAAGCCTACAGGACCGCGCCGACGCCGAATGTCATCGTGCTCGAGGCGCCCGCCAGCCGGGATGCGCTCCTCGAACAGCTCGAGGAGCTCGCCCAGTCCTGCGACGCGGGGACCAAGGTCGTCGTTCTCGGCAAGCACAACGACATTACCCTCTACCGGCAACTGATGGCGCGGGGGGTGAGCGAATATCTGGTGGCCCCGTTCGGGGTCGTCGACTTCATCCAGGCGATCTCGCACTTGTTCGCGGCGCCTGGCGCGAAGCCCCTCGGGCGGGTGGTCGCGGTGGTCGGCGCCAAGGGCGGCGTCGGCGCCTCCACGGTCGCCCACAATCTGGCCTGGGCCCTGGCGTCGATGACCGAAATGGCCACCATCATCGCCGATTTCGACCTGGCGTTCGGGACCGCGGGGCTCGACTACAATCAAGACCCGCCCCAGGGGGTCGCGGAGGCGGTGTTCGCTCCCGATCGAGTCGACGTGGTGCTGGTCGACCGGCTGCTCTCCAGGTGCGGCGAGAAGCTCAGTCTGCTCGCGGCGCCCGCCACTCTCGACCGGGTTCTCGATTTCGCCGAAGTCTCGTTCAACTCGCTCATCGACGCCATGCGCTCATCGACGCCCTGGATCGTCCTCGACGTGCCGCACCTCTGGTCGGGATGGGCGAGACGCATCCTCGTCTCCGCCGATGACGTCATCGTTGTCGCAAGCCCCGACCTCGCCAATCTTCGCAACGCGAAAAATCTGATCGACAACGTCAAGGGCGCGCGCCTGCATGACGCGGCCCCGCGCCTGGTGCTCAACGGCGTCGGCATGCTGAAGCGGCCGGAGATCGCCGCCGCGGAATTCGCCAAGGCGGTCGAGACCGGCCCGACCGCGGTCATTCCTCACGACGCCAAGCTGTTCGGCGCGGCGGCTAACAACGGACAGATGGTTGCCGAAATCGAGCCGAACGGCAAAACTGCGCAGATCTTCACCGATCTGGCCTCCGCGCTTGCGGGCCGCGCCGAGGCGCGCAAGCCCAGGCGAGGCGTTCTCGAACCGTTCATCGCTAAACTCGGGCGCAAGAGGAAATGACCGGCTCGCGACCGCCTCGCTTCTTGCTCGCTCGGCGCCCGCGCAACCGCAAGGGACGCTGAGCGATGTTCGGCAAGCGCGCCAACGGGGGCGCCGAGCCCGCCGGGCCGCGCGTCGCCTCCGTGAGCACGGCGGCGGAAGCGCCCAGGCCTGCGCCGGTTCCGGCCCCGCCGGTTCACACCGAACGGCGGTCGGACTCCTATTTCCAGACCAAATCGCTGATCTTCGGCGCCCTCATCGAGGCGATCGATCTCGCGGCGCTCTCCAAGCTCGACCCCGAGAGCGCGCGCGAGGAAATCCGGGACATCGTCCACGAGATCGTCACCATCAAGAATCTGGTGCTGTCGATCGCCGAGCAGGAGGACCTGCTCGACGACATCTGCAACGACGTCCTCGGCTTCGGTCCCCTCGAGCCCCTGCTCGCCCGCGACGACATCGCCGACATCATGGTCAACGGACCGACGCGGTGCTTCATCGAGGTGGCGGGCAAGATCCAGCTCACCAACGTCCGCTTCCGCGACAATTCGCAACTGATGAACATCTGCCAGCGGATCGTGAGCCAGGTCGGCCGCCGGGTCGACGAAGCCTCTCCCATTTGCGACGCCCGCCTGCTCGACGGCTCGCGGGTCAACGTCATCGCCCCGCCGCTCGCCATCGACGGCGCGGCCCTGACCATCCGCAAGTTCAGGAAGGACAAGCTGACGCTCGATCAACTGGTCAAGTTCGGCTCGATCTCGCCGGCGGGCGCGGAAATCCTCAAGATCATCGGCCGCGTCCGCTGCAACGTGATCATTTCCGGCGGCACCGGTTCCGGCAAGACGACGCTGCTCAACTGCCTGACCAACTATATCGACGTCGACGAGCGCGTCATCACCTGCGAGGACGCGGCCGAGCTCCAGCTCCAGCAGCCCCATGTGGTGCGCCTCGAGACCCGGCCGGCGAATCTGGAAGGGGTCGGCCAGATCACCATGCGCGATCTGGTCAAGAACTGCCTGCGCATGCGGCCTGAGCGCATCGTCGTCGGCGAGGTTCGCGGACCGGAGGCGTTCGATCTGCTCCAGGCGATGAACACGGGTCATGACGGATCGATGGGCACGCTGCATGCGAATTCCCCGCGCGAGGCGCTGAGCCGCGTCGAATCGATGATCACCATGGGCGGATATGCGCTGCCGATGAAGACGATCCGGGAAATGGTGACCTCCTCGGTCGACGTGATCATTCAAGCCGCTCGCCTTCGCGACGGATCGCGACGGATCACCCACGTCACCGAGGTGATCGGGATGGAGGGCGACGTCGTGATCACGCAGGACCTGTTCGTCTACGAGATTCTGGGCGAGGACGCCCAGGGCAAGCTGATCGGGCGCCATCGCTCCACCGGGATCGGGCGGCCGAGATTCTGGGACCGCGCGCGCATGTACGGAGAGGAAGCGCGGCTCGCGGCGGCGCTGGACATTTCGGACGTCGGCGCCTGACGCGCAAAGGTTCGGTCGGGCAAGGGTGGTCAGCATGGTCAATCCGATTGCGGTCGCGGGACTTCTGGCGCTTGGCGTCGGCGGACTGGCCTTCGCTTTGGTCGGGGGAGATTCGCGGGCCGACAAGCGGCGCGCGGCGGTCGCGAAAAGCGACGCCAAGGCGCTCGCCGCCGCCACCGTCGATCGGAATGCGCGCAAGAAGCAGATCGCCGACGGCCTGCGCGACATCGAAATGAAGGGAAAGCGGCGCGCCAATCTGGCGACCCGGATCGAGCAGGCCGGACTTTCGATCACCAAACAGCAGTACTGGATCGGCAGCGCGGTCATCGGCGTCATCTGCAGCGGCCTGGCCTATGTCCAGTCGAGAAGCGTGCTGCTCATGGCTCTTGTCGCGCTGACCGCCGCGGTCGGGCTGCCGCAGCTCGCGCTTTCGCGCCTGCGCATCCGCCGCATCAACAAGTTCATCGCCAATTTTCCCACCGCCATCGACCTCATCGTCCGCGGCATCAAGTCAGGCCTGCCGCTCGGGGACACGATCCGGATCGCAGCCTCCGAGAGCCCCGAACCGGTGAAGTCGGAGTTTCGCCGCGCGGTCGAGGCGCTGTCGCTCGGAATGACCTTGCCGGAAAGCGTCGAGCGGATGGCGCAGCGGGTTCCGATCGCGGAAACGAATTTCTTCTCAATCGTCATCGCCATCCAGGCGAAGTCGGGCGGAAACCTGTCAGAGGCGCTGGGCAATCTTTCCCGCGTGTTGCGCGAGCGCAAGAAGATGAAGGGAAAGATCAGCGCCATGTCGATGGAAGCCAAGGCCTCCGCGGCGATCATCGGCGCGGTGCCGTTCCTGGTGGTCGGCGCGCTTTACGTCTCGTCGCCGAAATACATCTCGCTCTTATGGGTGACAACTCATGGCCGGATGATCTCGTTGATCGCGATTTTCTGGATGGGGATCGGAATCGCCATGATGAAGAAAATGATCGCCTTCGATTTCTGACCGGATCCTGCCGCCATGATGGACGACGTTATCGCCAAATTCTCCGACGCGCATTTTCTGGCGGTGCTGTTCGCGGCGATCGGCTCGGCCGCGACGGTGCTCACCGCCGCGATGCCCTGGCTCCAGCCGGACACGCTCTCACGGCGCATCAAGGCGGTGAGCACCGAACGCGAGCGGATCAGGGCCCGCGAGCGCGAGCGGTTGCAGGCGGCGCAAAACCGAAGCACGCTCAGGGTGAGGCCGAGCGGCCTCGTCAAGCAGGTCGTCGAAACCCTCAATCTGGCGAGCTGGCTCAGCACCGAAACGGCCAAGATCCAGCTGGCCAAGGCCGGTTTCCGCGGGGCGCGGGCGGAATACGCCTTTCTCGTGTGCCGCCTGGCGGCGCCGATCGCCTTTTTCCTCGCGGCCCTCGTTTATCAATTCCTGATCATCAAATGGAACCAGCCCGCGATGATCAAGATCGGCATCGCGATCGCCGCGAGCTACCTCGGCATCAAGGCGCCCGAGCTGTTCCTCAAAAACAAGACCTCCAAACGGCAGAAGGAACTCGAGCGGGCGTATCCCAACACCCTCGACCTGATGCTGATCTGCGCCGAATCCGGCATGTCGATCGAGCACGCGGTTCGCAAGGTCAGCCAGGAGATCGGGGTCGAAAGCGTCTCGATGGCCGAGGAGATGGGGCTGCTCGCCGCCGAAATGTCCTATCTCGCCGACCGGCGGGTCGCCTTCGAGAACCTGGGGTTGAGGACCGGGCTCGAGTCCATTCGCTCGCTCACCACGGTTCTCGTCCAGTCGGAGCGATACGGCACCCCGCTCGGCGCCGCGCTCAGGGTGCTCAGCCAGGAGAGCCGCGACCACCGGATGACCCTGGCCGAGAAAAAGGCCGCGGCGCTGCCGCCGACCCTCACCGTGCCGATGATCCTCTTTTTTCTGCCCGGCCTCTTCGCCGCCATCCTGACCCCGGCCGCGATTCAGATCAACCATTGGAACTAGGGAGACATGCGCGTATGTCCGCTCCAGTCGGACATACGAGGCAAGGTCAAAACAAAATCATGAAGTTCGCCTTGGTCGGGCGCCCGCGCTCGCCGATCGCGACGGCATCTTCACTCACATCGAAGCCGACAACCCCCGTGCGGCGATCGTCGTCGATGAACGGATCGCCTCTGCCGCGCGCCTTACGCCTTTCGGGTTGCGCGGCTAAACTCGCCGGCGCATGATTCGATCCGTGGCCCACCGTTCAGAACCCGCCGACCCGGACGCCGACGCCCGAGCGCCGCCGCCGCGCGACATCGCTCGCGCCCGCCGCCCGCATGAGGCCGGCTATCTCGACGGACTGAATGACGAGCAGCGGCGCGCGGTCGAGGCGCTGGACGGGCCGGTTCTCGTTCTGGCCGGCGCGGGAGTGGGCAAGACCCGGGTCCTCACCGCCCGCATCGCGCATCTGATTTCAACCGGCCGCGCCCGCCCCCATGAAATCCTGGCGGTGACCTTCACCAACAAGGCGGCGCGCGAGATGCGCCACCGTGTCGGCGCGTTCCTCGGCTCCGAGCAGGCGATGCCGTGGCTCGGCACCTTCCATTCGGTCGGCGCCAAGTTGCTGCGCATGCATGCCGAGCTCGTGGGGCTCAGGCCCAATTTCACCATCCTCGACACCGACGACCAGCTGCGCCTCATGAAGCAGCTCCTCCAGGCGGAAAATCTGGACGACAAGCGCTGGCCGGCGCGCGCGCTCGCCAATCTCATCGACGGATGGAAGAACCGGGGCGTCGAGCCCAAGAACGTGCCGGCAAGCGAGGCTGCTGGGTTCGCCGCCGGCAGGGGCGCCGCGCTCTACCAAGCCTATCAGGCCCGCCTGAAAGCCCTCAACGCGGTCGACTTCGGCGATCTCCTGCTCGAGCCGTTGCGCCTTTTGCGCGAGCACAGCGACATTCTGGCCCTCTACCGGCGCCGCTTCCGCTACATCCTGGTCGACGAGTATCAGGACACCAACGTCGTCCAGTATCTTCTTCTCCGGCTCGTCGCCGAGGCCAACGGAAACCTGTGCTGCGTCGGCGACGACGATCAGTCGATCTACGCCTGGCGTGGCGCGGATGTCGAAAACATCCTGCGCTTCGAGAAGGACTTTCCTGGCGCGAAGGTGATCCGGCTCGAGCGGAACTATCGGTCGACCGGGCATATTCTCGCCGTTGCGTCGGGACTGATCGCGCATAACCGCGGGCGATTGGGAAAGACCCTGTTCACCGACAAGCCGCCAGGGGACCGGCCGACCGTCACCGAGGCGCCGGACGCCCAGGAGGAAGCGCGTCTCATCGGCGAGGCGATCGAGGCGGCCCAGCACAAGGGGGTTTCGCTCGACGAGATCGCGATTCTGGTGCGCGCCTCCTTCCAGATGCGCGAATTCGAGGAGCGGTTTATCGCGCTCGGGCTCCCTTACAAGGTCATCGGCGGCCCGCGATTCTACGAGCGGGCGGAAATCCGCGACGCTCTGGCCTATCTTCGCTGCATCGCCCAGCCCGACGACGACCTCGCCTTCGAGCGCATCTATAACCAGCCCAAGCGCGGCCTCGGCGACGCGACGCTCGCGATCCTGCACGACTATGGCCGGCGCGCCCATCTTTCCCTGACGCGCGCCGCCCGCGCGCTCATCGAAACCGAGGAGCTGAAGCCGCGGCCGCGTCAAATCCTCAGACGCCTTCTCGACGACTTCGACCGTTGGCGAAGCGAGGCCGACCGGGTCGCTCATGACGAGCTGGCGCAGCTCGTTCTCGAGGAGAGCGGCTATATCGACATGTGGAAGGCCGAGCGTACGCCCGACGCGGCAGGGCGCCTCGACAATCTGAAAGAGCTCGTCCGCTCGATGGGCGAGTTCCCCGATCTTGCGGCGTTTCTCGAGCACGTGTCCCTGATCATGGACGCCGAGAGCGGCGATGACGGCGAGCGCGTTTCGATCATGACCCTTCATGCGGCGAAGGGACTGGAGTTCGATCTCGTCTTTCTGCCGGGCTGGGAGGAGGGCCTCTTTCCCAATCAGCGGTCGCTTGACGACAACGGCCTCGCCGCGCTCGAGGAGGAGCGGCGACTGGCCTATGTCGGCCTGACCCGCGCCCGCCGGCAGGCGAGGCTCTATTACGCCCTCAACAGGCGCGTGCGGGGCTTGTGGCAGACATCGATTCCGTCCCGGTTCATCCAGGAATTGCCTGCCGACCATATCGAGGCGGACGAGTTCGCCGGTCCGGCGTCCGGGCGCGCTTATGGCTCGTGGCCGTCCGCGGGTGTCCAGACCGGGTTCGCCTCCCGCTACGACACGCCCGGCTGGCGGCGCGCCGAAGCGCGGCGCGACTGGAGCGAATCGGGCGCGGGCGGCCTTAGGTCTCCGGGCCGGATCTTCGAAGGCGCCGCCCAGCGGCAGGATCGGCCCGCCTCCGCCTTCCACGCCGGCTCGCGCGTGTTCCATAACAAATTCGGTCCCGGCGCGGTGGTCGCCGTGGACGGCGCCAAGCTGACCGTCGACTTCGACAAGGCGGGGCGAAAACTGGTGATGGACAGCTTCGTCGCCGCCGAGAGTTAGGGCGGGCGGGATCGGCGCAGGCCTTCCTCAACCGCGGCCCGTCTTTCCGCGGCGGGCTCTCGGCGACGCGCCGCCCGGGCGCCAGGCAAGTTCCCCGGTCTCCAATTCCGCTCAGGGCGGGCGCAGACTCCGGCGACGAACCGCGACCGCTTGATGCGAACTAGCGGTTTGAGTATGCTAAGTCTTGGAGATTCGTTGGTTGGCCAACGGAATGCGGCTGCGCTGCGAGTTTAGGGCTGCGACGGCGCAGTGGATAGCCTGGTCGAGGACGTCTGGATCGGTGAAGGTCTGGTGAGCGAGATGGCGGGCTTTGCAGATCGCCTCAAACGATCTCGATGTCGTTGAGTTCCGGGGCGTATTTGGGCAGCCACTCGACGGCGAGCCAATGGGCGCTGTTCGGCGAGCGCGGCATGCGCCGCTTTGCTGACATGAGATCGGGCCGTTGTCGCAGCACGAGAACGATCCGGCTTGAAGGGCGCGCCGGGCTTCGGGCCGTAGGAGATGGTCAAGGAGCCGCAGATGCTGCGATCGAAGTCGGCGCTGCGCTTGGGTGGGCGAGGTGGATGATCGACGAGCTTGCGCCTTGCGTAGTCGAGCGAGCTCATCATCGCAACCTAATCTTGGCGTTGCTCCGGCGCCGGCACACGCAGGTCGGCGCCGCGCGCATGGCCCAGGCGCGGGCAAGCGTAGGCCGATGCGTGAGAGCTTCGCTTTCGTCGGCGAACAGAAGGACGATGTCGCCGGCCTCGGCTTGCGCCTTGCGCAGTTTGACGCCGCGGCCGATGCGATCGACGGCGTCTTTGTCCTGACGCCCTTTCAGGGTGTGGCGCGGCGGCGGAAGCGGAACGCCCTTTTTGGCGCAGAACCTTCGAGACTGCGATCTTGAGATCGTCACGCCTTCGCGGCTGGCGATCTCCTCGGCCAGGCGCGCCAGGCGTCCAATTGGGCCGATCGGCGACCGGCGTCGATAACAGCGGCTCGGCCACCCGAAGCGCGGCGCTGCGCCTTGAGCGGCTCCGGACCTGGCGCGACGCGCGCCTTGAGAGCCTGCGACCCCGCCGCCGGCAAAATCGCGTGCGCCAGACGCCAGCACCGTATCCTCACGAACCCCAAAAGCTTCGGCGAATTCGGGCGCTGGTCCAGCCGGCCAGCGTCAACAGGATCGCCCGCGCCCGAGTCCGCCTCGGCGCGATCCGCGCCGCCGGCGAGACCTTGAGCGCCCCTTGTTGTTCCTCCGTCGCCGTCACTGGAGATTTGCCCGCCATGCCCGTCCTCCGAATCAACCCAGGAACGAATCACGACCGGCAATCGTTGGCCAGTCGCGATCAAACTTGCTTAGTGTTGGAGGTCGGAGGCAGCGATGAGCGAGACCCGTAAGCTCGCCGCGATCCTAGTCACCGATATCGTTGGATTTCAGCCGGCTCGCCGGCGTCGACGAGTACCGGACGCTTGCCCGCCTTCGCGCGCTGCGGGGCGATCTCATCGAGCCCGCTGTCGCCGCCCATCATGGCCGCATCGTCAAGGGCACTGGCGACGGCTCGATCATCGAATTCCGCAGTGTGGTCGACGCGGCGCGCTGCGCCATCGAAATGCAGACCGGCCTCGTCGAGCGCAACGCCGGGGTGCCTCCGGAGAGGCGGATCGAATTTCGCGTCGGCATTCATGTGGGTGAGGTCGTCGAGGAGAGCGACGGCGACCTCATGGGCGACGCGGTCAATATCGCCGCGCGGCTGGAAGGGATCGCCAAGCCGGGGGCCATCTGTCTCTCGGAGGACGCCTATCGGCAGGTAAAGGGGCGGCTTGGGGTGGAGGTCAGAGACCTCGGCGCCATCCGGCTTAAGAACATCGCAGAGCCGGTGCGCGCCTATTTGGTCGAGGTCAGCACGCCCAGCGAGCCGCTGAAGCGGCGGCCGGTTCTCCGCCATCGGATCGTCGCCTCTCTCGCCACGCTTGCGTTCCTGGTCGTCGCCGGCGACGCGGGTTGGCGCTCTATCGCCAGCAGGCTCTCAACGACCGTGAGTTCCTCAACAACGGCGACGGTTTCTTCACTCGGACCGAGCGCCGCCGTCACGCCCGCCGCGGACGGCCCGCCGATGGAGCCGTCGGCCGGCGCCGCGGGTTCGGACTCCATCGCCAGCAAGCCCGCAGCGACCATGAGCTCGTCCGCAACGCCCACGGTTTCTTCACTCGGACCGAGCGCCGCCATCACGCCCGCCGCGGACGATCGGCCGATGGAGCCGTCACATATCCAGACCCAACGCGAGGTGAAGCCCGCATTGATCAGCCAGCGCGGCGCCCAGTCTATGGCGAGAAAGGTCCTGCGCTCTTCGGCAAGGGGCCTGGCGCCAGGTTCAGAGGCGATGCGGTCCGCTCCGGCGGAAAGCGCTTCGGAGTCGTCACAGCCTTGTTTCGTCTCGGCGGCGCAGACCAACGCGAATCACGTGTCTTGTTCCTATTTGCGTGGCCAGCCATCAGACGCAGAGCCGGAACAATCTCCATCCGTCGAGAGCGCGCTGGCCTCTTCGCGACCTTGCTCCGTCTCGGCGGCGCAGATCAACGGGAACCACGTTCACTGCGCCTATTTGCGCGGATATTGAATACCAAATCGAGCGCAATTCTCGCCCGCCGAGGCAGTTCTGACGTCCGATTGCCTGCTCGATTCGGCTTTACCCAGGCCCGCCCCAAGAACGGCGGGCCCTTCTCCGCTTCTGTCCTTTGGGACTTCGCTCGCGACCCGGTCAGGCGGCCCGGGTTCTCGGCTTCACTTCCTCGGTATAGGCGTCGATGAGCGTCGCGGTCAGAGCCGTCGGCTTATAGCTGTGCGGGCCGATCTCGCCGACCGGCGTCACTTCGGCTGCGGTTCCGGTGATGAAGCATTCGTCGAAGTCCCCAAGCTCGGCGGGAAGGATCCGCCGCTCGACGACTTCGATCCCTCGCCCGCGGGCGAGATCGATCACCGTCGCCCTTGTGATGCCGGCGAGGAAGCAATCGGCGATCGGCGTGTGGATCACGCCGTTCTTGACGAAAAAGACATTCGCGCCGGTGCATTCGGCCACCCGCCCCTGCCAGTCGTACATCAGGGCGTCGGCATAGCCGCGCCGCTCCGCGCGATGCTTGGAAATGGTGCAGATCATGTAGAGGCCGGCCGCCTTGGCGAGCGCGGGCGCGGTCGCCGGGTCGGGTCGCCGATAGTCGGCGATGTCGAGCCGGATGCCTTTCATCCGCTGGGCGGGGTCGAAATAGCTCGGCCACTCCCAGACGGCTATGCCCAGATGAATCGTGTTGTGCTGCGCGGAGACGCCCATCATCTCTGAACCGCGCCAGGCGATCGGCCGCACATAGGCGTCGGCGAGGTGGTTTCGCTTCAGCACTTCCGCCTTGGCGGCGTCGATCTCCTCGACGCTGAAAGGAATCTCGAAATCGAGGACCTGAGCGGACGCTTTCAGGCGCCGGGAATGGTCGGCGGATTTGAAAATGCGGCCGCCATAAGCGCGCTCGCCCTCGAAAACCGCGCTCGCATAGTGCAGCGCATGGGTCAGGACATGGACCTTGGCGTCGCGCCACTCGACCATGCGCCCGTCCATCCAGATCCAGCCATCGCGATCGTCGAAAGTCTGGGCGGCCATGGCGATTTCCTCTGGTTCGAAGCGAGTTTGGATTTTTGGCGATCGGAGTTACATGGATTGCGTCGCCGATTGACGTTAATCTAGCACGAGGGCGGAATTATGTCAATAGTGCTGACCTAATGGGTTCGCTGATGCCGTCCGACGTCTCCAGGCCCGCTCCGGCCCCAGCGCCCGGCCGCGGCGAAGAGCCGATGTATGATTTGATCGAGCTTCTCTTTTTCGCCTATCGCGATTTCGTCGGCGACGCCGACCGTTTGCTCGAAACTTATGGATTTGGGCGCGCGCATCATCGCGTCCTGTATTTTGTCAGCCGGCGGCCGGGGCTCACGATCGCCGAGCTCCTGGAGATCTTGCGGATCACCAAGCAAAGCCTGAACCGCGTGTTGCGGGAACTCGTCGACAAGAACTTCGTGGAGATTCAGGCGGGGGCTCTGGATCGCCGCCGCCGCCAGCTCTATGCGACGCCCGACGGCGAGCGGCTGGCGCTGAGGCTCGCCATGGTCCAGACGCGGCGGTTCGCCCTGGCGCTGGACCAGCTGGGCGACTGGGGCTTGCCTTCGGCGCGGGCGTTTCTCCAGGCGATGATCGATCCCCAGAAAGCGCCGGGCGACGCCGGCGGGCGGCAGGAGCCGGCGAAGCGGGCCGGTCAGGCCCAGTGAGCATGGGCCCGGCTTCGTTCCAGGACGACGCCGCCCACGTCCTCGTGGTCGACGACGATCGGCGCCTGCGCGACCTCTTGTCCAGCTACCTGGTCAAACACGGTCACCGGGTGACGGTCGCGCCGACAGCCGCCAAGGCGCGGGCTTTTCTCGAAGGGCTGGCCTTCGACATCATCGTGCTCGATGTGATGATGCCGGTCGAGAACGGATTCGACTTCGCCGCCGATTTGCGCGGGCGGTCGCAAGTGCCGATCCTCATGCTGACCGCGCGCGGCGAAGCGCAGGATCGCGTGCGCGGCCTCGAGATTGGCGTCGACGACTATCTCGCCAAGCCGTTCGAGCCGCGCGAACTCCTGCTCAGGATCGGCTCGGTGCTCAGGCGGACCCGAGCCTCGCCGTCAAGCGGACCTCAGACGACCGTCGTTCGCTTCGGGCGTTTCGCCTTCTCGCTCGAGCGCGGAGAACTGCGCGCCGGAGACGAGCCGGTCCGGATTACCGAGCGTGAGCGCGAGATGCTTCGCCTGCTCAGCGCGAACGCTGGCGCGATCGTGTCCCGCGAGGCCCTGTCGGGATCGGGCGGCGCGGCGCAGGAACGGACGGTCGACGTGCTGGTCAACCGGCTTCGCCGCAAGATCGAGCAGGATCCGGCCAATCCAAGATACCTGCAGACGGCGCGAGGGGCAGGATACCGGCTGATAGCTGACGCATGAGCGAACGAACTGCATTCCGCGGCCTGCGCATGCTCGCGCGAATCCGCATCCTGTGGCGCCGCGCGACGCGGGGCCTTGCGGAGATGCTGCCGAAGGGCCTCTACAAGCGCTCCCTCCTGATCGTGATCGTGCCGATGGTCCTGCTGCAGACCGCGGTGACGTTCGTGTTCATGCAGCATCAGTGGGATCTGGTGGCCCGCAGGCTCTCCGACGCGGTGGCGCGCGACATTGGAGCGCTGGCCGACCTCTATCAAAGGCTCCCGCCGGGGGAGGACGATTCCGAGTTGGCGAGGCTCGCGTCCGAGAGATTCCGCATGGATGCGACAGTGCTGCCGGCCGGCCCCTTGCCGCCGCGAACGCCTCGATCGTTTTATGGCGCGCTGGATCCGCTCACCCGGACCCTTCCCAACGAGGTCAGGAAGCAGGTCGCCGAGCCGTTCTGGATCGACACCGTCGGCCGGTCGGGGCTGATGGAGATCCGCGTCGACCTCGGCGACCGCGTGCTTCGCCTGGTGACGCGCCGCGCGCTAGCCTACGAGGCGAACGCCCATATCTTTGTGCTCTGGATGCTCGGGGCGATGATCGTCCTGTTGACGCTCGCGGTCATTTTTCTTCGCAACCAGATCCGGCCCATTCTGCGCCTGGCGAAGGCAGCGGAGGACTTCGGCATGGGCAGAAATGTCGACTTCAATCCGCATGGCGCGCGCGAGGTCCGGCAGGCGGGTCAGGCGTTCATCGAGATGAAGCGGCGGGTCGAGCGAGCGACCGAACAGCGCACCGCGATGCTGAACGGCGTCAGCCACGACCTGCGCACCATGTTGACCCGTTTCAAACTCTCATTGGCGCTGCTCGACAATTCCGCCGATAGCGAACTCCTGCAGAACGACGTCGATGAAATGGGGCAGATGCTCGAAGGCTATCTCGCCTTCGCGCGCGGGGACGCCGGCGAATTGACCGCCCGCGTCAATGTCGGGTCGATCCTGGAGGATCTTCGGGCGGCCTTCGAGCGGCACGGGGCGTGCCTGGGCGTCGAGACCCGCGGGGATCTCAACATTCGCATCCGGCCGATGGCGATGAAGCGCTGTGTCGGCAACCTCGTCGCCAACGCCCAGCGTCACGCCGAGACCGTTCGCGTTTCAGCCGCGCGCGAGGCCCAGTTCGTATCGATCGTCGTCGACGATGACGGAACCGGCATCGACCCCGCCTATCGCGAGGATGTCTTCCGTCCGTTCTACCGCCTGGACGAGGCGCGCAACCAGGACGAGGGCGGCGCGGGCCTCGGGCTGGCGATCGCGCGCGACATCGCCCGCTCCCATGGCGGCGACATCACGCTCTCCGACAGCCCCATGGGAGGCTTGCGAGCGGCGGTGCGGATTCCCGTTTGAGAAAAGGGCCGCGCCGAGTCGCTGGCGCGCTTAAACCGATGCGCTGATCCAGCGGCTGAGTTCGCTCTTCGGGCCGGCCCCCGTCTTGGTCGCCACGTGCTTGCCGTCCTTGAACAGCATCAGCGTCGGAATCGAGCGGATGCCGTACTTGCTGGCGACGCCCGGGTTTTCGTCAACGTTGAGCTTGGCGATTTTGATTTTGCCGCTCATCTCGGTAGCGATTTCTTCAAGCGCCGGCGCGATCATCCGGCACGGCCCGCACCATTCCGCCCAGAAGTCCACGACGACCGGCTCCTCGGACTTGATGACGTCGGTCTCGAAGCTCGAGTCTGTGACTTTGGCGGTTAATGACATGGGCGGTCCTCGAAGACGGCGTGCTTGCCGCGCTCCCATAGCTAGGAACCGGCCCGGGCGGCGTCAAGCAGGCTGGGCCGCGCGCCGCGGGCCGTCACGCCGCGCCGCCGATCCTGTCGCCTTGACAGGGGCGCGGTCCTCGCCTAGCCGAGCCTGCGGCGATGAGGCAGGATGAGGATGAGACCGTCCGGCAAATCAGCGGTCTGAGCGAGATCTCCGGCCGCTATGACGCGGTTTTGTGCGATATCTGGGGGGTTGTGCACAACGGCGTGGCCTCCTTCCCGCCGGCGGCCGAGGCGCTTTCCTCGTTCCGCGCAAAGGGCGGCGCCGTCGTTCTGATCACCAACGCACCGAGGCCCTCTCCGCCCGTTCAACGGCAGGTGCTGAAGCTTGGCGTTCCGCCCGAGGCGTTCGACGCCGTCGTCACCTCGGGCGACGTGACGATCGGACTGATGGAGCGCGAGAGAGGCGACCGCGTCCTCCATATCGGCCCGGAGCGCGACCTCAGCCTGTTCGACGCCGCGGCGGCGGCCGGGGTGCGGCCGAGACGGGTTGCGCTCGAAGAGGCCCAGTATGCGCTCTGCACCGGCCTGCGGCGCGACGAGACCGAGAGCCCCGAAGATTACGAGTCCGAATTGAGAGCGATGGCGGCGCGGGCCATGCCGATGATCTGCGCCAATCCCGACATCGTGATCCATCGCGGCGATGAACTCATCTACTGCGCTGGCGCGCTCGCGCGCCGCTATGAGGAGCTCGGCGGCAAGGTCGTCTACGCCGGCAAGCCCCATGCGCCGATTTACGACCAGGCGTTGGCGCGCGCTGAGCAGGCGCGGGGCGCGCCGATCGCGAAGCGCCGCGTGCTCGCGATCGGCGACGGCATGAAGACGGACATCGCGGGCGCGGCGCGGGCGGGACTGGACGCGCTCTTCGTCACCGGAGGCATCCATCGATCCTTGCACGGGGAGACGCCGGAGGCGCCCGCCGACCCTGTCGAACTCCAGCGTCTCTGCGACGAACACGGAATGTTCCCGGTCGCCGCGATCTCGTCGCTCCGGCCTTGAAGGCGGTGAGGCGGTGATCCCGTTTCAGACCCTCTATTTCGATGACCTCTCGCTCGGCATGCGCGCGGCGATTCGCAAGACGGTCGAGAACGAGGACGTGATCGGGTTCGCCGAACTCTCGGGCGACCACAATCCGATCCACCTCAGCGAGCATTTCGCCCGCAAGACCCGCTTCGGCGGCCGGATCGTTCACGGGCTCTATACCGCAAGCCTGATTTCGGGCGTCATCGGCATGCGGCTGCCGGGGCCCGGCGCCGTCTATGTCTCGCAGACCCTGCGCTTTCTCGGGCCGGTCAAGATCGGCGACGTGGTCGACGTCAGCGTCGAGGTGGTCGAGCTGACCGCGAAGAACCGCCGCGTCCGGCTGCATTGCGAATGTCGCGTCGGCGACCGGGTCGTCCTCGACGGCGAGGGGGTCCTCAGCGTCCCCCCGGCGCCCAAACCCAAGGCCCCCTCCGCTTGACCCCGCAGGACGCGATGACCGACGGCTTTGTCCTCGCCTCCGACCCGGTGGCCCCGCCGCACGGGCTTGAGCGCGCGGTCTACGCGATCGGGAATTTCGACGGCCTGCATCTGGGCCACCGGGCGGTCATCGCGCGCGCCATCGCCATCGCCAGGGAAAAGGCGGCTCCCAGCGCGCTTCTGACCTTCGAACCGCATCCCGCCGACTTCTTCGCCCGCCGGCCGGTCGTGTTCCGGTTGACGCCGCCCAAGGACAAGGCGGCGATCGGCGCCCGGCTCGGGCTGAGCGGCCTCGTTCTCATGTCGTTTGACGCCTCGCTCGCCGCGATGAGCGCGGAGGAGTTCGTGACCGAAGTTCTCGTTCGCCGGCTCGGGCTCGGCGCGGCCGTCGTCGGGTGGGACTTTCATTTCGGCAAGGGCCGATCCGGTTCGGCGTCCACGCTCGCCGAGGCTGGCCTCATGCACGGCTTCGGGGTCGAGATCGTCGCCAAGGTCGAGGATGGCGAAGGCGTCGTGTCGTCGAGCGTCATTCGCAAGGCTCTCGAGCAGGGCGACCTCGCCGCGGCGGCGAGAGGTCTCGGGCGCAACTATTCGGTCTCCGGCGAGGTCATTTCTGGCCAGCGTCTGGGGCGCACGCTGGGCGTGCCGACCGCGAATATCGCGCTTGCGCCAACCAACCGGCTTGCCCATGGAATTTACGCGGTCGTGGCCCGGATCGACGGCCGCGCCTTTCCGGCGGTCGCCAGCTTCGGCACGCGGCCGACAGTCGATGACGGGCGCGCCGCTGCTCGAGGTTCATCTCATCGATTTCGACGGCGACCTCTATGGGCGCGAAATGGAGGTCGAGTTCATCGAGCGCATCCGGGACGAAGTGAAGTTCGGTTCGCTCGACGCGCTCAAGGCCGAAATGGAGCGCGACAAAGAGCGGGCTCGCGCGATTTTGGAGTCCTGCGCTCCCGGGCGGAAGCAAAATATATAACATACATAAGTTGTTTATCTATCCAATCAGCGCGAGTTTTGCAGCATGGAACTAAACGGGGTCGTAAGCCGCTGAAAAGATTAGGGGGCGCCGGTAAAATTGCGGCTAGGCCAGGCGGGCCGGCCCGCCGCGCGTCCGGGGACGCCGTTCAAACCGGCGCAGCCAAATCGCCGAGCCCGCAACGCGCTTGGCCAAGCGGGGAGACTGTATTTGGCGAAACGCGCCAAATCCTCTAATCCCACGCGCCGTTCCCAGGCAAACCCATTTGGCCCCGAGTTCCATGTCCGACGCGTCCGTTTCCGGCCTCGACTATTCGCAGACGCTCTATCTGCCGAAGACCGATTTCCCCATGCGCGCCGGTCTGCCGCAGAAGGAGCCGGAGATTCTGGCCCGCTGGGCGCGCGAGAATCTCTATGGGGCGCTGCGCGAAGCTGGCCGGGGCCGCCCGAAATTCGTCCTGCATGACGGGCCGCCTTACGCCAACGGCAACGTCCACATCGGCACCGCGCTCAACAAGACGCTGAAGGACATTGTCGTCCGCTCGCATCAGATGACCGGGCGCGAATCCAACTATGTTCCCGGCTGGGACTGTCACGGGCTGCCGATCGAATGGAAGGTCGAGGAGGAATTCTACCGGGCCAAGGGCAAGACCAAGCCTGACTTTTCCGATTCGAAGGCCATCATCGCGTTCCGCCGCGAGTGCCGCGCCTATGCCGAGCACTGGCTCTCGGTGCAGCGGGAGGAATTCAAGCGGCTCGGCGTCGTCGGCGACTGGGACCATCCCTATACGACGATGAGCTATCCGGCCGAGGCGCAGATCGCCCGCGAAATCTTCAAGTTCGTCGCCAACGGCCTGCTCTATCGCGGCTCGAAGCCGGTGATGTGGAGCGTGGTCGAAAAGACCGCGCTCGCCGAGGCCGAGGTCGAATACGAGGACCACGTCAGCGACACGATTTTCGCGGCCTTTCCTGTCGAGGGCGAGGACGCGTCCGTCGTCGATCTGGACCACGACGCCCTGGACGATTCCGGGCAACCGCGCCATCGCCTTCTCCCGCCGTATCGCTTATGGACGCTACCGCGTGACGGACGCGCCGGCCGGCAATTGGGCGAAACCCGGCGCAACCTACATTCTCGCGCAATCGCTGGCGCAGAGCGTATTCGACGCGGCGAAGGTGACGGGTTTCGCGTTTCTTGGCGAAGTCAGCGGCGACGAGCTCGCCTCCATGGCCTGCGCCCATCCTCTGCACGCCCACGGCTACGGCTTCGTCGTGCCGCTGCTCGACGGCGACCACGTGACCGACGACGCCGGCACGGGCTTCGTCCACACCGCGCCGGGCCACGGGCGCGAGGACTTCGAGCTCTGGACGGCGAGCACGCGCCTCCTTCAGGAGCGCGGAATCGAGACCCGCATTCCCTATACGGTCGACGAGAACGGCGCCTTCACCGACGAGGCGCCCGGCTTCGAGGGCAAGCGGGTCATCACCGACAAGGGGAAACCCGGCGACGCCAACAAGGCCGTCATCGACGCGTTGATCGGAAGCCGGGACACTCGTCGCGCGCGGGCAAGCTCAAGCATCAGTATCCGCATAGCTGGCGGTCGAAGACGCCGGTGATCTTCCGCAATACGCCCCAATGGTTCCTGGCGATGGACCGCCCGTTCGCCAACGCCGAGGGCGGCAGGAGCCTGCGGCAAATCGCGGTCGACGCGATCGAGCATACGCGCTGGGCGCCCCCTTCCGGCGAGAACCGGATCAAGGGCATGGTGATGAACAAGCCCGACTGGGTGCTGTCGCGCCAGCGCGCCTGGGGCGTGCCCCTGTCGATCTTCGTCCGCAAGGACGGTCACGAGATCCTGTTCGACGAGGAGGTCAACGCGCGGATCGCCGCGGCCTATGAGAAGGAGGGCGCCGACGCCTGGTTCGCCGAAGGCGCGAAGGCGCGGTTTCTGGGCGCAAAGCACGATCCCGCGACTTACGACAAGATCGACGATCTGGTCGAGGTCTGGTTCGATTCGGGCTCGACCCACGCCTTCGTCCTCGAGGACGCCAAACACTTCCCAGGCCTTGCCGGCATCCGGCGGAAGATCGACGGCGGCGAGGATACGGTCATGTATCTCGAAGGCTCGGACCAGCATCGCGGCTGGTTCCAGTCGTCGCTGCTCGAAAGCTGCGGCACCCGCGGCCGCGCGCCGTTCGACATCGTGCTGACCCATGGCTTCACGCTCGACGAGGTCGGCCGCAAGATGTCGAAGTCGCTCGGCAACCAGACCTTCCCGCAGGACGTGATCCGCGTTTCGGGCGCCGACATCCTGCGTCTGTGGGTGGCCAGCGTCGACTATACCGACGACCAGCGCATCGGCCCGGAAATCCTCAAAGCGGTCAGCGACAATTACCGCAAGCTGCGCAACACGATCCGCTGGATGCTGGGCACGCTCGCCCATCGCGAGAAAGGCGATTCGGTCGGCCACGCGCGAGATGACCGGCGCTCGAGCGGCTGATGCTGCACAAGCTCGCCGAACTCGATCTCAAGGTTCGCGAGGCTTACGAGGATTTCGACTTCGCGCGGGTCGTCGCGCTGCTCACCTCATTCATGAACGCCGATCTTTCCGCCTTTTATTTCGACATCCGCAAGGACGCGCTCTATTGCGACGCGCCGTCCAGCCTGCGGCGGCGCGGCGCGCTGGAGGCGATCGAGCGCATCTTCCACGCGGTGACGATCTGGCTCGCTCCGGTGCTCGTTTTCACCGCTGAGGAAGCCTGGGCGGCGCGCGACGCGACTCACGGCTCGGTCCATCTCGAACAGTTCCCGTCCATCCCCCCCGAATGGCGGGATGACGAACTGGCGCGGACCTGGGACACGATCCGGGCGCTGCGGTCTGTTGTCACCGGCGCGATCGAGATCGCACGGGCCGACAAGCGGATCGGCTCCTCCCTCGAGGCCGCGCCGCGCGTTTATCTCAGCGATCCCGAGCATGTGAAGGCGCTCGAAGGCGTCGACTTCGCGGAAGTCTGCATCACCTCGGACATTGCGGTCGAGTTCGGCAAGCCGATCCCCGACGGCGCGTTCCGGCTGCCCGAAGTCCCGGATGTCGGCGTGGTCGTCGAGCGCGCTCGGGGCGTCAAATGCGCCCGCTCGTGGCGCTACTTCGATCCCGCGACCGCTTTGCCCGGCTTTCCCGGCGTGACCCCTCGCGACGGCGAGGCGTTGCGTGAGCTCGAAGCCCTGGGCCGGCGGGCATGAAGCCGCCGGCTCTCGGGGGCCTCGTCGCGCTTGCTGTCGTCATCGTCGATCAGGTCGCCAAAGCCGGCGTTCTGGCGCATTTCCGCGGGCCCGATGTCGATTCGGCGCCGCTCGCGCCGTTCATTGATCTGAACCTGCAGTTAAATCGGGGCATTTCCTTCAGCCTGTTCGCCCGCGATTCGGCGGCCGGGCAGGCGGCTCTCCTGGCGCTGACCCTGGCGGCGACCGGCTTGCTCGCGTGGTGGCTCCTACGAACGCGATCCGCCCTGCCGGCTGTCGGCCTCGGACTGATCATCGGCGGCGCCCTCGGCAATGCGATCGATCGCATTGCGCATGGCGCCGTCATCGACTATCTGGATCTGCACGCATTGGGCCGTCACTTCTTCGTGTTCAATGCCGCTGACGCGGCCATCAATATCGGGGTCGCGTTGTTGATTTTCGACTTGTTGCCGATCGCCCGCGCGTCGAACGGTCAGGGCGACGGCAGCCGGTCTCGTGGCGCGGGTTGAGGCGGCGACTGGGTCGCAAGCGTTGCAAAAGTCATCGAATAGCCGGAATTTGTGGCGAGACACGTTCTCGAGCGGCTGTCACAAACATGCGGAGGACAAGCGGCTGATGGGCGCTGGTTTGCGATTAGCGGCGGTCGTGTTGGCGGTGGGCGCGGCCGGCCTCGTCGAAATCACCCGCGTTCGCCGGCGACGACGGCGCGGCGCCGCTCTGGCAGGGACTTGGCTCGATAATCGCTCCGGTTATCGGATTCGGAGGGAAGAAGCCGCCCCCGATCAATTACCGCGAGCACGGAAAGCTCGTCGTGCCGCCGAATACGGAGCTGCCGCCCCCCGGCGCGTCTGCCGCCGCCGGCCCGGCTTGGCCGGTGAATCAGGAGATCGTCCGCCGGAAAGCGCGGGAAGAAGAGGGAAAGCACACGATCGCCGGAGTGGGCGATGCGCGTCTGCGCTATACGCATCCGTTCCCTGCGGGCGAACCGGTGACCGTTCGCGCCGTCGACCCCGACACTGGACAAACGGTCAAGTGCCAAGGGGCTTGCGGATCGGGTTCAACGGTGCTAGGCAACCTCAATCCAATGAACTGGTTTGGGATGGGGAAATCGGACGCAGCGAAGCTCGGGCCTGAGCCTGACCGCGAATGGCTGACCGATCCTCCCAAGGGGTTCCGGGCTCCGGTCGGACCACAGGGATCGGCGTCAAACTGATCGGCCAACGGCCGCGGGCGCTGCATTTCGCGATTCGGACGCCGGAATTCAGGCAGGAAGTCAAAATTCCGGCTTGGCGATCCCGGCAAAGGACGCTATTCTGTTTAGGAAGGATTCGCTGGCAGCGCAGATTTCGACGCTTCGACGCTCGGCCCCGAATCGACTCCAATCACGGAACATGGGGCGCGCGCGCGGGCAGAGGCGCCGAAAGTCGTGCAACTGGGATCAGCCGGGGCGACCAGCGAGTAGGCCTTTTCGACAAGGGGGCCGGTTT
This sequence comes from uncultured Alphaproteobacteria bacterium, assembly GCA_963742305.1. GTDB lineage: Bacteria > Pseudomonadota > Alphaproteobacteria > Rhizobiales > Beijerinckiaceae > Roseiarcus. Next base: position 69,528 of record CAVULN010000034.1, read on the forward strand.
GTGCGCCGCCATTAGGCGCGCTCGTGAAGGGAATTTGCACGGGAAGATGCAATTCGTACCCGTGCTTCGGGCGCCGCGAGATCAGCCCATTCGAGTGACGCGAAAGTAAATCGCGGTCTTGCGCCAAATTCGAGCAAGCCAAGCGCCGAAGCGGCGGGAAAGCCCCGGGCTTAACGGGATGAATGTTGGGAAATCGAAATGAGACCAGGTCAGAACAAAAGGATGCGCGGCCGGCCGACAAACAATCGGCGGGGGCCCAATCCTTTGACGCGATCCTACGAATCGAACGGCCCGGATGTCAAAATACGCGGCAACGCGCATCATGTCGCCGAAAAATATCTCCAGCTCGCGAGAGACGCCCACACAGGGGGAGATCCCGTCGCGGCGGAGAATTATTTGCAGCATGCCGAACATTACTTCCGGCTGATAGCCGCCGCCCAGGCCGCGCAGGCGCTTGCACAAAGCGGCCAGCAGCGTCCGCCCGGAGAGGAAAGCGACGAGATGGATGACGATGGCGATTTCGGCGGCACCCTGTCGGATCGTTTCGCTTCGCCGGCCGAGCGGCAGAACGCCTATCAGCAGCCGCAACCGGGCTTCCAGCCGCAACCGAGCGTCGCGCCGAACGCCCCGCAGCCCTTCGCCGACAGGCCGGCCTACGACGCCGAGCGTCAGGCCGGCAATGATCGCGGAGGCTTCGCCCCCCGGCAGGAGCGGCAGGGCGGCCGGTTTCCCGACCGGGGTCCGCGACCCGATCGGCCGTTCCAGGACCGGAACGAGGGTTATCGGGACAATCGGCAGGGCCGCGATGGACGTCCGCGGGATTTCCGGCCCTATCGCGACTCTCAGCCTCAGCCGGCGAGGGAGGCGGGCGCCGATGGCGCGGCGCAAGCCGGGCTTCCGTCCTTCATTACGGCGAGCCCGAGGCCCAGCGCCGCGGATCCCGCCGCTGGCGCGCCGCCGCCCGATGCGGCTGGCTCGCCTCAGCCCGAGGCTGGCCCCGCGGCCTTCGAATCGCCGCAAGAGGGAAGCGCCTTTCCCGCCCGCGGCCGGCGCCGGAGACTGCGTTCGCCCTATGGGTTTGGCGGCGCCAGTTCCGGCGAAGCCGGCGGCCCGGACGCGGCGCCGGAAATCGCCGACAATTCGCCCGCGGAATAGTCGAGAAAATCGCGCTCAGGTTCCCGCGGCGCCCGCCGTCACTGGGACGCCGTTCGGGTGCGCCGCCGCCGTAGCCCTCAGCGTCACGGTTTCAGGCGAGGCCGAGACGGTCAGCGCCGTTTGACATTCGCGGGCCAAAAGCGTCGTGAAATAGAGTTGAATGGAACGGCCGTCGATCGCTTCGGCGGGAAAGGCGCCGGTCAGGATGTCGGCTGCGCTGTGGGGCAGCTTGGCGTTTGAACCGTTGGCTTCGACCCGAATCGACATGGCGTCGTTCTCGCCCGACAGGTCCACCGTGACGACGCCGCCCCGGGGTATGGCGCTGGCCGCGATGAGGCAAAGGTTGAGCAGGAGCTTGACCGCGTTTCTCGACGCCATCCGCCGTTCGCCGCCCCACTCCAGGACCGAGCGGCCATTGGCGAAAATGCCCCTCGCCGCCTTTTCCGCGTCGCCCGTGTCGATCAGCGCCCCGTATGAACCCGCGGCGCCGAAAGCCAGGCGGCAGAATTGAAGGCGCGCGGAGGCCGAGATCGCGCTCTTCTTGATGAGCTCCATCGCCACGGCGCGCATCTCTTCGTCCTCTTCCGCTTCGAGCACTTCGAGGCCATTGACGATCGCGCCGACCGGGCTGATCACGTCGTGGCATACGCGCGAGCAAAGGAGCGCCGCGAGGTCGAGCGAGGTGAGCGAGGCCATCATGGAGCGGTTGATCCTGGGTTTGATCTCGGGGTCGTGGAGCCGGAAGCCGGTGTCGTCTTTTGGGTCGTTCGGCGCCCTGTCTATCCGATTCGCTTCCAGGCCGCGATGCGGCCTATGCAGGACCCACGCTAGTCGATGAGGGCGCCTTGAACTCGGTTCACTCGGATAGAAACCCCTTCGCGCTCGGCCAGGGCACGCGCGACGAAATTGCATTGTTTCTCGCCGGGGCCGCTCTGTCGGCGGGACCGGCGGTGATGGAGGAATATGAGCGCGGCTGCGAGGTCGTCTCGAAAAAGGACGGCAGTCCGGTCACCTCCGCCGATCATCGGGCGGAGGCCATCATCTGCGAACATCTCGCGAGCATGGTCCCCATGCCGCCCGTCTGCGCGGAAGAGGCAATGGCGGCCGGCGCCGAGCCTGGGGTCGCCGAGCGGTTCCTGCTGGTCGATCCGCTCGATGGAACACGGGAATTCCTTGCTCGCAATGGCGAGTTCACCATCAACGTGGCGCTGATCGAAAGAGGCGCTCCGGTCGCCGGGGCCGTGTACGCGCCCGCGATCGGTCGCTTATGGGTGGGGGGGAAACGGCCTTCGTCTGCGAGGCGCGCCCGGGCGCCGCATTGCCCGGCGAAGGATCGCGGCGGCCTATCCGCACGCGTCGAGCGCCCTTGCGCCTGGTCGCGCTGGCCAGCCGTTCGCATCTCGACCCGCAGTCGGATTCCTTCCTCAAAGAATTGCCGATCGGCGAAACCCGGTTCGCCGGCTCGTCGCTGAAATTCTGCCTCATCGCCGAGGGCGAGGGCGACGTCTATCCGCGGTTCGCGCCGACGATGGAATGGGACACGGCGGCGGGCGACGCGGTGCTGCGCGCGGCCGGCGGAGCCGTGCTCGATCCGTCGGGACGGCCGCTCTCCTACGGCAAGGTCGAGAGCGGATTGCGCAATGGCCCCTTCATTGCTTGGGGAGACCCAACCGCGGCGAGGCGACCCGGATCTTAAAATCTTCGCGCGCCGGTTCGTCGCGCGTAATCCATGTTTGCAGCGCGGCGGCTTGGCGTGCGCTGAGGGTAAACCGGGAGCGCGGCGGTTTGACCATTTGTTAACCGTCGCCCTTCGAAATTGAGGACGAATCGCAACGATCGCCGATTCTCCAAACGGGGGCCGCCATGAACAATGTCATCCTATTCCGGCCCGCGGACAGTCCCCGTCGCATGGCTTCGGGAGACCGCGGCGCCGAGATCCTGTTCTTCACCGGGGTGCGCTACCAGCGCATGGGCGAGAGCCCCCCCGCGCCTGCGGCCGGATCGCGCCCCGCTCGCCGGAAACGTCAGGCCGCGGAGGTTGGGCGGAAGCGCCAGCGCTAGGTCCTTCCGCTCTTGAGCGGAACCGCAGAAAGGGCCGACCTGAAGGAGAGCGGATCACAGAGCGCCTGTTGGCTTAGTTCCATTTTACCGGCGCCCCCTAATGTTTTCAGGTCGTTGAGACCCCGTTTAGTTCCACGTTCTCAAATTTAGACATATCTTATATGTATTATCACTTAGAGGGGCGTTGCAAAGGGCGCGATCCCGCCAAGAGCTTGACGCTCGCCAAGGAAGTTCTGCTAGAAGCCCGTCATGGGCAAACAGTTTCCCGAGCTTGACGCCGGCCATCGCGAGTTCATCGGCCGGCAGCGCATTTTCTTCGCCGCTTCCGCGGCGCCTGGCGCGCGGGTGAACATTTCGCCCCGCGGAACGAACGCCTTCGCCATCATCGACGCGCGGACGGTCGCCTATCTCGACTTGACCGGCAGCGGCAACGAGACCGCCGCCCACCTCAAGGCGGACGGGCGGCTCACCCTCATGTTCTGCGCCTTCGACGGGCCGCCGAACATCCTGCGCCTCTATGGCCGCGGCGAGATTTTACGCCGCGGCGGCCGCGGCTATGCGGCGCTGCTCGAGAGCGCCTTCGGCGGCGCCGAGCCGGCCGGCGCGCGCCAGATCGTCCGCCTCGCCGTCGACCTCGTGCTCACCTCCTGCGGCTACGGGACGCCCCTGTTCGACTATCGCGGCGAGCGCCCCTCGCTCGACAACTGGTCGCGCTCCAAGGGCGAGGACGGCCTCGAGGCCTACCGGCGGGAGAAGAACGTGGCCAGCATCGACGGCCTGCCGACCGGACTGCTCGACCCGGTGTGAGTGCGGGCCCGCGCGAATCGTCGTTTTCGGGTGGCGCGGATTGCCGGAGGCCCATAGGGTTCGCCGCCGGCCGGGCAATCCGGGCCGGCCCCGAAGGATTCCTGGAATTTGGCGATGCTCGACATCCCCACGGCCCCAACGCCCTGCGCCGACTACCTGACCGTCAAACGCGCGATCGAATTCATCTCGCGGCGCTACCGCGACCAGCCTTCGGTCGAGGCCGTCGCCGCGCATGTCGGCCTCTCGGCCTCGCACTTCCAGCACGTCTTCAGGCGCTGGGCGGGCCTCACCCCGAAAGCGTTCCTGCAGGCGATCACCATCGAGCGGGCGAGGGACCTGCTGCGCTCCTCGGCGAGCGTGCTCGACGCGGCCTATGACGTCGGCCTTTCCGGCCCGAGCCGCCTGCACGATCTGTTCGTCGCCCACGAGGCGCTGACGCCGGGCGACTACCGGCGCGACGATCTCGTGCTGGCTTATGGTTTTCACCCCTCCCCATTCGGCGAGGCGATCGTCGTCGCGGCGCCCCGCGGCATGGCGGGCCTCGGCTTCGTCGACGAGGAGAATCGCAAGGCCGCGCTCGCCGACATGGCGCGGCGCTGGCCCCGCGCGCGCCTCGTCGAGGACGAGCCCGCGACCGCCCCCTACGCCGCCCGCGCCTTCGATCCCGCGCTGTGGCGGCCGGAGACGCCGTTGCGCGTCGTCCTGATCGGCACCGATTTCGAGCTCAGGGTCTGGGAGACGCTTCTCCATGTTCCGATGGGCCGGGCGACCACGTATTCGGACATCGCCCGGGCGATCGGCAGGCCGAAGGCCGCGCGCGCCGTCGGGGCGGCGGTCGGCAAGAATCCGATCTCGTTCGTCGTCCCCTGTCACCGGGTGCTCGGGCGCTCGGGCGCGCTCACCGGCTACCATTGGGGGCTTGCGCGCAAGCAGGCGATCATCGGCTGGGAGGCCGGGCGCACGGCGGCCTGAGACCGCGCGGCTCACGTCTTCGGGGCGGCCTTCGGCTTCGGCTCGAACCGCCAGGGCACATCGGCCGGCGGGGGCGCCGGATAGGCGATGCGCAGGCCCGCCTCCCGCATCCGGCTCAGGATGTCGAAATTGATGTCGCTCCGGGTCCGCTCGGCGAGCAGGATATCGTCGACGAAACAGACCAGGTTGAATTTCAGCGCCCAGTCGCCGAACTCGGCGAACACGACCGAGGGGGCGGGAATCGCCAGCACCTGGTCCTGCGCCTTGGCCGCGGCGATCATCAGGTCGCGGACCGCGTCGAGGTCGCTCTCATAGGCCACATTGACCGAGACGATGATCCGGCCGACCCGGTCGTTGTGAACCCAGTTCTTGACCACGCCGCTGACCAGGTTCGAGTTGGGCACGATCAGGCTGCCGCGGTCGAAGGTCTCGATTTCGGTCGCGCGGGCGTTGATCGCGCGGACGAACCCCTGCTCCGCGCCCACGACCACCCAGTCGCCGACCCGGATCGGGCGCTCCCACAGGAGAATGAGGCCGGAGACGAAATTGCTGGCGATCGTCTGCAGGCCGAAGCCGATGCCGACCGACAAACCCCCTGCGATCAGCGCGAGCTTCTGGAAGTCGAGGCCGATATGGGCCCCGGCCAGCAGGGCCGCGACGATCACCCCGACATAGCCGAAAATCGTCCTGAACGAGTTCCTGACCCCGGCGTCGAGACGGGTCTGCGGCAAGAGCCGGGAGCTCAGCCAGTCCTGGATGAGACGGGTCAGGAACACCACGACCGCGAACACGATCGCAGCGCCGATCATCGACGACAGCGACAAGGTGACGCCGCCGATCGAGAAGCCGAAATAGGCCGCGCGCAGCCCGCTGAACATGTCCGACTGCACGCCCCACGGCCTCAGCGCCGCCGCGACCGCGACCGCCAGCACGACGAGGCGGGCGACGCCTTGCAGGATGACCGCGATCTGCGCCAGCGCGCTGCGGCGCAGACCCGCCATCGCCATGAGGCGAGCGCCGACCGGAGCGTCCGGCTTCAGGATCGCCTCGATCCCGTGCTGCACGATGATGTCGGCGATGGCGAGAGCGCTGCCGAGGACGGAGAGGTAGATCGCCTGGTTGACGAGGAACGTGGCGAAGGCGATGTAGCCGGTCACGGCCGCGGCGAGAATGGCGAGCGCGGCGGCCCAGCCGAGCGTTCTCAGCGGCGCCCACGCCTCGGCTTGCCGCGCCCCTTGCGCGCCGGGCTCGGACCCGAGACGGCGCAGCGCGTAGGCGATCGCGATCGAGACCAGAACCGCGCCCACGCCCCTCGCCGCGATCGCGATGTTGAGCGAGGCGGCGACGTCGGCCGCAGGCTCGATCACCCGCACGACCGCCCAGATCGCCGCGATCGCCATCGCGAGGCGGTAGATGATCGCAGCCGTCCGGTCGCTCATCGGGAGGAGCCGCCAGTGCGCCCGCCCGGGCGCGAGCGCGCCGCGTCCGAGCGCATTGACGGCGATCACCACGCGCAGCGCCTCGAACGCGCCGTTGATGACGCCCCGCATGCTCGGATCGGAGAGGTTGAAGGAATCGAGCGCGCCCGCCAGCACGCCGAGAAGAGCGAGCGGCGGCGCCGCAAAGAGCGCGACTGTCCAGCCGGCGGCGAGCGCCCGGCGCAGCCGGCTGGGCTCGGCGGCCCGATCCCGGTACACAAAGCGGCGCGCGATCCAGCCGAGCGGCGCGGGCGCGAGGATCAGCGCGAGCAGGATCGCGGCGAGCCCGATCTCGCCCGCGAGGGTCAGCCGTTCGCGGACCGCGCCGAGCCAGGCGCCGGTCAGGCTCCCCATCACCCAGGCGTCGACGGGAACTTCCTGACGGACGGCCGCCCAAAGTCGCGGATCGAGCACGCTCGACGAACGGGCGAACGTCCGCTGCGCGAACGCCTGGCGGCGCGCCGCGCTGATGCGCGTCGAGAGGTCGTCGGCTTCCAGCAGCATGGCGCGCGCGGCGCGCAGGCGGGCGTCGATCCGGTCGTGCCTCTGCTTTTCGGTCTCGAGGTCCTTGGCCGCGACATCCGTCTTGGGCGCGGCCTCGCCGGATTTGGGCGTGAGTTCCTCGAGGCGCTTCGCCGACGCCGCAAGGCGGGGCGTGAGTTCGGCGATCGCGCCCTGGAGCGCAACCCCGAGCGCCTCGCTGTCGGCGCGCAGCTTCTGCAGCTCGGCATCGCCGAGGGTCTTGTCCCTGAGCGAGGCTTCAGCGGCGCTCAGCGCCGCCCGCGTCTGGTCGAGATCGAGCCGTTGGGCTTCCTGCGCGCCGGCGCGCCCGAGCCCCATGAGGACGAAGGCGAGGACGACCCAGCGCATGAGGCGCAATGCGGACGCAGTCTTCATCGCAAGGCTGAACGGTCCCCAGGGTGATTCGGCGGCGCTTCCTTTCATCGGATCATGGCCGGGCCGCGGCGGCAACCGGGGCGGGCGGGAGAGACCGTTCACCTTGGGCGAAGGTTAGGGGCTGCGCGCTTGGCCCGGCTTTGCTAAAGGGGCCGAAGATCCATGAGGGCCATCTCGTGACCCCAACCATTCCCGGTTCCGTTCTGGCGGATTCCGAGCGCCAGCCGCCGGCTGGCGACGACGCGAGCCAGGCGCCTCGCGGCGCCGGCGAACGCGCGCTCGATTGCCTGCTCGCCGCCGGCTTCGAGCGGATCGAGCCGCCGATCCTGCACCCCGCCGCCGTCTTTCTCGACATGTCGGGCGAGGAAGTCCGCCGCCGCCTGTTCCTGACCGCCGGCGAATCGGGCGAGGAGCTGTGTCTGAGGCCCGAATATACGATCCCCGTCTGCCGCGCCTATCTCAATTCCGGCAAGGCAGGCCAGGTCGCTGAATATTCCTATCTCGGTCCGGTTTTCCGCGCCCGGGGCGCGCAAGGGGGCGAGCAGACCCAGACCGGGCTTGAGAGTTTCGGCCGCCGCGACGCCGAAGCGGCCGACGCGGAAGTGTTCTCCCTCGCCATGGAGGCGGCGGCTGCGGCGGGCGGAGCCACGCTGACCGCGCGGATCGGCGACGCGGGCCTGTTCGAGGCGGTGCTCGAATCCCTGGCGATTGCGGAGCCGTGGCGTCGCCGCCTGCGCCGCGGCGTCGCCCGCGGGTTGAGCCTCGAGGCCATTTTCAGCCGCCCGAGCCAGAGCGCGCTCGCCCAAGCCGGCGTGCTGGCGGCGCTGGAGAGCGCCGATCACGCCGGGGCGAGGGCGCTGGTCGAGGATTTGCTGGCGATCGCCGGGATCGACGCGGTCGGCGGGCGCACGCCGGGCGAGATCGCCGACCGCTTCCTCGAACAGGCGAGCTTGAGGTCGGGTCCGCCGATCGAACAGGAGAAGCGGGCGGCGCTCGACGCGTTCCTGGCCGTATCCGGCGATCCGGACGAGGCCGCGGCTGCGCTGAGGCGCCTGACCCAGTCCGCCGGCCTCGCCTTGAGCGCCGCGCTCGACGCCTTCGAAACGCGCAACGGCTTCATCGCCGCCCGGGGCGTCGCGATCGAATCCGTGCGCTTCAGCGCCGCCTTCGTGCGCGATTTCGACTATTACACGGGCTTCGTGTTCGAGGCCCACGACGCCAACGCGCCGGGCGCGAAAACCGCGCTTTCCGGCGGGCGCTACGACGGCCTCGCCCGGCGCCTGGGGGCGAGCAACGACATTCCCGCGGTCGGCGCGGCGATCACGCTCGACCGGCTCGCCAATGGGGAGAAAGGCTGATGGGCGCCCATCCCGGCAATGGCGCCGAGGCGCCGTTCGTGCTCGCCGTCCCCTCGAAGGGGCGATTGCAGGAGGCGGCCCATGCTTTTTTCGCCCGCGCGGGGCTCGAACTCGTCCAGGGGCGGGGCGCGCGCGACTACCGGGGCGCGATCGCCGGCCTTGCCCGGCGTCGAGGTCGCCTATGTCTCGTCGGCCGAGATCGTCGGCCAGCTTGCGTCCGGCGCCGCGCATTTCGGGGTGGCCGGCGAGGATCTCCTGCGCGAGAAGGCGCTCAACGTCGAGGCGCGGTTCGAGCTTATAAGCCCGCTCGGATTCGGTCACGCCAATGTCGTGGTCGCCGCGCCCAAGGCCTGGATCGACGTGCGCACCATGGCCGATCTCGACGACGTCGCGCAGGCCTTCCGCGCCCGACGCGGCGAGCGGATGCGGGTCGCGACCAAATACGTCAACCTGACCCGCCGCTTCTTCGCCGAGCATGGCGTCGCCGACTACCGCATCGTCGAGAGCCTCGGCGCGACCGAGGGCGCGCCCGCATCGGGCGCCGCTGAGCTTATTGTCGACATCACCACCACCGGCGCGACGCTTGAGGCCAATGCGCTGAAGCCCCTCGACGACGGCGTGATCCTGCGCTCGCAGGCGAACCTGATCGCCTCGCTCACCGCCCCCTGGGGGCCGAACGCGAGGCAAGCCGCGCGCGCGATCCTTGCCCGGATCGCGGCGAGCGAGGAAGCGCTGAACTCGCGCGAGGTCCGGACGCGGCTTCCGAGCCCGGCGCATGGGGTGATCGAGAAGGCGGCAGAGCGTTTCGGCGCGGTCCCGGCGACCGGCGAGGACGTCGATCCGCACGGGTTCGTCGCGCTGCATTGCGCCCGCGACAAAGCAGCCGAGCTTTCCGGCTGGCTGCTCACTCAGGGCGCCGAGCGGGTCAGCGTCGCCGCGCTCGAACAGACCTTCGCCGCCCGCAACCCGCTCTACGAGGCGCTCGAGAGGCGGATCGGCCCCGCGGGGACCTGAGCCTCCCCAAAGGCGTGCGGGAGCGCCGGCGCCTGCGGCAGAGACAGTCCATGCGCGCCGGACCGCGTTCGCGAGCCTTAAGCGAAATCCGGAAGCTGGGTGATTCTACCCATTGCGGAGCGCCCTGTTTCGTGCGCGGGTCTGCTCTCTATCCATCACTCAACGAGGGTGAATCTTGGGGCGCGAAACCTCGATGGACGTGCGCGCGTGGCTCGAGCGCCTCGGGCTCGGCCTTTATGAGCAGACGTTCCGGGATCACCGGATCGATTTCGACGTGCTCGCCGATCTCACCGACGCCGACCTCGAGGAGCTCGGCGTCGCGCTCGGCGACCGCCGGCGCCTCCTGAGGGCGATCGCGGAGCTTTCCGCCCCCGAACCATCTCACGCCGACGCCCCGCCGGGGCCGGCCGCCCCGCAGTTGCTGGCGGAGCCCCAGTCCGTCGAACGGCGCCCGATCACCGTCATGTTCTGCGATCTGGTCGGGTCGACGGAACTTGCGGCGACTCTCGACCTCGAGGACTGGCGCAATCTCCTCAACGCCTATCTCGACGAGGCCTCGAAGGCCGTGACGAGGTATGGCGGGCACGTGCTCAAGCGGCTGGGAGACGGGCTGATGGCCGTGTTCGGCTATCCGCAGGCGCAGGAGAACGACGCCGAACGCGCCGTCCGGGCCGCGCTCGGCGTCCAGCAGGCGCTGGGCGAAGTCAACGCCCGGAACCGGACCGCCGGGGCGCCCGAGCTCGCCGTTCGCATCGGCCTCGAGAGCGGTCCGGTGGTCGTCGACGCCGCGGGCGAAGTGTTCGGGGAGACCCCCAACATCGCCGCGCGGGTTCAGGCCGCCGCCGAGCCTGGAGCGGTGCTCGTGACCTCCACCATCCAGCGCCAGGTCGCCGGGCTCTTCATCGTCGAGGACAAGGGCCCTCACGAGCTCAAGGGCGCGCCAGCGCCGGTGACGCTTTATCGCATCATCCGCGTCAGCGGCGGACGGCGCCAGAAGGGCGCTCGCCTGCTCACCCCGTTCGTCGGCCGCGAGGACGAGCTCGCGGTCATGGCTCGCGCCCTCGAACGCACCCTCGTCGGCAAAGGGCAGTTCGTGCTGATCGCCGGCGAACCCGGCATCGGCAAGTCGCGGCTAGTCGAGGAATTTCGCGGCCGGATGGGCGAGAGGCCGCACTCGTGGATCGAGTGGAGCTCGTCGCAGCTCTTGCAGAACACGCCGCTCCACCCTGTCCTCGGGTGGGGGCGCGCCCAATTCGGCGGTCCTGAAACGGCGCCCGGGCAGCGGCTCGCGGAGCTCGAATCGCTTCTCGCCGAGATGGGGCTCGACGCCGGCAGGCTCGCTCCGCTGCTTGCGCCGATGGTCGGCATTCCGCTCCCGGCCGACCGCTTGCCCAGCCTGACCGCGGAGGAGACCCGCCGCGGCCAGTTGGCGGCGATGACCGAGTGGGCGATGGCGGGCGCGCGGAACCAGGCGCTCGTGCTGGTCTTCGAGGATTTGCAGTGGTTCGACCCGACCTCGATCGAGCTGGTGCAGGGCCTGAGCGAGTGCGGCGCGCAGGCGCCGATCCTGGTGCTGGCGACCGCGCGGCCGGAATTTCGCCCGCCCTGGGCCCTCAAGCCGCACCACAAGGTCATTTCGCTTGCGCCCCTCGACGAGGCGCAGGTTCAGCGCATGATCGCCGAACTCGCGACCCGCCGCGCCCTGTCGGCGAACGTGGCGCGGCGGGTCGGCGAGCGCGCCGGCGGCGTGCCGCTGTTCGTCGAGGAGGTGACGCGGTTCATTCTCGAGCGCGGCGAGCGGGGGGCCGCGCAGGCAATTCCGGCGACGCTCAGGCAATCGCTGGCGGCTCGCCTCGACCGGCTGGGAAAGGCGCGCGAGGTCGCGCAGATCGGCGCCGTCCTCGGGCGGAGCTTCCCTTACCCCCTTCTGCGCGACGTCATGTCGGACGCCGAGCCGGGGCGCAGGCCCGTCGACGACGGCAAGCTCAAATCCGGGCTCACGGCTCTCGTCGACGCCGACATTCTCTTTGTCGACGGCGTTCCGCCGGAGGCGACCTACCGCTTCAAGCATGCGCTGATTCAGGACGCCGCCTACGACAGCCTGCTCAGAAGCCGGCGTCAGGCGCTGCACCGGAGCGCGGCCCTGGCGCTCATCGCCGCGCAATCGGAGCCGGAGGCGATCGCCCGCCATTTCACCGCGGCCGGCGCCAGGGATCTGGCGATCGACTGGTGGGGCAATGCGGGCGAGGAGGCGCTGCGGCGTTCGGCCTTCAAGGAGGCGATGGCGCATCTCGGCAGGGCGATCGCGCTCGCCGACGAGGCGGAACGCGAGGCGCCCGGGCAGGAGGCCGGAGACCCGGCCCGTTCCGCCCGGCGCCTCAAGCTGCACACGGACTACGGTCACGCCGCGATGTGGCTGAAGGGCTTCGCCGCCGACGAAATGAACGCAGCCTACGCCCGCGCCAGCCAGTTCGCCGGATCGGGGAGCGACGCTGATCCGCGTTTCGTCGTCCATTATGGCGAGTGCCTGCGGAGTTTCGTCCGTGGCGAGCATCGAAAGGCGTACAAGCAGGCCGAGGCCTTCCTCCGGGAAGCGAAAGCCGAAAAGCGCGACACGGAGGCCGGCGTCGCTCGCCGGGTTCTCGGTTTCGTTTCGTTCCAGCTTGGCGACCTGCAGGCGTCGCGCAGCGTGCTCGAGCGGACGCTGAGCGACTATGTCCGCGACCGGGACCAGGGAACGTTGTTCCGGTTCGGCAATGACACCCAGGTGAGCGCGACGAACTTCCTCGCGCTGACCGAGTGGCACCTGGGCGAGTTCGAGCGAGCCCGCCAGCTCATCAACGAGTCGACCCGCCGCGCCAACGAACTCGGCCATTCGGCGGCGGTGGCGAGCGCGCTCTTCTTCAAGACCGTCATTGAAAGCCGGCGTGGCGACGCGCCCGCCACGCGGGTCGTGGTGGAATCGCTGCTTCAACTGACCCAGGAGCGCAACCTGAAGACCTATACCGACCTCGGCCGAATGTACTCGAACTGGGCGCGCGGCAGGCTGCACGATCCGGCGGCGGGAGCCGCCGGGCTCAGGGAGGCGTTCGCGTCCTATCTCGCGCTCGGCAACAAGAGCGGCGCGCCGTCGTTCCACGGTCTGATCGCCGAGCTTGAAGTCCTGCGGGGGGACTTCGTCAACGCGCTCTCGGCGATCGACGACGGACTGGCGGTCGCCGAGGAGACGGGAGAGCATTGCACCGACCCCTATCTCCATCGGCTCCGCGGCGAAGCCCTGCTGATGCACGATCCCCACGCCCCCGCTGCCGCCGAGGACGCTTTCCTGACCGCCATCGCCATCGCCGAAGGGCAGGGCGCGCGTGGCTATGCGCTTGACGCCTCCCATGCGCTCGCCAGGCATTACCGGTCGGCCGGCCGCGCGGACGAGGCGAAGGCCATCCTCGCGCCCGCGCTCGAAGGCCTTTCGCCGACGCCGGAAATGCCCGCGATCGCCGAGGCGCAGGCGCTCCTGGCGCAGCTGGCCCAGGGCGACTAGCCTTGGGCGCGCGACGGATCAGCGCGGGATTGATCGACCGCAAGGGACGCGGAAAGACGAAGCGCCCTAATGCCCGCCCCCGGGTCCTCCCGCGGCGACCGGGCGGCGCATCAGGGCGGCGAGGCCGACGCAGCCCAGGAACAGGACAGTCAGCGCCAGGAACACGTCGGCGAGCGCCAGCACTTCGGCCTGCCGGCGCACGATCAGCATGAGTTTGCGGGTCGCGGCGAGCTCGGCGTCCGAGCCGCGCGCGGCCATGGCCTGGGTCATTTGAGCGAGCGTGTCGACCGCGACCCGACGCCCCCAGGTGACGGATTCGCGCAGGCGCTCGAGATGCAGGTCCATGCGCTTGTCGAGCAGCGTGTTGATGAGCGCAAGGCCGACCGCGCCGCCGAGGTTGCGCATCAGGTTGAAGAGGCCCGAGGCGTTCTTGATCTTGTGCGGCGGCATGGTGCCGAGCGCCAGATTGTTGATCGGCACCATTGACAGCATGAGCCCGACGCCGCGGAAGACCTGCGGCCACAGAAGCTCCCAGAAGTCCCAGTCCACCGTCACATACGAGGCCTGCCAGGTGCCGATGGCGAAGAAGACGAATCCGGCCGCGATCATGATCCTGGGATCGACGCGATTCATGAGCCGCCCGGCCAGCGGCGCGGTGAAAAACATGCACAAGCCGGTCACGAACATCGTCTTGCCGATCATCAGCGACGAATAGCCGCGCACCACCGCGAGATAGACCGGATAGATGTAGGTTAAGCCGTAGAGCCCGATGCCGAGCACGAAGGCGAACATCGAGCCGGTCCAGAAATTGCGGTCCCTGAATGCGGTGAGGTCGACGATCGGCTGGCGCGCGGTCGCCATCCGCCAGAAGAAAGCGACGCAGCTGATCGCCGAGATGACGATCGCGATCGTGACCGGCTGGCTCTCGAACCAGTCCTTCGACGGCCCCTCCTCGAGCGCATATTCGAGCGCGCCCAGAAAGCCAGCCATCGTGAGCAGGCCAAAATAGTCGAAATGGGTGAGCAGCGAATAGTCCGGCTCATCGAAGTCGATCAGGAGCCAGGCCGCGATGGTGACGATGATTCCGGGCCCGAGGTTGACCAGGAACAGCCAGTGCCAGGAAAACCAGTCGGTGAGGTAGCCCCCGACCGTCGGGCCGATCGTCGGCGCAAGCGTCGCCACAAGGCCGATGACCGGAGCGATCAGCGGCTGCTTGTCGCGCGGAAAGATGGTGAAGGCGGAAGCGAACACGGTCGGGATCATGCCGCCGCCGATGAAGCCCTGCAGCGCCCGCCAGACGATCATCTCCTGAATCGAATTGGCGTGGGCGCACATGAAGCTCATGAGCGTGAAGCCGCCGGCCGAAATGGTGAAGATGACCCGGGTCGACACCACCCGCGACAGGAAGCCCGACAGCGGGATCATGATCACTTCGGCGACGAGATAGGCCGTCTGGACCCAGGTGACTTCGTCGGACGAGGCGGAGAGTCCGGCCTGGATCTCGGAGAGGGAAGCCGAAACGATCTGGATGTCCAGGATCGCCATGAACATCCCGAACACCATGAAGATGAAGGCCGCGACCCGCCTGGCCGAGAAATCGCGCTGCGCGACAGCCCTCGGCGCGACGAGAAGGTCGGTGGCCGGCGCCGCCCCGCCGGGCCTTATCGCGGCGACGGCGTCGCTCACGGCTTCGCGCTGCGGGCGCCGAAGGCTTCGAGCCCGAGCGCGCCGAGCAGCGTCGGCTTCGGCTCGCGAGGATCGCGCGTGTGGACAGTGGCGACCACCGAGAGGCCGGGCCTCAGCGGCACGTCTTTCAGCACATCCTCGGGGAAGGCGACGCGCACCGCGACCCGCTGCACCACCTTGGTGAAATTGCCGGTCGCATTGTCCGGCGGCAGCAGCGAGAACTGCGAGCCCGAGGCCGGCGAGATCGACTTGACCACGCCCTCGACGATCCTGCCGTCGAGCGCGTCGATCGCGACATCGACCTTCTGTCCCGGCTTGATGTCGGCGAGCTGGGTCTCCTTGAAATTGGCGTCGACGTAAGCAGCGTTGAGCGGCACCAGCGCCATCAGCCGGGTTCCCGGCTGCACGAGCTCGCCGACCTCGGCCGCCTTGTTGCCGACCGTCCCGTCGAAGGGAGCGAGCACGCGGGTGAACGACAGATTGCGTTCCGCCATCTCGAGCGCGGTCACGAGCTCGCTGCGCTGGCGCGCCGCCTCGTCCTTCTGGGCCTTGAGCACGTCGAGATTGGCCTTCGAGCCCTCGAACGCCGCGCTGGCCGCGGCTTCGCTCGCCCTGGCGGCGGCAAGCGCGGCGATGGTGCGATCGCGATCGGCGGTCGCCTGCTCGAGACGCTGCTGCGACCCGAAATTGGTCTGAGCCAGCTTGAACGACCGGTCGTATTCGAGCTTGGCCCGCTCGACTTCGGCCTCGGCGCTTTTTTCCTGCGCCCCGGCGCTCGCCACCTGCGCCTGCGCCTGGGCGATGACCGCGCCCTGGGCGTCGATCTGCCGGGCGAAACGGGCGATGGTCGCATCCTGCGTGCCGATGCGCCCGCGCGCCGCCTCGACCGCGTTCCGGTAGTCGCCGTCGTCGATCGACGCCAGGAGCGCGCCCTTGTGGACGATCTGGTTGTCGACCACCGGAACCGCGGTCAAATGCCCCATCGCCTTGGCGGCGATGATGGACGTGTCCGCGCCGACATAGGCGTCGTCGGTCGAAACGAGGAAGCGCCCCTCGACGAACCAGTCATAGGCCGTCTTGCCGCCATAGCCGAGCGCGGCGACAATCAGGACCGGGACGACGAACCGGCGCAGGCCGGATCGCCGGACGGGCTTGGCGGCCGGCGGGCCGCCAGCGGGGGAATGCGCCAGAGCGCCGGGCGATCCCGCCGAGGGGCTCGGAAAGCCGCCTGACGCGGGCGCCGTCATTGCGCGAGACGCCGTCCCCGCGCCCGGCGCCGCGACCTTGGACTCATCGGCCATGTGAGAAATCCGTCCTCAACAACCAAAGGCCGACCGAACGGTTCGGTCATTTTCAAATTGACATAGCGCAGCGGCGGGCGTATTGCAAGAAAAATCGAACCGAACGGTTCGGTCGGTTGAAAAGGCATTGGCGGGTCATGGACTCGGACGCGTTGGAACGGGAACCGCCCGCAGGCGCCGACAGCGCCAAGCGGCGCCAGATCATGGAGGGGGCGCGGCAGGTGTTTTTGAGCGCCGGCTTCGACGGCGCGAGCATGAACGACATCGTGCGCGCCGCTGGCGTCTCCAAGGGCACGCTTTACGCCTATTTCGATTCGAAGGACGATCTGTTCAGGGCGATCATCCGGGGGGAATTCGCCCAGGCCGCGGAGCGGATTTGCGCCTTCCGCCGCGAGGGCGACGCCCGCGCCATGCTGACCGACTTCGGCGTCCAGCTCATCGGTCGAATGAGCGCGCCCGAGACGCTGGCGCTGTCGCGCGTGGTGGTCGCGGCGGTGGAGAAATTCCCGAAGATCGGCCGAGCGTTCTACGAGGCGGGCCCGCTTTACGGCGCGACCCGGCTCGCCGCGGAACTCGTCGCGCTCGAAGAGGCGGGCGCGCTTAAGGTGCCCGATCCCGAGCGCGCGGCCTGGCAGTTCGTCGATCTCTGCCAGAGCTATGTCTACAAGCGCGTGCTGTTCGGCGTTGTCGACTCCCTCAGCCGCGAAGAGATCGAAGCCTCTGTCGCGGCGGGGGTCGACGTCTTCATGAAGGCCTATGGGGCCACGTCTCCCCGATAGGGCCCGGACTCAAGCTTTATCTCAAGGGCTGGACGGCCCCGCATTGGCGCCTCGGACCCGAGTTTTCGCGCCTTGGGTCCGCACCGCATTTCGGCGCCGCGGGCGTTTGGACTGTGATCCGTATCACTTTTCTTTTGGCGCTCCCGGGATAGAACCTGAAGCGTTTCTGGGGAGGGGAGGATCAATTCATGTTTGGCAGCACCATTCTCGACGTGGCGGCGGGGATCATTTTCGGCTTCCTCGCGATTAGCCTGTTCACGAGCGCCGCCGTGGAGGCGATCAACTCGATCCTCAACGCCAGGTCGAAAAACCTGCGGACCGGAATCATGGCGCTTGTCAATGATCCCAGTTTCACCGGGCTTGCCAAAGAGCTTTACTCACACGCGCTCATCAGCCCGCTTGGGCCTGGATCCGCCGATCCACTTAAGAACGCGCCAGCCTATATCGACAAGACGCAGTTCGCCGAGGCGCTGCTCGAAATCACCGGCCTTTCGGCCGCTACTCCAGCCGCCGCCGCGCAGGCGCCGGCGGTTCAGGCCGCCGTCGAGCTCAAGGCGCGTGTGGATGCGCTCGGCGCCGAGGGCGGAGCCATCAACCCGCAGATCAAGCAGTTGCTTCAGGGAATGGTCACGCGCTCTGGCGGCGACATCAATCGCCTTAGGAACGATCTTGCGGCCTGGTTCGACAACGGCATGGATCGGCTGAGCGGTCATTTCAAGCGACGGACACAATTGATGACCTTTGTCATCGCGCTCATAACCGCGTTTGCCGTCAACCTGGACACCATTCGGGTGGCTACTCTTCTTTGGGAGCAACCTGCTCTTGCCCAGAAGTTGAAGTTGGCCTCAATCGACGAACCTCAACCAAAGAGCGCCGACGAAGCCATCGAAAGCGGCGAACGACTCGTCACCGCAATCAACACGCTAGCGCAAGAGGGCTTCCCGGTGGGCTGGCCGCCCGGTCATTTTTTCGACGTCCAGGACGAGAAGGGCAAGTGGCAAGCTTTTTGGGGCGCGTCTCCTTCGGTCTGGTATCGACCTCTCATTGGTTGGTTCATTACCGCTGTCGCGGCGCTGTTCGGCGCGCCCTTCTGGTTCGACATGCTCCAGTCGATCATTCGCCTCAAAGGATCCGGTCCCAGTCCAGACGAGAAAGCGAATAGGAGGGCAGCCTCAAGCTAATTACGGCGGGAACGCCGCTGAACGGACGATCGATCGCGAGCCCGCGACCGAACGAGGTCAGCGAGGACCGCGCGTCAATTCGCCTTTTCGTTGATGGCGAGCGGATGGATCATGTCTTCCGGACGCACCCATTTGTCGAACTCATCGGCGGTGACGAAGCCGAGCGCCAGCGCCGCCGCCTTCAGGCTCGTGTCCTCGCGATAGGCCTTGAGCGCGATCTCGGCCGACTTTTCGTAGCCGATGTGCGGGTTGAGCGCCGTCACCAGCATGAGCGAATTGTCGAGATTGTGCTTGATGCGCTTTTCGTTCGGCTCGATGCCGCGGGCGCAATGTTCGTCGAACGAGCGGCAGCCGTCGGCGACAAGCTGCGCCAACTCGAGCACGTTGTGCAGGATCACCGGCTTGAACACGTTGAGCTGGAAATGGCCCTGCGAGCCGGCCATGGCGACCGAGAGGTCGTTGCCGAACACATGCACCGCGACCATGGTCAGGGCTTCGCACTGGGTGGGGTTGATCTTGCCCGGCATGATCGAGGAGCCGGGCTCGTTTTCGGGGATCCTCAGTTCGCCGATGCCCGCCCGCGGCCCGCTGGCGTAGAGGCGGATGTCGTTGGCCATTTTCATGGCCGCGCCGGCCAGGGTGCGGATCGCCGCGCTCACGTTGACCATCGCGTCGTCCGCCGACAGGGCCGCGAACTTGTTGCGCGCCGAGGTGAAAGGCTCGCCCGTCTCCTCGGCGAGGATACGCGCCACCGTCTCGCCGAACCGCGGGTCGGCGTTCAAGCCCGTGCCGACCGCCGTTCCGCCGATCGCCAGCGGCCTCAGCCCCTGGCAGGCGCGATCGACGCCGGCGATCGCCTGGTCGAACTGCCCCGCCCAGCCGGAAATCGCCTGGCCAAGGGTCAAGGGCGTCGCGTCCTGCAGATGCGTGCGGCCGATCATCACGACATGGGAGAAGGCTTTCGCCTTGGCGTTGAGCGTATCGCGCAATTGGGCGACGGCGGGCAGCAGCGCCGACCGGATCCGTTCGACCGTGGCGATATGCATGACGGTCGGGAACACGTCATTCGACGACTGGCTGTGATTGACGTCGTCGTTGGGATGGATCGGCTTCTTCGATCCGATGACCCCGCCCGCGATCTGAATGGCCCGGTTGGCGATCACCTCGTTGGCGTTCATGTTGGACTGGGTGCCCGACCCGGTCTGAAACACGACCAGCGGAAACTCGTCGTCGAGCTTGCCGTCGATCACGTCCTCGGACGCGCGGACGATGAGATCCACCTTCGCCTTGGGCAATTGCCCAAGTTCGAGATTGGCCAGCGCCGCGCATTTCTTCAAAAGGCCGAAGGCGCGGATCACCGGCCGGCCCCAGCGATGGCGCTCGACCCCAATGACGAAATTCACACGCGAGCGCTCGGTCTGCGCGCCCCATAAATGGTCGGCCGGCACCATGACCTCGCCGAGCGCGTCCTTCTCGATGCGCTGCTTCTCGTTCTTCGCCGCTGCGCCGGTCGTCATTCCATTCTCCTCAAGGGGAGCATTGCGGGGCGAGCAAAGCAAACGCAAGGCGCTCCCGCACTTGCTCCGGTCATTTCCCTTCTCTATAAGCCAGCGCCTCGCGCCGACGTCCGACACCCCTGGAGGCAGGGCGCGACCCACATAAAGGACATCATCATGGCAGCGATCAAGCAACTCGCGGCCGTGACGCGCAGCGGGACAGGCAAGGGGGCCGCCCGCTCCGTTCGTCGCGAAGGCCGCATTCCCGCCGTCATCTATGGCGGCGGCGTCCAGCCGGAGCCGATCTCGGTCGACTTCAAGGAGATCAACAAGTTCATCTATGCAGGCCACTTTCTGACCTCGATCTTCGAACTTGAAATCGACGGGCGCAAGGAGCGGGTGCTGCCGCGCGACTATCAGCTCGACGTGGTCGCCGACCGCCCGCTTCATGTGGATTTCTTGAGGCTTTCGCCGGGATCGCGGGTGCGCATCGGCGTGCCGGTCCACGTGGTCAATCGCGATGCTTCGCCGGGATTGAAGAAAGGCGGCGCGCTTAATCTGGTCTTGCACAATGTCGAGGTGATGGCGCCCGCCGACGCCATTCCGGAATCGATCACCATCGATCTCACCGGCCTCGATTTCCATGACTCGGTGCATGTGTCGGCGATCAACATGCCCGAAGGGTGCCGCCCGGTCAGCGCCAGGGCCGATCTCACGGTGGTGACGATCGTGCCCCCGACGGTCATGGCCGAGGAGACGCCGGCCGCCGCGGCGACGGCGGCTGCCCCCGTGGCTGGGGCGGCGGCCGCGCCTGCGCCCGCGGCCGGCGCTCCCGCCAAGGCGGAGCCCGCGAAGGGCGCAGCGGCCGCCCCTGCCGCCGGCGCTTCCGCCAAGGCCGAGGCCGGCAAGGGCGGCAAGAAGTAGCGGCCGGAGGCCCGCGCCGGCCGAAGCTCCCGCCGGCGTCGCCAGAGCGAAGGCTTCGGCCGCCCGCCGGATGAGAGCGGCTCGGGCCGAAGGCGCCGGGCGCGCCTCACGCGGATCGACAGGACCCTCATGCTGGTCATCGCCGGACTCGGCAATCCGGGCTCGCGCTATGCGCGGAACCGCCACAATGTCGGCTTCATGGCGGTCGACGCCATCGCCGGGCGGCATAGGCTCGGCCCGTTTCGCGCCCGCTGGCAGGGGCTCGCGGCCGAAGGCCTGATTGACGAAACGCGGGTCATGCTGCTCAAGCCGCAGACCTATATGAACGACTCCGGCCGCAGCGTCGGCGATGCGCTGCGCTACATGAAGCTCGATTTAAGCGCGCTCATCGTCATCCACGACGAACTCGATCTCGCGCCGGGCAAGGTGAGGGTCAAGGTCGGCGGCGGCGATGCCGGCCACAACGGACTGCGCTCGATCACCGCCCATGTCGGGCCCGGCTACAAGCGGGTCAGGATCGGCATCGGCCATCCCGGCGACAAGGCGCTGGTCCAGCCTTATGTCCTCAGCGATTTCGCGAAGTCGGAGGCTCCGTGGGTCGGAGCGGTCGCCCATGCGATCGCCGAGGCCGCGCCCCTGCTGGCCGCGGGCCAGGACGCGACGTTCCAGAACAAGGTTCATCTCGCGATGGAGGCGGCGGGCTTCGGCGAGAGGTCGAGCGCCTGACCAAGCCTCGCCCCGCGCAATGCCGCGCCTCAGCCCCCGCGTTCCAGCGCGTCTTCATGGATTCGAAACCTGGCGGAATTACAACAGGTGTAGGCTGGGTTTCATCGTAAAGGCCATTCCATGCGCAACTTCGTCTTCGCTTCGCTTCTTCTTGGATTGACCGCGGGCGTGGGCGGGGCCGACGCTCAGGCTTCGGGTCGGCTGTCGGTGCCGGTTTCAGGACTTCGGAACGACGACGGCGTCGTGCGCTGCGGGCTTTACACCGGGGCCGAGGCGTTTCCCAAAGCCGGTGAGGAAAGCCGAGGGGCGATCGCGAAAATCAATGGGGGCCAGGCGACCTGCGTCTTCAACGGCCTCAAGCCTGGGACCTATGCGGTCGCGGCGTTCCACGCCGAGAGGAACGAGGCGCAAATGCAATACGGCCTGTTCGGCAAACCGAAGGAAGGTTACGGATTCTCGCGCAATCCATCGTCGAACATGGGCGCGCCGGCCTTCGCGGCGGCCGCTTTCGACTATGCCGGCGGCGCCCAGGCGGTCCCGATCAGGCTGACTTACTGAACGTCCGTCCGGCGCCCGATTCTGCGCTCGTCCACGAGCGTGGGCCGCCGCGTCCGTCTGGTCGGGGCGGACGTCCGCCGTCCCGTTTGCACTTCGTTAAGCATAATTTCGCAAAGTTTTAAGGCGCTCAGCGTAGCCTCGACGCGAGAGGGGATTGCATGCGCCACTTCGTTACGACGACCCTGTTGTCGCTGCTTGCGCTGAACGGCGCGGCGCTCGCGGCCGACCTTCCCCCGCCGCCGCCTCTTCCGGTTGAAGACGTGCCGTCGTGGGCCGGCTTTTATGCCGGTCTCAACGTGGGGGGCGGCTTCGGCTCGAGCCGCAACGCCTTCAATGTCGCGGGATTCCCGCTTCCCTCCTTCGAGACGCGCCTTGCCGGGGCCGTCGGCGGCGCCGAGGCCGGCTACAACTGGCAGACCGGTCCCTGGGTCGTCGGACTCGAAGCGAGCTTCGAGGGGAGCGGGCTGCGAGGCGCCCGCACCGCGCCCTGTCTTCCGCCTCTCTGCGGGGCGTTGGCGGCGAGCTATACGCAAAAGCTTACGTGGTTCGGAACGCTGCGGCCGAAGGTCGGCTATGCGGTCGGGAACTGGCTGCTTTACGCCACCGGCGGCGGCGTGCTTGGCGAAATCGGCGCCGATGCGAGGGCGACGGTCGGCTCCTTCGTCGCGACCGACAGTCGCAGCCAGACCCGCGGGGGCTGGACGCTGGGCGCCGGGGCCGAAGTCGAGATCGCGCGCGGCTGGAGCGCGAGGGTCGAATACCTTCATCTCGATCTTGGCAGCGGCGCGACCACCTATCTCTCGTATCCGCCGATCTCGAACGCCTCGCGCCTCGAGGCCAATGTGATCACCGCCGGCGTCGACTACCACTTCTGAGGCGACTCCCCCGTCTGGCTGACTTTGGAGGCGCGCTCGAACCAGGCTGGCGCTTGCGCCTTCCCGACATTCCACAGGTTCGTGTCAGGGCCTCCTCTCGATTTCACGCCGAATCTCGTCCGCCGAAATCGGCCTCCGGAGGAAGACGCTCCAATAGCGCAGCCCGAGCCCGGCGCCCCAGCCGAGGAGCGGCCAGATCGGCCAGAAATATCGTCGCCCGGTTATCGCCCAGACGGCGATGAGGAAAAGGTTGACCGCGACGTAGACCGCCGCGTGGAGCGCGAAGGCGCGCTTCGCCCGGATACGCTCGACCGCCGCCTGATGATCGGCTGGCGGCGCCGGAGGCGCAGGCATCGCTCGCGCCTGCTGCTGGCCCACTTCGAGCGAGTAGACGTGGATCGGCTCGTTGATGTTCTTCAATCGGGTTGCGCCAAGGTCAGTGACCTTGAGATCGAGCCGCGACTTCACCTGCCAGTAGGCTTGCTCGGACAGACAGATCGCGCCTGGCTCGGCGACGCCCTCGAGCCGCGCCGCGATGTTGACGCCGTCGCCCATCAGGTCGCCGTCGCTCTCCTCGACGACGTCGCCGACATGGATGCCGACGCGGTATTCGATCCGCCGCTCTGGCGGAACGCCGGCGTTGCGCTCGATAAGGCCAGTCTGCACTTCGATCGCGCAGCGCACGGCGTCGACCACGCTGCGGAACTCGACGATCGAGCCGTCGCCGGTGCGCTTGACGACCCGGCCGCGATGGGCGGCGATCGTTGGCTCGACGAGATCGCTGCGCAGGCCCCTGACGCGCGCCAGCGTGCGCTCCTCGTCGGCGCCGGCAAGGCGGCTAAAGCCGACGATATCCGCGACCAGGATCGCCGCGAGCTTTCGGGTCTCGCTCATTGCACAAGTCTCCAAGCGCGCGACATTACCACGAACGCCAGCCCGACCGACTATTGGGTTTGTCGTCGAGGAACGGTCGCTTTCCGGGGACGCGGCGCCTCGAGGCCATGTCCACTGGCGCGCGACGCCCTGGATGGAGCGAGTGCTTCCAAAAGTCGTCCAGCTTGTCGAGAAGGCGCCAAGCCGGACAATATTCACCCGCTTTCTTACCCCGCAATCACCGGGAACGTGCCCGGCCGATGGAGAGGGTCGAGGCCAACGTGATCACCGCCGGCGTCGACTATCACTTCTGAGAATGCAGTGGCGTTCCACCTGACTCCCCTCTTGTTGTAGCAGACAGGATTTGGCTATTGGAAGCCACGCAGAGCCAGCGAAACTTATAGGCAATTCTACCTATTGACAAGTGTTAGTAGTGACTTGAACATGGCCACGGCAAATTAGGACCAATCGCTCGACACCGACAGCGGACGCTTTAACTACTCAAGGTGCTGCTAAGCAATCTACAGCTGCGAAACGCCACCGCACAAACGCTACCAATTCCTCGGCGCCAGCTTTGTATTCAGCCCACTGACGCAAAGAAGAGCGGCACCGTTCAGCAGCAGATGAAGGAATGGCGGACGCCCGTTCAGCTCGAGCCCAGCCATATCTACTCGACCAGGGCCTCCGGCGACTTCGCGGGCGTCGGCACGTTCGTGAGCGGAACATCCGCGTCGATCATCGTGCTTCGCGAACCGGAGGCACATGCTCGCCGACGCCAAGTGCTGGCCCGATCGTCTTCACCCCGAGGACGGCCCGCGGGTATTCGAGGAGCTGCCCGCCCTGATCGAACGCGGAGGCGGCGCGCTGGTCTATCGCTTCCGCCATGCGGACGGCAGCTACCTATGGATTCAGGACACCTTCAAGGTCGTCGCGGACGACGAAGGACGGCCTGTGGAACTGGTCGGCGCCTGGGCCGACATTTCCGAGCTCCGCGGCGCGCGGCTGCGTCTTCAACACCTGCTCGCCGTCAGCCCGGCCATCATTTACTCGACCAAGGCCTCTGGCGATTTCGCCTGCACGTTCGTCAGCGAGAACATCCGCACGATCATGGGCTTCGCGCCGGAGGATATGCTGACTGACGCCAAGTGCTGGCCCGATCGTCTTCACCCCGAGGACGGCCCGCGGGTATTCGAGGAGCTGCCCGCCCTGATCGAACGCGGAGGCGGCGCGCTGGTCTATCGCTTCCGCCATGCGGACGGCAGCTACCTATGGCATTCAGGACACCTTCAAGGTCGTCGCCGACGAGCACGGACAGCCGATGGAGTTGGTCGGCGCCTGGGCCGACATATCCGAGCGCCGGCGCGCGGAACAGCAGGCCCTCGAGGCCAACGCCGAACTGCAGGAAACCAAACGCTCCCTCAGTCGCCTGATCGAGAGCTCGCCCGACGGCATCATCGCTACCGACAAGAACGGAAATGTCACGCTGTTCAGCGAGGGCGCCGAGACATTGCTCGGGTACCGCGCCGAAGAAGTCATCGGACGCAACGTCGCTCTGCTCTATGGCGGCGAAGCCGGAGCGCACGAAGTCATGCGCGAGATGCACAAACGGGGCGGCACAGTCTCGGGTTTCGAAGGCGTGGCTTGGGGTAAGGACGGGAGCGCCATTCCGGTCCTCATCTCGGCGTCGCTGCTTTTTGACGACGACGGCCAGGAAATCGGAACGGTGGGATTCGCCACCGACCTGCGCGAACGCAAACGCGGCGAGGAAGCGGTTCAGAAGGCTTACGACGAACTGGAGAAGCGGGTCGAGGAACGCACTCTGGAGTTGAGGGAGGCGCGAGGACGACTGCAATACCTGCTCACAGTCACTCCGGGCATCATGTACACGAACGCCGCTTCAGGCAATTTCGCATGCACCTTCGTCAGCCAAAACGTCGAAACGATCATGGGCTTCTCCGGCTGGGAGATGATCGAAGATCCGGAGTTCTGGCTGAAGCGCCTGCATCCGAACGACGTCAAGACGCTCTTCGACCGAATGGCGCCGCTGATCGAGGCGGGAGGCGGCGCGATCGAATACCGGTTCCGGCATCGCGACGGCCATTACGTATGGATTCAGGACACGTTCAAGGTGGTGCCGGACGAGGCCGGCAAGCCTTATGAGATTGTCGGCTCATGGGCTGACATCACCGATCGAAAGCAGGTGGAGCAAGCGCTGGGCGAGCGCATGGCGCTGATGAACGACTTGCAAAACCTCGTCGCCGCGAGCCCGGCGGTGATCTACACCACCAAGGCCACCAACGATTTCTCATGCACGTTCGTCAGCGAGAATCTCGGTGACGACCATGGGCTACGCCCCGTGGGAAATGCGCGACGATCCCAAATTCTGGTCGAAGCGCGTCCATCCAGACGACGCCTCGGCGATCTTCGCCAGCATGGACAAGCTCGTCGGCAAAGGAGGCGGGGCGATCGAATACCGCTTCCGCCATCGCCGCGGCCACTACATTTGGGTCCAGGACACATTCTCGGTCAAATACGACAAGAACGGACAACCGAAGGAGCTGGTCGGCTCCTGGGCTGATATCACCGACCGTAAGCAGATCGAGGCCGAGATGACACGGCTAGCCGCCGAGGTCGAACTGCGCAACCGCTTCATTCGCGAGACGTTCGGGCGCTATCTCACCGATGAAGTGGTCGACTCCCTGTTGGAATCACCCTCAGGCCTGAAGATTGGCGGCGAGAAGCGCAAGGTCACCATGCTGATGGCCGATCTGCGCGGTTTCACCTCACTCTCCGAGCGACTCGATCCGAAGGAGGTCGTCGCCCTCCTCAACCGTTACCTTGCGAGGATGGTCGCCATCGTCAAGAAATACGGCGGGACGATCGAGCAATACATCGGCGATGCGATCTTCGTCCTGTTTGGCGCGCCAACGTGGAACGAGGATGACGCGCAGCGCGCGGTCGCATGCGCGGTCGAAATGCAGCTGGCCATGGCTCCGATCAATGAAGACAATGCGCGCGAGGGGCTGCCTGAGATCGAGATGGGAATCGGGCTTCATACCGGACAGGTCGTTGCAGGCAATATCGGCGCGCCTGAGCGGATGCAGTACGGGGTCATCGGCAGCCACGTCAATTTGACTCAACGCATACAGGCCTGCACCACCGGCGGGCAGATTCTCATTTCCGAGACGACGCGGCGCGAGGTCGGCGGCATGCTCCGGCTCGGGAGGCATATGGAAGTAAGAGTAAAAGGCGTCGAGCAGGCGATTGCGCTTGCCGAGGTCCACG
This sequence comes from uncultured Alphaproteobacteria bacterium, assembly GCA_963742305.1. GTDB lineage: Bacteria > Pseudomonadota > Alphaproteobacteria > Rhizobiales > Beijerinckiaceae > Roseiarcus. The sequence continues at coordinate 96,492 of CAVULN010000034.1, forward strand.
GGATTGGCGGCTCGCACAAGCTGTCGCTTTTGCACTCGCACGACGCGCTCACGCCGCTGAAGTCCCCGATTCCTGTTCGTTGCTCGATCGTCGAAGCCGGCCGCGTCGCGGAAGAGGCGATCAACGGAACCCTGACCAAATTGTCTTCGAAGCGCGCCGAACTTCATCTGGACAAGACGGTTCCCGCTCTGACGGACCTCAAGACGCAGATTGTCGGTGATGCGGCCCAGGAAGTTCCCGAGCCTGCCTATTGCAAGGTGGAAGGCGCCGGGCCTGGAAGCGACCGCCTCTTGTCCGTCCGTTTCACCTCGCTGCCGCGCGGGTTCGAGGCTTGGCTGCGCGACCCCGAGGAGCGGGTTGCGCCCGGCGCTCCGCCGGCGCAGCCCGGCGCGCCGCATCCGACGAGCGGCGACCGGCCGGAGGCGACCAGCTCGCTGCACTAACCAGGCTTTGGATGGGCCGCCCCCGCAGCCTCAGGCCGCGGTCTCCGGGGCGCGCTGGCGCCGCCGCATCCGCCGCCGGCGCCTCTCCGGCGCCTCGGGCGCAGGCGCCTGATCGAGCGCCGGCAGGGCGTCCATGACCCGTTCGGGCGGGAAGATGACGATCACCTCGGTTCCGACGCGCAGGGCCGAACTGAGACGGAATTCCCCGCCGTGCAATTCGACCAGACCCTTGACGATCGGCAGCCCGAGGCCCGTCCCTTCTTCCGCGTTCTTCTGCGCCAGCGCCCCGCGGCCGAACGACGAGAGCACGATCGGGATTTCCTCGGGAGGAATTCCGGGCCCGGTGTCGCGGATCGAGAGATACTGTCCTCCGCGCCGGGTCCAGCCGACCTTGACGGTGATCGAGCCGCCCTGGGGCGTGAACTTGATCGCGTTGGTGAGCAGGTTGAGGGTCACCTGGCGCACCGCCCGCTCATCGGCCCAGATGCGCGGCAATCCGCTTTCCAGCGCCTCCGCGATGGCGAGATGGCGCCGCTCGATCCTGAGCCACAGGAGGCGAATGCACTCCTCGACCACCGCGCCGAGCGAGACCGGCTCCTCCTTGAGCTCGTACCGCCCGGCTTCGACCCGCGACAAGTCGAGGATTTCGTTGATGAGCATCAGAAGATGCTGGCCGCTGGCGTGGATGTCGCTCGAATATTCCTTGTAGGCCGGCGTCGAGTGCGGACCGAACAATTCGCCCTTCATCACTTCCGAGAATCCGAGGACGGCGTTGAGCGGCGTGCGCAATTCATGGCTCATCGTCGCGAGAAAGCGCGACTTGGCGAGGTTCGCGCTCTCGGCGCGGCGGCGCGCCTCGTCCGAATTGAGCTTCGCCTGCTCGAGCTCGGCGATGAGCGAGTCCTTTTCCGCCTGGAACGACACGTTCTGGGACGCTGCGACATGCAGGCGCCGCGTGACGATGAGGAAATAGCCGATGACGCCGATCGTCAGCGCCGCCGTCTGGAGCGCCGCGCCATTGAGCTTGGGGGCGTAGACGAGAATGACGCCCACGATCATCGGCAGCATGCCGGCGACAAACGCGGCCGGAATGGCCGCCGCCAGAAGCGACATCACGGTCGAGACGAGCAGCATCACGACAATGGCGAAGGCCTCCGCGCTCGGGTCGCTCCTTTGGATGAGCGCGACGATGAGATAGGCCCATGCCGAGCCGCTGAGCGCGGTCGCGAGAATGAACTTGCGCCGCCACGCGCCCGCCGTCTTTTTCTTGTCGCTGCTGGCGAGGAAGGCGATCGGCAGCGCGCAGCCCGCGGCGATCGCGAAGGCGACCACCGTGACCCAGGTCACGAGCGGCCGGGCGTCGAGGAACGCGAGCGCCGTTCCGCAGACGCCGAGCGCGACGATTCCGAGCATGGGCGTGGCGCTGCGGTTGATTTCGGCGAACAGGCGCACCATCGCGGTCGAGTGGCTCGGGATGGCGTCGGGCTCCGAGAGGGAGCGGCGCGTCTCCCGGAGCTGGATGGTCATCTTGCGCCGGCGGGCGGCGGCGTCGGAATCGGCGGTCCCGCTCCCGCCCCCGCCCAGGTCCGCCTCGACATTCCGCATGACCGCCCGACACGCACGCTCTAACTTGCGTCAATCATGCGGATCAAATGATTAACGAGTGGCTCACGCAATGGCTTGGAATCGAGGGATTGTTGAGGCAAATTTTATTAACGTTGCTCCAGTCCGCCGGCGCCGGCCGGCCGTGGAGGAGGCATGAAGCTCTACAACTCCAATCTGGCGCCGAACCCGCGCCGGGTGCGCGTTTTTCTCGCCGAGAAGGGCGTCTCGATTCCGCGCGTCGAGGTCGATCTCGGCAAGCTCGAACATAAAGGGCCGGAATTTAAGGCCCTCAATCCCTTCCAGACCATTCCGGTTCTCGAACTCGACGATGGGACGAGGATCGCCGAATCGATTGCGATCTGCCGCTACATCGAGGCGCTCTGGCCGGAGCCGAACCTGTTTGGCGTGAGCCCGCTCGAGCGGGCGACGATCGAGATGTGGCAGCGCCAGCTTGAATTGCGACTGCTCCTGCCGATCGCGCAGGTCCTGCGCCACTCCCATCCGCGCATGGCGGAAATGGAGGTTCCGCAAGTTCCCGACTGGGCGGCGGCCAACCGCCCAAAGGCGCTTCATGCGATGGCGCTCGTCGATGAGGCGCTGAGCGGCCGGCCGTTCATCGCCGGCGACCGCTTCACCGTCGCCGACATCACCGGGCTCGTCGCGCTCGATTTCGCCAAGCCCGCCCGCATCGCGATTCCGCCCGAGCTCGTCCATCTCAACCGCTGGCACGAGGCTCTGAAGGCGCGCCCGAGCGCCGGGGCGTGAAGCGCTGGCCCCGAAAGGCCAGCGCCTTGCGCTCCCCGCTCGCTCAGTTGCAGAGGCGCACGCCGTGGCGCCACCAGCAATGGCGGGCGTGGGGATGAGCATAGGGGTGACGGTAGACGGCCGGCGGGGGCGCGCCGTTTCGCCGGCAACCGCCATTCGGCCCCCGATGAAAGCCGGCGCCGCAGCCGCCTGCCGCCCGCCGAGTGCTAGCGCCTGGCGCGCGGCTTGCGGTTCGGCCACTTGACGATCCGGTCCGGCCAATGTTCGGGCGCAAGGTCGGTCTCGCTGGCCTTGACCCGGCCGCTGACCGAGACGCCGGCCTCGCGCACGCTGTCCGGCGAACCTGATTTGAGCGGATGCCAGTCGAACAGGTCCTCGCCTCTGGCCACCAATCGGTAGGCGCAGGTCACCGGGAGCCAGCTGAGTTCGCGCACCACGTCCGCGGTCAGCCTCACGCAATCGGGGACACGCCGGTGACGGCGCGGATAATCCATGCATCGGCAGGTCTTGCCGTCGAGCAGCTTGCAGCCGATGTCGGTGAAATAAATCTCGCCCGTGTCCTCGTCCTCGAGCTTGACGAGGCAGCAGCGGCCGCAGCCGTCGCACAGGCTCTCCCATTCGGCGAGGCTCATCTCATCGAGCGTCTTCGTCCGCCAGAACGGCTGGTCTTGATGGGTCTTGGCCGTCATCGGCCGGCCTTCCGAGCCTTCGGTCGAGCAGCGCACGGGAGTTCGCGCCCGTTTGATCTTAAGCAACGCGGGGCCGATAAGCCAGCCTCGGAGGTCGCGGGCACGGCGGAGATTGGACTTTCGCTGGCTACGGCGCGAAAGTGCGAGCGACGACTGAGGAGAATATGATCGCCAGGCAAGACTGAAAGGCGGAGTGAACAGCCGTGACCACGCTCGTCATCTCCCACCCCGCCTGCCTCGCGCACGACATGGGCGAGGGCCATCCCGAGCGGCCCGACCGCTTGCGGGCGATCGAACGCGCGCTTGAGAACGAGGCGTTTCAGATGCTGGCGCGCGACACGGCGCCCCGCGCCGATCTCGAGACGATCGCGCGGGTTCATCCGCAGGACTATATCGAGGCGATCCGGGCCGCCGAGCCGGATCATGGACGCAAGCGGCTCGACGCTGACACGTCGATGTCGCCCGGGACTGTCGAGGCCGCCTTGCGCGCGGCGGGCGGGGCCGTCTACGCGGTCGATGAGGTGATGACCGGCAAGGTCAAGAACGTCTTCGTCGCCGCGCGTCCCCCCGGCCATCACGCCGAAATCGCCACCCCGATGGGGTTCTGCTTCTTCAACAACGCGGCTATCGCCGCGCGCCACGCCAGGGCGGCGCACGGGGCCGAGCGGGTCGCGATCGTCGATTTCGACGTCCATCACGGCAACGGCACGCAAGCCATCTTCTGGGACGATCCTTCCGTCATGTACGCCTCGACCCACCAGATGCCGCATTATCCAGGCACCGGCGCGCTCGGCGAGCGCGGCGAGCACGATCAGATCGTCAACGCCCCATTAAGAGCGGGCGACGGGGGCGACACCTTCCGCGAGGCGATGGAGGCCTCCATTCTGCCGCGCGTCGAGGCGTTCTCCCCCGATCTCATCATCGTCTCGGCCGGCTTCGACGCCCACCGCCGCGACCCGCTCGGCGACATCAACCTCACCGAGGCGGATTTCGCCTGGGCGACGCGGAAGGTCATGGAGATCGCGCGAAAGAAAGCCCATGAGCGCGTCGTGTCGCTGCTCGAAGGCGGCTACGACCTCGAGGGCCTGGCGCGCTCGGCCGCAGCCCACGTGACGGCGCTGATGGAGGGGTGAACGGCGCTTTAGGTCCCTCTTGTTGATGCCTACACCGTCATTCTGCGCAGTGTGCTCTTTTCGCCCATGAGCTCAAGAGCGTCAAACATCCACGTTCCAAACTTTCCAGCGTTGATGGGGCGTTTTCGCTCCGTATCCTTATCCGAAGATCTTTCGACCAATCCAGATTCGGAAGCGTCCGTTTTTTTGAGAAGCGGCCATACCGGCGCAGCAGATCCTCAAGGCATGTCATGACGGCGCGGCAGGGTCAGGTCCTACCTTGCGCCCGCGAGCGGCGCGGGGCCGGCGCGCAGGTAGTAGCGGCGCCACAGGCCCTTGAGCCATTTGGCGAAACTGTCGAGATAGAGAAAGACGACCGGCGTCGTGTAGAGCGTCAGCGCCTGGCTGACGATCAGCCCGCCGACGATGGTGATCCCGAGCGGATGGCGCAATTCCGAGCCTTCGCCGGTTCCGAACGCCAGCGGCAGCGCGCCGAACAGGGCGGCGAAGGTGGTCATCATGATCGGGCGGAAGCGCAGGAGGCATGCCTCCTCGATCGCCTCGCGGGTGTCGCGCCCCTCGCGCTCCGCTTGAAGCGCAAAATCGACCATCAGAATCGCGTTCTTCTTCACGATGCCGATCAGCAAGAGAACGCCGATCGCGGCGATGACCGTGAACTGCGTGCCCGACACCCACAAGGCCAGCGCCGCGCCGACGCTGGCCGAGAACAGGGTCGAGAGGATGGTCAGCGGATGGATCAGGCTCTCGTAGAGGATGCCGAGCACGAGATAGATCGTCACCAGCGCGGCGCCGAACAGGAGCGGCATGCTCGATTGCGACTGCTGAAAGGTCGCCGCGGTGCCGGCGAAGGCGCCGCGGACGGTCGAGGGCATGCCGATCCGCTCGATCGCCGCGTCAATCTCGCTCTTGGCTTCGCTGAGCGAGCGGCCTGGAGCGAGGTTGAACGAAATCGTGGTCGCCGCGAACTGGCCCTGATGGTTGATCCTGAGAGGGGTATGGCCAGGCGAGAATTTGGCGAAGGCCGAGAGCGGAACCATGGTCTCGGGCGAGGTGGTGACCGCGGCGCCGGTCGACGCCGATCCACGGCCGCTGACGGCGAGCGAATTGGTGGCGAGGTTGCGCGCCGAATCGGCGGCGATCGTGGCCGCGGTGCTCTGCGTTCCGGTCGTGGATTTGTAGCTGCCGGCGGCGAAGCCGCTCTGCTGCACGCCGGTCGGATTGGCGCCTGACTTGGACACGTAGATCTCATCCAGCATCCGCGGATCCTGCCAGTATCGCGGCGCGACCTCCATGACCACGTGATACTGGTTGAGCGCATTGTAGATCGTCGAGACCTGGCGCTGGCCGAAGGCGTCGTAGAGCGTGTTGTCGATCGCGCTCAAGGTGAGGCCGAGCTGCATGGCGGTGTCGCGATTGATGTCGAGGTTGGTCTGAAGACCCCCCATCTGCTGGTCGGAGTTCACGTCCTTGACCACGGCGTTGCCCATCAGGGCCTCGGTGAGCCTGGGCGCCCACTCGTAAAGCGCCTTAGGGTCGTCGGAGAGCAGGGTATATTGATAGGCCGAGTTGCTCTGCCGCCCGCCGGTTCTCAGGTCCGAGACCGCGAACATGAAGAGATGCGCGCCGGCCACCTCGGCAAGCTCGGGGCGCAGCCGCGCCACCACCTCGTCGGCGGTGAGCTTGCGTTTATCGTAAGGTTTGAGCGAGACATAGATGAAGCCGCTGTTGGTCGCCCGTCCTCCGGTGAAGCCGACCACGCTTTCGACCGCGGGGTCGTCCTGGACGATCGTTTGCAGTTGCTCGAACTTGGTCTTCATCGCCTGAAAGGAGATGCTCTGATCGCCCTGGATCCCGCCAATGATGAGGCCGGTGTCCTGCACAGGGAACAGGCCATAGGTCATGTGGTAGCGGAACATGGCGTAGTTGAGCCCGATCGTGGCGAACAGCGAGAGCGCGACCAGTCCCGGATGACGAAGGGCGACGCGGAGGGTGGAACGGTAAAACGCCAGCATGGCGTCGAAGACCCGCTCGCTCGCCCGATAGAGGCGTCCGTGCCGGATCTCCCGCTCGCGCGGCAGGATGAGCGAGCACATCATCGGCGTCGTGGTCAGCGACACGACCATTGAAATGAGCACCGCGACCGTCAGCGTCAGCGCGAATTCGGTGAATAGGCGCCCGACGATGCCGCCAAAGAACAGGAGCGGCGCGAACACCGCGATCAGCGAAAGGGTGATCGAGACGACGGTGAAGCCGACCTCGCCTGCGCCGCGGATCGCGGCCTCGACGCGGCCCATGCCCTGTTCGAGATAGCGCGAGATGTTCTCGAGCACCACGATCGCGTCGTCGACGACGAAGCCGGTCGAAATGGTGAGCGCCATCAGCGACAGGTTGTTGAGGGAAAAGCCGAGCAGATACATCACCCCGAACGAGCCGATGATCGAGGTCGGCACCGCAACGCTGGGGATCGCCGCCGCGCGCACGCTGCGCAGGAACGCGAACACCACCAGAATGACCAGCGTGACCGCGATCGCCAGCGTCTCTTCAGTGTCCTGCAACGTCTGCCGGATGGTCTTCGACCGGTCGATGGCCACGGTGAGATCGATGTCTCCCGGCAGCGAGGCGATGAGGCGCGGCAGCTCGGCCTTGACCCCGTCGACCGCCTCGATGATGTTGGCGCCCGGCTGGCGGAACAGGATCACCGCAACGCCGGGCTTGCCGTTGACCAGGCCGGCGTTGCGAAGGTCCTCGACCGAATCGACGACGTCGGCGACGTCGCGGAGCCTGACCGGCGCGCCATTGCGATAGGCGATCACCAGATCGCGATATTGCGCGGCGTGCGAGGCCTGGTCGTTGGCGTAGACCTGATAATGAAAGTCGTCGTCCTCGATCGCGCCCTTCGGGCTGTTGGCGTTGGCGGAGGCGAGCGCCGCGCGGATGTCCTCGAGCCCGATGCCATAGTGGAAGACCGCGCCCGGGTTGATCTCGACCCGGACCGCCGGCAGCGCCGCGCCCGAGATATCGACCTCGCCAACGCCGGGAAGCTGCGACAGCCGCTGCTGGAGGATGTTCGAGGCGAGGTCATAGAGCTGCCCCGCGGTATGGGTGGTCGACGACATGGCGATGACCATGATCGGCGCATCGGCCGGATTGACTTTATGGTAGGTCGGGTTCTGGCGCAGGCTGGCTGGCAGATCGACGCGCGCGGCGTTGATCGCCGCCTGCACGTCGCGGGCGGCGCCGTCGATGTCGCGATCGAGGCCAAACTGGAGGGTGATGTGGGTCGTGCCCAGCGAGCTTTGCGACGTCATCTCGTTGACGTCGGCGATCTGGCCCAAGTGACGCTCGAGGGGCGCGGCGACCGAGGACGCCATGGTGTCGGGGCTCGCGCCGGGCATGTTCGCCTGAACCGAGATGACCGGGAAGTCCACCTGCGGCAGCGGAGAAACGGGCAGCCGCGAGTAGCCGAGGAGGCCGGCGAAGATGACGCCGACCGTCAGCAGGATCGTCGCCACCGGCCTGCGAATGAAGAGCTCGGAAAAGCGGTTGTTCACGGCGTTTCCTGAGCGAGGGCCGAACCGGCCGCGCCCATGCCGAAGCGCTCGCCGAGCCGCTCGAAGAAGAGATAGATGACCGGCGTGGTGTAGAGCGTCAGCACTTGGGAGAAGGCGAGGCCGCCGACGATCGCGAGCCCCAGCGGACGGCGAAGCTCGGAGCCGACCCCTGTCGCCAGCATCAGGGGCAGCGCGCCGAAGATCGCCGCGACCGTCGTCATCAAAATCGGGCGCAGGCGCAGGAGACAGGCCTGAAAGATCGCCTCGCGCGCCGGCAGACCCTGCTCGCGCTGCGCCTCGAGCGCGAAGTCGATCATCATGATCGCGTTCTTCTTGACGATGCCGATGAGCAGCACGATGCCGATGACGCCGATGATGTCGAGCCCGGCGCCGGCGGCGTTCAGCGTGAGCAGCGCGCCGATGCCGGCCGACGGAAGGGTGGTGAGGATGGTGATCGGGTGGATGAAGCTCTCATAGAGCACGCCGAGCACGATATACATGGCCGCGATCGCCGCGATCAGCAGGAACACCTCATTCGACAGCGCCGACTGGAAGGCCTGAGCCGCGCCCTGGAAGCTCACCGCGAAGCTCGGCGGCAGGTCGATATCCTTGAGCGCCTGGCCGATCGAGTTCGACCGCCTCGCCGAGGGAAGCGCCCGGCGCGAGGTTGAACGAGATGGTGGTCACCGGAAACTGCTTCAGGTGCGAGATCTGCAGGGGCGCGGTCCTGACCGTGTAGTTGGCGACCGATCCGAGCGGCGTCTGGCCGGCGGTCGACGCCGCCGAAGGCAGGTAGAGCGAATCGAGCGATTTCACCGAGCGCGCCATCCGGGGATCGATGTCCATGATGACGCGGTACTGGTTGCTCTGGGTGAAGATGGTCGAGATGATGCGCTGGCCGTAGGAATCGTAGAGCGCGTTGTCGACGATCGCAGGCGTGATGCCGAACCGCGCCGCGTTGGCGCGGTCGAGATCGACCATCACCGAGCGGCCGTCCGGCTGCAAGTCGCTCGCCACATCGACAACCGAGGGAATCTCGCTCAAGCGCTGCAACACCTTGGGCGTCCAGGTCTCGAGCGTGCCGAGATCCTGGTTCTCGAGCGTGAACTGGTATTGGGTCGCGCTGACCGCCGTGTCGATCGAAAGGTCCTGCACCGGCTGCATGAACAGCGATATGCCCGGCACGTTCGCGGTTTCCTTCTTGAGCCGCCGGATGATTTCGCTCGCCGTCGCCTTGCGTTCGTCATGGGGCTTCAGGTTGATGAGGAAACGGCCGGAGTTGAGCGTGATGTTCGAGCCGTCGACGCCGATGAAGGAGGAGAGGCTCACGACGTCGGAATCGGCGAGAATCGCTTTCGCGAGCGCCTGCTGGTGGTCGGCCATCTGGTCGAACGAAATCGCCTCCGCGGCCTGGGTCACCCCCTGAATGAGGCCGGTGTCCTGGACGGGAAAAAAGCCCTTCGGGATCGTCACGTAGAGGTAGCCGGTGAGCAGGAACGTCAGGAGCGCGATCACAAGCATGACGCCCTGATGATCGAGCACGACACGCAGTGTCGAGCCGTAGAAGCGGGTCAGCGCGCGGAAGAACCGGCCTCCGCTGGCCTCCCCGCCGCTGCGGTGCGGGCGCAGGAGCTTGGCGCACAGCATCGGCACCAGGGTGAGCGAGACCACGGCGGAAATGATAATCGCCGCGGCGAGCGTGATCGCGAACTCGTGGAAGAGCCGCCCCACGACATCGCCCATGAACAGAAGCGGGATCAGGACCGCAATCAGCGACACGGTGAGCGAAATGATGGTGAAGCCGATCTGCGCCGAGCCTTTCATCGCCGCGTCATGCGGGCTGTCCCCCCGCTCCAGGAACCGGGCGATGTTCTCGATCACCACGATCGCGTCGTCGACGACGAAGCCGGTCGCGACGGTCAGCGCCATCAGCGAGAGATTGTCGAGGCTGAATCCGGCCTGATACATGATCGCCAGCGCCCCGATCAGCGACAGCGGCACTGACAGGCTCGGGATGACGGTCGCCGGGATGTTGCGCAGGAAGATGAAGATCACCATCACCACCAGGCCGATGGCGAGCCCAAGCTCGAATTCGACGTCCTGAACCGAGGCGCGGATGGTGATCGTGCGGTCGGTCAGCGGTTTGACCGTGATCGCGGCGGGCAGGGACTCGCGGAGCGTCGGTAGGAGCTTCTTGATGCTGTCGACGACCTTGATGACGTTGGCGCCGGGCTGGCGCTGAATGTTGACGATCAGCGCCGGCGTCGTGTTCATCCACGCCCTGAGGCGGGCGTTCTCGGGGGCTATCTCGACTCTCGCTACATCGGAGAGCCGGATCGGCGCGCCGTTGCGGTAGGCGATCACCGACTTCGCGTAGTCGTCGGGGTCGCGGATCTGATCGTTGGCGTTGATCGCCGAGGCCTGCGCCGGCCCGTCGAAATTTCCCTTCGGCGTGTTGACGTTGAGATTGGCGATCGTGGTCCGCAAATCGTCGAGGTTGACCCCCACGCCGGCCAGGGCGAGCGGATTGACATGGATGCGGACGGCGGGCCGCTGCCCGCCGGAGATGGAGACAAGGCCGACGCCGGGGAGCTGGGACAGTTTCGGCACGAGCCGGGTTTCGATGATGTCCTCGACCTCGGTCAGCTTCATCGAATCCGAGCCGACGCCGAGCGTCAGGATCGGCGCGTCGGCCGGATTGACCTTGGCGTAGATCGGCGGCGCCGGCAGGTCGGCGGGCAGGAGGTTGCCGGCGGCGTTGATCGCCGCCTGCACTTCCTGTTCGGCGATGTCGAGGCCGATGTCGAGGCCGAACCTGAGGGTGATGACGGAGGCGCCGGCGGAGCTTTGCGACATCATCTGGCTCAAGCTCGGCATCTGGCCGAATTGCCGCTCGAGCGGCGCCGTCACCGCCGAGGTCATCACCTCGGGGCTCGCGCCGGGATAGAAGGTCTGAACCTGGATCGTCGGATAGTCGACCTCGGGCAAGGCCGACAGCGGCAGGAAGCGGAAGGCCATGACGCCGACCATGAGAATCGCGATCATCAGAAGACTGGTCGCGACCGGACGTTCGATGAAGATGCGGGAGGGGTTCACGACCTTGCGCCCAGGGGCCTCGGCGTCATTGCGGCGCGCTTGCGCTCGCGGGTCCGTGCGCCGTCGCGCCCGCCGCAGGCGCCTTGGCGGGCGAAGACGCCCCGCCCGAAGCGGGCGGACTTTCGCCCGCGCCGGACTGGTCGCGGCGGCGCCGATGATGCTGGCCCTCGCCGCTGGCCGGGCCGGCCGCCGATCCCGCGGCGCCCTGTTCCTGCCCCTGACCGGAGGCGCCTTGCGCCGCGGTCGCCGGAGGATTGTCCACGACCTTCACCTTGACGCCGTCGCGCAGACGGTCGACGCCGTCGATCACCACCTTCTCGTCCGGCTTGAGGCCCGAGGCGATCACGGTGTGCTTGCTGTCGCTTGGTCCAAGCGTCACGTCCCGCTTCGAGACCGTGGAATCGGCGTTGAGGAGATAGACGAAATTGCCCGAGGCGCCGAGCTGGATCGCCGCGTTGGGGGCGAGGGTCGCGCCGGTCATGGTGTCGACGAGCAGGCGGACGTTGACGAATTGCTGGGGAAACAGCTTGGCGTCCGGATTGGCGAATTCCGCCCGCATCCTGATGGTGCCGGTGGTCACGTCGATCTGGCTGTCGTAGGTGGTGAGCGTGCCGGTCGCCAGCGCATGGACATTGTCGCGGTCGAGGACCGTGACCGGAAGCTTCGCGCCGGAATTGAGCCGCGCCGCGATGCGCGGCAGATTGCTTTCGGGGGTCGTGAACACGACGCTGATCGGATCGATTTGGGTGATGACGACGATGCCGGAGGCGTCGGAGGGCTGGAGATAGTTTCCCGGATCAACGAGCCTCAAGCCGACCCGCCCGTTGATCGGCGAGACGATATGGGTGTAGCCGACGTTGAGCTCGGCGGTCTTGACCATCGCCTGGTCGCCGGTGACCGCCGCCTTGTCCTGGGCGACCAGCGCGATCTGGTCGGCCACCTGCTGCTTGGAGATCGAATCCTGTTTGGCGAGCTGCTGGTAGCGGGCGAGGTCGCTCTCGGCCTGGCCCAGGAGCGCCTGATCCTTGGCCAGTTGCCCCTGCGCCTGGGCGAGCGCGGCCTCATAGGGGCGCGGATCGATCTGGGCGAGGAAATCGCCAGCCTTGACGATCTGGCCCTCGGTAAAGCCGACGTGTTGAAGCGTGCCGGCGATCTGGGTGCGGATGGTGACGGTCTCGAACGGCGTCACCGTTCCGAGCGCGTCGATGGTGAGCGGCATGTCGCCGAGCACCACCGGCGCGACGCGCACGGTTTGCGGCGGCTGCTCGTGTCGCGCCGAATGTTCCGCCCGGTTGGTGGAGGGGATGGCGTGGGGCAGCTTGAACCATGCGAAGGCCGCCGCCGCGGCGAGCGCCGCGACGATCGCGATCCAAACCAGCGGGCGGCGCCTGCGCCGCGGAGCGGCTTCGACCGGCGCCGGCGCCGAACGTTGCGTGACCTCGCCCCGCGCAGGGGTCGAGCGTTCCGTGAGGTCGTCCGGCTTAAGCGCCTCGTTCATCCCTGAAGCTCACTTGGTCATTTGGCTTGGCACGGATGAATCGTCGATTCAAATCAAGCTCGCGTGCGTGGTCCGCTGGATTTGGGTATCCTTCGCGCCGTGGACCACCCCTCAGGGTGTTGCATTCTCCTTACCATTGCGTCATAAGCGCGGCCGGCGGCGCCGCCGCCGATGGACGCGGGTGTAGCTCAGGGGTAGAGCACAACCTTGCCAAGGTTGGGGTCGAGGGTTCGAATCCCTTCGCCCGCTCCAATAGTTAGCGGCAAAATCAGACGCAGCGCCGAATAATGGGGCGCACCGGGGGCACACCGGAGCAAAGCCGCGCCGTTCCTCCACCCGATGACGATGCCGCGTGCGCTGTAACCCCGGCGCGGAACGCGCTTAAGGCGGCCCGATGCCGTCGCCACGGGCGCCGGTCCGCCTAGTGGGAAGAGGGACGCGCGCCGGGCTATAACCGCGCGGCGGAGCGCGGAAGATGGCGAAGCGAGGAGCCGGAACACCTGGGCTAAAAACAGCGCCCACGTGGACACGGGAGAGTTCAACCACGCTGTGGCGGGGTTGCGCGCGGACCTCGCCGATCATCCCTTGACCAAAGGCGTCCTGTCGAGCGACTGACCGTTGCGCGGATTTAAAGCCGCGATGGACGCCGCGTTTGGCCGGGTTCGCAAGCCCTGACAGAGTGGATCGCGGGCTTCAAGTGAGACAATCAGGCCTTGCGACAACCGCTTCGGCAGGCGAGGTGCTGGGCACCTTCGCCATACCGTCTTCGTCGGACTGCGGGAGGACAAACCCGCGCGAGAGGTTCGGCGCGACAGGCCGAGGCTCTGATGGCCACGGACAGTCGGGCGGAGGTCATGGCACGAGCGAAGAGGACGCTGGAAACCGCCTGCGGGCTCTCGTCAAGGCCGTTGCTGACGATCTTTGGATCGCCGCCGCGACTTTTGAGGTCTATGCCTCGACCGCTTTCGACGCATCGCTCATCGAGAAGGTCAATAAGCGGGGGGTCTATCCCGCCTTCAACGTCGTATCAGAAACGCTGGAAGCAACGGCAATCTCTACGCTCTGCCGCATCTAGGACAAGACGAGCCCCGCGGCCCGCATCGCCGAGATCGAGAAGTTGCTCCGAAGACGGCCTGACCTTGCTGGCGACGGCGGCGCGCTTCGGCGATGGCTAGGCGGTGTTGAGATGGTCGAGAGGTCCGAAGAGCTTCAAGCGCTCCGGGCGATTCTGGAACATGCGCCTCGGGCATACTCACGATCCGAACAGGCCCGACCCTCGGCTGCGGAGCGACGTGCGCAAAAGCGGTGAACGGAGACGAACCGCGTCTTCTCGAAGCGACAATCTTGGTTGTCCAGCGGCTCCAGGGCTTGATCGGATCGCTCGATCCACTGGACTATCGCGCGGAGCGCGAAGTATGGCGCGGTCGCGCGGAATTGTTTTGGAAGTCCGTGGGCGGCGCGATGGTTTGAGCTGTCACGACTCAGCGCGGGTCGAAGGCAGGAGGTCGAAGCTTCTGGCCAGCCCGTCCTCACCGGAGGGGAATTTCCGGGTATTGGGCACGGGCTGGCCAAGGACGCTTTCAATGTGACTGCGCCCTGCGCAGGTCGTGGAACATGCGCGAACCTCCCACGCGAGGCCCACGCGACTACGCGCCGCAGCAGATGCGGCCAGGCCGGCGGGCGCGCCTGCTTTTCCAAGCCGATCTTCTGCGATTTCACGCCAATTCTTATCTCGCCCGCAGCTCGGCGATCCGCCGCACCCCGCGCGCCAACTCAAGCCGCGTTAGGCCTCACGCGCCTTCGCGACCACTTTCGGCGTAAAGCGCAGCTTGCGAATAGGACTCGCAGCAATCGGATGGCGCAAAACCTGACCTAAAGGGCAACCACGGCGCTGGATTCGAGCGACCGGCGCGTTGCCTCGGCGCACTGGACGGCGAGCCTCGCCTGCGCCGGCGTGCCGACAGTGGGCATCTGGCCGTTCCTAACGCAATCGACGAAATAGGATGCCTGGTTCTCGTAGGCGTCGCCGGGCTTAGCATCCAAAGCGTAGGATTTACCCGGTTCGTAGACGACGAGAGAGTTCGCGCCGCCCATCTCGACACTGACGCCGCCGGCACGGAACATGAACTCGACAACTCCGCCCTCGCACAGAACCTTCAACGCAGCGGTGAAGGGGTAGCCTTCGGGCATGAACTCGCTGCCTTCGACGAAGCCTTCGGAGTCGCCGTAGTCGACGGCGGCATGGATGTTGTTCCACAGTCCGGGCTTCAACTCACGGCCACGGGCATAGACCGACTTCGGCGCGCCAAAGATCCAGTTGAGGACGTCGAAGTCGTGGACGCACAGGTCGAGCACCGCCCCCCCGCTCCAGGCCGGGTTGAGGAACCAGTCGGCCCAGCTAGGCAATTGCGATAGGCGGGTCGCCACGGCAGACAGCGGCTTCCCGATTCTGCCGCTCTGCACGAAGTCGACGAGCGAAACATATGCGCCCCAAAAGCGGAGGACATGGGCGACGAGGAGGACCTTTCCGCTTTCCTTCTGCGCGGCGATCATAGCGTCGCAGCCAACGGCGGTGAGCGCAAACGGCTTCTCCAGGAGCACATGTTTCCCCGCCTTCAGCGCGGCGATGGTGTACTCGGCGTGGAGATACGTCGGCAGTGCGTTGCTGATGGCGTCGATCGAGGGGTCGTCGATGATCGCCAAATTGTCGGTGGTGGCGCGACCGCCGACTTCGTTCGCGAGCGTCTCCGCCTTCTCGAGGTGGAGTGAGGAGATCGCCGCCACCTCGACGCCCTTCATCTTGGCGTAGGCGCGCGCATGCGTGCCGCCCATGAACCCCGAGCCGAGGATTCCGACCTTCATTACAATCCGCCTATCGTTCTCAGGACAGACCGAGCGACGCCAGCTTGTCGTGCGAAGCCCTCATCGCGCGGTTGACTTCCGTAAGCGGCGGCCAAGGGTCACCGTGGAATTCGATTTCCACGCTGAGCGGGCCTTTGAAGCCGCCTTTCTCCATGGTGCCGAGCACCGCCTTGAAGTCGATGTGTCCTTCGCCGATCGCGGGAAAATCCCAGACACGCCCTTCGCCGCGCTTGTCCTTCAAATGGCAGTGGACCAATTTCGGCAGCGCAACCTTCAGATCGGCGACGGGATCGACGCCACCGTAGAATTCGGCGTTTGCAGTGTCGTAGTTGATGAAGGACGTTCTTGCGGTCGATGCGCTGCAGGACTGGGATCGCCGCTACGGCCGACTTGGTGATCTCGCCATGGATCTCGATGCCGAGAAGAATGTCGCGCGCCGCGGCGTAGTCGGCGAGGTCATGGATGTTGCCCATGAAGGCTTCCTCGTCTTCGCTTTCGCTGTAGTGCCCGCCGATGGCGGTGTTCATGATCTCGATGCCCATGCGCTCGCAGAGATCGACGGCCTTGAGGCCATCCTTCAATCCGTCCTTGGTGGTTAGATCGGAATGACCGCTGAGACTTAGCGACACCAGTCCGAGCTTGTTCATCATGCGCTGTATGCGGCCCAGCGTTTTGGCGTCAGCCTCGAGCGGGACGTGCTCGGTCCAGCCGCGTACCGCGCTCAATTCGACGAATTTGTAACCTGCCGCCGCGATCCCTTCGAGGGCCTCTTCAAGGCTATAGGTATGGTAACTGTTGGAATGCCCACCCAGCCGGTTCCTCAATGCCATGCGACCCTCTCTCTTTGGACCGGAAAAGGCATTCTCACGTTCGCGAGTACTACTTGTCAAACCCAACAGGCGCTCATTGACCGCATCAGAAAAATCGGGTCAAGAGGCCAGCGACTCTCTACAACGGTTCAGATGGCGGACCAGCTCCGGCTGGATGGGAACGCGGAACTCAACGCGGCAGCGGCGAAGATCGGCCAAGCAATCGCGCGCCGATGCCGGCGGCGGTTCGCGACTTCGCCTGCGTGGTCGCGCGGCTGAAGTTGCCAACCGAAGCAGGTAAGCGCGGCCGGCCTCACTCGAGCGCGCGCTATCAAGGCCGTAAGTGCCAGGGTTCTTGAAACGTTCGGAGGCGATGTGCGCGCTTGGCGTCGGCGGCCGTCCCTGCCGAAGAAATAGCCGGCGAGAATACGCGTCGGGCGCTCTCTCGGTCAGGTGTGCCCTTCAATCAATGGAAGCCGTGGGCTTGCCAGATCGCCCTAACGAGGGCAGGTTAGACCTCGTCCCCGCGAAGAGGGAACGGATGGCCAATCCGGGACAACCGACAACAAGTCTAGGCGCCACTGGCGACGCGGTGAAGCGATTGGAGCGCGCTCTGCGGCGAACGCCCAATCCCGGGCTCAACGTCGACGACGTCTTCCTGACCCGCAGATTACTGATTTTGCTCATCTGAGCCCGCTGACGCCTAGCGCACTTGACAAGTAAAAAAGCGCGGACGTGACAACGCCCACTCGTGTCGTAGATCGCCGTTTGCGCGCGGGCATGTTCCCGCAATGCTCAGACGACCGCCACTACTCTGACAAACCCACGCGCGCCTTCGCCGGGGCGGCTTGGTCCGGGTGCTCACCGCAGGGTCACGACCTTCTTCTTGCGCACGCTCTCGTCGGCGGCGAGCACGATGCGGAGGCTGTTCACCGCATCCTCCGTGTGGTCGGAGAGGTCGACGTTCCCGCGGATCGCGTTCAGGAGAACGAGCTGCTCGCGTTCGCAGAGTTCGTCGTGGCTCGGCTCGTCGTCCATGCGGAAGATCTCGTCGGCCTTGGCGAGCGAGTTGTCCTTGTTGAGCTTCGAATGGTGGACGCGGATCGCGTTCGTCTTCGTGTGCGTATCGATATCGGCCGAGGTCGTGTCGCTCGCCCCCTCGCCGGCACCCTTGCCCTGCTCGGCCATGACGATGCTGACGCAACCCTTGGGGCCGACCACGTCCTTCACGAAGAAGGCGACCTCGCTCATCATCGGGCCCCAGCCCGCCTCGTACCAGCCGACCGACCCGTCGTCGAAGTCGACGTGCAGGTGGCCGTAGTTGTAGGTCTTGACCTCCTTCGCTCAGGTGCGCGCCGATGCCGTGGACGCGCACCGGCTTGGCGCCGGTCATCTGGCACATCACGTCGACATAGTGGACGCCGCAGTCGACGATCGGCGGCAGCGACTCCATCAGGTTCTTGTGCCAGGTCCAGGCGGCGCCGATAGCTCTGCTGGTTGAGGTTCATGCGCATGACGAGCGGCTTGCCCAGGCGCTGCGCGCGAGCTCGATGAACTTCGTCCAGGACGGGTGGACGCGCAGGATGTAGCCGATGACCAGCTTGCGCGTCGTCGCCGCGCGCCGCGGCGACGACGCGTCTCGGCGTCGTCCACGGTGTCGGCGATCGGCTTTTCCATGAAGACGTGGCGCCGGCCTCGAAGGCGCGGATGGCGTAGTCGGCATGCGTGTCGGGCCAGGTGTTGATCGAGACGACGTCGGGCTTCAGCCTCTCGAGCGCCTCCCCGTAATCGGCAAAGCGCGGCACGTTCGACCAGCGTGCCGGCAGGTCGGCGCGCTTGGCAATGCGCCGGGCGCAGAGCCCGGCGAGCTCGAACCCCTCGATCTTGTCGTAGGCGCGGGCGTGTGAGGCGCCCATATTGCCGACCCCAACCACCAGCACGCGCAGTGCGCCTTTCTTCTTCGCTATTGAGTTCGCCTTTCGGTTCGTCATCGCGGCCATGTCCTTCCTCCCTTGCAACCTTTGACGCAGTGGCCCGAGATAACCGGTCTTATATTAGGGAAGCGCCGGTGCCTCCAGCGGAGCATATGGCCGTCCGGCGCGCCCGACGACGATGCGCAAGAAGCACGGCGTCACTTGACCCGGTCGTCGTTCGGGTCTTAGGTGTTGACTTTAAGGCAGTTGCGATCACCGTGTGGGGCAACCAGTGGATATAGCTCACGCCGCGTTGTTGGCGTCGCCCCATCCGCTCGATCCGTTGTCGGCCGCCGAGATCGCCCTTGCGGCCGCGATCGTCCAGGCCTCGCACGACCTCGGGGCGGGGATGCGGTTCGAGACCGTCGTCCTGCACGAGGTTTTTGAAGCGGACGGGCCTGCGACCCGACGCGCCTTCGTATCCTTCTACGACATCGCGACGGGCAACCTTTTCGAGGCGGTCGTATCGCTGACGGGAGGAACCGTCGAGAGCTACGTGCCACGCCCAGGCGCGCGGCCGCGCATCGCCCCGGACGAATTCCTGCTGGCCGAGCAGATCGCCAAGTCGCATCCCGATTTTCTCGCGGCACTCGTCAAACGGGGCATCACCGACGTCTCGCTGGTGTGCAGCGATCCTTGGTCCTGTGGTGTGTTCGGGCATCCGGATGAGGTCGGTCGCCGCCTGATCCAGACGATCACGTGGGTACGCAACCACCCTCACGACAATCAATATGCTCACCCCGTCGAGGGGTTGAGCGCCCTTGTCGACATTGATCGCGGCGAGGTGCTGCGGATTGACGATTTTGGCGTCGTTCCGGTGCCGCACGACGAAGGCAATTTCGCAGCGGGCTTCCAGCAGAGTTGGCGAACGGATCTCAAGCCCATCGAAGTAATCCAACCGCAGGGACCAAGTTTCACGGTCGATGGCTGGGGAATTGAGTGGTGTGGCTGGCGGTTCCGCGTCGGCTTCACGCCGCGCGAAGGGCTGGTGCTGCACGACCTGCGCATCCGGGATGCCGGCGTATGGCGCAGCGTGCTGAGGCGCGCGTCGTTGGCGGAGATGGTGGTGCCGTACGGCCACCCGAGCGGCGTACATCCGCGCAAGAACGCCTTCGATTGCGGGGAATACGGGATTGGCGTGCTGGCGAACAGCCTGACGCTCGGTTGCGATTGCCTGGGCGCCGTGCACTATTTCGATGCCGTGGTGAACCGGATCGACGGCACTGCGCAAACCATTCCAAACGCGATCTGCCTCCACGAGGAAGACGCCGGCGTGCTGTGGAAGCACACCGATTTCCGTACCCAGGACTGCGATATTCGGCGGGCGCGGCGGCTTGTGATCTCGTTCATCGCGACGGTGGGCAACTATGAGTACGGGTTCTATTGGCATCTGTATCTCGACGGCACTATCGAACTCGTTGTCAAGCTGACCGGGATCATCAATACCGCGGGCCTGATGCACGACGGTTCGACAGGCCGAGGCACGCTCGTTGCCCCAGGCGTTGTGGGCCACATCCACCAGCACGTGTTCAATGTCCGGCTCGACATGGCGGTGGATGGGCCCAACAATACGGTCGTGGAAGTCGACACGGTCGCCGACCCGGCTGGGCCTGATAACCCGTGGTGCAACGCTCTGTCGATCGTCGAGAAACCATTGCTGAGCGAGAAGGCGGCGCGGCGCTCTGGCGATCCATCGCGCATCCGCTCGTGGAAGATCGTCAATCGCGAGCGAAGAACGGCGCTTGGCTATCATCCTGGCTACCGCTTGCTGGCTCAGAGCGCGCTACGGACGCCGATGCCGCCCGGCAGCCAAGTGGCGCAGCGCGCCGGCTTTGTAGCCAACGACATTTGGGTCACTCCGACGCGGGCCGACGAACGCTGGCCGGCGGGCGACTACGTGAACCAGAGCGCGCTGGGCCAAGGCCTCCCGGCTTGGACCGAACAGGATCGTTCGGTCGCCGATCGGCCAATCACCGTCTGGCATACCTTCGGCCACAACCATATTGTCCGGCCGGAGGACTAC
Organism: uncultured Alphaproteobacteria bacterium; assembly: GCA_963742305.1. Taxonomy (GTDB): domain Bacteria; phylum Pseudomonadota; class Alphaproteobacteria; order Rhizobiales; family Beijerinckiaceae; genus Roseiarcus. The sequence goes on from CAVULN010000034.1 coordinate 116,939, forward strand.
CCGGTGACGCCTTCCACGCACTGCGGATTCACCCTGCAGCCGTTCGGCTTTTTCGACCGAAATCCAACACTCGACGTGCCGCCGTCTAAGTCGACCCACAGCTGCTGCGCCTGAGGACTCGAGTGGCACACCGACTGTCAGGGAGAAGCAAACTGAGGAGGAAATGCGATGAAGGACAAGAATTGGACGCCCGGTCGTCGCGCCGTCGTCAAGGGCCTCGGCGCAGCGGTCGTCGCGCCGTTGGCCGCGCCCTTTGTCAAATCGGCGCTGGCGGCTGACAGCAAACCGTTGCGCCTCGCCGTGGTCGCCGCCCAAATCGCCGACCACACCGATTACCTGAGCGGCGCCACGCTGGCCGTGGACGAGATCAACGCTGCTGGCGGCGTGAAGGGCCGACAGATCAAGCTCGAACACCACGACTGCGATATCTTCACGCCGGACGGCATTCTGGCGGGATACCGCGCGGTCGTCGACACGAAGCCCGACGCCATCGGCAGCGCCTTCGTGCCGCTGGCCCGCCAAACGATGCTCGAGGCGCTGGGCGACTACAAGGCGCCGCTGCTAACCGGCGACACCAATATCGATCTGCTCACCTTCGCAAAGAAAAATCGCGACAAGTATTGGAACTATTTCCAGGTCGATCCGCCGGAGATCTATTACGGCCGGATGTTCCCCAAATTCCTCGACCAGGTGGCGGCCGGGGGGGTGTGGAAGCCGACCAACAACAAGGTCCACATCATCCGCGAGCAGAACAACTACAACATGCAGATCGCGAAGGAAGTGGTGGAAACGCTACCCAGCAGCAAGTTCGAGCTCGCCACCATCACCGACATTCAGTACCCCATGCAGGACTGGGGCCCGGTGATGCAGGCGATCAAGAAAGTCCAGGCCGGGGTCATTATGCTCGATTACTGGGTGGGGGCAGAGGAAGCCGCGTTCTGCCAGCAGTTCGTCGCCGATCCAGTTAAAGGTGCGCTGGTCTACATCCAGTACGGCGCGTCCCAGCCGGAGTTCCTCAATGTCGCGGGGGGAGCGGCGGAAGGCATGGTGTGGTCGACAGTGCTCGGCGTCTACAACGATGCCCAGGGGGCCGAGTTCCGCAAGAAGTATGCGGCGAAGCATCCGGGCGTGATCGGCCTCTGCTACACCGGGTCGGCCTATGACACCGTGTACATCCTGAAGAACGCATGGATGAACACTGACCCAGCGGATTTCAAGGCGATGGCCGACTTCATCCGAACGCATCCCTACCGCGGCGTCGACGGTGCTGTTGACTTGAACAACGACTACCAGGCGGCACTGCACTATCCATTGCAAACCCAGGACCTCAACAAGGGCATGGCCCAGCTCTACTTCCAGGTGCAGGACGGCCAGCACAAGATCATCCAGCCGGATGTGCTGGCCGAGAGTAAGTTCCGCGCGTTCCCATGGACGTGATTGATGCGGGGCGCCGCGCAAGGACCGGGAATGACAACGGATCCGGTCCCTGCGATCTTCGGCTGCGAGGACATCCACATCCGCTTGGGCGGGCGGCCGATCCTCGAGGGCGTTACGGTGAGTATTCGGCCGGGCGAAATCCTCGGCGTGGTCGGGCCGAACGGTGCCGGCAAGACGACGCTATTCGAGGTGCTCTCCGGCCGCTACGCGCCCGACCGCGGCCGGGTGATGCTGGGCGGACGCGACATCACGTCGCTGAAACTGTTTGCCCGCGCCCGCCTCGGCCTCGGCCGTACCTATCAGTCGCCAGTGGTGCCCGACGCGTTGACCGTGGCCGAGGTGTTTCGCGCCGCGCGGCAGGCCCATCAGCCGTTCCTCACGCGGTTTCATGCAGAATGGGCCGCGGACCAGGTCGGTTTCCGCGTGGCGATGTCGGCGTTGGCCGGTTCGCTGGAGACGCTGAACCGGCGTAAGCTGCTGCTCGCCTGTCTGCTGATGCGCCGGCCGCGCGTCATGCTGCTCGACGAACCGGCAGCCGGTCTCATCAACTCCGAGATCGATGAGCTCGACGGCATCATCCGCCACTTCGCGCATCAGATGAGGTCGGCGTGATGCTGGTCGAGCATCGGCTGGAGTTGCTCTCGGCAATCGCCGACCATACCATCGTCCTCGACCTGGGGAAATTGATCGCCGAAGGCGACCCGGGTGCCGTATTCCAGAATCCACGCGTCCGCGCGGCCTATTTCGAGGTCGAGGCGGCATGAGCGACGTCCTGCGCATCGAGAACCTCTCGGCCGGCTACGGTCCACTCGGCGTGCTGCACAACGTCGACCTGACGGTGCGCGCGGGCGAGCGCGTCGGCATCGTCGGGCTCAACGGCCACGGCAAGTCGACGCTGCCGCAGGGCGGTCGCCGGCAATCTTTACCGGCTGGCAGAGCGGCTCGATCAAGCTGAACGGGGTGGAGATCGGTGGCAGACGCAGCCAGGGCCCGGGACGCTACACGCACAAGATCGTGCGCATGGGACTCGCCCTGGTGCCGCAGGGTGACGCGCTGTTTCACGGCCTCTCCGTCGCCGACCATCTCGACAGCGGCGCCTACACCAAGCGCGCCTGGCGCGAACTGAAGCAGCGGCGCGAAAATGTGCTGGCGATCTTCCCGCCGCTGCAGAAACTGCTGAATTAGCCCGTGGGGAAGCTCTCCGGCGGCGAGCGGCGCATGGTCAGCCTCGGGACGTGGGCTGATGGACGACGCCAAGCTGCTGCTGATTGATGAGCCGTCCCTCGGCCTCGCGCCGAAGATTAGCAAGGGATTGTTGCAGGCGCTTATGCAGATCGACCTCAAGGACGGCGCCATGGCGATCGCCGAGCAGAACCTTTCCCTCCTCGAGGGCAGGGTTTCTCGGCTGATCGGCCTGCACGCCGGCAAGCTCAAGGGCGGAGCCGTGACACCCGACCTGCCGACGAGCGACTTCATCCACCACGGCGGTCATCCTCATCCGCAGCATTGACGCCGCCGCCACGGAGACGCGCCGCATGGACTCCTACTACTTGTTGCTGACCGCGGTGAGTTTCGCGTCGATCTACGGGTTGCTCGCAATCGGCATCTCGATCGTCTGGTCAAGCCTCGGGATGATCAACTTAGCCCAGGGGTTTACCTTCACGGTCGCCGGCTACGGTGCGTGGTTGGCCGCGCAAAACATCAGCACGAACGGCTTTGTCGTGGTGGCGGGCGGCGTGATGACCGGAGCGTTGGCGGGGGGCGCTGACCGGCATGCTGGCGTTTATCCCGCTCTACGACAAGCCGAACTTCCCGCTGCGCAGCCTGATCGCCACCCTCGCCATCAGCCTGATGGGCGGGCAAGGCCTGCTTTGGCTGTTCACGTCGCGGGTCAAGGCGCTGCCGAAGATCTTCGGCGTCGGCAGCATTCATATCGGTCCGGCAACCGCCAGCTACGACAAGATCGGCGCGATCGTCTGTTCGGCGATTTTGCTGCTGCTGACGCTGGGCTGGATGAAAGGCAGCCGGCGGGGCCTGGAAATTCGCGCCATGATGCAGAACCCCGAGGGCGCGGCGCTGGTGGGCGTCGGGCTCCGCTCCACCGCCATGGCTGTCATGATGGTGACCGGG
>CAVULN010000035.1:0-79697 GCA_963742305.1 uncultured Alphaproteobacteria bacterium
CGCTTAACACAATAAGACATATATTCATGTGCTAGTGACTACTGGTGCTTGAACTTGGCCGGCGCGCTTCTCGGCGAAGGCGCGCATGCCTTCCTTCTGGTCCTCGGTGGCGAACAGGGAATGGAAGATGCGCCGCTCGAACCTGACCCCCTCGGCGAGCGTCGTCTCATAGGCGCGGTTGACGGCCTCCTTGGCGGCGAGCACCGCGGGCCTCGACATGGCCGCGATCGTCGCTGCTGCTTTGAGCGCCTCCTCGATCAGCGAGGCGGCCGGCACGATGCGCGAGACGAGGCCCGAGCGCTCGGCTTCGGCCGCGTCCATCATCCGCCCGGTGAGGATCATCTCCATCGCCTTCGATTTGCCGACCGCGCGCGTTAAGCGCTGGGTTCCGCCCGCGCCGGGAATGACGCCGAGCTTGATCTCGGGCTGGCCGAACTTGGCCGTGTCGGCGGCGAGGATGAAGTCGCACATCATCGCGACCTCGCATCCCCCGCCGAGCGCGAAGCCGGCGACCGCGGCGACGATCGGCTTGCGCGTCTTGGCCACATTCTCCCAGCGCGAGATGAAATCGCCGAGAAACGCCTCGGCGAAGGTCTTGTCCTGCATCTCCTTGATGTCGGCGCCGGCGGCGAACGCCTTCTCCGATCCGGTCAGCACGATCGCGCCGATCTTGGGGTCCGACTCGAACGCCTCGAGCGCGGCGTTGAGGTCCTCCATCAGCGCCGCTGACAGCGCGTTCATGGCCTGCGGCCGGTTGAGTTTTATGAGGCCGACCGCCCCATGCGTTTCGACGATGACGTTGGCATAGGTCATGGGGCGGATCCTTCAGATCTCCCGGCGAGGCTTATCCGATCCAAGATTGCTGGGAAAGACAACGGCTCCCGCCGCGTCGTCGGGCCAGTTTGCCCGGGAGCCGGGATCGTTTAGGGCTGGGCTCGGGAACGAACGCAGCGAGCGGGGCGACGGTGAGCGACTGGGGATCAGGCTATGTCACCGACATTCCCTATATCGCGGGCTACTACCCCCAGCAGTCCCCGGTGCACATGGTCGTCGCCGCCCGTCTTGCGGGCGTCGCTGGCGACCTGCCCGACGACGACGATCCGGTCGACTATCTCGAGCTCGGATGCGGGAGCGGACTTGGCGCGCTGACGCTCGCTGCGGCGAATCCGTCGTGGCGGGTGACGGGCGTCGACTTCAACCCGGCGCATATCGCGACCGCTCGCGCGTTCGCCCGGCAATCGGGCCTTCGCAACGCGAGCTTCATCGAAGCCGATCTCGCGACGCTCGCCGGCGCGGGCGTGGCCGAAGCCATTCCGGAGGCCGATTTCGTCAGCGCGCACGGGCTGTGGAGTTGGGTTCCGCCGCTCGTGCGCGACGGCGTCGTGCGCCTGCTGCGGCAGAAGGTGCGGGCGGGAGGGCTCGCGCATGTGAGCTACAACGCCCTTCCGGCCTGGCAGGGCGCGCTCGGGATGCAGCGGCTGATCCGCACGGCCGGCCTCGCCAGAGCCCGGCGCAGCGACCGGCAGGCGCTGGCGGGTTTGGAGCTCCTGCGCGCGCTGCACGGCGCGGGCGCCAGCCATCTTGCCGGAATCCCCTTCGTCGACAAGCTCGTCATGAGCATGGCGGATTTGCCGCCCGCCTATCTCGCGCATGAGTTCATGAACGCGAACTGGTCGCCCTGTTTCCATGCGGATGTGGTCGCTGCTCTGTCGGAGGCGAAGCTCGAATGGATTGGACCGGCGAACCTGCTCGAGACCCTGACCGGCCTGATTCTCACCCCGGCCGAGCGCAAGGTCTTCGAGAGCGTCGAGGATCCGCTCGAACGCGAATTGATCAAGGACCTGTGCCTCGCGCGCTCGCTTCGGCATGATCTTTTCGTCCGCGGGCCGAACCGCCTGGCGGGCGTCGATCTGCACGAATTGCTGCGCGAGATCACGCTCACGCTCACCGTCAACCCCGCCGAATTCTCCTACGAGATCGAGCTGGCGAAGGGCGCCGCGCAGCTTTCGCGCGACATCTACGCCCCAATGGTCGAGGCGCTCGCCAAGGGGCCGCAGCCAGTCGGGACGCTGATCGCGCTCGCCCCGCCCACGGAGCGCGCGCCGCCCAATCCGGCCGAGATCCTCGCGATCCTCATCGGCGGCGGGCAGGCCGTTCCGGTCCTGCGCCCGGGCGCGCCGCAGTCTGATGAGGCGAAGGCGCTGAACGCGATGATCGCGGCGGCGTTCGGGCGCCCCGAGCGCCGCGGCGCGCGGCTGGCGCTCGCTTCAACCGCCCTGGGGGCCGGACTTCCCGCCGATTCGTTCGACCTCTTCGTTCAGCGCCGAATGGATCTCGGCGAAGACGCCAAGGCCCTCGACTCATGGTTCGGCCATTTCGGCGCGAATTTAGAGCCCGAGGCGAGGGAAAAGGCGCAGATCATGCTGTCGCGCGCGCTCTCCCGTCGCGCTATCTTTCCTTCCGCCGGCCTTGGCTAGGGCCTCCGCCCGCGCTCCGTTGCGAGCGGCGATACTGGAGCCCGAGCAGGCCGAAACCCGCGAGCAGCATCTCCCAGGTCCGCGTTTCGGGAACGGAGACGGAACGACGTCGGCGGTGAATTGATAGTCGAAGGTCTTGCCCATTGCCCCGAAAGCGGCGTCCTGATCGGTGGTGAGAACCAGGTCCGCGGTTTGCTCGCCGAGCGCCGCTGCGCTGAAATCGATCTTGAGATCGAACGATTCACCTTCGCCCAGAATCGTGTCCGGGATGAACTTGACCAGCGAAAAAGGCCCGGGCGACAGACTGGCGTCAAGCAGCGAAAGATCGGTCAGGTCAGCCAGGCCGTCGTTGGCGTCGGTCGACAGATTGCTGATCTTCAGATCGACGGATGCGGTCGAGCCGAGCGCAAGCGTTCCAAGGTCGATCACGCCGGAGCTGAAGTTGCTCGAATATTGCGGGCCGACGCCCTTCCCCGACAGGGAGACATCCTGGGTCCCGCCCTGATTTGTCCCATCGTCGCTGCCATTGGCGAAGGTCGCGGTCACGCTCGCGCTGGCGGCCCCGTGGTCGGTCGGGGCGAAGCTGTAGCCGAAGCTCGTCTCGGCGCCGTCGGCGAGGTCGAAACTGCCCCCGGCGCCGGTAAAGACGCCTTTCAAGCCGCCCAGGCTTCCCAAAAGATCGCTTGCGTCGCCGAGCCCCGACAGATTGCCGTCGCCGACATTGGAAATGGTCACGGTCTCGACGAGGCCCGATATTCCGATCCGAACCAGCGGGGCGCTGCTCGTCGAGACGCTCTCGACCGGCGCCACGCCCACGCCTTGCAGGGAGATAAACTCGCTTTGCTGGATCTTCAGCCCGAGATTGATCGCTCTCGCGGCGATGGATTCGCTGGCGGCGCCGCGCGCGGCCGGCTCGAACAAATAGGTGAGCGGCAGGTCGGCTTTCGTGAGGGCGCCGACCGAAACCGGGCCGCCCGAGAACGGCGCCGTCGCGGCGGAAACCGAGCCCGAACTGATCGAGCCGAGGACGATCATGCCGAACGTCTTGCTCGACGACGAGCCGACCAGCGTGTCGCCGAAATCGACCGTGGCGGGCGCGGAGAACAACTGGGCCGAAGCCGGAGACGCTTCGGCGGCCACCGCCGCCAGCGCGGACGCCGCAGTCAACCACGACCTTCTCATCCCCTTCATCTCCTTCAGGCGCGTCTTCAAGCCCAAGCGCGGGTCTGACGCTCGAAGCGGAGAAATGCTAAAACGCAGCGCGCCGCCCGTAAAGAGCCTCGCGAGGTCGCCGGCTCCTGGCTAAAATCGTCTGCTCGCGCATCGCGAAATGCCGGGAAGAAACGCAAACGCCGAGTCCTGGAGGGCTATCGCTCATCGTCGGGTGGGCGGGAGTGGTAAGTGCGACGCCTTCGGGGCGCGCGCTCACTTCCAAGGCAAAGGAAAAGGCGGCCGCGTAGCGCGCGCCAGCGAGGCCGACCGCGCCGCCGGACATCGACGGGAGGCCCGAAGGCGAGGCGCCATGCAATTTCATCTCAACGGCTTCAGGCCCGGCGATCCTGAGGTCCATGAGGCGGCGTCGGGCGATGACGCCATCCGACGCGTTGCCCGAAGTCGTCGACGTCCTGATCGTCGGCTGCGGGCCCGCGGGTCTGACGCTCGCCGCGCAGCTCGCGGCGTTCCCCGAAATCACAAGCCTGATCGTCGAGCAGAAGCCGGGGCGGCTCCTGCTCGGCCAGGCGGACGGCGTCGCCTGCCGGACGATGGAGATGTTCGAGGCGTTCGGCTTCGCCGAGCGGGTTCGCAGGGAAGCTTATTGGGTCAACGAGACGACGTTCTGGAAGCCGGACGACAGGGATGGCGGCAGGATTGTGCGCGGCGGCCGGATTCAGGACACCGAGGACGGCCTCTCGGAATTCCCGCACGTGATCCTGAATCAGGCCTGGGTGCATGACTTCGACCTCGACATCATGCGCAACGCCCGGCGCGGCTTCTGCAGCGCATTCCGCGGCTGGTCGACTCGAAGTCTCAGCCCGCCAGCCGGCGGCGTTTCGGACTACCCGTGACCGCGCGGCTCGAGCGGCTCGACCTCGGCCGCGAGGGGCGGACCGAGACGGTAAGGGCCCGGTACGCGGTCGGCTGCGACGGCGCGCGCAGCGCCGTCAGAACGTCGCTCCGGCGCGCGCTGCACGGGGATTCGGCCAATCAGGCCTGGGGCGTCATGGACGTGCTGGCGGTCACCGACTTCCCCGACGTTCGCTTCAAGTCGGCGATCCAGTCGGCCAGCGAAGGCAACGCTCTCATCATTCCGCGTGAAGGCGGATATCTGTTCCGCGTCTATATCGAGCTCGAGAAGCTCAGCGGCGGCGAGAGGGTCTCGCGCCTCAACATCACCAGCGATCATCTGGTTGCAGCGGCGCAGCGCATTCTCCGTCCTATACGCTGGAGGTGAAAGAGATCGCGTGGTGGTCCGTCTACGAGATCGGCCAGCGGCTTTGCGACAAGTTCGACGACCTGGCGAAGGACGCGCCGCAAGAGGACTTCCCGCGGGTCTCCATCGCCGGCGACGCCTGCCACACCCACAGCCCGAAGGCCGGGCAGGGCATGAACGTCTCGATGCAGGACGCGTTCAACCTGGGATGGAAACTTGCGGCGGTCCTCCTTGGGCTGTCCGCCGCAGATTCTGCGCACCTACTCGAGCGAGCGCCACGCCGTCGCCCAGGAGCTGATCGACTTCGACCGCAAGTGGTCGAGAATGTTCAGCGCTCCGCCGAAGGACGCCTCCAAATCTGACGGCGAAGGGATCGATCCGGCGGAGTTCCAGACCTATTTCATGCAGCAGGCGCGCTTCACGGCCGGAACGGCCACCTGCTATCGCCCGTCGATCCTGACGGGCAAGCCGACGTGGCTGCGCCTCGCCGAAGGGTTCACGATCGGCATGCGCTTTCATTCCGCGCCGGTCATCCGCCTCGCTGACGCGAGGCCGGTTCGAACTGGGGCATGTCGTCAAGGCGGACGGCCGCTTCCGGCTGTTCGCTTTCGCCGACGCTGAGGACCCCGCGAGCCCGTCGTCCGCGGCTCGCAGCCTTGCGCGATTTTCTTGGCAGCTCCCCGCATTCGCCGGCGCGAAAACACACGGAGGCCGGCGCCGACATCGACTCCGTCATCGACGTCCGGGCGATCTTCCAAAAGGCTCACCGCGATCTCAGGCTCGATGCCATGCCCGCCTTCCTCATGCCGAGGAAGCGTCGCTACGGGCTCGTGGACTACGAGAAAATGTTCTGCCCGGACCTGAAGAGCTGGCGCCGACATTTTCGATCTGGGGGGCGTCGGTCGCAGAGAGGGCTGCGTCGTGGTCGCGCGGCCGGACCAGTATGTCGCGCATGTTCTGCCGCTCGACGGATACGCCGATCTCGAGAGTTTCTGTGCGGGATTCGATGGCGCCGTGCGGCGGCGAATGACCCGACGCAGCGAGCGCCTTTTTCGTGAAAGTCATGCCGGGCGCTCTCGAAACGCGCGCCGGCAACGCGCCCGTTACGCCGTCCAGAGCCTCGCGGGCGCGTCAATTTCCTTGAGCTGATAGTCCCGTCCGGCGCTCTCGGGCAGCGCGGCCTTTTCGCGGACGGCGGCGGTCACGAGAATTTGATCTGCCTCTCGCGGGACGTGAGCGCATGTACGAGGGCCTGCGCAAGGCCGGGGTTCCCGAGCAGCGACAGGGAGGGTCGCCCCGGTCTCGGCGCATCTCGATGTCGGCCAGAGGCCCTCAGGCGGCCCAGAGCCGGACCGGCTCGGCGAGCCCCTTGAGGCGATAGTCGTGCGGTTCGCTTGTCTTGAGCTCCGATCGCGCGCGCTCGTAGACAGCGGAGGTCAGCAGGATCTGGTCCGCGGCCGCCGCCGATTGGGCGCGCGAGGCGACGTTCACCACCGTTCCGATGGCGGTGAGATCATGATGCGCGCGGCCGAACTCGCCAAAGTTGATCTTTCCGGAATCGATGCCGATCCCGACCCCGATCGCCTCGCCTTCCGCCCCGAGCGATTTGGACAAAAGCTCCCGCCTAGCCCGCCACCGCTCCTGAATCGCCCGGGCCGCCCGCACCGCCGCGCTCGCGTGGTCATCGCGCCTGATCGGGAAATTGAACACCGCCATGATCGCGTCGCCCATCGTCTTGTTGACGATGCCGTCCTCTTCCCAGATCGCTTCGGCGCACTCGTCGTAGAAGGTGTCGAGGATCTCGGAAATCTCGCCCTGCGGCCGGGACTGCGAGAGGCTGGTGTAGCCCCGTAGGTCGGCGAACAGGATCGTGGCCTCCATCTCGACCTGGCGAGCTTTCATCACCCTGGTGAACATCATCTCGCAGATCGTGCAGGTGTTCGGATTCATGCGACTCGGGCGGATGCCGAACGCCCGGAAGGGCACGGATGCGATTCCGCGCAGCGGGACCGGCACATGCATCTGCTGCCAGCAGCCCTTGCAGATGGTCGCCTGGTTGGACATCTCGATGCTTAAGCTCCAGAGGCTCAGCGAACCCGCACAATATCACAAATTCAAGGACAGGCGGTTCAGCGGAAAGGGCCTCCAGCGGGCCACCCTTCGCGTTTTCGTCGCAAGGCGGAATGCGCCGGCAGGAATCGGGTTGAATTTGTGGCCCCGCGGCGCATGTTCCCGTCATCGAAGGGGCCAACGCTTGAACGAGCCGAACCATGCAGCATTATCACGTCTTTGACACCGAGATGGGCTTCTGCGCCATCGCGTGGAGCGAGGCCGGAATCGCCCGTTTCCAGTTGCCGGCGAAAAGCGCCGAGGCCGCCGAACGGCTCATCCGCCGCCGCGCCTCGGGCGCGGAGCCAGGAGCGCCGCCGGAGCATGTCGCGGCGGTGGTCGAGGCGGCGAAACGCTACTTTCGGGGCGAGGAAACGGACTTCTCCCAGGTCCGGCTCGACCTCGCCGGCGTGGACCCCTTCCTTGTCGAGATTTACGCCGCGCTGCGCCGGGTCGGCTGGGGCCGCACGACCACTTATGGGGCGCTCGCGAGCGAGATCGGCGCCGCCCGCGAGGCGGCGCGCGACGTGGGTCAGGCGATGGCGAGAAACCCGGCGCCCTTGATCATTCCCTGCCACCGGGTGCTGGCCGCAGGGGGCCGAATCGGCGGTTTTTCGGCGCCCGGCGGCTCGACGACCAAGATGCGCATGCTGGGGCTGGAGGGCGTTCGCATTCAGCCGCAAGCGCCAGCCCAGCAATCCTTCGGCTTTTGAGGAGATTTTTCGCTCGCTCTCGCCATGACACGCGAGGGCGCCGGCGTTGAGGTCACCCATATGGGTGGCCATGAGGCCGTGCGGCTGGCCCGGATGGACGAGGAGCCGGCAATCGGGAATCAGTTCGGCGGACGGCTTCCGACGAGTTCGATCGCGCCGGGCGACGCGCCGCATGGGCCGAAACGGTCAAGCCGATTGAGTTTCGCCCCCCGGCCCGAGCGCCTCGCCGATGCGCCTGATCTCCCATTCGAGCTTGACGCCGCTCGTCTCCAGCACCCGCCGTCTCACCTCCTCGCCGAGCGCCTCGAGATCGGCGGCGGTCGCGGCGCCCGTATTGATGAGAAAGTTGCAGTGCATGGTCGAGACTTCGGCGCCGCCGACGCGTAGGCCCCGGCATCCGGCGCGATCGATCAATTCCCACGCCTTCATGCCCGGCGGATTCTTGAAGGTCGAGCCGCCGGTTTTTTCGCGGATCGGCTGCGACGCCTCTCTTGCGCGCGTGATGCGCTCCATCTCGGCTTCGATCGCTGCCGGATCGCCGGGGCTGCCCTGAAATGTCGCGCGGGTGAACACGATGTCGGCGGGCGCGAGGCTATGCCGGTAGGAAAAGCCCATCTCAGCGTTCGAAAAGGCGCGGCGCGCGCCAGTCCGGTCGAGCCCATGCGCCTCGACCAGCGCATCCCTGACCTCGCCGCCATGCGCGCCCGCGTTCATGACCAGAGCCCCGCCGATCGAGCCCGGCACGCCGCGCAGGAACGCGAGCCCATCGACGCCCGCTTTCGCCGCCGCCTTGGCGACAAACTGGTCGGGCGCTGCGGCGCCGGCGATGACGCGGGCGCCCTCCGCAATCTCGACTGCGCCGAAAGCCCGGCCGCCGAGCCTTATGACGACGCCGACCACTCCGCCGTCGCGCACGATGAGATTCGAGCCGAGCCCGATCGTCGTCACGGGGATCTCGCGCGGCAGGGCGGCGAGGAGACAGGCGAGATCGTCCTCGTCGGCCGGGGAATACAGGGCCTCCGCAGGACCGCCGACCCGGAACCAGGTCGCTTCCGCGATCGGAGCGTTGGCGACAAGCCGTCCGCGGAGTTTCGGCGCCCGCGCCTTCACCTCGTCGACAAGGAGCGACATCGGCGAAACGTCAGGCCTTGTCGAGCGCGGCGAGTTCGCCAGGCAGCGCGTAGGCCCATTGGGTGATGGAACCTGCGCCGAGACAAACGACAGTGTCGCCCGGCTGAGCCAGCGAACGCACCATGCCCGCCAGTTTGTCGGGCGAGGGAAGCATCAGCGCGTGGCGATGGCCGTGGGCGCCGATCGCGGTCGCCAGCGCCGCCTTGTCGACGCCTTCGATCGGGGCCTCCCCCGCCGGATAGACGTCGGCGACGATGACCGTGTCGGCGTCGTTGAAGCAGGCGGCGAAGGCGTCGAACAGCGACGCCAGGCGGGTGAAGCGGTGCGGCTGCACGACCGCGATCACCTTGCCCTCGGTCGCCGCCCGCGCGGCTCTGAGCACCGCGGCGATTTCGACCGGATGGTGGCCATAATCGTCATAGATCGAAACGCCATTCCATGTCCCGGTCAGGGTGAAGCGACGCCTCACCCCGCCAAAGGAGGCGATCGCCTTGCGGATGACGTCGATCGGCGCGCCGAGTTCGTGGGCGACCGCGATCGCCGCCGTGGCGTTGAGCGCGTTGTGGCGCCCTGGCATCGGCAGCTTGAGATCGTCGATGAAAGTGGCGCGGCCGGTCGCCCGATCGCGGATCAGCGCCGAGAACCGGGTGACGCCGCCCGCGAGATTGACGTCGAGGAGGCGCACGTCCGCCTGCGGGTTTTCGCCATAGGTCAGAATCCGGCGATCCTCGATCCGTCCAACGAGTTCCTGCACGGTCGGGTGATCGAGGCACATGACCGCGAAGCCGTAAAACGGCAGGTTCCCGACCAGGGCGAGAAAGGCGTCCTTGATCGCCTCGAAGGTCCCGAAATGGTCGAGGTGCTCGGGATCGATGTTGGTGATGACCGCGATGTCGACGGGGAGCTTGAGGAACGTGCCGTCGCTCTCGTCGGCCTCGACCACCATCCAGTCGCCGGCCCCGAGCCGGGCGTTGGTTCCGTAGGCGTTGATGATGCCCCCGTTGATCACGGTCGGATCGAGCCCGGCGGCGTCGAGCAGCGTCGCCACCAGCGAGGTCGTGGTCGTCTTGCCGTGCGTGCCGGCGACCGCCACGCATTGCTTGAGGCGCATGAGCTCGGCCAGCATCTCGGCGCGGCGAACGACCGGAATACGCCGCGCGCGCGCCGCGACCACCTCGGGATTGTCGCGCTTGACCGCCGACGAGATGACCACCACCGCGGCCTGGCCGAGATTGGCGGCGTCGTGGCCGACGAAAACCGTGGCGCCCTTCTCGCGCAGGCGCTTGACGTTGGAATTGTCGCTGAGGTCCGAGCCCTGGACCTTGTGCCCGAGATTGAGGAGCACTTCGGCGATGCCCGACATGCCGATGCCGCCGACGCCGACGAAGTGGATGGGGCCGATCTGGCTCGGCAGTTTCATGGGGCTCCCCGCGCGGGCCGGCGGCGCCGACTTAATGGGCGGGAGGGAATAGGCCAGTTCGCGCCGTTTGGGAAATGAGTCCTAAAGTCGACTACCGTCTGCTTGACGCCCGCCCGCCCGGCCGCTCACTCGCCCTTGTTGCGAAGGCCGGCCAGCGAATTGGCGAAGTCGGCGAAGGCCTTGTCCTCACTGCTTTCGCCTTCGTCCCTGGCCTGGCGCGTCCTCGGCTTCGCAACCTTTCCCTTGGGCGGCAAGCGGCGCTCGCCAGCGCCCAGCTTGAGCAAGCGGATGGCCTCGGAAAGCGGCAGGCCCATATCCGCCAGGGCGGCGGCGGCGCGCTCCTTGGGGCCGTGGTCGCTCCTGGCGCGCACGCTGTCCGTCTCGGTCATCGAATGATCCTGCGCAATCTGTAGCTCTATGGAGCTACAAAGATTTCACAGCTTCGACAAGGGGCGCCGGTCAAAGAATTGAGCGATCGATGGCGCGTTCCGCCTCGGCGATGCTCTCGGGGCGCCCGACATGCACCCAAAGCCCGTCGAGGCGGACGCCGTAGAGGCGGCCTTTCGCCGCCGCGGCGTGAAAATAGGGCGCGAGCCGGAACACGTCCGCAGTCTCGTCCGCGAACAGCTCAGGCTTGACGATCCCGACGCCCGTATAGACGAACGGGGCGACCTGGCGCGGCTCGCGGGGCGTGAGCCGTCCGTCATGGCTCATGACGAAATCGCCCGGCCAGTCGACGCCGACCGCGCCTGCTGCGGCGGCGACCAGAAGCAGGATGTCCATCGCATGCGCATCGAACGCGCGGGCGAGGCGGACAATGTTCGAGCGCGGCCCCTCGATCCAGAACGCGTCGGTGTTGGAGATCAGGAACGGGTCGGCGCCGATCATCGGCAGCGCCCGCTTGATCCCGCCGCCCTGGTCGAGCAGCTTTGACCGTTCGTCCGAAATGAGAATCTTCGGCGCCCGCCGCTTGGCGAGATGCGCCTCGATCTGGTCGGCGAGCCAATGCACGTTGACGATCGCGCGCTCGACGCCGCTCTCGGCCAGGCGATCGAGACAGTGATCGATCAGCGGCTTTCCATGAATCCGGACGAGGGGCTTCGGCAGCGTGTCGGTGATCGGCCGCATCCGCGTTCCGAGGCCGGCGGCGAACACCATGGCCGTCTTGGGAACGGGCGGGCTCATACGGGCCTCAGCGGTTGGGCTTCAGAGCGTTTGCATTCGGGTCGAGGCGCGATTGTAGCGGCGCTCGATAGCCTGTCGGCAGACGGGCGTACTTCCGGACGCCCTTTGGAGTGCGGCGGACGCGGTCAACGACCGCGTCTACAAAGGCGTCGACCCAATTGCGTCATGCTTCACGGCTCGGAGTTGACGGGCGGCTGACCCAGCGCCCGCGGCAGGTGAGTCTGATACCAGAGCGCGAGCGGCTGAAGCAACGGATGGGCGAGGTTGCGCTTGAGGTAGCGCTCGATCCGCGGCAGGTGGCGCAGGTAGTCCGGCTTGCCGTCGCGCTTGTCGAGCCTGGCGAAGAGACCGAGAATCTTGGTCGAGCGCTGCGCGCCCAGCGCCGCGTAGGCGGCGGCGAAACGCTCCGGATCGAACGAAGGGTCGGCCGCGGTCCGGCGCCGCATATAGAGGGCCGCCAGACGCATCTCCAAGTCTTCCGGCACGTCGACGCGCGCGTCCTGCAGCAGCGACACGACATCATAAGCCGGCGGGCCGATGACCGCGTCCTGAAAATCGATGAGCCCGATCCGCTTCAGTCCCTGCCGGTCCGCCAGCCAGTGCAGATTGGGCGAATGATAATCTCGCAGCGTCCAGGTGGTCGGCTCGGCGAGGATCGGCTGAAGGATGTCGCGCCAGATTCCCAGGAACTGCATGCGCGCGCCGGACGGCGGCGTCACCCGGGCGATCGCGGGGGCGTACCAGTCGAGCGCGAGTTCGACCTCGACCAGCATCGCTTCGACGTCGTAGACTGGCGGCTCGTAGGTTTCCTCGCCGACCGGCAGGCTCGCCGGCAGTTCGCGGCCATGCAGATCGGCCAGGAGCGCGATCGCGGGCGCGTAGCGCGCGCCGTCCGGGACGCCGTGTTCGGCTATGGTGGTTCGCCCGAAGTCCTCGATCAGAGCCAGGCCTTCGTCGGCGCTCGTGGCGATGAGAGCGGGCGCCGAATAGCCGAGGCTTCGCAACCCCTCGTCCATCGCGAGAAAAGCGCGGATGTCGGGCGAGAGCCTGGCGATCTCAGCGTAAGACTTGCCGAAGCGCAGGGTCGGCCCGTCCCGCCGGGGCGGCGATATCATCAAGATCGCCGTTTCGCCGGTCGGCCTGGTCAACCGCTCATAGGCGCGCGTGGACGCGTCTCCCTGCAGAAATTCGCGCTTCGCCTCGCTCCATCCGGCGCGCTCGATGAGCCGCGCGACGCCCAGCGCGAGGTTCAGGCGCGCAGCGACCCGGCCCTCTCCGCGCAAGCTCAGCTGGCGAAAATCGGGACCGCGGCTCAGGTCAAACCGGATCGCGACCTCAAGACGGTCGGGAGGCAGCGCCTCCGCGGCCTTCTCCGGCCATTCGACGATGGCGATCGCGTCCGTGATCGCTTCGTCCCAGCCGAGATTGGCGAGTTCCGTCGGGCCGCGCAGCCGGTAGAAATCGGCATGGACCACCGGCCCGCGCGGGGCGTCGTAGACCTGCATCAGGGTGAAGGTCGGACTCGGCGCCTCGAGCTCCGGCGTCGACGTCAGCGCCCGGATGAGGCTACGGGCGAAGGCGGTCTTGCCTGCGCCAAGATCGCCGGCGAGGCCAACGAAGTCGCCCGGCTCGAGCCACGCCGCCTGGGCCGCGGCGATGGCCGCCGTCGTCGCCTCGTCCGGCGCCTCGAAGCTCCAGACGCCCCCTTCCTCCTTCGCGCCGGCGAGAGGGCTCATGCCCGCTGCTGGGCCGCTCGCGACGCGGACGGCGCGAGTCGCGGGCTGGCCGCCCCCGCCATCGAGTTGATCGGAAAGATGCAGGTGACCGTCGTGCCCTCGTGCGGCGCGGTGTCGATCAGCACCCGGCCCCCATGCAATTCCACCATGGCTCTGACGATCGACAGGCCAAGGCCGGGGCCGCGCTGCCGCGAGCCGTTGGGAAAGGTCTCGAACCGCTCGAACACGCGATCAATCATCTCAGGCGGGATCCCGCGTCCCCGGTCGCTGACCTTGAAGACGACCTCCGCGCCGCGGCGCATCGCCGCCAGGGTGACGGTCTGCCCCGCCTCCGAATAGTTGATTGCGTTGGAGAGAAGATTGAACAGGACCTGACGCACCCGCCGGCCGTCGGCCCTGAGCGAGCCGACGCCGTCGGTCATGACGATGCGCAATTCGATCGCCGCCTCGCTCAGGCGGTCCTGCACGCCGGACGCCGCAGCCCTCATCGCCTCGGCGACGTCGACATCCTCGATCTTGAGCTCCATGGCGCCCGCGTCGATCGACGCCAGATCGAGAATGTCGTCGATGATGGCGAGCAGCGCGTGCGATGACGTGGTGATGAAGCCGGCATATTCGATCTGCTTCTCATTGAGGGGGCCGGCGCTGCCGGCGGCAAGAAGCTGAGTGAAGCCGATGATGTTGGTGAGCGGGGTGCGCAGCTCGTAGGAGACGTGGTTGACGAAATCGTTGCGCAGCCTTTCCGCGTCGACGAGCGCCTGGTTGCGCTCGGTCAGCGCCCGCTCGATGGTTACGCCCGCGGTTGCGTCGAGGAAGGTCAT
Source organism: uncultured Alphaproteobacteria bacterium (assembly GCA_963742305.1). Classification (GTDB taxonomy): domain Bacteria; phylum Pseudomonadota; class Alphaproteobacteria; order Rhizobiales; family Beijerinckiaceae; genus Roseiarcus. The sequence goes on from CAVULN010000035.1 coordinate 14,024, forward strand.
GAGCGTCGCGCCGTCGGGCAGCGGCAGGGCGGCGCAGTCGAGGATGAGCCCGTCCGAGCGCTCGATCCGCGCGGGCCGGCTCCGGCGATGCTCTGGAAGATCGACGATCGCCGCCTTGAGCTCGTCGAACGCCGCGGGGTCGCGGCATTGCGGGTTTGCGGCCCGCGCGATCTCGTCGATATGCGGGCGGTCGCGCAAGGCCGCCTCGTCGAATCCCCAGAGCTCGGCGAAGGCCGGATTGAACAGCTTCATGCGCCCGTCGGCCCCGAACGCCGCCACGCCTTCCTTGAGCGCGTCGAGCGTCTCGCCCTGCACGCGGGTCAGCGCGTTGACCTGGGACGCGAGCGCGTAGCTCTGCGTCGCGTCGTCGTAGAGATAGGTGACGCCGCCTTTCGGATTGGGGCTCACCACGACGCGCAGCGCCCGGCCGTCGGGCAGATGCCAAACGGTTTCCCTCGGCTCGATCGCCTGGTAGGCGCTGAGCTGTTGCGCCTTCCAGGCGCGGAAGTCGACCTGTTCCGGCAATTGCCGCTTGGCGCGCAGCCGGTCGAGGATCTCGCCATCGGTCGGCCTTTGATCGAGAAATGCGGGCTCGAGCGGCCAGATCTGCCGGTAGGCGGCGTTGTAGAGCGTCAGCCGCTTCGCCTTGTCGAAGATGGCGACCGCCGTCGACAGCCGGTCGATCATTCGCGAATAGTCGTCCTCGTTGCGCTCCATATCCGCTTTCAGCGCCACGATTTCGGAAACGTCGCGGGCGAGGCCGGCGGAGCCGCCTTCCGCGCGCGCCTCGATCGCGTCGAAGGTCCGGCGCTCGCCGCCGACGACCGCCGACGCCCGGCGCGTCCAGGCGCCGGCCTCGCTGACCGCCGCCGCCGCCTCGCGTCGCAGCGCCGGATCGAACAGCTCCCCGCCCGCGTCGATCGCGGCGTCGGGGTCGGGCGCGTCGACGGCGCGGGCGTAAGCAATGTTGCACCACACGATCCGGCCTGCGGCGTCGCGCGTCCACGCCGGCATGTCCACTCCTTCGAGCGCGCGGCGCAATCCGTTCAGAGCGCCCTCGGTTTCTTGAAATTCGTCGCGCAGCCGCGCCAATTGAAGCCGCTCGCCGGAGACGTCGCGGATGCGCATCACCGCGGCGCCGGACACCGGCCGGCCGTCGATCTCGAGATGGCGCCCGCGCAGGCTCACCACGGCGGCGGCGAACGCTTCCCCGCGGCTGAGGAGCCGCTCCGTCGCCTCCTTGATCCTGGCGGCCTGGGCGGGGTTGAGCCATGAAGCGAAGGCGAGCACGCGCGACGACAGCGGCGAATCGGCGATGAGGGCGAAGTCGCCTTCGATCGTCGGCTCCGCGTCGGGACGCTCCCAGGAAATGAGGACGTGCTGTTCGCTGTGCAGCATCAGCGCCGCGCGATCGAGCTTGGCCTTGGTTCGGGCGATCTCCGCCTCGAGCTCGCGAACCCGGCGCGTCCAGATCCGCCGGCCGAAGAGGTGAAGCACGGCCGTGATCGTCGCCAGCAGCATGAGCGAGAGGATGACGAGACCGGCGACATTGGCCTCGACCGAGGCCATATCGAACGCGGCCCTGGCGGGCGCCTCCAGGGACGGCGAGAGGTCCTGTGCGCAGGACAGCGCGCCCGCGAGCAGGTAGAGCGCCAGGCCCGCGGCCGCCTTGGCGGCGATGACCCGGCCGGGCCTTCGCGTCCGCCCGTCGATTCCGGAGCGCCCCCGCCCGCTGAACCCCCGCAACGAATCGCCTCCTCGAGAGCCCGGCGCCGCGCTTGCCGGGTCGCCCGCCGATCCTTCCCTCCCAGGCAGGTCCGAATCAGCGTCTCAACAGGATTACGAAATGTTTGCGCGAAAGTCGTTAACCATCGGGGCGCGACGCGAGGCGCTGTCCACAAACCAGATGCCAGCGCTTGTGGCTGTCGAGCGCGTCGCAACTAGATATGCCTGATCGCGCCTCTCCGCGCTGGCGCCGGCCGTTCACACATCGATTCAATCTGTTTCAATTTCCCCGCGCTTATCGCAAGAGCCCCAGGATGTCCTTGACGGCGTCCATGTTCGGCCGGGCGATGGCGCGCGCCTTCTCCGCCCCGTCCGCCAGGACCTTGTCGGTAAAAGCCGGATCGTCGGCAAGGCGCAGCATTTCGCCGCGGATCGGAGCGAGCTTGGCGATCGCGAGGTCGGCGAGCGCGGTCTTGAACGTGGAAAACTGGGCGCCGCCGAAGCGCTCGAGCGCGTCCGTCTTCGTCTCGTCGTTCAAGGCCGCGAAAATGCCGACGAGATTGTCGGCTTCGGGGCGGTTCTTGAGTCCCGCGACCTCGCCCGGCAGCGGCTCCGGGTCGGTCTTGGCGCGGCGGATCTTCTGCGCGATCGTATCGGCGTCGTCGGTCAGCGCGATATAGGCGTTCTCGGACGTGTCGGACTTCGACATTTTCTTGGCGCCGTCGCGCAGGCTCATGACCCGGGTGGCCGGCCCCTGGATCAAGGGTTCGGGCAGCGGAAAAAAGGCGTCGCCGAACCCATGCGCCGCGATCGAGGCGGCGAAATCATTGTTGAACTTCTGCGCGATGTCGCGCGCCAGCTCGAGGTGCTGCTTCTGGTCGTCGCCGACCGGCACATGGGTCGCGCGATAGACGAGAATGTCGGCCGCCATCAGCACCGGGTAGTTGTAGAGGCCGATCGAGGCGTTCTCCCGGTCCTTGCCCGCCTTCTCCTTGAACTGGGTCATGCGGTTGAGCCAGCCGAGCCTCGCCACGCAGTCGAACACCCAGGTGAGTTCGGCGTGCTCGCTGACCCGGCTCTGGTTGAAGACGATATTGGCCGTCGGATCGATGCCGCAGGCGAGAAAGGCCGCGGTCACTTCGCGCGTCGTGCGGGCGAGCTGGGCGGGATCGTGCGGCATGGTCATCGCGTGCAGGTCGACGACGCAATAGATGCACGGGTGCGTCTTCTGCATCTCCACGAATCGCTTGATCGCGCCGAGATAGTTGCCGAGGTGCAGGTTGCCCGTCGGCTGAACGCCGGAAAAGACGCGCTCGGGAAACTTCGCCATTATCTTCGCTTGGGTTCGGAAGGGCCGGAGGGGCGGCCCTTATGGCAACGCAGGCGGAGGCGCGCAAGCCCGTCTAGCCGCCATTTTACCGGCGCCCCCTAATCGAATCAGGGACTTACGACCCCGTTTAGTTCCACCCTTCGATTGGCGTCCTGGCGGTGTATAATAAACACAAAATATATGTGATATATTTGGCTTGCCGGAGAGCGATTGCTTCACGCGCCCGCGCGCGGCTCGCTCTCGTCGATCGTCAGATCGACCATGACCTCGGCCGCGAGCTTCTCCAGCGCCTTGCGCAATTCGTCGAGCTTGAGGCCCATCGGGGACGCCGAGGCGGGCGGTCGCGCGAAACATCTCGACGCCGGTGAACGGCTCGCCCTCGAGGCCGCTCATGAACTCTTCGATGTTGACGCCGAGCCGGGTCAGCGCCTGCGTCACGTCGCGCACGATGCCCGGCCGCTCCTTGCCGACGACCTCGAGCGTGACGAGGCGCTCCGGCCTTTCCGGCGCCGCCGCCGCGCCCCGATCGATCGAGACGCGCAGGCCCGATGGCGCGAGCTTCGCCAGCGCGGATTCGAGCGCGATCAGGCGTTCGTCCGGAACCCGGACCAGCACCACCCCGGCAAACTTGCCCGCGAGCCGCACCGAGCGGCTTTCGAGCCAGGTCCCGCCGAATTCGGCGACCTTCTCCGAGACCGCATTGACGAGCCCAGGCCGGTCGTCGCCGACGAAGGTCAGAACGAGCGATGTCGGCATGAGGGCCTCCCTGGCTGGCGGACCGACCGCTTGACCGTCCCTCTTCCGTCTTTCTCCGGATGGGTTCAAGCATGCGAAGGGCTTGGGCTGCGGAAATAGCGCGGAGCCGGATTCGCGCGCCTTTGCTTCAGGGGCGGAGACGCGAGCCTGCGATCTCCGGGCCGCCGGGCATCGAGGCTTTCATGCCGAAGCGGGCCGTTGCGGCGGCAACGGCACGTCGAAGCCGGCGTTCACCATTCCGATCAGTGTGTAGAAGCCGCAAAGCGTTACGATTTCGATCAGTCCCTTCAGGCCGAACCGCTGAACGATCTGATCCTGAAGCCCCGATGGGATCGAGCGGTACGCGAAAGCGCAGTCCATCGTCTCCGCCACGATGTCGAATGGCGAAGGAACGTCCGCGGCGCCCGCAACCGCTTCGATAACGGCCTGCGGCAAGCCCGCGCCTTTGGCGGCGGCGATGTGGTCCGCCCATTCGAAGGCCACGCCCGAGCGTTTCGCGGTCGCAAGCACGATGAACTGATAGACGTCGCGCGGGAGAGTCGCCTCGTATTTATAGTAGAAGCCCAGCTGCTCGATCAGGCGCGCCAGAGCCGGATGATTGAGAAGCGGGATGTAGGGGCCGAGATGATCGACTCCTCTGGCCTTCCGCCGGGCGAGAATGTCCTCGTAGATCGAGCGCTCGTCGCCTGTCAGGGCTGCTGTCGGGTCGGGCAGTGTCGCCATCGCGTCGCCTCCCAGTCACATGTGGAACGACCAGTGCGCCTGAGCCTCGGCATAGGGCTCGATCGGCGTCGGCGCGGCCCGTTCCGTCTTCACGTCGATGACGACAGTCCTGTTCGAGGCCAATGCCCGTTCGAGCGCCGGCTGAAGCTCGGCCGGCGTTCTCACCGTCGCGCCGTCCGCCCCGAGGGCGCGCGCGAAGCTCGCCCAATCCTGATCGGGGGCCTCGGTGAGGCGCGCCGGGATTTCGCCCTCCTTGCGCGCCCGGAGCCACACATTCCCGAGCGCCTGATTGTTGCTGACGAGGTAGATGACCGGCAGCCCGGCGCGCGAGGCGCTCTGGACCTCGAGCCCATGCATGCGCATGCAGCCGTCGCCGGTGAAAACAAGGACCGGCGCATCCGGCCGCGCCGCCTTGGCGCCGACGCCCGCGCCAATCGCCCAGCCCATCGGGCCGAGCGTGGCGGCGGTCAGAAACTGCCGCGGTCCGTAGCTGTCCCAATAGTGCGCCGCGAAAGCCCGGTGCGCGCCGCTGTCGACCAGCGCGATCGTCTCGCGCGGCATGATCTTGCGCGCATCGGCGACCATCCGTGCAGGATGGACGGGCGACCGATCGCTCGTCATGTTCTCGAAATCGTAATAGCGCGGTTTCGCCTTGACCCGCGTCACCCATTCCTTCCTCGCTGCAATGCCCTCCGTGAGCGGCGCGGCGATCTCCTCGGCGGCGCCGGCCAGCCATTTCAGAAATCCGCCCGCGTGGCCGCCGATGAAGCTTTCGTTCTGGAAGTACCGCCCGACGTAAACCGGCGAGACATTGACCGAAACGACGCCAAGTTTTGGCTGAAGGCGGGTGGTCCAATACATCGAATCGCGCACGTTCATCGTGGCGCCGAGCACGATCAGGAGGTCGAGGCCATCGTCGAGAAGCGCGTCGGTGGCGTGCCGTGCGCCCGCGTAGCCAAAGACGCCGAGCGAGAGCGCATCGTCCTCGGGAAACTGCCCTTTGGCGTGCTCGGTCGTGGCGACCGGAATATGGAAGCGCTTTGCGACCCGTGCGAGCGCCTCCGTCGCGTCGTCGGAGATGGCGCCGCCGCCGACCAGGAGCGCGACGCGGGGGCCGAGGCCAGCCTGTCTCAGGCGCGCCCAAATCCTGTTCGCCGCTTCTGCGTCGAGCGGCTCCGAATGGAGAATGTCCGCAGCCAAGGGGCTCGGCTTCGCCGTGACCTCGCCAGTCTGAACGTCGGTCGGAATGCTGAGATGGACGGGCGCCCCTGCGCCCTCGAACATCCGATGCAGGGCGACACGGAGGCTCGCAGGCAGGAGCCGGACATCCGGGACGCTGTAGGATTCCGCCGTGACCGGCGCCAACACGCGCCCGTCGTCGAACGCGCCCGCAGTCGCGTCCTGAAAGTACCCTACTCCCTGCATTGCATTCGCCACGGCGCCTGTCAGCAAAAGCACCGGCGAGTGATCCGTGTAGGCCGCAGACATCGCCGTGACCGCGTTGGTCGCGCCCGGACCCCCAATGCACAATACGGCGCCGAACTTGCCGCTTGCCCGCGCATAGCCATCGGCCATGAACGCGGCGCCGCCCTCGTGGGCGGCGACCACGCACGAAAGGCCTGGCGTGCGTGCGATCGCAGGAAGGAAAGGATCGACGAGACCGCCGGGCACGAGGAACAGTCGATCAACGCCATCCTCGACGAGGGAGCGGAGAACGAACTCGGCGCCATTCATGCGAGCCTCCAAGGCGAACGCCTACAGGATGAACCGGCTAAGGTCCGCGTTCGCGGCGAGATCGCCGATGTGGCGCTCGACGAAGGCGGCGTCGATCAGGACCTTCTCGCCTCCCCGGTCGGGGGCGGTGAAGCTCACGTCGTCCAGCACCCGCTCCATCACCGTCTGGAGCCTGCGCGCGCCGATGTTCTCGACCGACCCGTTGACCTTGGCGGCGAGGCGGGCGATCGCGTTGACCGCGTCGTCGCTGAACTCGAGCTCCACCCCTTCGGTGCGCATCAGCGCGCCATATTGCTTGATCAGGCTCGCCTCGGTGTCGGTGAGGATGCGCCTGAAATCGTCCTCGGTCAGGGAGTTGAGCTCGACCCGGATGGGCAGGCGGCCCTGCAACTCGGGCAGGAGGTCGGAGGGCTTGGCGATGTGGAAGGCGCCGGAAGCGACGAAGAGAATATGATCGGTCTTGACCGTGCCGTGCTTGGTCGCGACCGTCGTACCCTCGATCAGCGGCAGGAGATCGCGCTGGACGCCCTCGCGCGACACGTCGGCGCCGCCGCGTCCCTCGCGCGCGCAGATCTTGTCGATCTCGTCGAGGAAGACGATGCCGTTGCTCTCGGCTTCCGCGACCGCGTCGCGGACGATCGCCTCCTGATCGAGGAGCTTGTCGGCTTCGGCGGCGACCAGCGGCTCGTGGGCTTCGGCCACCGTCATGCGCTTGGCCTTGGTGCGGCTCGACTTGCCGAAAATGTCGCCGATGTTGATCGCGCCGATCGCGGCGCCCGGCATGTTCGGCAGTTCGAACATCGGCAGGCCCGAGCCGCTCTGCGGCAATTCGACCTCGATCTCCTTGTCGTTGAGTTCGCCCGCGTGCAGCTTGCGGCGAAAGGCCTCGCGGGTGGCTGAGGAGGACGACGAGCCGACCAGGGCGTCGAGCACCCGCTCCTCCGCTTCGAGTTCCGCCCTGGCCTCGATGTCCTTGCGCTTGCGGCTCTTGACCAGCGCGATCGCGACCTCGATCAGGTCGCGCACGATCTGCTCGACATCGCGCCCGACATAGCCGACCTCGGTGAACTTGGTCGCCTCGACCTTGAGGAACGGCGCGCCGGCGAGCTTGGCCAGGCGCCGCGCGATCTCGGTCTTGCCGCAGCCGGTCGGCCCGATCATGAGAATGTTCTTCGGCATCACCTCCTCGCGCATCGGCGAGGTCAGGCGCAGGCGCCGCCAGCGGTTGCGCAGCGCAATGGCGACGGCGCGCTTGGCCTCCGCCTGACCGACAATGTAGCGGTCGAGCTCGGAGACGATTTCGCGGGGCGACAGTTCGGTCATCAGAGGCTTTCGAGGATGAGATTGACGTTGGTGTAGACGCAGATCTCGGCGGCGATGCGCATCGAGCGGCGTGCGATCTCCTCGGCGTCGAGGGGCATCGGCATCAGCGCCCGGGCGGCGGCGAGCGCGTAGTTGCCCCCCGAGCCGATCGCCATCGCGGCGCCGGACCCGGAATCGTCGGTTTCCGGTTCGAGCACGTCGCCCGAGCCCGACAGCGTGAAGGCCGCGCTCTTGTCGGCGACGATCAGCATCGCCTCGAGCCGGCGCAGGTAGCGATCGGTGCGCCAGTCCTTGGCCAGTTCGACGCAGGCGCGCGCGAGCTGGCCCGGATATTGCTCGAGCTTCCCCTCGAGCCGCTCGAAGAGGGTGAAGGCGTCGGCCGTCGCCCCGGCGAAGCCCGCGATGACGTCGCCCTTGGAGAGGCGGCGGACCTTGCGGGCGTTGGACTTGACCACCGTCTGGCCCATGCTGACCTGGCCGTCCCCGCCGATCACGACCCGCCCGTCCTTGCGCACCATGAGGATGGTGGTCGCGTGCCAGCCGGGCGAGCGCGCGGCGAAGTCGTCATTCATGGGTGAAGCGTCCTGGAAGGGGGCAGGCGCCGGATGTATGGGAGCGGGCGCGCCCGTGCAAGGGATGCGGCCGTTCGAACCGCGACGGGAGGCCGGCCGAGGGCCGCCTTGGCGTCAATCGAGCGTGTCGAGCCAGATCGGATTGGTCCACGCCCGCCGGCGCGGACCGTCGATGACGACGATGCGGAACCACTTGAGCCGCGGAAGGTCGCGCCAGGCCCATTTCGCCGTTTCGGCAAATTCGATCGTCGCCTCGGTGAGCCCGCGCCCGACGCGGCTCACCGCCGGCGAAGCGCTGGTGACGAGAGCGACGGTGTGGACCGGCGAGCACTCGACCCGCACTTCCTTGCGGGTGATCTCGATATTGTGGATGCGCGGGCCCTGGGTCGAATAGAACTCGCCGGCCTTGAGCGCGCCGATGAGCGCCTCGGGTTCGAGCGATTCGGACTTGACCATCACGTAGCCGCCGAACGCGTCGAGGTCGCCGTTATGGAAGTGCGAGTCGTCGCCCGCGACGGCGACGAGCCGCCGGTCCTCGTTGCACAGCTGGTCGAGCAGGTAGAAACCGTCGCCCCGGTCGGTCATGACCGCGCAGGTGTGATTATAGACCTCGACCGCATGGGCGGCGCCGAGCGAGCGCCCATCCTCGAGCGTCAGTTGCGACCACGAAGGATGGGCGATGGCGACGAAGGCGCCCGCCTCCCGCGCGCGCTCGGCCAGGCGCGGTCCCCTCTCGTCCGGCCCGGGATGGGGGAAATCGATCGGCAGCCCGGTCGCGACGATGTGCCAGTATTCGCCGGCGCTGGTTCCCATGGCGTGAACCTCGGCGCCGATCAGAGTTGTGAAATTATGGCAGCGCAGGTTGCGGGTGTCGACGATCGGCCAATCGAACCGGCCGAGAAAATGATCCGACACCTGGATGAAGTCGTAGCCCGCCCGCTTATAGGCGCCGACCACGGTCTCGGGATTGAGCGCGCCGTCGGAAAGCGTCGAGTGGGCATGCAGGTTCCCTCGCCAAAAATGACCCGGCGTCGAGAAGGGGCGAATCCGCATGGCGCCTCAGGTTGTCGGCTTGGCGGCGGACGGTCAAGCGAATTTGACGAAAATTCGTTGGATTTTGGCGACTCGCCGGGCTAAAATATGTCTCACCAAATTTGGCGTCCAAAACGCGCAGTCAAAACCTGTCTCCGGCTCGGGCCGGTTCAAGACCAAATAGACTAACGCCGATCCGGTCAGGTTCCCACAGACTCGGATCTCTAGGCAAGGGCCCCTCGCATGATCGATGTGCGGGAGAGGGTCCATGCCCATGACAGACCGGCGAGGGAACCCTCGAAAAGCAGGCCGTCCTGATCTATATGCGGGGCGCGGGGGCAGGTCCGCGCGCTCCTGGCGCGGACGGCGATCTCGAGAGGAGGCACTCCATGTCTTCACGCTTCGGCGCCGGCGCCGATCCGGACGTGGTCGATTTCGGCGACCTGGAGGAGGCCGTCGGAACCGGCGCCTGGACGGTGGTCGACGTTCGTGAGCCGCATGAATTCGCCGCCGGCCACATTCCGAACGCGCTCAATATGCCGACCTCCGGCTTCGATCCGAAGGAGCTGCCGAAGGGGAAGCCGGTCGTCCTCGTCTGCCAGGCCGGCGGACGGTCGCGCAACGCGCTGATGAAAGCGCGGGCGATCGGTCGCGACGACGTCAGGCATTTTCCCGGCGGCATGAACGGCTGGCGCTCGCACAGCGGCCCGGTGACTTTCTCCGAGATGAGCAAAAAGCGATGAGCTATGTCATAACCCGCAAGACGCACGGCGACTTCGACGCCGTGATCGGCCGCGTCAGGGACGCTCTCAAGAGCGAGGGATTTGGCGTCCTGACCGAAATTGACGTCGCCGGCACGCTGAAAACCAAGATTGGCAAGGACTTCCGACCCTACCGCATCCTCGGCGCCTGCAACCCGCACCTCGCCTTCGAGGCTCTGCAGGAGGAAGCGAATATCGGCGTGATGCTGCCGTGCAACGTCATCGTCCAGCGCGCCGACGACGGCGAGGTCGAAGTCTCCTCGATCGATCCCGCCACCGCCATGCAGGCGGTCGGCAATCCCAGGCTCTCCGTCGTCGCGGACAAGGTGCGCGCGGCGCTCACGCGCGCGATCGAACGCCGTTTAGGCGCCTATCCCTACAGGCACGGACGCGCGGGCGGCGTTCGCGGGGTTCAGTCCGTGTTTCTTCTCGCCCTCGGGCACGCCGGCCTTGCGCAGACCGTCGACGATGCGCGCGTATTGCGCGTTGAAGGTCGGGTCGTCGGTCCAGTGAATGCCGGCCCACCGCTGCACGGTGAAGTCGGGATTGACTTTCTGCAATTGGGCGGCGGCGGCCTTCGCTTCCTTGTCGTGGCCTGCCCAGGCGCTGGCTGCCGCAAGATCGACGAAGTTAAACGTATCTCCACCATCATTTGGGATCGACTTGCTGCACCATTCGATTGCCTTTCCCACTGGGCGGCTGGGTGTGGAGGTGGCATACCCAATACTGCCAGTTCGGCCAGAACGGATCGCGCGGGCTCAGGCGAAAGGCGGTCAACGCCTGAAGCTGATCTTCGTTGCGTCCTCTGCGAAGCCGAGAAAAAGCTTGGCGGTGGCATTGGCCGTCAAAGCGACAGGCAAATTTGGGTTGATCGCCGGGCTCGCTTCGGCTTCGGCGACGCCCTTAGGTCGATTGGCAAGACATCGGACGATGCTCCAAACATATGCGCTTCAGCGTTGTCCGGGGCCAGAGTTTATCACAGCCTCGATAGAGAAGCCTCTCCGAGGCGCAGAGCCGTTCGACGGCTCCGGCGCTTCGGATCGGATCAGCCGCTAATATCCGCGGCGGCGGACGCGATCAGCGCCTGGATATGGCCGGCTCAATCGCCGGGCCTCCGCAAGAAAGGAGCGCGCACGCTGCTGGCAATACGGAAACGGTCGTCCGAGTTCTGATGAGCGCGGCCACGCCTTGCAAGATAAAGGTCGAACGCATCGGGATGTTGCGCCGATCTCGCATCGACCGCCGCGCCTCGGCAAGGACAGCGACGCGTTCGAATGCCCTGGCAAGCCGCGAACACAACTTCGACCTGCATTTCGCCGAAATTGGCGACGTTGCCGTCGAAACGTTCAGACCACACATGCGCCACCGCTCTCCGCGTCGATGAGCTGCGACATTGACCGTCATGCGACTTCCGACGCGGCGCACGCTCCCCTGTACGACGTAGCGCACGTTGAGCTCGCGACCAATCGTCTTGACGTCGACAGGCGTGCCCTTGTAACGTGACGGCGGTGCCGCGCGCGATGACGAAGCGTCCTCGAGTGCGAAAGCTCGGTCGTCAGATCCTCGGTGACGCCATCGACGAAATAGTCCTGCTCATGGTCGCCAGTGAGGTTAGCGAAGGGCAGGACGACGATCGACAGGCGCGGCGGTTCGCGAGCTTGTCGTCGACAGCGCGGCCATGAAACGCGGCGCATAGACCGCGCGCCACATGGCCCGCGGAACCACGACAGCGAGCGTCGCGGCGATTGCCCGCCCGGCCGGCGAAAGATCGCGCGACCTTAAGGAGTCGCGATTTTCGCCGCGGCGTCGGGGGCCGGAAGGTCGATCTTCGCCTCGCCGATCGCCTGCGCCGAAAGCCCGAAAACACGCACGGACTTGTCGATATTCTTCAGCACCTGTTCGCCGAGATCGGTGAAATCCAGCACCAATCCGGCCGTGCGACGTGCTCGTAGGTCGGGCCAGAGACGCAGACGCCGCCCGGCTGGCAAATTCCTTCAAGCCGCGCAGCGACGTTCACTCCGTCGCCGACGATGTCGTCGCCGTCGATAAGAACGTCGCCGAGATTGACGCCCATTCGATAGAGGACGCGCTTCGCCTCGGACGAGCGAATCGTTGCGCTCGGCCATCATCTTCTGGATCAGGATCGCGCATTCGACCGCCGCGACGACGGACGGAAATTCGAGCAGCACGCCGTCGCCCGTCGTCTTGACCAGGCGACCGCCGAAGGCTCGCACAATTCGGGCCGCCGCCTCGCGGCGCTCGCGCACGAGCTTCGCCGTGCCGGCCTCGTCCTCGCCCATGAGGCGCGAATAGCCGACAACGTCGGCGGCAAGGATCGCCGCGAGCTTCCGGGCCTCGGTCATCCGGCCCTCCTGTTTGGGCCACGCTAGCACAAATTCCACGTCAAGGCCGCTAAAGACTCGGATGGATGGAGCAAGCCGCGATTCCGCGTCGGAGCCTCGCACGGCGCACGTCCTGATCTTTAGGAGACACTCGAGCTCTCCCCTCGGCTCGCCCGCGACATAGGTCTCGCGCACCGCGCGATCGTCGCCGAGGGTGAGCGAGCGCGAAGAGCTCGACCTCGAGATCGCCGCCCGCCGTCTCCATCCGGTGCGCGAGCGCCGGCGTCGCGCTGGAATCGAGCGCGATGAGATCCGCCTCCTTGCCGGGCTCGATCGAGCCGATCCGGTCGTCGAGGCTGAGCGCCCGGGCGTTGCCGAGGGTCATCGAGTAGAAAGCCTCGAGCGCCGGCCAGGTCTGGCCGTTGAGCTGCAGCACCTTGTAGCCTTCGGCGGCGGTGCGAAGCATCGAATAGCTGGTGCCCCCGCCGACGTCGGTCGCGAGCGCGACCCTGACCCCAGCCTGGGCGAGCCGCGCCTGGTCAAACAGGCCCGAGCCCAGGAACAGATTGGAGGTGGGGCAGAACGCGGCGATCGAGCCGCTCTCGGCGAGCGCGGCGACTTCGCTCTCCTGCATGTGGATGCAATGGCCGATGACCGAGCGGGGTCCGAGAAGCCCGGAGCGCGCATAGACGTCGATATAGCTCCGCGCCTCGGGAAAGAGTTCCCCGACACGCGCGATCTCAGCCTTGTTCTCGTTGGCGTGGGTCTGGACGTAAGCCTCCGGAAACTCGCGTTTCAGCGCCCCGGCGGCGTCAAGTTGCGCTTGCGTCGAGGTCACCGCGAAGCGGGGCGTGATCGCGTAGCCGAGCCGGCCGCGGCCGCGCCAGCGCTCGATCAGGGCGCGGCTCTCGTCGTAGCCGCGCTGAGCGTCGTCCATGAGCGCCTGAGGCGCGTCGCGGTCCATCATCACCTTGCCGGCGATCATGCACGCCCCGCGAACTTCCGCTTCCGTAAAGAACGCGTCGACGGATTGAGGATGGACGGTGCAGTAGACCATCGCCGTCGTGGTGCCCGAGCGGAACAGCTCGTCGAGAAAGAACGCGGCGACGCGCGCGCAATGCGCGGGATCGGCGAATTTCTGCTCTTCGACGAAGGTGTAGTTGTTGAGCCAGTCGAGCAGTTGCGCGCCGTAGGAGCCAATCACCTGGGTCTGCGGATAGTGGATATGGGCGTCGATAAAGCCGGGCATGACGAATGAGCCCGAGTGGTCGTCGACGGCCGCGCTCCGCGGCGCGCGCGCAAGGATGTCGCGCGCCTCGCCCACCGCCTCGATCTTGCCGTCGGCAACGAGGACGGCGCCGTCGTCGATGAGGGAATAGGCGCGCGCGCCGGTCACGGCGGGATCGTCTCTGAACGAAAGGATACGGCCGCGGATGACGCGGGCGGGCGGGCTCAAGGCAGGACGTCCTTGAGCCGGAACGCGGCGATCCGGTCGATCTCGGCGAGCGCGGTCGTGGCCTCCGCGTCGGCGGCGTTGGCGAGACGGCGGCGGAAGGCTGCGAGAATGTCGGCCTTGCTCCTGGCCCTGACCGCCATGATGAAGGGAAAGCCGAAGCGGGCGCGATAGGCGTCGTTGAGTTCGGTGAACTGGCGCAACTCCTCGGGCGTGAGCCGGTCAAGCCCGGCGCTCGCCTGCTCGCGCGTCGAGTCGGCGGTCAGCGTTTTGGCCTGGGCGAGCTTGCCGGCCAGATCCGGGTGGGACCCGATGAGCGCGCGCTTCTGGCCCTCGCTCCCCTTGGCCGCCGCGGCGGCCATCGCCTTCGCCAGGCCTTCGGCCGTGTCCGCGCCGCTCTTGAGGCCCGCGTCGTAGGCCGCCGCCGCGATCCAGGGCGAGTGTTCGTAAGCCCCGCCGAAGCGCTCGATAAACAGCGTCCGGGTGAGCCGGGACGGTTTCCAGCCGCCCGGCGGGGGGTGTTTGGCGATCCAGTGACGGGCGATGTCGAGCCGGGTCGGGACCCAGGCCTGCTCGTGGCTCTTCACGTAGTCGACGAATCGCGCGAGCGAGGCCGCCCGTCCGGGCCGTCCGACGAGGCGGCAATGGAGCCCGATCGACAGCATCTTCGGCGCCACGCCGCCTTCGGCGTAGAGCGTGTCGAACGAATCCTTGAGATAGGCGTAGAACTGGTCGCCGCTATTGAAGCCCTGGGGGCTGGCGAAGCGCATGTCGTTCGAATCGAGCGTATAGGGAACCATGAGCTGCGGGCCGCGCGGCCCTTCGAGCCAGTACGGCAGATCGTCGGCGTAAGTGTCGGCGCAATAGACGAAGCCGCCCTCCTCCATGCCGAGACGGATGGTGTTGAGCGACGAGCGGCCTTGATAGAAGCCGAGCGGGCGGGCGCCTGCGACCTCGGTATGGATGCGCACCGCTTCGGCGATATGGCGCGCCTCGACGTCGGGCGGCGTGTCGCGATAATCGATCCACTTGAGGCCGTGGGTGGCGATTTCCCAGCCCGCCTCGTTCATCGCCTGAACCGCCTCGCGATTGCGCGCCATGGCCATCGCCACCGCATAGACGGTGACGGGAACCGAGCGGTCGGTGAACAGACGATGCAGGCGCCAGAACCCGGCCCGGGAGCCGTATTCGTAGATCGACTCCATGTTCATATGCCGCATGCCCGGCCAGGGCTGAGCGCCGACGATCTCGGACAGGAACGCTTCGGAGGCGGCGTCGCCGTGCAGGATGTTGTTCTCGCCGCCCTCCTCGTAATTGACGACGAACTGGACCGCGATGCGCGCCTTGTTCGGCCAGTCGGCGAACGGAGGGGTGCGCCCATAGCCGATCATGTCGCGCGGATAGGTTTCGTCGGTCATCGCGTTTGGCGCTCCGTTGATCGCACTCCGCATGACGCTACGACAGGACGGCCGTTTGCTCCAGCGCGGAGAACCTCAGAAGTAGGCGTATCGTATTAGCGCGCGATCGACGGCGCTCAGGCCGTCGAAACCTCGATCAGCTCGAAGCCTTCCTTCCGCGCCGCATCGGCCAGACGGTCGTCAAGCGTGACAACCTCGAGCGACGAAGGACGGCGCTCAGCCGCGATGAAAGCCGCCGCGAGCTGCAGCGCGTCGGCCGCCCGTAAGGCATGAACGCGAAGAAACCTCAGCGCGCTCTCGCGAATGATCTCGCTGGGCTCGATCTCGTGCCATCCGTTGGAAAGCTGTTTCAGCCGATCGAAGGCCAGGACCGCCGCTTTGACATCAAGCAATGCGCCCCGCTCGAGCCGGGCGAGCGCGGACGCGCATTCCACCTGCGACCCCCACCACACGAGCAGATCAGAATCCCGACTCGCCAGCGCCTGGAGGGATCGCGTCGTGCTCTCGGCCACCAGCAGCGGCACGATCGCCGAAGCGTCCCAGAATTTCACCGTCCGTCCCGGCGCTCGTCGACGAGGGATTCGACGGCCGATGCTTTGGCGCGCGGCGGCCGAGTGCTGAAAACAGCTTGAGGCGCGTCGGTGCGGCGCGGCCGCAACACGCCCTCACGGATGAGTCGAGACAGTCTTCCGCCTTCGTCACGCCCGGTGACAGGCTCCAGCCTTGCGACTGGACGCCCTCGATCGACGATCAACACGGGCGAGCCGCCCTTAAGGCCGTCAATCAAGGCGCTCAAGCTGTTCTTGGTCTCGGTTATGCTGGCTTTCTTCATCGAGCTAAAATAGCTTGGAAGAGAAGCCCAATCAACACCATTCCGTACCCGCGAGCGGCGATGAGAGCCCCCTGTTTGGTTTACGGTTTTAGTAGCAGAAACAGGTATGCGACTTTGAGAGCGTGGGAGTAAGGGTGTGAGCGGGCGGGCACATACGGTACCAAAGTTATACCTGAGCGGCGAAAAGCGTCCTCTCCGGCGCGCCTCGAGGGCTCCATGACCGAAATCTCCCTGCGCTTCGAGCCGCCGTTCGCCCGCGTCGTCCTCAACCGCCCTGACCGCCGCAACGCGATCACCCGCGCGATGTGGCGGGCGCTGCCGGCGATCCGGGCGTCGATCGAAGCGCGGGAGGACCTGCTCGTGGCGCTCATCGAGGGCGAGGGCGCGCATTTTTCCGCCGGCGCCGACATTGCCGAACTCGGCGAGGTCTACCGCGACGCTCACTCGGCTCGCGACTATGGCGACGCCGTCCAGGACGGCCTCCAGGCGCTGATGGATCTGGATCGCCCGACGATCGCCGTGATCCGTGGCGTCGCCGTCGGCGGCGGACTGGGGCTGGCGCTGGCCTGCGATCTCAGGTTCTGCGCCGCCGACGCGCATCTTGCCGTCACACCCGCGAAGCTCGGCCTCGTCTACGGCCATGCCGAGACGCGGCGGCTCATCGAGCTCGTCGGGCCGTCGCGGGCCAAGGATCTCCTGTTCACCGGGCGGCGGATCGAGACCGATGAGGCGCTGGCGATCGGACTCATCGACAGGAGGGTCGAGACGGCGTTGCAGGAGACCGTGCTCGGCTATGCGCGCGGGCTTGCGGACCTGAGCCAGATGTCGGTCCGCGGCGCCAAGCGGGCGATCGACGCCATCGCCGCCGGCATGAACAAGGAGACGCCCGGCTTTCGCGCCCTGACCGAGGCCGCGGCGCTGGGGCCGGACTTCGTGGAAGGGCGGGCCGCGTTCGCGGCCAAGCGGACGGCGAAATTCGCCTTTCGCGGACCGATCGCGCCGCTCAAGCCCGCCTGATCGGACCCATGCCGAACCCCAATCCCGGGGAGCCGCCCCCTCCGGCCTATGTCGATCCGGCGAGCGGCGAGACCTATCCGATCTCAGAGCCGCGCTGGCGTTCGGACGCGGGCGCGCCGCTGATGATCACCGCCCTGCCCGGAATCGGGCGCGACATGATCGATACGCGCATGCGTTCGCTGTGGCGCTACGCGGCGGCGCTGCCGGTCGAGGTTTCCGATCCGATCACGATGGGAGAGGGCTTGACGCCGCTCGTCTCACGCGAATGGCGCGGCGTCCCCGCCCTGTTCAAGCTCGAGTGGTTTTCGCCGACCGGCAGCTTCAAGGACCGGGGCGCTTCGGTCATGCTCTCGATCCTGCGCGCCCAGGGCGTGACGCGGGTTCTGGAAGACAGCTCCGGCAACGGCGGCGCGGCGATCGCGGCTTATGCGGCGGCCGGCGGGCTAGGAGCGAAGATTCTCGTCCCCGCCTCGACGCCTCCCGGCAAGATCGTGCAGACGCGCGCTTACGGCGCCGAAGTCGAGCTCATTGCCGGAACGCGTCAGGACGTGAGCGAGGCCGCCGTGCGACAGGCCGCGACGATCTTCTACGCCGGCCACAACTGGCAACCGTTCTTCCTGCAGGGGACGAAGACGCTGGCCTACGAGCTTTGGGAGGATCTCAAGTTCGCCGCGCCCGACAATGTCATCATCCCGACCGGAGCGGGCAGCAATGTTCTCGGCTGCGACATCGGCTTCGGCGAGCTTCTCCGCCGCGGCGAGATTGAGCGCCTGCCCCGGCTGTTCGCGGCGCAGCCGGAAAATTGCGCGCCGCTCAACGCGAGCTTCATGGCCGGATCCGACGATCTTGTTCCGGTCGAGGTCCGCCCAACGATCGCGGAAGGCGCTTCGATCGCTAAGCCAGTGCGGACTCGCGAAGTCCTGGCGGCGCTCAGGCGCTCCCGGGGCGCGACCGTCGCGCTTTCCGAAGCCGAGATCGAAGGGGCGCTGTTCGAACTCGCAGGCGTCGGCCTCTATGTCGAGCCAACCTCGGCTCTCGCCGCCGCCGCGTTCACCCGATTGCTGGACGAGGGGGTCATCCGGCCTGGCGAGACGACCGTGGTCGTGCTGACCGGCGCCGGGCTCAAGGCGACTCAGCGGATCGGCGCGCTCCTCGACGCCCGCGGTCAGGCGGTTGACGCCTCGCCTCCAGCCGGCCTATAAGCCGGCCAGAAAGGCTGGGCCGTGAGGTCCGGCCCGTTGTTTTTTGAAGCGCCCTGCGCCCTGAAGGGATCAAGCGAGTCGATGGCCAACACGAAATCGGCGAAGAAGGCGGCCCGCCAGACCGTTCGCCGCACCGCGGTCAACAAGTCGCGCCGCAGCGAGATGCGGACCTTTGTGCGCAAGGTCGAGGAGGCGCTCGCCGCCAAGGACCCGAAGACCGCCGCCGAGGCGCTGAGCCAGGCCGAGCCCAAGCTCGCCCGGGCGGCGCAGAAGGGGATCGTGCACAAGAACGCCGCCTCGCGCAAAATCTCGCGCCTGGCCAAGCGGGTCAAGGCGCTCGCCTAGCCGACCGCTCCGCGTCTGGCCGAGGCGCTGATCCCACGATGACCGACGTTCCGCCCGATCGGCTCAGCGTCGACCCTTCAAGCCCGTTCCATGACGAAGCGGCGCTGGCGCGCGGCGTCGGCGTGCGCTTTCGCGGCGTCGAGCGGCGCGACGTCGAGGAATATTGCGTGAGCGAGGGCTGGATCCGCGCGACCGCGGGCAAGGCGCTCGACCGCCGCGGCCAGCCGCTGGTGATCAAGATGACCGGCGCGGTCGAGCCCTATTATCTTGCGCCGCCCGCCGAACCGGCCGCTCCCGTCGCGGACTGACGCCCCGCGCTCAAAGCGCGCTCCACGCCGCGCCTCAAGTTGTCTACCCCGCCACTCGAATTATGATCCGGTGCGGAGGCTTAGAATCTGAACAGCGTCAAACCCGGCCCGGCGTTGCCGAACTGGTCGGTGATCCTCTCCCGGCCGCGCATGCCCATGAACGTGCCCGAGATCGGTGTGGGCTGGTTGAACGTGCCGTAAACATAGCCGTTGCCGACCGTTCCCACGGGAACCTGGGTGCCCGCGGTCAGGTAGGACGGCCGGCGATGCACCGTGATCTGCCGGCCGGGCGCTGGCTTCTTCGCGCGCTTCTTGATCGTCGTCTCATGCTGCCTGCCCGACTGGAGCGGCCCAGTCTGGGCGTTGGCGGCGCGGCGCGGCAAGACAGGCCGCCAGCGTCGCGGCGGCCAGGAGCCGAACGAAACGAACCATGATCACTTCCTTCCGCTCGACGCGGTCAGCTCGGATATAGGACGGCGCGCTGAAAGCAAAAGAGCGAGGTCTCATCGAAAGTTCGGGGCCGCCTGCAACGATTCGGCGCCAGTCAATGCCCCGCCTCCGCCGGAAAATCAATGCCTCCGGGCGCGGACTTCGCCAGCGGCCGATCCGGCGACTTGCGAAGGCCTGCAGATATGTTCGGCGCGCGGCGCCCGTTGTTACGGATGAAGCGCGGCCTGACATTTGATCTTGCCCGGGCCGGGAAAGCGGTTCGCGCGATTGCGGCCGAGGCAAACGTCGGGCACTCTGCGAGGCCGAGCGAGGGGAGCAAAGCCAGGGAAGCCCATGTTCGCCTTGACCGCAGACCAGCTCGCCGTCCGCGACATGGCGAAGTCCTTCGCCGACGAACGCATCGCCCCCCATGCGCTTCAATGGGACGAAACCGAGCATTTTCCGGTCGATACGTTGCGGGAAGCGGCGGCGCTGGGGATGGCTGCGATCTATGTCGGCGAAAAGCACGGCGGCAGCGGCATGACCCGCCTCGACGCGGCGCTGATCTTCGAGGCCCTGTCGACCGGCTGCCCGTGCGTGGCCTCGTTCCTGTCGATCCACAACATGGTCGCCTGGGTCATCGACGGTTTCGGCTCGCAGGAGCTCAAAAGCCGCTATCTGCCCCGCCTCGCGACGATGGAGCTCATCTCCAGCTATTGCCTGACCGAGCCCGGCGCCGGCTCCGACGCCGCGGCGCTGACCACGCGCGCAAGGGCCGACGGCGACGATTACGTGCTCGACGGCGTCAAGCAGTTCATCTCCGGCGCCGGCGCGAGCGACCTCTATCTCGTCATGGCGCGCACCGGCGAGGGCGGAGCGAACGGGATTTCCGCGTTCCTGATCGAGAAGGACGCGCCGGGCTTGAGCTTCGGCGCCAAGGAAAAGAAGATGGGCTGGCGCGCCCAGCCGACGCGCCAGGTGATCCTGGAGGGTGTGCGCGTGCCTTCGGCCAACCGCGTCGGGGCGGAGGGGATCGGCTTCAAGATCGCCATGGCCGGGCTCGACGGCGGGCGGCTCAATATCGGCGCCTCATCGATCGGCGGCGGGCAGGCCGCGCTCGACAAGGCGCTTGCGTATATGCGCGAGCGCAAGGCGTTCGGTCGCCGCATCGCCGACTTCCAGGCGCTGCAATTCCGGGTCGCCGACATCGCGACGTCGCTCGAGACGGCGCGCTCGATCCTGTGGCGCGCGGCGAGCGCGCTCGACGAGAAGGCGCCCGAGGCGACGCGGCTCTGCGCCCAGGCGAAGCAGGTCGCGACCGACGCCGGGTTCAATGCCGCCAATGACGCGCTTCAACTGTTCGGCGGCTACGGCTATCTCGCCGACTACGGCGTCGAGAAGATCGTGCGCGACCTGCGCGTCCACCAGATCCTCGAAGGCACGAACGAGATCATGCGGATGATCGTGGCGCGCGGGCTGATGGAGAATTGAGTTGCCGAGCATTACTTCATGTGCGAATCCATGAACGCGTCGGCGTCCTTCAGCGCCTCCTGCGTCGCATTCTCGTCGTGCTCGAAGTGATGACCGAGGTAATCGACCGGCTTTGCAAATGGCACGTTGAAGGCGTGCGTTGCGCCGGGAAAAACGACGATTTCCAAATTCGGCTTCTCCTTGACCGCCTGGCAGAGCTTCGCTGGCGTCCAATCGTCCTTGTCGCCGATCAGAACAAGCGTGGGAGTGGAGAATTCGACGTTGTCATAGGCAGTAGGGATAGTAGGCGATGCGCCCGGCGATCTTGCCTTGTCGGGGCGCTTCACGGAGCCGGTCGTTGGGTCAGTGGCGAAACAGCGACCGATATGGACCCCCAGGAAGTAGCCTGCAGAAAGACGTGGTCGGGGGTCGATAGCCGGACATGGCCTTGAGCACTTTCAGCGCCGCCACCGCGTCATTTCCGCCGCGGGTCGCGTATTGGGCAAACGTCTTCGCGTTCAAATTCGCGCAGATGCCCTCGGGCTCGTTGCGTGGCGTAAACGGTCGACGATCAGCGTCGCCACGCCCTTGGCGAGGAAATGGTCGATCGTCGCTTTTTGCAGCGCTATGTCATCGGGCAGGGTCGATCCGGCGCATCCGAACATCAACACGACGCCGGGGAATGGGCCCGAGCCGGAGGGCGGAAGAACGCGCCGGCGATGGCCTTGGTCCGGCGTACATGAGCGGAAGCCCAAGCCCGACATCCGCTCGCCCATCATGGCTTCCGGTCAGCGCCCGTCCCGCGATCGCGCCGAGGACAACGCCTGCCAGCATCGGCCAAGGCGCCGCGAGGCGCCTGAAACTGGCGCGGCAGCCAGTTGCCAGGCATTGGTGACGAGGGAAGGCACGATCAGGAGCGAGGCGGCCTTGGCGGGCGCCATTACAAGGCTCAGCAGGCCGATCGAGACCGTTGGCAGCCCGAGGCCGATCACGCCCTTGACGAAGCCGGCGATGAGAAGGCGAGCGTGCGTCGATGCAGCGGAACGATGATCATCCGACGCTTCGGGCGAGCTGCCGGTTCTGAACGCTTGTGCTGAAAGCAACCGTAGACTACGCGTACGACAAGAATGCGCTTGAGGAGGTTGGCGCGCTGTCAACGGTTCGTGTCGTTTCACGCACCAGGAAATAGCGCACATGTCGAACATCGCCTTCATCGGTCTCGGCAACATGGGCGCGCCGATGGCCGCCAACCTCGTCAAGGCGGGCCACGCGGTTCAGGCTTCGATCTCGTCGAGGCGGCGAAGACGGCCGCCGCCGCGTCGGCGTCCCGATCGCGGCAAGCGCGCGCGAGGCCGTCGCCGAGGCCGACACGATCGTCACCATGCTGCCGGCCGGCAGGCATGTGCTCGCGGCGCACGCGGATCTGCTGCCGGCGGCGCGCAAGGGCGCGCTCGTCATCGACTGCTCGACCATCGACGTCGAGAGCGCAAAACGCGCCCACGAGGCGGGCGGGCGGCAGGCGTTCTGACCCTCGACGCGCCGGTCTCGGGCGGGGTCGGGGGCGCGACCGCCGCGACCCTCACCTTCATGTGCGGCGGCTCAGACGAGGCCTTCGCCAAGGCCAGGCCAATCCTCGAGACCATGGGCAAGCGCATCGTTCATTGCGGGGGGGCGGGGGCAGGGCAGGCGGCCAAGATCTGCAACAACATGATCCTCGGCGCGACCATGATCGTGACCAGCGAGGCCTTTGTGCTCGCCGAAAAGCTCGGCCTTTCGGCGCAGGCCTTGTTCGATGTCGCCTCGACCGCCTCGGGCCAGTCCTGGTCGCTGACCAGCTATTGCCCGGTTCCCGGGCCTGTTCCGGCTTCCCCCGCCAATCGGGACTATAAGCCCGGCTTTGCGGCGAGCCTCATGCTCAAGGATCTGCGGCTGGCGCAGGAGGCGGCGGCGAGCGGCGAGGCCTCGACTCCGCTCGGCGCCGAAGCCGCGCAACTCTACGCCCTCTATGTCGCGGCCGGTCACGGCGGAGACGATTTCTCCGGAATCATCACTTTTTTGCGCGGGCCCTCGAACAAACCCTAGACCTTTTTCCGTCACAGCATAGTTTTAGGAACAAGGCGCGGCGAAGGGGGCCGATCAACCGGGAGATGTTCCTCATGCTGAGTTCCTTCAGGAAGACCCTAGTCGCGGCGTCTGCCGCGCTCGGCATGGCGGCTGCGGTCGCCGCGGCGCCCACGCCGGCGCAGGCCCAGTGGCATGGCGGCGGCGGCTTTCATGGCGGCGGCTTTCACGGCGGCGGCTTTCACGGCGGCGGCTTGGCGGCGGCTGGCATGGCGGGGGTTGGGGAGGCGGTTGGCATGGCGGCTGGGGCCGCCCGGGATGGGGTGGCGGCTGGAGACGCGCCGGCTGGGGCCCGGGATGGGGCTGGGGCGGCGGCTGCTGGAATTGCGGATGGGGCGGCGGCTGGGGCTGGGGCTACGATCCGGGCTGGGCGATCGCCGCGGCGACGGTGCCGCTCGGGGTCGCGATCGCGGCCAACGCCGCGCCTTACGGCGGCGGTCCCGGCTGTTGGGTCCGTCGGCGGGTGTGGACGTCAGGCGGCCATTACCTTGGCCGGCGCCTGGTGAATATTTGCTACTGACGCCAATGCTGACGGTCGCTCGGCCGCCAGCGTAAAGGCTTCGGAAACGATGAAGCGCGGTATTCCTGAATATTCGTTCAGCGTTTAGCCTGACCACTTGTTCAGGAAAGCTCGGCTTTAGAAATCAAATCTAGTTTCGGCTCCGAAGGGACGCTTCACCGCCAAACGGCTGCCGGAATCCGGCGCCAGGTTTCGCCACGAGCCGAGGGTCTTCGTTCCCCCTTGGCGACGGAATTGCGGGCGGTGAAAACGCCGGCCCACAATGGAGGCGAGGATGAACAGGATTTCGAAGACCATCGTCGCTGGCCTGGCCGCGGCCGCGACCGCGGCGGCCGTGATCCTGCCGACGGCCCCGGCTTCAGCCGGCGGCGCCTGGCATGGCGGCGGGGGCGGTTGGCATGGCGGCGGCGGTTGGCATGGCGGCGGCGTGGCATGGCGGCGGTTGGCATGGCGGCGGGTGGCACGGCGGGGGCTGGCATGGCGGCGGTTGGCATGGCGGCGGGTGGCATGGCGGCTGGGCCGGCGGCCGGATGTGGCACCCAGGCTATTGGCGTGGCGGCGTCTGGTACGGCGGCTGGTGGGGCCCGGCGATCGCCGCCGGCGCGCTGGCCGGCGCCGCGATCGCCACTGCGCCCTATTGGGGCGGCTATGGATATGGCGGCGGCGGATGCTGGCAATATCGGCCGACCTATGACGCCTATGGCAATTACGTCGGATCGCAGTACGTGAACGTCTGCTGAGGAAGCAGGCGGTCGCGGTTCAGAGAGGGCCTCGCGCAAGCAGGGCCCTTTCTTTTTCGCCCGCCGGCCAGAAGACGCCGCCGGTCATCGGCTTTGGAGCGCCGGTCGTCGTCGGAAAGGAGATCGGCAGGCCCTGCCGCGAACGCAAGGCGAGATAGGCGAAACATTGCGCCTCGATGCTGTCGCCGTCGAAGCCGATCGCCTCGACCGGCTCGACCTCGACCTTGAGCCGCTGGCCGAGCCGGCGCATGAGGCTTGCGTTCCGCCGCCCTCCGCCGCCGACCAGCCAGCGCGCCGGCGGCTCAGGCACGTGCTTCAGCGCGGCCGCGGTCGATTCGACGGTAAACGCGCTGAGCGTCGCCGCCCCGTCCGCGTCCGTCAGGCGTTTGACGCAGGCCGCGGCGGCGCTGAAATGGTTGCGGTCGAGCGATTTGGGCGCCGGCTGTTCGAAATAGGGATCGCTCATCAGGATGGCGAGCGCCTCGTCATCGACCCGCCCGCGTTGCCCAAGCGCGCCGTCCTTGTCGAAGGCGAGCCCGCGCCTTGACAGGAGAAAATCGTCGAGGAGCGCATTGGCCGGGCCGGTGTCGAAGGCGACGATCTCTCCCTTCGCGCCGAGATAGGTGACGTTGCCGACCCCGCCCCAGTTGAGGATCATGAGCGGCCGCTCGAGGCGAGCGGCGATCGCCGCGTGATAGATCGGCGCGAGCGGGGCGCCTTCGCCCCCGGCCGCGACATCGGCCGAACGGAAGTCGCAGACCACGTCGATTCCGAGCGCCGCCGCGGCGCGCGCGCCGTCGCAGAGCTGGCGGGTCAGGCCGGCGCGCGGCCGATGCAGAATGGTCTGCCCGTGCAGGCCGGCGAGGGCGACGCGCTCGCGGGCAATGGAAAACCGGTCGAGGAACGCCTCGACCGCCGCGACATGGGCGTCGGTCACCAGACGCTCAAGTTCGAGCTGCGGGGCCTGGGCCTCGCTTAGATTTGCGACCACCGCGCGCAGGCGCTCGGCGACAGGCCGCGGATAGGGGAAGGTCGCCGACGGCCCGGTCTTGAGCCTCGCTTGCCCGTCGCTTTCGATCAGCGCGACATCGATTCCGTCCATCGACGTGCCGCTGATGACGCCGATCGCGGCCTCCGGTTTCCTCTCAGTCATCGCCTTCCTGCTCATCGCTCTCGCCCTGGTTGGCGCCGGGCGCCCACAGAACGTCCGATTTGCCGAAATCGTTGGCGGCGCGCGCGGCGACGAACAGGTAGTCGGACAGGCGATTGACATAGGCGAGCGCGGCCTCGCCGACCTCCTCGCCTTCGGTCGAGGCAAGCGCGACCAGGGTTCGCTCGGCCCGCCGGCAGATTGCGCGCGCCTGATGCAGGGCGGCGGCGGCCGGCGTCCCGCCCGGCAGCACGAAGGAGCGCAGCGGATCGAGTCGCGCATTGAGCGCGTCGATGGCTTTCTCGAGCGCCTTCACCTGGGACGGCGCGACGCGCAAGGCCGCGCCTGGCGCCTCGTGCGGCTGCCGCGGGAGGCAAAGATCGGCGCCGAGGTCGAACAGGTCGTTCTGGATTCGCGCGAGCATGGGCTCGATCGCGAGATCGGCGGCGTCGCTGGCGTTGCGCACCGCAATGAGCGCAAGACCGACGGCTGTGTTCGTTTCGTCGATGTCGCCCATCGCCTGAACGCGCGCGTCGCTCTTGATCCGCCGCGAGCCGTCGCCGAGCCCTGTCTCGCCCTTGTCGCCGGTGCGCGTGTAGATGACGTTGAGCCTGACCATGATTTGCCCGCGCCGGCGGACGGAAGCCGCCCGCCGCTTATCCTGCGCACCCGGTAGCGCGGCGCGGCGTCCCATGTCCACTTCGGGGTGTCAGGGCGTGGTTGGCGATCTGCCGGTCGCTACTGTTGCGCCAACCGAGTTCGGCAGGGTTTTGGCCGTTTGATTGGGAGCGGAGTCGAGAGCCGCGGCTCACCCGTCGATCGGCTCGACCGCGGCGATCTCGATGCCGAAGCCGGAGAGGCCGACATAGGTTCGCGGATTGTCGGTGCGAAGCCGGATCGAGGTGACGCCGAGATCGCGCAGGATCTGGGCGCCGAGTCCGATCTCGCGCCATTGGGTCTCGCGCGCGTCGTCGGAGTTGGTTGGATGGGCGGCGCCCAGGTTCCCCGGCACCCCGGCCGTTCCCTCGCGCAGATAGACCAGGGCGCCGCGTCCCTCCGCCTTGAAGCGGCTCAGCACCTTGGGGATGGCGCCGCCGCCGAAAATGTCGCCTAGGATATCGGCCCGATGCAGGCGCGCCGGCACGTTGCGCCCGTCGCCGATCGCCCCATGCACGAATGCGAAATGCAGCACCGGATCGAACGGAGTGCGATAGGCGTAGCCCTGCAATTCGCCGATCGGCGTCTGAATCGGGAATGAGGCCACTCGCTCGACCAGTTTCTCCCGCGCCTGCCGGTAGGCGATGAGGTCGGCGACCGAGATACGGCGGAGCCTGTGCTTGTCGCAGAAGGCCACGATTTGCTGCCCGACCATCACCGTGCCGTCGTCGTTGGCCAGTTCGCAGATGGCCGCGACCGGGGGCAGGCCCGCGAGCCTGCAGAGGTCGATCGCGGCCTCGGTGTGGCCGGAGCGCATGAGTACTCCGCCGTCCTTGGCGACGAGGGGAAAGACGTGGCCCGGGCGGACGAAATCGGCCGCCCCCATGTTGCGGTTGGCGAGCGCGCGCACGGTGTTGGCGCGCTGCTCCGCCGAAATTCCGGTGGTCAGTCCATGGCGTACATCGGCCGAGACGGTGAAGGCGGTGCCAAGCGGGGCGTCGTTGATCGCCACCATTGGCGCAAGGTTCAGGCGCCGCGCGTCCTCGCCGGTCAGCGGCGCGCACACGATGCCGCAGCAGTTGCGGATGATGAAGGCCATCTTCTCGGTGGTGCAGAGCGAGGCGGCGATGATCAGGTCGCCCTCGTTCTCGCGGTCGTCGTCGTCGGTGACGGCGACGATCTCGCCGTGGGCGAAAGCCTCGATGGCGTCGGCGACGGGATTGATCATGTCTGGTCCATTGGGCCGCGGGGCCGCTTCAAGAAAATCGTTCGGGGTGACTGCTCCCTGCGTCTCGGCCACGATCCGCTCGGCGGTTTCGCGCGAGAGCCAGCTCCCATGCTCGCGGCAGATCAGCGTCACCGCGCCGGGAGACACGCCGATCCGGCGGGCGAAGTCGGTCCGCGTCACCTGATTGCGCTTAAGCCAGTCGCCGAGCTTCATCATGGCTAAATAAGGGCGCACGGCGTTTTGCGCAACTCAACTGGCGGTGGTTCCTCCACGGGCGAAGCTCGGATACGGACCGTGCGGCTTTAGGTCAGCTCAATTCACCCGCACGAGCATCTTGCCGAAGTTCTCGCCATGAAGCAGGTCGATCAGCGCTTTGGGCGCGTTCTCGAGCCCATCGCGGATCGTCTCCCGCCAGATGAGCTTCTTAGCCGCGACGAGAGCGGCAAGCTCCCCGATCGCCTGGGGCCATAGGTCCGCATGGTCCGAGATGATGAAGCCCTCTATCCTGATGCGTCTGACAAGGAGGATGCGCATGTCGGGCAGCGCGGTCGGCGCGCCCTCATAAGATGCGATGAGACCGCAGATCGCGGCCCGGGAGAAATCGTTGAGCCAGCGCAGCGCCTGAAGGAAGGGCTCGCCGCCGACATTCTCGAACAGCCCGTCGATCCCGTTCGGCAGCGCCTCCTTGAGCTCGTCGGCGAATCTGGGCGACTTGTGGTCGACGCAGGCGGAATAGCCAAGCTCCTTGACCGCATAGGCGCATTTCTCCTTTCCCCCGGCGATCCCGACGGCCCTGGCGCCGGAATGTCTGGCGAGCTGGCCGGCCACCGAGCCGACCGCGCCAGTGGCCGCGGACACCAGCACCGTCTCCCCCGCTCTGGGCGCGATGATCCTGTTCACGCCGTACCAGGCGGTGACGCCCGGCATGCCGAGCGGCCCGAGATAGGCTTGGATCGGCGCCGTCTTGGCGTCTATGGCTTGAAGATCGCGCCCGTCGCTCACCGAATAAAGCTGCCAGCCGCCCATGCTCATGACCGCGTCGCCTTTGCTGAAACGCGGATTGTTCGAGGCATCGACGATTCCGACCGTGCGGCCCCCCATCACCGCGCCGACTTCCTGCGGCTTGGCGTAGGATTTGGCGTCGTTGAGGCGCCAGCGCATGTAGGGGTCGAGCGACAGGAATGTATGGCGGACCAGCACTTCGCCTTTCCCCGGCGCCGGAACCGGCGTCTCGACAATACGAAAGTTGGCCGGCGAGACCTTATCCGAAGGGCGATGGTCGAGCAGAACTTGGGTGTTGGTCGGCACCGGCCTCTCCTCAATTGCTGGACTTTGAGCTTAAGCGGAACCTCGGATGGACGCGAGTGCGTGTTCCGGAACCGGGCGCCGGATGAGCGCTATTGGACGGTCGCCGCTGTCACCAGCACGAATCCGCGGGTCTTGTTATCGTTAGCGGCGTCGGGGGTGTCCATGGCGGCGAACAGGTCGGCCGCCTTCACCCAGACCGGCGGATATTTGTAGCGCGCGACATCGAGGATGAGGAAGCGGTCGGCCTTGGCGTCATATGCGGCGAGCGGCGAAATATGGCCGCCGGTCTCTTCGCCGAGCGCCTTGCGCAGATAGTTGACGATCACGAAATGGCCGGCCTCGCCGAGATAGGCGCGGGCGAGATTGCGGAACTCGTCGACTGAGCTCTCCGAGGCGTGATGGACCTCGACATGAACCGGCTGCGTGGCGAGGATTCCCCCGATCTGGTCGACGGTCATGCCCTGCCGCACTATGGTCTCGCGCGGCAGGACGGCGTCGGTTCGCTCGCTCAGCACATTGTCCTGGGTGAAGGTGCGGTAGGGTTCGTATTCGGGAACCGGGGGCGCGGGAACGCCGAGCGCGTTCAGGACCATGACGATGCTCGCGACGCCGCAATAGGACTGGGTCTTCTGGGTGAGGAAGTTGCTGGCGAGCGGGAAATAGGCTTCGCGCGCGTCGCTCTCGGTGAATAGGGCCTCGCCGCCTTTTGTGCTGAATCCGGTGAGATTGCCGGGCAGCGGCAGGGTGTCGGCGTTCGCGCCGGCGGCGCAGAACGCCGCGACCAGGATCGCGCATGTGGCGAGCCGCTTCGACATGGATAGGCCTCCCCCTGACCCGGCTGGCGAGCTTCGCAGATTGGCGCCCCCGCTGCGTCGAGGCAAATCTCGGGGGGCTGTGGCTCCGCCGCGAGGCCCTGCGTTCCGCAGGTGCGCCGGCCGAACCGCGTTTTGTCGATTTTGTCTTCCAGCCCATCAAGGACGAAGCGGACGGCGCACGCCGCTTCCGTCCGCGTTGGGCGCCCCGCTCCTCACAACGTCCCGAACAGCTTGTCGAGAAGCCCCTTGTCGCGCGCCCGGGGGCCGCGTCCGGCGCTCGGGATATCGGCGGGCGGCAGCAGCGCTCCCTCCTCATGGGCGCCGCCTGTCGCGCCTCGGGGGATGATCGCCCTTGCTTGCGGCGTGAAGGTCTCCGGCGCGGGCTGCGGTGCGTGTCCTCCGCGGCCGCCGCTCAAGGGTTGAAGGCCGGTCAGATCCAGCGGAGCCGAAGGCGCGGATTCAAGCCCCGGCGCCCCGCCGCGCCCGGTCCCGAGCGGCAGGCTTGCGACCGGCACGCCCTCGTGCGCCGCCCTCATGAACCGGCTCCAGATCTCCACCGGCAGGTTGCCGCCCGACACTTTCCGGGTCGGCGAATTGTCGTCGTTGCCGAGCCAGACGCCAGCGACGAGATAGCTCGTGTAGCCGATGAACCAGGCGTCGCGCCAATCCTGGCTGGTGCCGGTCTTGCCGGCAGCCTGCCACCCGGGGAGCTCGGCCTTGCGGGCGGTGCCGATGAGCAGCGTCTCCTGCATCATCTGGTTCATCATCGCCACATATTGCGGGTCGATGACGCGGCCGAAATTGGCGCTGCGCCGGACATAGAGAAGCTTGCCGCCCGCCGTGCGCACGCGCGCGATCACATGGGGCTGAACGCCGATGCCGCCATTGGCGAAGGCGGCGTAGGCCGAGACGATTTCGAGCGGCGTCACGTCCGAGGAGCCGAGCGCGATCGAGGGAACGGGATCGAGGGCGGACGTGATCCCGAGCCGGTGGGCGACCGCGACCACCGCCTTGGGGCCGACTTCCAGCCCCAGGCGCACCGCGACCGTGTTGAGCGACAGCGCCAGCGCCTTGGTCAGCGTGACGGGGCCAAAATACTCGCGCGAATAATTTTCGGGGCTCCAGCCCTTGACCTTGATCGGCGCGTCGTCGCGCACAGTGTCGGGGGTGAGCCCCTTCTCCAGCGCCGCGAGATAGACGAACGGCTTGAACGAGGAGCCCGGCTGGCGCCTGGCGGCGACCGCCCGATTGAACTGGCTGTCGGCATAATTGCGCCCGCCGACCATCGCCTTGATCGCGCCGTTCGGATCGAGCGCGACCAGCGCGCCCTGCTGGACGCCGAACTTTGCGCCCTTCGCGTTGAGCTCGCCGGCCAGCGCCCGCTCGGCTTCGGCCTGCATCCTGAGGTCGATCGTGGTCGTCACCACGATGTCCTCGTCGATCGCGCCCATCGTGTCGTTGAGGGCGTCCATCACGTAATCGGCGGCGTAGTTGATCGATCCCGCGCTCTTGTCATGCTTGACCTCGGCCGGATTGGCGAGCGCGAGCTTGGCCATCGCCTCGGTGATGTGGCCCTGCTCGGCCATCGCGGTGATGACCTGGGCGGCGCGCTCGTTCGCGCCTTTGAGATTCCGGTCGGGCGCAAGGCGCGTCGGCGCCTTCATCAGCCCAGCGAGAAGCGCGGCCTCCGAGAGCGTGACGAACCGAGCGCTCTTGCCGAAATATTTCTGCGCCGCGGCTTCCACCCCATAGGCGCCCGAGCCGAAATAGACGCGGTTGAGATAGAGTTCGAGGATTTGGTCCTTCGAGTACCGGCGCTCGAGCCAGAAGGCCAGGATCGCTTCCTGGATCTTGCGCGAGATCGTGCGCTCGCGGGTCAGGAACAGATTCTTGGCGAGCTGCTGGGTCAGCGTCGAGCCGCCCTCGATGCTTGCTCCCCCGGTCACGTCGCGCAGAAGCGCGCGGGCAATTCCGATCGGGTCGACGCCGTGGTGGTCGTAGAAGCGCTTGTCCTCGATGGCGACGAACGCCTTGGGCAGATAGGGCGGCAGGTCGATCAGCCTGACCGCCGGGCCGCCGTCATCGCCCCGGTTGGCGATCAGCGAGCCGTCGTCGGAGAGGATGGCGATGTTGGGCGGGCGCCTGGGCACCGCGAGTTGATCGATCGGCGGGAGCTGGCTGCCGTCATAGGCGAAGAGCGCGCCGAGCCCGACCAGGCCCCAGACCGAGAGCACGAGGCCCCAATAGGCGAGATGGCCGATGAGCGAGCGGGGACGCCTCGTCCGCCGCGAGCGCGAAGCGGATTTCGAGGGCGCGGCCTTTCTTTTGCGGGCGCCTGGAGGGCGGTCGGCGGGGTCGGCGCGAAGCTCGCCGCTCCGAGAGCCGCCGCCGCGCCAATTGAGGCTGGGCTCGATCCGCTCACGGCTTTTCCTGCGGCCTCGGCCGAACATCGCTGATCCCGTCCGCGGCGCCTCCCGCCAAAGGGGGAGAAAATGGGCGAACCGCGCCCCGCCGGGTCCCGGAGCGTAAGGCCAGCGGGTTTAAGGCGCGGTAAAGTTATGGCGGAATTGACGAAGCAGCGAAAATCCTTGAGGACACACGGCCCGGGGCGACAGCCGCGCCCTTGCGCGCCGGGGCGCGGCTTGGCAAGGTCCGCGGCCCCGCCGGGGGGAGCGACTGGCGCCAGCGGCTACATGGATTTCAGGCGATGAAAGTCACCATCGAGCGTTCGGTCCTGCTGAAGGCGCTGGGGCACGTCCACCGCATCGTCGAGCGGCGCAACACCATTCCGATCCTCGCCAACGTGCTGATCGAAGCCAAAGACGGGAAGCTCGCGCTCAAAAGCACCGATCTCGACCTCGAGGCGTCCGAGCAGGTTCCGGCCGACGTCGCCCAGAACGGCGCGACGACCGTTCCGGCGCATGTGATCTACGACATCGTGCGCAAGCTCCCGGAGGGGGCGCAGGCGAGCCTCGAAACGAGCGGCGACACAGGGCAGCTCGTGCTGCGCTCCGGGCGTTCACGCTTTACTTTGCAGGCCCTGCCGGCGTCCGACTTTCCCGACCTCACCGCGGGCGAGTTCTCGCACAAGTTCGCTCTGCCGGCGTCCGAGCTCAAGCGGCTGATCGAGAACACCCAGTTCGCGATTTCGACCGAGGAGACGCGCTATTATCTCAACGGCATTTTTCTCCACACCATAGACAGCGGGGGCTCGACAATGCTGCGCGCGGTCGCGACCGACGGGCACAGGCTCGCCCGCGTCGAAACCCCAGCGCCCGAAGGATCGGCGGGAATCCCCGGCGTCATTGTGCCGCGGAAGGCGGTGAACGAAGTGCAGAAGCTCCTGGAAGACCTGAGCCAGGACGTCGGCGTCGAGATCTCGACCGCCAAAGCGCGCTTCCAGTTCGGCGATGTGCTGCTGACCACCAAGCTGATCGACGGCACCTTCCCCGATTACGCGCGCGTCATCCCGACCGGCAACGACAAGCGGCTGGTCGTCGAAAAGGTGCCCTTCGAGAAGGCGGTCGACCGGGTGTCGACGCTCTCCTCCGAGCGCGGCCGCGCGATCAAGCTCGCGATCGCCGAAGGCAAGATGACGCTCTCGGTGAATAACCCTGATTCCGGCTCCGCCAGCGAGGAGATCGAGGCGGACTACGATTCCGCGCCGATCGACATCGGCTTCAACGCCCGCTATCTGCTCGACATCGTCGGCCAGTTGTCGTCCGACACCGCCCTGATCCGCCTCGCCGATCCTGGCTCCCCGACCCTGATCCAGGACCGCGAGGGGGCGCCTGCGCTCTATGTGCTGATGCCGCTCAGGGTGTGAGGGGACGCGCGAGCGCGCGTGAGCCTAACGCCGGCGCCGCGCGATCCGCCAATCGGCTGGCGCCTGACGTACCCCATCAATCTCACCGGCCACCCCACCGCGTCCGTGCTGGCAGGCTCGAGCGACGGCCTGCCGGTCGGCATGCAGCTCATCGGGCGGCGCTACGGAGACGGCGACGTGCTCGCCGCCGCCGCCGCGGTTGAGCGAGTTCGCCCGTGGCGCGACGCCTATAAACTGTGCGCCAGGCGGTCGCTCGAGACGCCTGCGGCCTGAGCGCCGCGCACGCCGCTCTCAGCTGGTGGCCTTGACCGCGCCAAGGCGCGCCTTGCGCTTCTCGTATCGGGCGTTCATCCGCGCGTCGCTTTCAGGCGAGCCGTCGTGCCAGGTGCCGAACAGCGCGTCCAGAGGCACGAGCCCGTCGCCGTAGTTCACCTCGAAATACTTGTGGTGCAGGTAGTGGGCGTAGGCATGGGCGTCGAAGGCGGACTCTTCGCCCGTCTCGATCTTGTCGAAGCCGATGTGGCCGACAATCGCGCCAAACCCGGCGTAATGCAGTTGATAGATCGCCAGAACCGGATTCGAGGGGATGATCACATGGATGAGCGAGGATGAGAAATAGAGCAACTGCTCGACCGGGTGCATCGACAGCGACGACCATGGCGAAGGATTGACCGAGTGGTGATGGACGCTGTGCACCCAGCGATAGAGGGGCGGCCAGTGGATCATGCGATGGATGCAAAAGAAGTGGAACTCGTGGAAGATCGGCACGACGAGCGCGAGGCAGCCAAGATAGATCGGATGCTCGGCGAAGGAGAGCCAGGGCGCGTAGCCGTTGGCGAAAGCGAACAGGATCCCGACCTCGTAGGCCGTCCAGATCGGCACGCCGGTTCCGAACGTCCGAATGGCGCCCTCGACGTTCTGGCTGTTGAACAGGAAGGCTTTATTCTTGATGTCGTTGGGAAACTTGGCGTTGTATTTGAAGCGGTTTCCCTGAGCCCGCGCCATGTAGAGCCGGTATTCGAACGCGCTGTAGAACAGGAACACCGCGATGCAGTTGACGAGGAAAAGCCTGAGGATCCAGTCCCACGACAGCGTCTTCATCACCTCCACGTCAGGCAGCACGAACAGCGCATAGGCGACCGCGGACGCCGCAAATAGGAGGTTCCACGGTAGGAAATAGCCAGGGAGCCATTTTAGGAAGGCGAGCGGCCGCGGCGGAAGGACGAAGACGGGAGCGATTGTGAGAGTGGCGCTCGGCGCCCAGTCCCCCCGCTTGTTGCGTTTGCCGTGTTTGAGGTCGTCCATCAGAAAATGTCCTTCTTTCAAATTCTGAGTAACGCGGCCGGTCCGTCTGGTTCGATCAAAATATCATACCAGGGTCGGCCGCGCGCGGGGTTTTTCGGTCAGGCATCGTCCGCTGGAGCGTCGATGGGTGGACCGAACGCGCCTTGGCCGCCGGAAGACTACGCCGCCGCGTCGGCCTCGTTCAGCCGGCGCCCGCCTGCCCACAGGTGCGACCATATCGCGCTGGCGGACGTTGCAGCCCGCTGATCGCACAGGAGGCGAGGCCCGCGGTGGACCGCGCCCGGTCCCTTACGCCGCCGCGTCGACCTCGGCGAGCCGCCGGCCGCCCGACCAGACCTCCGACACCTGAAGATCGTCGGTCAGGTGCACGAGGTCGGCTCTGTGGCCGGGCTTAAGGCGCCCGATCCGGTCGTCGACACGTAAAAGACGCGCCGGCGTCAGCGTCGCCATCATGAGGGCGTCGGCGAGCGGAATGCCGAGCTTGTGGACGACATAGGCGACGGCGTCGCGCATGGTGATCGCGGCGCCCGCGAGCGTGCCGTCCTCGGTCGACGAGCTTGGCGCCGAGGCGCTTTATCCGACGCCCGTGCAGCTCGAAAGCGTCGGGCCCCCCGGCGGCGGACGGCATGGCGTCGGACACGAGCGCGATCCCGCGCGCTCCCCTGGCGGCCAGCGCCGCGCGATAGGCTGAGGGATGGGCGTGCTCGCCGTCCGCGATCATGCCGCAGATGACGCGCTTGTCCGCAAGCGCCGCGCCGACCACGCCGGGCGCGCGCGAATTGAGCTGGCTCATCGCGTTATAGAGATGAGTGACGGCGCTGGCCCCGGCGTCGAAGACAGAGAGCGCCTCCTCCGCGCTCGCGTCCGAATGGCCGAGGCTGACCACGATCCCGGCTTTCGCCAGGCGCGCGATGCGCTCGAGCGGGACCGAGGCGGGCGCGAGTGTCACGACCATCACGCCCGCCTGCGCGGCGATCAGCGAGTCGGCGTCCTCTTCCCGCATCGGACGGATGAACTCAGGCGGATGCGCGCCCTTGCGCTTGAGGTCGATGAACGGACCCTCGACATGGATTCCAAGTGCGCCAGGAACGCGCGCGCGCGCCTCGCGCGCGGCGGCGAGGGCTGCGTCAAGCACCTGCGGCGCGTCGGTGACCACGGTCGGCAGGAAGGCGGTCACGCCGGCCAGCCGATGCGCCGATCCGATCGCGGCGATCCCCTCGACCGTCGGCTCGGCGTTGAACAGGACGCCGACGCCGCCGTTGATCTGCCAGTCGATGAAGCCTGGAGAGAGAATTCCGCCGCCGAGATCAACCTGCTCGCCTCCGCGGGGGCGATCTTTAGTCGGGGTGAGTGCATGGATCGAATCGCCCTCGAGAGCGAGCGCGCAATCGTCATGCAGCCGTTCGCCGTCGAACAGGCGCGCCCCATAGAGAACTTTCACTGCGCGGCTTCCCCTTGTGACGCGATGCCGGGGACGGCAACCATCGCCGCGGCGGCCGCCCGGAGCGCGTCGGCAGCCTTCGCCGCTGTGAGGCGCCTTGCATTCGCCCGCGCCGGCGTCTGCTCTGGCGCTGCGGGCAGATGCACGAAGATCGCGGGGATCGCCCGCCGCTCGCGGCGCAGATAGTCGAGCGCGCCGAAGTAGAGGTGGTTGCAGACGAAGCCTCCGGCGTTCGTCGACACGCGGGCCGGAATTCCAGCCTCTTTGATCCCGCGGACGATGGCCGTGACCGGCGCCGCGGCTTTGAGCCAATCGGGCGCGTCGCGGGAGATCCTTATTCCCCTCCGCAGGGCGCCGTCATTGTCAGGCGCCGCGGCGGCGTCGAGGTTGTGCGCGAACCGCTCAACGCAGACGACGCCGCGTCGCGCCGCCTGGCCGGTCATCAGAAGCGCGTCGGGCAGAAGGGTTTCGATCGCGAGGACGAGTTCCTTCACCGAGGCGTCGTAAGCGCAGGGCAGGAGTTGCGCGACCGCCGCATATTCGCCATGCCGCCAGCCTTCGAGCCTTCGCGCCGCTTCCCACGACGCGTTGACGGTTTCGCCGTCAAACGGCTCAAAGCCAGTGACAAGGATCGTGTGCGCCGCGCTCGACGAGGTCATGCGAACAGGCTGCCGCGGTCGGCAAGACGGCGCACGTGAACATCCGAGTCGCCATAAGCCTTGTCGATCATCGTCAGGCGCTTGAAGAGATGTCCGACCTTGTATTCATAGGTCATTGCGATGCCGCCGTGCATCTGCACGGCCTGTTGGCCGATGAACTTGGCCGAGCGCCCGATTTGCGCCTTGACCGCCGACATGGTCTTCGCGCGCTCGGCCGCATCGTCTTCGCTGGCCATCATGGCCGCGAGATACGCCATGCTACGCGCCTGTTCGAGCGCGACTACCATGTCGGAGGCGCGATGCTGGAGAGCCTGGAACGAGCCGATCGTGACGCCGAACTGTTTGCGCGTCTTGAGGTACTCGACCGTCATCGCGAGCGCTTCCGCCATGGCGCCGACTGCTTCAGCGGCAAGCGCGGCGATCGTCTCGTCGACCGCCCGCTCGATCGCCGGCGCCGCGCCGTCCGAGGGGCCCAGAACGTCGTGCGGCGCGACGCGGACATCGCTGAAAGCAATCTCCGCCGCCCGCTGGCCGTCCTGGGTCGGGTAGCCGCGCCGCGTGACGCCTTGCGCGTCAGCGTCCACAAGGAAGAGGCCGATCCCGTCGCGGTCGCGCCGCTCGCCCTTAACGCGGCCTGAGACGATGAGCTTGTCGGCGCTGTCGCCCTGGCCGACCAGGGTTTTTTCGCCGTTCAGGACGTATCCGCCCCCGCCGTCATGAACCGCGCTGAGAGCCACGTCGTTGAGATCGTAGCCCGATTGCTTCTCCATCTGGGCGAAGCTCAGCTTGAGCTCGCCTGCGGCGATCGATCCGATCAGTTCGGCCGCGCTGCGTGTCGCTTGCGCCATGCCTGACGAGGCCGCCGCACAGGACGACGGTCTGAAGGTAGGGCTCGAGCGCCAGCGCCTTGCCGATCTGCTCCATCACGATCATCGTCTCGACCGCCCCGCCGCCGAAGCCGCCGTCGGCTTCGGCGAAGGGCGCGCCGAGGAGGCCCATTTCGGCGTAAGCGCGCCACAGCGCTTCACTCCAGCCGTGGGGACTCGCCTGATGGGCCTTGCGGGCCTCGAATCCGTAGCGGTCCTTCATCAGCCGCGCGACATTGTCGCGCAAGAGCTCCTGTTCGGCGCTGAACTCGAAGTCCATTTTGTCTCAGAGCCCCAGTATGGCCTTGGCGATGATGCCGCGCTGGATCTCGTTCGATCCGCCATAGATCGAGACCTTGCGGTAGTTGAAATAGATCGGCGCGAGCGGGGCCGCCCAGTCCGGGCCGACCGGAGGCTCGTTGCTCATGGCGTCGAGGTCGCGATAGGGCAGGGCGTAGGGTCCGACGACCTCCATCAAAAGATCAGTGGTCGCCTGCTGGATCTCCGAGCCCTTGATCTTGAGCACCGAGGAGGCAGGATCGGGCTTGCCCGCGTTGCGGCGGTTCGAGATGACCCGCATCTGGGTCATTTCCAGCGCTTTCAGCTCGACTTCGACCTCGGCCAGCTTGGCGCGGAAGAAAGGATCCTCGATCTTCGGCCCTGAGCCATAGACCGGGATCGAGGCGAGTTCGCGCACCCGGTCGAGACGCGCCTTGGAGACGCCGACGCGGGCGATGCCGTTGCGCTCGTTGGCGAGCAGGAACTTGGCGTAGTCCCAGCCCTTGTTCTCGTCGCCCACAATCGCGTCGGCGGGAACGCGCACGTCGTCGAGGAACACCTCGTTGACCTCGTGGCCGCCGTCGATCGTCTGGATGGGTTTGACGGTGATTCCGGGGGTCTTCATGTCGACGAGGAAGAACGAGATGCCCTCCTGCTTCTTCGCCTGGGCGTTGGTGCGCGCGAGGACGAAAATCCAGTCGGCATATTGGGCCAGGGTGGTCCAGGTCTTCTGGCCCGAGATCACCCAGCCGCCGGCGTCTCGCCGGGCGGCGGTCCTCAGGCTCGCGAGGTCCGATCCCGCGCCGGGTTCCGAGAAGCCCTGGCACCACCAGTCGCGAAGATCGATGATGCGCGGCAGGAAGCGCCGCTTCTGCGCTTCGGAGCCAAAGGTATAGATCACCGGGCCGACCATGCTGACGCCGAATGCGATGAGTTCCGGCGCGTTGCCGCGCTGCATCTCGTCGAGAAAGATCGCCTGCTCGATCGGGCTGAAGCCCGCGCCGCCCCATTGCTTCGGCCAGTGCGGGGCGCCCCAGCCCTTGGCGGCGAGAATGCGGGTCCAGCGGACATAATCGTCCTTCGACAGGTGCTTTCCGGCGACCGTCTTCTCGCGGATCGAAGCCGGCAAGTTGTCGCGCACAAAGGCGCGAACCTCGCCGCGGAAGCTAAGCTCGTCCTCGGTCAGTTGAAGGTCCATGGGGATCGCCTCCCAAATGGTCAGCCGCCCGACGTGGGGCGTTGCGCCTTGCCCTCCAGTTTCGGGCCTTGCCCCGGCGCCGTCAACATATCCGGCGCCAGGGTCGAAACCTTCTTGACCGATGACCGGGCCAGGGACATGACCCCAATTCGGCTTTGGCCGCCGGAAGGGCTGGACGAGGCGGAGGTTGCGGATCGAGAGAGCGGGCGGCTTATGCACGCCGTCGCGAATGCAAGCCGCCGCTTTTGTTGTCATGGTCATACTTTCGCGGCATTTTTAACTGCGAAGCTCGCCGAATCGCGCCTTGGCGGTTCGTCGAGGCGGAGTGGAAGTGGTTTCTCAGTGCGCTTTGTCCTGACCATCATTGCGGTCGCGCTCGTCGCCGCGATGTCGGTCGCGCTCATCGCGCCGTATTTCATCGACTGGTCGGCTCAGCGCTCCGAGATCGAGGCTCGAACTCAGCGCCATCACGGGATCGAACGTGTCTCTGGCGGGGCCGGTCGAACTCAGGCTTCTGCCGACGCCCTATCTCGCGCTGGGCGAAGGTAAGGTCAGCGCGCCCGGTCCGAACGGGGCGAAGCTCTCCTTCGGCTCGGCGCGGCTCGAGCTCGAGCTCGTCAAGCTTCCGAGCGGGCAGATCCGGTTCTCCGACATTCGCCTCGAGAAGCCGGTGCTGACCCTCACGCGCGGTCGTGACGGCGCGCTTGCCGTTCCGCCCCTGCGCATGGCGGGCCTCCACACGACCGGGTTCGATCGTCTGACCGTTCACGACGGACAGTTGAGGATCATCGGCGCCGCCAACGGCGCGACATCGGAAATCTCCGGGATCGAGATCGACGCCGCCGCCCCGTCCCTCGACGGTCCCATGCGTCTCAGCGGCCAGTTTTCCGGCCCCGAAGCTGCTCAGGTCGTGTTCAGGCTTGCTTCCGAAAAGCCGGGTCCGAACGGGACGCCTGTACGCGTCGCGGTGGATGCCGGGCCCAGTTGGCCCGCCGCCGAATTCGACGGCGCGCTTGAAGGCGATCCGGCCGCCGGGATTGGCCGCCTCCGATTCGCCGGCGCCGCCACGCTGACAGGGGCCGCGCCCGGCGAGGATGCGCCAACTCCCTGGCGGGTCGCGGGACCGGTCAATGTCGATCTCAATCAGGTCGCGATGCGCGGGGCCGAATTCAGTCTCGGACCGGCGGAACGAGCGATCCGGGCGACCGGGGACGCCACGCTCGCCTTCGGTTCGCCCCCCCGGATCAGCGTCGCGCTGAAGGCCAAGCAGGCGAATTTCGATTCGCTCATGCGCCGAAAGGGCGAGGACGGGGTCGCGCCGGCGCGCGCCGTGGCGCTGATCATCCGGATCGCGGCGGCGGGGCTTCAGGGGGAGGGCCCGACGGCGATCGACGCTGCGGTCTCGGCACAACCGATCATCCTTGGCGCGCAGACCCTGCCCGACGCGAGCGTGACG
The DNA here is from genome assembly GCA_963742305.1 of uncultured Alphaproteobacteria bacterium. Taxonomy (GTDB): domain Bacteria; phylum Pseudomonadota; class Alphaproteobacteria; order Rhizobiales; family Beijerinckiaceae; genus Roseiarcus. The sequence goes on from CAVULN010000035.1 coordinate 54,365, forward strand.
CTGAAGGCTCAGCCCGGCGCGCCGCTGCATCTCACATTCAACCTCGGGGCCCCAGGGCAAAGCCGTCTCAGCGGGGACGGAGACCTGGAGACTGGCGCGGAGGCGAGATTCCGCGGCGATGTCAATTTCGTGAGCGCCGATTTCGCGCTTCTGCGCGACTGGGCCGGTCTCGGCGCGCCTCCTTCCGTGGCCAAAGTCGCGGCCTTTGGCGACGCGCTCCCCTATCGCCGCGCCTCGCTCAAGGGCGCGGTCGAAGCGTCGGCGACCGGATTCTCCGGACGCAATCTGAAGCTCATGCTGGATCGGACCACGCTGACCGGGGCGCTCGCCTTCACCGGGCCGGCCGGTGGCCAGAAAGGCCGCCTCGACCTCGATCTCGCAACCGATTCGCTCGACGTTGACTCTCTGCCGAGCCTCGCCGTGGGCAAGACGATCGCCGATCTCGACCTCTCGCTTTCGTTGCGAGCCGGTTCGCTGCATATCGCGCGGGTCGGCGAAACGGAGATCGACAGCGGCTCGCTCACGGTGAACTTGACGAAGACGGGGCCGAACATCGCCCTGAAGCGCCTGAGCGTCGCCGGTCTGGACGGCGCCTCTCTTGAAATCGAAGGCGGGACAGACGGCGCGGCGACTGCGGCGACGGGTCGTCTGCGCGCCGACCGGCTGCATGATTTCGCCGCGCTGGTGTCTCGTCTCGCGCCCAGCGATTGGAGTCGGATCCTGGCCGAGCGGGCGGGCGAGCTTTCGCCGGCTGGGCTCACCTTCGAGGCTCATGGCGGGGCGGCCGACGCCGATGGGGTTCCTGCCGTCGATTCGCTCAAGGTCGATGGATCGGCAGGCGAAACCCAGTTCTCGATCGCTCTCGATCGAAGGCCGAAGGACGGCGAACGCGCGCTGACCGCCAGTCTCGAGTCGCCAAACTCGGGGGCGCTGTTGCGTCAGCTTGGCGTCAACGCGACGACAACGACAAGCGGGCGCGCGCGCGTCTCGCTCAACGCGTCCGGGGGCTCGGGGAAGGGTTACGACGTCGACGCGGCTTCGACGCTCGCGGGAGCGGATCTCACCTGGCGCGGCCGCTTCTCGCCTCAGGCGGGAAGCGACGACGCAAGGCTGTTCGGATCCGCCCGGATCAAGTCGCCGAACCTCGCGCCGCTCGCCGCCGCCCTTGGTCTTGCGTCCGCCAACGGCGGCGCGCTTGGACCCGCCGACATCGGGTTCGACGCGACCTTGCGCGGCGATCGGTGGACATTGTCGCGGCTCGCCGCGACCATCGCCGGGGTCAAGGCGAGCGGCGACCTCACGTTCCGGCCGGTTCAACCTGCCGTGACGCTCGAGGCTCTGTCTCGTGCGAGCGCCGAGGTCTCCCGCGCCGAGGAAGCGGTTGGCTCGGGAGCTGCCGGCCGGCCGCCAGCGCCCGCCCCGGCGGCGATCGAGGGTGAACTGACGGTCGAACGCATGCCGCTTGGAGCGGTTCTGGCGCTCGCGCTCGGACCCACTCAGCCGGGCCGGGCGGGAACGCGCTGGTCGGAGACGAGATTCGCGCCCCCGCCGTTACGGCCGCCATCCGCCGCCGTAAAGCTGAAAGTCGGGGCTCTCGACATCGGCGACGGCCTCGACGCGCGCGACTTCGCGACCACTCTGCGCTTCGACAAGGGCCGGCTCGATCTCGACGACTTCGCGATGCGGATCGCGGGAGGCGGCGCCTCCGGTCATGCGATGCTGCGCAGAGACGGGGACGCCGTGACGCTGACGGGAGCGCTCAATCTCGACGCGGTCGACATTGACCGGCCGGGGTTCTCGGGCCGCGTCAGCGCCGCGCTCGATTTCGCCTCGACCGGGCGCAGCCCCGCCGCGGTGATTGGCGGACTCGCTGGGACAGGCAAGGTCACGTTCAGCGGCGCGGCGCTGGCGCACAGCGATCCGGCCGCTCTCGATCGCGTTGTCGCCAAGGCGCAGGTCCCCGACGCGCCGTTGGACGAGACCAATATCGCCTTCGCCTTCAGCAATGAGCTCAACCGGGGGCCGCTGGCGATCCCCGACGGGCCGGCGCCGGTCTCGCTCAGCGCGGGCGTCGTGAAGATTGGTCCGATCGAGATCCCCGAGGAGCGGGGAGAAGCGGCGCTGAGCGCCGAGCTCGACCTGCGCAAACTCGCGGCCGCGACGCGCCTCAGGCTCACTTCGCCCGCTGGCGGCTTGAAATTCTGGCCGGGACCGCCGCCAAGCGCCGCGGTGGCGATCGAGAACGCCCTGGAGGCGCCAAGGCGGCAAATCGACGTGAGCAGCCTTTCCGCCGCGCTCGCCGCCCAGGCGATCGCGCGCGAGACGGATCGCATCGCCGCGATGGAAGCCGACATTCGCGAGCGCGCGTTCTTCAACCGGCGCCTCAAGGGCGAGCGGCTGATGGATCGGAGGCGCCAGGAGATCCAGGACTTTGAAGTCGAGCAGGAGCGGCTGAAAGGGCAGGCCGAGCGCTTGCGCCGCCTCGAGCAGGCGGACAAGGAGGCCGAGGCGGCGAAGAAGGCCGCGGCCGAGAAAGCCGAGCCGGACGTGGGGACGACGGACAAAGCCCAGGCGGCGAAACCCGACACGCCCGAAGGGAAGCCGCCAGCCCCGGCAAAGACGCCATTCGCGCCCGCTCCCGCGCCGAGGAGCGACGAGGTGGGCGCCAATGCGCCCCCGCCCGCCCCGGCGCCCCCACGGAGACCGAGGGTGCGGCCGACCCAGGTCGACCCCGCGCCGGGCAAACTCTACTGATCGGAACGGTCGGGGCCGTCAGAGCCTTGGTCCGCGCGCCCTTCCGCCTCGAGCACGAACACCCGGATCGCCGACGACAGGTTGGCGACGCCGCGGGAGGCGTCGATCATCGCCGCCAGCCGGTTGAGCGAGACCCCGCGCTCCGCAGCGATTCGTCGCAGGCGGCGCCAGAACGCGTCCTCGAGCGAGATGCTGGTGCGATGTCCGGCGATGACGAGCGAACGCTTGACGATCCGCGCGTTCGCGGTCTCATTTCCCATCGGGGTGTTCGAGCCGAAGCGCGTCGAGCCTCTCCTCGGCGAGGGCTCGCTCTCTGTCGGTAAGACGCTTCTCGCCCTTCGAGCGGCCGAAGACGGCGCGGTTCTGAGCAGCCTCGGCTTGCTTGAGCTCGCGGTTCTTTTGCTTTCGCGCTCTGCGAAGGTTGACGATCTCGCTCAAGGGCCGCGCCCCGCTACTTCTTGCGAAAGGCGTCGATCGACACGACTTTCGCCTCGGCGGCGCCCACCGCCGGTTTTTCGTCCCGCTCGGCGGGCTTCGCGGCGGAAGCAGGCCGAGACGGCTTGGCCGACGCCGACTTCGCTGGGGCCGGGCGCGGCTGAGCGTCCTTGTGTTCAGCCGGCGCTTCCGCGGGGCTCGCCGCCGGCTCCGCCACACGCGGCTCGAGCTTGAACCCGAACGGCACCGACGGATCGGTGAAGCCGGTGATCGAATCGAACGGCACCGTCAGCCGCTCGGGCTTGCGCGAGAAGTTGAGGCTCACCTCGAACGCGTCCTCCCTGACCACGAGGTCCCAGAACTCGTGCTGCAGGATGATCGACATTTCGTCCGGAAAGCGGCTCCTGAGCGTGGCCGGAACGATCACGCCCGGCGCCTGGGTCTTGAACGCGATATTGAAGTGGTGCTCGCCAGCGAGCCCGGCGCGCGCGGCGTCGGCGAGGACCTTGCGGACCACGGAGCGCAGCGCGTCCTGCACCAGAAGGTCGTAGCGGATAAGATCGGTCGCCATCAGAAAAAGCGCTCGCGCGAGGGCGCAAGAACTAGCCGACCGTTCCGGGCATTGCAATCGCGGCGCCCGTCTTGAGACGGACCGGCCGGCGGGCTTAAGGGAAGTGGAGGCTTCTGTTGCCAGGCGCCTCCGGACCCCGCCTAGAAGTGCAAACCCCTAGGACTTGATTCCCAGTACCAGCGCTGCATTACGCAGCGAGGGCCACCGGAGCATAGTTGTCATTCGCAACTATAGGTTTGACCCGATAACGGCGGTATCATGCCGAGCGAAAGATCATCCTTTGGGTCCCCCGTCGAACCTATTTCGCCCCCGCCGAAACCCGCTTCCCTTGAAGCGGGCTTGGGTGGAGGCGCCGGGTACCGCCCCCGGGTCCGAAAGACTTATTCCGATGCCCGTTTATCGCCATAGCCGCCCTCGCGGACAGCCTCAAGAATATAGAGCCTGCGAGGCGGGATGGGAAGGGGCGGCCGGACGAACCCGCATTTTGGCTCCGTCGCTCCCTGATTGATCCAGGTGTCGTCGCCCGTTAGCAAACCTGCCATTGCATCGTTCCGAGACAGCCTCGCGAGCGAAAGGAGGGCGGCCCCCTTGAACGACGAAACGCGCGAATTCGCCGGCCGGACGGTTCTCGTCACCGGCGCCACGAAGGGGATCGGCCGGACGGCCGCCGAACTGCTGGCGCGCCGCGGCGCTTCCGTTCTCGCCCTCGGCCGCTCGGTCGATGAGCTCGCTTCTCTGAAGGCCAGGATCGGATGCCGGTCGATCGTCGTCGACCTCGGCGATCTCGAGGCGACCCGCGCCGCGCGCGCGCCAATCTGCCATTCGACCTTCTGGTCAATTGCGCGGGAACGACGGCGCTGGAGCCGTTCCTTAATCTTTCGCTCGAGACCTTCGACCGTATCATGACGGTCAACGCCAAGGCGCCGATCGTCCTCGCGCAGGAATATGCGCGCGACCGGATCGCCGCCAGACGGCCGGGATCGATCGTCAACGTTTCGAGCGACGGCGCGTTCCTGGGCGTGATCGACCACGCCGCCTATTGCGCGTCGAAAGCGGCGCTCGACGCGGCGACCCGGGTGATGGCCAATGAGCTCGGGCCCCACGGCATCCGGGTCAATTGCGTCAATCCGAGCATCACGCTGACCGACATGGGCAGGAAAGCCTGGAGCGATCCGGCGCGCTCGGCGCCGCGTCTTCAGCGCATGCCGATCGGGCGCTTCCTCGAGCCGCAGGAGGTCGCGGAAGCGATCGCCTTTCTCTTGTCCGACCGCGCCTCGGCGGTCACGGGCTTAAGCTTTCGCGTCGACGGCGGCTTTGCGATCGCCTGACCGGGCCCGTCGTTGCGGACATGAAAGGGCGCGGCGCTGGCGAAGGCCTAGCTAGGGGGCGCTTTAGGCCTAGCGGTAATTTTACCGGCGCCCCTCAATGGTTTCAGGGGGTTGGGACCCGGTTTAGTTCCACGCTTCAAAAATGCAATAATACCAGTTGTGTATGTGAGTTAATTCGATGCCGCGCCGCTCAATCCGACGCCAAATCGGGCTCGGAATTCGCGACCGCGGCGTCGACCGTCTCCGGGACGCCGGACACGATCAGCTCGAGCACCTCCTTTTCGCTCGTCTCGGCGATCGCGCGGTCGCCGACGTTGCGGCCGCGCTTGAGCACCGCGACCCGGTCGCCGACCTCGAAAATGTCGGTGAGGCGATGCGAGATGATGATCTGCGACACTCCATGTCGTTTGAGCTCGAGCATCGTCTCGAGCAGACGGTTGGTCGCGGTCACCGAAAGGTTGGCTGTCGGCTCGTCGAAGATCACCACCTTTGGCTCAAACGATATGGCGCGCGCAATGGCGACCGACTGCTGGCGCCCGCCCGAGAGGCTCTCGACCTTCTGGTAGACCGAGTTCACGTCCACCTTGAGGTGATCGAGGATCTTGCGCGCGTCGCGGTGCATCCGTTCGCGGTCGACGAAGACGCCGAAGTTGCGCGGCCACCGGCCGAGGAAAACGTTCTGGGCGACGTCGAGATTTCCGCACAACGCGAAGTCCTGGTAGATCATCTCGATCCCGAGATCGCGGCTTTCGTGCGGGCTCTTGAAGTGGACCGCCTCGCCGTCGACGAGCACGTCGCCCGCATCGCGCTGGTAGGCGCCGGTCAGGATTTTCATCAGCGTCGACTTGCCGGCTGAATTGTCGCCGACGAGCCCGAGAACCTCGCCCGGCGCCAGCCTGAGATGGACGTCGATCAGCGCCTGGACCGGGCCGAAGCTCTTGCTGATCCCCCGCATCTCAACCAGCGGACGTGTCATGCCTTCGCCTTTCCGGCCGTTTCGGCCGGCGCGGCGGCGCCGTCGCGGGCGCGCCCCCAGCCGAACCATTCGGAGAGAATGTTGTGCTGTCTGAGCCAGATGTCGCCGACCACCGCGACGATCAGGATAAGCCCGATGAACACGTTCTGCCACTGCTGCGGCAGCACGAAGGACGAGCCGTCGCGCAGGATGATCTGGAGAGACAGCAGGGACCGGATGAGGGTGATGACCGCCGCGCCCGCAAGCGAGCCAATGATCGTGCCGTAGCCGCCGAAAATCGAGCCGCCGCCGATGATCACCGACGAGATCGCGTCGAGTTCACGCAATTGTCCGGCGGTGGGAATGAAGCTTCGATAGAACGCGTCATAGATGACGCCGGCGAATGCGGCGCAGGTCGCGGAGATCAAGAGCGCGGTGAAGCGGACGCGGCGCGTGTTGATGCCGGCGAAATTGGCGGCGCGCTCGTTGCCGCCGATCGCATAGACCTTCTGGCCGAAGGTGGTCCGCCCGAGCGTCACAGCCGCGACCACCGCGACCAGGAGAACGAATATGGTCTGAACGCTCACCGCCTCGGCGACCTCGCGCAAGAGGCCGTGCGCGGGCGCGACGCCGAAGAAGTCGAGCACGTCGTAAAGGTCGCGGCCGATGAGATTGAACGACGCCGGAAAGCCGTTGAGCTGCGTTCCGGCGACGATGGAGGAGCCGGTTCCTCGCGCCCAGTAGAAAGTGCCCAGGGTTGCGATGAAGGCCGGCAGTCCGACATAGGCGGTGAGCCATCCGTTGACGAGTCCGCGAACACGCCGGACAGAACGCCGCCAATCACCGCGGCGAGCGGGCCCCAACTGGTGTCTTTCATAATGACTGCGGCGACCGCGCCGGACAACGCGAGGACCGATCCGACGGAAAGATCGATGTCCGCGTTGGCCATCACGAACGTGAGCCCGACGGCAAGGAGCGCGATCTCGGAAAAGGCGAGCAGCATCGCGAACGTGTTGTCGAGTCCTTCCCAGAAGTCCGGTCTCGCCCAGAGGCCGACGAGCCAGAGGGCCAGCATCAGCAGGATCGCCGCCGCATCGCGGCGATGGATGAATGCGGCGAGGCCGCGCTTGCCGACGCCACGCGATTGGGTGACCGTTCCGCGTGTCTGCACGCCGGTCACCGCGATTCCGCCAAGGTCGGGGATGCGCGGCGGAGGCAGGCCGCGAAGCCGCGCCCAGAGCCGCGGTAGGACGCGGCGGCGGACAATCCAGGGCTCGACCAGCACCGCCGCGATAAGGATGACGCCAAGCAGGGCGGGCACGGCGCCGGGCGGCAATTGGGCCACGGCCTGGACCTGAGCGGTCTCGCCGCCGCCGAGATCGATCGTCCGCGTGATCGGGACGCCTTCGCGGAGGACCTTGTCGATGAGCCCGATAAGGATCGCGCCGAGACAGGACCCGATAACCCGGCCGCGGCCGCCGAAGATCGCGGCGCCGCCGACGATCACGGACGAGATGGCGATCAATTCCACGCCGAAGCCAGCCAGCGGGTCCGCGTCCTTGTTCTGGGCGACGCTCATCAAGCCGGCGACGACAGCGCAGAGCGAGGAAATCACGTAGGAGCGGATGCGGACGAATCGGGTGTTGACGCCGGCGTAACGCGCCGCCTGCTCGTTGCCGCCGGTCGCGTAGGTCGTCCATCCGATCGTTGTGAGCCCGAGGACCACCGCCCCGACAATCGCGGCGATGAGAAAGACGATAATCTGATTGTTGAAGCCGAAGGCGTTGATGTCGCCCAGGCCGAAAAAGCCGCTGGTCGCTTGCGCCTTGATTTCGAAAGCGATGTTCTTGCCGCCCGTGACGCCGAGGATCACGCCGCGACCGATGAACAGCATCGTCAGGGTGGCGATGAAGGCGGGAACCTCGAGGACGGTGACCATCAATCCGTTGATGAGCCCGACGGCGAGACCCATCGCAAGGCACCACATCACGGCGGTCCAGACGCCCATGTCGAAATAGGCCGGCGCGAAGACCATGCCGAAGATCGTCCCGGTCAGGCCAAAGGTCGAGCCGACCGAGAGGTCGAGCTCCTTGTTGGCGATGACGAAGGTCATGCCCACGGCGATCACGCCGTAGCGCGAGGCGTCGCGCAGGATCGAGAACAGCGCCTCGCTCGATCCGAAGAAGGAGGGATTGAGATAGAGCCCGCCCGCGTACAACAGGCCCATCAGAGCGAGGAGGCCGACTTCCCAGCCGCCAAAGATGAGCGACGTCTCCCGCCCCGCTTCCCGTGACGGCGCCGAGGCCACGGCGATCTGGGTCATCGGCGAGGGCGCCCTTTACCGGACGCCAGGGAAGCGCGTGACATCGAAAGGCCGCCGACCCGCGTCAATGTCTGATTTCCCGTGCGGAAAAGACCGCCGGGGGCGCTAGTTTCCCCCGGCGGAGCGTCGTGGAGCAGCGTTCAGTTCTCGAAGCGCTTCCCGACCTTGTCGACATTGTCTTTGGTCACGAGCTGGGCCCGGGTGTCGAGATTCGCGGCGGATATGTTGCGATCGATCTGCAGATAGAGCTGCACGACCGGATAAAATCCCTGCAGGAACGGCTGCTGGCCGAGCGAGCCCTGGAGAGCGCCGGTCTTGATCTGCTCGAGCTGCTTGGGTCCGAGATCGAAGCCGTAGGCGCAGATCTTGTTGTTGAGCTTGAGCTGCGACACCGCGTCGCCGATCGCCGGAGTGACGCCGCCATTCGGTCCGAACAGGCCGACCACGTCTTTCCGGCTTTCGATCAGCTGGACGATCGGGGCCGCCGTGATGTCCGGCACGTCCACGCCAATGTTGTTGGGGCCGGCGTCCACCTTGAAATCCTGCAGGCGGTTGGCGGCCTTGAGCGCCTTGAGGGCCGCGTGGAACGCGGCGGTGACGCGGTTGTTGACCTCGATGTTGCCGACCGCCACTGTGTTCGGGAAGACGATGGATCCGCCCTTGACGTTGTTTTTCAGGAGGCACTTGACGATCGCCTCGCCTCCGATCGCCGCGGCGGACGCGTCCTGGCCGGTATGACTGATATTGCTGCGGTCGTAGAGGGTTCCGTCGTATGAATTGGTGGTCGCCACGACGACGCCCCGCTCCTCGAGCTTCTTCACGATGTCGTTATAGGCGCCCACCTGCGGGGTCGTCATGATCACGCCATTGATGGTGGGATCGTTGACGATCTGGTTGAGGATCTGAATCTCGCGCGGAATGTCGTCCATCGGCGCTTCCGAGCCGAGCTTGATCAGGTTGATGCCGAATGCGTTCGCCGCGACCTGGGCGCCGACATAGACGGGATCGAAAAAGCCGTTGCCCGCGGTGTGGGTGATGATGGCGAAGGTCAGCGGTTTGCCGTCCTTCTTCGTGGTGGGAGCTTCCTTGGCGGCGTCCTCGAAGGAATAGCCGCCGACCGCCTTGCTGATCGTGCCCGACTGGGCGAAGACCCCCGAACTCCACAAACAGGACGCAATGGCGATTGATGCGATTCCCAGCTCTCTCTTCATGGGTTTCCTCCTCCTGATCGGGTCGCGCCCGCGCCGTCTTTAGCCGGCGAACACCGTGTTTGGGGGCTCACGGAAAGACCGTCGCCCCGTCATTGTTCGAACCTTGAATTTTCGCCCTACGGATCGATTTTGACCGATCCGGCCCTGAGTAAACTTGTGATTTTCGAATTTGGCAACAGCTATTCGGCGCGCAGAGCGGTTTCCCGCCGCTCGACGAGATAAAGATGCTCGCAGACCAGCACGTTTTCGCTGTCCTGGTTTGAGACCTCGAGCAATTCGACGACGATGCCGTGGCTCGGGCGCCGCGGATGGTCCCGCTTCTCCTTGATGGTCGCCGAGGCGCGGATCGTGTCGCCGATGAACACCGGCTTGATGAATCGCAAGCGGTCGTAGCCGTAGGACATCGCGCGGGGATTGATCGTGCTCGCCGTCATGCCGACTCCGACGCTGAAGATCAGCGTGCCGTGCGCCATGCGCCGCTTGAAGTCCTGGGTCGCGCACCAGACGGCGTCGAGATGGTGAGGGAAGAAGTCGCCGGTCTGGCCGGCGTGAGCGACGATGTCGGCTTCGGTAATCGTGCGGCCGAGCGTCCGGCGGCTCTCGCCGATCACGAAATCCTCGAAATGGCGTTCCTTGATCTCCATCAGGGGCGCTCCCTGAGCGGCGTCGCGGGCCTCGCGCTCGATTCGAAAGCCGCCTCGACCAGCGCCATCGTCGTCCAGGCGTCCTCGACCGATGCGATGAGACGGGGTCCTCGCCGGCGCAGAACCGTTGCAGGTTCGCCATTCGGCCGATGAAGGCGTCGGGGAACCATGAGCCGTGCAACGGAACCTCGACCCATTCCGTCTCGCCCTTCGGGCGAATCCACAATTCGTCCGGCTCGCCCCGCGGATAGTCGAGGAGAAGGCCGAGCTTGGCGTGCGCCGCGCCCTCGGTCCCGTCGAAGCGGAACTCCGCGACCTGATGCTTGCGGCCGAAGGCGTGGTCATGGTTGATCGACATCGCCGAGCGGACCTCGTCTCCATAATCGAGGATCGCGGTCGTGCGGGTCTGGGCCATGTCCGACGAAGGGTGCCCAATTGTCTTGGCGTGCACGCCGGCCGGGTCGCCGAGGAGGCTGCGGATGAGATCGAGATAGTGGATCGAATGCACGGCGATCTCGACCCGCGGCAGACCTTTCAGGAAGGCGAACATCGCCCAGGGCGTCAGGATCGCAAGATGAACCTCGACATCAACGAGGCGCCCGAGGAGGCCGCGGTCGAGCGCGTCCCTGACCGCAAGCATCATCGGCGCGAAGCGCAGCTGGAAATTGACTGCCGCGGTCAGTTTGCGCTCGCGGCAAATTTTGAGAATCGCGGTCGCAGAATCGAGATCGGCGCCCATCGGCTTCTGGATGAGGACGTTCGAGCCCATGGGAACGCGCTCGAGCACGGAGGCATGAGCGCCGGGCGGCGTCGCCAGATCGAAGATCGCGTCTTTCGTCGCCAGGGCCTCATCGAGCGAGCCGAAGACCTTGGCCACGCCGAATTTGGCGGCGACGCCGCTCGCCCGCGCCGCGTCGAGGTCATAGACGCCAGCGATCGGAAGGCCGGCCTTCCGATAGGCGGGGAAATGTCCGTCGACGACGATCGAGCCCGCGCCGATCGTGACGATCGGCTTCGGATGTGACGGCTGGGGCCAGAACTGGCGGAGCGAGGCAGGGTCGAAACGCATTGCGGATCGGGTCTTTGCTCAGTCGGTGTGGAACACCTCTTCGGCCGTCGCCCACCAGTCTCCTTGGCCGCGGGTGGCGAGCGGCGCCTGCATGGGCTTGTGAATCGCCCACCATTCCTGGGTCTTCGGATCGGCCGCCATCTTGGCCTCGTCGGCCGGCCAATTCGCCCCATGATATTCAAAATAGGCGAAGAGAAGATTCTCCGGCTCCCTGAGAAAAATCGTGTAGTTCTTCATGTTGCAGTCGGTGATCTTGGCCAGAACCTCCGGCCAGACGGCGGAGTGTGTCTTCTTGTATTCGGCGATCCGCTCCGGCCTGATCCCGATCACCATCCCCATGCGCTTCATCAGGTTCCTCCAATCGTTTGCGTGAACTCAGCGAGGCTCTTGGCCTTGACCCTGTCGAGATCCCACTCGACCCCGATGCCTGGCGCCGAAGGCGCGAGCGCCATGCCCTTCTCGATCTTAAGGCGCGAGGTCGTCAATTCGTCGAGTTGGGGAATGTATTCGACATATTTCCCGTTCTGGACGGCGCAGACGAGGCTCGCGTGCAACTCCATCAGAAAGTGCGGGCAGACCGGCATGTCGAAGGCCTCCGCCGCATGGGCGACCTTGAGCCAGGGCGTGATCCCGCCGATCCGCGCGACATCCACCTGGACGATCGAGCACGCGCCTCTCGCCATATATTCGCGGAAGTGCCGGATCGAGTACATCGAACTCGCCAACCGCGATCGGCGTCGTGATCGCCCGGCAAAGCCGGACATGGCCGTCGCAATCGTCGGCGGGCAGCGGCTCCTCGATCCAGGCGAGGTCGAGGTCGGCGAAACGCCCGGCGCGGCGGATCGCCTCGTCGAGCGCAAAACCTTGATTGGCGTCGGTCATGATCTCGTAATCGGGGCCGAGGGCTGCGCGCACCGCGGCGAGCCGGCGGTAATCCTCGGCGGCGCGCGGTCGGCCGATCTTGACCTTCGAGCCCATGAAACCCTGTTCGCGCGCGGCGAGCGCGTCTTCGACCAGAGCGCGCTCGTCGATGTGCAGCCAGCCGCCCTCGGTCGTGTAAAGGGGCCTGCGGTCCGCGGCGCCGCCCGCCGCGATCCAGAGCGGCAGGCGCTGACGCTTGCAGCGGAGATCCCAGAGCGCGGTGTCGACCGCGGCGAGCGCGAGCGCCGAGATCGCGCCGATGGTCGTCGCGTGGGTGGCGAATTCAAGCTCATGCCAGATCGCTTCGATGCGGTCGGCGTCCTTAGCCATCAGCCGCGGAGCGAGATGATCGGCGAGCAGGCGCATGACCGACGAGCCGCCGGTGCCGATCGTATAGCTGTAGCCTGTCCCGACCGCGCCGTCGCTGTCGGTGATGCTGACGATCGGCGTCTCCTGCGACACGAAGCTCTGGATCGCGTCGGTGCGCTTGACCTTCGGGGGAATGTCGACCAGCCTCAGCTCGACCCGTTCGATCCTCGCCATGATCAGCCTCCCGCCGCCGCGATCGCCCGCCCATCCTCGCCGAACAGGTGCGCCCTGGCGAGGTCGAACGAGACGCCGATGGTCCGACCCGGCTCGAGCGGCGCTGGATTGAGCATCCGGGTCACCCAATCGCTTCCGCCGAAGGTGACGAAGACAAGCGTCTCGTTGCCGAGCGGCTCCGTCACCGAGACGGGTATGTTGCGTTCCACGATCTCGCTGCCGGCTGCCGACGGCAGGCCGTGACCGCTCGGATAGACGTCGTCGGCGCGCAGGCCGAACGCGACCCGGCGCGCGATGGTCCTCGAGTTCTTGAACCGGTCGGGCATCGGCAGCCAGTCGCCGCCGCCAAAGACGATGCGCTCGCCGGCGATTTCGGCGTCGATCAGATTCATGGTCGGCGAGCCGATGAAGCCGGCGACGAAGCGGCTGGCCGGGCGGTGGAAGACGTCGTCCGGGGAACCGGCCTGCTCGATGAGACCGTCCCGCATGATGACGATCCGGTCGGCGAGCGTCATCGCCTCGACCTGGTCGTGCGTGACATAGACGACGGTCGAGGGCACGCGCGCGTGGAGCAGCTTGATCTCGGTGCGCATCTGCGCGCGCAATTTCGCGTCGAGGTTGGAGAGCGGCTCGTCGAACAGGAAGACCTGCGGCTTGCGCACGATCGCCCGGCCCATCGCAACGCGCTGGCGCTGTCCGCCCGAGAGCTGCGAGGGCCGCCGGTCGAGCAGTTCGCGCAAGTGCAGGATGTCGCTCGCCTCGGCCACCCGCGCATCGATCTCGCGTTGCGGGCGCTTGGCGATCTTGAGCGAGAAGCCCAAGTTCTCGCGCACGCTCATATGCGGATAAAGCGCATAGGACTGGAACACCATCGAGATGTTGCGCGCGCGGGGCGGCAGGTCGTTGACGATCTCGCCGCCGATGCGGATCGTGCCCGAGGTGATTTCCTCGAGCCCGGCGATCATTCTGAGCGTCGTCGATTTGCCGCAGCCCGACGGTCCGACCAGCGCGACGAACTCGCCCTTGGCGATGTCGAGGTCGATCGCGCGCACGGCTTCGACCGAGCCGTAGCGCTTGACCAACTTTTCGAGCGTCACTGTCGCCACGGGTTCAGCCCTTCACCGCGCCAAAGGTCAGTCCGGACACGAGCCGCTTCTGGATGACGAAGGTCAGCGCAAAGGCGGGCGCGATCATGACCACTGCGAGCGCGCACATGCCGCGCCAGTCGATGGTGAACTCGGAGGTGAAGTCGAGCAGTCCGACCGGCAGCGTCTTGGAGTTTGTCGAGCGCGTGAGCTGCGAAGCGAGCGCGAACTCGTTCCAGGAGGTCATGAAGGCGAAGATCGCGGCGGAAGCGACGCCTGGGCCGGCGAGTGGAAACTCGACCTGCCAGAACGCCTGCCAGGGGGTGCAGCCGTCGATCTGGGCGGCCTCCGCGAGGTCGCGCGGCACCTGACGAAAGAACCCGTCGATGAGCCAGATGGTGAAAGGCACGTTGAGGGCGACGTAGACCAGGATCAGACCGATATGCGTATCGATCAGTCCCGTGCGCGCGAAGATGATGAACAGCGGCAGCGACAGCGCGATGCCCGGCACGGTTCGCGTCAGCATGAGCCCCAGGAACAGAGCGGACTTGCCCTTGAAACGGTAGCGGGCGAACGCGTAGCCGCCGGCCATGCCAATCGCGATGGCGATGACGGTCGATGTAATCGAGACGATCAGGGAATTGCGGAAATAGTCGATGACCGGCACGCCGCCGTGTCCCAGGCCGCCGAACATCGCCGTATAGGCTTCGAACGACAGTTTCCGCGGAATCCAGACCGGCGGCTTCGCCATGATCTCCACGGTCGGACGGAGAGAATTGAGCACGATCCAGGCGCCGGGCGCGCAGATCACCAGCATGGCGAGAAACAGGGCCGCCGAGTGAGCGGCGCTCGCGCCCATGCGGACGAGATGAGAGGTCTGGTTTCGGGTCAGCGCCACTTCACCAGTCCGCCGCGATTTGCGTCCGCGCGGACGCGAGCTTCCGGAAGAAGTACACGGTGAAGAGGATCGAGAGCACGATCGACGCGTAGGCCATCGCGTTCGCGACCCCCATGCGCGCGTCGCTATAGGCGGTGCGGCCGACGAGGGTCCAGATGAGTTCGGTTCGTCGACGCGGGCCCCCCGTCGGTCATGATCTTGACGATGTCATAGGCCCGGCCGACGTCGAGCGAGCGGATGGTCATCGCGATATAGGCGAACGGCATGATGAACGGCCACGTCACGTAGCGAAAGCTCTGCCAGGGAGTGCATCCGTCGACTTTCGCCGCCTCGATCGGCTCCCGCGGCATGGCGAGCAGGCCCGCGAGGATCAGGATGGCGAAGACGGGCGTCGAGGACCAGACCTCCGCGACGACAATGGCGAAAAAGGCGAGCCTGCCGTCGATCAGCCATGGGATCGCCTGTTCCGTGATCCCCAGCGATTGCAGCGCATTGTTGACGAGCCCGACGTTGTCGTTGAACAGGAACTTGAACTGGAAGCCGACCAGGATCGGCGAGAACATCATCGGAAACATCATCAGCGTACGCAACAGGCGCTGGCCGCGGGTCGCCCTCTCGACCAGGAGCGCGAGCCCGAGCCCGAACAGCATCTCCAGGTTGAGCGCAATGGCCAAAAGCAGCACGGTGCGCCCGAACGCCTGCCAGAACACCGGATCGGAGAAGATGTTCACGTAGTTGCGCCAGCCGATGAAGACCCAAAGCGTCTCGGGCCGAGTGAGCCGGTAGGCGGTGAAGCTCGAATAGAGCGAGAACAGGAGCGGCGCGGCGATGACCGCGACGAGGATGACGATCGCAGGCGTAAGCAGCAGAAACGGCGTCATCAGCCGCTTGAGCGGCCTCCTCGCGCGGATGCGATTGACCGGCTCGGCGATACGCGTTGCAGCGTGCGTCATTCTGGCTCGAACTCGGGCGGGGCGCTCGGCGCCCCGCCTCCGGCCCGATAAGCGGCCCGATCAGATCTTGCCGGCGTCCTTGAGGATCTTCGTCGCCTTCTGAGCCGCGTCGTCGAGCGCCGCCTTCGCGGTCTTGTCGCCAACGACCGCGGCTTGCAGCTCGGGATAGACGGCGTTCGAGATCTCGATCCATTCGGCGATCGGCGGAACGGCGAAGGCGTATTTCGACGCTTCCTGGAACGCGGTCAGCACTTCCTTCTTGTAGGGATCGTTGGCCGCCTGGGCGATATCCCACTCCCATACCGCGGGCCGGGTCGGCAGCGCGCCGTGGGCGGCTTCGATCTTCTGGCTGTCGTCGTTGGTCAGCCAGAGAATGAGGGAAGCGGCGGCGTCCTTGTGCGGGCAGGCCTCAGTGATCGAGAAGCCATGCGTTCCCGACCAGCCGGTGTGCTTCCCCGACGATCCCGCGGGTTGAACGATGACTCCGACATTGCCCGCCACCTTCGATTTCTTGGGGTCGTTGAAGTAGCCGGCCCAGCTCGGCCAATCGAGATCGAGCGCGATGGTGCCCGACGCGAAGCCCTGCCCGAGATCGTCCCAAAGATAATTCGGCGTGCCGGGCGGAACGGCCTTCGCCTTGTAGAGATCGACGAACCATTGGAGCGCGCGCACGCCGGCGTCCGAATTGAAAGCGGGCCGGCCTTTCGAATCGAGATATTCGCCGCCTTCAGCCACCAGCATCTCGTAGAAACGGCCGTTGATCGCCTCCTCCTTGCCGGCGAATTCGGTGCCGTAGAAGTTCGGCGGATTGGAGAAGAAGATCGCCTGGTCTTTCACCTGCTGCCAGGTGGCAGGGGGCGCGAGATCGTAACCATATTTCTCCTTGAACGCCTTCTTCTTGGCCTCGTCCGTGTAGTTGCTCTTGAGGTAATAGAGGGCGGAAACGTCGAACTGCGCCCGGGCAGCATCTCGAGCTTGCCGTCGACGGTCGAGGCCTTGATGATGCCTGGAACGTATTTGTCGAGCTCCTCCTTCGGGATCAGTTTGTTGAGATCGGTGTAGAGGCCCGTATATTGCGGCGCGAACGAGGTGTGGTTCCAGCCGACGCACCATTTGACGTCGTTGGCGGCGATATCGGACTTGAACTCCTTGTCGATGTCGAAGCCGTTCTTCTTGGTGAGAATATTGACCTTGGCGCCGGTCAGTTTCTCCCATTCGCCGATGCGGGTGTAGAGCGGTTCGTACTGGTCGCCGCCGATGATCTTCGCGTCGATGACGACGCCGGGAAACGATCCGGGTTGGTCGGCGGCCGATGCGAGACCGGACGCCATGATCAGCGCCGCCGAGGCGATCATCAGGGGTGCGCGCTTCATGGGTTTCCTCCGCTTGGGTCTTGGCGCTTCTCGGGCCGGTCGACGGGCGCTGAGTGAACGGCGCCGTCTCCGCCCATATTTGAAATTTACATTTAATAGCAAATCATAGAGGGTCCGGGCTGTCAACGACGAGGCCGCGGCTCGTGCGCGGCCGATACGCGCCCTGGCCTGCGACCCGAATGAGCGATTCTGACGATCTCGACCGATATCGCGCCCCCGCCCTCGACAAGGGGCTGGACATCCTCGAGCTTCTAGCTCGCGAGGAGGAGGGCCTCAGCCAGGCCGAGATCGCGAAGGCGCTCGGCGGACTCCGAACGAGCACTACCGCATGCTCGAGCGGCTGGTCCGGCGCGGTTATGTGTTCCGCAACGCCTCCGACCGCTATGAACTGACCCTCAAGCTGTTCGGGCTCGCCCATTTCCACCGCCCCATAAGGCGGCTCGTTTCCCAGGCGACGCCGCTCATGAGCGCGCTCGCGGCCCGCACCATGCAGGCCAATCATCTGGCGGTCTACGACCGCGCCAGCGTCACGGTGATCGCGCAAATGGACGCGCCGAGCTATTGGGGCATGGCGATTCGCGTCGGCGCGCGTGTGGGCCTGTTCAACACCGGCTCGGGCCACGTCCTGCTTGCGTTCCGCTCCGCCGCGGAGCGCGCTGCGATGATCGCCGAGCAGGAGGCGGGCGACGAGGAGCAGGCGCGTCCCGGCGACCTCGAGGAGCGGCTCAGGCAGATCCGCGAGCGGGGCTACGAGGTCATGCCGAGCCAGCAGACAGCGGGCGTGTATAACCTGTCCGCCCCCGTGCTGGGCGCCGACAATACCGCGCTCGCCGCGCTCACCTGTCCCTATATCGCGCCGCTCAATCGCCCGAAGGCGCCGGATATCCCGCGAACGATCGCGATGCTGCAGGAGACCGCGGCGGCGCTGTCGCTGCGCGCTCGCGGCCAGGTCGACGCCGAGCCGAAGGCGGAGGGTGCATGATTTTTATTTGAATGATCTCTTCATATGTGATTACCTCCGGGTCGAGGAAACTTCCGAGGCCGAACGGGCGCGATGCAAACGCCGATCATCGACACGCATCTTCATCTGATCTACCGCGATCGCCTCAGCTATCCGTGGCTGGCCGACGTCGCGCCGCTCAATCGCGATTTTTCCTATGAGACCTACGCGGCCGAGGCGCGGCGTTGCGGCGTCACCGACGCGATCCACATGGAAGTCGACGTCGCGCAGGGCGACATCGAGGCCGAAACCCGGAATGTCGAGGAGCTTGCGCGCCGGCCTAAGACCCTGCTGCGCGGCGCGATCAGCGCGTGCCGGCCGGAGGACGAGGACTTTCCCGCTTTCCTTGAGCGCCAGCTCGCCGATCCGTTCGTGAAAGGCTTCCGGCGCGTCCTTCATGTCGTTCCCGATGACTTGAGTGAAGGCGCGACGTTTCGCGCCAACATCAAGCGTCTCGCCGCGGCGGGGCGGCCGTTCGATCTTTGCGTGCGGCCCGATCAGATCGACAAGGCGATCGCGCTCGCCGACCTCGCGCCCGCCGTCCAGTTCGTTCTCGACCATTGTGGCGTGCCGGCGATCAAAGACCGCGCCGAGCATCCGTGGCGCGGAGCATCGCCGAGATCGCGAGGCGCCCCAATGTCGCGGTCAAGATCTCGGGCGTCGTGGCTTACGCCGAGCCCGCGACCTGGACGATCGACGACATCCGCCCCTACGTCGAGCATGCGATCGAAAGCTTCGGCTGGGACCGGGTCGTCTGGGGTAGCGACTGGCCGGTCTGCACGCTGACCGCCTCGCTCTCGATCTGGGTCGCTGCGGCGCAGGCCATCACGCTCGGCTGTTCGGCCGACGAGCGCGCGCGGCTCTTCAGCGCCAACGCGCGCCGCATCTGGCGGCTGCCCGGCTGATTTGCGGGAGAGATGCGAGCGATGCCCTTCGCCCCCACTGTCGGCGTCTCGACGACTGAGCCCAAGGACATGCCCGCCGACCATGCGGAGCTCCCTGTGTGGAACGCGGAGAACTGGTTCTACGAGGATTTCGAAATCGGCCATCGCATCCGCTCGCTGCGCCGGACGATCTCGGAGGGCGAGTCGATGGCGTTCAACGCGCTTGTTCTCGATATGCATCCGTACGTCGCAGACCAGATGTTCGCCGAACGCGAGGGGATCTTCGGCAAGCGGCTTGTCGCCGGCGCGTTCGTCTTCCGGCGGGCCTCGGCCTCGTCGCGACGAACTGCATCAACGCCTTCTCCTACGGCTACGACAAGCTGCGCTTCATCAAGCCGGTGTTCATCGGCGACACGATCTACTCGATCCGCACCCATCTCGAGAAGCGGCCGAAATACAAGGAGATGGGTCTGATCAGGGCGAGCTATCAGGTGTTCAAGGGCGAGGGGGAGCTCGTCATGTACTGCGAGCACCTGCAGACGGTGAAATATCGCAACGCTTCCGCGTTCGCCGATGTGATCGAGGTTAGGGCATGAGCGAGGGCTTGCTTGAGGGGCTTACCGTCCTCGACATGAGCCAGTTCCTGTCGGGGCCGTTCGCGGCGCTGCGCCTCGGCGACTTGGGGGCGCGGGTGATCAAGGTCGAGCGGCCGGACGGAGGCGATCTCTGCCGCCGCCTCTATCTGACCGACACCGAGATCGGCGGCGACTTCGAACTTTTTTCACGCCATCAACCGCGGCAAGCTCGGCTTCGTCGCCGACTTCAAGAATCCAGCCGACGTCACGGCGGTTAAAGGCCTCGTCGCCAAAGCCGACGTGATCATACAAAACTTCCGCCCGGGCGTCGTCGAACGGCTGGGGCTCGACTACGAGAGCGCGAAAGCGGTCAATCCGCGCATCGTCTACGCCTCGATCACCGGCTATGGCGAGGAAGGTCCGTGGGCGATGCTGCCGGGCCAGGACCTGCTCGCCCAGGCGCGATCCGGCCTCATGTGGCTGAACGGCGATCGCGATCAGGGCCCCGTGCCGTTCGGCCTCGCCATCGCGGACCTGCTTGCGGGCGGCGCGATCGTTCAGGGCGTGCTCGCGGCGCTGGTGCGGCGCGGGCGGACCGGGGAGGGCGCGCATATCGAGACCAGCCTCCTCGAGGCGCTCGTCGATTTCCAGTTCGAGGTGCTTACGACCTACCTCAATGACGGGGGTCGCATGCCGACACGGTCGGCGTTTCGCAATGCGCATGCCTATCTCGCGGCGCCGTACGGCGTCTACGCGACCCGAGACGGCTTTATCGCCATCGCCATGACGCCGCTCGACAAGCTCGCGAAGGCGCTCGACCTGCCCTCGATCGCCGGCCTGCCGGCCAAGGCCGGCTTCGAGCGGCGCGACGAGATCAAGCATCTGATCGCCGATCACGTCGCTCGCCAGCCGACGGCCTATTGGCTCGGACGCATGCAGCCGCTCGACATCTGGTGCGCGGAGGTCATGAACTGGCCGGCCCTACTCGAGAACGAGGCGTTTCGCCGGCTCGACATGCTGCAGACCGTCGTGCGCCCGGGGGCGCCTGAGGTTCGAACGACGGCTTCTCCCATTCGCATCGATGGCCAGCGTGCGCGTTGCTCGGCCGCCGCCCCGCGCATCGGCGAGCACACCGAGGCGCTGAAGGCGGAAATGGGACTGTGACAATGACGGCTGCCTGGGGCCAAACTCGTCAGCGGCGACCGGCGAAGGAGACATCGCGGTGAAATTTCTTGTCACAGGGGGCGCGGGGTTCATCGGCGCCTCCGTCGTGCGCAATCTCCTCGCCCGCGGCGTTCCGGTGGTGATCGGCGAACTGAAGCCGGACGAGACGGTTCTTGCCGCGCTAAAGGGCGCCGAAGTCGAGCGCATGGACGTCGCCGACGCGGCCTCCGTCGAAGCCGTCTTCGCCTGCCATCGCGACCTTACGCATTGCATTCACCTCGCCTATCTCATGAGCGCCGAGGTTGAGGCGGATATGCCGCTTGGGGTCAGCGTCAACGTGCTCGGCATGGTCAATATGTTCGAGGCCGCCCTGCGCCACAAGCTTGCCCGGCTCGTCTTCACCAGCAGCGAGACCGTGTTCGGCGCCGAGCAGAAGGTCTATGGCGACCGGCCGGTCGTCGAGGACGATTATTGCGGCCCGAACGACCATTTCTTCACATACGGCGTGATGAAGATCCTCGACGAATATATGGCGCGGAAATATGTCGAGAAGCACGGGATGAGCATCGCCTGCACACGGCCCGCCGTCGTCTTCGGCCACGGCCGCAAGCGGGGCTCAGTGCTGTGGGCGGAGGCCTTCGCGACCGAGCTGGCTTGGGGCGGACCGCGAAGCTGCCGTTCGCCCGGCAGTCGCGCGACACCTGGGTCTACAAGGACGATTGCGCCGAGCAGCTCATCCGCCTTGCTCTTAAGCTCGTCTCTTGCTCATTTCGCGTACAACAACGGCGGCGCGAGCGTGACGGCCGAGGAATCGGGCGGCGGCCGTACGCCATTGGCTGCCGGACGCCCGGTTCAATTCGACGAGACGCGCCCACGGACGCCGCTCATCGACCGGCAGGGCGGCGCTCGGATCGAGAAGGAAACCGGCTTCGTCCCGCGCCCGCTCGTCGACGGCGTGCGCGCGCATATCAACGAGGCGCGCAAGGAGGCGGGTTTGAGCCCGGGTGCGAGGATGACTTCGTAGTATCGCAACACCGTCGTCGGCAGCGTACCCGCGTCCGACCCAGGCCGCCGACACGATGAAGAAGCCGACACTCTCCGAGGCGGAGACCGACGGGACGGCCGCCTGGGCGGCTAAGGACCAGGCGATCTCGGTCTCGACGTCATCACCGACGGCGAGGGCTATCGCGAGAACATGTATTACTTCTACCAGAAGCGTCTGGACGGCGTGACGTTCGAGAGGATGCTCAAGCAGACCTTCGGGACGGCCGGGTTCGGCATCGAATGCCCGCGCGTCGTCGGATGAAATCGAGAACCGCGCAATTCGAGCTGGCGAACAACTGGAAGCTGTCGCGCGATGCTCGCCCGCCGCGATGCCGTGTCAAGCAAACCGTGACCGGCCCGCATGTGCTGACGCGATTCAGCGTCAACCAGCGCAAGGACCTTTATCCCGACGATCCAGGCGTTTGCCGCGCCTATGCAAGGTGCTCGCCCAGGAGTCGCGAGACGTCATCGCCGCCGGCTGCGATTACATCCAGTTCGACGAGCCGATGTGGACCGAAGCCCCCGAGCACAGCGAGTGGGCCGCGGGAGTATTCTCAACGAGCTGATCGACTCGCTCTCCAAAGGTCCGCGTCGGCCTGCACGTCTGCGGCGGCAATCCGCGGCGCAAACGCGTCTACTTCACCAAGTACACCGACCTCGCGCCCGCCTTCAGCAAGGTAAAGATCGACGAAGTCTCGCTTCGAGCATTGCACGCTGAGCTACAACCTGATGGACTTGTGGAAGCTATGGGACTTCAAAGGCGACCTGGCCTTGGCGTTATCGATCAGCGCAGCGACGACATCGAAACGGCGGATGTGATCCGCGTCGAGCCTGCCTCGGAGCATTTCCCCCGCGAGCGTCCGACCTCGACGCCAGCGAGTGCGGCTTCGGCGACGGCGCCTCGGACATCACCCGCCGAGCTTGCGGTTCTCGTCGAAGCCTCGCACGCGCTCTGAGGCGGCCCCGCCGAACGCCGCTAAATGCTGGCGCGAACGTGAGGTTCGCGTCCGTAGATCGATACGAGGGTGAGGATCAGCGCTCCGAGCGCGGCCTCCACCATGGCGGGAGACAGCCCGAGACCGATCAGCAGTGTGTTGATCTCGGTCAGCACCAGAGCGCCGGCGGCGGTCCCGATGAGCCCGCCGCGGCCTCCGACCAGAGTCGTCCCGCCGATCACCACCGCGGCGATGGTCTCGAAAAAGATAAGGCTGCCCGACGTCGCCGTAAGCCGAGCCGGTGAATCCCAGTAGCAGCACGCCGGCGATGGCTGCGAACAAGCCGCTCAGCGCATAGGTCGCCGTCCAGATCGCGCGCAGCGAGACGAGCGCGTAGGGCGCGGCCTGCGGATTGGAGCCCACCGCATAGAGCCGCCGGCCGAACGGCGTCCTTTCCAGCACGAGCGTCAAGACAGCCAGGAGAACAAGAAAAGACGGAATGAGTCAGGGGACGGGCAGGGGCCCCGCATGGCCGCCGATCGATACAAATTTGGTCACTGCTTCTGCGGCGAGCCGGCCGGGAAGCCCGCCGTCCACAACAGCACCGCGCCCTGGACCGCGGTGCCGACGCCGAGCGTCACGATCAGCGGATGAACGCGGAAACCTCAGGACAGCGCCCCGTTCATCGCCGCATCGCAGGCGCAGACGCCGACGATCAGGCAGACGAGGGCGAAGTTCACCCCGTCGCCGTAAAGCTGCGCCGCGACGACATTGGCGAAGCCGATCAAAAAAGGCGTTGACAGATCGACGCCGCCGATGAGCACCACCAGCGTCTGGCCGATCGAGGCGACGCCGAGGAGCGAGCGAGCACCAGCATCGAGCGAATGGTGAACTCGCTGCTGTAGCCCTCGATCATCAGAGTGCCGACAAGCTGCAGGACGAGCGCCAGGACGATTGCGGCGACGGCCCGCCGGCCAGTCGGGCCCGAGCCGGACGGTCATCGCGCCGCCCTCCGTTCGATCATGACCGTCAGGCCATTGAGCGAGATCGAGGCGACTAGAATCAGTCCGTAGGCGATCTGCAGGATGAAGGTTGAAACGTTGAAATAGGTGAGCGCGCTCTGCAGAAGAAAGATGTCGGAGGCCCCGATCACGGCGGCGAGCATGCCGCCCCGGCCGCCGGCCAGACTCACGCCGCCCAGAGCAACGGCGGAAATCGAGAGCAGGGTGAGCTTGCCCCGACATTGGGGTCGGCCGAGCCGATCAGCGCGGTGAGCACGAACCCGCCGCGCCGGCGAAAACGCCGGAAAGGCAGTACGACAGGAAACGGACCAGGGCGACGGATGCTGGCAGGAGGCGGCGCGGTCGTCGCCGCCGACCGCCATCAGCTGGTCGTAATAAGGAAGCTGCTTGATCCCAAGCCACACTGCGGCGAGCGCGAGCAGAGGAACGATCGAGAGCTCGCCGGACAGACTTTGGATCGAGTGAGGGACGGAACCGGTCGGAGCGGGTACAATGGTGAGCGTGAGACCGGTGAAGATGAGGTAGGTTCCAAGCGTCGCGACGATGGGCTGGATCTGTACAAGCACGGCAAGCAAACCATTGAGCGCGCCCGCGGCGGCCCCGATCGCCAGCGCGGCCGAACCACCGCCCACGGCGATGAAACCCCGAACGTGGCGATCAGTGCTGGACCATCAGCGCGTTGACCAGCCCCATCAGCGGCCCCATCGAGACATCGATGCCGCCACGGCCGCCGAGGATCGCGGGCGTCGCCGCGATCGAGGCCGCGATCAGCGGCGCGGCGAGGCCGATCGTCGCGCCCCAGGCGCCCGGCGCGAAACGGGCCGGATTGAGGAGGACGTTCACCGCCACGAGCACGACGAACAAGGCGAGCGCAAAGCCGGTCTCGCGCCGTTCGGCGAGCAGCCGGCTCAGGCGCCGGACGCGGCGCACGTCGCGCTGGATCGGCGGCCGCGGCGCTCATCGACCTGGCCGAACATGGCGGCGATCACCTTATCCTGACTGATGCTCGCCCCTGCGAGCCGGGCGACGACGCGCTGTTCGCGGAAGACGAGCACCCGGTCGCAGAGCCGCAGAAGCTCCTCGATTTCGGTCGACAGCGCGACCAGCGCCATCCCCTCGTCGCCCGCGAGATCGCGGAATACTTCATAGAGCGTCTCGCGGGTCCGCTGGTCGACGCCGCGTGTCGGGTCGTCGAGCAACAGCACGCGCGGCGCGAGAAGCGAGCCAGCGCGAGCAGCACCTTCTGCTGATTGCCACCCGAGAGCGTAGTGATGGCGCAGTCGGGCGAAGGCGCGACAATCGACAACCGGCGCCGATAGACCTCGTATCGCGCTCTCTGCTCGCGCCGGTCAATCAGACGAAAGCGGCAGTCGCTTCCCATGGAGACGAGGCCGAAATTGTCGAGGATCGAGAGCGAAGGAAAAATGCCGTTCAACCGCCTGTCGCGCGCGAGATAGGCGACGCCGCGCCGCACCGCCTGCCGGAAGCTCGCGATGGAACGGGATCCCGGTCGGTCGCGACCGAGACGCGCCCCGCCGCAGGGGAACGCAGGCCGCAGAGCGCCTCGAGGAACGCTTCCTGTCCGTGGCCGTCGAGGCCCGCTAGCCCAACAATCTCGCCCGCGCTCACTGTGTCGTCGATCGGCT
>CAVULN010000036.1:0-66101 GCA_963742305.1 uncultured Alphaproteobacteria bacterium
CACCATCGTCAAGCGCTTGGCGCGAACCGCGACAGCCAAAAATCGAGGCTGGTTCCCGGTCGGGGCGCTCGCGACGGACATCCGCCAGCACGTCACGACTTTCCGCGAGCCCCGAAGGGGCGACCTTCGCGTCAGAAGCCGGCGATCTCGTGGATCATCTTGGTGAAGCGGCTCCGCTCTTCGGGCGTCAGGTTGGCGGTCTGCACATCGAGGTCGTTGTCCTTGAGCCCCGCCGCCTTGGCGAAGCTGTTCCAGGCGGCGGCCTTGGCCAGGTCTTTCGGCAGCGCTTCGCCCCGCGCGTAGAGATGAGCCACGCGGTTCTGGGCGATCGGATTGCCCCGTGCGGCGGCGATGAGAAGGATCTTGGCCGCGCCGGCCTCGTCTCTGGGCACGCCCTCGCCATTGAACAGCATGATCGCGTATTCGACCTGGCCGGCGATAACGCCGTCGTCGGCTGCGCGCTTCAGCCAGCGCACCGCCTCGGCGATGTTCATGGGCACGCCTTTGCCGTCGCGCAGCATGACGCCGTACGAATAGGCCGCGTCGTCGTCGCCGGCGTTCGCGGCGCGAAGGAAGTATTGCGCCGCCTTGGCGTAATCCGGCGCCTTGCCCCCCACGCCCTCGAGCGCCATGACGCCAAGGTTGTAAAGCGCGCCGTGATTGTCCTTGGCCGCCGCGCGCTCGAACTGGATCTCCGCGCCCGCCGGATCCTTCGGCACGCCATCGGCGCCCTGAACCATGAGCGCTCCGAGTTCATAGGCCGCCTGCGGGTCGCCAAGGTTGCTGGCGAGGCGGAACCAGTCCGCCGCCGCGTGGCTGTCGCGGGGAACCGCCGCGCCGTCGCGATAAATCTCGCCGATCAGCGTCATCGCCGCCGCGTCCTTCGAATTGGCGTCGATGCGCCGTTCGGCCTCCATGAGCGCGTAGAGGAAATTGCCGCGCTGATAGGCGCCAAAGGCCAGATCCGCCGGCACTCCATCCGCTCGCGGCGGCAGCGGAGGCGGCAACGCGTCGCGGGGCGCCCCTCCCGCTTCGCTCGCGAAGGGCGAGGCGACGTTCTGCGACGGCGCAGGCTTCGCCGACGGGGCCTCCTTGGCGGAGGGGGCCTGCTTTGCCGACGGCGCCTGCTTGCCGACGGCGCCTGCTTCGGGGACTGGGGCTGAGCGACGGCGGCGCCGCTCAGGCTTAGGCCCAGCAAAAGGGCGAGCGCGATCCTCGTCATGGCGCCACCGTCTAGAGCCTGCCGCGATTCGGTCGAATCGGGGCAGGGTCCCTTTGGTTTTGCGCGCTCCCTGGCGAAAAACCGGGTTCGGCTTTTTCGCAGCGCGCTTCGCTCGCGATCAGGGCCTGCGCCTCGCGCGCGGCCGCCGCTGGCGAGGAACTCCCGAAGATCGCCTCGCCCAGGGCGACGAAATCGGCGCCGGCCTCCTTGAGCGCGCGGGCCTCGGCGAGCGCGCCGGCGCAGGCGACGCAGGGCGTCTCGAAGATTTCCGCCCACCACGCGACGCGTTCGGTCAGCGCCTGAAGATCCGTGGCCCCCTTGCGCCCGTCGAGCTCCCCGAACATGACGTAGTCGGCCCCCATTTCGCCTGCGATCATGGCCTCATCGCGGGTGCGCAAGGCGCCCGCGCCGACAATCCGTTGCGGTTTCAGCCGCTCGATCGCCCGGGAAAGATCCGCGCCGCCGACATGGACCCCGTCCGCGCCAAGCCGGACCGCGAGCCCGGCGTCGTTTTCGATCAGCAGCGCACAGTCGGCGTCTTTCGCCGCGCGAAGGAACGGCGCCGCGACCGCCTCCGGCTTGACGAGCGAATCGGGCTTGAGGCGGAGGAGCGCGCAAGCGGCTGGCGCGGCCTCGAGCGTCTCCGCGAAGACGCTGGCGAAGGCGATGGCGTCCGTCGCCCCGAGAAGCGGAGTGACGAGATAAAGCGCGCGTTCGGGCGAGGCCTGGGAGGTCGGGGGCATGAGAGTGAAAATCGGACCGGAGGATGGATGTCGCCGACCATTGCGGCCAAATGGCGGTCGAGGCAAGGCCCGCCAGCTTCCCGGCGATCCGATCGAAGCGTCGAGAAGGCGGGCGGAGGCCTGCCCGCCCGACGGCTTTGCGGCGCGTTCGCCAGTGGCGTAGACGAGCCCCAAACGCCAGTCGCGAAGGAAATGGCCGATGGTTTCAAACTCGCAGCTCAAACGCATTCCCGGGCTGCAAAAGGCCTACCAGTTCGCCAAGGCGAAGCTGTACCCCGAAGGCCACGAGCAGTGGCTTCGCGTCGTCATGAACAGGGAAACGGCTCGCCTCGTGGGGGAGCTCGACTATAAAAACGCTTCGGCGCTGGAAATCAGCGGCCTCCAATGGAAAGACTTCGGTTTCGCCCGCTACATCGCCAGAGGCTATCCGGACTACGATGTCTGCGCCGGGCCGCTCGACGAGACATTCGACATCATCATCGCCGAACAGGTGTTCGAGCACGTGCTTTGGCCGTATCGCGCCGTCCGCAATGTGTTCCAGATGCTCAATCCCGGCGGCGCCTTCCTCATCACCACCCCGTTCCTGGTCAGGATCCACGGCCATCCGATCGATTGCTCGCGCTGGACCGAGCTTGGGATGCGCCACCTGCTTGCGGAGGGCGGATTCGACATCGATCGCATCGTCACCGGATCGTGGGGCAACCGGGCGTGCGTGCGCTCGAATTTGCTGATGTGGACGCCCTATACCCGCTGGCTGCACTCGCTCCGGAACGAGGAGGATTATCCGGTCCAGGTGTGGGCGCTGGCGCGGAAATGAGGCTGACCGGCCAGTCCCGCCGCCTCCGCGCCTCGCATCATCTCGCCGATCATCGTCCCGGCGAGCGATTCGGACCGCGTTTCACACGAGGGCGGCCAGGGGACCGAACGCGACAAGGTTCCACCGTCCCTCGCGACCGCTGAGCCTCGCGAGCGAGAGCGGCGCGACATCGATCCGAAAGAAAGCGGAGGGAGCGGCGCCGAGCGCGCTGACCATCGCCGCGCGAACGACGGAGGCGTGGGTGACGGCGAGCGTCGCGCCATCGCGCGCCGCCGACCGCGCGAGCCAGGCGCCCGCGCGTTCGATCATCGCGGCGAACAATTCGCCGCCGTGCGGCGCGGCTTCAGGATCGCCAAGCCATGCGGCAAACCCATCCGGCTCGCGCTCGGCGACGCCCTTCGCGGCGAGTCCGCGCCAGCGCCCGTAGTCGCAGTCCCTGAGCGCCGTCTCGACGTCCGCGGCGAGACCCAGAGCGGCCGCCGTCTCGCGGGCCGCGCGGGAGGGCGCGGTCAGGACGCACGCATAAGCGGTGAGCCTGCCGCGCATCGTTTCGAGGGCGCGGGCGGCGGAGGCTTCGAGCGCTTCATCGTCGGGAAAGCGCGCCGCCCGCGTCGCGGCGGAAGGCCCGTGCGCGATGAGGTCGAGACGCGCGGTCATGCGCCGCCCGCCGCTCGCAACCTAGTAGGCGGCTTGCAACCGGCCGAGCTTTCCCGCCGCGAAATCGCGTTGGATCCACGCGCCGAAGCCGAGCCCAAGCACCGTCCACAGAATCGCCTGCGCGCCGAGCGAGGCCATGCGGAACTGCCATAGGACCACAGCCGGGAAACCTTCCGGGATCTCGTTCAGCGGGGGCATCGCAAGGGCGAAGACGACCACCGCGACCAGATAGACCGCCGCGCCGATCAGCGTCGCGTTCCAGGCGCCGACCTGACCGGCGAGGCGATTGCGGACGTTCCAGGCGACGATCATCGAGCCGAGCGACAGCAGAATCATCCCGAAATAGATCGCCGTGCGCAGACCGATCGTGTCGGGATTGCCGATCGACGGCGGATTGGCCGGGTATTTGAGGATCGGAACGGCGTAGACGGCGAGGAAGCCCATGAGCGCGATCACGCGCTGAGGTCACGCGTGGACTCCAGTCGCCGATCCGCCCGTAGAGAATTGCGAATGCGAGCGCGAACAGACCGCCGAAGGCGATGCTGTAGACGGTGACGCCGGTGAACAGGCCAATTCCCGCCTGAACCGGGCGGCTGACCAGCTCTGGCTCGTCCTCGACCGGCGGCGGCTTTTCGCCTTTCGCCACCGCGGCGTCATGCTCGGCCCGGGCTTTCGCTTCGTCCATCGCGCTTTCGAACGCGATCGCCCGGTCGACCGCCGGCTCGCCGGCGATTTTCAAAAAGCTGAAGGACAGGAGCGCGGCGACGAAGCCGACGATCATTCCCCGCCACAACAGAGATCCTGTCGTCATTGCGATTGTCCCCGACCGAAGCCGGGCCCCGACACGCGAGGCGGCCGGCGCCCTTGCACAAAGCCAATCCATCTTTTCAAGGATGAGGATTTGCGCCCGTGGCTGACGCCGCGGGCGAAGCTTCCCGCGCCCTCAGTGGCAGGGGAAGCCGAGCAGATGGCGGCTGTCGTGCACGAATTCATGCACGTACATGCCCCTGATGATCGAGGTCGCGCCCTCTTCGGCCCCGACGAAATAGACGCCGAGCAGGCAGAGGAGGCCGGCGAAGATGACCCAGGGCAGCAGCTCCCAAATCGGGATGGCGACCGGCCTGGCGGCGGGGGCTAATGTGGAAGCGGGCATGTCGGACTCCCTGGGGATATCGCGTCCCCGTATTGAGACAGGCTTCGCCGCGAAAAGGGTCTGACTCTCGGCCGGTAGGAGCCGATTACAGTGGCGCGACCGTGCCGGACTTCCACCGGCTTCCGCTCCCGCGACGCGCGCGAACACATTACGAGCGTTCGCGGCGGTGTCAATGGAGCCGCCGTGGCTGCCTCCGGTTCACAAGAACATCCCCCGGTCGCGGGCCACCGCCTTGGCCAGATGCTCGGCGACGGCGCGGATGCGGCCAAGGCCGCGCGTGTCCTCATGCGTCACGAGCCAATAGGCGCGGGTCGAGCGGCGCTCGGGCAGGACGCGTCTCAAGTCCTTGAAGCGGCGGGCGATGAAGTCGTGGACGACGCCAAGGCCCACGCCCGCCCGCACCGCCTCGAGCTGCGTGACCGCGTTGGCGCTCTCGAAGCTGGTCGGCGCGCCGCCGAAGAGCTCGCGCACATAGTCAAGCGCGGTCGAAAACGCATGCTCCTCGACGTAGCCGATGAGGCGGTGGCGCTTCAGCGCCTCGACATCGGCCGGCGCGCCGTTGCGCTTGAGATAGGCGGCGCTGGCGTAGATCCCGAGGGAATAGTCGGTGAGCTTGCGAGCGACGAAGCGTCCCGCCTCTGGCTTGTCGAGGCCGATCACCACATCGACCTCGCGGCGCGCGAGCGGGGTCAGTTGGGGCAGCGGCATGAGTTGCAGGCGCATGCCGGAATGGCGCTCGGCGAAGTCGCGCAGCGCGCTTGTCAGGTAGTAAGTCGAGAAGCCGTCCGGGGCGCCGATGCGCACGTCGCCCGAAAGCTCGAGATCGACGCCGGAGATCTCGCCCTGCGCATGGAGGAAGGCGCTTTCCATCTGCTCGGCCGCGCCGATGAACCGCTCGCCAGCCCCGGTGAGCCTCGCCCCGGTCGTGCGCCGGTCGAACAGCTTCGCGCCGAGGGCGGCTTCCAGCGCCGCGATGCGGCGGCTGACCGTCGCGTGATCGAGCTTGAGCCGCTTGGCGGCGGCGACGAACTGGCCGGCGCGCGCGACCGCGAGGAAGACGCGGACGTTATCCCAATCCATGGCGGGTGCTTAGACCAAACGCCGCCCGGCTGCACGACATCACTGAGCAATCGCGCTCGCCGAGTGTGCGAGTGTCCGGTGCGACATTCTGCGTGCGGTATGAACTCGGACGCGCGGTCGCCTTCACGCCGCGGGGCGAATCGAGCCTTGCAGGTACGCGACGACTCGCTCCAGCAGGTCGTGGTTCACGCGGCCAATCTTTTCCGCATGATCGCTTTCGATCGTCGCCAGTTTGCACGGGCGAACGAGGGACGGCGCCGGCAGACCGGCATCGGCGTAGGTCTCGCCGAAAGGAACGTCGTCCGCCCACGGCCGGTTCTCGGCGCTGGTGATCATCGCGACCCACAGCAGGCGACTATCCTCGCCGAGGCCGCCGCGCGAGACGACCAAGGCGGGGCGCCGCTGGCGGGTCGAGCGGTCCGTATAGGGAAAGGGCACCCGAACGATGTCGCCCTGCTCAAAGTTTGGCATAGGCCTTCCGGTCCGCGGGACTGTCCCATTCGGCAAAGGCGCCGAACGGGTCGTCCCCGCCGGGCAACGAAGCCTTCGTCAGAATGACCCTGCGGCCGTCGATTTCGTAAGCGAGGTCATCGCCTTCCGCGAGATGAAGGGCCGCGCGGACAGGCTGCGGAATCGTCGTTTGCGCCTTGCTTGTCAGCTTGCTCGTGATCACGGTTACGCTCCTGATCGGGTTATGTAAGGAAAATCCTTTCAAATCAAGAACGCGGCCCCCGAGAGCCGCAAGGGCTCGAGGTTAGGGCGGCTTAGCCGATTTCCGCACAGCCGATGCGCGATCTCTCAAATTGCTGTGCGCAAAATCGTGGCGCATAAAGCGCCACGACAGCAAGTTATCAGGGAGCGGAACATGATCGAATACGGCCATTTCATCGGCGGCAAGCAGGTCGCCGGCACGTCGGGGCGGACCGCCGACGTCTTCCAGCCGATGGACGGCACGGTGCGGGCCCATGTCGCGCTCGCCTCCAAGGCCGAGGTTCGCGCCGCGGTCGAAAACGCCAAGGCGGCCCAGCCCGCGTGGGCGGCGGTCAATCCGCAGCGCCGCGCCCGCGTGCTGATGAAGTTCATCGAGCTCATCGCCCAGAACAACGACGAGATGGCCGAGACGCTGGCGCGCGAGCACGGCAAGACGATCGCCGACGCCAGGGGCGACATCCAGCGCGGCGTCGAAGTGGTCGAATTCGCGCTCGGCGCGCCGCACCTGATGAAGGGCGAATATACCGACGCCGCAGGCCCCGGCATCGACCTCTATTCGATGCGCCAGCCGCTCGGCGTGGTCGCCGGCGTCACGCCGTTCAACTTCCCGGCGATGATCCCCTTGTGGAAGCTCGCGCCGGCGATCGCCTGCGGCAACGCGTTCATCCTCAAGCCCTCGGAGCGCGATCCGGGCGTGCCGATGCGGCTCGGCGAATTGTTCGTCGAGGCGGGCGGTCCTCCGGGCATTCTCAATGTCGTCAACGGCGACAAGGAGGCGGTCGACGCCATCCTCGACGATCCCGACATTCAGGCGATCGGCTTCGTCGGCTCGACCCCGATCGCCGAGTACATCTACGCGCGCGGCACAGCGACCGGCAAGCGCGTGCAGTGCTTCGGCGGCGCCAAGAATCATATGGTGGTGATGCCCGACGCGGACATGGACCAGGCGGTCGACGCCCTGATCGGCGCCGGCTACGGCTCGGCGGGCGAGCGCTGCATGGCCATTTCCGTCGCGGTTCCGGTCGGCCAGAAGACCGCCGACGATCTGGTCCGCCGCCTCATCCCGCGGGTCGAATCGCTGAAGATCGGTCCGTCGACCGATTCCGGCGCCGATTTCGGGCCGCTCGTCACCAAGGCGGCGCTCGAGAAGGTGCGCGGCTATGTCGACCTCGGCGTCAAGGAAGGCGCAAAGCTCGTGGTCGACGGGCGCAGCTTCAAGATGCAGGGCTACGAGAACGGCTTCTACATGGGCGGCTGTCTGTTCGATGACGTGACCAAGGACATGCGCATCTACAAGGAGGAGATCTTCGGTCCGGTACTGTCGGTCGTGCGCGCGCACGACTACGGCGAGGCGCTCGGCCTGTGCAACGACCACGAATACGGCAACGGCGTCGCGATCTTCACCCGCGACGGCGATGCGGCGCGCGACTTCGCGTCCAAGGTCAAGGTCGGCATGGTGGGCGTCAATTTCCCGATTCCGGTGCCGCTCGCCTATCACACCTTCGGCGGCTGGAAGCGCTCTGGCTTCGGCGATTTGAACCAGCACGGGCCGGACTCGATCCGCTTCTACACCCGCACCAAGACCGTGACCGCCCGCTGGCCGTCCGGAATCAAGGACGGGGCTCAGTTCTCGATCCCGACGATGAACTGATACGCGAGACGCAGGCGGCCGCGAACGGTTGCGGTCGGGCGAGATCTCCGCCTCCGCGGGTTCGCAGGATTGATGGCTTGGCGCGCGCCCCGGTTGACCAATCCCGCCCCTTTCGGCGAAGTCCCCGCTGACAGGTGATTCGGGGACGGCGGCATGGCGGAACGACTGCGCGTCGCGCTCTTGTTCGGAGGCCGTTCGGCCGAGCATGACGTGTCGGTCATGTCCGCGCGCAACGTGTTCCGCGCGCTCGACCCCGAGCGCTACGAGACGATTCCGATCGGCATCACCCGGTCCGGCGCCTGGCTGCTCGTATCCGTTGAAGGCGGCGCGTTCCCCGACGCGGTTCCGGAAAGCGGGCCAGGCGTCGCTCTCGTTCCGGGCGGGGCGGGGCGGCTTGCGATCCTGCCGGGAACGGCGGGCGCCGCGCCCGATCTGTCTTATGCGGTCGACGTCGTCTTCCCCGTTCTGCACGGTCCCTTCGGCGAGGACGGGACCGTCCAGGGCGCAGCCGAGATCGCCGGCGTTCCCTATGTCGGCTCGGGCGTCCTGGGCTCGGCGGTTGCGATGGACAAGGACGTCGCCAAGCGGCTCATGCGCGATTCGGGGCTGCCCAACGCCCGTTTCCTTTGCTTCGGCCGGGGCGACGCGCCCGCTTTCGAAAAGGTCGTGGCCGAACTCGGCCGTCCGGTGTTCGTCAAGCCCGCCCGCATGGGCTCCTCGGTCGGCGTCAGCAAGGCGGCGACCGCACAGGAGTTCGCGAAGGCGATCGCCGAGGCGTTCCGGCACGACCGCAAGATTCTGGTCGAGGAATTCATTCCCGGCCGCGAGATCGAGTGCGGCGTGCTCGAGGGCGAGGACGGCTCGCTCATCGCGTCTCTCCCGGGCGAGATCGTTCCCAGCAACCGCCACGGCTTCTACAGCTACGAGGCCAAATATCTCGACGACGAGGGCGCCGCGATCAAGGTTCCGGCCGACCTCGACCATGAAGTCAGCGACACGGTGCGCAGACTCGCGATCGACGCCTTCCGCGCGCTCGACTGCGAGGGCCTGGCGCGCGTCGACTTCTTTCTCTGTCGAGGACGGCAGGCTCCTCGTGAACGAGGTCAACACGCTGCCCGGCTTCACCAACATCAGCATGTATCCGAAGATGTTCGAGGCGATGGGCGTCAGCTACCCGGAGCTGGTCGACCGCCTGATCCGCCATGCGCTCAGGCGGGCGGAGCCGGGGGCCAAAATCTAGCGGCCGGCGACAATCGCGCCGTAACAAGCGGCGCGTTCTGATCGAACCCATGCAAATGAAAGCTTGCGTCTGCCTTCTCGCGGCTGGCCTTTGCTCCGCTTCCCGCGCCGCCCGGCTTTTTCGCGCTGCCGCTTCGGCTTGTCGTCGGCTACGGATTCATGGCCCACGGATTCGCCAAACTCGCCCGGGGCCCGGAAGTCTTCATCGGCATCCTGCACGCGATCGGCATGCCCTTCTCGTTCTTTCTCGGCTGGGCGACGATTCTCATCGAACTGATCGGCGGGCTGCTCCTCCTCCTTGGCGTCTTTGTGCCTCTCGCCGCCGCGCCCATGATCGTCGTGCTGCTCGCTGCGATTGTCACCGTCCATCTCCCCAACGGCTTCAGCTCGATCAAGCTCGTTGCCTACGACGGCGCAGGCGCGCATTTTGGCCAGCCCGGCTACGAGACTGACCTGCTCTATCTCGCGGCTCTGCTCGCGCTTTCATTCGGCGGCGCCGGGCCTCTTTCGCTCGATCGCCATGTCAGCGCGCGCCGCGCCGCTGATCGGCGCGAAGACGAGACCCCGGCGTTTGCGGCTTAGGCCGCCCGAATCGCTCGGCGCGCGGCGCCGGAACTCGCCATCACCACCACCATGAGAAAGACGCCGCGCACCACCGATTGCCAATAGGCGCTAAGGCTGATCCAGCCGAGGCCGTTCTCGAAGTTGAGCACGTTGAAGATGAGGCCAAGCAGCAGCACGCCGGCCAGCGTCGTCGCTGCCGAACCCATGCCCCCGGTGAGCAGCGTGCCCCCGACCACCACCGCGGCGATCGAGAACAGTTCCCATCCCACCCCTTCCGCCGGCTGGCCGGCCCCGAACTGCGCCGCCAGGATCACGCCGGCAAGGCCGGCGAACACGCCCGACTGCACGTAGGTCAGGAACTTCACCCGGTCGACCGGCAGCCCCATGAGCCGCGCCGCCTCCTCATTGCCGCCGACCGAAAGCACATGGCGCCCGAAGCTCGTGTAGTTGAGCAGGACCGAGCCATAGACGTACGCCGCGCCGGCGATCCAGGCGGGCACCGGAAAGCCGAGGAGGTCGCCCTGGCCGAGCCAGGTGAAACCGGTCTCGTAGCTGACCGCGACCGACTGGTTGTGCGCGAGCAGAAGCCCCACGCCGCTCGCCGCCAGCATGCCGGACAGCGTCGCGATGAACGGCTGGATCGTCATTCGCGTGACCATGAAGCCGTTGACGA
Organism: uncultured Alphaproteobacteria bacterium; assembly: GCA_963742305.1. Classification (GTDB taxonomy): domain Bacteria; phylum Pseudomonadota; class Alphaproteobacteria; order Rhizobiales; family Beijerinckiaceae; genus Roseiarcus. Next base: position 10,511 of record CAVULN010000036.1, read on the forward strand.
GGCCGACGGCGAGCCCGGCGCCCAGGCCCCCGAGCAGCCCGGGAAAGAGGCCGTAGGACGACAGCATCGCCGAGACCACGCTGGCGCAGGCCGCCGTGGTTCCGACCGAAAGATCGATGCCGGCGCCCATGATGGCGAAGCACTGGCCGAGGCTGATCAGCGCGAACATCGAATTGTAGCGCAGCACCGAGAGGACGTTGAAGGCGCCGAGAAAATGATCGTAGCGGAGCGCGCCGAAGACGATGAGCAGGACGAGAGCGATCATCACCCGCTGGCGCCCCGCCCAGGCGAGCGCGCTCGTCCGCGCCGGAGGCGCCGCGCGGGCGGCGCCGCGCTCACGAGGACCTCCGCTGCTGCGACCAGACGGCGCCGGCGATGATCGCCCCCTTCACCACCAGCGCCGCGGCGTCGGGCACGCCGTTGGCGAGCAGGGTGTAGCGCAGGAGCTGGATCAGGAGCGCGCCGATGAGCGACCCGACCACGGTCGCCTGCCCGCCGGTGAACGGCGTGCCCCCGACCGAGACCGCGGCGATGGCGTCGAGCTCCATCCCGAGCCCGACCTGATTGGCGTCGCTGGAGGAATTGATGGCGATGACGACCAGCCCCGCGACGCCGGCGAGAAGGCCGCTGATCGCGTAGACCCGGCGCTTGACCCGGTCGACCGGGACGCCCGACAGGCGCGCCGCCCGCTCGTTGCCGCCGACCGCGAGGACCTGCCGGCCAAACAGCGTCCGGCGCAACGTCCAGGCGGCGACCGCGACCGCGACCAGCATGACGATGACCTGGACCGGCACGCCAAGGACGCGCCCGAGCCCGATGAACTGAAACGTCGGGTTGTGGAACGGCTGCAGATTGCCGTTGGTCAGGACCTGCCCGATGCCGCGCCCGGCGATGAACATGACCAGGGTGCCGATGATCGGCTGGACCTGGAATCGGGTGATGAACCAGCCGTTGAACAGGCCGAACAGGCCGGTGACCGCGACCGGAATGACGAAGGCGAGACCATTGCCCAGCGCCGGATGAGCCGTCCCGAAGCGGCTCATGAAGATGATCGGCGCGAGCGCGCCGGAAATCGCCATCAGCGAGCCGACCGAAAGATCGATGCCGGCGGTGGCGATGACCAGCGTCATGCCGACCGAGACGATGACGATGGTCGCCACCTGGGTCAGATTCACGTTCAGGGTCTGCCAGCTGGCGAAATGCGGGGTCACCGCGAAATTGAACGCCAGCAGCACGAGGAGGGCCGTCAGCGCGGCGTAGCGGCGGAAGAAGGCCGCGACGTCGACCGGCGCGCCCTTGCCGGCCATGGCCGGCGCGTCAGCCACGGCCGGCTTCCGGAGCCGCCGCCGCGCCGCCATGCGCCATCGCCGCCATGATCGCGTCGGCGCTCGCCTCGGCCCGCGGCAGGTCCGCCACCGTGCGCCCGTCGCTCAGCACGAACACCCGGTCCGCGCCCTCGGTGATTTCCTCAAGCTCCGAGGAGATCATCAGCACGCCGAGGCCCTGGTCGGCGAGTTCGCGGATGAGCGCCTGAATCTCGGCCTTCGCGCCGACGTCGATGCCGCGCGTCGGCTCGTCAAGGAGGAGCAGCTTCGGATCGGCGCACAGCCATCGCGCGAGCAGCACCTTCTGCTGGTTGCCGCCGGACAGGTCGCGAATCTTCTGCTCGGGGCTCGAGGCCTTGATGGCGAGGCGCTTCATGAACCTGTCGACGATTTCGCGCTGGCGCGCCTCATCGACGATTCCCATCGCGGTCAGCCGCGGCAGGATGGCGAGGGTGAGATTCTCGCGCACCGACATGTGGGGAACGATGCCGTCCGCCTTGCGGTCCTCGCTGCAATAGCCGACGCCCATCGCGATCGCGTCCGAGGGCTCGCGCAGCCGGACGTCCTTGCCGAGCAGCCGGATCACGCCTGCGTCCGGCGGATCGGCGCCGAAGATGGCGCGGGCCGTCTCGGTCCGGCCGGAACCGAGCAGGCCGGCGAGGCCGACGATCTGGCCGGACCTGACCTCGATTCGCGCGTCGCGAACCCGCCGCCCGATCCGGAGCCCTTCCGCCGACAGGACTTCGCCGCCGGCCTTCGCCGAAGCCGCCGAAAAGCCGGTCGTATGGCTGCGGACGGTCTCGAGGTCGCGCCCCAGCATCGCCGAAACCAGCTGGAGCTTGCCGACGTCGCCCATGCGGCTCACCGTCACCGTGCGTCCGTCGCGCATCACGGTCACGCGGTCGCAGACCTGATAGAGCTCGTCGAGGCGATGGGTGACGAAGATGACCGCGACGCCCTGCGCCTTCAGCTGGCGCATGACGTCGAACAGAACCGCGACCTCGCGCTCGTCCAAAGACGACGTCGGCTCGTCCATGATCACGAGCCCGGCCTTGAACGAGACCGCTCTCGCGATCGCGACCATCTGCTGGATCGCGGTCGAGAATTCCATCAGCGGGCGGCGCACGTCGATCTCGATCGCGAAGCGCCTGAGCAACTGCGCCGCCTCCATGTTCATGCGCCGCCAGTCGAGGAGGCCGAAGCGGCGATATTCGCGGCCGAGAAAGATGTTTTCGGCCACCGACCGGAACGGAACCAGGTTGATTTCCTGATAGATCGTGCTGACGCCGCCCTGCTGGGCCGCCTGGGGCGAAGCGAAATCGACCGGCCGCGCCCGCGAACTCGATCGCGCCGCCGTCCCGGCGATAGGCGCCCGTCAGGACCTTGATCAGCGTCGACTTGCCGGCGCCGTTCTGGCCGACCAGAGCCATGATTTCGCCGGCCTCGACCTCGAGCGAGGCTCCCGACAGCGCCTTGACGCCCTGGAAGCGCTTGTCGACGTCGCGCATGACAAGGAGCGGAGCGGTCGAGGGCATCGGGACTTCCGGCTTTGACTTTTCGTGGCGCGGGCTCAAACCCTCGTCCTCCCGCCCGTGAGGTAAACAGGCGGGAGGGGTTTGGGCAAGCGCGGAAGCCCGCCTTTGCGGCCTCAGAACGCGGAGGCCAGCATCTCCTTGGCGTTGCTGGCGTCGAAGAAGCGGTCGGGGTTGATGTTCAGCGGCGGTATTTTTTCGCCGTTGGCGTATTTGAACATGATGTCGAACGACGCCGGACCGAAGCGCGGATTGCATTCGCAGGTCGCGCCCAGCTTGCCGTCGATGATCGCCTGCACCCCGTCCTTTTCGCCGTCGATCGAGACGACGAGAATGTCCTTGTTGGGAACCTTGCCCGCCGCTTCGATCGCGGTGATCGCGCCGAGCGCCATCTCGTCGTTGTGCGCATAGACGATGGTGGCGTCCGGATGGGCCTGCAGCAGGGTCTCGGCGACCTGACGGCCCTTGTCGCGGTTGAAGTCGCCGGACTGGCTGGCGAGAATGACCATGCCCGGCGCCTTGGCCTTGATCGTCTCGTCGAAACCCTTCTTGCGGTCGTTGGCGGGCGAACTGCCGATCGAGCCTTCGAGTTCGAGGATCTTGCCCTTGCCGCCGGTCTTCTGGATCGTCCAGTCGGCGACCCGCTGACCTTCCTCAACGAAGTTCGAGCCGATGAAGGCGAGATAGTCGATGCCCCGCTTGGCGAGCGCCTGATCGACGTCGCGGTCGACCAGCAGCACCGGGATGCCGGCCTTCTTGGCGGCGAGCACCGCCGGAACGAGCGGCTTGTCCTCGCGGGGCGGCAGGAAGATGAAGTCGACCCCCTGGGCGATCATGGAGTTGACGTCGGCGACCTGCTTGGCGGCGGAATCGGCCGCGTCGGTATAGACGAGCTGGACGCCGCGCTTCTTGGCTTCGTCCTGCATGCTGGCGGTCTCCGCGAGCCGCCAGGGATTGTTGCTGACGATCTGGGCGAAGCCGACCTTGTACTTGTCCTTCTTCTTCAAGGGCGGCACCTGGCCGAAAGCGGGCGCCATGGCGAGGCCGGCGGCGGCTCCGACCGATCCGATAAGCGCTTGTCTGCGAGTGATGAGCATTCGTTTCCTCCTGTGTCGCGCCGTTGGCGCCTTATGGGACGCATTGGCGGTCAATTGCAGGCTTTTGAGGGCGAGCCGGGCGGCGCCCGATTTTGAACCAGCCCGGCCAGCCATGATAATAATCTGCTAAAGCTTGTCAACGCCTCCGCGTTGCGGTCCAGGTTTCATTTGCAGGGCAATGGCTTGGTGCGATAATAATATTCGCAATCAGTCGCGAGGGGAGCGATGCAGGAGGGAGACGGCGCGTTGCGCGCCGCCGATCGAAGGAGACCGCGGAGGGCCGGCGGCCATGCTGCGGGACGCGCCGCGCCACGCCGGCCGACGATGATCGACGTCGCCAACGAGGCGCGCGTCTCGCAGACCACCGTGTCGCTTGTCCTCAACCACGCCGACGGGGCGCGCCTTTCGGCCGAGACGCGCGAACGGGTGATGAAGGCCGCGACGAGCCTCGGCTATCAGCCGGTCCGGCGCGGCGGCCCGCCCGGGTCCGGCGCGGCGTCCTCGATCGGCTTCGTCTGCGACGAGATCTCGACCGACCCGTGGACCGCGATCGGCCTCGACGGGGTGCGCGAAAAGGCCTGGGAGCGGGGGCTTACGGTCATGATCATGGCGACGCGGGGCGACGCCGACATGGAGAGCGCGGCGCTCGCGCACCTGACCGCCCAGCCGCTGGTCGGCCTCATCTACGCCACCATCAACACGCGTCTCGTCGAGGCGCCCGCCGCGCCGCCGGCGCTGCCGACCGTGCTGCTCAACTGCCATGTGGCGAACGGCGCCTTGCCCTCGGTGGCGCCGGGCGAAGTCGCCGGCGGCCACGCAGCGACCGATGTCCTCATCCACGCCGGCCACCGCCGCATCGGCTATGTCAACGGCGAAGCGAGCATGGAGGCGTCGCGCCATCGCCTGCGCGGCTATCGCCAGGCGCTGGCGACCGCCGACCTGCCGTTCGATCCGGACCTCGTGCGCGAGGGGAACTGGCAGCCGCTCTCCGGCTACGAAGCCGCGCGCGCGCTCATGAGCCTCGAGCGCCGCCCGACCGCGATCTTCTGCGCCAATGACCTGATGGCGGTCGGGGCGTATGATGCGCTGCACGAACTGGGCTTGAGGATTCCGGACGATGTCGCGGTGATGGGCTATGACGATCGCGAGATCGCCCGGCATCTGCACCCGCCGCTGACCACGGTGCTTTTGCCCCATTTCGAGATGGGCTCGATCGCCGCGGAAATTCTCATCGATCTCGCCTCCGGCTCGGCGAGCCGGCCGCGGCAGATCAAGGTCGAGTGCCCGATCGTGAGGCGCGGATCGGTTTAGCGAGGGAGACGTCAATGACCGAAAGCCTGTCCCAATTGGCGAAAGGCGCGCTCAGCGATCTTTCGGCGGTGTTCGCCGCGATGCCGGAGAACGCGCTCGACGGCCTGATCGAGGAAATCGTCAAAGCCAGGCGCATCGTCGTCTTCGGCCTCGGCCGCGAGGGCCTGCAGACGCGCGGCTTCGCCATGCGCCTCTTTCACATGGGCCGCGACGTCGCGGTCTGGGGCGACATGACCGCGCCTCCCGTCGGCCCGGGCGACCTCTTCCTCGTCTCCGCCGGGCCCGGCGATCTCGATACGACCCGCGCGCTGGTCAATATCGCGCGTGAAGCTGGCGCCCGCACCGCGCTCGTCACCGCTCAGCCGGGTGGCGGGCTCGCCAAGCTGGTCGACGTCGTCACCGTGATCCCCGCGCAGACGATGGCCAGCGATCGCGGCGCCAGGCTCTCGGTTCTGCCGATGGGCTCGCTCTACGAGACCGCCGAGATGATCGCCTTCGAGATCGCGGTCCTGAAGCTCAGGCCCCGCTTCGGCGAGACGTCGGAAACGATGCGCGCCCGGCACACCAATCTGGAGTGAGCCGGGGACTGCTGTAGACGCGACCGCTGGTCGCGTCAGCCGCGGTCAATAGCCCGTCGAGAGACGGGCGTCCTTCCGAACGCCCTATCGACCGCGGCTACAGCGCCGCCTCCCAGGCCTTCACGAACGCCCGCGCGGCGCGCGCGACCTCGTCCACGCTCGCGCCGGGCTTGTACAGGGCCGAGCCGACGCCAAACCCGCTCGCGCCGGAGCGCCGGTACGGGCCGATGCGTTCGGGCGTCACGCCCCCGACCGGATAGAGCTGCGTCTCCTTCGGCAGGACGGAGCGCCACGCGCGCACGACCTCGGGGGGAATGGCTTCGCCCGGAAAGAGCTTCAGCCCGGACGCGCCCGCCCTTAAGGCCGCGAACGCCTCGGTCGGCGTGGCGACGCCGGGGAGCGCGACAAGCCCGAGCTTCGCCGCCCGCCCGATCACCGCGGGATCGGAGTTGGGCGCAACCACGAGTTTCGCGCCCGCTTGCGCGACCTCGTCGACCTCGTGCGCTTCGAGCACCGTCCCCGCGCCCACCAGAACCTTGTCGCCGAACAGGCGCGCGATGATCTCGACGCTCACCAGCGGATCGGGCGAATTCAGCGGAACCTCGATCGCGCCGAACCCCGCCTCGACAAGGACCGCGGCGATCGAATCGGCTTCGTCCGGCGTCACGCCGCGCAGGATCGCGATCAGCGGGGCTGGATGAAGCGCGAGCGTCACAGGAGACCTCCGTCATGGGCGATGCGGAAAAGACCGCGCGCGGCGGCGCGCGGCGGCGCGGCGCTGGCGGGAACGCCAATCGCCTCGAACGCTCTGAGGTAGCGCCCGACCAGCGCCTCGGCCCCGGCGAGACGCAAATCCTCGCGGGGAAAGAGCCTGAGCGCCTCGCCGATCTCCGCCCCGATCAGGAGGCCGGAGAGATATTCGCCGGCGTCGCCGGCATCGAGCCCGCCCATGAGCGGCAGCGCCCGCGCCCCGAACATGAGACCGAGCAGGCCCGACTTACCCTTTCCCGCCGCGGCCGCCCCGCGCCCGACTCCAAGCGCGAACGCTTCCCCCGGCGGCTTCGCCGGCGCGGCCCTGGCGAAGGCCCCGGCGACCGTATGGTCGCGGAGCGCCGCGAACAATTCGCCGGTCACGTACGTCTTGAACGCCACGACCCGGCCGCCCTCGATCCTCGCCCATTTCGAATGCGAGCCGGGCAGCACGATAAGGCTCGCGCCCGCATCGGCGATTCCGAAGATCTCCGTCTCCTCGCCCCGGATCACGTCCGGCTGCCCGGCCTCGTCCACATAGGAAAGGCCCGGGACGAGCGCGACCCGCCGGCCGCCGGCCTCGACCTCGATGAGACGCGAGGCGACGTCGCCGGGACCGGCGGGCAACGGCGCATAGGGCGCCTCGCGCCAGCCGTGCCGGCTGCCGACCATGCCCGAGGCGATGACCGGCAGGGCGGGGTGGGTGGCCAGCCAGCGTCCGATCAGGCGCTCGAGCGTCGCGGGATAGGCTCCCGCCGCCACGCTTCCGATCCCGTCGGCCGAGGCGACCTCATCGAGGATCTTTCCCTCGGCCGACATGAGATAGGCGCGAAAGCTGGACGATCCCCAGTCGATGGCGATGAGCGCCGGGCGCATGGGGGCCGATTGACCACGCGCGGGAGGCGCGGTCAATCACGCGCGGGTCGCGGCCGCGGGCTGGGTCAACGCGGCTCCCTCTCGGGAGAGGGGTTGGGGGTGAGGGCGAGGGCGAGGGCAAGGGCAAGGGCAAGGCGTTGTGGTCGCTCCGATGCTCTGGGAGTGGATTGCTTCGCTCCGATGGCAATGACCGGCCCGCCAAGAATAGGAGCGTCACGTGTGCCATTCTTTAGACGCGGTCCCGACGAGAGCCGATTGACGCGCGCGAGAAATACTCACCGAGGGGGATACCGCGTTCGAAGCGTGTTAAAAATCGCCACAGCCATTTCATCGGCGTCCGTGTCATTCATCGGGGCCGGTGGCCAAGCGATGAAATGCTCCTGGATCGGCCAAATGCGGGCCATAAGGGTAAGCGATCTGGGGCCGAGCGCTGCTCGCGTAATAAGGGAGACGATCTCGCTGCTGAATATGTGCGCATAGAGCTTCCCGATGACGAAGGTCGTGGTTTGTGTGTTCGGGATTTCCGGCTTTCTCTGCGCTATACCCTTTGACGGTGCAATGCCCATTGCGCTATGCGCCCAATGGCCGGCCCACTTTTGCCTGTCGAAGTTACCGATCCAAATGCGCCAATTGGCCTTTGGCGGATGCCGGAGGTCTCGTAAAAACTGCCGCTCTCCTAGCGTTATGGCTGCCCTAGCAGGGTCAAAATATTCGCCGACCATCGCCTTCATTGCGATCCAGGTTGCGACAGACCGTTGCACGTCAGGACCGAAGAGGCCTGAAGTTCCCTTGATTAGAGGCTCAAGCGAGGGCTTGGCCCATTCCTCGATCGAGCTCATCCACCCGTTGTTGCACTCTTCGCACACTGATCTGATGCTACGGTTGCGTGCGTCGCTCCCATAGGTCTTAACAGTTCGATCAACCCCGCTCAGATTGAAGACTTGAGTTGCATGCTCGTGTTTCGCGGCGTCGTGGAAGACGATTTGACGTGTCCATTTTGACCAAAGATGTTCTTTGGTCAGCTTTTTAGGCGCATCACAAAATATGCATTTGCGGAGCGCCACGGTGGTCTGCCGAATCTCACCGGCGGTGTCCAAATATCACCTCCTGGCCTTTCAGATAAGGGGCTGGTTGTAGACTTAGCTGCCCGCCTTGGTGTATCCGAAATCGAACTTGGCAACGCGGTGGTCCAAGTGAGCCTCGATAACCCAGTGATATGTCCCGACAATCCCGCGCTCCGCCCTCACGCACCCTGCTCCCGCTCCCGTAAGCGAAAGCGCTGGATCTTGCCGGTCGCGGTCTTCGGCAGTTCGGCGATGAATTCGATCGAGCGGGGGTATTTGTACGGGGCGAGGCGATCCTTGACGAAGCGCTGAAGCTCGCCTTCGTCCGCCGAGCCGCCTTCCTTCAGCACCACGAACGCCTTGGTCTTGATGAGCCCGTCGGCGTCGGGCGCGCCGATCACCGCGGCTTCGAGGACGGAAGGGTGCTGCACCAGAGTCGCCTCGACCTCGAAGGGGCTCACCCAGACGCCGCCGACCTTCAGCATGTCGTCGGAGCGGCCGGCGTAGGTGAAGCTTCCATCGGCGTTGCGGATGTATTTGTCGCCGCTTCGCACCCACGAGCCCTCGAAGGTCTCGCGCGTCCTGGCCCGGTTGCCCCAGTACATGAGCGCCGCCGAGGGCCCCTTGATGTACAGGTCGCCCGGCTCGCCGTCCGGAACGGCGCGTCCGTCCTCGGAGCGGAGTTCGACCTCGTAGCCCGTCACCGGCCAGCCGGTCGAGCCGTAGCGCACCTTGTCGGGACGGTTGGAGATGAAGATGTGCAGCATCTCGGTCGAACCGATCCCGTCGACGATGTCGACGCCGAAATGGCGCTTGAAGCGCTCGCCGATCTCGGCGGGCAGCGCTTCGCCGGCCGACGACACGAGTTTCAGGCCCACCTCCTCGCGCTTCGGCAAAAGCTTCGAGGCGAGCATGCCGGCGAAGCCGGTCGGCGCGCCGTAGAAGGCGGTGGGCGTGACGTCGCCGACGCCGCCGCGCAAGCGCCTGAACACCGCCTCCGGCGTCGGCCGCTCGGCCATGAGCAGCGCGGTCGCGCCGACGCTGAGCGGAAAGGTGAGCGCGTTGCCGAGGCCATAGGCGAAGAAAAGCTTGGCGGCGGAGAAGCAGACGTCGCTCTCGTGCAAGCCCAGGACCGCCTTGCCGTAAAGCTCGGTCGTCCAATAGGGATTGGCGTGCGAATGCACGGTCCCCTTGGGCCTGCCGGTCGAACCGGACGAATAGAGCCAGAAGGCCGGATCGTCGGCGTGGGTGCGGGCGAATTTCATCAGCGGCGCCGCGCGATCTGACGAAGTCGCTCGAATGCGATCTCGCCCTCCTCGACCGGCTGAGCCGGGCGCGAGACGACGACTCGTATGGACCTCGTGATCCGATTTGGCGAGCGCGGCTTTCAGCGCCGGCTTGACCGCGCCGCTGACGAACGCGGCCTGGGCGCGCGAATGTTCCAGCATGTAGGCGAGATCGTCGGCGGTGAGCAGCGTGTTGACCGCGACCGGGACGGACACCCGCGAGCATCGTCCCCAGGAAGGCGACCGGCCAGTCGAGGCAATCCTGCATCAGGATCAGCGCGCGCTCCTCGCGCCTGACGCCTCGATCCTTCAAGGCTGCGGCGAAGCGGCGCGCGCGATCGTCGAGTTCGCCATAGGTCAGCGCGCCGAGATCGTCGACGAAGGCCGTCTTGCTGGCGCGCCCGGAATTGATCGAAAGGAGATGGCCCGCGAAGTTGAACGCCTCCGGCGGCGGCTCGACCGGGCTCACGGTCATCGGCGTCTCCTTCCATCGCAGGCGGGCCGGGAATGAAAGGATCCCGGGCGGGCGCGGCGGCGCCCGGCTTGCCCACCCCGCCCGGATGCAATATTGTGCTTGTTGTCGTCATAGGGGCGGGGTCGAACCTTGTCAAACACCATGTCTTCGACCTTCCTCGCCGACCGCGGCGCGCCTGGGCCCGGCGAGAATGTCGAGCCCGAGGCGGCGATCGAGGCGGTCGCGGAGCGCAGGGAGCCTTTCCTGGCCGCGCTCGGCGAGCGCGCCAAGGCGTTGCGGCTCCGGCGCGGCCTGAGCCGCAAGGCGCTCGCCCGGGCGACTGGCGTTTCCGAGCGGCATCTGGCCAATCTCGAATATGGCGTCGGCAACGCCTCGATCCTCATCCTCCAGCAGGTCGCCCAGGCGCTTCAGTGCCCGCTCGCCGAACTTGTCGGCGATTTCACCACCCGCTCGCCGGAATGGCTCATGCTGCGCGAGATGCTCGGAACCTCGGACGAAGCGACGCTGCGCCGGGTGCGGTTCGCGGCCTCCGATCTTCTGGGCGGCGGACTCGCCGCGCGAGATGAGACGCGTGCCCGCCGCTCGTCGCGGATCGCGCTGATCGGCCTGCGCGGCGCGGGCAAATCCACGCTCGGGCGCATGCTGGCCGAGGATCTCGATTTTCCCTTCGTCGAGCTCAGCCGCGACATCGAGAAGCTGGCCGGCTGCGGCATCAGCGAGATTCTCGGACTTTATGGCCAGAGCGCGTATCGCCGCTACGAGCGCCGAGCGCTTGAGGAAGCGATCGAAGCCTATCCTCAAGCCGTGATCGCGACCGCGGGCGGACTGGTCACCGACCTTGGCAGTTTCAACCTCCTGCTTCGCCGCTGCACGACGATTTGGCTCACGGCCGACCCAGAGGACCACATGAGCCGCGTGATGGCTCAAGGCGACCTAAGGCCAATAGCCGCGAGCAGGGAGGCAATGGAGGACTTGAAGTCCATTCTCGCCAGTCGAGCGGCCTTCTATTCGAAGGCGGACATGCGGATCGACACCAGCGCCGAGCCCCTGCTGGAGACGTTTCAGACTTTGCGAGCTGAAGTGAGAACCGCGCTCGCGCTCGCGGTTTAAGATCCGCCGATCGTCCTCCAGTCGACCATCGCCGCGATCTGAAACAAAGGCCGGACTCATGCTTGAGAAGGTTGACGAAGCGCTGTGGCTTGCGGAAGGCGAGATCGTCAGCTTCTTTGGCTTTCCATATCCGACTCGCAGTGCAATTGTCCGGCTCGCCGACGATCGTCTCTGGGTCTGGTCGCCCGTCCGACTCACGAATGACTTACGACGTGGCGTCGACCGGCTGGGACGGGTCACCGATCTTGTGAGCCCCAACAAGCTTCATCACCTCGGCCTCGCGGCCTGGAGCTCAGCCTATCCTGCCGCCAAGCTGTGGGGTACGAGCTCGACCGTCAAGCGGTTTCCGGGCCTTGCTTTCGCCGGCGCGCTCGGAGACGCCGCGCCTCCGGAGTGGGGTCCGGACATCGATCAGGCCTGGTTTCGGGGCTCGTATATGATGGACGAGATCGTGTTTTTTCATCGGCCTTCCCGGACCGCGATCGTTGCTGATTTGATCCAGGCCTTTAGCGAAGCGTTTCTCCAACATCATTGGTCCTGGTGGAGGCGTCCTTTCGCGAAGCTGGGCGGAATCTCCGCCGCTCATCCCGGTACGCCGAGCGACTGGCGGCGCTCGTTTCTCAACCGCAAGTCTGCTCGCGCCGCGGCGGCCAAGGTCCTCAACTGGAACTGCGAGCGCGTCGTGATCGCCCATGGAGATTGGGCGACGTCGGATGGCCAAGCGTTTCTGAGGCGCGGACTCGACTGGCTCCGATCGTAGCTCCAGCGGATTCAGGACCGACTCTTCGGACGCCTGTCTCCGAAGGCCGCGTTGCGCTTGAGCGACTCTCTATTTTGCATTATGGTGCATCATGATCTAGGCAATAAACTTCCTGCCATGGACTTCTCAAGGAACCCAATGAGCCCGCCGGTCGACTATCAAACCGAACCCTCCCGCTACCGGCACTGGACGCTCAAGTTCGACGGGCCGGTCGCGACGCTTCTCGCCGATTTCGACGAGGACGCAGGCCTTCGCCCCGGCTACAAGCTCAAGCTCAATTCCTACGACCTCGGCGTCGACATCGAGCTCAACGACGCGGTCAACCGCATCCGCTTCGAGCATCCGGAAGTCCGCACAGCCGTCATCATGAGCGGGCGCGAGCGGGTGTTCTGCTCCGGCGCCAACATCTTCATGCTCGGCGTGTCGAGCCACGCCTGGAAGGTCAACTTCTGCAAGTTCACCAACGAGACCCGCAACGGCCTCGAGGATTTGTCGAAGCTCGACGGTCTGAAGTTCCTCGCCGCCGTCAACGGCTCATGCGCCGGCGGCGGCTACGAGCTGGCGCTCGCCTGCGACGAGATCCTGCTCATCGACGACCGTTCGAGCGCGGTGAGCCTGCCCGAGGCGCCTCTGCTCGGCGTCTTGCCCGGCACGGGGGGGCTCACCCGGCTCACCGACAAGCGCCACGTGCGCCACGATCTCGCGGACGTCTTCTGCACCACCAGCGAAGGCGTGCGCGGCGAGAAGGCCGTTCGCTGGCGCCTCGTCGACGCGCTCGCCAAGCCCGCGCAATTCGAGGCGAGCGTGAAGGAGCGGGCGCTCAACCTGGCCGCGACGAGCGACCGGCCGCAGTCGGCCAAAGGCGTCGCGCTGACGCCCTTGACTTGCACGATCGAACCGGACGCGTTGATCTACCCGCATGTCACGGTGACGATCGACCGGGGCGCGCGCTCTGCGACCTTCCTGATCAAAGGTCCGAGCGGGCCTCAGCCGACCGACATCGGCGCGATCGAGGCGGAAGGCGCGAACTGGTGGCCGCTTGCCCTCGCCCGCGAGCTCGAGGACGCGATCCTCTCGATGCGCACCAACGAGCTCGACATCGGCCTGTGGCTGATGAGGAGCGAGGGCGAGATCGAGGCCGTTCTCGCCATGGACGCGACCCTCGCCGCGCTCAAGGACCATTGGCTCGTCCGCGCGACGATCGGCTATCTGCGACGAACCTTCAGCCGTCTCGACGTCACCTCGCGCAGCCTGTTCGCGCTTGTCGACCAGGGCTCGTGCTTCGCGGGCTCGCTCCTGGAAGTCGCGCTGGCCTGCGACCGCATCTACCATCTGGCGCTGCCCGGCGACGAGGCGCGCGCGCCGCGCATCGCGCTCGCTGAGGCCAATTTCGGCGCCTACCCGATGGCCTCCGACCAGAGCCGCCTCGGCCGGCGCTTCTATGACGACAAGACCGCGCTCGATACGCTCAGGGCGGCCATCGGCAAGCCGCTCGACGCCGAGGCCGCTTTCGCCCTTGGCCTTGCGACCATGATCCCCGACGACATCGACTGGGCCGACGAGATCCGCATCGCGGCCGAGGAGCGGGCCTCGCTGAACCCCGACGCCTTGACCGCGATGGAGGCGAACCTGCGCTTCGATGGACCCGAGACGCTGGCGACGCGCGTGTTCGGGCGCCTCACCGCCTGGCAGAACTGGATCTTCCAGCGCCCGAACGCGGTCGGCGACAGGGGGGCGCTCAAGGTCTACGGCAAGGGCGAGAAGGCCGCCTTCGACTGGGACCGGGTGTGATGAACGCGCCGGCCGCCGAGGTCATCAGGCAGCACCTGATCGACCCCGAAATCTGCATCCGCTGCAACACCTGCGAATCGACATGTCCGGTTGGCGCGATCAGCCACGATTCGCGCAACTATGTGGTCGACGCGGACAAGTGCGAGCTCTGCATGGCCTGCGTTCCGCCATGCCCGACCGGCTCGATCGACAACTGGCGCGCCATGCCCCGCGCGCGCGCCTACACGACCGAGGCCCAATTGGGCTGGGACACGCTGCCCCCGGAGCTTCCGGCGGACGACCTCGGCGAATCGGGAGCGGCAGGCGAAACGGCGGCGGAGGCGCCCCGGCCGCCCGCGGCGAACGAAACGGGCGAAGCGCCGTTCGAGGTCTCGGCCTTCGCCGCTCTCACCCCGCCCTGGTCGGCCGCCCATCCCTTCGCCAATCTCTATGGTCCGCGGGCGGCGACCCGGTCGGTTCAAGCGACCGTCGCCGGCAATGTCCGGGTGACCGAAGCCGGCCGGGACTACGACACCCATCACATCGTGCTCGATTTCGGCGCGATGCCGTTTCCGGTGCTCGAAGGCCAGTCGATCGGAATCATTCCGCCGGGCCTCGACGCAGAAGGCAGACCGCACCACCCGCGCCAGTATTCGGTCGCGAGCCCGCGCAACGGCGAGCGGCCCGGCTACAACAATGTCTCGCTCACCGTGAAGCGGGTGCTCGAGGATCACGAGGGCCGCCCGGTGCGCGGCGTGGTCAGCAACTATCTCTGCGACCTCAACGTCGGCGACAAGGTCGAGGCGACCGGGCCGTTCGGGGTGAGCTTCCTCATGCCCAACCACCCGAAGAGCGCGATCGTGATGATCTGCACCGGGACAGGCAGCGCGCCGATGCGGGCGATGACCGAATGGCGAAGGCGCCTGCGCAAGTCGGGCAAGTTCGAGGGCGGCAAGCTCATGCTGTTCTTCGGCGCCCGCACGAAGGAGGAACTGCCCTATTTCGGCCCGCTGGGGAACCTGCCCAGGGACTTCATCGACATCAACTTCGCCTTCAGCCGCATGGCCAACCAGCCCAGGCGTTACGTGCAGGACGTGATGCGTGAGCGGGCGGCCGATCTCGCCCAGCTCATCGCCGACCCGAACGCCTATTTCTACGTCTGCGGCCTCAAGGCGATGGAGGAAGGCGTGGTGTTGGCCCTTCGCGACATCGCGGCGCAGGGCGGCCTCGACTGGGAAACGGTCGGGCCTTCGCTCAAGCGCGACGGGCGGCTGCATCTCGAAACCTACTGACCAAGGAGAAATCCATGAGCGCCGAAGACACCGTTAGCGACGCCGCAGGCGCCATCTCCGCCGACCGTTTCGTCGAGATCAGCTATGACGAAGTCATTCCCAACAATGTCGCGCTCGGCTCCGACAAGCAGCTTCAGCGCGCGCTCGAGGGCTGGCGGCCGAAATATCTCGACTGGTGGACCGGCATGGGTCCGGTTGGATTCCAGCAGTCCGAGGTCTATCTGCGCACCGCCGTCGGCGTCGATCCCGCCGGCTGGGCCAAGTTCGGCTATGTGAAGATGCCGACCTACCGCTGGGGCATTCTGCTGGCGCCGAAGGTCGAGGGCAGGACGATTCCGTTCGGCCGCCACAAGGGCGAGCCCGCATGGCAGGAAGTGCCCGGCGAGCACCGGGCGCTTCTGCGCCGGCTGATCGTCGTGCAGGGCGACACGGAGCCCGCCTCGGTCGAGCAGCAGCGCTTCCTCGGCGCGACGGCGCCCAGCCTCTACGACATGCGCAACCTGTTCCAGGTCAATGTCGAGGAGGGCCGCCACCTGTGGGCGATGGTCTATCTCCTGGTCAAATATTTCGGCAAGGACGGGCGCGAGGAGGCGCAGGCTTTGCTCGAGCGCCAGAGCGGGCAGATGGACAATCCGCGCATTCTCGGCGCCTTCAACGAGCGCACGCCCGACTGGCTGTCGTTCTTCATGTTCACCTTCTTCACCGACCGCGACGGCAAGATGCAGCTCGCCGCGCTCGCCGAAAGCGGCTTCGATCCGCTGTCGCGCACGTGCCGGTTCATGCTGACCGAAGAGGCCCACCACATGTTCGTGGGCGAGACCGGCGTGCAGCGGACGATCGAGGCGACCTGCGCGGCGATGGTGAAAGCGGGCATAACGGACCCCAATGACGTCGAGGCGGTGCGCAGGCTCGGCGTCGTCGACCTGCCGCTCCTGCAGCGCAAGCTCAACTTCCATGCTTCGGTGACGCGCGACCTGTTCGGCAGCGAAATCTCCAGCAACGCCGCCGAGGTGTTCGGCGCCGGGATCAAAGGGCGCTTCAACGAGGCGAACCTCAAGGGCGACGATCACGTGCTGACCGACGCGACCTATTCCGTCACCCGCGTCGCCGACGGCAAGCTCGTCGTCGAGGACGCGCCCGCCTTGCGCGCCCTCAATTCGCGGCTCCTCGACGATTTCATCGTCGACTGCCAGGGCGGGATCGACCGCTGGAACAGGTCGGTGGAAAAGGCCGGAATCGCCTTCAAGTTCGTCCAGCCGCATAAGGGTTTCAACCGCAGGATCGGCGAATTCGCCGGCAAGCGCATCAGCCCGGCGGGCGAAGTCCTGACCGAGGAGCAATGGGGCGCGGAGAGCGGCGGCTGGCTGCCCAACGACGACGACATGGCCTTCATCGTTTCGCTGATGAAGCCGTGTCACGAGAAAGGCCAATACGCGAGCTGGATCGCCCCCCCGCGGGTCGGGGTCGACAGCAAGCCCGGCGATTTCGAATATGTGAAGATCGCCTGAGATTCCGCCAACGGAACGCGGCTCGGCGGCCTCGGGCAGATGGGTGAAGCGAGGCCAGGCGAGTCGCCAGATTTGCCGGAATTTTTTCATGGCGCGCGTCGCGGCGACGGTGAAGCGGGCGGCGCCGTCAACCGTCTTTCGCGGCCAGCGCGGCGCGCAAGGCCTCGTTTTCGGCTTCCAGCGTTTCGAGGCGCTGGCGCAAGGGGGCAAGCGCAGGCGCGAGCTCGGCTTCGCTGAAGCGCTGCGTGATGTGCTGCGGGCAGTTCCAGTCGAACGCGACGAGATGAATGATGAGCCCGCGCTCGACCTTCGCCCTGTAGCCGGGCAAAGCGAGTTCGGCCGCCAGGTCCGGATCGGCCGCAAGATCCCTCGCCTCGACATGGGCGTAGATCTTGAGCCGGCGCCGGTTGGGGTAGTCCATGAGGATGAGCGCGGCGCGGTCGTTCGCCGCGAGATTGCCGGCGCTGATGTACTGGCGGTTGCCGCGAAAGTCGGGAATCGCGAGCGTCCTGTCGTCCAGGATGCGGATGAAGCCGGGCGGCCCGCCGCGGTGCTGCACATAAGGCCAGCCGCTCTCCGAGACGGTCGCCATGTAGAAGCTGTCGCGCGCGGCGATGAACGCCGCCTCGGCTTGGGTGAAGCGGCCCGACGGCCGGTCGCCGTTGAAGTTCGCCCACAATTCGCTGCTGCCGTTGGCCTCTTGCGCGGCGCGCACCGCCGGCGTCGAGGCGAAGTCGAGATAGTCATAAGCCATGGGCGATGATCCGCGTCGGCGCGGCGATATTGGCGCAACGGTCAGATAGCGCCTTTTATTCAGGCCAATAATGGGCTATCCTTGGAATAGATTATTTCATTCTGCGGAATAATCATGGACCGCCTCGAAGCCATGTCCCTTCTGGTCGCGGTCGCCGAGGCGGGCAGCCTGTCGGGCGCGGGCCGCAAGCTTCGCGTGCCGCTGCCGACAGTGAGCCGCAAGATTTCCGAGCTCGAAGCGCATCTCGGTACGCGGCTCCTGACCCGCTCGACCCGCAAGCTGGCGCTGACCGAGCGGGGCGCGGCCTATGTCGCGGCGGCGAAGCGCATCCTCGAGGAGGTGAGCGAGGCCGAGTCCGCCGCCTCCGGGGAGCATGCCTCGCCGCGAGGCGATCTCGTCATCACGGCGCCGGTCGTCTTCGGCCGGCTGCATGTTCTGCCTGTGATCGCCGACTTTCTTAAGCGATGGCCCGAGATCAACGTGCGGCTTGTCCTCTCCGACCGCAATCTGCACCTCATCGACGACCGCATCGACATCGCGGTGCGCATCGGCGCGCTTGCCGACAGCGCGCTCGTTTCAACGCGCGTCGGCGCGGTGCGGCGTGTGGTGTGCGGCAGCCCCGCCTATTTCGCGGAACACGGCGCGCCGAAGAGGCCGCAAGACCTCGCCGCTCTGAACGCCGTGACGTTCGACCAGCTTTCGTCTTCGGAGCATTGGACCTTCCGAGATCCGAAGTCGAAGCGCGCTATCCGCGTGGCCATGCGCTCGCGCCTCGCCGTCAACACCGCGGAAGCCGCGGTCGACGGCGCGGCGGCCGGTCTTGGCGTGACGCGGGTCTTGTCCTATCAGGTCGCGGAAGCCGCGGCGGAGGGCCGGATCGAGATCGTGCTCGCCGGATATGAGCCCGAACCTTCGCCGGTCAATCTGATCCACGCGGGGCAGGGGCTGACGCCGCTGAAAGTGCGGATGGCGCTGGATTTCGCCGCGCCGCGATTGCGGGCGCGGCTGGCTTACCGCGTATGATCCTCGACGGCGGCCGCGTGGGAGCTGGCAGCGTCAGCGAAAAGGGTTCACCAACTTGACGCCAGAGCCCGCAAAGTCGGCGAGATTCCGGGTCGCCAGCGTGAGGTCGTTGACCAGAGCAATGGCGGCGATTTGCTTGTCGAGGGCATGGTTTGGATCAGGAACTCGCAGATAGCCCCAGATTTGCGCGGCGTCCGCGTCGAAGGGAAGGATGCGTTCGGCGAACAATTCGACCACAGTGGCCAGCCAGATCTCGAGACGCCGCGCCTGGTCGGCGTCGCCACGGCGATGGATGAGCTCGACACCACGGCGCAATTCGCCGATTGAAATGGCGGAGAGAAACACCGGCTCCCCTGAGGCCGCGACGGTCTCGAAGAAAGCGGCGACTCCGCGATTGGCCTTGTCGCCCTTCCTCGCCTCGCTGACGACATTCGTGTCAATCAAATACATGGGGAGAGCGATCGGCCAAGTCGATCCGCTCGAAATCCGCATCGCGGCCGACTGCAGGCATTGACGCCAGAACCTCGGCAAACGCGCGCCGGCGCGGACGCGCGAGAGCCGCCTTGAGAATTGCGCGATGTTCCGCTTCCGCGCTCCGGCCGCGCGCTCCGGCCCGCTCTTTCAGCGCCCGGACGATCTCCGCTTCGAACTCCGCGGACCAGCAGATCGGGCATATCCTGCAACTCCAAAGAATACGCTATCAATGATAGCATATTGTCGGACGCGGCGCCAAGACAGGATATGCTTCCGCGCTGGCCCCGCAGGGGCAAAACGCGCGAATCGCGAGGGTGGAACTAAACCGGGTCGGAAATGACTGAAAACATTGAGGGGCGCCGGTAAAATTACCGCTAGGCCGAACGCCGCCTGCCCGCCTCGAGCGCAGTCTCGGCCGGCCCGCCGCGCCCCCTATTGCGCCGCCTGGATGTTGGGGAAGGCGATCTCGATCAGCGTGCCCTGCTCGCGGCGGCTCTTGATCGAAAATTCGGCCTTGTTCGCTTCGACCAGCGCCTTGGTCAGCGGCAGGCCGAGACCGGCCCCGCCCTTGGCGCCCGCCTGGCCCACCTGGCTGAACGGCGTCAGCGCGAGGCCCACCTCGTTCTCGTTCATGCCGACGCCGGTGTCGCGGACCCGGATCACCGCCTGACCGGCGGAGTCGACGGCGGTCGAGACGATCACCTGCCCGCCGGGCTCGTTGAACTTCACCGCGTTCGACATCAGGTTCAGCATGATCTGCCTGAGCGAGCGCTCGTCCACCATCACGCGGGGCAGACGGTCGTGAAGCGAGACGCGCACGATGACGCGCTCGCGCGCGGCCTGGGGCTGCATCAGCGACACGCATTCGCGAATGACGCTGTTGGCGTCGACGGACGCGAAAGCGAGTTCGAGCTTGCCGGCTTCGATCTTGCTCAAGTCGAGGAGGTCGTCAGCAAGGCTCATCACATGGCTGCCGGATGCGTGAATGTCCTTGAGATAGTCCTTGTAGCGCTCGTTGCCGACCGGGCCGAAGCGCTCCTCCAGCATCACTTCGGCAAACCCTAAGATGGCGTGCAGGGGCGTGCGGATCTCATGGCTGACCTGGGCCAGAAAATCGGTCTTGGCGGCGCTGGCGGCCTCGGCGGCGTCGCGGGCGGCGGCGAGGCGCCGCTCGATCTCCCGCTCGCGGCTGAGATCGCGGGCGAGCGCGCAAAATTCCGGGGCCTCGGCGGGGCCGACGCGCATGAGCGTGAGCGCCAACGGAATCGAGGCGCCGTCGCGATCGCGTCCGACGACCTGAAGCGGACGAAAGGCCGCTTCGACGTCGCCGCCGTGGCTTAAGGATTCGAGCCTGGCGGTGGTCTCGGGGTGGCTCTGGGGGCTAAGCAGCATCAGCAGGCTCTCGCCCGCGATCTCGTTTTGACGGTAGCCGAACAGGCGCTCGGCGGGAGCGTTCAGGGACAGGATCCGGCCAGCCGGATCGAGCGTGACCGCGCCGTCGGCCGCGCGATCGAGCATCGCCTGGAGGTCGTGCGTCAAACCGCCCAGCGCCGGCGCCTCGGCGCCGGCGGCGCCGAGCCTCGTCCTCAGTTCCGCCTGAGCCGGCCGGCGCAGCGCGATCAGCGTCGCCGGCGCGCCATCCCAGCCGATCGCTTGCGCATGGCCGTCGACGGACAGGACTTGCCCGTCCGCCCTCATGATCGCGACCGCGCCCAGGCCCGCCTCCTCGGCTGACGCCGCTTGCGGCTCGCGGTCGCGGAACATCGTCGTGAGCGCGTTCGCCGCCTGAAATTCAGCGAAATCGCGATAGCCGAGGAGATCGACCAGCGTCCGGTTGGCGTAAAGCGCATGGCCCTCGCGCACGACGAGGAGGCCGGAGGGCAGGCGGTCCAGAATGGCGCAGGCGTTGCGCTGAACCTCATCGGCGCCGGCGCCGTGGGTTGGATCGGGCTCGCCTTCGCGATTCCCGGGCTCGTCGGCGCGGGGGGCGGTTCCGGGATCCCGGGCGCCGTCCGCGCCACCAGTCTCGTCCGGGTGATCCTCGCGCGAAGCCGGCGCGCGGCCGACCAGGGCGCGCGCGATTTCCCGGAAAGCGTCGCGCTCGCTTCGCGAGAGCTCGACGCTCTCGGCGGGGACGCCGAGCGCCGCCTCGCGGGCCAGCGCCTCGAGCGCGCCGGGGCGGATCGGGACGATATTGGACGCCACGACCGGCGTCGTCGGATGGCGCAGGACATAGATCTCGGCGGTGCGTTCGGGCGGCGTCTGCCCCGGAGGCTCGGCGAGGTCGGACCGCGCGGTCTCCTCCGCCCCGGCCGCGCTTGCCTCGGGCGGCGGCGCGGGGGATTGGCTTGCCTCCGCCTCGAGGAGACCCTCGGGCGCCGGCGTGGAAGCGGGGGTATCCGCCGGCGCCGATTCGAGATTGGGCGCGATCGGCGCCCCGCCGCTTTCGCGCGCCTCCGCCTCAGCTTCGAGGCCGCAGCGTTCGGGCGGATGCGCGGATTCGAATCCCGCGGTCTCCGCCGGCCGGGCGTCCTCGGCTTGCCCAGCCGCGAGCGCGCCGGCAGATGCGCCGGCGGCCTCGATCTCCTCACCCAGCACGCCGAAGCCGCGATAGCCCAGAAGTTCGCGATGACGGCCGAATATCGGTGCGGCCGAAAGCGTGACCAGCCGCCGGCGGCGGCCATCCGGGAGCGGCCATGCGACCGTGACGCCAGAGAAAGTCCGGCCCTGCCCAAGCGCGCGCATGAGTTCGTCGCCATCCATTCCGACGCGACGGATGAGCGCTTCGACCGGCTCGCCCGGGCGGGGCGCGTTGGCGCCGACCGCGGCGGCGAGCGCAGGATGATCAGCGCCAAACCGGCGCTCCGCGTCGATCGTCCACAGGAAGCGCGAATTCGGCCGCGGCGTTCCGCCTGGATCCGGCGGCGTCGAATCCAGCGCTTGCGGCGCCCTGCCGCCCGGGTCGGGCGCGAACGGCTCGGCGCCCGCGCGACCCAGAGCGGGAATCGACGCCAGAAGCCAGCTTGCCCCGTCCGCCGCGCCGGCGCGAAGGCAGCGCAAATTGACGCTTCCCCGCCGGCCGGCGGCGTCAAGACGGATGCGCTCGAGACGCGCCTCTCCGATGGGAAGCGTCGCGGCCAGGCGCTTGAGTCGCCGCGCCGAAGGGCCTTCGCCGCGCAGCAGGCGAGCCTCGAGCGCCGCACGGTCCCTGGCCCCGAACAAGGCCAGCGCGGCCGGGCTCGCGCGCACGACAAGGCCTGGCGGGAACAGGATCGCAAGCCGGGCGTCGTCGCTCAGCCACTCGCGCGGCAGGTCGTTGAGGTCGAGGGCCGCGGCGGCTTCGTCGCGCGAGGGGCGCTCGAGTTCGGCGGCGGACGATGGCGGCCAGTGGGTCAAAGTCGGCGCTCTTGAATGGAGTCCAAATCGGCGCAAGCGGACGTATCGACGATTCGGGCTTTATCGTTAGCGAAAGCTTAACGCGGCGATCGAAATTTCACCACGGCGCCGGGGGCGGCAATTGCGAGCAAGGTTAAAATTTATGGGCGTCGCGAGAAATTTATGTTGCACTGCAGCAAAAATGCGGCTATAGAGGCTTCGAGACAGCGGGCGCCGATTCGCAGCCGCCGCCGAAAGGGAAAAGGATGTCCACTTCGCCGTTCGAGGTCCCCAATGAGTTGCGCGATTTCGCCGAGCGCAGCGTCGATCAGGCGCGCAAGGCGTTCGAGGGCTTTCTGACGGTCGCGCAGCGCGCGAGCGGCGTCCTTGGCGAAGCCGCGAAGACATCGCCCGGCGCGAAATCGGTCAGTTCGCATGTGCTCGCCTACACCGAGCGCAACGTGAACGCGGCGTTCGACCTGGCCGAGAAGCTCGTCAGGGCGAAGGACCCGCAGGAAGCCCTGGCGCTTCAGAGCGAGTACCTGAAAACCCAGCTTGCGGCGTTGCAGGAGCAGACGAAGGAGCTCGCCTCCGTCGTCCAGAAGAGCCTGACGCCCGGCTCGAGCTGACGCGAAGCCGCCGTTTCCGCCGCAAGGCGATCGTTAACCCCTCCGTTCAATCGTCAACGCCAAACCATCGAGGTCTGAACAATGGCTCAAGCCCAAAAGAAAGGCCGCCGCATCGCCATCGCGGCCAAGAGAAGCGCCCCCGCCCGGGCGGTTTCCGCCCCCGCTCCGGTGGAGGCCAGTCTCGAGGCCGCCTTGCCGGAGGCGGCAAGACTCGCCGCGCCGGTCACCGAGATCCAGCAGAGCTTCCGCAGCGCGCTCGAAAAGAGCGTGGCCGAGTCCCGCGCGGTCTTCGCGAGGGCCAAGACCGCGGCGGATGAAACGGCGAGCGCGTTCGAACTGAGCTTCGCGGCCGTCAAGGACGGCGCGCTCGCGGTCAACGCCAGGGCCCTCGAATCGCTGCGCGCCAACGCCGACGCCAATTTCGATTTCTTCAAGGCGGTCTGGGCGGCCAAATCGCTCTCCGACGTCGTCACGCTTCAGGCCGAGTTCGCCCGCAAGCAGGTCGAGACGATGACCAGCCAGACCAAGGACCTCGGGGCGCTGACCCAGAAGACGGTTGTCGACGCGGTCGAGCCGATCCGGGAACAAGTGGCGAAGTCGTTCAGGATCGCCGTCTGATCCTGGTTTTCGCCCTTTGGCGGCGCTGCTCCTCCCTCGCGCCGCCAAGCAGACGCCGTCCGCAGTTGCGGGCGGCGTCTTTATTTCTGCGAAGGGCGCCGGACGCGCTCGCAAGCCGCGAGCCTCTTGCGCCCATGTCCCGTTGACACTAGTTTCCCACGCGCCCGGGTTAAGCCGCCATAGCTCAGATGGTTAGAGCGCTAGATTGTGGATCTAGAGGTCCCCCGTTCGATCCGGGGTGGCGGTACCATCGCCATCGATAAATCCAACCATGCGGCCGGTTGAGGCGCCCCCCGAGGGCCTGTCGATCGAGACCCGACAGGACAAGGCGCAGCGTTGCTCCGCAGGAACATGCGGCGGCTGCGCTGCTTGAAACGGGATTGTGTCCATGGCCGCCACGCCGCTTGCCGCGCGAACCTTCGACATGGCGGACCAGATGCGCTTCGCCGAGGTCTCCGGCGACCGCAACCCGATGCATCTCGACGCCGTCGCCGCGCGCCGCACCCCGGCCGGCGCGCCAGCCGTGCATGGCGTCCACCTCATGCTCTGGGCTTTGGATGTCCTGGCGCGGACGGGCGCCGGGCAGAAGCCGGTCCGCCGCCTGACCGCCCGCTTCAAGCGCTTCGTCGCGGTCGGGGAACCGGTGACGATCGCGGCGGCGAAGCAAACCGAGGCCAGCGTCTGGCTCGATCTGGCGGTCGCGGGGCTCGCTTCGGCGCAGATCGCCGTCGACTTCGGCGATCCTGGTCCCGCCCCTGAGCCGCTGTCCGGCGAGGCCCTGCCGGTCCCGGCGGCGCCGCAGGATCTCGCCTTCGATGAGATGGAGACGCTCGCCGGCAGGCTCGCCTTCGCGACGGCGCCCAGGGCGGTCGCGGCGCTCTTTCCCGCGGCCTCTGGCTGGCTCGGAGAGCGCCGGGTGGCCGCGCTCGCGGCCACGACCCTCATGGTCGGCATGGTCTGCCCGGGGCTGCACTCGATGTTCAGCAGCCTGACGGTGGACGCCTGCGAGGAGCCGGCGCCCCAGGATTGTCTCGGCTTCCGGGTCATCAGGACAGACCCGCGCTTCCGCAGCGTGCGCGCAAGCGTCGCGGGCGGCGGATGGTCCGGCGTGGTCGAGAGCTTCGCCCGCCTGCCGCCGGTCAAGCAGGCCTCTACGCGCGCGCTTCTCGGCGCGGTCGCCCCTTCCGGGTTCGCGGGCGCGTTTGCGCTGGTCGTCGGCGGCTCGCGGGGCTTAGGCGAGCTGACCGCCAAGCTGCTGGCGGCGGGCGGCGCCAGGGTCGTCGTCGCCTACCGTGTCGGAGCGGGCGAAGCCGAGGCGGTCGCAAACGACATCCGCGCCGCCGGCGGGGCCTGCGACACGCTCGCCTATGACGCGAGCCTGCCCGCCGGGCCGCAGCTCGCCCGGCTCGACGCCAAGCCGACGCACGCCTACTATTTCGCCACGCCTTCGATCTTCAAGGCGCAGTCGGCCCTGTTCGCGCGCGAGCGGCTGAACGCGTTCCTCGACGTCTATGTGGACGGGTTCCACGATCTGGCGCAGGCGCTGCGCGCCGGGCGCTCCGATATTTCGCTGTTCTATCCCTCGTCGGTCTATGTCGCCGAGCGGCCGCGCGGCATGATCGAATACGCGATGGCGAAAGCGGCCGGCGAAACCCTTTGCGCCGAGATGAACGCCGCATGGGCGCCGGCGCACGTCACGGTCGAGCGGCTGCCCCGGCTGCTCACCGATCAGACGGCCCAGGTCACCGAGACCAGGCTCCCTTCTCCCGTCGACTGCCTCGTTCCGGCGGTGCGGGAGACGCAATCCTGGCCACGGGCCGCGACGTAAGCTCAGGCGAGGCCGGGGCTCGTCGCATCCGCGCGGTTCATTGACGTGCGCGTCGCGGCGATCCTGTGGATCGCGAGACGGATGTCGTGATTGTCCTGCATGAAGCGGTCGAAATCGACCTTCCTCAGCACCAGGAGCCGGCAATAGGTCATCGCGACCACGTCGGCCTGCCGCGCCATGCCGGTGATGAGCGCCATCTCGCCGAACAGATCGCCGCTGCCGAGCGGGATGCGGCGGCCCGGAAAGACGACCTCGGCCGCGCCGGAGGCGATGAAATAACAGGCGTCGCCCTGATCGCCCTCGCGCACGATCAGCTCGCGCGGCGCGACAAAGCGGGCCCTCAACAGCTTCTGCACCCGCTCGAGCTGCTGCTCGGAAAGATCGGCGAACAGATCGAGGCGCCCGATCAGCTCGCGCGTATCGAGTCCGAGATCGAAACGAGGCCGCGTCTCTCTCCTTCTGTCCTCGACGCCGCCCTTGAGGTCCTCGTAGACCTCGGCGGCGATCAGACCTTCCTGGAACAGGGCGTCGTAACGGCCCATCTCGCGCCGCATCGCCGATTGACGCAGGAATCGGGCTTCGAGAGCCGCCGCGTATTGGGGATATTGCCTTCGCAAGGCGTCGAGAGCGGCTGTGGCGCGCGCAAGGCGAGCTTTCAGGATGGCGTCGATCACCTCGACCACCCGCGCGCCGAAGATCGAGCGCGACCGCACCGCGTGCGCGCCCATCAGCTCCTGGATGAGCAGGCGGGTGACCAGCAGCATCTCGTAGCGGTCGCCGAGCCGGTCGGCGAGAAAGCGCACCACGCCGAGGCGGCGGTAGAAGAAATAGGCGGAGGCGAAGGAGAATGAGAAGGCGAGCGAGGCCTCGGCCGCCCGCTGGTAGCCGAACCGCCCGCCGCTTCTCGCGCCCTCGCCCAGAGCCTCGGCGTTTCTGAGCAGCGCCTGCACCGTCGCGGGCGAAGCGGCGCGCTCGGCCATGATCTCGAGCGCCAGCATCCGTTCCTGGTTGCCGAGCGCCACCAGGCCGATCGCCAGGCGCTGATGGTCGGTGAGGCCCGCCTCGGCGGCGCTCCCGGACTTCGCCTCGGCGATTCCGGCCTCATAGGGCTGAAGCGCGCTGGCGATGGCCGAAGGGGAGATTTCATGCTCGCTCGCCATCGAGCGGACGGTGTCGCCGATCTCCGCGTAGGAGAGCGCCAGCACCCGGTCGCGCAACGCCTGGTCGACCGGGGACAGGCGATCAAGCCGCAGGAGGCGGATGACGAAGCGCAAGGTCGTGCCGTTGACGAGCAGCGTGAACAGCACGAGGCCGGTGGCGAGCACCGCGACGAACCTCTGGATCTCGGGGCTGAGCGCCGGGTTCTCGGTGACCGCTAGCGCCAGGACCAGGGTGAGCGCGCCGCGCAGGCCGCCCCAGGCGATGGCGAGCTTGTAGGCGGTGCTGATCGGCTGGGTGAGCTTGGCGAGGCTGAGCAGCGGAAGCAGCAGGAACAGCACCATGAGGCGGGCCGCGAACACCGCTGCGATCAGCGCCGCGATCAGGACGACATCGTGGAACTGCATGTCGAGCAGGAGCTTCGGCACCAGAATCGACGCCAGCACGAACACCAGCGAATGCGCCCAGAAGGCGATCTGGGCCCAGAGATCGACGATGAACGACCAGTTGTAGGGGGCGATGCGCGACCGTCCTGAGGCGCTGACGGTCAAGCCCGAGCAGAGGACCGCGACCACGCCGGAAACATGCAGGAGCTGCTCGGCGGCGATAAAAACGAGGTAGGGGAGCGCGACGGTCAGCGTCGCTTCGGCCAGCCGGTCGTCGCGGGTCCACGGGATGAGGTGCAGCAGCGCCCGCCCCGCGAGCACCCCCAGGGCCGCGCCGCCAAAGAAGGAGAGCAGGAATTGCGCGGCGCCGGCGAGAAAGTCCGGCTGGCGTCCTGAGACGATCATGCCGAGCAGCACCGTGAACATGACGATCGCCGCCGCGTCGTTGAGGAGGGCCTCGCCCTCGACCAGGCGGGTCAGGCGCGCCGCGGCGCCCACGTCGCGGAACACGGCGATGACGGCCGCCGGATCGGTGGTCGCCACCACCGAGCCCAGCAGCAGGCAGACCACCAGCGGCAAGCCGGCGATCGGCCAAAGCGCGACGCCGACCACGGCGGTGCAGACGACCGTGGCGACGACCGCGAGCATGAGGATCGGCGCGGCGTCCTCGAGCATCCGCCTGACGTCGGCGGTGATTGCCCCCTCGAAGACAAGCAGAGGCAGAAAGACGTAGATGAAGGTCTCGGCGCCGACCGGCAGGTTGGCGAACAGCCCGGCGACGCTGTCGAAACGATGGTCGGGCGTGCGCAAGAGGACAATGGACACGGCGCCGATCGCGACCCCAATGACGGCGAGCAGCACCACCGGGGCGAGCTTGAGCCGCACCGCGACCGGCTGCGAGACGGCGACGACCACGAGCAGGGTCGCGAGTACGGCCAGAAGGAGGACGATATCGAACATGGAGCGCGAATCTCTACCCGGTCGCCGCCTGCGGGGGAAGATTAGCCCCGACGCTCCACTCCGGAAGGAACGAGGCCATCGCCCGGATCGCGCGCCCGATCAGAGCCCGCTTGCGGGGGCGGGGCGAGCCGGCGCGCCGGCCGGCGGGCTTTTCGGCTCGTATGGGCAGAGATCGACGAGCACGCATTCGCCGCACTGCGGCTTGCGGGCCGTGCAGACATAGCGCCCATGCAGGATCAGCCAGTGATGCGCATGCGGCAGGAACCGCTTCGGAACGACGCGCATGAGCCCGTCCTCGACCTCGCGAGGCGTCCGGCCGGGAGCGATGGCCAGGCGGTTGGCGAGGCGGAAGACATGCGTGTCCACCGCCAGGGTCGGCTCGCCGAAAGCGGTGTTGAGCACCACATTGGCGGTTTTGCGGCCGACCCCGGGCAGGGCCTCCAGCTCTTCGCGGCTGCGGGGCGTCTCGCCGCCGTGCCGCTCGATGATTGCCTTCGAAAGGGCGATGATGTTCCTGGCCTTGGTCCGGTAGAGGCCGATGGTCTTGATCTTTTCGGCGAGCCGCTCCTCGCCGAGCGCCGCCATTTTCTCCGGCGTGCCGGCGATGGCGAACAAAGCGGGCGTCGCCCTGTTCACTCCGGCGTCGGTCGCCTGGGCCGACAGCACCACCGCCACCAGTAGGGTGAAGGGATCGACATACGCCAGTTCGCCCTTGGGCAGCGGATTGGCGGCGGCCAGTCGCTCGAAAATCGCCTCCGTTCTCGCCGCCCTCGCGGCCTGTGACTCTTTTCGCGCCATCGGCAAGGTATAGGCGTTTCGCCGAGGGCGCGCCAAGGATGGGGTGCGACTAAAGCGCAAGTTGCCATGCGCGACAGCGCTGAGCATTATGCCCGCATGGGCTTGGGGCCTTGGCGGCGCGCGCCGCCCGAGGCGCCGCGAAAATTGGGAGGAATGGAATGAAATCGATCAAGAGAACGTGGATGCTGGCCGGGGCGCTTTGCGCGTCGCTGGCCGCGGGCGCGGCGCAAGCCGCCGCGGACAAGATTGTCATTGGCGACATCGACGACATGTCAGGGCCTTACGCCGACGTGATCGGCCCGACCGGCGTCGAGGCGATCAAGATGGCGATCGCCGATTTCGGCGGCACGGTCCTCGGCAAGCCCATCGACCTTCTGACGTTCGATCATCAGAACAAGCCCGCCCTCGCCTCGCAGAAATTGCGCGAATGGGCCGATACGGACGGTTTGAACATGCTGCTCGGCGGCTCCAACACCGGAGTCAGTCTGGCGATGGCGCCCGTCTCCAAGGAGAAGAAAATCCCGTTCTTCGCCATCGCGGCGGCCGGCGCCTCGCTCACCGGCAAGGACTGCACGCCCTACACGATCCACTACGGCTACGACACCACCGCGCTCGCCAACGGCACCGCCAAAACCCTGCTCGAGCGAGGCGGCAAGACCTGGTTCTTTCTCACCGCCGACTACGCCTTCGGCAAGCAATTGGAGGCGGGAGCCACCGAGGTCATCAATGCTGGGGGCGGCAAGGTCGTGGGCGATGTCCGGGTGCCGCTCGCGACGTCGGACTTCTCCTCCTATCTGCTGCAGGCGCAGGGCTCGGGCGCCCAGGTGCTCGGCCTCGCCAACGCCGGCGCCGACACGTCCAATTCGATGAAGGCGGCGTCGGAATTCGGCCTCACCAAGACGATGACGCCCGCCGCTCTTCTGGTTTTCCTCTCCGACGTTCATGCGATGGGGCTTCCAATCGCGCAGGGTCTGGTGCTGACCACCGCCTGGTATTGGGACCTCGACGACAAGACCCGCGCCTTCGCCAAGCGCTTCCACGACAAGACCCAGCGAATGCCGACCTTCGCGCAAGCGGCGGTCTATTCCGCCACGCTCACCTATCTCAACGCGGTCAAGGCGATCGGCTCGACCGACCCTGACAAGGTGATGGACCAGGTCCGCAAGACGAAGGTCAACGACGTCTTCACCACCAACGGCTGGATTCGTCCCGACGGCCTGCTCGAGCACGATATGTACATCGCCCAGGTGAAGACGCCGTCCGAATCGAAGGGCGCCTGGGACTACTACAAGATCCTCAAGACGATGAAAGGCGAAGACGCATTCGGCAAGCTCGCCGATTCCACCTGCCCGCTGGTCAAGAAATAGGCGGAAGCGGAAGGGTCGAGCCGGCGCTCCCGCCTCGCGCGCCGGCTCCTTTCACGCAGGCGCGGGCCCGGCAAGCCCGAAGCTTGGAATTGCTCAAACGGACTCGAAAACGGCGCCCGAGGCCGCTGTCACCCTGCGGCCGCCGCGCTGCTCGGCTGGTTCAGCGCCGTCCGGTAGGACGCCTCCGTCTTGGCGGCGATTTCCTCGGCGCTCACGCCTGGCGCGAGTTCGATCAGCGCCATGCCGCGATCCCCGTGCTTGTCGATGGTGAACACGCCGAGATCGGTGATGACGAGGTCGACCACTCTCGAGCCGGTCAGCGGCAGGGTGCAATGATGCAGCAGCTTGGCGCCGTCCTTGGCCGCGTGCTCCATGACAACGACGATGCGCTTGACGCCGGCGACGAGGTCCATCGCGCCGCCCATGCCCTTGACCATCTTGCCCGGAATCATCCAGTTGGCGAGATCGCCGTTCTCGGCGACCTGCATCGCGCCGAGGATCGCAAGGTCGATGTGACCGCCGCGAATCATGGCGAATGAATCGGCGCTCGAGAAGAAGCTCGTCGTCGGCAATTGGGTGATGGTCTGTTTCCCGGCGTTGATGAGGTCCGGGTCCTCCTCGCCCTCATACGGGAACGGCCCCATCCCCAGCATGCCGTTCTCGCTCTGCAGCTGCACGCTCATGCCCTTGGGGATATGGTTCGACACCAGCGTCGGAATGCCGATGCCGAGATTGACGTAGAAGCCGTCCTTGAGCTCCCGGGCGGCGCGCGCCGCCATCTGGTCGCGGGTCCAGGCCATTTTCATTCGCCTCCGGGAAAGTCAGGCCGCGTCGCGCTTGCGGGTCGTGCGCTGCTCGATGCGCTTCAGCGCAGTCGGCACATGAACGATGCGCTGAACGTAGATGCCGGGAGTGACGATGGCGTCGCCATCGATTTCGCCGGGCTCGACCAGCTGTTCGATCTCGGCGACCGTCAGCTTTCCCGCCGTCGCCATCACCGGATTGAAGTTGCGCGCCGTCTTCCGGTAGACGAGATTGCCCTCTCTGTCGCCCTTCCACGCGTGAACGAGGGCGATGTCGGCGACGATGCCGGTCTCCATGAGATAGGTCTCGTTGTTGAAGTCGCGCGCTTCCTTGCCTTCCGCGACCATCGTGCCGACGCCGGTGCGGGTGAAGAAGGCGGGAATCCCTGCGCCGCCGGCGCGGATACGCTCGGCAAGCGTCCCTTGCGGGTTGAATTCGAGCTCGAGCTTGCCGGCGAGATAAAGATTGGCGAAGATCTTGTTCTCGCCGACGTAGCTCGAGATCATCTTCCTGATCTGGCCGGTCTCGAGCAGGATTCCAAGGCCCGCCCCGTCAACGCCTGCATTGTTGGAGACGAACGTCAGATCTTTCGCGCCCGATTTGCGCACCGCCTCGATCAGCGTTTCGGGGACCCCGCAGAGGCCGAATCCGCCCGCCATCAGGGTCATGCCATCCCTGATCTGGCCGGCAAGCGCCTCATCCGCGCTGGCGTAGACTTTTCTCATGTGACGAACGGTTCCTTGTCGAAAGGATGACCGCTTCGTAGCCGTCCCGCGCACGCCCCGCAAGACGCGAGCCGCCAATGGTCGATCGGGCCGCCGCCGCGGCTCCGCCTCAGTCGATCTTTTCGCCCGGATAGACGCCCCACAATCTCCACTGCTCGATATAGCCCTTAAACCCGTCTCCATCGACGAGGCACCAGGCGCCGTCGCATTTGCGCAGATTGACGATCACCCCCGACTGAAGCGTCGCCGCCAGTTGCGACGATGCCGACGGGCGAGCGTAGATCTGCGCGTTCTCCTCCTTTTTGCCTGGCATGACCAACCCGGTCCGCCGCCCGGAAAGCAGCGAATGGAGCACCCAGCCCTCGACGCCGTCCGAATCGCGGACCTTGCGCCAGATTTCGAACTCCGCGGTGATTTCCACCGGAAGGCCCGCCCGCTCATAGACCCATTTCGTCGCGTGGTCCTTCGACGGGCCCTCCCGGAGGTTGACCCGGTCGGTCTTCAGACTGGCGAAGCGCGGCAGCGGCAGCTTGGTGACCGGCCCGACCGGATCGGCGATCGCCGCGGGGGAAGCGAGAACCAGCGCGGCGACGAGCGCGAGCGCGTCGCGGCGGCGCAATGCGAGCGAAGGGACAGGACGCCTCGATCGATTCATGTCGGCGTCCGACGGGTATCCGGCCATCCTTGTCTTTGCCCGCTCTTCTGCTAGAGACACCGGCCAAGCCGGCGGATCAAAGTCCGTGGGCGCGCCGGCCCTCCATTTGCGTCTCCTGTCGTTAACGCGGCGTGAACCGATGTGAGGGCGCTGGCACGGATGGTTGCGGCGGCAGGCGCGGCGGCGCCGCGCGAGCGATAAGGGCGGCGCTCATGACCAGGAAAAAACCCGTTGTGGTGGTCACGCGGCGGTTGCCCGAACTCGTCGAGACCCGGATGCGCGAATTGTTCGACGCGCGCCTCAACCTCGAAGACAAGCCGATGTCGCAAACCGAGATCGTCGAGGCGATGCAGGAAGCCGACATTCTGGTGCCGACCATCACCGACCAGATCAACGCCGCCATGATCGCCCAGGCCGGCGAACAGATGAAGCTCATCGCCAATTTCGGCAACGGGGTCGATCACATCGACGTCACCAGCGCGCTCCGCCGCGGCATCACCGTCACCAACACGCCCGGCGTCCTTACCGAGGACACCGCCGACATGACCATGGCCTTGATCCTGTCGACGGCGCGGCGCCTCGTGGAGGGCTCGCGGGTCATCCCCGAGGGGCGGTGGACCGGCTGGTCGCCGACCTGGATGCTCGGGCGCCGGATCACCGGCAAGCGTCTCGGCATCGTCGGGATGGGGCGCATCGGCCAGGCGCTGGCGCGCCGCGCCCGCGCCTTCGGCATGTCGATCCACTATCACAACCGCCGCCGGGTGGCGGCGCAAATCGAGGAAGCGCTCGAGGCGACCTATTGGGACTCGCTCGACCAGATGCTGGCGCGCATGGATTTCGTCTCGATCAACTGCCCGCATACGCCCGGCACCTTCCACCTTCTCTCGGCCCGCCGGCTCAAGCATCTGCGTCCCGACGCCATCCTCATCAATACCGCGCGCGGCGAGATTGTCGACGAGAACGCCCTCATCCGGATGCTCGAAGCGGGCGAACTGGCCAACGCCGGTCTCGACGTGTTCGAGCACGCCCCGGCCGTCAACGAGAAGCTGATCGCCCTCGCCAAGGTCGGCAAGGTGACGCTGCTCCCGCACATGGGCTCGGCGACCCACGAGGGGCGCGCCGACATGGGCGAGAAAGTCATCATCAACATCCGCACCTTCGTCGACGGCCATCGCCCGCCCGACCGGGTGCTGCCGAGCATGCTTTAGGGTCATACGGTCGTGGAGTTGGGGGCGCAGGAATCCGTCGAACCGGATTTGGCGCGCCCGACTTTCCGGCGCCTCCTCAACCCGCCACGAAACTCCGCGGCGCGGGGCTGATCACCTTGGCGGCGCCGGCGTCGATCTCCATCACCGCCAGCCCCCGCTCGTTGGTCCCGTCGGCGCGGAAGCGGAACACGCCGTCGGCGCCGTTGAAGCCGGATGGGCTGGTCAGCGCCGCAGCGCTGTACGGGTCCGCCCCTCCGTTGCGGGCGAGCGCGGCCGCGAGCGTCACCGCGTCATAGGCGAGCGTCGCGAGGCGCGCCGGATCGGCGTTGAACTTGGCCCGGTAGCGCTGGGCGAAGGCGTCGAAACCGGAATTGTCCGGCGCCGAGAACCAGGCGCCCTGCATCTCCGGCAGTTTGAGAACCCGCGGGTCGTTCCAGACGCCGGTTCCGAGGAGCTTGGCCTTGATCCCGGCCGACGAAAGGGCGCCGGCGACCGCCGGCATGGCGTCGGCCTGCTCGGGAATGAACAGCGCCTCGACCTGGCCCTGGACCGCCGCCACCTGCTGCGCCGCGGTCGCCATCTGGCCCGCCGCATAGCGCGCGGTCACCACCACCTGCGCATTGAAGTTGCCCGCCATGTCCTGGAACCGCTCGGAGGCGACCTGACCATAGTCGTTCTGCGGCGCCATGATCGCGAACGACTTCTTGCCGGTCGAGGCGGCGTATTGAAGGATCCTGTCGACATAGCCCTGAATGAGGAACGACAGGAGATAGACGCCCGGCGCAGCGACGGTGACGTCGGTCGAGAAGGCGATCATCGGCCGCCCCGCCGATTTCGCGGCCGCCGCCGCCGAACGCACGCTGTTGGCGAACACCGGCCCCAGGAGGAGTTGCGCCCCGGCGCCGAGTTCGGCTTGCGCCGCCTGCGCGGCCGCGTCGGCGGAGGACTGATCGTCCTCGATCATCAGCGTGACGAAGGGACCGCCAAAGCCGTCCATCGCGAGCTGGGCCGCATTGCGCATCGAGACCCCGATCGGGCTCGCGGCCCCGCCATTCTGGGTCAGCGGCAGGATCATTCCGACCCGGACGGGGCCGGACCCCATTGTCTGGCCGACCAGCGGGCCGGCGGCGGGCGGTACCGAGGCGCCCGGCTTGCCCGCGTCGCTTGGAAGGTCGACGCCGACCGAGTTGCAGCCCGCGAGCGTCATGGCCAATCCGCCGCCAAGCGCGGCCCGCCTGGTCAAGCCGCCTCTTGCTCCGGGCCTTTCAGCGGCGATCGTCATGTCCACCTCTCGCCTCGCGCCGGCGCCGGCAAGCCGCGGCGGACTATCCCCATGTTCGCGCCTCCGCGCCGCATTCGCCGCCTGTCGGCGGAAATTGTGGCATTTTCACCTGCGCTTGGCTATGTCGTCGATCGATCGAGAAAAGCCAGACGACCGGCGGACAAAAAGCGAATGACCGCGGCGAAAGCTCCCCGCGCCGGCGGCGCCAAGCCAGCCCTCGCGCCCAGAAGCTTCGTGATCGGCGATGCGACCTTGCCGGGCGCAGCGCTCGGTCCGGGCCTCTATGTCGTGGCGACGCCGATCGGCAACCTCATGGACGTGACGCTTAGGGCTCTGGCGATCCTGGCCGGGGCCGACGGGATTCTGGCCGAGGACACCCGCGTTTCGCGGGCGCTGCTCGCCCGCTATGGCATCGAGAGGCCGCTCTCGCCCTACCACGAGCATAACGCCGCCGAGGCCCGTCCGCGGGCGCTCAAGCGCATCGCCGAGGGCCAGGCGCTGGCGCTGATCTCCGACGCCGGGACGCCGCTCATTTCCGATCCCGGCTACAGGCTTGTGGCGGAGGCGATCGCGCAGGGCTTCGCCGTCACGGTCGCGCCGGGACCTTCGGCGGCGCTCGCGGCCCTTTGCGTCGCCGGCCTGCCCACCGACCGCTTCACGTTCGAGGGATTCCTGCCCGCCCGGCAGTCCGCGCGGCGGGAGCGCATCAACGCGCTTGCCGCCGTCCCCGGCACGCTCGTTTTCTACGAGGCGCCGGGGCGGCTCGCCGAGACGCTCGCCGACCTCGCCCTCGAGCTTGGCCCCAGGGCGGCGGCGGTGGCGCGCGAACTGACCAAGCTGCATGAGGAGGTGCGGCGCGGCCCGCTCGACGAGCTTGCCGCTGAATACGCGGCGGGCGAGGCGCCGAGGGGCGAGATCGTCATTGTCGTGGCGCCCGGGCAGGCGCGTCCGGTCGTGTCCGAGGCCGCGCTCGACCGGGAGATCGCGGCGGAGCTCGCGAACCTGTCGGTCAAGGACGTGGCGGCCGCGGTGGCGGCGAGGCACGGGCTGCCGCGGCGCGAGGTCTACGCGCGGGCGCTCAAGCTCGCGGGCGCGCGGCGGTGAAGGGCGGCGCCGGGGAGCGGGCCGAGCGGCGGCGAGGCGCGCATCGTTATGGCCTCAAGGCCGAGACGGTCGCGGCCTGGCTGCTGCGCCTCAAGGGCTACACGATCCTCGCCCAGCGTTTCGCCGTCTCGGGGGGCGAAATCGACCTTGTCGCGCGCCGCGGCGGGGTGATCGCCTTCGTCGAGGTCAAGGCGCGCGCCGATCTCGAGGCCGCCGCGATTGCGATCGGCGCAACCAAGCGGCGGCGGATCGCCCGCGCGGCGCGCGTGTGGCTCACGCGAAACCCGTGGGCGGCGGGCATGACGCTCAGGGGCGACGCGGTCTTCGTCGCTCCCCGCAGCCTTCCCCGGCACGCTCCCTCCGCCTATCTCTTGGAGATCGACTGAACCGGCGAGCCGGGCGCGGGCGGAAGCGGGGACGGTCAGAAGCGCGAGAGAACCGTGCCCGCGAGGTCGCACTGGAAGCCTTCCAGCGCCCGCGCGATTTTGGCGATGTCCCTCGCCCGCGTCCGGTGCCGCCGGGCCGCGACGATCGCCGCGCCGACCCGGGAGGCGACGACATAGGCGTCGGCGCTGTCGAGCGCGGCCGGCGTGTCGTAGATCACCACGCCATAGTTGCGCTGCGCATTCTGCGACAGCGTCAGGAACTCCTTGGAGCTCAGGAGTTCCTGCGGGTGGGGGGCGGTCGCTCCGGCGACGAGAAGGGACAAGCCCGGCACAATGTCGATGGTGACAGGCGGCAATTCGGCGTCGCCATGGGTCAGGGCCTCGACCAGGCCCTCGGTTTTGGGATCGACGCCAAACAAGGCGGCGAGCCTCGGTTTCCTCAGGTTGGCGTCGACAAGGAGGGTGGGAACGGCCATCTGCGCGAAAGAGAGCGCCAGATTGGCGGCGAAATAGGTGACCCCGACCCGCGCATGCGGCCCGATGATCGCGAAGGCGTTCTTCCCCTGCGAGAGCGGGCCGGTCGCGAGCGCGGACCGCACGGAGCGGAAGGCCTCCGCGGCGGTGCTGAACGGCTGGTAGCCGACCACCAGCTCGCGGGAGAAACGGGCTTCGTCGACCCCGAAATTGAGAACCGGATAGTTGTAGCGCTTCGACAGCGCCAGAAACAGACTGTCGCGCCGCACGAGGCCCAGCGCGATGGCCGCCTCTCCAAACGTGAGCCCCTTGCGGCGCTGGAACCCGCGAATGGCCTCGACCTGGGCCTCGCTCAGGTTGCCGGCCGCCAGGATCTGCTGCTCGATCGGATCCTTGGAGGTCTGGACGGCGACGACATTATCATTGTCCTTCTGATAATTCGATCTCATCGCCATGGGCTCAAACTCTCAATGTTCAATTTCCGGCCCGCCAATCCCCGGCGGATCCGGGCAAACGACGTTACCCTGCAATTGTTTCCCAAACAGTCTGGCTCTTGGAGCCGGCGCCGCGCCCCGAACCGTTCGCTCGGCTCGGCCGCTTCCGGCCCCTCTACGCCGGCCGAAGGCTGCGGCGCGACGCGGCGATCCTCGCCCTCGAGCGCCGCCCGCCGCCGACCGTGCCGAGGAACGGGGCCTGGGCAACATATTCCAGATCGATCGGAAAGCGAACCCTGCGATCCGCCGCCTCGGCGAGCAGGGCAAGGATGAGCCCGAGCGCCAGGCCGGCCATGATTCCGACCGGCATCACGATGAAGGGTTTTGGAAACGCCGGTTCGACGGGCGGCGACGCCTTGTCGAGGACGGTCATATCCGAGAACGTCAGCTTGCTCTTCAGTTTCGCCTGTTCGGCCGTTCTTTCCCGGGCGTCGAGCTGCTCGATCCGGAATGTGACCTCGCGCTGCAATTGGGCCAGCCGGTCGCGCTGCGCCTGAACTTCGATCAGGGCCTTCTGCGAGACCGCCTGCTCGGACTCGAGCGCCGCGATCTGGGTCTGAGTCGTTGCGATACGATCTTTCAGATGCTCGCGCATTTTCCCGGTCGCGTCCGCAATCTCGCGGCGAAGCGTGGCCATATTCCCCTCTTGGGCCAGCATCTTGGGGTTCTTGGCGCCGAGTTGGCCCTTGGCGGCGCCAACCTCGGCTTCGGCCGCCGACAGCTTCTGCTTCAGACCCGAGAGGATTTGCAGATCCGGATCCGCCGGATCGTTCGACAGGTCGGTCGAGCCGCTGGTCAGGCGGCTTTGATAAGCGGTGAGCGAGGCTCTGGCGGTCGACAGCTCCTGGGCGATCGCCATGTACTGGCTCGTCTCCCTGTCCCCGCCGCCCGCCGAAGGCGCCACCATGTTCGTCTTGGCCTGGAAGGCTGTCAGCGCCGCGCGCGCCTGCTCGAGCTCCTTGCGCAATTCGTCGAGCTGGGGAGCAAACCAGCGCGCGGTCTGGTCGGCCTCGGCGGCTTTCATGGCGACCGACCCGTCGATGGTCGCCGCCAGAAACGCATTGGCGATCAGCGCCGCCTGGTTCGGGTCGCCCGACTTATATCTGATCGCCAGGACGTTGGTTCCCATGTTGAACTTCGGGTCGACGTTCCTCACCAGGCCCGCGGCCATCCATTCCTCGA
This sequence comes from uncultured Alphaproteobacteria bacterium, assembly GCA_963742305.1. Lineage (GTDB taxonomy): Bacteria > Pseudomonadota > Alphaproteobacteria > Rhizobiales > Beijerinckiaceae > Roseiarcus. Next base: position 48,929 of record CAVULN010000036.1, read on the forward strand.
TGCTTTCGCGGCCGAAGGAGCTGGATTTTCGGAAGCTCTGCTGAACCTGGGGGTTGTCGGTCAAATTCAACCGCCGGACGACATCGGTCGCGACCCGCTCGCTTCTCACGAGCGAGATGATGTTGCCCTGGATCAGACCGATCGCCCCGAGGCCGGTCGTCGCATCGGAGATCGGATCGACGCTGCCCGGGTCGATGCTCGCGGTCGCGACCGCGTCATAGCGGCCCGGCACCAGCAGCAACACGCTTCCCGCCACCATTGCAGTGGTCAGGACCGAAAGGAGGACGATCCACCCCCGGCGCAAAAGGATCACCAGAATCTGGCTTACGGACATGACCCGACTCCTGCGCCCTTCGGCAATTCAGAACGAGCACAAATAGCTGAGCGCACGCAATAGCCGAGATCGATGACTAGAATATGCGCTCGCTGATGATGATCGTATCGCCTGCTTCCACTTGATCGTCAAGTGAAGCGGGGACTTCGTAGGTCTGGCCGTTGCCGGACATCCGCTTGATCCTGATCCGCCATTCCGATCCGAGCGCAGCCAGTCCGCCCCCTATCGCGATGGCCTGCTGGACGGTTATGGGGCGCAGCAACGGGTATTCCCCGGTTTTGCCGACAAAACCATAGAGATAGTAGAACGGCGCAAGGTCGACGAAAACCTCGTCATTGTTCGCGATCCGGAAATTGGCGCCGGGGCCCCGCGCCGCCTGGACATCCTTCGCATCAAACTTGACGGTCCCGCCGCCGGCGCGTCGAACGGTGATCGTTCCTCCAAGAGCCGAGTCCCGTATCCCGCCCGCCCGCGACAGGAGCTGGGTGAGATTGGTCGGCCGATCGAGCGTGTAGACCCCGGGCGCCCCCACCTGGCCCTGCACGCTCGCCTGCGTGCCGAAGGTGGTGATTTCGACCAGCACGTGAGGCTCGGTGACGATCTGACGCGACGCCAGTTGCCGCTCGATGGCGTGGGCCAGCTGGTCTTCGGTCAACCCTGCCGCGTGGATCCGCCCGACATAAGGAAAGCTGATCGTGCCATCCGTCTCGACGCGGGTCGTGGTGTCCATGTCCGGCTGATTGACGACCTTGATGGAGACGACGTCCTGCGGCGTCAGAGCGCGGCCGGCGGCCCAAGCCGGGGCGGGGACGATGGCGCCGAGGGTCAGGACAGCCATCATGCCCAATACGGCCAGCCCAAGCCCCCGTCCAAGAGTTGTCGGCCAGGCCCTTCGCATCGTTCTCAGCATTGCTCCCGCTCCAACTTCCGGCCTTTAGTACGGCCTATAGTTCAAGTTGACCATCACCAAGTTCTGGGGGGTGATCTGGTGGTTTGTGACCCGCTCGGTATAGGAGGCGCTAAGCCCGGCCGACAGGAAGGGCGTCATCGTGTAGGTCAGCCCCGCGTTTGCGCTGTAAAAGTTCGACGCGCCGGCGAAAAACGGCGAAAGGACCGCCGTGGTCACGGCCGGCGTGAAAGCGCCGGTGGAGTAGCCGGCCGAACCGCCAAGGGTTAAGCCGACTTTGGGCGTCACCAGATAGGTCAGATTCAGCGTGGCGTCATAGGCTGACTTCCGCGTTGGCGATAACCGTGGTCGGGGGAGCGACGGTTCGCGATCCGGACGCGGTCAGGCTCAGTTTGGGCGTGAACGCCCAGTTCAGGCTCAAGGTGTAGATCGGCAGGAGCGTCTTCGGGAGGCCCAGGGTGAATGCGTTCGTGACCCCGACCAGTCCGACGATCCCGCTCACCGAAAGACTGGGACTGATCACTCGCGTATAATTCAGACTGAAGGTGTGGAAGTCGACCTTGGCAGCCAGTCCAGCGATGGCCGTCGCCGCATTTCGATCGGGATAGGTCGTGTCGGTAATGCCAGCCAGCGCGGTGAGGGTGTTCGGGCCCTTCGAATATTCTATGCCCGCCTCGAGCATCGTCGCCCGGACGTTATTCACCGCGTCGATCGGGTTCGAGTTGGTGTCCTGGGTCAGGCTGCTGTTGAACACCACCGAATATCCGTTGGAGATCGCGCACCTTCCGGTTTCGTTGAGCGCGGTCGCCGTCAGGTAGTTGACGCCGCTTGCAACCAGCTCCGTAATTGCAGCCGGCGCCTTGGACAAGGTCACGCCAAGATTTCCCGCGCATCTCGACGTCAAAGTCCAGTTATCGCCGGCGCTCACCGTATATACATTTGAATCAAATCCGGTCTGATGACGATAGCGTATCAGCCCAAACGTCGCGTCAAAATACAGCTGCTGGGCGAATACGTTGGCCTTGGTCGAAAAGCCAAGATTGGTCGTCGTGGTGAAATCGCCCTTCGCCACCCCCGGCGGCGTGGCGAAGCCAAGCGGGAGCGCATTGATGTTCGAGTTGTAGGACGTGGACTGCGAAGCGGTCAGCCTGAACGGCAAATCGGCCCAGTTCCCGGGAAGGCTTGGAAGAGCGAAGCCGCCCCATGACGTCGCCGATGGCGCGCTCGCCTCGGTGACGGCGCCCGACAGCTCCTGTCCCCGGCCGCCGGTTACCGCGCCAAGCGTCAGGACCACCCCGAGCGTCAAGGCCCCGCTCCGCCTCATACCACCCCTTCGCCTCAGAACGCATGCACGCGTACGAACAATCCTCAATCCCGGCCGGTCTCGTCCGCCGCCCCCGCCGGGTTTCCGGAAAGCCTCGGCGAGGCGGGCGATTGCCCTTGCCGCCCTCTCCGGTCTCACATCGGCGGCCTTGCCGGCCGTTTTCCCCAAGAAGCGTTCATCGACTTCGCTGTCCCGGGCCCTCGGCTCACCCGCAGCGGCGGCAGCTCCGGGAGCCCTGCGAATCCAAACGTTGCGGCCGAGGCGGACCGCCATCCATACGCATATTCGGCTCCCCCCGACAAGGCGACAAAAGCCACACTTGCCGACAAAATCGGAGCGGCGCGGCGCGACTGGACATCATTGTCTAGACGCGCGCCGGACCGGTCGGTAGCATGGGAATCGGCAGGCGGTTCGGTCAAAAGGGCCCGCGGATGAAAGAACACTATCGCGCCGTTGTCATTGGCGGAGGCGTCGTCGGGGCTTCGGTTCTTTACCATCTGGCGAAATTCGGATGGACCGATGTCGCCCTGATCGAGCGCTCGGTCCTCACGGCGGGTTCGTCCTGGCACGCCGCCGGCGGCTTCCACGCCCTCAACGCCAACCCCAACATGGCGATCCTCCAGGCCTATACGATCGACCTTCTCAGGCAGGTCGAAGCCGAATCCGGCCAGTCGATCGGCATGCACATGACCGGCGGATTTCACGTGGCCTCGGCGCCCGAGCGCTGGGAATGGCTGCAGGCGTCCTACCGGCGCTTCCAGGCGATCGGCGTCGAGGATGTCCGTCTGGTCACGCCCGAGGAAATCAAGGCCCGCTGCCCGATCATCGACGTGGACGGCGTGTTCGGCGGCATGTGGGCGGACCGGGAGGGCTATGTCGACACCACGGGAACGGTCTGGGCTTACGCGGGCGCGGCGAAAAAGCGCGGCGCGACCGTGATCGAGCACAATCGCGTGGTCGAGCTCAGGCAGCTCCCGGACTCGTCCTGGGACGTCGTGACCGAGAAAGGCGTCGTGAACGCCGAGCATGTGGTCAACGCCGCAGGCCTGTGGGCGAAGCAGGTCGGGCGGATGGTCGGCCTCGACCTGCCGCTCTCGCCGCTCGAGCACCACTACCTCCTCACCGAGACAATCCCTGAGGTCGCGGCGCTGAAGGCCGAACTGCCAATGGTCGTCGACCTCGAGGGGTTCACCTACATGCGCCAGGACCAGAAGGGCATCCTGATCGGCGTCTACGAGACCAATCCCCAGCACTGGTCGATGGACGGGGCGCCATGGGACTATGGCGTCGAGCTCCTGCCCGAGGCCATCGACCGCATCGCCGACGAGCTCGAACTCGTCCACCGCCGCTACCCGGTCCTGCAGAGGGCGGGCATCCGCAAATGGGTCAACGGCGCCTTCACCTTCTCGCCGGACGGCAATCCGCTGGTCGGCCCCGTGGCGGGCAAACGCGGCTACTGGCTCGCCTGCGGCGTCATGGCGGGGTTCCTGCAGGGCGGCGGCGTCGGCAAGTCGCTGGCCGAACTCATGATCCACGGCGAGGCGTCCACCGACGTCTACGGCCTCGACATCGCCCGCTACGGCCCTTTCGCTTCCAACCGCGAATATATCCGCCAGACGACCGGCCAATTCTACGCCCGCCGCTTCGTCATGACCTACCCGAACGAGCAACTGCCGGCCGGCCGGCCGCTCAAAACGACTCCGGCCTATGACGCGATGACCGCCGCGGGCTGCCAGTGGGGCAATTCCTGGGGCCTCGAGGTTCCGCTCTATTTCGGCCCGCCCGGTTTCACGGAAAAGCCCACCCTCCGCCGCTCGAACGCCTTCGACATCGTGGGCGAGGAATGCCGCATGGTGCGGACTGGCGTGGGCCTTCTCGATATCGCCTCGTTCTCGCGTTACGAAGTGACCGGCCCCGAGGCCGGGCGCTGGCTCGACTGGATGACGGCCGCCCGCCTGCCCGGGCCAGGGCGCGCCCGCCTCGCGCCGATGCTGTCCGAGACCGGCAGGCTCAAGGGCGACCTCACGATCGTCAACTGGGGCGACGGGACCTTCTGGATCGAGGGCTCCTACTACCTTCGCCAGTGGCACATGCGCTGGTTCGCCGCCCATGCGCGCGAAGGCGTGAGCGTGCGCGACATCTCCGACGAAATGATCGGTTTTGCCCTCTCCGGTCCGAAATCGCGGGACGTGCTGGCGCGCGTCACCCATCAGGACGCATCGAACGCCGCCCTGCCGTTCATGGGCGCGGCGATCATGGACATCGGCCTCGTGCGGGCCAAGGTCGCGCGCCTCTCGGTCACTGGCGAACTCGGCTATGAGATCAATTGCCGCGCGCTCGAACACGCGAGCCTGCGCCGGACCCTCATCGAGGCCGGACGCGATTTGGGCTTGAGGGAATACGGCTATAACGCGCTTCTGTCGCTGAGACTGGAAAAGAGCTTCGGCATCTGGTCGGCCGAATTCACCCAGGACCGCACCCCGCGGATGACCGGCATGGACCGCTGGATCGCCTGGGACAAGGGGGACTTTCTCGGGCGCAAGGCGGCGCTCGCGGACAGCAAGGGGCCGCCCGGGCAGCGCCTGGTCACTCTCGAGATCGACGCCCTCGACGCCGACGCCGCCGGCTACGAGCCGGTCTGGCGGTCAGGCGCCATGGTCGGCTTCGTGACCTCGGGCGGCTATGGCCACACCGTGGGAAAGAGCCTGGCGATGGCGCTCGTCGCGCCGGAGGCGGCCGAGGTCGGCGCCGCGCTCAGCGTCCACATCGTCGGCGCCGAGCGCAAAGGGCGCGTCATTGCGCCCTCGCCCTACGATCCTTCCGGCAAGGCGATGCGGGCATGATGGCGCAAGCGCTCGCGGCGAAGGCGCGATCGGGCGCCGTCAAGGCGACGCGTTCGGACTGGCTCGATCTCGCCCTGATCGCTCTCGCCATCGACGGCGTCGACCATGTCACGGTGCTCGGGCTCGGCGAAAAGCTCGGCGTGTCGCGGTCCAGCTTCTACTGGTACTTCAAGAATCGCGACGAATTGCTCGGCGCCCTGCTCGACCGCTGGGAGACGCTCAACACCCGTTCGATCCTCAACGCCGCCGAAGCGCCGGCGGGAACCGTCAACCAGGCGGTCCTGAACGTCTTCCGCTGCTGGGTCAATCCGGCGATCTTCAGCCCGCGACTCGATTTCGCCGTCCGCGACTGGGCGCGCCGCTCGGCTCAGGTCCGCAAGGCGCTCGACGGCGCCGACCGCTTGAGAACCGAGGGCTTGAGGGCGATGTTCGCGCGCTTCGGCTATGAGGAGACGGACGCATTCGTGCGGGCGCGCGTGCTTTACTCCATGCAGATCGGCTATTGGGCGCTCGACCTCCGGGAGCCAATCGAGACGCGGCTCAGACTCGCGCCCCATTATCTCAAGGCCTTCACTGGCCTCGCGCCGAGCGAAGCGGAAATCGGCGCCTTCCGCGCCTACGCCCGGGCCCACGCGCATCTTGCCGATTTCGAGGCTTCGCGGGGGCGCCCATGAGCGGACGTTATTCAGGCCTCGCGCTTTTGCGCCACGGACTTGCCGGCCACAAAGGCTGGCCGCAGGCCTGGCGCAAGGCGGCGCCCAAGCCGGCTTACGACGTCGTCATCGTCGGGGGCGGCGGACATGGGCTCGCGACCGCCTATTACCTCGCCAAAACCCACAAGACGTCGCGCGTCTGCGTGATCGAGAAAGGCTGGCTCGGCGGCGGCAACACCGGGCGCAACACCACGATCGTGCGGTCGAACTACTTCTATCCCGAATCGGTCGCTCTCTACGATCTCGCGCTCCGCCTTTACGAGGGCCTGTCGCGCGAGCTCAATTTCAACATCATGCTGAGCCAGCGCGGCATCCTCAATCTCGCGCACACGCCGGCCGAATTCGAGATCGCCGCGCGCCTCGTGAACGCCATGCAGCTCAACGGCGTGGACGCCGAGCTTTGGGGTCCGGACAGGGTCCGCGAGAAGCTGCCGCTGATGACGCAATCGCTCGATTCCCGCTATCTGCCGAACGGCGGCGTCTGGCAGGGGCGCGGCGGAACCGCCCGGCACGATGCGGTCGCCTGGGGCTATGCCCGCGCCGCCGACCGGCTCGGCGTCGACATTGTCGAGAATTGCGAGGCTTCAGGCTTCATCATTGAGAACGGCGCCTGCGTCGGCGTCGAGACGACGCTGGGTGAAATTCGCGCCGAGGCGGTCGGCGTCGCGGTCGCCGGCCATTCCTCGCAGCTCATGGCCAAGGCGGGCGTGAGGCTGCCGATCCACTCCTATACGCTGCAGGCGATGGTGAGCGAGCCGGTGAAGCCCTGCCTCGACATCGTTCTTCTGCACATCGGGACCGGCGTCTATGCGAGCCAGTCCGACAAGGGCGAGATCGTGTTCGGCGGCGGTCTCGACCGCATTCCTTCCTACGGCCAGCGCGGCTCGCCGCCGATGCAGGAGACCGTCGTTTCCGGCCTTCTCGACGCATTCCCCGCCTTCGGCCAATTGAAGCTGATGCGCCAATGGGGCGGGATCGTCGACGTCGTTCCCGAACTCGTCCCCGATCATCGGTCCCGCGCCGGTCAAGGGCATTTTTCTAAACTGCGGCTGGGGAACCGGAGGCTTCAAGGCCATTCCCGCCGGCGGCACGCTGCTCGCGCATCTCATCGCGACCGGCGCCCACCACGAGATCAGCCGCCCCTTCGATCTGTCCCGTTTTGCGGCCGGACGCCTCATCGACGAGGCGGCGGGATCGGGAATCGCGCATTGAGGAGATCGCCATGTATATCGCGATGAATCGCTTCAAGGTCATGAAAGGCGCAGAGAGCGCGTTCGAACAGGTGTGGCTCTCGCGCGACACCCATCTCGACCGCGTGCCCGGCTTCCTCGAGTTCCATCTGTTGCGCGGACCCGAACGCGACGATCACGTGCTCTATTCGTCGCACACCGTCTGGGCGAGCAAGGAGGCGTTCACCGCCTGGACCCAGTCCGAGCATTTTCGAGCCGCCCATCGCGACGCGGGGGCCAACAGGCCGCTTTATCTCGGCCATCCCGAGTTCGAGGGCTTCGAGGTCCTTCAGACGATCAAGACTTCCCGCCATGAGGCCGCCTGAAGGCCACGCATGCAAATCTTTCCCTGCCCCTTCTGCGGTCCGCGCGACGAAACCGAATTCCACTATGTCGGCGAACCGAAGGCGCGGCCCGAGCCCGCAAGCGAAGTCAGCGACGCCGCATGGGCCGAGTATCTCTGGTTCAACGCCAATCCAAAGGGCGAGGCGCGCGAGATCTGGCTGCATCTCACTTGCATGGAGATGTTCGCGATGACCCGCGATACGGCGACCAACGCGGTCGTGGGGAGCGAAGCGCCGACGAGGCCCGGGTCTTGACCAGCGTTCGTCTGCCGACCGGCGGCGCGGTCGATCGGGGGCGACCTCACGCCTTCACCTTCGACGGCGCGCCTTATGTCGGCTTCGCCGGCGACAGCATCGCCTCGGCCTTGCTCGCCAATGGCGTCCGCATCGTCGGACGCAGCTTCAAATACCACCGGCCGCGCGGACTCTGGGGCGCATGGACCGAGGAGCCGAACGCGATCGTCGACGTGACGCGCGACGGAAAGACGACGCCCAATCTGCGCGCAACTGTCGAGGCGCTCGACAACGACATCGCCGTCCGCGCGGTCAATGCGTCGCCCAATGCAGCCGCCGATCGCGCCGCATGGCTCGAACTCCCTCGCGCCGGTCCTGCCGGCGGGTTTCTACTACAAGACCTTCCTATGGCCCCGCTGGGGGACCTTCGAAGCCTCCGTCCGCGCCATGGCCGGGCTCGGCCGCGTCGATCCGGACAATCGCCCGCAGGCCGACAATCCGCAGTTTCATGCGCGCTGCGACGTTCTCGTCGTCGGCGCGGGGCCTGCCGGCCTCGCCGCGGCTCACGCGGCGGCTTGCGCGGGACGGGTCGTGTTTCTCCTCGACGATCATGGCGAAATCGGCGGCCAGCTCATCCATCGTGGCGGCGAAATCGGGGGCGGAGACTGGCGGGATTGGGCGCGCGTCGTCGCGCGCGCGGTCGAAGCCGCGGACGGACGCGTCATGACCCGGACGACGGCCTATGGCGTCTATGACGCCAATCTCGTCTGCGCCTGGGAGCGTCGCGCGCCAGCCCCCGACGCGCTCTGGCGCATCCGGCCGCAGAGGATCGTGGTCGCGGCGGGCGCGATCGAGCGCCCGCTCGTCGTGCCGGACAATGACCGGCCCGGCGTGATGTCGGCCGACGCCGCGCTCGTCTATCTGCGCCGCCATGCCGTGCTGGTCGGCAAGCGCGTGGCGGTCGCGACCAACAACGACAGCGCCTATCCTGTCGCGGAGGCCCTGGCCGAGGCGGGCGCGGAGGTCGAGATCGTCGATACCCGCGCCGCCGGGCCGCCAAGCCAACTGAAAGTGACGCGCGGCGCGGAAATCGAGGGCGTCATCGGGACGAAAGGCGTCGAAGCGGTGCGCGCGGGCGGCCGGACGCGCGATTGCGACGCGCTTCTCATGTCCGGCGGCTGGTCGCCGACCGTGCATCTTTACGCCCAGGCGCGAGGCCCTATCCGCTACGACGAGGCTCGCGCCGCGCTCGTTCCTCAAGGCGGCGTCGAAAATCTCACCGTCGCCGGCGCCGCCAACGGCGCCTTCACCCTTGCGGGAGCCTTGCGCGAAGGCCACGCGGCGGGCGGCGGCGAGGGCGCCGCGCCCAATGCGCCCGAGGGCCAGTACCGCATCGAAGCCTCCTGGCCAAAGGCCGACGATCAGGGCCGGCGCTGGATCGATTTCCAGAACGACGTGACGCTGAAGGATGTCGCGCTCGCCGCCCGCGAGGGCTACGTCTCGGTCGAGCACCTCAAGCGCTACACCACCCTCGGCATGGCGACCGACCAGGGCAAGACCGCCAATGTCAATGGCCTCGCGGCGATGGCGGCGCTGACCGGCCGCACCATCGACGAGACCGGAACCACCACCTATCGCCCGCCGTTCGTCCCCACGCCAATGGGCGTCATCGCGGGCAGGCGGCGCGGCGCGCTGATCAATCCGCTGAAGCGCCTGCCGCTCGAAGCCGAGCACCGGGCCGAAGGCGCGCAGATGCGCGAATATGGCGGCTGGCTCAGGCCCGCCTGGTACGGGCCGGATGAGCCCGATCTCGCGATTCAGCGCGAGGCCGCCCGCGCGCGCGATACGGTCGCCCTGTTCGACGGCTCGTCGCTCGGCAAGATCGAGATCGTCGGCCCCGGCGCAGCGGCGCTCGCCGACTTCCACAGCTATAACCGCCTCTCGACCCTGAAGCCGGGCCGCATCCGTTATGGTTTCGCCCTGTCCGAAAATGGAGTCGTGTTCGACGACGGCGTGACCTTGCGCCTCGCGGAGGATCGCTTCCTTGTCTCCTGCTCGTCAGGCCATACCGACGCGGTTCGCATGCGCCTCGAACTCTGGCGGCAGGACCGCTTCGATTCCCGCCGCATCGCCATTCACGACACGACCGCCCAATGGGCGACGCTCACCGTGACCGGCCCGCGCTCGCGCGACCTCATCGAAGCGTGCGGGCTCGACATCGCGCTCGACGACGAGAGCCTGCCGCACATGGCCTTCGCGACGGCCGAGTTCGACGGCGGGCCGCTCAGAGTGGCGCGGGTGAGCTTCACCGGCGACCGCTCTTATGAGCTTTCGGTTCCGGCGCGCCGCGCTCGCGCCTTGCGCGCCCGCCTCGCCGAACAGCTCACGGCGTTCGGCGGCGGGCTTCTCGGCCTCGAGGCGCTGATGATCCTGCGCGCGGAGAAGGGCTTCATCGTCGTCGGCAAGGACACCGACGGGACGACCATGCCGCACGATCTCGGCGTGACGGGCCCGCGCGATTCACGGGGCGACGAATTTATCGGCAAGCGCTCTCTCTTCATGGCCGTAGCGAAAGATCCGCGCCGCAGGCAACTGGTGGGTCTGAGCGTTCCGTCGGGAGAAGCGCCGCTGCCGACCGGCGCCCATGTCGTGGGCGGCGAGGGCGCGGCGCGGCGATCTCAGGGCTACGTGACGTCGAGCGCCATGAGCCCGGCGCTCGGCCGCCCGATCGCGCTCGGGCTCATCGAGGCGGGGCTCGCGCGCACGGGGGAAACGGTCGGCGTCACTCATCTGGGCCGCGACCGGCGCGCGACGATCACGACCCATGTCGCGCTCGATCCGGAAGGAAGGCGGCTCCATGCGTGAGATGCGCCTCGCCCCGCCGCGCGGCGGCGCGGAGCTTCTCGTCGACCATCCGCGACTGACGGCGCGCAGGCTCGCTGGGCTCGGCCACACCCTGATCTCGGGAGACATCGACGCGGCCGTCGCTTCCCTTGCGCCCGGCGCGCCGATCCTCGGCCTCGATGCGCGGGCGCCCGCCGGCGAGCATGCCTTGCGCATCGGCCGGACGAGCGCGCTCCTGGTCACGCCCGCTCCGCTCGCCGCTGCCGACGGCTGGCGCGACGGCTGGTGCGCGACCTCGGTCGACGACGGCTTCGCCGCGGTCGAGGTCTCGGGCGCGGACGCGCCCCAGGCGCTCATGCAGGCGACCTCGGTGGACCCCGCTTCGGGCTCGCCGTCGGCGGCTGTTCTCTTCTTTGGCCTCAGGGGCCTGCTTGCGCGGAGGCGCACGGGCTTCCGCGTCCACGTCGAGGCGACGCGGCTCGAGACGCTGATCGCCTGGCTCGACGGCGTTTAGGGGAAGGAAGACGCAAATGGCGGACGAGACAGTGGAACAGCCGATCGACATCGACCTGCCGAAGTCGCTGAAGGCGACCCGCATCGGCGCGATCGCCCATCTGCGCCTCGCCCGCGCGGAGAAGCGCAACGCGCTCGACGATGTGACCGTGCTCGGGCTCGAAACCTTCTTCACTCGCATGGCCGCGGACATCCGCGCCGTCGTGCTCACCGGCGAGGGCGCGCATTTTTCCGCCGGCCTCGACCTTTCCGAGGTCGTCGAGGCGCGCGATCCCCTCGACGCCGCGCTCCATTCGCGCATGTGGCATCGCGCCTTCGAGGCGATCCAGTTCGGACGCGCGCCGGTGATCGTCGCGCTGCATGGCGCGGTGGTCGGCGGCGGGCTCGAACTCGCCGCCGCCGCCCATATCCGGGTCGCCGAACGCTCGGCCTATTATGGGCTTCCCGAGGGCCAGCGCGGCATTTTTCTCGGCGGCGGCGGAAGCGTGCGCATCGCCCGCCTCATCGGCGTGCCCAGAATCATGGACATGATGCTGACCGGGCGCACGCTCAACGCCGAGGAAGGGCACGCCGCCGGCGTCACGCAATATCTGGTCGCGGACGGCAAGGGGTTGGAGACTGCGATGGCGCTCGCCGCGAAGGCCGCGTCCAACACCTCGACCACCAATTTCGCGGTCCTGCACGCGCTCCCGCGCATCGCCGAAAGCAATCCCGCAAGCGGGCTTTTGACCGAGTCGCTGATGGCGGCGATCGCGGAAATGAGCGGCGAAGCCAAGGAGCGGCTGAGAGACTTCCTCGAGAAGCGCGCGGCGAAGGTCACCCGGCAGAGCTGACGCGCCAGCGCCTGCCCCGGCCCGCGATCAGCCTCAGCCACGGGCCCGAGTGAAACGCGCTCATCATGAGGTACATCGGAACCATTCCGCTCATCGGCGAGCCGTGCTCCGCGCCCATGCAGACCGGCGCGACGCCAGCGCCGAGACCAGCGGTCATCAACGCCATCATGGCGAAGGCGGGCGCGGCCGCGAGGCCAAGCCAGTCGGCCGCGGCGCGGGCGAGCGGCGCGAGAACGCCGCCTCCGCCTCCTGTCAGGCTCGCGGGGCAGGCGCCGCTCATGGGCGCGCGCCCTCCTCCTTGTTCCGGAACGCCGCCTCGCCCGCGTCCGACACCTCGACCCATCGTGGGTCGACGGCCTTTTCGGTCTCGTAATTGTCGTGCCAGTTCCACCATTTGTAAGGAGCGGTCTGCGGATAGCCGTCGGGCGAATCCTCCCAGAGCTCCTGGCGGCCGAGCGGCGTCAAGTCGAGGTAGCTCCACACGGTGCCCATCGCCTCGTCGCCGCGGTTGTTGATGAAATAGGTGCGGTACACTTTGTCGCCGTCGCGGAAGAAGACGTTGTGGCCGTGCCATTGGTCGACGCCGAAATCGGCGTCGAAATCATCGGTGATCGTGTACCAGGGCATCCGCCAGCCCATCCGCGCTTTCAGCCGCTGAATGTCGGCCTGCGGCGCGCGCGAGGCGTAGGCGAGCGTCGTGTCGCGCGCGTTCAGATGCGCGAGGTGAGAGACCTGATCGGCGCCGAGCGAGCAGCCGCGGCAGGCGTGATCGGGCCAGCCGAACACGCCGGGCTCGAAGAAGGCGCGATAGACGATCAGCTGGCGGCGGCCCTCGAACAGATCGAGAAGGCTCGCCTCGCCGTCGGGTCCGATGAAGCGATAGGCCTTCTCGACCGCCATCCACGGCGCCCGCCGCCGCTCGGCGGCGAGCGCGTCATGGGCGCGCATCACGGATTTCTCCTTGACGAGCAAGCGCTCGCGCGCAGCGTCCCAATCCTGTCGTGACACGATTGCGGGCGTGTTCATCTTAACCTCCTATGGGCTGAAGGGATGGTTGGGCCGCCCCGTACTCGTCGCGGCGTTTCCACCAGATCCCGCTCTCGTTGCGTCCCTTGGGCGCGCGGTCGAGCCACTGGTAGGCGCCCCACAGCCCGTCGAGCCCGCGCGCGTAGGTGGAATAGGCGTGGTAGACCTGGCCGTCCTCGAGCGCGAAGGCGCTCATGCCCGGCCGGTCGCGCATGAAGGTCCGTCCGTCGGTGCCGCACGAGGCCGCGAAGCGAGCGACCGGTTCCGGGACTTGCGCCGCGGTCAGCGGATGGTCGCCGCGCCGGTAATTGTATTCGACGCCGCCGGCGCGCTGCTGGTCCTCGGTGATGGAGACATTGAAATCGAAGTTGAAGTCGCCGCCGGACGAGGAGGCCCAGGGGAACGTCCATCCCATGCGCCGCTTGTAAGCCTGCAATTTCTCGAGCGGGGCGCGCGACACGGCCCAAAGCGCGACGTCGTGATTGGCGAGATGCGCGGCGAAGCCGTTGAACCCGTCGGCGATCATCGAGCAGGACGGACAGCCGGCCTTGTAATCGGGCCCGAACATGAAGTGGTAGACGAGGAGCTGCGAGCGCCCGCCGAACAGGTCCTTGAGCGCCGCGGTCCCTTCGTCGGTGTCGAACCGGTAGGGCTTGTCGACCTTGACCCACGGCATGGCCTCGCGCTGGCGCGCCACTTCGTCGCTGAGCCGGGTCAGTTCTTTTTCCTGTTTGAGCAGCGCGAGCCGGGCGTTCAGCCATTCATCGCGCGAGACGACTGGATTGGGCATGAGTGAACCTCCTGTTTGCTGGGTGTCTCTCGTCCAGAGGAGCGGCGCCGAAGGCGGCGCGTCCCGAAGGACGCTTGAGATCGCACGATCGGCGCCGCCTTCTGGATCATGCTTGGAGACGCCGCGCTTCGTCGCGGCTCCTCGGCATGGGGTCGGCTGACGGCGAAAGGGTTTGGCGGTCAGGCGGGCTTTTCGTCAGCCGGAATGCGCCGGTCGTATTCGGCCCTGAGGCGCTTGAACCGGTCCCAGAACGGGCCTGGCTCCTCGCCGCTCAGGCGTGCGGCCAGCATGTCGAGATGCGCGTGCCATCCGGTCGAGACGCCGACCAGCATGCCGCGCGTGGGCAGGCGGCGGTGGACGACGGTGAGCAGCACCTTCTCGCCTCTCGGCTCGAGCGCCATCGAAACGTCGCTGTCCTCATTTCCCCAGGTGAAGGCGAGCCTGCGCGGCGGATCGCACTCGAGGATCCGGCTCTTCATCCGGTGCTCCTCGCCGAAACCGTCCGGGCGCTCGCCCGGCGGATCGGTGAGCTCGCTGTTGCGCCAGACGAGTTCGAACGGCGCGCCGACCTTCATTTCCATGTCGCCCGCCGCGAGCCACTTGCGGCGCAGGTCGTCCTCGGTGAGATAGGCCCAGACCCGCTCGATCGGCCCTGGCAGCATGCGCTGGATGGTGAGGGTCGAGGCCTCCGTGAGCGCGCCATAGGCGTCGACTTTCGCGCGTTCGTTCATTGGTCGTCTCCTTGGGCAGGGTCTGTCTCTGGGGGTTTCGCTTCGGGGGAAGAGGAATTGCCGGCCTTGCGCGCGTCGTCCTCGCGCAGGAGCCGGTCGAGAATGTCGAGGCGGGCGGTCCAGAAGCGCTCGTAGAAGGTCAGCCACTCGTGGGCGGTTTCGAGCGGTCCCGGAGCGAGGCGGCAGAGATGTTCGCGCCCCCGCACCTCGCGGCTGATCAGTCCAGCGGTTTCCAGGACCTTGATGTGCTTCGAGACCGCCGCGAGCGACATGGCGAACGGCTCGGCAAGCTGACCCACCGTCCGCTCGCCGGAGGCGAGTTCGCGCAGCATGTGGCGGCGCGTCGTATGGCTCAGCGCGTGAAAGATGGGGCTCAGCCGGCGGGTCTCTAGTTCAACCATGTAGTTGAATATACGCCAGGACGTTCCGAGAGTCAACTGGTTGGTTGAATAATTTTTCACCGCGCGCGGGCGCCGCCCGTTCGATGGGGAAGCGGTCTAGCCGGCGGCTCGCGGCGGCGGCTATGGTGAGGCCGAACGAGCCGCGACCCGGGAGGAAAGGGATGGCGAGGACGAAGCTCATTCTCGGTCCGCCGGAGGTCATCGTCGAGCGGCGGCCGGACGGCGTCATCCTCGCGCGCTCGCCGCATTCGCCCGGCGCTTACGCCCGCGCCGCGACCGACTGGCTCGATCATTGGGCCGCCGCCGCGCCGGAGCGGGTGTTCCTCGCGGAGCGCGAACGCGGGGGCGCCAAGGGATGGCGAACGGTCACCTACGCCCAGGCGCGGGACGCGGCGCGCAGCGTCGCGCAAGGCCTGATCGACCGGGGCTTGAGCGTCGAACGGCCGGTCGCGATCCTGTCCGGCAACAGCGTCGACCACGCGCTGCTGGGGTTGGGCGCGATGATCGCCGGCGTTCCCTACGCGCCCGTCTCAGCCCCCTATTCGCTGGTCTCCAGGGACTTCGCCAAGCTCAGGGCGATCATGGCGGCGCTCACCCCCGGCCTCGTGTTCGTCGACGACGGCGATCCCTTCGCCGCGGCGCTCGAAGCGGCGGTTCCGAAGGACGTCGAGGCGGCGGCGCGGACGAACCCTCCCGCCTCGCGCCGCTCGTGCGCGTTCGAGGCGCTGCTCGCGACGAAGCCCACCGAGGACGTCGAGAGGGCTCAGTCGAAAGTCGGGCCCGACACGATCGCCAAGCTCCTGTTCACCTCCGGCTCGACCGGGACGCCCAAGGGCGTCATCAACACCCACAGGATGATGACCTCGAACCAGGCGATGCTCAGCGCCGTCACGCCAAGCTACACGGCGGAGCCGCCGGTCCTGGTCGACTGGCTGCCGTGGAGCCATACGTTCGGGGGCAACAACAATTTCAATCTCGTTCTCGCCAACGGCGGCTCGTTCTATATCGACGAGGGCCGCCCGCTGCCGGGCGCGATCGAAGCCACCCTGCGCAATCTCGCCGAGATCTCGCCGACGGTCTACTACAACGTGCCGCGCGGCTTCGAGATGCTGCTGCCCCGTCTTCAGGCGGACGCTGCGCTCAGGCGGACCCTGTTCGAGCGGCTTCAGGCGTTCACTTACGCCGGCGCCGCGCTCGCCCCCCATGTGCGTGAGGGATTCGAGCGGCTGGGGCTCGACACGGTCGGCGAAGTCGTTCCCATGCTGACCTCGTTCGGGTCGACCGAGACGGGACCCTCGGCGATCAGCGTCACCGACCGGGCGCGCGATCCCGGCGTGATCGGCGTTCCCAATCCCGGCGTCGAGGTGAAGCTCGTCCCCAACGGGGACAAGCTCGAGGCGCGGATCAGAAGTCCGAGCGTCACGCCCGGCTATTGGCGCCAGCCCGAACTGACCGACGCAGCGTTCGATGAAGACGGGTACTACAAGTTCGGCGACGCGCTGCGCTTCGTCGACGAGAGCGATCCGGAACGCGGATTCCTGTTCGACGGACGGGTGGCGGAGGATTTCAAGCTCGCCACCGGCGCCTGGGTCAGCGTCGGCCCGCTGAGGCGCGGAATTCGTCGCCCATTGCGCGCCTTATGTCACCGACGTGGTCGTCGCCGGACACGACCGCGACGCCGTCGCCGCGCTGGTCATTCCGAACCTCGCGGCCTGCCGCGAGCTCGCCGGCGCGCCGGACGGCGAGGCGGCCGAGATCCTCGGCCGCGAGGGCGTGCGCGCGCGGTTCGCCCGCCTGCTCAAGGCGTTCAACGACGACGCCGGCGGCAGCTCCCGCCGGTTGGCCCGCCTGATCCTGATGGACGACCCGCCCTCGCTCGACAGCGGCGAACTGACCGACAAGGGCTCGGTCAACCAGCGCGCGGTGCTCGCCCGCCGCGCGGCGATGGTCGAGGAGCTTTACGCGGAAACTCCATCGCGGCGAGCGATCCTGTGACCGGAGGCGCTTACGAGCCTTCGGGCCGCCGGCCCTCTTTTCCGCCGCGTCTCAAGCCGCCGCTCTCGCTCAGCCAGGCGAGGATCGCCATGCCGAGCAGCGCCGCCAGGCC
>CAVULN010000037.1:0-102143 GCA_963742305.1 uncultured Alphaproteobacteria bacterium
CAATGCGGGATGACTGGGCATTCGATATCCCCCGATGTCCGAAACGGGGACGCTTACATCCGCCGGGCCGGCGTCTGCAATCGAGACTTGGCCTCACGCAAACGCGCTCAGGCTTGAGCCGCCCGCCGCCGGGGCATCCGATAGCGGTTTGATTACAATTTAGCACAACCTCGATTCAATTACCCGTAGCTAAACCGGCAACCTTTGATTGCATCCAATCGCATGAGGCTGTATTTAATAAAATTAGAGCCAGCCGATGTCAGACGCCGGCCGTCTCAACGCCAGTGATAAACGTGAGCGGACTGGCGGTTGAGACAGGAGATGCATGATGCGCAAGAGACTGATCACTGTGATTGCTGCGATGGCGTTCGGAGTTTCGGCGGCGAACGCGTCAGTATACACGTTTACCCTCGAGTTGACTGACGCCGAGTTGACCGCCGCGGGCCAGATCATGGTCAATACAGCCGGCGAAGTCACTGGAGTTTCGGGCGTGATTACGGGCCTAGCCGATCAGACGATCGGCGCAGTCGCCGGCAATCCGAGCTTTCCCGGCGCGGCCACCAGCCCCGACGGGCTGTTCCTCTACGACAACGAGTTCCATGCGCCGGGAACGCCTTTCGACCTCTACGGCCTCCTGTTCGCGACAGCTCAGAACCCGGGCGGCTTCTGGAACCTCTGGGAGAATTCGCCCGGCCAGTACTCGCTGTGGGAATTGGCCGGCGGCTCCTACCCCGTCGAGGAGAGCGGAACCCTGAGCGTGGCCGCCGCGCCGGAGCCATCCACCTGGGCGATGCTCGCGCTGGGCCTCGCCTCGCTCGGCCTGGCCGGCCGGCGCCGCCGGACGGCGCGCCTCGCCCCGCCCTTGGCTGAGCGCCGCCGGGCCGGAAAATTCGAGATGACAGGGGAAAATTAAGACACTTTTAAACCGCTCGGTTGTAGCGCTTGACACTTGACCTCATTGGCATTTTAACCACAACCGGTCGCGCGCGCTCAAATCCAGTCTGTTTGGGTTGTATTGCCATCGCGGCGGACCGGAAGGGCTTCTGATTTCAAGATGTTGGTTCAGACAGTCTAGACATGTCGATACGCGGAAGACGCTCCCATTCGCGAATCCGCGGGTCGTTTGCGCCGCCGCCTAGCGCGGGCGAGCAGGCTGCGCGCGAGAGCGGCGGGACGCCCGAGGCGAACTCGGGCCGGCTGATCGCGGGGTTCGGGCGTGGCGCCTATGCGGAAGCCCGCCGGCGGCAACGACAGGCGCGGGCCTCGGAAGCCGCCGCCCATTGGGCCCATGTGGCGAGCCTCATTGCGCGACATGCGGGCGAGCCGGACCATGGCGATTTCGCGGCGCGGGCGAAGCCGGATTCCGGTCTCTCGGAGGGCGGCGAGAACCTGCCCGGGCCCTGGCCCATCCGATTTTTTGAGGCTGATCCATTGGACGAGCTCGAACGCCTTCTCGGCGTCAGACTGCAATGCTTCCGGCTCCAGTTCTTCGGCGCCGGCCCCGACCTTGGGCCGCTCGTTCTCGGCGAGACCGAAATCGAGGCGCCCGACGCCTCCGGCGCGATCCGCGCGGCGGTCCAGGCGGCCTGGCCCGCAAGGGCGGTCGGCATGCGCGTCCTCGATCTCGAAGGGCGCGAGATTTTCGAGCGGCTGAAGGCCGATCTTTGAGACTGGCGTCCACGGCCGCGGCCGCGGAGGGCGGTTGAGGCGCTCGCGTGACTTGGGGCCGACTTCGGCGATAAGTTCGCCGCCATGCCCGGACCCGCCTTCCTGCTCGCGCCCGGCGCCGGCGCTCCCCTCTTCGCATCCAAGGATGCGGACTTTCGCCAAGCTCCTCGGGCCGATCGGCCCGGTCGAGTTGTTCGACTATCCTTACGCCCTGGGAGGCCGGCGGCGGCCCGACCCGCTGCCCAAGCTCATTGCCGCGCATCGGGCGGCGCTCGCGGTTCTCAGGGCCAGGCATGACGGCCCCATAGTCCTCGCAGGCAAAAGCATGGGCGGGCGCGTGGGCTGCCATGTCGCCCTTGTCGAAACCGTGATGGCGCTGATCTGCTTCGGCTACCCGCTCTGCGGCGGAGGCGACAGGTCGAAGCTGCGCGATCAGGTTCTGCTGGACCTTGAGGCCCCGATTCTGTTCGTGCAGGGAACGCGCGATCCGCTCTGCCCGCTCGACCTCCTCGAAGCCGTGCGCAAGCGCATGCGCGCGCCATCGAGCCTCCATATCGTGGACGGAGGCGACCACTCGCTTCTGCTCGCGAAGGCGGCGCTGAAGGCGACCGGCTCAACGCAGGAGGACGTCGACGAGGGCGTGCGAAACGCGATCGCCGGTTTCCTGAACGACGCGGCGGACGACTTGCGCTGAGAGAGATTCGAGTGAAATGCCCTGTTCCAGCGGTGAACCCTCGGGCCGCCTGCGAAGGCCGGAAAGCGCCGGCCTCGACGAGATGGAGCAACTTCAGGCCGAGGCGAAAGCCGGGGAGCGGCTGGCCGGTCAGGGAACTCGGAGGTTCGACGGGACCGCCTTCCTCGCGACTGCGGCGCTGCCTGTTGTTCCCAAGCCAGCGGACGGCTCAGGTCTTGACGCATTCGGGCAGGCGCTTCGGGGCGTCGAACTTCTTCAGTTCCTCGTCGGTGGCGCAGATGCGAAGGCCAAGCTTGCGAAAGCCTTCGCGCTCGATTTCCTGCTCGTCCGCCCGCACAAACACTTCGCCTTCATTGAACCAAAGCTCCATCACTTGCTCGCCGTCCTTGGCGAGGAGGTCGGCCTTGACGCGCTCGGCTTCGTCGGCGCGGCCGAGAAAAGCGCAAACTTGCGGCCTTAGCAAATCGATGGAACCTGTCCCAGCTTTCGTCCGGAATTTGATCGCTTACCTCAAGAACACGCTCGAATTTGTGGCCGAAAAAGTAGGACCTCAAGAGTTGCCCGCGCCTGCCCGGCGGCAACTGGGGATCGAGACGCAAGACCAAGTCCGCCATCGCGACGCTCTCTTCCGGTCGTCCCAAGTAAGGGAGCTGCGCGGCGGAGATTGAGAGCACCAACGTGTTGACGGGGCTGTCGTGCAAAGCGCGGTCGATCTCCGCGGACGTTTCGACCCATCGGCCCTCCGTGGCCAAGTACACTATCTGACCGGCATGCGCATCGGCGTTGGACGGATCGAGCGCCAGCGCCAGCCGCAGGTCGCTTTCGACTTCTTTCTCTGTCGTCGCCCACGGGAGATGTAAGAACCCGCCATCTGCTATTTTGAGCCACGCCCGCGTCGCGTAAGCGGGAGCGAGCTTCGGATCGAGGGCAAGGGCCTCCTCGATATACTCGAAGCCCTTCACGTTCCCGGCCTTCGTGTACAATTTTCGTTGTTCGAGGGCGAGCAACCAGAGGTCATAGGCCGAAAGATTTGCCGGCGCGCGCTGCTTGGCTTCCGACAGCAGGCGGCTTTGGATCGCGCCGATGTCGGAGCCCCCACTGCCGCCGAGCGAAGCGGCAACTTTGTCGGCCACCTCCGCCTGCACGGCGAACAGGTCCTGCGCCGGGCGGTCCCAGCGCTCCGACCACACCTGCGCGCCTGTCGTGGCGTCGCTGAGATCGGCCGTCACCCGCAACTGGTCGCCCTGGCGCTGAATGGAGCCAGCGAGCACAAAGCGGACGTTGAGGTCCTTGGCGACCTGTCTCGCGTCGACCGGCTTGCCCTTGTAAGCCAGGGTCGAGTTGCGCGCGATGACCATGAGATCCTTGTAGCGCGCAAGGTCGGTGATGACGTCCTCGGTCATGCCGTCGGCGAGGCGGCTCGCCTGCTCGTCGCCGCCCAGATTGTCGAACGGCAGGACTGCGACCGCCGGCGCCGTGAGCGCCACGGATCGGCTGGGGCCAAGGAAACGCCAGGCGCCCGCTGCGATCGCGATGAGCGCGAGCGCGGCGACCCCGGCGGCGCCGAGCAGCGCGAGCCGCGAGCGCGCCTTCGGCTGGGGCGCCGTTTTGCGGAGCTTCGTAGGCGCGGCCGGCTTGGCTATCGCCGGCTGCCCGACTTCCAGCGAATAGACCCGGATCGGCCGCTCGATGTTCTTGAGCTGCGTCGGGCCGAGATCGGCGACCGCCATGTCGAGCCGGCCGCTCACCTGCCGGTAGGCGTCCTCGGAAAGGCAGATCGCGCCGGGCTGCGCGATTCCTTCGAGGCGCGCCGCGATGTTGACGCCGTCGCCCATGAGATCGCCGTCGCTCTCCTCGACCACGTCGCCGAGATGAATGCCGATGCGAAACTCGATCCGCCGCTCGGGCGGCAGACCGGCGTTGCGTTCGACCATGCCGTTCTGCACTTCGATCGCGCAGCGCACCGCGTCGACCACGCTGCGGAACTCGATGAGACTCCCGTCGCCGGTGCGCTTGACGATGCGGCCGTGGTGCACCGAGATGATGGGGTCGATGAGGTCGCTGCTGAGCGCCCTCAGCCGCGCCAGGATGCGATCCTCGTCCGCGCCCGCGAGCCGGCTATATCCAACGACATCTGAAACAAGGATGGCTGCGAGCTTTCGGGTCTCGCTCATGGCGCCCTCCGGCTGGCGGCTATCTCATGACAGGGGACTGGGCCTGAGGCCGCCGAAAAGTGTCTTCAATCGAATAAACTTTATTTACTGTTGATAACAGAAATTTGAACAATAGACAAGGGCGGGCGGGGTCGCGCCGGGCCGCCGAATACGTCTCTTACGCAAAGAAAAGCGCCGCCGCTCTATTTGCGCGCCCCGTCCGCCCCGATAGCCTGCGCCTGGCCGAAGACCGGAAAGCGCCGGCCTCGACGGAGCGGCTTTGGGCCGAGGAGCGAGAGCCGGCTCGTCGCGCCGGCGTCAGGGACCGGCGGTTCGGCCCGGGCCCGAGGGCGCGACAGCGCCCGGAAGCGCAAAGCGGCGCTTGATCCGCTCGATCTGGTCGGGGGCGACGCGCACGGTGAGGCGGAGGCGGTCGTCCTCGTCGCGGCGGCTCATGACCTCGGCGTGCTCGTAGAGCCAGTGCAGGCCCTGCCCGTCGCTGGCGTCGAGGGTGAGCTCCATTTCGGGCCGGTCGCGAGCGAGGCGATCCTCGATCGCGGCCTTGAGGCGGTCGAGGCCCTCTCCGGTCGCCGCGGAAATGGCGAGCGGCGACGTCCCGCCAGTGCCCTGCTCCTGAGCGAGGGCGGCGCGCGCGTCGGCGTCGAGCCGGTCCACCTTGTTCCAGACCTCGATCACGCGGTCGGCGCGGTCGGAAACGCCGATCTCGTCCAGAATCGCCTCGACGTCATGGGCCTGCGCTTCGCTGTCGAGGTGGGAGATGTCGCGCACATGCACGATGACGTCGGCCGAGCGCACTTCCTCGAGCGTGGCGCGAAAGGCCGAGATAAGCGTCGTCGGCAAATCCGAGATGAAGCCGACCGTGTCGGAGAGGATCGCCTGCCCGCCATGGGGGAGGCGGATCATGCGCATGGTCGGATCGAGGGTGGCGAACAGCATGTCGGCGGCCATCACCTCGGCGCGGGTGAGCCGATTGAACAGGGTCGATTTTCCCGCATTGGTGTAGCCGACCAGCGCGACGATCGGATAGGGCACGGCGCTGCGGCTCGCGCGCTGAAGGCTGCGCCTGCTTCTTGACCGTTTCGAGCTCGCGCTCGATGCGGATGATGCGCTCGCCGATCAGGCGCCGGTCGGTCTCGATCTGCGTCTCGCCGGGGCCGCCGAGAAAGCCGAAGCCGCCGCGCTGCCGCTCGAGATGGGTCCATGAGCGGACGAGGCGCGAGCGCTGGTATTTGAGATGCGCGAGCTCGACCTGCAGCGCGCCCTCGGCGGTGCGCGCCCGCTGGCCGAAAATCTCGAGGATGAGCCCGGTGCGGTCGATGACCTTTGCAGCCGAAGGCTTTCTCGAGGTTGCGCTGCTGGGCGGGCGAGAGCGCGCAGTCCATCACGACGAGGTCGATCGCCTCGTCCTTCACCCGAGCCGAGATCGCCTCGACCTTGCCCTTGCCGATAAAGGTCGCCGGGCGGACTTCGTTCAGCGAAACGGTTTCCGCGCCCACGACCTCGAGATCGATGGCGCGCGCCAGTCCGACCGCCTCTTCGCGGCGGGCCTCGGGGCCGCGCATCGGGTCATTCGGGTCTCTGGCAAGATTGGGGCAGACGACGAGCGCGCGCGTGGTCGCGCGCCGCTCCGCTCCCGCCCCGCTGCGAGAGGGGGCGTCCTGGTCAAAGATCAACGAGGCTCCTCGTCAACCGCTTCGAACATGGTGATCGGGCTCGCGGGCATGATCGTCGAGATTGCATGCTTATAGACCAGCTGGGAGTGGCCATCGCGTCGAAGCAGGACGCAGAAATTGTCAAACCAAGTAACGAACCCCTGCAGCTTGACCCCGTTGACAAGAAAAATCGTGACCGATGTCTTGGACTTTCTCACATGATTGAGAAAAGTGTCCTGGAGGTTTTGCGCCTTCTCGGTTGCCATTCGTTTTTCCGTTCGTTGGGCCTTTGCGGCCGTGTTGTCCGGTCTTGTCCTGCACGGAGCCCGACACGCCGGTTCTTCCACGTCATATCACAGAAAATAAGGCGACTCATCAGCCAAAAACACAATGTTAAACCGGCGTTCTGTTCGCCGCGGCTATTCGACGCCGAGCGACTTCAGCTTCCGGTGCAGCGCGGATCGCTCCATCCCGATAAACTCGGCGGTTCGCGATATGTTGCCGCCGAAGCGGCTGATTTGCGCGACCAAATAGTCGCGCTCGAAGGCTTCCCGCGCCTCGCGAAGGGGAAGGCTCAGCAGTTTCTCGCCGCCGATGCCGCTTGGCACCGCGGGCACCAGCGCGCCGACCTCCGCGGGAAGCATTGACGCCGAGATTTCAACGTTCGGATCGCCGATCGCGAGGATCATCAGCCGTTCGACATTGTTCCTGAGCTGGCGGATGTTTCCCGGCCAGTCGTGCGACTGAAGCACCGCCATGGCGTCGGCGCCGACCCGGCGGGCCGCCACCCCCATGCTGGCCGCGGTGATCTTCAAAAAATAGTGAACGAGCTCGGGAATGTCCTCCCGCCGCTCGGCGAGCGAGGGGACCCGGATCGGCACCACCGAGAGCCGGTGAAACAGGTCCTCGCGAAAACGCCCTTCGGTGATCGCCTCGGCCAGATCCCGGCTGGTCGACGAGATGACGCGCACATCGACGAAAACGCGCGAAGCGCCGCCCACGCGCTGAAAGTTCTGGTCGA
The DNA here is from genome assembly GCA_963742305.1 of uncultured Alphaproteobacteria bacterium. Lineage (GTDB taxonomy): Bacteria > Pseudomonadota > Alphaproteobacteria > Rhizobiales > Beijerinckiaceae > Roseiarcus. The sequence goes on from CAVULN010000037.1 coordinate 7,210, forward strand.
CCAGGACGCGCAGGATCTTGGCCTGCGTCTCGCGGGGCATGTCGGCGACTTCGTCGAGGTAGAGCGTTCCGCCATGCGCCTCCTCGAGCGCGCCGACCCTGAGCGGCCCGTCGGCCGTGGATTCGACCCCGAAGAGCTCCGCCTCCATTCCCTCAGGCGCCATCGCCGGCGCGTTGATGACGACGAAAGGACCGTCCGCGCGCGCCGAACTTCCGTGAATGAGGCGGGCGGCCAGTTCCTTGCCCGACCCGGCGGCGCCGGAAATGAGGACGCGCGAGTTGGCGGGCCCGAGCTTCTCGATCACCCGCCTGAGGTTCGAGATCGCCGAGGAGGACCCGACCATCCGGTCGGCGGAGCCGCCGCGGGCGCGCAGGTCGCTGACTTCCCGCTTGAGGCGCGACGTCTCCAGCGCCCGTTCGGCGATCAGGATGAGACGGTCCGCCTTGAACGGCTTCTCGATGAAATCGTAGGCGCCGAGTTTGATCGCCGTCACCGCCGTCTCGACGTTGCCGTGCCCCGAGATCATCACCACCGGCACGTTCGGGTGCTGGCGCTTGATCGCCTCGAGCAGCTGCAGTCCGTCCAGCTTCGAGCCCTGCAGCCAGATGTCGAGAAGGATCAGCTGCGGCCGGCGCGCTTCGACCGCCGCGATCGCCTCGTCCGAATTCCGCGCGAGCCGCGCCCCGTGCCCCTCGTCCTCCAGGATGCCGGCGACGAGTTCGCGGATGTCTTCTTCATCGTCGACGATCAGAATGTCAGCAGCCATCAGGACGAACCGATCCTCTCGTTTTCCGCCGGCGCCGCAAGGCGTTCATTGCGGCTCAGCGGCAGTCTCATGACGACTCTGGCCCCCCTCCCTCCATCGGGACGCTCCGGTCCGTCGAGAAGCTCAACCCCGCCGCCGTGGTCCTCGAAGATCTTGACCACGATCGGCAGCCCAAGCCCGGTCCCCTCGGCTCGCGTCGTCACATAGGGCTCGGTCAGCCGGTGACGATCCTCGCGCGGAAAGCCCTTGCCGTTGTCGCTGACCGAGATCTCGGCGAAGTCCGAGCCATCGACGGAGAGCGTAACGACGATCACGCCTAGGGGATGATGCTCGCCGAGCGCATCAATGCCTTCTGTCGCGTTCTTCAAAACATTGGTGAGCGCTTGCGACACCAGCCGGCGATCGAACTCGGCAAAAACAGGTTCGGCCGGCAGCCGCTCCTCAAACGCGATCTCCGGGCGACCGACCCGCATCAGGAAGAGCGCCTGGCGCACGCAATCGGTGAGGTCGTCCTGTATCGGGAGCGCCCTTGGCGTCCGGGCGAACGAGGAGAATTCGTCGACCATCCGCTTGATGTCATCCACCTGGCGGATGATGGTGTTGGTGCATTGGTCGAATATGTCCCGGCCCTCGACGATGTGCCGGCCGTAGCGCCTTTTCAGCCGCTCGGCCGAGAGCTGGATCGGGGTCAGCGGGTTCTTGATCTCGTGGGCGATGCGACGGGCGACGTCGGCCCAGGCCGCGGTCCGCTGGGCGGTCACAAGGTCGCTGATGTCGTCGAGCGTAATGACGCTCGCGCGATTGTCGCGCCCCGGATTTCCGGTGACGCGGACGTTGAGGACGCGTTCGCGGCCGTCCCTGAGCACGGTCGCCTGCCCCTGATGAAGCCGGAGCCTGCGCGAACGGGCCTGTTCCCAGATCGACCCGATGCTGGACTGGATCTCGTTGAGGGGCCGTCCAATCAGGCTGAGGCCCCCCCCGAGCAGCCCCTCGGCGGCGGCGTTGGAAATCGTGACGACCCCGTCATTGTCGACGCCAAGGACGCCCGCCGGCACCCCCGACAGCACCGCCTCGATGAAGGCGCGCCGCTCGTCATTGAGCGCGTTCGCCTCCATGAGCCCGGACTGCTGGCGCAGGAGTTCGGAGGTCATCTTGTTGAACGTGTCGCCAAGATGGCCGAGGTCTCCGTCGGAACGGCGGGTCGGCACCTGGACATGGAGATTGCCGGACGCGACCTCGTCGGTCGCGCGGATCAGGCTGCGGATCGGGCGGACCAGCCGGTTGGCGAAGGCCAGACCAAGCCAGATCGCCGAGAACAGCATGGTCAGCGCCAGCATCACGAACACGGTGGCGAAGGCGAGCTCGATGCCGCGGCGGTCGGCCTCGAAGCGCGCCCACATCATGGAGGCGCTGGCCGCGTCGTCGGCCACTTTCGCGGTTAAGGGATCGAAGGCGCGCGCGGCGTAGAGGAACTGGCCGTCGGTCTTGGGGATCGGGCGAATGGCGACGAAAACATAGCCGGTCCGGAGAACCTGGCAGACGAGTTCGCCATTCACCGCGTCCTTGAAGTCCGACGCCTCAGGCTTGACGATCAGCTTGGGGTCCGAGCCTTCCGCAAGCTGAACGACCGATCCGTCGCCTCTCATCAGCGCGGCGGCGTTGAACCCGAGGGTTTTCGCCCGCGAGCTGAAATAGTCCTTGAATTGCGCAGGATCCGACTGGAACTGGCCGGCGCTGCGGGCGAGGTCGCCGGCGGTGAGGTCCGCGTCGCGCAGGAGCGCGCGGCACTGGGCGTCGCCATAGAGCTGGGTCGCCTGATTGGCCTCGTTGATGAAGGAAGCGACGTCGCTCATGAATTTGGGGTTGATCGCCCATTCGACCGAAACCCCCGCGACCACCGCGGTCACGATCGCCGGGATCGCCGCGACGAGCGCAAACAGTCCGACAAAGCGGCTGTGCAGCCGAGCGCCCGCCCGCGCCGCCCGTCGCGCCGCGCGAAGGCCGAAAAGCTCGATCCCGATCAGGACGATCAGAATGATGACGACCAGGCCGTCCCCGATCAGCAGGATCCAGACGACCGTCGGGGTCGGCAGGATGGGCGTGAAGCGGGCGAAAACCAGGAAGGTGGCGAGGGCGAGGAGGAACGCGGCGCCGACGACGATCACCCCGAAGCGGCCGGTCGGCCGACCGTCATCGAGGAGCGCCGAGCCCCGGGGGTTGATCGTCGTTCCAGTCAAAATTGGCGGACCGAGTCGAGACGCCTTTCGCACAACGACGGTTGTTTAGCGCCTCAGTGGCAGATTCGCAACGATGTTGCGAATCTGCGACGCTTGAGCATGGGTTTCCCGGGGCTTTTGGGGGGCGGGAGCCGGCAATCGGCGAGCGAATGGCCTAGCGCCGCGGCGCTAGGTCAACCAGAGTGTCGGGTTTGGTGAAGGGTTTCGGGCATTCATGCACCTGATTTCTGCACCGCGTAACCTCCTGATTTTTTTGACGTCGATCCATGGTGCAAAAATCTTGATTTTTGCACTGCTCATCCATGCAACCAAATGCTGCCGAGACGTTACATTAGACTAACGTGTGCCTCAATTTCGCGGGGGAAGTTCTCGACATGTCTGCTGTTTAGTGGGTTTATATTTGATTTATATTTAGTCACTTGACAAAATTGATGCCGGACATAGCGTTAGCAGAAGCGAAACGCGATGCTACCCACTTACGAAGAGGTGCGCCGTGATAAATTTAGAACAACATAGCAGCGAACTAAGAAGCAATGAAGTTCGCGATGGTGGATATTTCAATTTTGGCGGAAAGAACCTCCCTCTTGAGGGAACGTCTGGAGCACGGCCCCAACCCTCACGCTTGGCCGAGGGAGCGCCGGTTCAACACGACGCTCCAAGAGGGTTGGAACCAGGTGCTCGCCAATCCGCAGGCACCTTTCAATTTGCTGGAAGAAATCTTCCGCTTGAGGGAACGTCAGGCCCGTCTCAAGTGATGTTACGCAGGGCAGAGGGGGCACCCATCCGACATGATGTCTCCGTGACCAGCCGCCCCGGACAGCCTATGAGCGACTCACCCGCGCAAAGCCGCGGCTACGGCGCGAGTTCGCAACCGGACCTCCCAAACCCTGCATCCGAAGGAAGCGGACAACTCATTGGAGGCCCTGTCCGTCGCGCCTGATTCATTCCCGAAAAGGAGAAGTCAATGCAGATCTGGACATGGGATGGCTGGGGCTGGGGGACGTTTGACATCGCATTCCCTTTCGGGCCCAATGTGATCAACCGCCACTCGCGGTGTATCGTTTCAATCAGCGAGCTAGGCAAGCTGCCGAACGGCCAGCTTGATGTGCCTTTTATCGGCGCCGCCACCATGCGGGTGCACAATGTGGCGCCAGGAGATGATGGCGTACTTCATGTGCGCTTCGAAATTGACTGGAGCAGCGTCCTGCAATGGCGCGCCACATTTTTTATCGGATAGGCACTTCAACGCCGAAGAGCGGAGATCGCTTCGATGGCACAAATCACAACAGGGCTAATCGGCAATCCCACGGCCCACTATTCCTTCTCTTATGATAGTTCGCTACAGAAAACTTCCTCCAATCCCTCAGGCCCTGAGCCTGCGCGCACCAACGCGCTGATCCAAGTATGTGAAGGGGATTTCAATTGGCTGTCAGGCTTGTTTGGCAATCCAAGCATCGACTATAGGACTCCCTGTACGGTCCAAATTACGCCCAGTGGTGGCGGGGCAAGCTGGTCGCTAGGCGGCGGCAATTTATCGGTGACACTCAATCCGGGCTCTAATGGCAACGTGACCATGCTCCGCTATTTGCTGGTTTCGGAAATGTCAGAACAATTCATGCGGGAACAAGGCAAGGGTTGGTACGGCGCAAACACAGAAGGAAGTAATGGCGAAGGCCTTTCACGTTTCCTGGCAGCACGAATACTGGCCAACAATGGCCTTGGCTTTCCGCCGGCTGGGTTTGATAACAGCAACGCCTGGATGAACAGCCCGCGCAATGACTATGTCAACAACATCAATGCCTCGGATGATGGGCCTGACGCGATCACCGGCTGCTCGTTGCTATTCATTTATTATCTGTTCAGCCAGCTGGGCTACGGTGAAAGCCAGATCGTGCAGGGCGGGGCGCGCACGCCCGCCGGCGTTTACAACAACCTGACATTCGATACGGGCGATCCTTTTCCGTTCTTCAAGATGCTGGTTGGCAGCGCCTATCCCGGCAGCTCAACCATTCCTGGCTCCAATCTCGACAATCCCTTCCCGATTGCGCGCCCGCTTCAAATCTGGACATGGGACGGATGGGGTTGGGGGACGTTTGACGTCGCCTTTCCCTTCGGACGCAGCGTTCTTAACCGCCATTCGCGCGTGGAAGTGTCAATCTGCGAGTTGGGTGGGCAGCCATTGGACTACCCATTCATTGGTGCCGCCACCATGACGGTTCTCAATGTGTCCCCGTCCGATGACGGGGTTGTGCATATCAGGTTTCAAATTGACTGGTCCAGCGTGCTTCAGTGGCGCGCAACCTTTTTTATTTCTTGACGGGTGAATTAAAGTGCTGGAGGATCCTACCTTTCAAGAGGTTGGTGGCTGTTGCGCAGTATGTGCACTGCGATGTGAATTTCTTACAAAAATGTTCCCTGCCCTGCTGGGTAAAGGGATTCCTATGGGCCCAATATAGAACTTCAAAGCCCGCCTCGGGCGGGCTTTTGCATGAATTAAGGCGCGGCGTAACCTTTCTCAAAAGGGGAGCGATTTTGGGGGTAATCCGCGCGCGTTGCGAAATTGTTGATTTTTGCACCAACCGCAATGTCGGCTTCGGGTCGAAACCGGTCCCGCTGAGTGAGTTTTGATCCGGGCGAGCGCGGGGCCGAGAGGAAGGGGCGGGACGACAATGGGACGAACAATCTCTTTCGGAGCATCGGAAAATAGGCTAGGCTCATCCCCATGGACCAATTCCGCCCTTCCGCAATCGCCTCGGCCGCGCCCTCCCGTCCGGGCGCCGCTCAGCGCCATCGAAGGGCCCGCGAAGAATTGTCGCCGACGAAAATCGCGCATAACCCCTTGATAAGTATCGATTCGGACGAGAGCATCCACGGAAATCCAAGCTTTTCCGCCCCTCGATCGGAGCGTTTCAAAGCCAAAGCGGCCCGGTTCAAGAAAAACCCAAATGTGGCGGCGGGACGCGGTAGCGCCCGCTCAAGCCCCCTAACGGAAGCTCGCCGCCCCGCGAAGATTGAGATCGCGGATCTTTTTGCGCAGGGTGTTGCGGTTGAGGCCGAGAATCTCGGCCGCCTTGATCTGATTGCCGCCGGTCCAGGCAAGCGTGGCGGCGAGGAGGGGCGCCTCGAGATCGCGCAGCGCCCGGTGATAGAGCCCGGACTGAGGGCTCGCGCCGCCAAACGACCGGAAGAGTTCGGCGACGGCGCGCTCGAGTGTCGCGTCGAAACCGCCGCCGGCGATTTCAGCCACCCCGGGGCCGGCGCGCTGCCTTGGCTCGTCCCGCGCCCCCAGCAGGGAGAGAGGCGCGGACGCGCCGAGTTCGGCCTCGATCAGGCCCTCCCCGATCACATCCTGCGGATAGAGCGCGGCGAGGCGGCGGGCGAGGTTTTCAAGCTCGCGCACGTTTCCGGGCCATGGATAGCGCCGCAGCCGCTCCATCGCCGCCGGCTCGATCGTCTTGGCCGGAAGCCCCTCCGCCGCGCCGCGCTTGAAGAAGGCGCGCAGGAGGTCGGGTATGTCTTCGGAGCGCTCGCGCAAAGGAGGAAGACGGATCGGCACGACGTTGAGGCGGAAGAACAGATCCTCCCGAAACGCCCCCTGCTGGATCAGGAAGCGGAGGTCCCTGTTGGTCGCCGCGACGATCCTCACATTGCTCTTGATCGGCGTGCGGCCGCCGACGGTCGTATACTCGCCCTGCTGAAGCACGCGAAGAAGGCGGGTTTGCGCCTCCATCGGCATGTCGCCGATCTCGTCGAGAAACAGGGTTCCGCCTTCCGCCTGTTCGAAGCGGCCCATGGAACGGCCGGCGGCGCCGGTGAAGGCGCCCTTCTCGTGGCCGAACAATTCGCTCTCGATGAGATCGCGCGGAATGGCCGCCATGTTGATGGCGACGAACGGCCCGGCCTTGCGCTTGCCGTAGTCGTGCAGCGCCCGGGCGACGAGTTCCTTGCCGGTGCCGGACTCGCCGGAAATCATCACCGTGAGATCGGTCTGCATGAGCCTGGCGAGGGCCCGGAAAAGGTCCTGCATCGCGGGCGAGCGGCCGACGATCGGCATCGTCTCCCCCGGCGCCGGCTCCGCCTCGTCGCGGCGCCGCTTGGGTTCGGCGAGCGCGCGTCCGACGATCGCCACCAGTTCGCGCAGGTCGAAGGGCTTGGGCAGATATTCGTAGGCGCCGCGTTCGGACGCCCTGATCGCGGTCATGAAGGTGTTCTGCGCGCTCATGACGATGATCGGCAGATCAGGCCGCATCCGCTTGATCCGCGGCAGGAGGTCGAAAGCATTGTCGTCGGGCATGACCACGTCGGTGATGACGAGATCGCCCTCGCCCGCCGCCACCCATCGCCAAAGGCCGGCGACCGTTCCGGTCGAGCGGACCTCGTAGCCCGCGCGGGTCAGCGCGGAGGTGAGAACGGTGCGGATCCCGGCGTCGTCGTCGGCGACCAGAATGTGCCCTGACGGCATTCCCATTAGCTCCTTCGCCCCGGCGACTGGCCCATCGCGCCAGCCGCCCCGCGATGAGGTTGCAACGGCATCAGCACGCGAAACGTCGTCTTTCGCGGATGCAATTCGCATTCGATGATGCCTCCGTGATCGCCGATCAGCTTGGCGACCAGTGCAAGACCCAGACCAGAGCCCTGGGCCTTGGTGGTGACGAACGGATCGAACAGATTGCCGAGGATCTCGGGCGCAATGCCCGGGCCATTGTCGCGCACGCAGATCTCGAGCGGCAGCGCGACCGATTCGGCGTTCGGCGTCGCGCGCAGGCGCACGCCCAGGCGATAAGCGGTGGTCAGGCTTATCTCGCCGTCAACGCTATCGTTCCCAATGGCTTCGGCCGCATTCTTTATCAGATTAAGGAACACCTGGATGAGCTGGTCGCGCGATCCATGCACGTGCGGCAGCGAGGGATCGTACACTTCGGCGAAGCGGATGTGGCGCGCGAACCCGGCCTGGGCCAGCCTTTTAACGTGGTCCAGCACGGCGTGAATGTTGAGGCTTTCCCATTGCGAGGGCGTCGAATCGGCGAAGGATTGCACGCGGTCGACGAGGGTGACGATCCGGTCGGTTTCCTCGCAGATGAGCCGGGTCAGCGCCCGATCCTCGTCGCTTGCGTTCGCCTCCAGGAGCTGGGCCGCGCCGCGGATGCCGGAGAGCGGATTCTTCGATTTCATGCGCCAGCATGAGGCCAAGCGCGGTGATCGAGCGCGCCGCGCTGCGATGCGTGAGCTGCCTGTCTATTTTCTCGGCAATCGCCCGTTCCTGCAGCATGATCGCAACCGCCTCGCCCGGTTGGGGCAATGGCGCGATGAACACATCGACATCGTTGCGATTGCCGATCCTGGCGGTGGAAATGTCGATCTTGTAGCCGTTGACGGTCGCGCGGTTGTCCAGCGCCTCGGCGATGAGCGCGAGAAGCGGCGAGTCAGCGGGAATGAGATCGGTGAGCCGCGAGCGCACGAGCGTCGCGCGCCCCATGTCGAAGAACGTCTCGGCGGCGACATTGACGTCGATCACCCAGCCCTCGGAGTCGACGGTGAGCAGCGGCTGGGCGAGCGCGTTCAAGACCTTCGCGGGGTCCGCGCGCTCATGGGCCGCATGCGCGATCATGCCGCGAGCCTTGCCCCGTCGTCATCGAAGGCGCGGGCGAGCAGCCGGCGCGCCTGGCCCATGTCGTCGCAGGTAACCAGTTGGCGCCGGAGCGTCTCGCCCGCTCCCGCCTGGCTGGCGTAGGCCGAAAGATGCTTTCGCGCATGCCGAAGCCCCGCCTGGGGTCCGAGCTTGCCGACGAGCCAGTCGAGGTGTTCGAGCGCGGCTTCCCGCCGGTCCTCGCGCCGAGGGGCGGCCGGCGCGCCGGCGCCATCGAGGCCGCGCGCTATGGCGCCGACCAACCAGGGCGCGCCGACCGCCGCGCGCCCGATCATCACGCCCGCCGCGCCGGAGAGGTCGAGCATGGCGCGCGCGTCTTCCAGGCTCGCGCAATCGCCGTTGACGACGACCGGGATCGCGACCGCGCCCGCGACCGCCCGGACGGCCGCCCAATCGGCGCGGCCGTCATAGAACTGGGCCCGGGTGCGCCCGTGGACGGTCGCCATCAGCGCGCCCGCCCGTTCGGCCCGCCGCGCAAGCTCCGCCGCGTTCATGGAGGACTGGTCCCACCCCAGGCGCATTTTCACCGTCACCGGCACGGGCGCCGCCTCGACGACCGCGGAAATGAGACGTTCGGCGTGATCGAGATCGCGCATCAAGGCCGCGCCGGCGAGACACCCGGACACGCGGCGCGCGGGGCAGCCCATGTTGAGGTCGATGAGGACGGCGCCCGCGTCGGCCACCCGGCGCGCGGTTTCCGCCAGAGCCCGCGCCTCGCGGCCGACGAGCTGGACCGCGTGCGGCGCCAGCCCCTCACCCTCTGCCCGCATCGAGGCCTCGGGGTCGCCTTCAAGAAAGGTTTCGGCGGCGACCATCTCCGAGAAGACGAGCGCGGCCCCGAAGCGGCGCGCAATCCGCCGCATTGCGAGGTCGCTGACGCCCGACATCGGAGCGAGCAGCGCCCGGCCCTCGAGGCGGATCGGTCCGATAACTATGCAGGGCGTTGTGCCTAGAGATTGGGCATGATCCATTCTGCCTATACTCTAGTCAATTGCACCGCGAAAGCAAGTCGAATGCAACCGCGAAGGCCTGCCGGGCGTTGCCAGCGTCGAAGGTCACACTCGCGACCAAAGGCGCGTCCAGAATGACGGGATTGTTCTTTTTCGGCCCCGCGAGACCTCGTGTTCGGGAGCAGTTCATGCGTATGATAATGGCGGCGGCGGTCGTGGCGATATTCTGTTCGGCCTCCGCCGAGGCCGGCCCGCCGCAGGCGTGCTCCGACCGCAATGCGCTCAACGGCGTTTCGGTCGACGCGCGGCTGGTCGCGATCAAATACTATTTCGTTGGACTTGGCCTCGGCCTCGCTGATCCCAAGCAGCGGGCGTGCTACGAATCGCAGGTCGTCGGCGATTCCAGCCTCGTGGTCGCGAACAAGACGCTTGCGCTGATCGAACACGATTGCATGCCGATCGAAAGCGCGGCGCGAATCGCCGTCAAAGCGGCCTGCCCGTAGGGTTCGCCGAGGGGCGTCAGGGCGGCCCTTGGCCGTCCGGCCCGGGAAACAGGCGGTCGATGCGCCCGCTCGCCCAATACGCGGCAAGCCCGATCCATTCGTGAATGGCGAGTTCGAAGACCCGCAGGTTTCGCACCGGATCGAAGATCAGCCTCAGGTCGTCCCGCGAGCGCCCTAGCGTGTAAAAGGCGACCGGATAGGCGATGGCGTGAAAGCCCGCCTTCTGGAACACCCCCATCGCGCGCGGCATGTGGAACGCCGAAGTCACGATCACCCAGCGCTGCGACGGATCGGGATGGACGATCGCCGCGGTGAAGCGGGCGTTCTCCTCGGTGTTGCGCGACTTGTCCTCGATCGCGATCCGCCCGGGCTCGACCCCCATCGCGGCCATGAGGTTCTTGGCCCGAAGCGCCTCGGTCGACGAAGCGTCGGGAATGAGCGACGCAGTCCCGCCGGTATAGACGACGCGCGCTTGGGGATAGCGTTTGGCGAGGATCACGGCCTCGGTGACCCGCGCGCCGCCCTCGTCGAATATCGTCTGGCCGCGAGCGGCGCTGGTCACGTCGTCGATTGCCCCGCCGAGCACGATGATTCCGGTGGGCGGGCTCATAGTCGCCGGCGGGTCGGGGAAGCGGTTTTCCAACGGCGCGATCATGAGCGCGCCCAAGGGGAGCATCGCCGCGGCGATGAGCGCGAGGATCGCGGCGAGTGCAAGCGCGCGCCCAAAGCGGGCCCGCCGGCCATAGGTCAGCACAACGCCAATCAGCGCGCCGAACAACAGGAGGTTGATCGGCGAGGCGAGCATCCAGAATATTTTCGAGGCAATAAAAAACACGCGTCGCGCCCCATGACCCTTGTGGCAGGGGCCGAGGCTTGTCGCAAGACGCGCCGTCGCCTAGTTTGGCCCTAAACCCGAGAGGAGTGTGATGAAGCCTGTAGGCGATGTTGTCGCAGCGATTGGCCGCACCCCCCTCATCAAGCTTCGCGCCGCCTCCGAGGCCACGGGATGCACGATTTTCGGCAAGGCGGAGTTCATGAATCCGGGCGGCTCGGTCAAGGACCGAGCGGCGCTCGCGATCATCGAGGACGCGGTCAGGCGCGGCGGCTTGCGGCCAGGCGGCGCAATCGTCGAAGGCACCGCCGGCAACACCGGAATCGGCATCGCGATGGTGGCGAGCGCGCTTGGCTTCCGGGCCGTGATCGTCATCCCCGACACCCAGGCTCAGGAGAAGAAGGACATGCTGCGCCTGGCCGGCGCGGAGCTGATCGAGGTTCCCGCCGTCCCTTACGCCAATCCCAACAACTACGTGCGCTACTCGGGCCGCCTCGCCGAGGCGCTCGCCAAAACCGAATCCAACGGCGCGGTGTGGGCGAACCAGTTCGACAACGTCGCCAACCGGCGCGGCCATTATGAGACGACCGGGCCGGAGATCTACGACGATCTTGACGGCAAGCTGGACGGTTTCGTCAGCGCGGTCGGCAGCGGGGGCACTCTGGCCGGCGTCGGGATGGCGCTGAAGGAGCGCGACCCGGCGATCAAGATTGCGCTTGCCGATCCGCCGGGGGCGGCGCTCTATTCCTTCTATACGACCGGCGAGCTCAAGAGCGTCGGCTCCTCGATCACCGAGGGGATCGGCCAGAGCCGCGTCACAGCCAACCTCGAAGGCGCCCCGGTCGACATGGCCTATGAGATCCCCGACGAGGAGGCGCTGCCGATCGTGTTCGATCTGGTGGTTCAGGAAGGCCTGTGCCTCGGCGGTTCTTCGGGGGTTAATATCGCAGGCGCGATCCGCCTCGCCCGCGACCTTGGGCCTAATCATACGATCGTGACGCTGCTCTGCGATTCCGGCGCGCGCTACGCCTCGAAGCTGTTCAACCCCGCCTTCCTCCGCTCGAAGAACCTGCCCGTTCCGGATTGGCTCACCGCGAAGGGAAGCGCGCCGAGCGTGTTCGTCTAGGATGACGGAGGCTCTCTTCCGCGAGGATTCCTATCGCGCCGAAACGGAGGCGGTCGTGCTCGCCTCCGAGACGCGCGGGATTGCGCTCGACCGCACCGTCTTCTATCCGCAGGGCGGAGGACAGAGCGGCGACAAAGGCGTCCTCATGCTCGACGACGGGACGGCGGTTCCGATCGTCAACACGATCTATGACGCGGACCGCGCGACCATTCTGCATGCGCCGGCCGAAGGGGCGGCCCTGCCCCGCGCCGGCCAGCGCGTCGTCGCCCGCATCGATTGGGAGTTGCGCTTCAGGCGGATGCGCGCTCACACCGCGCTCCATCTCCTCTCGGTCGTCGCGCCCTATCCGGTGACCGGAGGATCGGTCGGTGACGCGGAGGGTCGGCTCGATTTCGATTCGGGCGAGGCCGCGCTCGACAAGGCGGAGGTCGAGCGGCGGCTCAACGAACTGATCGCGCTCGACCGGCCGGTCGCCCATCGCTGGATCACGGACGCGGAGCTCATGGCCAATCCGGGCCTCATCAAGACCATGTCGGTCAGGCCGCCGGTGGGAACCGGCCGCGTCCGCCTGATCGCGATCGAGGGCCTCGATCTTCAGCCCTGCGGGGGAACGCATGTCAAGCGCACCGGCGAGATCGGCCGCGCCTCGGTGACGGGAATCGAGAAGAAGGGCAAGATCAACCGCCGGGTGCGAATCGCGCTCGAGCCCGCTTGAGCCGACAGGACCGCGCCCCATGGCTTCGCGCAATTTCGTCACCACGGCCGAACTCGCGGCCGAGCTCGGGGACCCAAACCTTGGGGTGATCGACGCCTCGTGGCACCTGCCGAATTCCGGCCGCATCGGGGCGGCCGAATTCCGGCTCGGGCATATTCCGGGATCGGCGTTCTTCGACATCGACACGATCGCCGACCGGGACGAGGGCCTGCCGCACATGCTGCCGAAGCCGGACGCCTTCGCGAATGCCGATGCGCGCGCTCGGGCTCGGCGACGGCATGCGGTTCGTGGTCTATGATTCGCTCGGCCTCTATGCCGCGGCGCGGGTGTGGTGGACACTGCGCGCCTATCGGGTCGAGGATGTCCGCATCCTCGAAGGGCGGCCTGGCGAGATGGATCAAGGAAGGGCCGGCCGCTGGAGAAGGGCGACGTCCGTCCCAGGCCGCGCCCGTTCACGCCCCGGCCCGCCGACGGCTTTGTCGCTTCGCTCGACCAGGTGCGCGCCGCGCTGAAGGACGGCTCGGCGCAGGTGGTCGACGCGCGCGCGGCCGACCGCTTCCGCGGCGAGTCGCGGAGCCCCGGGCCGGCCTGAGGTGCGGCCACATGCCGGGCAGTCTCAACCTGCCCTTCGCCGACATCGTCGAGCACGGGGCGCTGAAGCGCGCCCGAGGCGCTCAAGGCCGAGTTCGCCGCCCACGGGATCGACCTTAGGAAGCCGATCATCACCACCTGCGGCTCGGGGGTGACCGCGGCCATCGTGGCGCTGGCGGTCGAGGAGGCCGGCGGCAAGGTCGCGGGCCTCTATGACGGTTCATGGGCCGAATGGGGCGCGCGCGCCGACTGCCCCGTCGCGACCGGGCCGATGTGAGGCGCAGGGATTCACACCGGTCACAGTATCGTTCGGCACGTTTGGCTACAACGAGAAGGCTGCCGACTCAGTCGTGGTCGGAAGTGGAGGCCTTCCTGAAAGAAGTAACGCGATTTGGAACGGCTCGCGGTCCCTGAACAGATTAAGAGATGTATCCCATCGACCTGCCGCCGGTCTGAAAGCAGTCCGCCGGTCGTTTACCGTTCATCAAACGACCTTGCCAGCATTGTCTGTTGGTCGCGGGGCAGCGGTAGACCGCTTCCGAATGGTTTCGGCCGGGATCAGCGAGGGATGCGGCTTCTGGACCTTGGCAGCGGCGTTGGGGACGCGCCAATACTGCTCTTGAGCGCGCCGATTTGTTGGCTTGGTCGATGATGCCGGAAGTTCACGCCATACGTCAGTTCACCGCACTGCGGTCTGAAATTTAGCAGGTCACGCCAGCCGCGCAACGTCGGACCGCCCGCCGTCCGTGCCTCCGGTGAGCGCCGGCTACGCTTGCAGGCGTTGCCGGCCTTCCAACCACCGCGTAGGCCCTGTCCTGAGATATCGACAAGTTCTTTTCTGTTGACCACTGGATCGAGACCGGCAACGTCGCGAGAAGCAACCCGCCCATGAGAGCCGTGCAAGTTAAAGTGGCTATGCGCATCCTAGTTCTCCCTCCCGAAATTGACCTTCCAAACCCGATCTCAGCTCTTCACACAAAAGCTTATCTCACCTTCGCGACGCTGCGGCGTCTTAAGGTCAGTATCTACTTCATGCGTGCGCCGCTCGGCCGTCTAGTTTCTCCAGCGACGTCGTTGCCGCCATGGGCGGTGACGATCACAAGAACTCGATCAGATTTATCCCGCTCTGTCAAATGTAAACCGGGCTTTGCACCCAATAAGTGGATGTCGATTTTATTTGTCCGGGCATAGTCGTTCCCACGCTGAATTAGACAAAGCGCCGGCCGAGGAGCATCGACTGCAAACGACGCCTTCCCAAAACTGTGACTTCCGCCGTCGCGGTCCGCAACGGCCGGTCTGTCAAACCCAAGTCGAATCGGTTGGAAGTTTCGCTGCTCACCCGAGCCCCAGCTTCTCCGCGAGGCCGATGCGTTGGAGCTTGCCGGTCGCGCCTTTGGGGATTTCGGCGAGGAAGAGGATCTTGCGCGGCGTCTTGAAGGCCGCGAGGCGTTCGGAGAGGAAGGCGCCAAGCTCCTGCTCGGTCGCGCTCAGGCCCTCGCGCAGGACGACCGCCGCACCGACCTCCTCGCCGAGCATCGGGTGAGGCAGCGCGAAGGCGACCGCCTGCAGGACGGCGGGATGGTTCATCAGCGCTTCGTCGATCTCGCGCGGGCTAATCTTCTCCCCGCCCCGATTGATGATCTCCTTGAGCCGTCCGGTGAGCGTGAGGTAGCCGTCGGCGTCGATGACCCCCTGATCGCCGGTGCGGAACCAGCCGTCGGTGAACGCGGCCTCATTGGCCTTGGGATTGTTCTCGTAGCCCGCGGTGACGTTCTCGCCGCGAATGACGACTTCGCCGGTCTCGTCGCGACCCAGCAGGCGTCCGGCCTCGTCCATGATCGCGATCTCAGGGCCCGCGGCGACGCCCACCGATCCTGGCTTGCGCATGGCCCTCAGCGGATTGGACGCCATCTGGTGGGTCGCTTCCGTCATCCCGTAGGCCTCGATGACCGGGCATTTGAAGACCTCCTCGAGTTCGGCGATGACGGTCGGGGGCATCGACGACGACGAGGAGCGCACGAAGCGCAGCGGATTGCGGGCGACGATCTCCTTGTTGCGCGCGGCGCGGGTCAGGACCGCCTGATGCATGGTCGGCACCGCCGTGTACCAGGTGGGCTTCGCCTCATCCATCTCGGCGAAGAACTTGAGCGCATTGAATCCGGGCGTGCAAAAGACGGAGCCGCCGCGCGACAGCGGCGCTGAGAGCCCAGCCATCAGCCCGTGAATGTGGAAGAGCGGCATGACATTGAGGCCGCGGTCGCGCTCGAAAGTTCGAGTGAGGCGGCGATGTTGCGGGCCGAGGTCCAGATGTTGGCGTGCGTCGAGCGGCACGATCTTGGGCCGCGAGGTGGTGCCCGACGTGTGCAGGATGAGCGCGACGTCATCGGCTTCGGCGCGGCCCGGGCCGGGCCGCGGCGCCCCTCGTCTCGCCAGCAAGCCGGAAGGCGCCGGCGCCGGCCTCCGAGCTCCGACACAAGCGTGATGACCGACGACCCCGAGCTTCGCGGCGGCGAGAAGCGCGGGCGAAGCGCTGCCCGCTTCGACGATCAGCGCCTTGGCCTTGAGGTCCTCGATGTAGAATTCGAAGTCCTCCTCGCGATAGGCGGGGTTGAGTGGCGCGGAGGTCGCCACGGACGCGACGGCGAGGAACGCCGTCGCCATCTCGGGCCCGTTCGGCAGCACGATCGCGACCCGGTCGCCGCGGCCGATTCCGAGTTCGTTGAGCGAGCGAGCCGCGCGATCGATCAGCGCGCGTAAAGGCCGCTATGTGAGCGGCCTCGCCTCGTGCGCCGCGATGGCGATCGCCTCGTCCTTCCCCGATGCGATGAGGCCTCTTATGGTGCGATCCGAATTCATTCTCTCCACTCCGATTCTTAGCCGGCCGCGGTCATCGACCGCGGCCACGGTCGCCAGGCCCTTGTACGCGCGATCGCTGATCGCGCCGGCCGCGCTCGGCGAGCGCGGCTACAATTTCGGCGCGAGCTTGAGCCCGCCGCTGCTGCGCGCGACAGTCTCGCCCAGAAGCTTCGCCGCCGCATAGATCGCGTCAAGATGCGGGGTCGCGACATGGGCGAGACGGGCGAGTTCGATGACCGAACCGAGCAGCGCGTCGATCTCGATCGCGCGGCCGTGCTCGATATCCTGCAGCATCGAGGTCTTGTGGGCGCCGACACCCTCGGCGCCGGCGATGCGCTTCTCCGACGCTGAGACGGAAGCGGATGCCGAACGATTCGCCGACCGTTTGCGCCTCCCGCATCATCTCCGCCGCAAGCGTCCGGGTCGGGGGAAAGCGGCAGATGTCCTCGAGCGTCGCATGAGTGAGCGCGCTCACTGGATTGAAGGTGAGATTGCCCCAGAGCTTGGTCCAGATTTCGGTGCGCACGTCTTGAAGCGTGGGCGACTTGAAGCCCGCCTTGCCGAAGAGCTCGGAGAGCGCCGCGATGCGTTCGGTCTTCCGCCCGTCGATTTCGGCGAGCGGCAGGCGATGGCCCTCGATGTGGCGGACGATTCCGGGGGCTTCGATCTCCGCCGCCGGATAGATGATGGAGGCGATGACGGAGTCGATGGGCAGATGGCTCGCGATCACGCCGCCGGGATCGACGCTCTCCAGGCGAATGCCCTCATGAGCCCCGCCGTGCTTGAAGAAATACCACCACGGGATGCCGTTCTGGGTGGTCATGAGCATGGTCGAAGGCCGAACGATCGAGGCGATTTCGGCCGCGATCGGGGTGAGCTGGTGAGCCTTGACCGCGAGCACGATGAGGTCCGCGCCCCCGGCCTCGGCGATGCGGTCGGTCGCCTCGACGCGGGCGACGGCCTCTTCGCCGTTCTCCTTAAGGAGAAGCCCGCGTTCGCGAATCGCGGCCAAGTGGGCCCCGCGCGCCACGACCTTGACCCGCTCGCCAGATGCGGCGAGCCTGGCCGCGATCAGGCCGCCGATCGCGCCTGCCCCGATGACGGTGACGTTCATGCGCCCTTCCGGTCCCATGCCCTTGCGGCCTTGGCCTTGCCTTCCGCCGCCGTCCGTTAACCTTGCCGGCACAAAACGGACCTATCATGCCGCCGTCCGTCAAGCCCAGGCTGACGGAGACAAACGGCGGAAGGAAAGCAGGCGGAAAGAAGGCGCGATCCTGGCCGAGACCGGCAGGCGATTTCCATAAATCCGCCGCCGATGATATGGAAGGCGCGGCGCCATGAGGCGGGTTCGCCGGCGCAGCCGTAGAAAGCGGCCTGACGAAGCGGCCAGGGTTTAGGGACTGGGCAATTGTCGGTTTGGCGTCAAGTCCGCGAGCGCGCGCTCTCGCTCCTGAACTCGCCCTCGAACGCGACTCTGCGCCGGCTCCTGACCGATCAGGGCACGAAGCACTGGAAGGGCTACGCCTTCGCCTTCGTGATGATGGGCCTGATCGCCCTCACCACCTCGCTCTCGGCCTGGATCATCGGCCAGATCGTCAACAAGATCTTCGTCGGCCGCGATCTCACCGCGGTGTGGGAGATCACCGCGGCGATCGTGGTCATCTACACGGTCAAGGGCCTTGCGACCTACGGCCAGCAGGTCGCCCTGTCGCGGGTCGGCAACAGCATCATCGCCAACATCCAGCGGCGCATCTTCGACCAGATGCTGAGGATGAAGGTCAGCTATTACAGCCGCTCGCATTCGTCGGAATTCATCGCCCGCCAGTCGTTCATCGCCCAGTCGGCGAGCAACGTGCTTAACCTGCTCATCACCACGCTCTCCCGCGACGTGCTGACCATTGTCGGCCTCGTGATCGTGATGGTCTCGCAGGACCCGCTGCTGTCGCTGTTCGCGCTCATGTTCGTGCCGCTCGCGGCGGTCGGCGTGCGGAAGATCGGCCTGCGCGTGCGCAAGATCATGGCGAGCGAGTTCAAGGGCGCGCTGCAGATGATGGAGTCGCTGCAGGAGACCGCGCAGGGCATCCGTATCGTCAAGGCCTTCACGCTCGAAGACTTCATGCGCGCGAGGCAGGAGAAGGCGATCGCCAGCTTCCAGGTGGCCGCCAACAAGCTCACGCGGGTGAGCTCGCGCACGAGCCCGATCATGGAGAGCCTCGGCGGCTTCGCCATCGCCGCGGTGGTGCTCTATTCCGGCTACACCGTCATCATCCGCGGCAACCCGCCGGGAAGCCTCTTTTCCTTCATCACTTCGGTGATCATGCTCTACGAGCCGATGAAGCGGGTGGCGCGGCTGCATGTCGACCTGTCATCGTCGCTGTTCGGCGTCAGCCTGCTCTACACCTTCCTCGACGAGCGCGACTTCGAGACCGGACCGGGCGGAGGCGGGCGATCTCCAAGGTCACCGAGGGGCGGATCGAATTTCGCGACGTGTGCTTCGCCTACCGGCCCGAGGAAACCGTCCTCCATTCGATCAGCTTCACGGCCGAGGCCGGCAAGACGACGGCGCTGGTCGGCCGCTCGGGCGGCGGCAAGATCGACGGTGATGAACCTCATCCTGCGCCTCTACGAGGTCGGGTCGGGCCAGATCCTGTGCGACGGCCAGGACATCGCAACCGTCAGCCTCGCGTCGCTGCGCCGGCAGATCGCCTATGTCGCGCAGGAGAATTTCCTGTTCAAGGGTTCGGTGCGCGACAACATTGCGATGGGAAGACCGGGCGCCAGCGACGACGAGATCATCGCCGCCGCCAAGGCGGCCTACGCCCACGATTTCATCATGGGCTTCGAGCGCGGCTACGATTCGCCGTGCGGCGAGCACGGCATGCAGCTTTCGGGCGGGCAGCGTCAGCGCATCGCCATCGCGCGCGCCTTTCTGAAGGACGCGCCGATCATTCTTCTGGACGAAGCGACTTCGGCGCTCGATTCCGAATCCGAGCAGGCGATCCAGAAGGCGCTGCGAACCTTGTGCGAAGGGCGCACGACGATCGTCATCGCCCACCGCCTGTCGACCGTGGCGAAGGCGGATGAAATCTGCGTCCTCGACCGCGGCCATATCGTCGAGCGCGGGCGCCACGGCGAACTCCTGGCCCAGGGGCGCACCTACAGCCACATCGCCCAGACGCAGTTTCCACGTGACGCGGCGTGAGCTGTTCCGCCAGCCGCTTCAAGCGTACGGAACTTTTCGACCGGGCGGCGCGTTGCGGTAGCGGCGTCAATTCGAGCGAGGGAGGACATTCATCGATGAAGCGGCAGCATCTCGGCTGGTGGTTCTCGCCGCGTCATTGACTTGCGGCGCGGCGCACGCGACGACGTATACCGGCGCTATATTCTTTCGGCGACAGCCTCTCCGACGTCGGGAACGTTTATGCGGCGAGCCACGGCCTGGCTGGCCCGCTCCTGTCCTCCTATCGGGCGGTCCTCGCCTTATTTGACGGCCGTTTCAGCAACGGACCGAACTGGGTCGACGATCTTTCCGCCCAACTCGGCCTGGGCGCGGTTCACCGCGAGCTCGCCGAGGGAACGACTTCGCGGTTGGCGGCGCGCAGACCGGACCGACCAGCGTCAATCCCGGCGTTCCTCTCGTCGATCTGAAGGACCAGGTTGAGGAATTCGACGTTCTGCATCCGTCGCCGGCGTCGAGCGCGCTCTACACCCTTGACATCGGCGCGAACGACATCGGCAATGCGATCTCGGCCGTCGCGAAGGACCCATCATTCGACCTCCGGCAGGCCGTCTCGCAGGCGGCCTCGAACGCGATCGCGCGGTCGACACCCTGTACGCCGACGGCGCGCGCTATCTGCTTCTATTATGAGGTCCCGATCTCTCTCTCGTGCCCGCTTTCGCAGCGGCGGCTCGCTCGGCGGCGAACTCGCGGCGCAGTTCAATGACGCGGTTCTCGCCGGAATTAAACCGCTGGAGGCTGCGGGACCCGCTCACGGTTTTCAACGTGCCGGTGTTCACCGCGCTTCAGAGCATCGTGACCGACCCCGCGCGTTTCGGCTTCGCTAACGTGACCGAGTCCTTGCCTGTCCGGAAACTATCGCGTCTCCCGGAACGGAATGCGCGGATCCCGAGCCAATATCTGTTCTGGGACAGCGAGCATCCGACCGCCGCCGCGCAGGCTCTCACCGCCGATCTCGCCTACGCGACGCTGACAGGCGCGCCCGATCCGACGGCAGCGCCGGAAGCATCGACCTGGGTGCTGATGCTGATCGGCTTCAGCGGGCTCGCCTTCGCCGGCTGGCGCGCGCAGAGCGCGAAAGCGGGCGCGGCGGCCGGCGCCTCGATGTAACGCCAACTCCCGCCGATAGCTCATTGTCGCGTTCCGCGATGGTGTGCTGGCCGCCTCATTCCCGTCGCCGCCAGCGCGGCGGAAGCCCTCCCCAAATTGGAGGGCGGGGCGCGCCACGACCGCGCCGCAGGTTGGGAGCATATTGTCCCTGAGTCTTCGTTCGCGACGAGGTCTCGCCATGGGGTTGCGATCCGGCCTATTCACACTGGCCTTTGCTTTTGCTGGCGCGCTGGCGTTCGTATTCATTACCCTCGGCGCCGTAGTCTTTCTCGCCGACCGTGAACTCGGCGCTGCCTTCGGCGGTATGGACAGCGCGAGACCGGCGACCGCCAGCAATGAGAGCGATCAGGTCGCCTCGCGCCAGCCATCGACGGCGCGCGTCGAAGGAAGCAAGAAAGAAGACCTCTCAGTCGCGCGCCTTGTCAAAGCCCCCGGCCATCTTCTCGAGGAAATCCTTCGCCATTGATGCAGGATGACCCGGTTCAGGGATCGGGCACGACCGCGACGACCTGAATCTCCACCTTCGCGCGGTCCTCCATCAGCGCCGAGACCTCGATGGCTGTCATCGCTGGAAAGCAGCGGCCAATGATCTCGCGATAGGCTTCGCCGACGCCTTTCAGATTGGCGAGATATTCCCGCTTGCTGGTGAAATACCAGGTCATCGAGACGATGTGCTCAGGGCCGGCGCCGTCGCAGGCGAGCACGGCGACGACATTCCGCAGACTCTGCCTGACCTGCTCGACGAAATCGTCGGTCTCGAATTTCGAGTCCCTGTTCCAGCCGATCTGGCCCGCGACGTGAATGACGCGGCCCCGGGCCGAGACGCCGTTGGCGTAGCCGACCGGCTTCGCCCATCCCTCCGGTTGCAGGATTTTCATGCCGTCACGCCCCAGATTCCAATCACGCGGGTCGACCTTTTAGAAGTTCACGCGCGACGATCAGCTTTTGGACTTCGGTCGCGCCTTCGTAGATGCGCAGGGCGCGGATCTCGCGATAGAGACTTTCGACAATCTCGCCACGCCTGACTCCTCGGCCTCCGAACATCTGGAGGGCCTGATCGATGACGCGCTGCGCGGTTTCCGTCGCGGTCATCTTCGCCATCGCAGCTTCGGCCGTCGTCGGTCGCTTCTGCACGTCGCGGCGCCAGGCGGCGCGATAGGTGAGCAGCGCCGCCGCGTCGATGTCCGTCGCCATCTCGCCAAGCGCGGCCTGGGTGAGCTGGAGGTCGGCGAGCGCTCCGCCGAACATTCGCCGGCTCCTGGCGTGCTCGAGCGCTTCGACCAAGGCGCGCCGGGCGAAGCCAAGCGCGGCCGCCGCGACAGACGCGCGGAAGATGTCGAGCGTGCGCATGGCGATCTTGAAGCCATCGCCGGGACCGCCGAGCCGGCGATCCGCCGGGACGACGCATCCATCGAAGCGCAGCGTCGCCAAGGGATGCGGGGCCATGACGTCGATGCGCTCGGCAATCGAGAAACCGGGATCGTCGGGCAGGACCAGGAAAGCGGAAAGACCGCGGGCGCCCGGCGCTTCGCCGGTCCGCGCGAACACCGTGTAGACATCGGCGATGCCGCCGTTCGAAATCCAGGTCTTATGCCCGTCGAGGCGGTATCCGTTCCCATACTCCCGCGCCGAGCAAACCATTGCGGCGACATCGGAGCCGGCCTCCTTCTCCGAGAGCGCGAAGGCGGCGAGCCACTCGCCGCTGCGGACTCTCGGCAAAACAAGGCTGCGCTGCGCGTCGGAACCCGCGATTGCCACGGCGCCTGAGCCCAGGCCCTGCATGGCGAAGGCGAAGTCGGCGAGGCCGTCGTGGAACGCGAGCGTCTCGCGAGCGAGACAGACGCTGCGCGAATCGATTGCAGAGGCGGCGCGATCCGGAGGCGCGACCGCCGCGTCGAGGAGCCCCGCTTGGCCGAGCGCGCGCGCGAGCTTGCGGCACGACCCGTCAACGTCGCCATGATCGACGCCCGCGATCGCGCCCGAGACGGCGAACCGGTCGAGCGCGCCTGCAAAGGCCCGATGGGCCTCGCCGAAGAAAGGCCAGTCAAGCCAGTCGCGCTTCAACTCGGGGGCGCGAGACGCGACGCTCATCAATCGCCCTCGAAAACCGGCTTCCGTTTGGCCGCGAAGGCTTCGAAGGCGCGCCGGAAGTCCTCAGTGGTCATGCAGATCGCCTGGGCTTGCGCTTCGGCTTCGATCAGTTCGTCGAGCCCCATCGCCCACTCCTGGTTCAGCATCGTCTTGGTCATGCCATGCGCGAACCACGGACCGTCGGCAAGGGAGCGGGCCAACGCCAGCGCTTGCCGCTCGAGATCGGCGCTCGGATGCACGGCGTTGTAGAAGCCCCAGGCCGCGCCTTCCGCGGCGCTCATCGTCCGGCCGGTGAACAGAAGCTCCGCCGCGCGGCCTTGGCCCACGATCCGCGGCAGAATTCCGCACGCGCCCATGTCGGCGCCGGCGAGCCCCACCCGCGTGAACAGAAATGCGGTCCTCGCTTCCGGCGTCGCAAGGCGCAAGTCGGAGGCCATTGCGAGGATCGCCCCTGCTCCGGCGCAAACCCCGTCGACCGCCGCGACAATGGGCTGCGGGCATTTGCGCATCGCCTTGACGACATCGCCGGTCATGCGGGTGAAGGCGAGAAGGTCGGGCGTGGCCATACGGGTCAGCGGCTCGATGATCTCGAAGACGTCGCCGCCCGAGGAGAAGTTGGCTCCTGCCCCGGTGAGCACGATGGCGCGAACATCGGATGCAGAGGCCAATTCGCGAAAGAGGTCGCGAAGCTCGACGTAGCTGTCGAAGGTCAGGGGATTCTTGCGCTCGGGGCGGTTGAGCGTGATTGTCGCGACCCGGCCGTCCTCGCTCGCGGCGAAGCGGAAATGCCGCGCCGCATAGTCGCGAAGCGGACGGCGCATCGTCTGCATCGGATTCGGTGCGCTCATCCGGCCATGACCTCCCCGCCCGCGACCACGATCGCCTGCCCGTTTATCGACGCCGCGCCGGGCGAAGCGAGCCATAGCACGGCGTCGGCGACTTCCTCCGGACGCACGAGGCGCCCTTGCGGATTGGACCTGGCGAGTTCGGCCCTGGCCTCCGCTTGCGACCGGCCGGTCTTCGCGACAATCGTCTCGATGGCGCTGCTCGATCAATGGAGTCTCGGTAAAGCCGGGACAAACAGCGTTGACCGTAACGCCGGTCCTGGCGACCTCGAGCGCAAGCGCCCGCGTAAGCCCGATGAGCCCGTGCTTGGCCGCGCAATAGGCGGCGACATAGGCGTAGCCGGCAAGCCCCGCGGTCGAAGCGATGTTGATGAGCCGCGCGCCAGCCGCGCGCGCTTTCAGGTCGGGGAGAATTGCGCGCGACACGAGATAAGCGCCGGTCAGATTGACTGCGAGCACGCGCGACCAGAGGGCGGGATCGATCTTCTCGAACGGCGCGCTCGGCGCTTCGCCCGCATTGTTGACGAGGATGCTGACAGGACCGAAGGCGCCGCGCGCCCTGCCGAGCCCCTCCTCGACGGCGGCCTCCGAGGTCACGTCGAACCCGTCGACCGCCGCCGCCGAGCCTTCCGGCATTCCGCGCGCGACGGCCTCGAGGGCCGCGCGGCCGCGTCCGGCGAGGCTGACCCGGGCGCCGGCGCGCGCCAAAGCGAGCGCGGTCGCCGCGCCGATGCCGCCGCCCGCGCCGGTCACCAGCGCGTGATGGCCGTCGAGCGGCTTCACAGTCATGTCGCTTGAGCTTGCGCGGCGGCGGCCCGGGCGAGGTTGGCCTCATATTGCGCCTTGGCGGTGCGATATTGCTTCGGCCAGGCGATGTCGGCCACGCCGATCCTGGCGGCTTCGTGCAGAGTCCAGGCGGCGTCGGCGAGATGCGGGCGGGCGAGCGCGCAGAGATCGGCGCGACCGGCGGCGACGATCGAATTGACATGGTCGGCTTCGGAGATCGCGCCGACCGCGATGGTGTCGACATGCGCCTCGTTGCGGATCTGGTCGGAGAACGGCGTCTGGAACATGCGGCCGTAGACCGGCTGCTCCGCCTTCGAGACCTGGCCGGACGAACAGTCGACGAGGTCGGCGCCGGCTTCTCCGAACAATTCGGCGAAGAAGGTCGCGTCGTCGGGCGTGTTTCCTCCCGGCGTCCAGTCGTGGCACGAGAGACGCACCGACATCGGACGCTCCGTGGGCCAGACCGCGCGCACCGCGCGAAAGACCTCGAGCGGGTAACGGGCGCGGCTGGCGCGTTCCCCTCCGTATTCGTCATTGCGCACGTTGGAGAGAGGAGAGAGGAAGCTCGAAAGAAGATAGCCATGGGCGCAGTGAAGCTCGAGCCAGTCGCATCCGGCCGCCGCCGCGCGCCGCGTCGCAGCGACAAAGTCGTCGCGCACCCGGTCCATGTCGGCCCGCGTCATGGCTCTCGGAATCGGCCCGTTCGGCAGGTAGGACAGCGCGGACGCCGAGATCAAGTCCCATCCGCCGGACTCCAGCGGCTGGTCGATGCCTTCCCAGGCGACCTTGGTCGACCCCTTGCGCCCCGCGTGGCCGAGCTGGATGCCAGCCTTCGCGTCGCCCACGCCGTGGATGAGATCGACTAGCCGCTTCCACTGCGCCTCCTGCTCGTCGTTCCATAAGCCAAGACAGCCCGGCGTGATGCGCGCGTCCGGCGAGACGCAGGTCATTTCGGCGAAGACAAGCCCTGCCCCGCCCATCGCGCGCGCGCCCAGATGCGCAAGATGGAAGTCGTCGATGAGGCCGTCGGTCGACGAATACATCGCCATCGGCGAAACGATGACGCGGTTCTTGAGCGTCAGTCCGCGCACCCGGTACGGGGTCAGCATGGGCGGGGGCGCGCGCTCGTTGTCGTTGACCGCGACCCCGGTCTTGCGGGCGAACCAGCGCTCGTAGCCTTCAAGCCAGGCCTTGTCGCGCAGACGCAGGTTCTCATGGCTGATCCGCTGCGAGCGGGTCAGCATCGAATAGAAAAATTGCGGCGGCTCGAGCGAGTCGGCATAGCGCCGGCCCACAACCTCAAACCATTCCATCGCGTTGCGCGCCGCATTCTGGATCCGCGCCACATCGACGCGGCGAACCTCCTCATAGGCCGAGAGCGCGGCCGGGATCTGCTCAGCGCCATGGCCGCGCTCGTCAAACTGGCGCGCAAGCTCGATCGCGTCGTCAAAGGCGAGTTTCGTGCCCGAACCGATGGCGAAATGAGCCGTATGGGCCGCGTCCCCCGCGAGCACGACATGCGAACGCCCGTTGAAGCAGCTCCATCGGGAGCAGATCAGCCGGTTGAAATTGAGCCAGGCCGACCCTCGCAAGTGGCGCGCGTTGGTCATGAGCTTCGCGCCGTCGAGCGTTTCGGCGAAGACCTTCTCGCAGAAGGCGATCGACTCGTCCTGGCTCATCTTGCCGAGCCCATGCGCCTCGAACGCCTCTTCGGTGGTTTCGACGATGAAAGTCGAGGTTGAGCGATCGAACTTGTAGATGTGCGCCTGGAACCAGCCGTGCTCGGTCTTGCGGAAGTCGAAGGTGAACGCGTCGAACGCCTTGGCGGTGCCGAGCCAGATATATCGGTTGGGGCGGACCAGGATCTCGGGCCGGAACTCCTCGGGATATCGTTGCCGGATCTTCGAATTGAATCCGTCGGACGCGACGATCAGGTCAGCGTCAGGAAACTCGAGGTCGGACTGGACTTCGCGCTCGAAGGCGAGTTCGACGCCGAGCCTTTCGCAACGGCGCTGGAGGATGTTCAGGAGCTGCTTGCGGCCGATGCCGATAAAGCCGTGACCCGTCGTCGTCTGCCGCGAGCCCTTGAAGATGAGCTCGATGTCGTCCCAGTGGTTGAACGCGTCCTCGATCTCCTCGGCGCTCTCCGGGTCGGCCGCGCGCATGGCGTTCATCATCGCGTCCGAAAAGACGACGCCCCAGCCGAACGTGTCATAGGGCTTGTTGCGCTCGATGACGGTGACCGCGTGCTCCGGCCGCGCCTTTTTCATCAGCAACCCGAAATAGAGACCGGCAGGACCGCCGCCGATGCAGACGATGCGCATGATTCACGCCTCCCGCGCCTTTATCCCGCCAGCATCTTCGCCAGCATATAGCCGGAGCCGGCGCCTGTCCCCGCGCCTGGCCAGGTCGCCGCGCCGCAGAGGTAGAGCCGCCGCACAGGCGTCGCGTAGCGAGAATAGCCCGCAACCGGCCGGAAGAAGAAGTTCTGGTCGAGATGGTGGCTCCCGGTCAGGTTGTCGCCGCCGATCAGGCAAGGGTTCTCGCGCTCGAGATCGAGCGGCGACCATACCGCACGCGCCAGGATCTTGCCCCTGAGGCCCGGCGCGTATGTCTCCAGACAATCGAGCACGCGCTCCGCATAGGGCTCCTTGGCGGCGTCCCATGAGGCCGCCGAAATGCGGCCGAGCGCGTCGCCTGCGATCTCCGCGGGCAAGACCCGCACCTGAATCCACAACACATGCCTGTCCGGCGGCGCCCGCCTGGGGTCGATCGCGGTCGGCTGGCCGACGACCAGCGCCGGCTCGCCTGGAAGGAGCCCAGCCGCGGCCTCGGCGAAGGCTCGGCTCATCATCGCAAGGTCGGGCGCGACATGGACATAGGCGAAGCGCTTTAGCTCCTCTCCGGCGAGCCAATCGGGCAGAGACGTGAGCGCGAGGTGGATCATCATCGTGCCGGGGCCTGAGCGGATGCGGGCGACCTTCTCATCGAACGCCTTGCGCTGCGGGTCGGCATCCATGAGCCGGCCGAAGACGATCCGCGGATCGAGGTTCGCAATGACCGCCTTCTTCGCCGCGATCCGCGTCCCGTCCTCAAGCTTGACCCCCGTCGCGCCGCTTGCGTCGGTATCGATCCTGGCGACCGGCGACTTCAGCCTGATCTCACCGCCCTTCGCCTCGATGAGCGCGGTCATCGCCCGGATGATAACGTCGGCCCCGCCCGCGCCGATGACCATACCGAAGGCCTGGGTTCCCATCGACTCGAGATAGGGGAAAAGCGCGCCGCCAGCGACGTCGGGCGGAAAATCGAGATGCATGCCCCAGGCCACCATCATCGCCTTGACTTTCGCCGACTCGAAATGCTCGTCCAGGAAGTCGCGTGGGCTCGCGAGCAGGAGACGTCCAAGATCGAGGAGCCATGCGAGGCCCTTGGCGCGCCATGCCGACCACACCACCCGCGCGGCGGCGAAAGAGGGCATCGGCGAACCAAGCAGGCCGAAGATGTGCGGCGCGTCCTCGCCGAAGCGGCCGAGCATCGCCCGCCATGCCGCGGCGTCCTTCGCCGAGACCGCCGCGATGGCGCTGACCGTCTTCTCGATGTCCTTGCTGACGCCAAGAAACGTATTGTCGCGAAAGACGCTCGCGAAACAATCGGCGGCGGGCGCGAAGCCAAGGCCATGCGCGGCGAGCGCATCCTTGTGGGCGGCGAAGAACGGCGAGCCAGCGAACATCGAGATGTTCATCGCGCAGAGGTCGTGGCGGAAGCCGGGCAAGGTGATCTCGCGGGTCTTGACCGCGCCGCCCGGCTCGGGAGCCTGCTCGACCACCGCGACCGACCAACCGCGCTCAAGGAGATGGATCGCGGCGGCGAGGCCGTTGTGGCCAGCGCCGACGACGACGGCGTCGAATGCGTCCATCCCGCGCTTTCATCTCCCAATAGCAACGGCCTGCATATATCCGCCGCCAGCGGCGCAAAGCTTAGGTCCAACCCCTGCCTTGCGCAATGCTTGGGCCTGCGCCAGAAAGCGCCCCGCGAGCGATGTCCGGCCCGCCGCCAGCGGTTGCTTGCATACGCATATTCCCGGGCTATGGTGGCCTCGCGCAACGGCGCAAGCTCGCTCGCGGGAACGGGACATGGCGGACTACGACTATGTGCTGGTCGGGGGCGGCCTGAACGCGCTGGTCGCCGCCGCAATGCTCGGCAAGAAGCGACGGACGACGCTCGTGCTCGACCGCAACGCGGCGATCGGCGGCTGCCTGCGCACCGAAGCGATAACCGCCCCCGGCTTCGTCCATGACGTCATGGCGACGACGCTGGTGCTGTTCCGCACCTCGCCCGCGTATCAGGCGCTGGGCAAGGACCTCGAGGCGCGCGGCTTCGCCTTCGCCGACACGAATCTGCCGACCGGCGTGCTTCGGCCGGACGGATCGAGCGTCATCTTCTCGATGGACCGCGCGCGCAACGTCAAGACATTCGACGCGCTCGCCGAGGGCGACGGGAGCGCCTTCGCGGCCGAGACAGACGCGCTCGGGGCGGATGCTCCGTTCCTCTTCGCGCTGCTGGGCGGCTCCCTCTGGTCATGGGGAACGGCCCGGACAATCATGCGTCAGGCCTGGCGCCGCGGTCCACGAGGCCTCGCGGCGTGGTTCGGAGAAGCGCTTGCGCCCGCGCGCGGCTATCTCGAGGCGACTTACAAATCGGACGCGGTTCGCGCGCTCTGGGCGCCATGGGTGCTGCATGCGGGCCTTGGACCGGAGAGCGCCTATTCGGCGGCGATGGCGAAAGTGATCGCCTTCGCCATCGAGGCCGCGGGCTGCCCGATCGCGGTCGGCGGCGCGAAGACGCTGCTCCAGGCGTTCGAGCGGCTGATCGCCGACCAGGGCGGCGCGGCGCGGATCAACGCGGACGTCGTGCGCATCGTCCCGGGCGAAGGAGCGCGCGCGGCGGGGGTCGAGCTTGCAAGCGGGGAGACGATCACGGCGGCCAGAGGCGTGATCTGCTCCACCACGCCCGAGCAGCTTTACACGAAGCTGCTCAAGGATTGGCCGATCGCGGCGCCTCCCGACATCCGGCTCGGCCTCAAGACCTACCGGCACGGCAAGGGCGACATGCAGATCCATTACGCGCTCAAAGGGCCGCCCCGCTGGCGGGGCGACCCGGACCTCGCCAAGGTCGCGCTCTTGCACCTGACGAGCGGACTGGACGGCGTATCCCGCGCGGCGAACGAGGCCGAACGCGGCCTCCTTCCGGCGGAGCCGACCATCTGCGTCGGCCAGCCGACCGCGCTCGATCCGAGCCGGGCGCCGCCGGGCGCAGCGGTCCTTTGGCTACAAATGCCGGAGGCGCCCCGCTTCGTGAAGGGCGACGCCGCGGGCGAGATCGAAGCGCCCGCCGACGGCCGCTGGACTGACGCGCTACGCGAATCCTACGCCGACCGGATCGAGCGACGCCTCGCCGCCCATATCGGGAACTGGTCCGAGATCAAGCTCGCTCGCCGCGCCTATTCGCCCGCTGACCTCGAATCGATGAACATCAATCTCGTTGGAGGCGATCCTTACGGCGGCGCCTGCGCGCTCGACCAGTTCTTCCTCTGGCGCCCGTTCAAGGGAACCGTCAATCACCGCACCTTCGTTCCCAACGTCTACCACATCGGCGCTTCGACCCATCCGGGCCCTGGCCTCGGCGGTGTCTCCGGCTTCCTTCTCGCTTCGTCGCTTTGAGGGGATCGCGTCGGCCTGCGCTGTAGACGCGGTCGCTGACCGCGTCAGTCGCGCTCACCGAGCGCGGCTACAATCGCGTCAACCCAAGCGCAATCTGCCTTACACAAACGCGATCCGGCGGGCTTCGCGGCGCCGCTGCAGCCAACCGATGACGCGCGTGCGCAGCGCGGCGAGCGCCCTGTCCCAGCGGGTCGCATTGAAGATCCGCTCGGTGCGGTAGAAGGACGGACAGAGGATCGCGGCCTCCGCGACCTCGCCGCAATTGCCGCAACCGACGCAGGAATTGTCGACCGCCGCGACCGGATCGTCCTTGAGCGGATCGTCGGTGTGCTTGAGCGAGAGCGACGGGCACCCCGAGAGGCGGATGCAGGCGTGGTCGCCCGAGCAGATGGCCTCGTCGACGCCGAAGCGCTCCTTCACCACGCGCTCGCCCGCCGCGACCCGCTTTGAGAACAGAGGCCGCACGCGGCGCTGCTTGTTGAGCATGCATTCGGACGAAGCGACGATGATCTTCGGTCCTTCGGTCTTGGTCGTCAACGCCTCTCGCAGCGTATCCCGCATCTTGGCGACGTCGTAGGTGCGGTCGATCTGCCTGACCCAGGTCGCGCCGACGCCCTTGACCGCATCGA
The DNA here is from genome assembly GCA_963742305.1 of uncultured Alphaproteobacteria bacterium. Taxonomy (GTDB): domain Bacteria; phylum Pseudomonadota; class Alphaproteobacteria; order Rhizobiales; family Beijerinckiaceae; genus Roseiarcus. The sequence goes on from CAVULN010000037.1 coordinate 37,852, forward strand.
CGATCGTGTTGTTCGTCTTGCGGCGCGGGGTGATCGCGCGCGACGAGGGAATGTCCTGCCCTCCGGTCGCGGCGGAATAGAAGTTGTCGACGATCAGCGTGACCCCGTCCTGCTTGTTGAAGACGGCGTTGCCGATCGAAGTGGCGAGGCCGTTGTGCCAGAACCCGCCGTCGCCCATGACCGAAAGCACGCGCTTCTTGGCCTTGACGTTGAACGCGGAGGCCGAGGCGGGTCCAAGGCCGTAACCCATCGTGGTCGCGCCGATGTTGAACGGCGGCAGGATCGAGAAGAGATGGCAACCGATGTCGGCCGAGACGTGATGAGGTCCGAGCTCGTTCTCGACCAGCTTCAGGGCGGCGAAGATCGGGCGCTCCGGGCAGCCGATGCAAAAGCCGGGCGGCCGGGGCGGCACCGCCTTCATGAGGGCCTTGACCTTCTCGTGGGCGAGAATGGGCGCGGGATCGGGGACAGGCGGCTGATTGCGCAAAAGCTCGGGCGCGTGGGCCGCAAGAAAGGCGCGCATTCCCTTGACCATCGCCTGGGCGGTATACTCGCCGCCCATCGGGAGCACGTCCTTGCCGGCGACCTTCGTCTGCATGTCGCGACGGCGCAGAAGCGTGTTCAGCGCCTGCTCGAGATAATCGGGCGCGCCTTCCTCCACCATCAGAACCGCCGACTTGCCGCGGCAGAACGCGGCGATCTCGTCCTCGACGATCGGATAGGCGACATTGAGGACGTGGATCGGGACCGAGGATTCCCCATAGACGTCGGCCAGGCCCAATTGCTGAAGCGCCCGCAACGTCCCGTTGAAGAGGCCGCCGAGGGTGACGATTCCGACCGGACCTTCCTGGGGGCCGAAGAATTCGTTGAGCTTGCGCGCCTTGATGAATTCGATCGCAGCCGGCCAGCGCTTCTCGAGCTTCTCCTTCTCCTGCATGAACGAAGCGGGCGGAAGCACGATGCGGCTGACGTCCCGCGACGGATTCTCCAGCGCCTCACGCAGCGCGAAGGCGGGCTTCCTGTTGTCCTTGGCGACGAATTGCCCGTGCACGTGGCAGGTGCGGATGCGCACTTCGAGCATGACCGGCGAGTTCGACGCCTCCGACAGTTCGAAGCCCTCCTCGACCATGCGCACCAGCGTCGGCAGATCGGGGCGCGGATCGAGAAGCCAGATCTGCGACTTCATCGCATAGGCGTGGCTGCGCTCCTGCATGATCGAGGAGCCCTCGCCATAATCCTCGCCGATGATGATCAGCGCGCCGCCGACGACGCCGGCCGACGAGAGGTTCGAGAGCGCATCGGCCGCGACGTTGGTGCCCGCGGTCGACTTCCAGGTGACGGCGCCGCGCACGGGATACATGACGGACGCCGAAAGGGTGGCCGCCGCCGCGGCTTCCGATGCCGACGTTTCGAAATGGACGCCAAGCTCGCCCATGACGTCCTGAGCGTCCGCGAGCACGTCCATGAGGTGCGAGATCGGCGCGCCCTGATAGCCCGCGACGTAGGAGACGCCGGACTGCAGCAGCGCCTTGGTGATCGCGAGAATGCCTTCGCCGCGGAAGGTTTCGCCGGCGTGAAGCCGGAGGTCCCGGACTTCGCGCTCGAAGGACCTCTCCGCCATCGGCTCGCTCCCGGGTCAGGAATTTATTTGCATGAGCATATTTAGCGCGTCATCCGGTGTCAACGACGGAGCCCTCGCTTTCGGAAAAGGCGAGAGCGAGCTAACGAATTGCACAGACGGATATAAATTCCGCCCCATACAGTTGCGACGCGACGCCTTGCTTCGCCAATTCCACTTTGCTAGCCTTTGGATTAACAGTCGGCATGAGAGTGGCGCGCAATTTGCACCACCGCAGGCATGGGACCGACTGGCTGGATCATTGGGAGGTCATGCATGACGGAGGTCACTCGGCGCCAGAACTCTGGCGCTCGGCGCGGGGGCGTTTCTCACCGAGCTTCTTGCCGGGGGCGCCGTCCGGGCGGCGGGCAAGGACACGCTCACCATCGCCTATAACGTCAACCTGCCCACGTTCGATCCGACCAGCGGTCCCTCCGCGGTCAATCCGAGCATCCAGGCGATCTATCGCTCCGTGTTCGACCAATATATCGGGCAGGCGCCGGACCTCTCGTTCAAGCCCGGCATCCTGACCGCGTGGGGCTGGAACGACGACAAGACGAAGCTCTGGATGGACGTGCGCCCGGACGTGAAATGGCACGACGGATCGGCGCTCACGCCCGAGGACATCGTCTGGTCGCTCGAGCGCGCCGGCGCGAAGGACAGCGCCAATCCGATATCCTTCATCTGGTCGACCGCCGGAAACTACAAGGTCGACGGAAACAAGATCACTGCGGACGTGGTCCGCTTCGAGCCGACCTACTTCATGTGGATGGCGTTTCTCACCGGCTATGTCCTGCCCAAGGCCTATTACGAGAAGGTCGGCGCGGAAGGGTTCGAGAAGAAGCCGGTCGGAACCGGCCCCTATATGGTCGACGAATATCAGGGCAACGCCTTCCTCAGGCTCAAGGCCAATCCCGCCTATTGGGGCGAGAAGCCTGCGTTCGAGACGGTGATCTTCAAGTTCGTGCCCGACGCGACCACAAGGGTCGCCGAGATCGAGTCCGGCTCGTCCGACGTCACGCTGGAAGTGCCTTACGAGGAATTCGACCGGCTGAAGAAGATCAAGGGCCTTTCGGGCGTCGCGACCCCGATCTCCGACATCGGGATGATCTTCATCACCAACCGGGAGCCGATGCTCGACAAGAACGTGCGGCTGGGCGCGATCATGTCGATCGACAAGAAGGCGATCGTCGAGCGGCTGCTGCGCGGCTACGGCGTCCCGATCGACACGCTGGAAGCGCCCGAATATTCGGCCTTCGATCCGTCGATCAAGACGCCCTACGATCCGAAGAAGGCGGCCGAACTGCTCGCCGCATCGGGCTTCACGCCCGAGAAGCCGGTCAAGTTCACGATCCAGACGACCCGCGGCTTCAAGCCGAAAGACTACGAGATGATCCAGGCGATCGTGGGCATGTGGCGCAAGGTCGGGATCGATGCGAATATCGAGGTCTATGAGATCGCCAAGCACTTCGAGCTCAGGACCACCCACAAGCTCGCGCCTGCCGCTTTCTACAACTGGGGCGACGCGATCGGCGATCCGACGACCTCGACCGGCTTCGCCATGTTCGGCCCGTCGCCCCACTCGGCCTGGAAGAGCGCCGATCTCGACGCCAAGATCGGCCCGCTATGGGGCGAGAAGGACGAGAAGAAGCGCATCGAGGGCTGGAAGGCGGTGGATGCGTATATCGCCGAGCAGGGCTATGTCATTCCCCTCCTGCAATACGTCCAGCCGATCGTCTACAAGTCGGATCTCAAGGTCATTCCGAACAAGTCGGGCGCTCTCCAGCCAACGCTGGCGTCGCCGGCCTGAACTGGCGAAGGGTGATTGCCGTGAGACGCGCGCCTTTTCCGGCGCGTGCGGGGTCGGGACGGCGATATGGGGTGAGGGCGTGACGGCCCGATGATCGCTGTCGCCGCTCTCCGGCGTCTTCTGGTGGCGCTGGCCACGCTTGTGGGCGTCGCGATCGTCGTGTTCGTCCTCCTCCGCGTCGTCCCCGGCGATCCGGTTGCGATGATGATCTCTCCCGGCGCGAGCCCGGCGGACATCGCCGCGCTTCGCGCGCATTACGGACTGGACGGCAGCCTTCTTTCCCAATTCGCCGTCTGGGCCCGCTACGCGCTGCGAGGCGACTTCGGCGCCTCGATCTCGCTCCATCGCGACGTTCTCGGGCTTCTCGCCGAGCGGCTGCCAGCCACCCTCGAGCTTGCCGCCGCCGCGCTCGCTTTCGCGGTGATCGTGGGCGGCGGGGGCGCCATTCTCGGCGCGATGGCGCGGCGGACCTGGGCGGAGCCGGTCATCGACGCGGTCACAGGGCTCCTGCTCGCCATTCCCGATTTCGTCTGGGCGCTCGCGCTGGTGCTCGCCTTCGGGGTGGTGTGGCCGCTTCTGCCGCTGACCGGCCGGGTCGATCCGAGCGTCGATTCCGGAATGACGACACCCTTTTATCTCGCCGAGAGCCTGCTCAGGCTCAGGTTCGACGTGTTCTTCGACCTGCTCAGGCATCTCGCCATGCCGACGCTGGCGCTGGGCCTTCCGCTCGCTGCGGTGATCGCGCGGGTGCTTAAAGGCGCGCTCAATGAAGCCATGGCGCAGGACTATGTCCTGCTCGCCCGGCTCAAGGGGATGTCCGAGCTCCGCCTCGTGCTCCAGGAGGCGTTGCGCAACGCGATCGGCCCGACGCTCGCGCTGACCGGCGTTCAGTTCACTTTCCTGATCGGCGGCACTGTCATCGTCGAGCGCATCTTCGCCTATCCGGGCATCGGCAATATGGCGATCGAGGCGGTGATCAATCGCGATCTGCCGTTGATCCAGGGGCTCGTGCTCGCGTTCGCGGTCATATTCATCCTCATCAACATCGCGGTCGATCTGCTCGTCGCGCTGTTCAATCCGAAGCTGCGTTATGCTTGAGCCCGGCGCGGACGGAACAGCGAGGCGCCCGTGACGGAGGTCTCCGCTTCCTCCGCTCTCGCGACGCTGCGGCCGAACCTCGCCGCGCGGCGCCTCGGCGCGCTGCTTGCGGAGCCCAAGGTGACGCTCGGCGGCGGCTTCATCCTGGCCCTGGTCGCGATCGCGGTGTTCGCGCCGTGGATCGCGCCGAAGAATCCGCTCGACCAGGACCTGATGCTCGCGTCCGTGCCGCCGGCGGGGCTCACTGGGGCCGAGCCCGGCTATTGGCTCGGCGCCGACGATCTCGGCCGCGACGTGCTGTCGCGCTTGATCTACGGCACTCGGATCGCGCTGATCGTGGCCGTCGTCGCCGCGAGCCTGGCGGCGTTCATCGGCACTGCGCTGGGGCTGGTCGCGGGTTGGTATCGCGGCTTCGCCGACACGCTGATTTCGCGGCTGGTCGACATCTGGATGGCGTTCCCGCCGGTCCTGCTCTCCATTCTCCTCGTCGCGGTTCTCGGCGCTGGCGTCGGATCGGTCATCGCGGCGATCGCGATCATCGACTGGACACGTTTTTGTCGCGTGGTGCGCGCCGAGACCATGGCGCAGGCCGAAGCGGATTACGTGACGGCCGCGCGCGCCATCGGGTTCCCGCCCTTTCATATCCTGATGCGCGAAATCCTGCCCAACGTGGTCCCCGCGCTGCTCGCGCTGGTGAGCCTCGAAATGGGCATTGCGGTCATTGTCGAGGCGATCCTGTCGTTCGTCGGCCTGTCGGTCTCGTCGGACACCCCGACCTGGGGCGGCATGATCGCGGAAGGGCGGCAATTCATCCATCAGACCTGGTGGGTGTTCGCGGCGCCGCTCGCCGCCCTGTTCATGACCGTGCTCGCCTTCAATCAGCTCGGCGACGGATTGCGCCTGGCGCTCGATCCGGCGCTCAGGCGATGACGGCGCCGATCCTATCCATATCCGGATTGAGCGTGGTCTCCGAGCTCGAGGACGCGAGGCCGATCCTGCGCAATGTGAGCCTCGACCTTAAGCCTGCGGAAACGCTCGGGCTCGTCGGCGAAAGCGGCGCCGGCAAGTCCACGATCGCAAAGGCGCTGCTCGGCGTCCTGCCGCGCACGGTCAGGATAACGCAAGGCGAAATCCTGTTTGAAGGGCGGAACTTGCGAACGCTGGACAAGCGCGAACTGCGCGCGATCTTCGGCGACGCCATCGCGCTCGTGCCCCAGGACCCGATGACCGCCTTGAATCCGGGCCGGCGCATCGAAGCCCAACTGACCGATGGCCTGAGGCTTCGCAGAGGATTGAGCGCACGCGGGGCGCGCGTCCGCGCGCTCGAACTGCTCGCCGAAGTGCGCATCGCGGAGCCGGAGCGCGTGCTTGGCGCCTATCCGCATCAATTGTCCGGCGGCATGCGGCAGCGCATCCTGATCGCGGCAGCTTTCGCGCTCGAGCCCAAGGTCATCGTCGCCGACGAGCCGACGACCGCGCTCGACGTGACGGTGCAAAAGCAGATTCTGCGGCTCATTCGCGGCCTCCAGGCGGAGCATCGAACCGCGGTGATCTTTGTGACCCACGATCTTGGCGTGGTGGCGCAGATCTGCGACCGGGTGACGCTGCTCTTCGCCGGCAGCGTCATCGAGTGCGGCCCGACCGCGGAGATTCTCTCCGCGCCCCACCATCCCTATACGAAGGCCCTGATCGCAGCGGGACCACGATACGATCGGCCGGACGCCGGCCTCGAGCCGGTGCCCGAGGCCCTGGTCGCGCAAACGTTGCGCGAGGTTACAGGCGCCGGCGCGGTCAGCGCCCGATGACAGAGGATCTTCTGGTCGCGCGCGGCGTCGCAGTCGCCTATGGCGGGAAACGCCGCCTGAACGGCGGGCGCGCGGGCGGGGTCAAGGTCCTGCACGGCGTCGACCTCAGGATCGGTCGCGGCGAAACGGTTGGCGTCGTCGGCGAATTGGGCTCCGGCAAGACCACACTCGGGCGCGCGCTTCTGAGGCTGATCGCCGTCGACGCGGGGGAGATCGTCTTTGACGGGCGGGAGATTTCGCGCCTCGAGGAATCCGAAATGCGGCCGCTGAGGCGGCGCATGCAGATGATCTTCCAGGACCCGATGACCTCGCTCAACCCGCGCCATACGGTGAAGCGCATCCTGGTCGAGCCCCTTCTCTTTCATCGCGTCGCGTCCGACCGCGCCGACGCCGAGCGCCGGGTACGCGGCTTCTTCGACCGCGTCGCGCTGCCGCTTTCCTGTCTCGACCGGACGCCGCACGAACTTTCGGGCGGACAGCGGCAGCGCGTAGGCATCGCCCGCGCCGCGCTGCTCGAGCCGGACTTTGTGCTGGCCGACGAGATCGTCTCCGGGCTCGACGTGTCGACTCAGGCTCAGACGCTCAATCTCCTCAAGACGCTGACCCGCGATCTCGGCCTCGCAATGGCGTTCATCAGCCACGATCTCTCGGTGATCCGCGCCGTTTGCGACCGGGTCTATGTGATGAAATCGGGCCGCATCGTCGAGGAGGGCCGCTGCGAGGACGTCTTCGCTGCGCCGAAGAACCGCTACACGCAGCTCCTCATCGACGCGATTCCGCTGCCCGAGATCGACCCCGGCTGGCTCGACCGGGACGTGGCGACGGAGGCCGACGATCTCAGTCCAGACACGCGGACATGAGCGCGGAGGCGGGGTCGCTCAGCCCCTCGATGACGTTGAAGTGATGCTTGCCCGCTTCCGGCGTCCACGGGCAGGACCACGCTTCCGACAACAGGCGCGCCTGCCAGAGAAACGCGGGCCGTTCCTGGGCGCCGACCCAGACATGGGCCTCGACTTCCGGGCGCCGCGCGAGCAGAGCGGGGCTCTCCGCCGCGACTTCCGCCGCGTCGAGGCGAAGATCGGCGTTCATGCCGGTGAGCGCGACCGGCTCGAGATCGGCGAGCGGGGAGATCGGCACGACCCGCTTGACCGAAGTTGAGAGCGACACGTCGGCGCAAGCCATCCGGGCGCTCAATTGCCCGCCTGCGGAATGGCCCGCGACCACGACCGGGCCCGCGACCAGCTTCGCCGCGGCTTCGACCGCACGCGCGGTCTCCTCGGTCATCGTCCTGATCCGCGCCTCGGGCGCGAGCGTGTAGGACGGAATCGCCGATGCCCATCCGCGCGCGACCGGCCCCGCCGCGAGATGCGACCAGCTCTCGCGGCCGAACCTGAGCCAATAGCCGCCGTGGATGAAGACCAGGAGACCCTTGGGCGCCGCTTCCGGCAAAAAGAGATCGAAGCGGTTGCGCTCCCTCGGCCCGTATGGAACGGCAATCTTCGCCCGCTCTCCAAGGCTCGCGCGGAAGGCCGCCGCCTCGCTCGCCCAGCGAGGCGGAAAGGCTTCGGCGCCGGGGATGAAAGGGCCGTTGGCGTAGGCGCGGTCGTAATCCACTCGAGGCTCCGGCTTGCGAATTGCTTCAAGGCGCTCTGAGATTGTCCGCCATTTTTCCGAGTTCATCTCTCAGCGTCGCGATTTCCTGCGAGGAGAACCCGCTCAAGGCCTTGTCCGTCTCGGCAAGCGTCAGCGGCAGAATGCGCGCGAAGGTCCGCCGGCCTTTGGCGGTGAGCGAGATCGCAAGACTACGCCGGTCGCTCTTGCGCTCGATCCGGGCGACCAGTCCGGCGGCTTCCATGAGGCCAAGGGTGCGGGTGAGCGTGGTGCGGTCGACCGACGTCAGATCGGCGAGCCGTCCCATTGTCGCGCCGGAATGCTGGTGCAGGACGGCGAGGATGCGCCAGCGGGCGTAGTCGACGCCATGAGGACGCAGCCGCGCATTGATCGCGCGCGTGCGCCGCGCCAGGATCTGGCTGAAATAGAAAAAAATATGGTCCTCGAGCCTGAAGGCGCGGACCATCTCCTCCCGCCCGTGCGCGGTCTTAAGCAATCGTCCTCCCTCGCGTCCCCGTCCCCGGAACAAATCCGACCGCGCGAATTAGGTTGACTTGCACATATTATGCGTCACTATGCTGGACAAGGCAACCGGCGGAAAGCCGGACAGGGAGTGAACTGCTCGAGGAGTTAGAGAGATGAAACCGGGTTCGATCCTGCTCGTGGGCCTGACCGCATTGACCGCCTCGACCTTCGGCGCGGCCGCCGCGGACAAGGTGAAAGTCGGGCTCATTGTCACGCTCTCGGGGCCCGCCGCGGTGCTCGGCGGACAGGTGCGCGACGGCTTCAACCTCGCGGTCAAGACGCTCGGAGGCAAGCTCGGCGGGCTCGACGCGGACGTGATCGTCGTCGACGACGAACTCAAGCCGGACGTCGCGGTGACGAAGGTCAAGGAGCTCATCGAGCGGGACCATGTCAATTTCGTCGTCGGCCCTGTCTTCTCCAACATCCTGATGGCGATCCACAAGCCGGTGGTCGAATCGGACGCGTTTCTCATCTCGCCGAACGCCGGCACCTCCAACTTCGCCGGCAAGCAGTGCAACCCGAATTTCTTCGTCACCTCCTATGAGAATGATCAGATCCACGAGGTGCTCGGCAAATACGCGCAGGACAAGGGCTACAAGACCGCTTTCCTGATGGCGCCGAACTACCAGGCCGGCAAGGATGCTCTCGCCGGCTTCAAGCACGAGTTCAAGGGCCAGATCGTCGACGAGGTCTACACGCCGCTCGGCCAGCTCGATTTCTCCGCCGAACTCGCCAAGATCGCCGCCGACAAGCCGGACGCGTTCTTCACCTTCATGCCCGGGGGAATGGGGGTGAACCTCGTCAAGCAATACCGTCAGGCCGGGCTCGCCTCGATTCCGTTCCTGTCCGCGTTCACCGCCGACGAGTTGACGCTTCCCGGAGAGAAGGACGCCGCGCTCGGCTTCCTCGGCGGCGCCAACTGGGCGCCGGACATGGACAATCCGCAGTCCAAGGCCTTCGTCAAGGCGTATGAGGCCGCTTACAACAGCGTACCCGGCACCTACGCCATGCAGGCCTATGATACGGCGATGCTGATCGACAGCGCGATCAAGGCGGCGGGCGGCAAGCTTTCCGACAAGGACGCGCTGCGCGCCGGGCTCAAGAAGGCGGACTTCGCTTCGCTCCGCGGCAAGTTCAAATTCGGCGTTAACAACTATCCGGTGCAGGACTTCTATCTGGTCAAGGCGGCCAAACGCCCGGACGGAAAATACGAGACGGAGATCGTCGAGCGCGTATTCACCGATTACGTCGACCCCTACGCTCACGAATGCTCGATGAAGTAGCGGCGCGGCGCTTTCTCCCCGTGTCGCTCGGGCTCGTCATCGTCCAGACCCTGAATGGCCTGCAGCTTGGAGTTTTGCTCTTCCTCATCGCCGCGGGCCTGACGCTGACTTTCGGGGTGATGAATTTCGTCAATCTCGCTCATGGCGTTCAGTACATGGTCGGCGCCTATCTCGCCGCCATGTTCGCGTCCGTGACCGGCGGCTTCTGGGGTGCGCTCGCCCTCACCCTGCCTGCCGCGCTCGCATTCGGCCTTGCCCTGGAGATCCTCATCTTCCGCTGGCTCTACGACCGCGATCATCTCTCCCAAATCCTCGCGACTTTCGGCGTCATCCTGTTTCTGAACCAGGCGGTAAAGACGATCTGGGGCGCGGCGCCTCTCAGCGTGCCGGCGCCCGCAGCGCTCTCGGGGAGCATCGTCCTCATGCCGGGCCTGCTCTTCCCGGTCTACCGGCTCGCGTTGATCGCCGCCGGCCTTGCGACGGCGCTGGCGCTCTATCTCTTCATCAACCACACCAGGATCGGCATGCTGGTTCGCGCGGGCTCGACCAACGCCCCGATGGTGTCCGCGCTCGGCGTCAACATCCGCCGCCTGTTCATGTTCGTCTTCGGGTTCGGCGCCATGCTGGCGGGATTTGCGGGCGCGCTGGTCGCGCCGATCCTGTCGGTCGAGCCTGGCATGGGCGACAATCTCCTGATCCTCGCCTTCGTCGTGATCGTGATCGGCGGCATCGGCTCGATCCGCGGAGCCTTCATCGCCGCGCTGATGGTCGGCCTTATCGACACGCTGGGGCGCGCGTTCGGACCGCAGATGCTGCGTCTGGCGCTCAGCCCCTCCGCCGCCAGCCAGACCGGGCGAGCGCTCGCGCCGATGCTGATCTACATCCTCATGGCCGCGGTGCTGTTCGAGCGCCCCTCCGGCCTCTTCCCGGTCAGGCGATGAGGCCGCGCGGCCAGACGCCTGCGGTCCTTCTTTTCGCGGGGCTGGCGCTCTTCCCTTTCGCCGCGCGCTTCGGCGCGGACGCCTATCTGATAGGGCTCGGCGCGCGCATGCTGATCCTTGCGCTAGCGGCCCTCTCGCTCGATTTCCTCATTGGCCAGGGCGCGCTCATCTCCTTCGGCCACGCCGCCTATCTCGGGATCGGGGCCTATTCAGTGGTGCTGGCGTCGATGGCGGGGATCGACGATTTCCTCCTGCAGGCGCTGATCGCCATCGCGGCCGCCGCCGTCTTTGCGGCGCTCACCGGCTATGTCTCGCTGCGCGCGCGCGGGGTCTACTACATCATGAGCACGCTTGCCTTCGGGCAGATGCTCTATTTCCTGTTCGTGTCGCTCTCGGCCCTGGGCGGGGACGACGGCTATACGCTTTCGAGCCGTAGCAGCGTCCTCGGCAGACCGCTCATTGCGAGCGACTTCGCCTTCTATTTCCTGTGCCTTGCCGCGCTCGCGCTAGCCTATCTCCTGCTGACGCGGGTCGCCGGGTCACGCTTCGGCCGCGTCCTCAACGCGATTCGGCAAGATCCGATGCGCGCGCGGGCGATCGGCTTCAGGCCCTTCCCGTTTCAGCTCGCCGCCTGCGTGATCGCCGGCGCGATCGCCGGCGTCGCGGGGACGCTGCTCGCCAACCAGAGCGAGTTCGTCGCGCCGGCCTTCATGTCCTGGCAGCGGTCGGGCGAACTCCTGGTGATGACGATCCTTGGCGGCGTCGGTTCGCTATGGGGCGCCATACTCGGCGCGATCACCTATCTCACGCTCGAAGAAGCGCTTTCGCGCGTCACCGACCAGACGCATCTCGTCATCGGCCCGCTTCTGGTCATCGTCGCTCTCTTCGGCCGGCGCGGGCTGGCGGGAGCGCTTGCGCCGAGACCCGCGGGAGGCGCCGCGTGAACCCGCCGCTTCTCAACGTCGAGGGCCTGACGAAACGGTTCGGCGCGCTGGTCGTGACCGACGATGTCAGCTTCGACCTGGACGAAGGGCGCCTGGTCGCGCTGATCGGCCCCAACGGGGCCGGCAAGACGACGCTGATCGATCAGCTCTCCGGCGCCGCGCGCCCCGACGCCGGACGCATAGTCTTCGACGGGCTCGACATATCGAGACGCGACATGCCGGCGCGGGCGGAGCTCGGACTCGTGCGATCGTTTCAGATCGCCGCCGTCCTTCCCGAATTCAGCGCGCTCGACAATGTAGCGCTCGCGGTGCAGGCGCGCTCCGGTTCGAGCTTCCGTTTCTTCGGGGCCGTCTCGGGCGAGACCGCGCTGAACGCCCCCGCGCGGGCGGCCCTCGAACGAGTCGGACTGCTCGCCCGCGCGGGCGACCTCGCCGGCGAATTGTCGCATGGCGAGAAGCGGCTTATCGAGATCGCGATGGCGCTCGCGCTCAAGCCCCGTCTGATGCTGCTCGACGAGCCTTTCGCCGGCCTCGGCGCCGAAGAAACCCGCGCCTGTGTCGGCTTGATTCGCGGCCTCAAGAGCGAGGTGACGATGCTTCTGGTGGAACACGACCTGGACGCCGTGTTCGCGCTCGCCGACGAGATCGCGGTTCTGGTCGACGGGCGCCTGATCGCCCGGGGACCCCCCGACGATATCCGCGCCGACAGAAACGTGCGGGCCGCCTATCTCGGGGAGGAGGCGTTCGCATGATGTTGAGCGTCGAAGCGATCGAGGCGGGCTACGGCGGTGCGCGGGTGCTCAAGGGCGTCGATTTCGATCTCGGCGAAGGCGAGGCGCTCGCTCTCGTCGGGCGCAACGGGATGGGCAAGACGACCACGGTGCGGGCCATGTTCGGCCTCCTGCCCATCGAAGCGGGGCGGATCATGTTCGAAGGGCGAGTCCTCAACGGACGGCCGCCCTACGCCATCGCGCGCGCAGGCCTCGGCCTCGCGCCCGAGGGGCGCCAGACGTTCCCCACCCTGACGGTCGAGGAGAACCTCGTTGCCACAGCCTCGACGCGAAAGCGGCGCGGGCGCTGGACGCTCACCGAGGCGTTCCGCCTCTTTCCGCGCCTCGCCGAGCGCCGGCGCAATACCGCCGACCAGCTTTCCGGCGGAGAGCAGCAGATGCTCGCCATCGGCCGGGCGCTGATGACCAACCCCAAGCTCATGGTGCTGGACGAAGCGACCGAAGGGCTGGCTCCGCTGATCCGCCTCGAGATCTGGGATTGCCTCAAGCGGCTCAAGGCTGAGGGTCAATCCATTCTGGTGATCGACAAGAATCTGAAGGCGCTCCTTGCCTTCGTCGACCGCGTCGCGGTGATCGAGAAGGGGCGCATCGTCTGGCGCGGTTCGGCGGAGGGCTTCCGCTCGGACCCGTCGATCGTCGAACGCTTTCTTCACCTCGGCGGCGCGCCCGCGCCGTCTCAGTGATTTCGGATGAAGGAGGACATGAGCAATGGCGTTGGCGCCCGGCATCACCAAGGCTGGCGACGGCTTCGACAACATCGCCTGGAACATTCTCGGCCAGACCTACGTGCCGAAGTCCGTGTCCGAGAGCTCCTTTTCCTGGCACGCGACCTTTCCGCCCGACACGTTCGTGCCCCCGCATATCCATCCGACGCAGGACGAGTTCATCTACATGTTCGAGGGCCAGTTCGAGCTGATGCTCGACGGACGCACGGTCTTCGCCAATCCCGGCGATCTCGTGCGCATGCCGATGGGCCTGCCGCACGCGATCTACAACAAGTCGGGGAGGACGGTGAAATGCATGTTCTGGGTGTCGCCGACCCGGCGGCTCTATGACCTCTTCTGGGGCATCCACAACATGGCCGAGCAGACGCCGGCCGAGGTTGTCGCGCTGTCGGCCAAGCACGAAGTCGACTTCCTGCCGCCGCCGGACGAGCCGAAATAAGGAGCGCTTGCGGTGAAAGTCCTCATTGCGGGCGGGGGCGTCGGCGGACTGACGCTTTCGCTCATGCTTCACAGGCGCGGCGTCGAATCGGTCATTTTCGAGCAGGCCTCCGAGATCCGGGAGGTCGGCGTCGGCATCAACATTCTGCCGCACGCCATCAAGGAGCTCGCCGCGCTGGACCTTCTGCCCAAGCTCGACGCGGCCGGCATCCGCACCAAAGAGCTGCACTATGTGAACCGGCTCGGCCAGAAGGTATGGAGCGAATTGCGGGGCGCCGGCGCGGGCTTCGACTACCCGCAATTCTCGATCCATCGCGGCCGGTTGCAGAAGCTGATCCACGATGAAGTGATCGCCAGGCTAGGCCCGAACGCGGTGCGGACCGGCCTCAAGCTGCAGGGCTTCATGCAGGACGAGGGAGGCGTGGTCGCGCATTTCACCGACGCGAAGTCCGGCGTCTCGACCGAGACCGTGCGCGGCGACGTGCTCATCGGCGCGGACGGCATCCATTCGGTGGTGCGCCGCCATTTCGACCCGAAGCAGGGCCCGCCGAAATGGCAGGGGCTCATGCTCTGGCGGGGCGCCGCGGAATGGCCGAAGTTCCTGACCGGCGCCTCGATGTATATCGCCGGCGGCATGAGCGCGAAGCTCGCGCTCTATCCGATCGCGCCGGGTTCGACGCCCGACATGCGCCTCACCAACTGGGCGATCGTCTCCCGCATCGCCGATGGCGCGATCACGCCTCCGCCGGTCGATTCCTGGTCGCGGACAGGCCGCATGGACGAGGTGATCCCCTACGCCAGGCGCTTCAGCGTCCCGAATGTCGACGTCGAAGCGCTGGTGCGGTCGACGCCGGTCTGCTGGGAGTATCCGATGTGCGACCGCGACCCCCTGCCCCACTGGAGCCATGGCCGCGTGACGCTCATGGGCGACGCCGCCCATCCCATGTATCCGGTCGGCTCGAACGGCGCGGCGCAGGCGATCCTCGACGCACGCAGCCTTTCCGACTGGCTTCGGAAAGCCGACCACCCGATGCAGGCGCTGCATGAGTACGAACGCGACCGCCTGCCCAAGACCGCCGAGATCGTGCGCTTGAACCGCAAGGGGGGACCCGAGCGGGTGATCGACGAAGTCGAGAAGCTCGCTCCGGCGGGCTTCGAGTCGGTGGACCGCGTCCTGAGCCACGCCGAGCGCGAAGCCATCGTGAAGGGCTACGCCGGCAAGGCCGGCTTCACCCAGAGCCAGGTCAACAAATAGCGACCGGCCTTGCGTTGTAGACGCAGTCCGCAGCCCGTCGAATGACGGGCGCCCTTCCGGTCACCGTTTGGACCCCGTCTGCCGCGACCAGCGGTCGCGGCTACAGGAGCCCTCAAAGCGCCGTCCTCACCCGCCACAGCTCCGGAAACAGCTCGACTTCGAGCATGCGCTTGAGATAGCTGACCCCGCTGGTGCCGCCGGTGCCGCGCTTGAAACCGATGATGCGCTCGACGGTGGTGACGTGATTGAATCGCCAGCGGCGGAAATAGTCCTCGAAATCGACCAGCTTCTCGGCGAGCTCGTAGAGAGGCCAGTGGGTCTCCGGGTCTTCGTAGACGATCCGCCACGCGGCGACCACGCCCTCCGACATTTCGTACGGGCCCGAAAGGTCGCGCTCGAGCGAGGCGCGCGGCACGGGGAGGCCATTGCGGGCGAGAAGGCGAAGCGCCTCGTCATAGAGGCTCGGCGCGACAAGCTCGCCCTCGAGCCGCGCCACGATTTCGGGGCGATGTTCGTGCGGCCTCAGCATCGCGCGATTGCGATTGCCGACCATGAATTCGATCTGCCGGTATTGCCAGGACTGGAAACCCGACGATTGCCCAAGCTCGCCGCGAAAATGGGTATATTCGCTCGGCGTCATTGTCCGTAAGACATCCCAGGCATTGTTGAGCTGCTCGAAAATCCGGGCGACGCGGGACAGCATCTTGAAGGCGGGCTGCACATCGTCGCGAGCGACAGCCTTGCGCGCCGCGCCGATCTCGTGGATCGCGAGCCGCATCCACAGTTCCGACACCTGATGCTGGACGATGAACAGCATCTCGTCATGCGCGGCGGTGAGCGGCTTCTGCGCGCCGAGAACCTCGTCCAGATGAAGATAGTCGCCATACGCCATGCGGGCTTCAAAAGACGTTTCGGCGCCGTCCGCGGCAGGGTCATAAGGAGCCGGGCCGCTCATGTCACGGCCCCGCGGCGCTTATATTCCGGACGATCCCAGGCGCGATCGGCGAGGATGCCCGCCAGAATATCCACCGCGCCTCGGACGTCGCCTTCGTCGATATAAAGAGGCGCGAAGCCGAAGCGCATCCGGTCGGGGGCGCGGAAATCGCCGATGACCCCGCGCGCGATCAGGGCCTGCATCGCCGCGTAGCCATGCTCGAAGCGGAAGGAGACCTGCGAGCCGCGCAACGCCGAATCGCGCGGGCTCGCGAGGGCGAGCATCGGGCATCGAGCCTCGACTTCCCGGATGAAGAGCTCGGTGAGCTCGATCGAACGGGCGCGGATCTGGCCCATATCGATCCCCTCCCATATTTCGAGCGCGGCTTCGAGAATGCTCATCTGCACCACCGGCGGGGTGCCGACCCGCATCCGCCCGATCCCCTTGGCCGGGCGGTAGTCGAGCGCGAAGTCGAACGGAGCCTCATGGCCGAGCCAGCCGGAAAGCGCCGGCCGAAGCTTGTCGATATGACTCGGGCCGCACGTAGATAAAGGCCGGCGCGCCCGGCCCGCCGTTGAGATATTTGTAGGTGCAGCCTGCGGCGAAGTCCGCGCCTGAACCGGCAAGATCGACTGTCACAGCGCCGGCCGAGTGAGCGAGGTCCCAGATCGCGAGCGCGCCTGAGCCATGCGCTTTTTCGGTCAGCCGCGCCATGTCGTGCATCCGGCCCGAACCATAGTCGACATGGGTCAGCATGAGCGCGGCGACGCTTTCGTCGATGGCGTCCTCGACCGCCTCGGGCGCGACAACTTTGAGAACGTGGCCGCGATCGAGGGAGTCGATAAGACCTTTCGCCATGTAAAGATCGGTTGGGAAATTGCCGTCATCGGAGAGCACGACCCTTCGATCGGGACGCATCGAAAGCGCCGCGGCGAGCGCCTGGTGCATCTTGATCG
The DNA here is from genome assembly GCA_963742305.1 of uncultured Alphaproteobacteria bacterium. GTDB lineage: Bacteria > Pseudomonadota > Alphaproteobacteria > Rhizobiales > Beijerinckiaceae > Roseiarcus. The sequence continues at coordinate 54,586 of CAVULN010000037.1, forward strand.
ATAGCGTGTCGCCCGTCGCGACCGTTCCGGGCCCGGCGCCGATCAGCGGCGCGATCCTCTCGCCGATGCGGCGCGGCTGATCCATCCAGCCGGCGAGATTCCACGCGCGAATCAGCATCTCGCCCCATTCGCTCTCGATCGTTCGGCGCGCCCGCTCCATTGCGCCTTTGGGGAGAGGACCCAGGGAATTGCCGTCGAGATAAATGACTCCTTCCGGCAGATGGAACCGGGCTTTGGTCGCGGCGAAGTCGGTCAATGGCCGGCCTCCGCCTTCAGCTTGAAGCGCTGAATTTTCCCGGTCGCGGTCTTCGGCAAGGCGTCGATGAAGACGATCGAGCGAGGATATTTGTAGGGAGCGATGGTCGCCTTGACGTGATCCTGCAGGCGCTTGGCCGTCTCGGGCGATCGCCCGGCGCCTCCCTTCAGCACGACATACGCCTGCACGATCTCGCCGCGGTCGGGGTCGGGCGCGCCGACCACCGCGCATTCGGCGATCTCGGGATGCGCGAGCAGCGCGGCCTCGACCTCGGGCCCGGCGATGTTGTAACCGGAGGAAATGATCATGTCGTCGCTGCGCGCGGCGAAATGGAAGTAGCCTTCGGCGTCCTGCCAGAAGGAGTCCCCGGTCAAATTCCACCCGTCGCGGACATAGGCCTTCTGGCGCGGGTCGGCGAGATAGCGGCACCCGGTCGGGCCGCGCACCGCGAGGCTGCCGACAGTCTCCCGCTCGACCTCGTTCATGTTTTCGTCGACGATTTTGGCTTCGTATCCTCCTACCGGCTTGCCGGTGCAGGCCGGCCGTGAATCGCCGAAGCGGTTGGAGATGAAGATGTGGAGCATCTCGGTCGAGCCAATGCCGTCGAGCATCGGCTTGCCGGTCTTGGCCAGCCACGCCTCATAGACCGGCGCCGGCAGCGTCTCGCCCGCCGAGACCGCGGCGCGCAGCGAGGAAAGATCGGCCCCCTTGTCCATCGCCGCCAGCATGGCGCGATAGGCGGTGGGCGAGGTGAAGCAAATGGTCGCCTTATATTTCTGGATGATCTCGATCATGTTCGGGGGCGAGGCGGTCTCCAGCAAGGTCGCGGCGGCGCCGAACCGGAGCGGAAAGATTGCGAGGCCGCCAAGGCCGAACGTGAATGCGATCGGCGGCGAGCCGACGAAGACGTCGTCAGCCGTGACGTTCAGCACTTCCCTGGCGTAACCGTCGGCGACGATCAGCAGGTCGCGATGAAAATGCACGGTCGCCTTGGGTTCGCCGGTGGTCCCCGAGGTGAAGCCGAGGAGCGCCACGTCGTCGCGATAGGTCTGAACCGCATCGAAGCGCACCGGCTTGTCGAGCGCGATCCGGTCGAGTTCGGCGTCGTGATTGGCCGTGCCGTCGAAGCCGATCACCTTTTTCAAGAATGCGCTGTGCTTGGCGCAGGCGACGAGTTCGTCCATCAGCCGCGTGTCGCACAGCGCCAGCGAAATTTCGGCCTTGTCGACGATCTTCTTAAGCTCGCCCGCCCGCAGCATCGGCATGGTGTTGACCACCACCGCGCCAGCCTTGGTGGCGGCGAGCCAGCAGGCGACCAGGGCCGGATTGTTGGCGGAGCGGATCAGAACCCGCGCGCCGGGCTTAACGCCATAGTCTTCCGTCAGCGCATGGGCGATGCGGTTGGTCCAGTCGGCGAGCTCCTTGTAAGTACGGCGCCGCCCATTGCCGATCAGCGCGACATGATCGGCGAACCCTTTGTCGACCATGCGATCGGTCAGTTCGACCGCGGCGTTGAGGCGCTCCGGATATCCAAAGCCTGCGAGCGGAAGATCCGGCCATTGCTCCGGCGGCGGCAGCCTGTCCCGCGTGAAGGTGTCGGTGTGAGCCGTTGGTCCCAGCATGTCAGCCTCCCGACGCGGCATTTTTCGCAGTTGGCGGATGGCGATCGTTCACGCCATCCGAGCCGGCGAGCCGCCTCGCATCCGGGGCTTCCGCCGCCGCGGCGCCGGCGCCAACGCCATCCGGATTGAAGTCCAAGCGTAGCGGTCGTGCGCGCCGCCAGCAAACAGGAAGTCCCGCGCAAGGGACGCAATCGAAGGCCCTTCAAATCGCCCTGCCACGAGATTCCGCCCTGGGGCAACTTTGCACTTTCGTTCTGGAAGATGCTCAAATGTTCGAAGACTAGCGCCAGACGATGGCGCCGGCCTCGGACCGGCGCATCATTTCAGGACAATTTCCCGGTCGCGCGGGTTGCGGGTTCCCGGATTTCACGCCAGAGTGCGGGCCGTCAGGGAGGGAGCGCCAATGTCAAAAAACATCGCCAAACCGCTTTTGCTTGGATCGATCTGCGCCGCTGCGATTGTAGCGGCCGGGATGGCAAACGCCCAGGAAGTCAAGAACGCGTCAAGTTCGATGGCGGCGACTGCCGCGATCACCCCGGTTACTCAACAGCAGCTCAACAACGCCCACAAGGACGGGGCAAATTTCCTTCAAACCAACGCCAATTACGACCAGACGCGCTTCTATCCGAATGCGCAGATCAACCGCGGCAACGTGTCGCATCTTCACCCCGCCTGGATCTTCTCCACCGAGGTCAAGGAATCGCTCGAGACGTCGCCGATCATCGTCAACGGCGTCATGTATGTCACCACGTCGTACAGCCACGTCTATGCGCTCGACGCCAAGACCGGGGCAGAAATCTGGCACTTCAAGCCTAAGCTCGGCCCGGTCACGACGTTCTGCTGCGGCCCCAACAACCGCGGGGTCGCCGTCTATGACGACAAGGTCTATGTCGGCACCCTCGACGCCAAGCTGGTCGCGCTCGACGCCAAGACCGGCTCCATCGTCTGGGAGGCGCAGGTCGGCGATCCCGAGAAAGGCTACAGCGAGACCATGGCGCCGACCGCCGTCGACGGCAAAATCCTGATCGGCACCAACGGCGGCGAGTACGGCATCCGCGGCTTCGTCAAGGCCTACGACGCCAAGGACGGCAAGCTGCTCTGGACGTTCGACACCATCCCGGAGAACTCGGTCGGCGTCTGGGCGACCACCGACGCCACCGGGCGCGACATGCATCGCGACATTGCCGCCGAGAAGGCGGCGCTCGAGAAGAACGGCGATCCCTACAAGACGCTGGGCGGCGGCGTATGGCAGAATCCGTCGATCGATCTCGCGACCAAGCGCATCTACTTCGTCGTCGGCAATCCCTCGCCCGATCTCGATGGCTCGGTGCGGCCGGGCGACAATCTCTATACCGACTCTCTCGTCTCGCTCGACCTGGACACCGGCAAATACGTTTGCCATTTCCAGTATATCGCCCATGACGTCTGGGACCTCGACGCGGTGAGCCCGACCGTGCTGGTCAACGCGACGGACAAGTCCGGCAAGATGGTTCCAGCGGTTCTGCACGCCGGCAAGACCGGCTACATCTATGTGCACGACCGCAAGGACTGCAGCCTCATCCGCTATTCCGAACCGATGGTGGATCAGAAGGGCCGGTGGACGTTGCCGACCCCGACGAAGCCGCTCGATCCCGATGCCGCGCGCATGTTCCCGGGGGCCAATGGCGGCGTCGAGTGGTCGCCGATCTCGACCGATCCGAACCACGGCATGGCCTATGCGATCAACCTCCATCAGCCGATGACCTACACCGTCGCCAACGCTCCCTATCCGGATGGGAAGCTGTGGCTCGGCGGCGCGTTCACGATCATCCCGGGCGAAGCGAGCTTCGGCAATGTCACCGCGGTCGACTACAACAACGGGAAGATCCTCTGGCAGGTCAAGACGCCGGAGCCGATGATCGGCGGCTCTCTCGCCACTGCCGGCGGCCTTCTGTTCACCGGCGAAGCCAACGGCTGGTTCAAGGCGTATAACACGGCCAACGGCAAGGTGCTGTGGCAGTTCCAGACCGGCGCCGGCGTCAACGCGCCGCCGTCTTCCTACATGGTCGGCGGCAAGCAATATGTCGTCGTCGGTTCGGGCGGCAACGCCCAGATCAATTCCAAGCGCGGCAACGCCATCATCGCCTTCACGATCGAGTAAAGGCTCCCGCTTTCGTCGGCCGTTTCCCCCCGGATCCAAGTCCGGGGGGCGGCGGCCTTTTCGTTTGACCTTAAGCGATCACCGCGCGCGAACGGGCGCGATGTTGGCGCAGCGAAGGAAGCTCTCTCATGTTGCGTAGCGTTGCTGTGGCCGCGCTCCTAGCCGGCGCGACCGCCGCTTGGGCGGATTCGATCGAAGAAAAGGCGGCGCTCTGCGGCGCGTGCCACGGCATCAACGGCGTGCCTGAAGACCCGACGACGCCCATTATCTGGGGCCAGAACGCGGGCTATCTCTATCTGCAGTTCCGCGATTTCCAGAAGGGCGCGCGAAAGGACTATCGGATGACGCCGATTGCCCAATTCGTAGTCAAACAGGACGCGCTGGCGCTCGCCGAATATTTCGCCGCCAAGCCCTGGCCGAAGACCGGCGCGCCCAGCGCCTCCAAAGCGGACACCGCGCTTGCGATGACGGCGATCAACTCGGTAGTGTGCACCAGCTGCCACTTGGAGCAGTTCCAGGGCAATTCATCCATCCCGCGGCTCGCAGGCCAGGAACGCGATTATCTCGCCAAGACGATGACGGATTTCCGGACTCGCACCCGCGCCAACAATCCCGGCATGTCCGACCTCATACACACCGTCACGCCCGAACAGCAAACTGCGATCGCCGCCTATTTGGCTGGGCTTTAGAGTCGAAACCAAATCGTGTGGTTGCGCCGGTGGGGGATTGCTGCCGCGCGAAGACGGCACGGTGGACGGCCGCAATGCGGCAATCTCGGATCGAGACGGATGGGCGTCTGCGCTTTTGTGGGAACGCAGGTGTCCTCAATCGTCACACATAAAACAAGCGTTCCGTGCGCCACGCCTTGCCGCGACAAAACGCCGCACCCACGGAATTCGACAGAGAGACGAAACCGCGGTAACATTGTAACTTAAATATAGTTTGCGCTCATGATTGGTGGCGCAAGATCTTCGACGCTTTGCCGGTCACCTGTTGGTTCCTGGTCACCCGGGATAATGTCGGCAAACGGGTGATCTGATGTTTCTGCCGATAATTCCTCGGGAGGAACCTCATGCGCGTGAAACAATCGGTTCTCGGGATCCTTGCGGCCGCAGCGCTCGTCGTTACCGGCGTATTGGCGCCGAGCATTGGCGTCGCCCAGGATGGCAAAGTGAAGACGGCGATGGAGCTCTTGAGGTCAATGGCGGATAAACTAGGTCCGCCAAAGATCGAAGGAATGGATACTGTCGCGGGGAAGAAGGTGCCCGTAATTTATTTTGGCTCAACCAAGATGAACAACAATTTTTCACTTGTCGACGACGTCGTGAAGCAAGCAGGCGGGACAGCCACAATCTTCGTAAAGAATGGTGACGAATTCGTCCGCGTTGCTACGAACGTGAAGAAGGACGACGGTTCGCGAGCCATTGGAACGATTCTTGATCCGAAAGGAAAAGCAATCGCGTCTATCCGGAAAAACGAGGCCTTCTATGGAGATGTCGATATTCTAGGCAAACCTTACGTGACGGGATATGAACCAATACGAGATTCGTCGAAAGGAATTATCGGGATATACTATGTTGGGTATTTGAAGTAGGCGGTCTAACAATAGCATACGGACACCTACCGATCCGCCGCCGGCTCAACCCTGAGGGGTGTGCAGCGTCTTCGCGTCCCAGAAGCGGGCCGGCGGTGATTTCAGGTTTCGGCGCAGCGGGTTCTCATCGCTCCAGTAGCTTTGCCGCCTGCTCGTGCACGAAGCTCGCGGGCAATGTCGGCCGCGGTCTTGCCGCGATCGTCCTTGAGATCGAGCGCGGCGCCGTGCTCGATGAGCGTCTTGATCGTGGCGTCGACGTCGTCAACTCCGGCGGAGGCATTGTAGCCCGCCGCCCACATCAGCGCCGTGAGGCCGTGGGCGTAGCGGCGGTTGACGTCGACGCCGGCTTCGAGCAGCAGCGCGACCACCGAGGCGTAGCCTTGAGCGGCGGCGTAAACGATCGCGGCCGCGCCGTCGTCGTCGAGCGCATTGGGATCGGCGCCATGCTTGAGCAGCCGCTCGACGCTGTCCGGCGAACCATTGTAGGCGGACGCAGCGAGCGGACCCAGCCCCTTCCGGCCAGGAAGGTTGGGATCGGCGCCGTGATCGAGCAGGAGCGCAATCGCCGGGCCGCGATCCTGCTCGGCGGCGGTGAACAGAGGCGTCGAGCCGTCGATCGCGCGCGCGTTCACGTTCGCGCCCAGCTCGAGCAGCAGGGCAATCATCCCCAGCTTGTTCGCTTCGGCCGCCACGGCGAGCGCGGTCTTGCCCTCGCGGTCTTTCGCGTCGACCGCCGCGCCGCGATCGATGAGCGTGCGCGCTTCCGGCTCGCAGCCGGACCGGGCGGCGGCGAACAGGAGCGTCGTCGCCTGATACGGTTCGCCGTCATGAAGCATCCGCACGGACTGTGCGATGTCGGCGCAGCGGTCCGCGGGGCGTGCAGCGCCCGCGCTCGCAAGAAACGCGACGCCCGAGAGCGCAACGAACAGAAGAGGCGTCGACCGGCGTCGCATCGGCCTTTCTTTCATGGCGGCGCGCGTCACGCCAGCGGGCCCGCGGGACAGAGGCGCCCGATTTCGGCGCCGTTCCAGTTCAAGAGCCGCGGCGAGACGAAGCGCGCAAGACGCGCTTCGGTCTCGTCGCCGAAACCGCCCAAGCGCTGGATCAGCGCTGCGATCATCACCTGCGCCGCGCGCCCCGCCCCGTCGTCTGCCTTGACCGCAAGACCGAGGCCCGCTTCGGGAAGCGCGGCGCAGATGACGCCTTCCGCCCCCGACTTGATGAACGCGCGGGGTCCAAGAAGGCTCATCAGCTCGGTGTCGAAGCGGCCCTTGCCCGCGACGGTCGCCGGATGCGCCGCGACGCAGGCACGAATGCGCGCCGCCGCGTTGCGGCGCTCATGCGCCATCCCCTGGCCCGTCCCGAGGCGCGCGAAGCCTCGGGCAAGCGCGGCGAGCGGCTGGGCGTAAGTGGGGATGGAGCACCCGTCGACGCCGCGCATCTCCTCACCCAGGGGGGCGCCGGTCATCGCCTCGATCGCCGCTGTGACCTCTCGCTGCACAGGATGGTCCGGCGCGACATAGCCGGTGGGATCCACTCCCATGGCTGAGGCCAGACAGATGAAGCCCGCATGCTTGCCCGAGCAGTTGTTGTGCAGGGCGTTCGGCGTTCTCCCGGAGCGCGCCAGCGCCCGCGCTTCCGCTTCGCCAAGCGGCCAATGAACACCGCATTCCAGAACGCGCTCGTCGAATCCGGCCCTGGCGAGCATCGAGCGCGCCGTCGCGACATGGTCCTCGCCGCCCGAATGAGACGCGCAGGCGAGCGCGATCTCCTTGTCGCTCAGACCGAACCGGCCGGCGGCGCCGCTTTCGAGGAGCGGCAGCGCCTGCAGCGCCTTGACGGCCGAGCGCGGGTAGACCGCCCGCCCGGCGTCGCCGAACGCCATCACCACCCGGCCGTCCGCATCGACGACGACGCCGGCGCCGCGATGGGCGGATTCGATCCGTTTCCCCCGCGTGGCCTCGACGACTGCCGGATTCGCCATAAGACCTTTCTCCAGAGCAGGACAAGGCTCCGACGCAACGGATCATCGGCCGGCGACTTCCCAGCTCTCATCCGTTCGCCTACCAATAGGTTTGCCCTACACAAGGAAAAAAGAGAATGCAGGTTCGCGACGTCATGACCCATGGCGTGATCGGGGTCGCCAGAGACACGAGCGTCGCCGATGCGGTCGAGACAATGTTGCGCTCGCACGTCAGCGCGCTGTTCGTCTTCGACGCCAAGAAAGAGCTGATCGGCGTGGTGAGCGAGGGCGACCTCCTTCGTCGTAGCGAGCTTGGCAGCGAGCGCAAGCGGCCCCGCTGGCTCGACTTCCTGCTCGGCGGCGGGCGCCTCGCCGAGACTTACGCGCACGAGCACGGACGCAAGATCGAGGAAGTCATGACCGGCGACGTCGAGACGATTCCTGAAGACGCCGAGCTCGGCGAGGCGGTTGACCGAATGATCCGCCGCCACATCAAGCGCCTGCCGGTCGTGCGGGGAGAGACCGTGGTCGGCGTGATTGCGCGCTCCGACCTGCTCAAGGGGCTTCTGGCCGCGACTTCGGCCTCGAAGGGCCCGCATTCCGACGCAGAGATCAAGGCCGCCATCCAGGCCGAGCTCGACAAGCTCGACTGGGCGCCGCGCGCGAGCGTGCGCGTCGAGGTCAAGAGCGGCGTTGTCACCTTCACCGGCGCGATCACCGACGAAAGGCTGCGCGCCGGCCTCAAGGTCATCGCAGAGAACACCCCCGGTTGCGCCGCCGTCCACGATCACATGGCCTGGGTCGAGCCGAACTCGGGATATTTCATGCTATCGCCGGAAGACGAGGGAAACTCGACCTGACGGGCGACCCGCGAGCGCGATCTTCGCAAGCCATCGACCGCCAGCCTTCGCGTCTGCCACAAGTCCGGGAAAGACAATGATCAAAGCGGAATGGATCGCCGACGGCGTTTTGAAAGTCGTCGCGCCGGCGAAATTGCAGGCGGCCGATTTCGACGAACTGGCTGACGACATCGACCCCGTCATTCGCCGGAAAGGCCAGCTCAGGCTTCTGATCGACGCCTCGCGTTTGACCGGGTGGATGGATCTCGCCGCCCTCGAGAACCATGCCGCCTTCGTCAAATCGCACCAGCAGAAGGTCGACCGCATCGCCGTGATCGCGCCGCACGAATGGCAGCATTGGCTGATCGGCGCGATCAGACTGTTCCTGCACCCGGAGATCAAACTCTTTCAGGGCGATCAGGAAGACGAGGCTGCCCGCTGGCTCAAGAGCTGAACCCCGGCGCGCTCTTCCCGCGCGCCTTTCCCGCTCGGACGGACCCGGCAGCGGTCCAATAGGCTCGCCAACGATGGGTCCCCTCAGCGTGAAAGCCCGGCCGCGTCTGGCGGGAGCGGCAGAAACGTCGCCGGCCGGTCCTTGCCGGCCGCGAACGGCAGCGGGATCCACTGAATCGCACGCCCGGTTTCGTGATAGAGGAGCCAGCTCTGCCCGGTCGCCGTGTCGAGCAGCAGCGCCTCGGGAAACGTCTGAGCCTGCGACGCGGGAACCGCGACCATCTGATAGCGCCCGGCTCGCGGCTCCTCCCCGCGCGCGCCTCCGGTCATCGTGACAAGCACAGCGAGCAGCGCAGCGACCGTTTTCAGCATGAGCGGGTCCCTCCAGCCACGCCCGTTTGCCGGGCGCCGCAGACTTCCTACCCGCTTTGCAAGCTCAGGCTCAATCTCCAGCGACCGGCTTGCCGGGCGCCGGCCCTAAGTCTCGCGGGCGTTTCACGCGCCGCGCCCCTCTCCCGCCTCGGCCAGCGCCGCAAGCCCCTCGCGGTAGGTCGGATAGGCGGGCGCATATCCGAGCGTGGTCTTGGCTTTGGCGATCGAGACTCGTTTATTGTCCGCGTAGAACTCGCGCGCCATCGGCGAGAGCCGCGCCGCCTCGAACGGCTCCTCGGGCGGGGGCTCGACGCCGAGGAGCGCCGCCGCGAAGGCCATGACGTCCTGGGGCGGGGCGGGCGTCCCGTCGGCGACGTTCCAGATCTGCCCCTCGAGTTCGCGGGTGAGCGCGAGGCTCGAGATCTGGGCGATGTCGTCGACATGGACACGGTTGAACACCTGCCCGGGCTTGACGATTCGGCGCGCTTCGCCCCGGCGCAGATTGACCAGCGCATTGCGGGCAGGCCCATAGATACCCGCGAGGCGCAGAATGTCCGCCTGCGCGCCCCGCGCCCTGGCTGCCGCCGTCCAGTCCGCCTCGTCCTTGAGGCGCGCGAGACCGCGCGCGGTACGGGTCAAGGTCGCGCTCGCTTCATCCACCCAGGCGCCGGCGTGATCGCCATAGACGCCGATGGTCGAATAGACGACGATGCGCTGAAGCGCCGGCGCGGCGGCGATGGCGGCGCCGAAGCGATCCAGGATCGCGCCGGCCTGGGCGCGCGGCGGGATGGAGACGACGACCGCCTCGGCCCTCTTCAGCGCCCGCTCAAGCCCGGGGTCTGCGTCCGCGCCGTCAAATCGGTAAGCCTCGACGCCTGCCCCGCGCAGCGCGGCGACGCTCTCCGGGGCGCGCGCGGTTCCGCTCGCCTCGATCCACGGCTCGCGCTCGATAAGCCGCCGGGCGCAATAGCCGACGCCGAAGAAGAACACCCTCAGAGCCACGCTGCCCTTCCTTACTCGGCGGCTGCATCCGCGTCGCGCTCAAGGCGCGACTCGCGCCCAACTTCGCAGGGGCGGCGCTCCTGGATGCGGCGAGCCAAACCGGGCGGCGCACAGCCGGACCGCGCGCTCGGCCAAGCGCGATCCCCAGCCTATTTCTTCTTCGGCATGTAGAGGTCGGTGAGGGTTCCGGCGAAGGCCTCGGCCGACATGGCGAAGGTTTCCGACAGCGTCGGGTGGGGATGGATGGTGAGGCCGATGTCTTCGGCTTCCGCGCCCATCTCGATCGCCAGCGCCGCCTCGGAGATGAGGTCGCCGGCGTTCGGCCCGACGATGCCGCAGCCGATGAGCCGCCCTGTCCCTTCATCCCAAAGGGTCTTGGTCAGGCCCTCGTCCCGGCCCAGCGACAAGGACCGCCCGCTCGCCGCCCAGGGGAAGACGGCCTTGCCGTATTGGATCCCCTTGGCCTTGAGCTCGGTCTCTGTCGCGCCCACCCAGGCGACCTCCGGATCGGTGTAAGCGACCGACGGGATCGCCTTGGCGTCAAAGGAGGATTTGTGCCCGCTCGCGACCTCGGCCGCGACCTTGCCCTCGTGCGTGCCCTTATGCGCGAGCATCGGCTGGCCGACGATGTCGCCAATCGCGAAAATGTGCGGCACGTTGGTGCGCATCTGCCGGTCGACCGGGATGAAGCCCCGTTCGTCGGCGGCGACGCCCGCCGCCGCGGCGCCGATCAGCGCCCCGTTGGGACGCCGGCCGACCGAGACCAGCATGGCGTCGAACGTCTCGGTCTTCGCGCCGTCCGGGCCCTCATAGCTGACTTTAAGGCCGTCCGCCTCGGCCTTGACGGCGGTCACTTTCGTCTTGAGCAGGATCTTGTCGTAGAGCCGGCCGATGCGCTTGGCCAAGGGCGTCACGATATCGGGATCGGCCCCCGGCATGAGCTGGTCCATCATCTCGATCACGGCGATCCCCGCGCCCAGCGCCTGATAGACCGTCGCCATCTCGAGCCCGATGATGCCGCCGCCGAGCACCAGCATCCGCTTGGGGATGAAGCTGAGGTCGAGCGCCGCGGTCGAATCCCAGATGCGCGGATCGGCGGGAATGAATCCCGGCGCGGCGGGCTCGGAGCCGGCGGCGATGATCGCCTTCGTGAAGCGGATGGTCTTCGCGCCTTCCGCCGTCTCGACCCGCAGGGTGTTGGCCGACGTGAACTTGCCGTCGCCGGTCACGACCTTGACCTTTCGCTGCCTCGCAAGCCCGCTGAGCCCCGTCGTCAGGCGCTTGACCACGCCTTCCTTCCAGCCGCGGATGGCCGCAAGATCGAACTGTAGGCTCGCCGAAGCTCACCCCGTGCGAGCCCATCGCCCTGGCCTCGTCGATGACCTTGGCGACATGCAGCAGCGCCTTGGACGGGATGCAGCCGACATTGAGGCACACGCCGCCGAGGGTCGCGCGCTTCTCGACCAGAACGACGCTCTGCCCGAGATCGGCGGCGCGGAAGGCGGCCGTGTAGCCGCCGGGGCCTGCGCCCAGAACGAGGATTTCGGCCTCGATGTCCGCCTTCCCGCCTGGGTCGGCGGCGGGCTTCGGCGGCGGGGCCAGCGGGCGACGGCCTTCGGAGCCGGCTCCTGAATTTCGGCGGCGCTCCTTGCGCCGGCGGCCGGCGGAGCGGCCGCTTTTGGCGCAGCGACTTCCGCCCCGCCCGCGTCCGCATAGGTTGCGAGCAGGTCGCCCTGGCTCACCTTGTCGCCGATCTTCACGTGGATCGCGCCGATCACGCCATCGCTCGGCGCCGGCACGTCCATCGTCGCCTTGTCGCTCTCAAGGGTCAGGATCGAGACGTCCTTCTGAACGCGCTGTCCGGGCTGGACAAGGATTTCGATGACCGGCACGTCCTTGAAGTCGCCGATGTCGGGAAGCCGGATTTCGTTCGCCATGGCCGTCTGATCTCCCTATCGGACCGCGGTCACAGGATCACGCGCCGCATGTCCTCGAGGAGACCTGCCAGATGGCGCATGAAGCGCGCGCCCGCCGCGCCGTCGATCACCCGATGGTCGTAGGACAGGCATAGCGGCAGCATCAGGCGCGGCTTGAATTCCTTGCCGTCCCAGACCGGCGCCATCTTCGAGCGCACCACCCCGAGGATCGCCACTTCGGGCGCGTTGACGATCGGCGAGAACGCCGTGCCTCCGATTCCCCCGAGCGAGGAGATGGTGAAGGTCGCGCCCTGCATTTCGCCCGGCGCGAGCTTGCCGGCGCGCGCCTTTTCGGAGAGCGCGCCCAGCTCGCGGGCAAGCTGGATGACGCCTTTCTGGTCGACGTCCTTGACCACCGCGACCACCAGGCCGTCGGGCGTGTCGACGGCGACGCCGATATGCCAGTAGCGGCGCAGAATGAGGGAGTTGCCCGCGGGACTAAGAGCGGCGTTGAAAGTCGGGAAGGCTTTCAGCGACGCGACCGTGGCGCGCATGAGAAGCGGCAGCAGCGACACGCGATAGGGCTTTGACTTGTCCTTCTTCGCGTCCTCGTCGAGGGCTTTCCGGAACGCGTCGAGATCGGTGATGTCGGCCTCGTCGCAATGGGTGACATGCGGCACGTTCACCCACGATGCGTGCAGGCGCGGCCCGGAAATGCGCTTGATGCGCGAGAGCGCAACGGTTTCGACCGGCCCAAATTTGGCGAAGTCAACGGCCGGGATCGCCGGCAGAGCGGCCCCGCCTCCGCCCGCCGCGGCGCCCGGCGCCGCCAGCGCCGCTTTCACGTCCTCGCGGGTGATGCGGCCTTTCTCGCCCGTCCCCTTGATTTGATTGAGGTCGAGGCCAAGCTCGCGCGCAAGCCGGCGCACCGCGGGACCAGCGAAGACGCCGGTGAAGTCGGCGAGCGCCGGACTCGCGGCGCCCTTGGGCGGCGCGGGCGGCAGATCGCGCGGCGCAACGGGCGAGGTTTCGGGAGCCTCGGCCGCGTCCTCCTCTTCCTTCGCCTCCGCTTCGTCCTCCTGGTCCGGCCGGACAGGCGCGGCCGGGCCTCCGGCGTCGAGCTTGGCGATCACCGAACCCATCGAGACCTTGTCGCCGACCTTGACGGCGATGCTGGCGATTTTGCCGGCCGCCGGCGAGGGCACGTCCATCGTCGCCTTGTCGCTTTCGAGCGTCACGATCGGCTGCTCGGCCTCGACCGTGTCGCCTTCCTTCACCAGAATCTCGATCACCGGCACGTCCTTGAAATCGCCGATGTCGGGAATGGCGATGTCGATCTGCTGAGCCTTCGCCGTCGCCGCTTTGGCCGGGGCGGCCGGCGGCGCCGCAGCCTTCGCGGGAGCGGCCTGAGCCGCGGCCTTCGGCGCCTCGCCCGCCGCCTCGTCGAGGCGCGCGATCAGCGTCCCCATCGACACTTTGTCGCCGACTTTCGCCACGATCTCCGCCACGCGACCCGCCGCCGGCGAGGGCACGTCCATCGTGGCCTTGTCGCTTTCGAGCGTGATCAGCGATTGATCGACCTTGACGACGTCGCCCGGCTTGACCAGCACCTCGATGACCGGCACGTCCTTGAAGTCGCCGATATCGGGGACTTTCACGTCGATTTTCGCCACCCGCGCTTCTCCTCCGTGAATTGTTGCTTAGGGGACGCCGAGCGGTCAGCTTCGCGCCGGGTTCGGCCCTTCGGGATCGATGCCGTATTTCGCGATCGCCTCCGTCACGCGCCGGCTGGGCAGCAATTGTTCGTCGGCCAGCGCCTTCAGGCTGGCGACCGCGACGTGATAGCGGTCGACCTCAAAGAACGAGCGCAGGCGGCGGCGATAGTCCGAGCGTCCGAAGCCGTCCGTTCCGAGCGCCTTGAAGCGCGCCGGCACGTATGGCCGAATTCCGTCGGGAATCGCTTTCATGTAGTCGGTCGATGCGATGACCGGCCCCTTCCCGCCCGACAGCGCCCGGGTGATGTAGGGAAGCTTCGGGTCGGCTTCCGGGTGCAGCATGTTCCAGCGCTCGACGTCGAGCCCCTCGCGGCGCAGCTCGGTGAAGCTGGTGACGCTCCACACCTCGCTGCTCACCCCGTGCTCGGCGGCCAGCATCTCGGCCGCCGCCTCGACCTCGCGCAGGATCGACCCCGCCCCCAACAGGCGCACGCTCAAAGACGGCTTATCGGCCTTGACCTCGCGCAGCTTGTAGGCGCCCCTGAGGATGCCTTCCTCCGCCCCCTCCGGCAACGCCGGATGCGGGTAATTCTCGTTCAGCGTCGTGATGTAGTAGTAGACGTCCTCGTTGTTCACGTACATCCGCCGGAGGCCGTCATGGATGATGACGGCGAGCTCGTAGGCGTAGGTCGGATCGTAGGTCACGCAATTGGGGATGGTCGAGGCCAGAACGTGGCTGTGGCCGTCCTCGTGCTGCAGACCTTCGCCGTTGAGCGTGGTGCGGCCGGAGGTGCCGCCGATCAGGAAGCCGCGCGTGCGCATGTCGCCCGCGGCCCAGGTCAGATCGCCGACGCGCTGGAAGCCGAACATCGAATAGTAGATGTAGAAGGGGATCATCGGCACGTTGGAGGTCGAATAGGACGTGCCAGCGGCGATGAAGGAGGCCATCGCGCCAGGCTCGTTGATGCCCTCCTGAAGGATCTGCCCTTTCGAATCCTCGCGATAGTACATGAGCTGATCGGCGTCCTGCGGCCGGTACAGTTGCCCGACCTGGCTGAAAATCCCGACCTGCCGGAACAGACCCTCCATGCCGAAGGTGCGGCTCTCGTCAGGGACGATCGGAACCACGCGGGGGCCAATATCCTTGTCGCGCAGGAGCGCGGTCAGCATGCGGACGAAGGCCATGGTGGTCGAAATCTCGCGCCCTTCCGCGGTCGCCTTGAGCAGCGCGTCGAAGGCCGAAAGCGGGGGAACCGGCAGCGGCTCGACCTTCCGGCGGCGCGACGGCAGATAGCCGCCGAGCGCCGCGCGGCGCTCATGCAGATATTTGTGCTCCTCGCTGTCTTCCGAGAACCGCAGGAAGGGAATCTTGTCGAGGTCCGCGTCGGAGACGGGAATGTGGAACCGGTCGCGGAAGGCATGGAGCGCGTCGTGGCCGAGCTTCTTGGCCTGATGGGCGATCATCTGCCCTTCGCCCGCCGCGCCCATTCCATAACCCTTGACGGTCTTGGCGAGAATGACGGTCGGCTGTCCCTTGTGATCGACCGCCGCCTTGTAGGCGGCATAGACCTTGATGGGATCGTGCCCGCCCCGGGTCAGCGCCCAGATTTCGTCATCGCTCCAGTCCTTGACCATTTCGGCCGTCTCGGGGTGGCGGCCGAAGAAGTGCTTGCGAATATAGGCGCCGTCCTTCGACTTGAAGTCCTGGTATTCGCCGTCGACGCATTCGAACATCAGTTGGCGCAGCTTGCCCGCCGTATCCTTGGCGAGAAGCGCGTCCCAGCCCGAGCCCCACAGGCACTTGATGACGTTCCAGCCCGCGCCGCGAAAATCGGCCTCGAGCTCCTGCACGATCTTGCCGTTGCCGCGCACCGGCCCGTCGAGCCGCTGGAGGTTGCAGTTGATGACAAAGATGAGGTTGTCGAGCTTCTCGCGTCCGGCAAGCGAAATCGCGCCGAGCGATTCCGGTTCGTCCATCTCGCCGTCGCCGCAGAACACCCAGACCTTGCGCGGCGCCGTGTCGGCGAGCCCGCGCCCGTGCAGATAGCGCAGGAACCGGGCCTGATAGATCGCCATCAAGGGTCCGAGGCCCATCGAGACGGTCGGGAACTGCCAGAAGTCCGGCATGAGCCAGGGGTGCGGATAGGAGGGCACACCCTTGCCGCCGACCTCCTGGCGGAAGTTCAAGAGCTGCTCTTCGCTGAGACGCCCCTCGACGAAGGCGCGCGCGTAGATGCCGGGCGAGCTATGGCCCTGGAAGTAGATCAGGTCGCCGCCGTGAGCCTCGTTGCAGGCATGCCAGAAATGCATGAAGCCGGTGTCGTAGAGGGTCGCGGCCGACTGGAAGCTCGCGATATGGCCGCCGAGCTCGGAGGAGTCCTTGTTCGCCTTGACCACGATCGCGGCGGCGTTCCAGCGCACATATCGGCGTATCTGCTGCTCGATTTTGCGGTCGCCCGGATGCGGCGGCTGGTCTTCAGGGGGGATGGTGTTGACGTAAGCGGTGTTCGCGGCGAAGGGCAGCTTGGCGCCCTTGCGCCGCGCGGACGTAACCACCGCGTCCAGGATGTCGTCGACCTTGCCGATTCCCTCGAAAGCCTCGACCGAATCGAGGGCGTCCAGCCATTCGTCGGTCTCGTCGGATTGGTCTTTGACCCTGTCGTCCACCGCAGCCGTCCTCCCAATCACCCATACGAAAGTCGAAGGCGCGAGTTCACTCTTCTCACGCGCCAATGGACTTGGCAATCGCGACTGATCGCGCCGCAGGCATGTCAGGCGCGCATGGAACGCGAGCGCGTTGGACGCGCTTTGGCCGCCGCGGTAGAAGGGCGCCGCGCGCGTCCGGTCGGCGGACGCGGGAGCCGCCAGGAGAGCAGGATTTGGCCGGCGTTACGACTCATGTCCTCGACGTGACCAGGGGCCGGCCGGCGGGGGGCGTCCGGGTGGAGCTTTTCGAGTTCACGGGCGAAGGGGAGCGCAAGCTCGTCGCATCGGTCGCGACCAACGCGGACGGCCGCACCGGCGAGCCGCTGATGAGCGCGGGCCAAGCGCGCGCGGGCCGGTTCGAGCTTGTCTTCCACGCCGGAGACTATTTCCGCGGGCTCGGCTCGGAGACAGCCGACCCGCCGTTCCTCGACCTCATCCCGATCCGCTTTGCGGTCGCCGATCCGAAGGCTCATTATCACGTGCCGCTGATCGTCTCCCCGTGGAGTTATTCGACCTATCGGGGAAGCTGAGGCTGGCGTCGCTACCCGGCCGCGCGCGCGATCGCCGGGCTGAACGGGCCTGCGAGCGCGAGCCTGGCGAGCGCGGCGCCCTGCCCTGAAGGGGCTGCCGGGGGGTCTATCGCGTCATTGATCTTGCACTCGGGGTCTGCTCTATTCACGGCGGCGCAACTAGGCTTTCTTGCTTGCCCGTTCGGGAGGCGCCGTGACGACCGAGGTCCGCAAGCTTGCGGCGATCCTCGCCGCCGACGTGGTCGGCTTCGGCCGGCTCGCGGGCGCCGACGAGGAGCGAACGCTCGCGCGCTTGAGGGCCCTGCGCGGCGATCTCATCGATCCCACCATCGCCGTTCACAAAGGCCGGGTCGTCAAGCGCACCGGCGACGGCGCGATCGTGGAATTTCGCAGCGTGGTCGACGCGGTGCGGTGCGCGATCGAAGTGCAGAACGCGATGGCGGAGCGCAACTCGGGCGTGCCGCAGGACCAGCGCATCGAATTCCGCATCGGCGTCCATCTCGGCGACGTCGTGGAGGAGGACGACGGCGACCTGATGGGCGACGGCGTCAATATCGCCGCGCGCCTCGAAGGCGTGGCCAAGCCCGGCGCCATCTGCCTCTCGGAAGACGCCTATCGGCAGGTCAAGGCGCGGCTCGATCTCAATGTCAAAGACCTCGGCCCGACGGCCTTGAAAAACGTCGCCGAGCCGATGCGCGTCTATGCGGTCGCGGCCGGCAACCCGGCCGCCAAGCCCAAGCCGAGGGCCGCGCCGCGAGACCGGCTCGTTCCGGCTGTGGCCGCGGTCGCGGCGCTCATCGCCATCGCCGGCGCCGCAGCTTGGTATCTAAAAGCGGTCAAAACCACGACGACCGTAGCTTCCGTGGAATCGGCGCCGGCGGCCCCGTTCGGCGTGCCGACCGTCGCGATCCTGCCGTTCGCCAACGTGACCGGTGACTCTCAATACGACACGCTCGCCCAGCGCGTCGGCCAGAAAACGAAGGACGTCACAAGCAGCGCGAACGTGTGGCGCATCGTCGGCCGGACAGCGGGTGTGGAAAGCGCCGCCGATCCGACTGGAGCCGGGCGGCAATTGAACGCAGACTATGTCGTCACTGGCAATCTGGAGGGGGGCGGCGACGCGTTGCGCGTGACCTACCAGCTCAACGACGTGCATTCAGCCGCACGCCTCTGGTCGCAGACGATTTCGCCGGTCATCGAAAAGCCAACCACAACAGCCGCCGAGGCCGAAATCGCGGGGCGCGCGGCGTCGGCGCTGGCCTCGGCAATCATCAACGCCGAATACACGCGCCTTTCTTCGACAGGCGGCCTCGGCCAAACGTCCTGGGGTTGCGTCCTCCAAGGTTCGTTTGTTTGGTCCAAGCCAGAGATAGCCGGGCAGGCGCGCGAGTGCCTCGAAGCGGCGGCGAAAACAGACCCGTCCAACCCCAATGTGTGGAGCGCCCTCTCCACTGTCCTCAACGCGCAGAGGACCTTTGGCTGGGGCCTCCCGCCGGAGGAAGCGAGCGTCGAAAAACGCGCCCGTCTCGGAGATCGGGTGTTGCAGACGGCGTTGCGCGCCCGCGACCTCGCGCCCACGGACAGCGGCACGCCGTTTGCCGTGACCCGGGGCTATTGGGCGACTTGTCAGGCGGACCGCGTTCTGGTCGAGGGAGAAAAAGCCGCCGCGATCAGTCCTTACGACCCGACCGTGTTAGGGCCGGTAGGGGAGTTCGTGGCGTTTACCGGTCACTGGGACGAAGGGGTCGCGATGGCGGAAAAGGCCCTCAAGCTGGCTGGGCCCTCCGCCGACCCAGACTGGTGGTGGCCAACTGCGAAACGGGCCTGGGTGAAGGGCGAATACCAAGCGGCTTACGAGGCGTTCCAGCACGGGTATTTCGAATCGTTCTGGCTGTCGCAGCTGGATCTCGCCTACACGCTGCCGTTCCTCGGCCGCGTCGATGAGGCGAAGCAGCATGTCACGGCGCTTCTGAAGATGGTTCCGACAATGACCATTCGCGAAGCCGACGCGTTCTACAAGCTCGTGTGCTTCGACGCCGCCTATCGCGAGAAGATGGCGGGCGCGCTACGGCAGGCCGGGTTGCCCGAGTAGCGGGGCGTTCGCCAGAACAAATTCTTGACTTTGCGAAAAATTGAATATAATATTCTATTTTATAGAACTCCGGCGATTGATCTGCTTTGGTCTGCGCGCCTGGCGCTGTGGTCGAGTCCGGGGTCTTTGGAAGCGCCTCTCGGGCGCGGCCACGCTGTCGTCGCCGTCGCGGCCGGAGGGTCGGCGGTCGGAAGGAAATTTCACGCGAACGCTTTGAAAACACTCATTTTGCGGAAGGAAAACGGCGCCCGCTGCGCCCCATTTTCTGGCTTTTCCCAAGGCTTTCTTCCCGGAAACCTTCCGCCCGCAAACGTCCCTCAGTCCCCTCCGGCCCGGGCGGCTCGGGCGCCCCGCCCGGCGCATCGGGGTCGCGCACCTGGACGACCGCCGTGGCGTCGGAATAGAGGCGCCGCCAGCCCGGCGTCCGGTCGAGGGCGGCCACGATCCGGCTCGCGGGAGGGAAGATCGTCCAGCGAATAGCGTAGCGCTCGAGGGTCGTCTCGAGGGCTGCGCGATCGCCTCTCTCGAGCCTGTCGTAAAGGCCCAGCATCGTGTCGCCATAGAGCTCCACCCGCGCGTCGATGAACGGCCGCACATGCTCGAAGATGAGATAGCCGCCGAACGCATAGTCATTGAGAACCGGCTTCAGCCTTAAGTCCGGCGGGACCGCGCCTAAGGCCGAGATCGGCGCGGCGGCGCCGTCGGTCCGCTCGATCGGCGCGGCGAGCCGCATGGCCCCGATCACGAGCGCCGCCGCGAGGCTCGCGGCAAGCGCGATCCGCGCTACGCGCCGCCGCTCCCCGCTTCGAGGCTCGGCGCCGAACGCCGCCGCAAGCGGTCCTGCCAGCAGCATAGGCGCGAGGATCCCCAGCAGCACCTGATGGCGCGCATGCTGGAGAGCCACGGCTATGAGCGCAACGAGGAGCGCCGCGCGGATCGGCGGCATGCGAAACGGCCGGGTCAGCGCGAGGCCGAGCAGCGCCAGGAGCGCGAGCTCCATCGTGCCGACATGGCCGAAGTCCTGCGGCCGCCATTCGCTGATCCGCGACAGGTTCTCGACCCCCATCAGGCGGAACGGCAGGAGCAGCGCCTCGACCCCGTATGGATTGACGAGCGCCGCGGCGAGCGCGACGAGGGCAAACGCCGTCCACCTGCGCGCGGCCTCAAGCCGCGCGCCGGCCGGCGCCTCCGTCACCGCCTCGAGCGCGAATGGCCCGATCAGGAGGAGACCGAAGATGAAGCCGCCGTGCAGGTTCGCCCATGCGGTCATGAGAAGGGCGAGCGTAAGCGGCGGCGATTGCCCGCGATCGCGCGCGACGATGAGCCCCGCGCTCCAGGCGGCGGCGATCGGCAGCGCCAGCACATGCGGCCGCGCGAGCAGGTTTTCCGTCACCAGCGACAGGCCGATCGCGACCATCGCGACAAGCGGCGCGCCGCGAAGCTCTCGCGCGGCGGTGAGCCCGACGATCAGCGCGGCGGTCGCGCCCGCGGCGCCGGTCAGGAGGGCGACGCCGGTCCATCCGCCAAGGCGGAAGGCGAACGCAAGGATGACTTCCGACAGCCATTCGTGGGCGATCCACGGAGCGCCCGCCATCGAAAGGCTGAACGGGTCAGCGCGCGGCGGGGCGCCATGGGCGATGATCCATTCGCCGGTCGCCACATGCGAGAAGGTGTCGCCATCGCCGAGCACGCGCGGCGAGAAGGCGGCGAGCGCGAACAGAAAGATCGCAACCGCGGCCAGCCCGAGCCCCGCAAGCCGGACATCGGACGCGTCATCGCTCGCGGAGCGTGCGGACGGCAAGGCGACGGACATCGCCTCAAGCTGCCAAACCTCAGATAACGCCGCGTTAAATCGAGGCCTTCGGCCGAATGACGCGCGTCATGGGGAACGGCGACGCGCGGCCGCCGGCTGCGTCAGACGCTCAGGCGAAAAGCCCGCGGGCCACGCCGCCTGCCCTATCGCCCGCAAAGCGCGCCTGAGGCGAAGCCCCCGGTTTGGTCCGCCGACGCGTAGCTGCTGCCGGAGCAAAGCGCGGAATCGCCCGCGCACAGCGACGAGAAATTAACCGGCGTCGCGGAGAGGCTGGCCTGGTTCGAGCCTCCCGTTTTCTTCACCTGCGCGGTCTGACCGACGTTCGTCATGTCGATACAGTCGCAGCGCGGCCCGCCGGGTCCGCCCGCGGCGCGAGTGCAGTTCCGGATCTGCTGGCCGAAGGTGATCCCGGGCCGGCGCGGACAGACCAGCGCCTGGCCCTCGACCAGGGTTACGCGCGATTGCGCGCTCTGGACGCGGATGTCGAGCACCGTGCCCCTCACGCCAATCGCGGCGTTCGGCGTGGAGATGATGTAGGCGTTCTTGTCCAGCTTCCCTGTGGTGAAGCGAAAAACGCCCTTGGCCAGGTTGACCGTCATTTTCTGGCCGTTCGACTGGCCGACATAGACGAACTGGTCGAGCGTCACGCGCGAAATGGGGCCGACCCCAAGATTGGTCGAGTCGAGGAAGACGAGCTTGGCGGTGGAATCCGCGCCTGTGCGCACGATTTCATTGCGGAAGACCAAGTCTCCGACTGTGAGCGGCGCCATGGCGCCCGCGAGATCACGCGTGACATCGTTATGGGCGACCGCCGCCGACCCGATGTGCTCCTGCGCCGAAGCTCCCCCGAGACCAGCGGCCAGCGCGCAAAGCGCCGTGAGGATCAATCGCCAAGTGCGCAATTGCGTCAGCCCCGTCGCCCGGCGCCAGTCGATCGCCGCGTCGCTTCTCCTATCATTGAGGCAAACCTGGCCAAGTCAAGCTAATTTACGCTCCGCCGCGATGCTATTGCCCGTCAGACGAACCGCGGTTCTCGAGCGCTCTGGATTTAGTCTGAATCGAAGGGGATGCATGGTGGTCGGTCCGGCCCTGATTCCGAAGCGCGCGGGTGAGCGCGTCAAGACGAACCGGCGCGACGCGGTCACGCTGGCGCGACTGCATCGGGCCGGCGAACTGACGGGAGTTTGGGCGCCCGACCCTGCGCATGAGGCAGTGCGCGATCTTGTGCGCGCTCGCGAGGCGGCGGCTGACGATCTTCGTCGCAAACGCCAGCAACTGCTTTCGTTCTTGTTGCGGCACAGCCGGATTTACAGCGGAGGCGGCCATTGGACGCTGGCGCATCGGCGCTGGCCGGCCAATCAAAAGTTCGAGCATGCAGCCCAGCAGATCGTCTTTCAGGAGGGCATTGACGCGATCGAGGATGCGCTCCAGCGCCTGCGTCGCCTCGAGAAGCGTGCCGGATTGGTCTATGGTGCCCGTCGTGGAAGCCTATCAGGCGATCGCGGCGCCTCGTTTCCGGTCGCCGTAATCTTTGCCGCGGAGATCAGCGACGTGCGCCGATTCGATACGCCAAGACAGCCTATGTCTTTCCTCGGTCTCGTCCCAGCGGAAAGCTCAACCGGCGACACCACCCGACGGAAGGGTCTCACATTAGCGGGCAACCGGCGCGCGCGGCGGGCGCTGGTCGAGGCCGCCTGGACCTACCGCTATCCCGCACGGGTCAGCGACGCCTTGAGAGCCCGGCTCGAAGGCTTGCCGAAGCCCGTGCGCGACATCGCCTGGAAGGCGCAGGTCCGTCTTTGCGCCCGTTACCGTCGGCTGAGCGCCACAGGCAAGAAGCTTCCGATCGTCGTGGCTGCGATTGCTCGCGAGATCGCCGGGTTCCTATGGGCAATCAGCCGGGAGGTCGCGCCCGCGTAAGGCTGCTTTTGGGGAGGCAGTCTTGGGTGTGATGGACCGTTTGGTTTTGAATGATGCGGCGTGGGAACGGATGGCGCCTCTGATTATAGGTCGGCCTGACCAGAAAGGCTCGACTGGGCGCGACAATCGGATGTTTGTGGAAGGCGTGCTTTGGATCGTTCGTACGGGCTCTCCCTGGCGTGATCTGCCTGAAGCATTCGGGGATTGGAACAGTGTATTCCGGCGCTTCAGTCGTTGGAGCCTCAAGGGGGTCTGGTGGCGGATCTTTGAGGCGATGTCCGATGATCCGGATTTCGAATATCTGATCGTCGATTCCACCATCGTCCGAGCCCATCAGCATGCTGCCGGGGCCAAAAAAGGGGGTCTGAAGATCAGGCGATCGGCCGCTCGCGCGGCGGCCTGAGCACCAAAATCCATATGGCGGTTCGAGGCCTGGGATGTCCCGTGCGGTTCACGTTGACCGCCGGTCAAAAGGGCGATGCGCCCCAAGCTGCTGCTTTGCTGGAAGGCTTACCGGCCGAGGTCGTCATGGCCGACACAGCCTACGATGCTGATCATTTGCGCGAGGCTATCGCCGCCAAGGGAGCCATCGCCGTCATCCCCAACAATCCGTCACGGGCGCTCAAATATCCCCTCGACAAGGATCTCTATGCCCAGCGCCATCTCGTCGAGTGCTGCTTCTCAAAACTCAAGCAATTCCGCCGCGTCGCAACCCGCTTCGAAAAGACCGCCCGAAATTACCTTGCCGTCGTCACTCTCGCGGCTATCATCTTATGGTTGCGATAAGTGTCCACACGGCCTAGAGCAGGATGACTTTGGGCTGAATTGGGGGGGATTCCCGAATCAGCGTCATTCTGATTCACGGTGCTGGCTGGGCAGGAGGCCAGCATGGATGGGAAAGCCTTATTCGATCGATCTTCGCGAGCGCGCGGTGGCGGCGGTTTTGAAGGAGGGGCTGTCGCGGCATGAGTTGGCGGCGCGCTTCGGGGTCGCGCCGAGCACGGTGATCAACTGGGTGCGGCGGTTTGGGGAGACGGGCAGCGTCGCGCCGGGCCAGATGGGCGGGCAGAAGCCCAAGGCGATCGCTGGCGAGCACGCGGCGTTTCTGGCGCGGCGTGTCCGGGACGGGGCCTTCACCTTGCGCGGACTGGTCGGCGAGCTCGCCGCGCGCGGCCTTAAAGCCGATTATCGGTCGGTGTGGAATTTCGTTCACGCCGAGAAGCTCAGCTTCAAAAAAACCGTGGTCGCCAGCGAACGCGATCGACCTGACGTGGCGCGGCGGCGCGCCCAGTAGACGAAGCGGCAGAGCGGGATCGACCCCAGGCGCCTGGTGTTCATCGACGAGACCTGGACGAAGACCAACATGGAGCCGCTGCGCGGCTGGGCGCCCAAAGGCGAACGATTGGTGGCGAAAGTTCCTCACGGCCATTGGCAAACCATGACCTTCGTCGCCGCTCTTCGTCACGACCGCATCGAGGCGCCGTGGCTCATCGACGGTCCGATCGACGGCCAAGGTTTTCGAACCTATGTCGAGAAAGAGCTCGCGCCCACGCTTAAGCCGGGCGACGTGGTGATCATGGACAATCTCGGCAGCCACAAGGGCGGGGCGGTTCGCCAAGCCATCCGCTCAGCCGGGGCGAAGCTGTTCTTTCTCCCCAAATACTCACCCGATCTCAACCCCATCGAGCAAGTGTTCGCCAGGTTCAAGCATCTCTTGCGCAAAGCGGCGGCGCGAACTCTCGAGACTGTCGTCGCCGCCATTGGCGAGCTGCTCGGCGCCTACACCGCCAAGGAGTGCGCCAACTACTTCAAAAACGCCGGATATGGACAAACCTGAAAACATCCCGCTCCTAGGCCGAGGAGAGCCCCGAGACGAAGACAGGGAAGGCAGTAACCAACCCGCGGATAAGAGTTTGATCAACCGTCGTCTCTCGCTCCGCTCCCAGCTCTGCGCAGCTACAGCCTGTTCCTGCCGACGGCTACCTCACCGCTCGGGCGCTCGATCGCGTCCGAGCCCTTGACCGCGAACATAAGAGACTAAGCAGGTTTGAGCGGACTGGCCAACGATTGCCGGTCGTGATTGGGCTCTGTGGTTTGATTCGGAGGACGGGGCATGGCGGGCAAATCTCCAGTGACGGCGACGGAGGAACAACAAGGGGCGCTCAAGGCTCTCGCTGGCGGCGTTGATCGGGCCGAGGCCGACCGGGCTCGGGCGATTTTGTTGACGCTGGCCGGCTGGACCAGCGGGCGGATCGCCGAAGCCTTCGGCGTTCGCGAGGATACGGTGCGGCTATGGCGCAGCGATTTCATCGGCGGCGGGGTCGAGGCTCTCAAAGCGCGGGTCGCGCCGGGTCCTGAGCCGCTCAAGGCGCAAGCCGCGCTTCGGGTGGTCGAGCCGCTCTTATCCGCGCCGGTCGCCGATCCGCCCAATTGGATACTGGCCCGCCTGGCCAAGGAGATCGCCAGCCGCGAAGGCGTGACGATCTCAAGATCGCAGCTGTCGAAAGTTCTGCGCCAAAAAGGGGTTCCGCTTTCGCCGTCCGCCCCACACGCTGAAAGGGCCTCAGGACAAAGACGCCGTCGACCGCATCGGCCTGCGGCTCAAGCTGCGCAAGGCGCAAGGCCGAGGCGGGCGACATTGTCCTTCTGTTCGCCGACGAGAGCGAAGCTCTCACGCATCCCTATCTTGCCCGCGCCTGGGCCAGGCGGGCGCGGATTTGCGCGTGCCAGCGCCCGGACAGGCTAAGAAAGTCGCAATGATGGGCTCGCTCGACTACGCCCGGCGCAAGCTCATCGTCACCACCTCGCCCACCAAGCGCAGCGCCGACTTCATCGACCATCTGCGGCTCCTTGACCATCTCTACGGCCCGAAGCCCGGCGCGCCCTTCAAGCCGGTCGTTCTCGTGCTCGACAACGGCCCGATCCATGTCAGCAAAGCGGCGCATGCCGCGCTCGCCGAACGCGCCCACTGGCTCGCCGTCGAATGGCTGCCCAGATACGCGCCCGAACTCAATGACATCGAAGTCGTCTGGGGCGATCTGAAAGCCCGCCATCTCGCCCACCAGACCTTCACCGATCCAGGCGTCCTCGACCAGACGATCCACCACGCCGTCGCCGCCCTAAACTCCCAGCGCAGCCGCATTCCGTTGCCCACCCAACGAATCTCTGCTTAGAGCGGAACGCCGCTTCGTTCCTTGAGAGCGTGCGCGCCCAAACGCCCGATTCCGTCCACGCCGTCCAAATCGAAGAGGGAAGCGAGTTCACGGCCGAATTCGAACGGGTCTGCGCCGACGCCCAAATCACCCTCTACGTCCTCCCACCCGATCGCCTAGGCTCCGCGGCGCCGTCGAGCAATCCAACGGCGCCTGCCGGTGCGAGCTCCACACTTGCGCGAGCCTGCTGCGCGACATCAACAAATCGCCAAAGGCGTGGAGGCCTTCCGGGCCCCTCTATTGCCACCAGGGACCTCACGGCGCCCCTGCCGGAATATCCTCCAAAGCACCTCTTATACCAAGTCCCGGAGGGCGTGACTCTCGACTTCCCGAATCGACGGCGAGGTGATTCAAGGTGGCGAACTGAGGAGGCGATTTACGAAGGCGCCTCCCGCGCCGATGCGGCCAAGATCGACGTGACGGTTCAGATCGTTGGAACGCTCACGGAGCGGACGGCTTGATCGACCGAAAACCGCCCGGGCAAGCGCCCCGGCTGAACGATAGACATCGGGCGGCGTTGGCTGCGATCATAGAGAGCGGTCCTGATCCCCGCCGCTCACGGCGTCGTCCGCTGGCCAATCGTCGAGGCACACGCCCGAGGGTGCCGAAAGACCAGCGAACCCCATCGGTCTAGGAATCCCAACCCGTCTCTCCCTGACACATAACCTTTGACGTCACCGCCCTGGTACCCCCTGGACACGCATTGTCTGGGATCAGACAGATGTGAGACGGGTTGATTGAGGGATGGGGTTCCGTGAGGCTCGGGTTGTCGAGGCTCGAATCAGAGGAGAACCCCATGCAGGTTTTTGGCCTGCCCGGCCATCTTATCCGCTCCGCCAGGTCGGCGTCGCGTTCCACGCTCCATCGCTGGCGCAAGCGGGCCGCGCCGCTCAGCCGGCGTCCCCATCGGCTGCGGGGCCCGAACCGCCCCGCCGGCGCTCAGGCGGCGGTCGAGCGCCTCAGGCTCGACTTTCCGATGTGGGGCAAGGCCAAGATCGGGCCGCTCGTGCGAGAGCTCGGCTTTGCGGTCAGCGACGCCACGGTCGGGCGGATCCTGGGCGACCTCATCAGGCGCGGGCGCGTGCCCGCCGCGCCCGACCTGTTGCGCAAGCTCGGGCCGCGCTCGGCGGCGAAAAAGCGGCCCTACGCCGTGCGCAAGCCCGAGACCGTCGCGTTCCAGAAGCCCGGCGATGTCGTGCAGATCGACCCGCTCTCCATCTCGATTCTGCCAGGCCAGGCAATCAAGCAGTTCACCGCCTACGATCCGTTCGCCAAATGGACCGTCGCGAGACCCTATAAACGCGCCACCGCCAAGAACGCCGCCGAGTTTCTGGACCGCGTGCGCGCGCAAATGCCCGATCCCGTCAGAGCCATTCAAATCGACGGAGGCAGCGAGTTCATGGCCGTCCCCGGGCCTGTCCTGGGGATCGAGCAGGCCTGCGCCGACGCCAAAATCCCCCTCTACCTGCTCCCGCCCCGATCACCCAAGCTCAACGGGGCCGTCGAACGCTGCAACGGAGCCTGGCGGTATGAGTTCTACGCCTGCTCCGACCTGCCCCTCGACATCAACAAAAATCGCCGAACGCGTCGACGCCTTCCAAAATCTCTACAACAACCACAGACCCCACGGCGCCCTTGCCGGAATGACCCCGGCAAAGTACCTCTCAATCCGCCGCGCCAGCCAAACCCCGCCGTCTCATATGTCCTGAGCCAGGACATAAGTTTGTGCCGGCGCCGGCAATCGGCTAGATTGCCTAAGGGGGCAGGCCCCCGGTCCGGACGAGTCCGATGCTTGGGTTTCGCGGTCCGAATCCCCATGTATCGGGCCTGCCATCGCGGCTCTACCGGGACAGCCGCCAGAAAAGGCCACCAGAATGGATTTCCTCAAGCCACGGTCGCACCGCATGAACCGCCGCCGACGCATCTATGAAGGCAAAGCCAAGGTCCTCTACGAGGGCCCGGAGCCAGGCACCCTCGTCCAGTATTTCAAGGATGATGCGACCGCGTTCAACGCGAAGAAGCATGAGGTTATCGAGGGCAAGGGGGTTCTCAACAATCGAATCTCGGAGTATATCTTCCAGCGGCTGAATGACATTGGCGTGCCCACCCATTTCATTCGCCGAATCAATATGCGCGAGCAGCTGATCCGGGAAGTCGAGATCATTCCACTCGAGGTTGTGGTGCGCAATGTGGCGGCGGGATCCCTTTCAACCCGCCTCGGCCTCGAGGAGGGCACACAACTGCCGCGGTCGATCATCGAGTTCTATTACAAAAATGACCAGCTCAACGATCCGATGGTCTCGGAAGAGCACATCACTGCCTTCGGCTGGGCCGCGCCGCAGGAGATTGACGACATCATGGCGCTGGCGATTCGCGTCAACGATTTCCTCTCGGGGCTTTTCCTCGGCGTCGGCATCCGGCTGGTCGATTTCAAGATCGAAACCGGGCGATTGTGGGAAGGCGAAACGATGCGCATCGTGCTCGCCGACGAGGTCAGCCCCAATTCGTGCCGCCTCTGGGACGTCAAGACCAATGACAAGCTGGACAAGGACCGCTTCCGCAAGGACCTAGGCGGCATGATCGAGGCCTATACCGAAGTCGCCCGCCGGCTCGGCGTCGTGCAGGAAAATGAGTATTCGCGTGCGGCCGGCCCCCGGCTAGTGAAATAGAAGGAGCCGCGCGCGACGGGCCGCCAGCGAGGCCGAGAGAGGACGTCCATGCCAGCACCGCGACCAGCGCTCTGCTTTGCCTGTCCGTCGGCGAGCTCTTCGTCGGCAACGAGGGCCTCACCTACACCGCCGTGGTTTCGGCCGAGACTGCGGACGCGTCGGCCATCCGCGTAGAGCTGCTCATCCCCAGCCGGGAGCGCGAGCGGCGGCTTTCCGTTCCTGATCAAGCTCTATGCCGACGGCGGCTACCAGGGACCGGAGTTCCAGAGCGCGGTGAAACGGATTCTGGCGCGCGTCAACGTCGAGATCGTCAAGCGATCGGATCAAGCCACAGGGTTCGTCGCATTGCCCAAGCGCTGGATCGTCGAACGCACCTTCGCTTGGCTCGGCCGCTGCCGACGACTGGCCAAGGACTGGGAATGTCGCGACCACAACGCCCTCCCCTTCCTGCGCCTCGCCTCCATCCGCCTCATGCTGCGAAAACTATGCAATCCCGCGGGATGTTCTCGGACAGACTCTAAGCATTCTCGGTAGGTTGATGCGCGCCGTCTTAGCGATCCTCTCGGTGCACGCGATGATGCAATGAAGGCGGCGAAGCCATGTGGCCGCGTCTTGGTTCAACCTGCCGTTCGGGATCGTCACACCCCCTAAGCCACCCCCGCCAGCCGAACCATAGCACCATCGTCCGCCCGCCCAAGCTTATGTCCGCAAGGGGCGAACCCCAGCCAGCGACATGAAAAGCCAGACAAACATGGCCCAACGTCAGGCCAGAACCTCGAACTGAACCGCCCTGGGTTTACCGGAGGCTCCAACTCTTTGAGAGGATGGAGCGATGGAAACCAGGAAAGCGACGAGCAAGACCTGTTCGCGCGAGGTCAGGACAAGGTCCGCATGGGCAGTCCGGCTGGCCCGCCAACCGACGATCCGCCGGGCGCAGGCGTCGATGACGAAGGCGACATAGACGAAGCCGGCCCAGGTCGCGACATAGGTGAAATCCGCGAGCCACAGACGGTCTGGAGCGGAAGCGCGGAACTGTCGGTTCACGCGATCCAGCGGACAGAGAGCCGCCTTGTCGCTGATCGTTGTCCGCAAAGGCTTGCCCCGGATCGCCCCCCGAAGGCCCATATTCCGCATCAACCGGGCGACCGTGCAGCGAGCGACGCTGAAGCCTTCCCGCCGCAACTCACGCCAGACCTTGCGCACGCCATAGACGCGGAGTTCTCCTCGAACACGCGCCGGATCTCGACCTTCAGATCGGCGTCTCGGCGGACCCTGTCGGGCAGACGGGAGGGATCGGCGCGCCTGGCGAGATGGGCATGATCAGTCGACGGGGTGATCGGCAAAACCCTGCAGATCGGCTCGACCCCGTAGGCCTGATGATGATCGTCGATGAACGCGATCATGGCTGGAACCGCAGAGAATTAGACGATTGCGAGCTCCGCCTGGGCAAAATAAGCCGACGCCTTGCGCAGGATGTCATTCGCCTGCCGGAGTTCCCGGTTCTCCCGCTCCAGCGCCTTCAGCCGTTCAGCAATTTCAACTGGGACGCCGCCCCGCACGCCGTTGTCGACCTCAGCCTTCTTGACCCACTCATTGAGCGACTGAGCCCGTGCAGCCGATCTTCGCGGCAATCGAAGTCACCGGCGCCCATCGAGAGCCATGTTCGCTCTCGTGCTCCTGAACCATCCGGACGGCCCGCGTCCTGACCGCTTTGGAACAAGCGCTTCATGACCGAAGGCCATTTCAGGACGGAGGTCTCGTCCACCACAGCGTTAGTCAGAGGATAGTCGCCAGTTTCCTGGCGGCCTGACTCTCACAGCGATGTTGGTAGGCTGGCGCCGCAAGGCGCCCGGTGCGGTCTGACCCCCACTCAGATCGACCAGGTCGTGTCTTTCCCCGGACCTGTCGACCGCCCGGGAACGCCTTGCGGTGAGGCTTTGCCTCGCCGATGCCTGTGACCCGAGAAGGGCCTGACCTCCATGGTCTCGTGACTGTCCTGTCCGCGCATTCGGTCCCGGTGAAGCCAGTTAGGGCATGGCAATCTGGAGGCTGGGAATGGCGGTCATCGAAGGGCGAGAGCGACACATTGTCGGCGGCGTCGACACCCATAAGGATCTTCACGTCGCAGCGGTTGTCGACGAACAAGACCGGGTCATCGGAACACGATCCTTCCCCACGACCCGGCAGGGCTATCGTCAGATGCTCGCCTGGATGCTCTCCTTCGGCGAGCTTCAGCGCATCGGAATCGAGTCGACCGGTAGCTACGGCGCAGGGCTGCTGCACTTCATGCAGCAAGCTGGGATTGCAGTTCTCGAGGTCACCACTCCCGACAAGCAGGATCGCCGCCGGCGTGGCAAGAACGACGATTTAGATGCTCAGAACGCGGCCCATGCGGCTTTTGCAGGCCAGCGGACCGTGACGCCGCGAAGCCGAGACGGGATGATCGAATCCCTGCGAGTTCTCATGGCTTGCCGGAAGACGGCGGTCAGCGCCAGGCGCGTCGCTCCGCAAATGATCCACAACACGATCGTCTGCGCTCCCGACGCCCTTCGCGATCAACTGCGCAACCTCACCCGTATGCAGCTCGTCCGCACCCGGGCCTCCTGGCGGCCGGATCTGACAGCATATCGCGATCTGGATTCCGCTTATCGCATCGGCCTCAAATCGCTCGCTCGCCGTTACCTTGAACTGCACGACGAGATTGCGGATCTCGATGTGATGATCGCCGCCATCGTCAATGAGATGGCGCCGAACCTCGTCGCCCGCAATTCGATCGGCCACATCGGAGCCGCCCAGCTTCTCCTAACGGCCGGCGACAACCCTGAAAGACTGCGGTCAGAAGCCAGCTTCGCATCGTTGTGCGGCCTCCGCCCGGTTCCGGCATCGTCGGGAAAAGCGGTCCGCCACCGGCTCAACCGCGGCGGAGATCGCGCCGCAAACAGCGCATTACACATCATCACCGTCGGGCGCTTACGGACCGATCAGAGAACCAAGGATTATGTTGCTCGTCGGATCGCAGAAGGCCACTCCAAACTCGACGCCATTCGAGCGTTGAAGCGTTACCTCGCGAGAGAAGTCTTCACGCTCATCACGCAACGTCGCAAGGAAATCAACGCCACCCGAATCGCCGCTTGACAAACAGAAGGGCGTCCGCGGCACCGATATGTTTTGATCAAATACACCGAGCGGCTCGCCGAAGCCGGGATCGAGCCTTCCGTCGGCAGCGTCGGCAACTTCTACGACAACGCCCTCGCCGAAACGATCAACGGCCTCCACAAGGCTG
Source organism: uncultured Alphaproteobacteria bacterium (assembly GCA_963742305.1). Taxonomy (GTDB): domain Bacteria; phylum Pseudomonadota; class Alphaproteobacteria; order Rhizobiales; family Beijerinckiaceae; genus Roseiarcus. The sequence continues at coordinate 86,683 of CAVULN010000037.1, forward strand.
AGGTCATCCATCGGCGAGGCCCGTGGCGCAACTTCGCGGCCATCGAGTTCGCAACTCTCGAGTGGGTGGACCGGTTCAACAATCGCCGGCTTCTGGAGCCCATCGGCTTCATCCCGCCGGTCGGGCGCTCGGCGAGACGATGGCCGTGACTTTCGTGATCGGCAACGCGCACAGGATCTCCCCCTCGCTGTTCGCGCCGGGAACCACGATTTCGGCAACGATCGCCAATGAGTTCACCGAGGCGGTGGGTGATCTCTATACGTCGTCGCTGATCGCCCTGGGCTTGATCCTGTTCATGATCACCTTCGTTGTTCTGGCCATCGCGAGGATCATGCTGATGCGGCTCGAAGCCCAGGCCGGGAGATAGGACCATGCCCGCGGGAACGATCTCGCCGCTCTATGCCGCTCGGCGTTGGAGAAACAAGATCTGGATGAGCCTCAGCGTCGTGGCGGCCGCCATCGGGCTGATCGGCCTGTTCATGATTATCGTTGTGCTGTTCTGGCAGGGCTTTTCCGGTCTTTCGCTCGCCGTCTTCACGCAGATGACGCCGCCGCCGGGCAGTTCGGGCGGGCTCCTGAACGCTATTGCCGGCAGTCTGATCCTGACGGTGATCGGCGTGGCTGTGGGGGCCCCGCTCGGCCTGCTGGCGGGCACCTATCTGGCGGAATACGGACGCCATACGAGGCTCGCTATGGTCGTGCGATTCATCAATGATATTCTGCTCAGCGCTCCGTCGATCGTCATCGGGCTTTTCATTTATGAGGTCGTCGTGGTTCCGATGGGCCACTTTTCGGCAATCGCCGGCTGCCTAGCATTGGCGGTTCTTGTCGTGCCGGTGGTGCTGCGCACGACCGAGGATATGCTGAGCCTGGTCCCCAACACCTTGCGGGAGGCCGGGGCGGCGCTCGGCATGCCGCGTCTCGCGCCCGGCCTCGTTCGGCGCCTATTCCGTTCCGTATTTGACGCTTTAAATCAACCACTTTGTTGGTCTCTGCGCCTGCCCGACCGAGAATCGCGTCCGGCTCACCGACGAGGGCTATCGCCTCGTGTGCCGCGTCATCGGCGGAGCTTCTATCCGTTCGAGTCCGCGCAGGCGCTCGCCGCCTGCCTCGCCGCGGCGAGGTCAATCGCCTTCCCGACGAAGCCGACTATCGCACGCCGTGGGAGAAAGGCGAGGACGGGGGATCGCCGATTGCGACTGGCCATGATCTCAGTTGAGGAACAAGTTCAGTTCCTCAAAGAACCGTTCCGTCGCCGGCTCGTCCTCAAGCAGGACGTGATTGGCGCCAGGCAGGACGACAAACCGAGCCTCCGGTATCCCGCTCGCCATCGCCTTGGCGGCCTCAAGGGGCGCCGTGATGTCGTCACGCGTGTGCATGACCAGCGTCGGGGCCTTGACCCGGGGAAGGAGGTCTCGGATATCGAAATTTCCGACGGCGTCGAGAAACCGGGCAGCGCATTCACCGCTTGTGATCGTGCGCAGCTGTTCGGCAAGAACGCGTCTCTGCTCCGGCGTGCCGTCCGGAATCAATCGTGACGCAAAAATGTCTCTCACGATCTGGTCGTCCCAGCCGATCCGGACGAGAGTGGTGAACGCCTCGCGTCGGGCCCTGTCTTCGGGGGTGCGTCTCAGCGGTCCGAGTGCGAAGCCGCCATAGAGAATCAGGTGTGACACCCGTTCGGGGTGCTTGGCTGCATAGGCCACGGAGACCGCCGCTCCCTGCGAAATCCCCAAGAGCGGGAAGCGAGCCACCTCGGCTGCGTCCACGACAGCTTCCAGATCGCTGACAAACGCCTTGAGCGAAACCTCGGAGACCTCCCAGTCGGACATCCCGTTGCCGCGCGCATCGTAGCGGATCAGTGTATGCTGGCTCGCCAATCTCTGGAACCAGTGCTGCCAGACCGGACTGCGCCAGTCCGTTTCCAAGTGATTCATCCAATTGGCGGTCTTGACCAGCGGCGGGCCCGCTCCCACTTTGGTCCACGCCAGCCTGACGCCGTCGGACGACCGGCAATACTGCACCTCTTGCTTGATCGCGGCCAGATCCGCGACCCTCAGCGACTTTCTTTCTGCCGCCGCGACCGCATATAGACGCACCGGCCTCGCGATGTTCTTGAGCAGCTGTTTGCCGCGGCTCTCGAACGAGCACACCGCGGCGTCCTCGACTTCGTCGAACAATTTCCCTGAGACGATGATTCCGCCAGGATCGGCAAGCGCCTGAAGGCGGGCTGCGATATTCACGTCATCGCCAAAGATGTCGTCGTCCTCGTCGACGATGATCTCTCCAAGATTGAGCCCGATGCGCAGTCGAATGCCGCGGCGCTCTTCGTCATCCTGCAAGCGTTTCTGGACCTCGAGCGCGCAGCGCAGCGCTTCCGCCGCGCTCACGAACTCGATCAGGAACCCGTCGCCCGTCGTTTTCACGAGGCGCCCGCCGTGGGCCTTCGCCGCAGGGACAAGCGTTGAATTCTGCAGTTGCTTGACGGAGCGCAACGTCTCCTCCTCGTTGCGCTCCATCATTCCGCTGAAATCCGGCCACGTCGGCTGCGAGAATCGCGGCGAGGCGTCGCGTGGTCATTGCGGAAGTTCGGCCATGACCGCTTCGTCCATCGTTCCCGCTCCATCTTCATGACAGACAAGCGCCGCATGCTATCAGCCCGCGATCCCTGGATGGAAGGATAAAGAACATCGGCGGCGACACGATGGTCTTGTGCGTCAGGCCTTGTCGAGGAGGCCAAATAGTCTAGTCTCCCGCGCAAGCAGCTTCATCAGAGGAACGCTGGCTTCATAAGGAGAATTGGAACGTGGCGGAACGCTTCGAAGGAATGACTGCGGTGGTGACGGGCGGGGCGTCGGGAATCGGTCTCGGCGTCGCGAAGCGGATCGCCGCCGAGGGCGGGCGGGTCACGATCTGGGACCAGGACCCCGCGCGGCTGAAGGCGGCCGTCAAGGAGGTGGGCGCCAAGGCGGCCCGAGCGGACGAGGTCAACGTTACAGACCCGAGCGCGGTCGAGCGTGCGACTCTCGCCGCCGCCGGCGAGATGGGCCACATCGACGCGCTCGTCTGCTCGGCCGGAGTGGCTGGCGAGAACCACTACGTCATCGACTATCCCGTAGACGAATGGAAGCGCGTCTTCGACATCAACGTCAACGGCCTCTTCTATTGCAACCGCTTTGTCGCCAAGCTCATGAAGGAGCGAGGCTATGGCCGCATCGTCAACGTCGCCTCGGTCGCCGGCAAGGAAGGCAATCCAAGAGCCTCGGCCTATAGCGCCTCCAAGGCGGCCGTCATCGGCCTCACCAAGTCGCTCGGCAAGGAGCTGGCCAAGGATGGCGTCACCGTCAACACAGTAACGCCAGCGACCATCGACACGCCTATTCTTCAACAGGTCGACGCCCAGCACATCGCCTTCATGCGCTCGAAGATCCCGATGGAGCGGTTCGGCACGATCGAGGAAGCCGCCGCGCTCATCGCATGGCTGGCGAGCCGCGAATGCTCGTTCACGACCGGCGCGGTGTTCGATCTCTCCGGCGGTCGCGCCACCTATTGAGGCTCTCTTGAGCGTCGAGGCCGTGCGCAATCATACGTTGACAGAGGCCGGCGATCTGATCGAGCCTCTGCGCCGCATGGGCCTTTTGGGCCCGGACGAACGCCCCCGGATCACGCCTCTGACCGGCGGCGTGTCCTCGGACATCTCGCTTATCGAAGCGGGCGGGCGGCGGTTCTGCGTCAAGCGCGCGCTGCCGCGGCTCAAGGTCGCCGCCCTCTGGGAGGCGCCGGTCGGCCGCAACGCGGCGGAGGCGGCTTATATGCGGGCCACCGCGCGCTGGCTGCCGCGCGCCGTTCCGCGCATCCTCGGCGAGGACGCGGGCGCCGGCCTGTTCGCGATGGACTATCTCGCGCCCGAGGACCATCCGTTGTGGAAGGCGCAGCTTCTTGCGGGAATCGTGGTCGTGGATTTCGCCGCCGCGGTCGGACGCGATCTCGCAATCATCCACGCGCGCAGCGCCGCCGATCCGGACATTCCACCCGTCTTCGCCAACGACGACATTTTCGAGGCGATCCGCATCGAGCCCTACCTGCGTGCGACCGGTCGCGCCCATCCCGAACTTGCCTCGCGGTTCGACGAGCTTGCGCATACGACGCTTAGAACCAGGCGCGCGCTGGTTCACGGCGACGTCAGCCCAAAGAACATCCTGCATGGGCCCAACGGACCGGTGTTCCTCGACGCCGAATGCGCCTGGTTCGGCGATCCGGCGTTCGATCTCGCCTTCTGTCTCAATCACCTCCTGCTCAAGGGCGCGCGCGACGGCGCCGACCGGGCGCGCTATGGCGCGGCCTTTTCGGCGCTGGCCAGCGCCTATCTCGCCGGCGTCGATTGGGAGGGCGCGGCTGAAATCGAAGCGCGCGCGGCTGCGCTGCTCCCGGCTCTGTTTCTCGCCCGCATCGACGGCAAGTCGCCGGTTGAGTATCTCGTCCGCGACGGCGAGCGCGCCGCGGTGCGCCGCTGCGCCATGCCGCTGATCGCCGATCCGCCGCGCCGCCTAGCCGACATCGCCGGCGCATGGATCAACTCGCGATGAGCGAGCCGGTCATCCAGTCGCTGGTCGCGAGACGCATCTGGGATTCGCGCGGCCGCCCGACCATCGAAGCGGAAATTGCGCTCAGCGACGGCGCGATCGGGCGAGGCGTTGCGCCGGCCGGCGCATCGCGCGGGAGCCGCGAGGCGATCGACAAGCGCGATGGAGGCAAGCGCCTCGGCGGTCTCGACGTGCAGGATGCGCTGCAGGGGATCACCAAAGAAATCGCGCCTACGCTGATCGGCCTCGACCCGTTCGATCAGGCTTGCATCGACGCGAAGCTCATCTCCCTCGACGGAACCCCCAGCAAGGCGAGGCTCGGGGGCAACGCGCTGACCGCAGTCTCGCTCGCCGTCCTTCATGCGGCGGCGGCCAGCCGGGGCCTTCCGCTCTGGCGCCATTGCCTTGGGGAAGAGCCCCCGATCATTCCGCTTCCCGAGATCCAGATTTTCGGCGGCGGCGCCCATGCCGGACGGCGAACCGACATCCAGGACTTCATGGTCATCGCGCCGCGCGCGAAGAGCTTCGCCGAGGCGCTCGAGGTCACGGCGGAAATCTATCATGCGGCCGGCGCGATCATGGCCGAGCGCGGCCTCCTTCAGGGCGTGGCTGACGAGGGCGGCTGGTGGCCGGCCTTTTCCAGCAACGAGGAGGCGCTGGACACGCTTATGCGCGCGATCGAGCGCGCGGGGCTTCATCCGGGCGAGGATGCGGCGATATCGCTCGACGTTGCCGCGTCGGAATTCGGAAAGGACGGCCGCTATCGTCTGGGCCTCGAGAGCCGCGAGCTCGACCGCGACGCGCTGACCGAAATGCTGCTCCAATGGCTCGACCGCTATCCGATCCTGTCGATCGAGGACCCGTTCGCCGAAGACGACGACATCGGGTTCGAGCGCTTCACCGCGGCAATCGGCGACCGCGTCCAGGTGATCGGCGACGACTATCTCGTGACCAGCGCGAGCCGGATCAGCGAGGCGGCGCGCCGCGGAAGCGTCAACGCCGCTCTGATCAAGGTCAATCAGGCTGGAACGGTCAGCGAAGCCAGGGCCGCGTGCGACGAAGCGCGCCGCGCGGGCTTCGGCACGATCGTCTCGGCGCGTTCGGGAGAGACCGAGGACACGTCCATCGTTCATCTCGCGATCGGCTGGGGCGCGGGCCAGCTCAAGGTCGGCTCGTTCGCGCGCTCCGAGCGGATGGCGAAATGGAACGCGGCCTTGCGCATCGAAGAGGCGCTTGGCCCGAAGGCGCGCTTCGCGGGCCTCGATGAAACGCCCATGTGCCGGCGCGCCGCGAAACCGGCGGCGTTTGCTGCTGGAGAACCAGCCTGATGACGAATTCCTTGTCCATCGAAAGCGGCGCGCTGGCCGTCCCCGAGCCGGATGCGGGCGGCGTTCGTGTCTATAAAGGCGTTCCCTACGCCTCGCCGCCGCTCGGGCGCTTGCGTTGGCGCGCGCCCGAGCCGGTCGCGCCCTGGACCGGGGTGCGCCCGGCCAGCGCCTTCGGGGCCCATTCCATCCAGGGCGTCGTATGGGACGACATCGACCTCAGCAAGGCCCCGATCTCCGAGGATTGCCTCTATCTCAACGTCTGGACCCCGGCCGCGCCGGGCGATCGCTCTCGCCTGTCCGTGATGGTCTGGATCCACGGCGGCGGCTTTGTCGCTGGCTCGGGCGCCGAGCCGCGCTACGACGGCGCGCGTCTCGCGGCGCGTGGAATCATCGTCGTCACGCTCAACCATCGGCTGAACGCCCTGGGCTTCCTCGCCCATCCTGAACTCACCCCCGAGTTCGAACCATGCCGCGTCCGGGAACTACGGCATGCTCGACCTTGTCGCCGCACTCGAATGGGTCAAGCGCAACATTGCCGCCTTCGGCGGCGATCCGAACAAGATCACGATCGCGGGCGAATCCGCAGGCTCGGAGGCGGCGTCGGCGCTCATGGCCTCGCCCTTGGCCAAGGGCTTGTTCGCGCAGGTCATCGGCGAGAGCGGAGCCATGTTCGCTTCGCCTGCCCGCGCGCCGGCCTCGCTCGAGAAGGCCGAAGCCGCAGGTCTCGATTTCATGCGCAAGGTCGGCGCGCGTTCGCTCGCTGAACTGCGCGCCGCCCCCACGGAGGCGATCCTCAAAGCCGCGCCGGGGCTCGGCTTCCGTCCGATCGTCGATGGCTGTTTTCTGCCGCGCTCGCCCGCCGAGATTTTCGCTTCCGGCGAGCAGAGCGATGCGCCCCTCATGGCGGGCTGGAACAAGGACGAGGGCTTCAACTTCACCCTGCTTCAGGGCGACAACGCGAAACGCCCGTATGCTGAACTCGCCCGCTCGATCTTTGGTGAGCGAACAGAGGCGGCGCTTGAGTTCTACCCCGTCGGATCGCCCGAGACCGACGCGGCGTCCGCCCGCGCGCTCGGCGGCGATCTTGTCATCATCCACCCGACCTGGGCCTGGATCGAGGCGCAGAAGCAAACCGGCCGCGCCGACATTTTCCGCTTCCGGTTCGACCGCTGCCCGCTTACGCCGCAAGGCTGGTTCGGCGAGCGTTCGAGCCGCGACGCCGGCGCCTTCCATGCGGGCGAGATTCTCTACGTCTTCGACAATCTCCACGCTTTTCCGTGGACGATCGAGGACGCCGATCGCGATCTGGCGCGGCTCGCGTCGAGCTATTGGGTCAACTTCGTCATGAACGGAGATCCTAATGGCGAAGGCTTGCCGCGCTGGGCGTCCTTTCGCGGCGCCGGCTCTCCGGTCATGACGCTCGACACGCCTCCGAAGGCGGGGCCGGAGGAATGGCGGGAGCGGCAGGCGTTCCTCAGCCGCGCGACGGATGCGGGGTCGCGCTGATGGCATTGGATTGGAGCGCGGCTGGCGCGATAAGCGAGCGCGTTGCAGTGGGTCGATCCGTTCAGCCGAAGCGAGCGGAGGTCCAGGCGCCGTTGTTCCGGCTGGACTTGACCGCCGCCTCGACAAACGCCACGCCCCGCGCGCCGTCCACAACGTCCGGCGTCAGCTTCGCGCTTCGTGCGGGCTCGCGGCCCGCCCGGCGGGCCGAAATCAGCTCCGCCGCGCCCCGGTAGAGGTTGGCGAAGCCTTCGACATAGCCTTCCGGATGGCCGCCCGGCATGCGCGAGCCCTCGACCGCGAGCGCCGTATTGGCCGGGCCGCCACGCCTCAGAATGCGGGACGGCTCGCCATATGGCGTGAAGCGCAGAATTTCCGGCTCCTCGCCAAACCATTCGAGCCCGCCCCGTGCGCCGTAGACCTTGAGGCTCAGATTATTGAGATTGCCGACCGCCACCTGGCTCGCCGAGAGCAGGCCTCGCGCCCCGCCAGCGAACCGCATCATGACATGCGCGTGGTCGTCGAGCCGGCGGCCCGGAACGAAGGTCACGAGGTCGGCCGAGACCGCGTCGAGTTCGAGCCCGGTCACGAATAGGGCGAGCGAGTGCGCATGAACGCCGATGTCGGCGAGACACGCGGAAGCACCGGCACGCGCGGGATCGGTGCGCCATTCCGCCTGCTTGTGTCCGTCGGCGTCGATCGGCAGGGTGAGCCAGTCCTGGACATAGGCCGCGTGAACGACCCGGACCTCGCCGATCTCGCCGCCGGCGATCATCTCGCGCGCCTGGCGCGCCATCGGATAGCCGGTGTTGTTGAGGGTCACTGCAAAGACGAGCCGCTTGGCACGGGTGAGTTCGACAAGCTCGGAGGCTTCGGCGAGCGTCGCCGACAGTGGCTTGTCGCAGATGACGTCGATCCCGGCTTCCAGAAACGCCTTGGCGACCGGAAAGTGAAGGTGGTTCGGGGTGACGATGACCGCGGCCTCGATCCCGTCCGGGCGCTCGGCCTCGCGAACCGCCATTTCACGATAGTCCGAATAGGTCCGGTCGGACGCGAGGCCCAGGTCGGCGCCGGAGGCGCGCGCGTTTTCAGGGTCCGCGGACAAGGCGCCCGCCTTCAGTTCGATCAGATCGTCGAGCCGCATCGCCATGCGATGAACCGCGCCGATGAACGCGTTGCGGCCGCCGCCGATCATGCCGACGCGCAGGCGTCCGCCCCCGGGCCCCTCGATCGCCGTCGCGTGGACCATCGGCTCTAGCCTCGAATGCCGAGCAGCTTGAGGTTCACCGCGCGATCAGCGCCGGTGGCGGCGAAATCGTCGAACACCCGGTCCGTCACCTCGACGATATGGTTGGCGATGAACTTGGCGCCCTCGCGCGCCGCGACCTCCGGATGCTCGAGGCAGCATTCCCACTCGTACACCGCCCAGCCGGCGAAATCATAAGCCGCGAGCTTCGAGAAGATTGCCTTGAAATTGACCTGTCCGTGCCCGAGCGAGCGGTCGCGGCCGGCGCGGTCGAGCCAGCCCTTGTAGCCACCATACACCCCCTGCTTCGCAGTCGGATTGAACTCGGCGTCCTTGACGTGGAACATCTTGATGCGGTCGTGATAGGCGTCGATGAAGCCGAGATAGTCCATGCACTGCTTGATGAAGTGGCTGGCGTCGTAATTGATATTGCAGCGCTTGTGCCCGCCGACCGCGTCGAGGAACATGTCGAAGGTGTCGCCGTCGAAGACATCTTCGCTCGGGTGGATCTCGAAGCAGAGGTCGACGCCGTTCTCGTCGAAGGCGTCGAGAATCGGCTTCCACCGGCGGCCCTGCTCGGCGAAGCATTCCTCGATCAGCCCGGCGGGCCGCTGCGGATAGGGATAGAAATAGGGCCAGGCCAGCGAGCCTGTGAAGCTCACATGCTCGGTCAAGCCAAACCGGCGCGAAACGCGGGCGACCTTGCGCACCTGTTCCGCCGCCCAGCGGCGCCGCTTCTCGGGATCTCCGCGCACGGGCGCCGGGCACTGGCCGTCGAACATCGCGTCGTAGGCGGGATGAACGGACACCATCTGGCCCTGAAAATGGGTGGAGAACTCGCTGATCGCGATGCCAATGTCGGCCAGCGTTCCCTTGATCTCGTCGCAATAGGTCTCGCTTTCGTAGGCCTTGTCGAGGTCGAAAAAGCGGCTGTCCCAGGTCGGGATCTGGATGGCGCTGTAGCCGTATCCTTTCGCCCACTTCGCGATTCCGGCGAGACTGTTATGCGGCGGCTCGTCGGTTGCGAACTGGGCAAGAAACAGGCCCGGGCCCTTGATCGTCCGCATCGCGTTTCTCTCCCTTGGCCCGCAGCCTGCTGGCCACGGAAACGTTGTGCTGCGCCGTCGATACTGGCAAGAAACGCTGATTGTCAAAGGGGGGCGCCGGCGTGAACGGACGGGTGGTCGTGGTTACCGGGTCGAGCCAGGGCGTGGGCCTGGGCATCGCTGAAGTTGCAGCGCGCGCGGGCGCCGAAGGCGTCCTCCTGACCGGCAGGGACGCGGCCAAGGGCGCGGCCGCCGCGGCTCAAGTCGAGCGGAGCGGGGCGGCGGCCTTGTTCGTCAAGGCCGATCTCGAGGACGTCCGCGCGCCGGACCTCATCTTCGATGCGGCGCTCGAGCGCTTCGGCCGCGTCGACGCGCTGGTCAATTCCGCCGCCCTCACCGACCGGGGGTCGCTCGCGGAAGCGGACTTGAGGCTCTGGGAGCGTCTGTTCGCGGTCAATGCGCGGGCCCCGTTCTTTCTCATGCAGCGGCTCGTCAACCATCTGCGCCCGCGCGGCGCCCCGGGCTCGATCGTCAACATCCTCTCCGTGCACGCGCGCGGCGGCGCGCCCGAACTCGCCGTCTACGCCGCCTCGAAGTCGGCGCTGGCCGGGCTCACCAAGAATTCGGCGCACGCCCACCGGTTCGACCGCATCCGCGTCAATGGCGTTATTCTTGGCTGGGTGGACACGCCGGCCGAGCGGCACATGCAGGCGGTCACGCTCGGCAAGGGCGAGGGATGGCTCGCAGAAACCGCCGCGACCATGCCGTTCAAGCGCATGCTGACCCCCGACGACGTCGCGCGGCTTGCGCTCTTCCTTCTCTCCGACGCCTCGGAGCCGATGACCGGCGCCCTCATCGACTACGCGCAGTTCGTGTTCGGCGGGCTGGGCTGAGCCCCTCTCGCCCAGGAAGGATCGTCAGATGCGCAAATGGCGGGTCGTGGGCATAAGCTTCGAACATATGCACATGGGCGACCTCTTGCGCGAGGTCCATGACCACGCCAGCGCCGAGATCGCCGGCGTCTGCGACGAAAACGAAGCGAGGATGGCGGACGCGATCGCCAATTTCGCCATTTCCCCGGAGCGCGTGTTCAGCGACATTGAGCGATGCGTGAGCGAGGCGCGTCCCGATCTCGCCATCCTTTGTCCCGCGACCGCCCGGCACGCGGACGTGGTCGAGGAGGTCGCTGCGCTCGGCGTCGACATCCTCATTGAAAAGCCGTTTGCAGCCTCGCTCGCCGACGCCGACCGGATCCTCGCCGCCGTCAAGACGTCGGGCATCCGGCTCGCGGTCAACTGGCCTTTGCGCTGGTATCCGCCGCATGTGACGATGAAGCGCCTGATCGACGAGGGGCTCATTGGAGACCCGATCGAGGTTCATTTTTACGACGGCAACCGCGGCCCGCTTTATCACCGCGCCGACAAGGTTGTGGTTTCGGACGAGGAGGTCGGGCGTGAGAAGCCAACCTCGTGGTGGTACAGCAAGGCCGCCGGCGGCGGGAGCCTGCTCGACTATCTCGGCTATGGCGCGACGCTCGGGACCTGGTTCATGAACGGCGAGGCGCCGGTCGAGGTGACCGTGGTCGTTGACGAGCCGCCAGGGCTCGAGGTCGACGAGCATTCGATTACCGTCTGCCGCTACGCCCGGGGACTGTCGAAGCTCGAAACGCGCTGGGGGACGTTCACCGATCCTTGGACCGAGCAGCCGCAGCCCAGGTGCGGCTTTGTTGTCGTGGGTTCCAAGGGTACGATTTCGAGCTACGATTACGACGCGCATGTCGGCGTGCAGACCCGCGCTCATCCGGCCGTCCGCCAGATGGCGGTGGACGAACTCAAGGCGCCGTTCCGCCGGCCGGTCGAATCCGTGCTCCGTTGCAAGGAGCACGGGATCAAATTCGAGGGGCCGCTCGATCCCGCGCTCTGCCGCACCGCGCAGCGCATCGTCGACACCGCTGCGCTCTTGGCCAAAGAGCGGCGTACCTTGGCGTTGCTGCCGTAAGGGACGGCCACGGCGCCTTGTGACAGGCTGGTGAGGAAAAGGGAGCGCGATGGCGAAGAGACCCGCTTCGGATGGACTGCGGCGCCCGCTCGAGCTCGACCCCAAGCGCGCCAGGCGCGCCGACCGGCGCCCTTACGCGATCGTCGACATTGGCTCGAACTCAATCCGGCTCTTGGTCTATGACCAGCTTGGCCGGGCGCCGATGCCCAGATTCAACGAAAAATCGCTCGCCCGTCTCGCCGAGGGATTGCCCGAGACCGGCGCCATCGCGGCGGACCATTTTCGCCGGGCGGTCGAAGCGGTGCGGCGATTTCGCGCTATCGCCGACGCGATGGGGGTTGCTCAAATTCACGTGGTCGCGACCGAAGCCATGCGCCGCGCTTCGAACGGCCCCAAGCTCGCTCGGGCGATCGAGGCGGAGTCCGGCTTGAGGGTGCGCATCTTGAGCGGGGCCGAGGAAGCGAGGTTCGCTGCCCTCGGAGTCATTTCCGGGTTCTTCCGCCCAGTCGGCTCGGTCGGCGACATGGGCGGGGGCAGCCTCGAAGTCGCGGAAGCGATCGACGATCATGTGGGCGACCGCTGGGTCTCTCTCCCGCTCGGCGCGCTGCCAGTCGAGGCGATGCTCGACAAGGGCCGCTCGTCGGCGAAGCGAAAAATCGACGAGATTCTGCGGCGAGACCTGCCGCGCGCGCTGGCGAAGCCGGTGTTCTATCCGGTGGGCGGGGGCTGGCGGGCGCTGGCCAAAGCGCACATGGAGGCGGTCGGCGCGCCGGTCAAGGTCGTGCACGGCTATAGTCTGGCCGCCAACGAGGCGCGCGAATTCGCCCGCATGGTCTCCCGGCTTTCTCCGGCCAAGCTCGCGGCGACGCCGGGCGTGACGGAGCGGCGGGCGCGCACCCTTCCGGCGGCCGCGCTGGCGCTCGACCGGGTGCTGAAATATCTCGAGCCTGAACGCGTCGTCTTTTCCGCTCTCGGCTTGCGCGAGGGGTTCCTCTATTCGCAACTGAGCCGCGAGGAGCAATATCGGGATCCGCTCGTCGAGGGCGCGCAGCTGATCGGCCTGCCGCTCGCGCGGGTGCCGGAATTCGCGCCCGAACTCGTGTCATGGACCGAGCATCTCGCCTCGGGCGAAACGGCGGCGGAGAAGCGGCTCAGGGTCGCGGTCTGCGCGCTCTCGGACATCGCATGGCGGGACGCGCCCGACCTTCGGGCGGAGGAGAGCTTTCGCCGGCTCATCGAGTTTCCGTTCATCGGCGTGACCCATCCGGAGCGGGCGTTCATCGCCGCCGCCATTCATGCGCGCTATGTCGGCAGGCCGGACGCGCCGTGGCTCAGCCCCGCGATCAGGCTCCTCACGCCAGCCGAAAGGCGGCGGGCGCAGATCCTCGGCCGCGCCATCCTGCTCGCCTACCGCTTTTCCGGCGGCGTGCCGGCGGTGCTCAAAAACGCGCGGCTGCGCATCGAGCCGCGGCGCGTCCGCCTCGAAGTCGCGGCCGCCGCGCGCGCCCCCGACAGCGAGGTGGTGAGCGACCGCCTCAAGCTCCTGGCCAGCGCCATCGGGGTCAAGCGGAGCGAGGTCGTCGACATCGACGCGCCGCCGCGGCCATCCGGGTAGAGACCTCGAGACCGCCCGGCCGCTCCATCAGGCCCGCCCCGCCTTGCGGCGCTGTCGCGCCCTGGCGGTCGCCGCGGCCGCAAGCGCCGTCGCGGAATTGACGATGGTCGCGGTCTCGCCCTCAAGATGGGCAAGCGTGAGCGCCCGCACGTCCTCCGCCGGCCACGGCCGACCCTTGAGATCGGCCGCCTCAGCCGTCCGGCAGGCGTCGGCGACGACAAAGACCCGGTAGCCGAGATCGCCGGCGTCGCGCGCCGTCGCTTCCAGCGCATGGGTGGCGAGCGCCCCGCAGAGAACCAGCGTCGTCGCCCCGAGTTCGTCGAGCCCCTCTTCGAGCCTTGTGCCGGCGAAGGCGCTCACCGCGCCGCGGGCGATGACGGTCTCGCCGTCGCGCTGACCGGCCGCCCCCTCGGATCGCCGGCCCACATGGATGAGCGGCAGTCCCTCGGCCCGCCAGGCGGCGATCAGGGCCGCGATGTTGCGGTCGGCCTCCGGCCGGTCGCCGGCGCCCGGACGCGGATCGTCGCTCGCGTCCTCGGCGTCGATGACCATGAGAACCGCGTCCGCCGGCAAGCGCATGGGTCAGGCCCGCCGCGGCGCAAGCGCCCAATAATCGAGATCGAGCACGACATGGGGCTCGTAGCCATCGCCCTCCCGATGAGGGTGATCGGCGCAGGGCCGGTTCTTGGTCGCCACTGTGCGGAGCCTCAAGCCCCCGACATCGTCGCGCCCCGGCAGCGCCGCGGTCTCGAGAACCTCGCTCCAGGCGAACACCGTGTCTCCGGCGAAGAGCGGCGCGACATGCCGGCCCCCGTTGATCGCCGCGATGTGAAAGGCGTTGGCGAGGCCGTTGAAGCTCAGCGCGCGGGCGAGCGAAATGACGTGTCCGCCGTAGACGAGGCGGCGCCCGAAGCGCCCCTCGCCCTCGCTGAACTGGTTGAAATGCACTTTTGCGGTGTTCTGATAGAGTCGGGTCGCGGTCTGGTGCTCCGCCTCCTCGACGGTGACGCCGTCGACATGATCGATCCGTTCACCGGCGCGATAGTCCTCGAACCAATGAGGCGAGCCGCTGAGCTCCGCGTCGAACGCGGCGCGGTCGATCCGCGGACAGGCCTGGCCGAGATCGGCGACGCCGACCGCCTCGGGGAGCTTCGGGACGTGGGCCGCGGGCGCGGGCGCCTCCGCCTCGCGCTTGCGCACCATCACCCAGCGCACGTAGTCGATCACCGTCTCGCCGCGCTGGTTGGACCCAAGCGAGCGCACATGCACGACGCCGCTCCGCCGGTTCGAGTTCTCCTTGAGCCCGATCACCCGCGAGACGGCGGAAAGGGTGTCGCCGGGATAGACCGCCTTCAGGAACCGGCAGTCCGCGTAGCCCAAGTTCGCGACCGCATTGAGCGACACATCGGCGACCGTCTTGCCGAATACGACGTGGAAGGCGAGGAGATCGTCGATCGGGCTTGCGGGGTAGCCGATCGCGCGGGCGAAGGTCTCCGCGGTTTGGGGAGCGAAACGCGCGCCGGTCAGCGCCGAATAGAGCGAGGCGTCGCCGCTCGTGAGCGTCCGCGGCGTCGGGTGCCGGATCGTCTCGCCCAGACGGAAATCCTCGAAAAACCGGCCTCTGGCGGTCTTGGCCGGCGGCTGACCGGGCATGAGAATGGTCAGAAGACGTAAGGATAGACGTAATAGATGATGATCCGCTCGATCAGCATGACCGCAAGCAAAAGGATGATGGGCGAAATGTCGATGCCGCCGGTATTGGGCAGAAAATTGCGGATCGGCCGCAGGAAGGGCTCGGTCAGGGCGAGAAACAGGTTCCAGACCGAGCGGACGAGGTCGTTGCGGATGTTCACCACCCCGAAAGCGATCAGCCAGGAGAGGATGGCGCCTGCAATGATGATCCAGGTGTAAAGGTTGAGGACCATCATCACGATGTCGAGGATCGCGCGCATGAATTCTCCAGACCTTTGAGACCCAGCCGTCGGAGCGGAGTCGCCCCAGCCCCCACCATGGCGTCGTCGTTGACACGGATCGGACGCGCACGTAAACCCCTGCGAGCCAGGGGCTGTAGCTCAGATGGGAGAGCGCTGCAATCGCACTGCAGAGGTCAGGGGTTCGAATCCCCTCAGCTCCACCAGGAAG
>CAVULN010000038.1:0-44016 GCA_963742305.1 uncultured Alphaproteobacteria bacterium
CAACCGCCGGCCAGTCCCAACGTGCTGCAAGCTGGCGCGGTCATTCCGGCCTCGCTGATCACAGGGTTGCGCTCCGACCTGCCGGGCGAGTCACAGCGCAGGTGACGGAGGACGTCTATGACAGTCCGACCGGCAAGATCCTGCTGGATTCCGCAAGGGCGCAAGCCTCATCGGCCAGTACGACGCGCAAGTGCCTTCGGCCAGATCCGCGGCTCCTCCTGTCTGGAATCGTCTCATCCTGCCGGCGGCCGTCGATCGTTCTGGAGCGGCAGCCGGCCGCGGACCAGCAGGTTACGCCGGGCTCGAGGACGAGGTCGACAATCATTGGGGCATGTTGTTCGAGGCCGCGATCGCTATCGACGGTGCTGAGCGTCGGATCCATGGCCGGTACGTCCGGCAACACCAACAACAAAACGCGCTCGTGCAGGCCCTCCAGTCAAGGCGCCTCGCAGAGCGTCAGTCAGACCGGCGAGCAAGCTCGTTAGCCGCTCCTTGAATGTTCAGCCGACAATCACGATCCGGCCTGGGTTTCCCGTTCGCGTCATGGTCACGCACGATCTCGTTCTCGAACCCTACCTCAAAGCTGACAGAGTCATCCATGCCAAAGCTCAGACTCGGCAGCGATCGAGGATGACCGGCCGGTCAAGCTATCCGTAGAGCTGCCGGCGGCCGTGCATCGTGATCTTGTCGCCTATGCCAGCGCTTTGGGCGCGAAAGCGCTCAAGAGTCAGATTGATCCCGCCAAGCTTGTCGCGCCCATGCTCGCGCGCTTTATCGCCACCGATCGCGCCTTCGCCAAATTGCGACGGGGAAGTCGATCGTCGGCGGCCGGCAAGGGATAGCGCTCGCCGAGAACCTTCAAAAAGCTCGCCAGCTGATTCTGATTGTCCTCGCGCCAGTGCGCCGAATAGCCGATGCGCGCCGGCTCCGCCCCTCGCGGACCTCACGGTAGACCACGCCGGCGAAATTGGCGCCGGCGGCCGCCTCGGTCATGAGGGTAATACCAAACCCCGGACCAACGGTTTCATCAAACTCCCGCGACTGACGTCGTGCCGTACGATCTTTGGGCGGTGGAATTGGACCCCACCGTATTCGCGATCAAGAGATCGTGGAGCTCCGGTCTAGGATCACGCCGGCTCAGCAGGACTGTCTTATCCTTAAGGTCGATCCAATAGACAGCCTGTCTATCGGCAAGCGGATGAGCCCGGCGGCGATCCTGAGGGCTATGCCGGCGTCGAAGACCAGGTCGACAACCATTGGCGCATGATATTCGAGCTGCAGTCCTCTCGACGCTGCTGAGCATCGTCGAAGCCGGCGACAACAACAATGAGAACGCCCTCGTCCAGGCGTTGCGCCAAGGCTCGTCGCAAGGTCTCGCGCAGGTCGGCGAACAGGTTGTCCGCGATCGCTCAACGTCCAGCCGACCATCACGATCCGGTAGGGTTTCCCGGTTCGCGTCATCGTCAATCGCGACCTCCTCCTCGAACCCTACGCCGGTTGAGGAGGCAAGGAATGACGAAGCTCAAGCTCGGCCCAATTCAAGACGGCAAGCCGATAAGGCTCACAGTTGAGCTGCCGGCGGCGCTTCACCGCGATCTCGTTGCCTATGCGGAACTTCTCGCACGCGAGACGGCGCAACTGACGATCGAGCCTGCTAAACTGATCGCACCGATGCTCGCCCGCTTCATAGCGACCGATCGCGCCTTCGCCAAGGCGAGGCGGAGCACTTAAGTGTTAGCGACTGGCAACAGATAGCGTTCGCCGAGGATCTTGAGAATATTCGTGAGGGCCGGGTTTTGATTGTCCGGCCGCCAATGCGCGGAATAGCCGATCCGGCCGCTCGGCGCCATCGCGCAATTCGCGATAGATGACGCCAACGAATTCGCGCCGGCGCTCGCCTCGGTCAGGAGGGTGACGCCGAAGCCCGCCCCGACCAAGCTCTTGAGGTTCGCAAGACCCGCACGATGGCGCACAATCGTCGGGCGATCGCCAGGTGAGGTCACCTTCGCAATCAAGAGGTCATGCAGCTCTGGACCCGGATCCCGCCGGCTGAGAAGGATCTTCCTCCCGCAGATCGATCCAATGCACCAGTTCCCGCTCGGCGAGCGCATGACCTTCAGGCACCGCGACGAGAATGCGCTCGCTCCACAGCGGCATCGTTTTCGATTCCGGCAGCGCCGTGGCCCCGGGGACAATCGCAATGTCGACCACCCCGTTGCGTAGCGCCGTGACGAGGCGGCCGCGCGAGCTCTCGAACATTTCCAGCTCGAGCCGCGGAAAGCGTTGTTGAGACGTCGATCAGCGTCGCGCGAAGATTACCCGCGGCCAGCGACGTGTAGAAGCCGACCGCAAGCCTGCCGGCCTCGCCGCGGCCCGTGCTCTGAGGTCTCGCCGCCGAACGCTTCCACTTGCTCCAATATAAATTGCGCGCCGCGGAGGAACTGACGGCCCGCTTGGGTTGCTCCGACGCCTCCGCTCGACCTTTCGAAGACGGCCATGCCGATCCAACTCTTCGAGCTGACGGCACAACGGCTCAGAGCCTGGACATGAAGGTCTATGTCCTGGCGAGCGGCGCGAACGGCGAGGTTGATGCAGGCGAGCGTGATGAAGGCGGCGAGGGTGTCGGACAGCGCTGCTCGTGCGTCCTTGGCCGGACGAAGGTTGCGGCCGAACCACGAGGAGGTGCCTGTTCGACGACCAGCGGCGGCGCGGCAGGACGATGCCGATCCTCGACTGTTCGTCGGGACGTTTGACGATCTCCACCCGCAGCGGCGGCTGCGCGGCGATGGCGTGTTCGACCTGGCGGGCGTTGTAGCCGCCGTCGGCCGCATGACAGTTTCAAGCCAATTGAAGCGCTGGCGGATGCGATCGAAGACCAGGGCCGCGCCATCTCGATCCTGGATGGCGGCGGAATCGAACCGCCGCCCGCAAGGGCGAGCCATCGGTATCGACGAGGGCACGCACCCCGCGTCCTTAGCCCTCTGCGGCGTCATAGCCGACTGCGTCGGCTTCACTTTTCGGTGAAATCCCCCTTTTCGGCCGACTTGCAGCCGAAGCGGACTGTCGATCGCCCCGGCGCTGGGGCTCGCCTCCGCCTCAGCCGTTCGCGCAGGGCCGCGCGCAGCTCCTCCAGATCGCCTTCGACACGCCCTGACGCTGGAAGGCGGCGGAAGATGTTGTAGACCGTCGAGCGCGAGCAGAAAGATCTGCGCGAGAAGTGCCGCCGACGGGCAGCCAGTGCGGCAGATAGAAGGTCGATCGCGTTCATCGCCAGCGCCATGTCGGTCTGCGCGGCGTCCGCCGGGCTTCGCGAGCAGAAATCCAGCGGCTCCAGGCGCTCCCATTCCTAGATCGGGCTGCGATCGCTTGGCAGACAGATCCCCAGCTTGCCCGGAGATGCTTCCGCCATCAGTCTGACCTCCAGATCTCGAACGCATCCTGCGAAAATCGACGATGACCCGGTGATACATTCCATCCTCAACGCGACGCGACCTTCTTCAGACAGGCTCTGAAGCGTCGACTGCCGAAGGAGTAAGCCCTCCGCGGCGCGACGAAAACTACCATAATCCGCGGCTGCGAGAGCGTAACGCAAATTCTGAAGCGAGAACGCAGGCGACGGTCTTCGAGATGAGATCTGTAAAATTCTTGCATCATCTTCAGCGCCTCATCCAACACAATTAACTCCTGGTCCGTTATCCCTTGGCGTAACCGGGATTACTTAGGAATCAGCGGTTGGATCTTGCTCGCGCGGGGTACCTCGATCAGCCAACTCTCCAATGTGTGGGGGATGGTACGACCGCAACGCCATTAGTGTCAGTTCGCCGGGCCGTTGCAGTCGTGCCAGCTTGACCGCGTCGCGCCCGGTTCGTCTTGTGCTCGCCGAGACCGTTTCGGAATCAAGGCCTGAGCGGCCACCATACAATCGTGGCCGAGCGCCTCGACCTGGCGATAAAGCCCGTATCCCATCGGCCCGGCTTCAAAGCAGACCTGCAGCCGGTCGTACCGATCCGCCAGCTCCTGATCGTGCGTTCGATCGGCAAACGGACTGTTTTCGACATCGCCAAGAAATCGGACTTCCCCCTCCGGCCGCCTTCCACGATCGCGACGGCGTGCTTCTTCCTGGCGCATCAAAAGCCACGAAGACTTCGCTATGCTTCCCATGGTCCGCCCCTCCGTGCATGAGGCTCGGCTCGGTTTGCCAAGCGACCCTCATTATTGACTGCACGAAAGGGCGGGCTATCGGATCAGCCCCGCGAACATGGCGTCTAGATGAAAGCTACCCATGAGTCCGGGCTCGCCGGCGAAGCGTTCGCCTGACAGCGCGGCACGCTCGAGACTTGAGCCGAGGCGGGGCTACTAGCGCCTGAAGCACGGCTCCGGACCCAATCGCCGGGCATACGAGAGCGGTAGTGGCGGCCATTCGATCTGGATCAGAAGTGGTTTCCTTGAGCGCCGATCCGGTGCGGCGGGAACCCCCGTCTCCTAGGACGCGGGGCCCAGCTTTTGAGATTCCCGAGCTTCTCGGCTGTCGCGAAGCCCTCGCGTCCCAAGCTCTTGGTTTCGACCCGAATTCACTCGGGTCTCCTACAAGGACGGCGAAACGCCGCCCGCGATTGCGCGCGAGTCAGCAGGGCTGTCTCAGGGCTTTTGCCGGTATGACTTCAGTCGCAATGGCGACCGCGACCGCGTGCGTCAAGTTTATGCAGCTCAATTTGTGGCGCGCCGTATCCAGATACGCCTTTACGCTGGCGAACGACAATTCAGAAGCCCGGCAATGTCGTGGTATGTCTTGCCTCGCGCCGCCCAGATCAGACATTCCTCCTCTCTTTTCGACAGTTCGACCGGCTCTGACGTCAGTTTGAAATTGATGGCCGCGGCAGAGTCAATCAAGACAGCCATTGGCTGTAATTTTACCGCATTTCGCGATTTATACGCCGCCCAATCGTCCTTCGAATGATTGCTCGTGAAGGAAACCAAAGAACGGACTCCCTTGCGGTTTCGAACCGGGATCGACAACCCATTGCGGCCGACATCGTGATCAGCTGCATCGTCAAAAAATGCTCGAGCGGCCGGGTCATCCTTGGGCACTTCATCCCAGTCGAAAGGCAGAACCGCCTCGCTTCCCCGAGCAATGACCGGATCGACTTCGGGCGTATTGTTTCTTGAAATAGCGCGCTTGCCATGCGACCGGATACGGTGCAAATCGCACTCAGCAGGTTTGCGTCTTCACTTTTCTGCGAACACAACGGAGCATACGCGATATGCAGCACTCCGATGTTGGCGGCGATCGCCTTCAGCGTCTGTTCGAGATCCGGCCCGTCGTCGCCAAGTATCGTGTCCGTCAGCCGGATCGCCGCCGCGTCAATGGTCATCATGCTCTACATCTACGCTTCTCTATGGTTTTGGTCGCGCGCCGACCCCATCGCGCAGGAGCCTTGCCTGCGCGAGTCTTGTGGGACGGTGACGGCGAGTGAATTTGCTGGGCGGCTAGCACTCCCGCCCACAAATTCCAACGCCGACCTAATCATGTCGGCGATATACGGCAACGAACACATTTGTCGGGGTTCCGGAACCTGATAGTCCGCATAAGCCCTTGCCAACTCTGGTGGATTCCGCTCGCGCGGGCGCGCGCACTTCACACGGCGCTGCGTTCTTCGGGTCAGCCGCCGGGACTTGCACGAGCGTCGGTGGCCGAAAACACTGCGGGCGATCTCGTCACCGATCGCAGCCGAAGCCATGCACGAACGAACGCATGAGCGCGGCACCCTCATCGGGCGCAAAGACCGTGATCGCGTCTACGTCCAGGCGGACGAGGATGAAGAGTCTCACGACGATGCATCTTGGGGTTGAGGCAGGACGTGAGGCCGGCGCCGGCGTACAGCTCGCGCAATTCGGCGTCGAATAGCTTCGTTCGCCTTCACGCGCAGAAACGGCAGGGCGATCTCCGTTAAGACCACATTGACGAAAGCGTCGCTGACCCTCCGTTCGGGCAGAAGGTGGCTGCGGACCGCCCGGTCGACTGGCTGATCAGCGCGTCGCCCATGGCGGTGAGGCGCTGGCTCGCGAAGCCGAGCTGGATGTTGTGCTTGCGTCCCTCGCACGCGTCGAGCTTAGCCTGGGCGCGCTCCCCTGGGTTACGATGCCATCACTATGGTGAAGTCGCTTGACCGCCTCATAGGCCTCTCGGAAGCGTTTGGAGTGATAGCGCCGGACCGCTTCGGGAACATGATGCACGCAATCCGGCCTGAGGAAGAAGTTCCGGCCGAGAATGTACCGCCGGAGCAGATACATCATCTCGGCCTAGCGGTTGGAGGTCGCCGAGCCGGTCGGGGCCACCTCCTGAAGCCCCGGTCACGTCCTCCTATTCCCGATACGCGCGCCGCACTTCCTCATCGGCCTCGGTCGGGATCGGAACCATCGAAGAGACTCGAGGCTCGCCCTTGGCCGAGCCATCAAAGTGCGAAGCAATATCTCGACGTCGATGATGTCGGTCTTTGTCCGACGCGCCCGCCGATCCACGGGAGGCTCGAAGGCTGGATGACGTAGACCTCGATACTGGAGTGGGCCCCTCGGGCCGGACATCGATCAGGCCGCTGATTTGACCGTCGACCGGTGCGGTGCTCGAACTGTTGCGGGCTGAGATAGCCCAGGGCGGCACGGAGACGAGGTCGGCTTTAGACGTCGTCGATGAACCGCGCGCGCTCTGATCGGCGAGGCGCCGGGCGATCACGTCGTTCTTGGCGGTCACGAGATCGAGGTACTCGCCGCCGAACAGCGAGGAGTTGCTCTGCCTACGTGCGACTTCTCCCATTGTGGCCCTTCGAACCTGAAGGCCGGACGTTCTCAATGCATGGGCCGGCTGCCGCTGGCCGCTGATGGTCGAGCAAAGCCGCCTACCTCCGACCAGCCAAGCCCCCGGCGAAGGACGACGCGCACTCGACGGTAGGAGCATTGTCTCTCGATTGTGCGCTTCCCCGCCGATCTTCCGACCGCACCCTCTAATTTTTGGTGAGTTCTTGGTGAGCCGCGATCTGCAAAACGAGTCGTCAATCTACTAAGCTATTGAAGTTATTGGCGCGCCCGACAGGATTCGAACCTGTGGCCTCTGCCTTCGGAGGGCAACGCTCTATCCAGCTGAGCTACGGGCGCATCGCCGGCTCGGACCGCCGGTCGTTTCCTCATAGCGGAATTTGGATCGTTGGGAAACTGGTTCGCGGAGCTTGAGCTGCCGGCGCCAGGAGGAGCTGGCGCAATCCGCGCGGAAGCCCGCGCCGCGCCTTGATGAGGCTATGACGCGCGCAAGCGCTCCAGCCAGGGCGCCGCCCGGGCGGCGCAAACTCGCTCGACCGTTCCCGCCAGCGCTCCGAACTCGACCGGCTTGACCAGAAACGCGTCGAATCCCGCCGCTGAAGGCGAGCCCTTCCGCCCGTCGAAGGCGTTGGCGGTCAGCGCGACGATGGGGGTCGGCGACCAGCCGCAAGCGGCCTCGAGCCGTCGCAGGCGCCGCGTGGCCTCGTAGCCATCGAGGCCCGGCATCTTGAGGTCCATCAGAATGACGTCGAACGGACGCGATTCGAGGGGCGCGACCGGCGAAGCCAGACGAACCGCCTCTTCGCCGTCGACTGCCCGAACGACGTCGAAACCCAGGCGGCGCAACGCTTTCTGGGCGATAAGGGCGTTGATGTCGTTGTCCTCGGCGATCAGCGCGCGGCGGACTGGCGCCGAGGGAGAGAGGCGCGGCGAGGGACCCGGGGCGGGGGGAAGTTCCCACGCCACGCGCTCGAACAGCGAGCGCGCCCGAACGGGCTTCACCAGCCAGCCGTCGAAGCCTTTGAGCGCCGTCTGTCCGAAAGCCCGCCTTTCGTACGGCGAGAACAACACAAGGCTTCGCCGGACGCCGGCCTCGCGCGCAGCTTGGGCCAGCCGGTTGGTCGCCTCGGGCCCCAGCGCGCAATCGACTATGACCACGTCGAGCTTCTCAAGACCCCTCAAGGCTTCGAGGCCGGAATCAAGGCCGCGGGCGCGATCGACGCTGACGCCTGCTTCCCTAAGCCGCGTGCTCATTGCCGGCGCCTCGAACGGGGAATCGGCGATGATGAGGGCGCGCGTCCCCTCCGGGACGCGCCTCGCCTCCTCCATGGCGGACGGCCCGACGGGAGCGCATTCGGACAGGCGGACGGCGAAAGCGAAGATCGACCCCCCGCCCGGATTGTCAGCAAGCGAGAGTTCGCCGCCCATGAGACGGACCAGCTCGCGCGAGATCGCGAGCCCGAGGCCAGCGCCCTCGAAACGGCGCGCGTGCGAACTGTCGCCCTGCTCGAAACTGTCGAAAATCACCGCCCTGCGGTCCGCCGGCACGCCGGGTCCGGTGTCGGTCACCGAGAATCGGGCGCCGCCCATCGCGCCGCGCTCGACGGTCACGCAGACGCCGCCGCGATCGGTGAATTTGACCGCGTTGCCAGCGAGGTTCATGAGAACCTGGCGCAGACGCAAGCCATCGGCGCGAACGAAGCGGGGCGCCGAGGCGCTAAAGGAACATGCGATCTCGATGCCCTTGCTCTGGGCGCGCGGCGCGAGCAATTCGACCACGCCCTCGGCGAGCCGGTGCAGATCGACCGTTTCGACGACGAGATCGAAGCGGCCCGCCTCGATCTTGGCCAGGTCGAGGATCTCATCGATCAGCGCGATCAACGCGCTTCCCGAACTGCGGATCGCTTCGACGTAGCTGGCGTTTTCGGGGCCGAGCGAAGCCTCGCGCAAAAGGTCGGCCATGCCGAGAATGCCGCTGATCGGGGTGCGGACTTCGTGGCTCATCGTCGTGAGGAAGCGCGACTTGGCCTCGCTCGCCGCCTCAGCCCGGTCGCGCGCGCCTGCCGCTTCCTTCAGGCGCCAGACTTCGTCGCGCAGTCCCTCGTTCTCGGCGGCGATCCGCGCCGCCCGCGCTTCCGCCCCCGCCCGGGCGCGAACGACGCCGGCCGCGAGCGCGACCGCCAGAGCGACCATCGCGCCGGCCTGAAGCCACAGTCCATGAACCGCGAAATCCGCCAATCCTGCGCCCAAATCCATCCGCAATCCCGGCCAGCCCGGCCCGACGCCGATCGGCTGCGCGATCCATGGTTTCAGGCCGCCATTGCGATTCCTTTGCGGAATTGGGGCGAATTCGATGCGTTTGCGGCGCGCTAACCATCACGCCGCCGCGGCGGAGCGATCCGGCGCGCCGCGGTAGGAGAGCGCTTCGGCCAGATGCTCGCGACGGGTCGGACCGCCGCCGTCGAGGTCCGCGAGGGTGCGAGCGAGCTTGAGCACCCGATGATAGCCGCGCGCCGACAGACGCAGCCGCTCGGCGGCGTCGCGCAACAGCGCGAGACCGGAAGCGTCCGCTTCCGCGATCTCCTCGATGGCGCTCGCCGGCGCGCCGGCGTTGCAGACGACGCCCTCCAGTCCGAGCGAGGCGAAACGCGCGAGCTGGATCTTGCGCGCGCCCATGACCCGGGCGGCGGCCTCGGCCGAGCCCTCGCGCGCCGCAGGCGTCATCAGGTCCGCGGCCGAGACCGACGGCACGTCGACGACAAGGTCGAAGCGATCGATGAGCGGACCGGAGAGGCGGCCGAGATATTGCGCCACGCACCGCTCGTTGGGCGCCCGCTTGCAGGCGTAGCCCGGCTCGTTGGCCATCCCGCACCGGCACGGATTCATCGCCGCGACCAGTTGAAACCGGGCCGGATAGACGACGCGATGATTGGCCCGCGCGATCGCGACTTCCCCGGTCTCGAGCGGCTGACGCAGGCTGTCGAGGACCTGGGGCTGAAACTCCGGCAGTTCGTCGAGGAACAGGACGCCGTTGTGGGCAAGCGAGATCTCGCCGGGCTTGGCATGGACGCCGCCGCCGACCAGAGCCGGCATGGAGGCCGAGTGATGGGGGCTGCGGAACGGGCGCCGGTCGGTCAGCGCCCCGCCGGCGAGCGCCCCGGCGACCGAATGGATCATCGACACTTCGAGCAGTTCGCGCGGGGTGAGCGGGGGCAGGATCGACGGCAGCCGCTCGGCGAGCATGGACTTTCCCGCCCCAGGCGCCCCGCTCATCAACAGGTTATGGCCCCCGGCGGCGGCGACCTCGAGCGCCCGCTTGGCGCTCTCCTGCCCCTTGATGTCGCGCAGGTCCGGCTGCGGCCCGCCCTGCGCGCGCAAGGCCGGTTCGGGCCGGGAGAGCACCTGGGCGCCCTTGAAGTGATTGGCGAGCTGGATCAGCGACCGGGGCGCGAGGATTTCGAGGTCGGACGACGCCCAGGCCGCCTCCGGGCCGCAGGGGCCCGGGCAGATCAGGCCCTTGCCGGCGGCGTTGGCGGCGATCGCCGCCGGCAGGACGCCGGCGACCGCGCTGATCGTCCCGTCGAGCGCGAGCTCGCCGATCACCGCGAAGCCGTCGAGCGCGTCGGCGGGAACGGCGCCGATCGCCGCCATGACCGCGAGCGCGATCGGCAGGTCGTAGTGGCTGCCTTCCTTCGGCATGTCGGCTGGCGCGAGGTTCACGGTGATGCGCTTGGCCGGAAGGGCGAGCCCCGAGGCGATCAGCGCCGAGCGGACCCGCTCGCGCGATTCGGCCACCGCCTTGTCGCCGAGGCCGACGATGGTGAAGGCGACCGTGCCGGCGGCGATCTGCACCTGGACGTCGACCGGCCTCGCCTCGACCCCCTCGAAGGCCACCGTTGAAACGCGCGCCACCATGTCCGCCCCCGCCCGGGCTGGTTGGATCCGGGCGAACATTTGCAGAACAATCGCCCCGGCGCAAGCGGCAAATCGGAGGAAGCGGCTGCAACGCCCGGATACAACCACTGAGCGAGTTTCGGACAAATAAAAGAAAGCAAATGAAGCCAAACAGCTTCCCTTTATTTCCTTTTATTACTTGGAATCAGGGCTTTTCAAAGGGTTGCGGGCAAAGAAATAAAAAAGTTTCCTCCCTTCCCAACTCGCCTCCCAGGTTGTGCGCGGGCCGGTCTCCCGCCCGACCTTTCCCCTTCTCTCGCGCCGGGCGGACGTCCGAGGCGCGGGCCGATCCGGGAGCGGCTCGATCCGGCCAATGCTAAACGTATAGCGCCTGTTTCTGTTTTGCGCAAGCATTTTGCCGACTCTTTTGGCGATGCCTGTTGATTGCGGGCGAGCGAGGCTCCGGCCACTCCTCGATCCCTCAGTAGCGTCATGGCGGCGCTTGACGCGGCCATCCACGGGTCGCAGCCGCAAAAGACGAACCGACCCGGCGGTTCGCGCAATGATTTGAATTGACTGAGTTTGCGAGGCGACACAGGCGTCTGTCGGCGCCTTGCGTGGATGGCCGCGCCAAGCACGGCCATGACGGAAGCGGGGCCCGCCCACTCGCGCATGCCGGAGCCTGCCCACCTCGCCCACGTTGGAGCCTCGCCCGCCAGCAATCAAGGGATTCGCGGATCGGCCGATTGTCGTGAGATTCGAGCAACTTGCTGTTCGTTCATCAGATCAAATCCGCTTTGGCTAGCCTCGCTCAGCGCCAGACGGCTTTTGGCGCGACGCCGATCACCCGCCCTTCGTCGTCGGTCGCCAGCGTCCCCTTGGACTGGTCAAGGAGAGTGAGTTCGTTGCCGAACGGGTCCCGAACGCGCGCGCACCGGCCGATCGCGATGCCGAACGGAGGCTCGACGGCCTCACCGCCCGCGGCGAGGAAGATCGCGAACGCGTCGTCGACATTCTCAACCAGAACATCGGTTTCCGGGCCAACGCGCAAGTGGCAGACGAGCTCTGCATCGGTGTCCGGAAGGGCGAAGCCGACCGCCTCCCCGCTCCGCCACACCAGTTCATGCCCAAGCTGGTCGCGATAGAAGGAGATCGCCGCATCGAGGTCGGCGACGCGCAGCAGCAGGTTGTCGAGCTTGCGAAAGAGAGGGCGGTTGGCGTTCACGGCCGTCATCCCCTGCGGAAACGCAACGATCGCTTCCTCGCATCGCTCGAGACTCGACGTCAGTTCGGCCTGATCAGTCGCCGATACTCCGCCTCGGGAACGCCATAGGCTCCGCCTGCCGCGCGCTCCAGTCCCTTGCGGTCCTTCACAGCAATTTGCCCGCGCCCATACGAAATCAATCCTTGTTTTCGGAGAGCGTTCAGAGCTTCGGTCACGCCGGCCCGGCGGACGCCAAGCATGAGGGACAAAAACTCGTGCGTAATCGCCAGCGTGTCCTCTCCTATCCGATCGTGCGCCATCAGGAGCCAACGCGCCAATCGCGCGTCCAACCTGGACTGCGCGTTGCAAATTGCGGTGTGGGTTGTTTGCACGCCAAACGCCTGCGCGAACTTCAACAACGAGTCGCGAAGCGACAGGCTCGTCCGGGTCGCCTTGCGCAATTCGGTCGCCGGTATGCACTTGCCCGTTCCGGGCGCCTGAACATAGGTCGCATGGGGCGAGCGGTGATCGCCGAACACGATCGGCAAACCCGTCATGCCCTCGCGGCCAATCAATCCGACCTCGACCCGCTTGCCGTTCGGTTGAACAGCGACAACGGATGCAAATCCCGCTTCAGGAAAATAAGCGGCCTCGATACGCCTGTTGGGCCGTTCGAGATACTTTCGCAAGCCCAGGGTCACGGATTCGAGGTGCGGCTTCAGCAAATCGAAGTCGTCGGTCGAAAGGGATGCGAGCAATCTGTTGCTGGTGAGCATCGGGCGCTCCTCACCGTTCAGGCGGGAGCGCTCTCATCTCTCAGCCACCGACGCCTGCAGGCAAGAAGCCTCTGTCGGTGATGGCCGACGTATAAGCTCTCGAAGTGACAATTGCTAGCGGGTGTACGGATTCGGACCGAGTTCAGGCTCGCCAAGCGGACCAAATGGCGCAACAATTTGCGATCGCCGGTGCAGGGAGAGCGGCCGCGGGCGTAGGACTCCGATCGGAGCCACGCCCGCGGCGGTTCCGGCTCGGAAGAGGCCGGTGGCCGTCCCCGCCTGAAAGCCGGAGGGAAACCGATGCCCATTCGTCCATACTTACAGGATAGTTCGTTCGGGCCTCAGCACATCGAGTCGATGTCAAAGGCGCTCCGGGATCTCTGCGCGATCCTCAAGCAGGCGGATGAAGACAAACGCGAACGAGAATTCCTCGCCAGGAGGATCATCGCTCTTGCGCAAGGGGGCGAATGCGACGCGGCGCGCTTGCGTGATTGCGTCCTGCGGGAGATCGCTGACAGCCAGGGCGAGTGGCCGGAGGGGATCGTTCGCGCCGCTCGGCTCGGGGCGCTTTGAGGGGGAACAAATGAAACCGGGTCGAGTTTAGCGCCGACCCGAACGCGGAGACGACCCTTCAGGGTGGGCTGCCTGACGAGGTCTCGCGGTGACCCTGGTATCCAGCCTATGCGCACTGGCCTTGCTCCTGGCCGGGGCGGTCCTGCTGGCTTTCGCCGCCTTGTGCGTCATCGTCGTCCTCGCCGGCCGCGATTGTGGCCCCGCCTTCGGCTATTACGGCTGCGCGACGCCGCCGGCGCACGTCCGCACCGAAGGGGCCCCTTAGCCAAGACGAGATCGGGCGGCCGCGCTAGCTTCCTGTGCGGGATTGGGGAACAATGTTCGCGTCGCGAAGCTTTTATTGCGACTGACGCCCGTGTCCCACCCTGCAGGCGCCGGTTAGCCCCGCGCCAGCATTAGCCGGCGCGGGGCTGTCTTGTTCTGCACGAGCGGCCGCTCGACCGCCTCCCGGCCCGCGCGGTCGCGATAAAGGCGATCGCCCCCTGGAAGCGATTGGCTGAGCTTGGCGGGGGGCGGTTTGTCGTCGCAAGAAAATCTCGGCTGGCGAAGACGACGCCATTGGGGTATGAGGTCATCATGACCCAGAGTCCCGTATTTACGACCGATGTCGTAAAAGATGTCGGGAATCCCAATCGCTTCCGCTGGAATATTTACGAAAACGACAGGGTGCGGGACAAGTCGTTCTATTCCTTCGCGACAAGGCGTGAGGCCCAGAGCGACGCGGACAAGTTCGTCCGCAAGCTCAGCTCGGTCTGGCCGACCTCAAAGGGATAAGCCGCCCGCGACTTCGGCGTGGGCAGCGGCAGGCTCGGCCGTCGGGCGATTTCACGCCCCCGTCGCGGTTCGTGCGCGCGGTCGCCTTCGTCAACACCATGATCCCCGCCAAGAACGCCGCCGACGCGGTCAACGCGGCCTCGGTGATGCTGAACAACTTCGACATCCCCAAGGGCCTCGTGCGCGAAGGCGCGAGCCCGGAGGATTTCCACCTCGGCTACACCCAATGGTCGGTGATCGCCGACATGACCCATCGGGTCTATTATTACTGGACCACGTACGACCGCCGGATGCGCTCGGTCGATCTCGCAAAGCTCGATTTCGGGGGCAAGGCGATTGCGCTATTTCCCGCTCGACAAGGTCCGCACCGAGGACATTCTCGACCGCTCGGGCGACTTCGGGCGCTGACCGGGCGAAGGCGACCAAAGCGCCGGCACCCGAGCGGCCGAAGGCTTGGAGACGATTTACCGCGGCGCCCGACTGTCGTAACGTGCCGAAATGGCGACGCATTCTTCCGCTTTCTCAGTCCAGCGGGCCTCACGGGCGGCCAGGATTCGTCGCGCGATCCTCTGGCTTCCGGCCGCGTTGGCGTCGCTCATCCTCGTCGGGACGCTCACCGCTCAGGCCGCGGCCTTCGAGACTAAAGTTCCCTACGCCGTGCTCCTCGACGCCAGCACCGGGGCGGTCCTGTTCGAAAAGCGCGCCGACGCGGCCGTGGCGCCCGAATCGACCACGAAAATCCTCACCGCCGAGATCGTTTTTCGCGAGATCGCGCAAGGCAAGCTCAGCCTTTCGACCCGGATGACGATCTCGCCCCGGGCGGCGCGGGAGGGCGACGCGAAGTCGGGCGGCTCGAGCATGCTCGCGCAGGCGGGCCAGCAGATCAGCGTCGACGACCTGTTGCGCGGCCTCCTCGTTCTGTCGGGCAACGACGCGGCCATCGCGCTTGCCGAAGGAATCGCGGGATCGGAAGGCGCGTTCGCGGCGCGGATGAATGACGAGGCGCGCGCGGTCGGGATGCGCCATTCGCATTTCGTCAACGCCTGGGGGAACGGCAACGCGGGCCAGAAGGTGACGGCGCGCGACATGGCGCATCTGGCGGCCTACGTCATCGGGACCTATCCGCAGTTCTATCATTATTTCGGCGAGACCGCGTTCACCTGGAACGGGGTCAGGCAGGAGAACCGGAACCCGCTTCTGAGCATGAATATCGGCGCGGACGGCCTGAAAACGGGGCACCTAGCGGCGAGCGGCTACGGCCTCGTCGGCTCGGCCGTCCAAGGCGGGCGCCGGCTGATCGCGGTCCTTTATGGGGCGCGGACGGAAGCGGAAAGGGCGAACGAAGGGCGCAGACTGCTGGAATTCGGCTTTCACGGGGCCGCGCGGTGATCCCCACCGCCAGGCGTCGCCCCTGCCCTACCGTTTCGCCGCCGCGATGATCGGCCCCGACCCGCTTGCCTGCACGATCGCGGCCTCGGCGAGGCCGGGGTCGCTTGCGCGCGGCAGGGGGAAAGCCTCCGCTTGGCCTTTCCATTGGCCGAGAAGGACCCATTCGCGCACGACATGCTTGTAGGGCAGCGTGCGGCCGGCGTTCTCGCCGCGCGGGATCGAGACCTCGACCGTGCGCGGGATATAGCGCGCGAGCCAGACGTCCGCCCCGCCGGCCGGCGCGGCCCCTGCCCCGACGTTAAGGGTTTCGCCCGAGAAGGCGACGCGCGGGCCGGCCGCGCCGCGATCGCCGCGGCTCATGAGGGAGGCGAGCGCGCCCGCCTCCAGCCCGTCGCCCTCGACCCGCCCGTTCACGACCACTTGCGGCGTGTAGACGTTGTCGGCGTGGCCCATTGCTTTCGCATAGGCGTACTGTCGCGCGGTCCAGGCGGCCTTCGAGAACGTGTCCTTCCAGCCGAGCCGGTCCCAGTAGTCGACCTCGAAGGCGAGCGAGAGCACGTCCGCCCGGTCGGCGATCGCCCCGACATTGGCCTCCGCCGGCGGGCACGACGAACAGCCCTGGCTCTGAAACAGTTCGACCACGACCGGATGCGCGCCGTCGGCGGCAAGGGCCGGATGCGCGCCGCAGACGAGCGCGGCCGCGAGGGTCAAGGCGATCGTTCTCAAAGCCGTCATGGGCCGCCTCCGCCTTTCCTGAAAGCCGGCGCCGCGAGCGCCGCCCGGATCCGCATTTCGCCGGCCGGAGAGGATTTGTTACCCTCCGCCCCCGCCGGCGCCCAGCGATGGCGGCGCCCGCCCGCACGGGGCTAATGGGAGCGCATGGCTCGAACCGATTTCCGCACCCCCCGGCTTTACGTCTCCCAGCCCCTGGCCGAGGGCGCCGAGGTCAGGCTCGACGCCCAGCAGACGAACTATCTCGTCAACGTGCTGAGGCTCGGCGCGAAGGCGCGCGTCCTCCTGTTCAACGGCCGCGACGGCGAATTCGCCGCGCATCTTGCGACCGCCTCGCACAAGGGGGCCTCGCTCGCAGTCGGCGCGCGGACAAGGCCGCAGGAGGCGCCGCCGGACGTCGAGTACCTGTTCGCGCCGCTCAAGCACGCACGGCTCGATTACATGGCGCAGAAGGCGGTCGAGATGGGCGCGCGCGCCCTGCGGCCGGTCCTGACCCGCCACACCCAGGTCGAGCGCGTCAACCTCGACCGGCTGCGCTCAAATGCGATCGAGGCCTGCGAACAGTGCGGGGTGATCTGGGTTCCGGAGATCGCGCCGGCCGTGCCGCTCGACGAAGCGCTCCAGCGCTTGCCGGCCGGGCGGCTGCTGGTGTTCTGCGACGAGGAGGCGGAGGCGGCGAGCCCGCTCGACGCGCTCTCGCACGCGGAGGGCGGTGAGAGGCGTCAGCCTGCTGATCGGACCGGAAGGCGGCTTCGCCGACGACGAGCGCGCGACGATCCTGTTCGCTCCCCCGCGTCGTGCGCCTGAGCCTCGGGCCCGCGCGTCCTGCGCGCCGACACGGCCGCGGTGGCGGCGCTGGCGCTGATCCAGGCGACGCTGGGCGACTGGCCGAAAGGGGGTGGAGGCCCGCCGTAGTTTCCCCGCCGCGGCGCGTCGACGCTTCGCGCTCATGCGGCCGCGCGCCGTCCCTCGAACGGCTCCGCGTCATGCAGATTGGCGGCGCGAGCTCGTCGTCTGTCAACCCTCGTTAGCAAGGACCTGAAGCGGGCTGTTTCCAAGGATCGGAAACAGATTGGTCCCACAGACAACCCCAATTGTTCCAAACTCCGTCGCCTGAAGGGCTCGGGCGCGCCGAAGAAGGCGGCTCCGACTGCAGCGAACGGTTTAGCCTTGTCGTTGCGCTCCGCATCGCCTGGGCGGCGTTAGCGGCGAGGGGGGAGGCCAGACGGGAGCTAGCGGGCGAGGCAAAAAAGTCGAACAACTCAAAGAAGTCGTTGATGGCCCATATAGCGTTGGCGAATTTGCTCCGTCTGGTGACCTCGGGGCTGAGAAAATAAAAGGCCGACGCGGCGGAGCCCGGAACGCTGATGACGTCCCCGAAGGCAGCATACGGCGAGACGCCGCCCCCTTCGGGAGTCTCAGCGATCGCCTCCGCGAGCGCCGACGGATTTCCGGTCAGTGCCGCTGGCATGTCCTTCCGGTCGAAGACCAGGGCGAGACTGGGATGGTCGCCGCCGCCGAACCGGAACATGATGACGCTCGCTGGGACGTCGTCCTCAGTTGCCTGCCCGCGAGCCAGATTGATTGGGTAGACGTCCGCACGCGCGCCAATTCCCGCCGCCATCGCGACCATGCTGGCGACAAGCGCCCATCTCGCGCCAAGAACCAGCCATCCAGGCCCCCATTTCGGCGCCGTCAAGTGCGATCGCTCCCGTCGATGGCGCCGGCTTGCCGCCTCAGGCTAACGGCGGCGGCTTTGGCGCGAGGTTTGCCAATCGTCGGCATGGCGTTGGCGTGAGCCGGAATTTTACGTCAACAAATGTCTTATCAGGCTGGACACAGAACGCATAGGCGCCCCGCCCGGCGATCCGGGCCGCAGCGGCGGCGCTATTCCTTCCTCTCGAAGCCTCGCCCAATCGGGCCGGCGCCGGGGGCCGGCGGTTTCTTCATGACCGAAGCTGGGACACTCGGGCGGCGCAGCGCGAAGGCGATCGAGGCCGGCGAACAATGCGGCGTGATCTGGATTCCGGAGGTTGCGCCGGCCGAGCCGCTTGGGGAAGCGCTGAGGTGGCAGCCCGCCGAGCGGCTGCTCGTGTTCTGCGACGAGGAGGCGGATCAGCCAAACCCGCTCGATGCGCTCTCGCGCGCTGGGGCAGGCGGAGGCGTGAGCCTCTTGATCGGGCCGGAAGGCGGCTTCGCCGATGACGAGCGCGCCGCGATCCTTTCCACGCCCCGGGTTGTGCGCCTGAGCCTCGGGCCTCGCGACCTGCGCGCGGATACGGCCGCGGTGGCGGCGCTGGCGCTGATCCAGGCCACGCTCGGCGCCTGGCGGAAACGGCGCGGCGGCTAGAACGGCGACTGGGCCCAGCGCGAGCATGGCCTCAATAAGGCCCTGACCGTCTTCTCGCGCACGACGGCGGGGGTGGGGCCAGCGCGGGATTGGCAACGGGCGATCGGGTAGCCCCAAGGGAACTGCCACGAAGACCTACGTGGAGACAACTGCGACTATGGATTTCTGGAGCAAGTTAGGCTTCGCACTGGCCATATTCGGCATCGGAATTTCCGTTGTTGCTTTTTTCGTACCCTTCCTGTGGCGGCGGAAATACCTCGCCGGGCGGCAACCATTGGTTTCGCGGCGGGCATAGTTTTATGCGTTGCAGCGGTTGCCTGCTTTAAGTTCATTCCAGATCCGGTAGAACCGGAAGTAACGTTACGCTTCGTATATAAAAAGAGTCCCGAATCTGCAACTACTGAATATGTCTGACACGCCGAGCAATGTTAGGGCTACGACGATTGAATTCTGCCGCAACAGCAACTTACCAATCACATTATGCTCGCCGATGTCACGATGGCACGTGATCTTACCGGGCCAATCTTCCGGGTACGGAATTAGGAGCCGCCAAGCCTGCAAACCGGCCCGCTCGCTCGTATAGCGCCCGGGCCAGTGCGCCCCCCGCCTCTCCGGGCTCGGCGGGCGTGAGCGGGTGCCTCCGGCGCGGCGGGACAATAGCCGCCAAATCGCATCTCCTAAAACACAGCCTCGTCGAAGGCCGGCTCAACCGAGCGACCCCAGGGGCCCTCGTAACGCTCGATCCAATGGCGCGCCGGCTCGCGGCCGCTTTCCGCGATCGCTTCGAGCGGGCGAAGGAAGATGGTTTCGTCCTCGCCCTTGCCGTTCAGCCGCGCGCGCCGCTTAAGCCCCCCGTGGGCGATCGCCAGCATGTCGAGGGCGACCGCACGCAGGCTCCGCCCCTCGACCTCGGCGGCGAGGCCAAGCGCCGGAACGTCGTCGCGCAGCCTCTGCCGGTCGTCCGCGGTCCAGCCGCGGGTCAGCGCCTCGGCGGCGCTGAGCGCACCCGGGTCGTAGTAGAGGCCCGCCATCAAGGCCGAGAGCGCGACGATGCGCTCGGGCGGGCCGACGTCGGCGCCGCGCATTTCGAGAAAGCGCTTGAGCCGGACCTCGGGGAAGATCGACGACAGGTGGTTCGCCCAGTCGGCGATCGTGGCGCGCTCGCCGGGCGCTTGCTTAAGCCGCCCCGCGAGCAGATCGCGAAAGCTCGCCCCCGCTGCGTCAATGTAGCGGTCGCCGCGCTTGACGAAATAGAGCGGCACGTCGAGCGCGTAGTCGACATAAGCCTCGAAACCCATGCCAGCCTCGAAGGCGAAGGGCAGCAGGCCGGTGCGCGCCGGGTCGGTATGGCGCCAGATCTCCGAGCGCGCGGACACGAATCCATTGAGCTTGCCGTTGGCGAACGGCGAATTGGCGAACACGGCCGTGATCGCCGGCTGGAGCGCGAGGCCGACCCGCATTTTCCTGACCATGTCAGCTTCGCTCGAAAAGTCGAGATTGGCCTGGACGGTCGCGGTGCGGAACATCATGTCGAGGCCGCGGGTTCCGACTTTCGGCATGTAGCGGGCCATGATCTCGTAGCGGCTTTTCGGCATGACCGGCGTCTCGGCAAGCGACCATTTGGGGCTCATGCCAAGGGTGAGAAAGCCAATCCCGAGCGGCTCGGCGACGATGCGGCAAACGGCGAGGTGCCGGGCAAGCTCCTCGGCGGTTAAGTGCGCGTCGTCGAGCGGCGCGCCCGAAAGCTCGAACTGTCCTCCCGGCTCGAGCGAGATCGCGCCTTCGCCGTGGGCGTCATAAAGCCCGATCAGCGCGCCGCGGTTCTCGATGCCCTCCCAGCCGAGATGGGCGCCCATCCCCTCGAGCAGCGCCTTGATCCCGCGCTCGCCTTCATAAGGGACGGGAGACCGGCCGGCACGATAGAACGGGATCTTCTCATGCTCCGTGCCGACCCTGAATGGACCGGCCGGCTTGCATCCGGCCTCGAGCCACGCGACCAGCGCGTCGCGCGATTCCACAATTTCACTGTCGACGACATCGCGAGCCATTCAGGCGCTCACACCCCCTGGGGCCGGCTGCCCGGCGAACCGGCTAGATAGTCGCGCCGCCGTGACAATGCAAAGGGCGTCGGAAGGGAACGATTACAGAAGCACAGGCCTCTTTCGGCTCGCCTTAACCGTTGCGGCAGGCGGCCGCCGCGAACGCCTGAGTCTTCGGTCCGCCTCACCCAATGTTAGGAACTTTCAGGCCTGATGCGCTGGAACTTGAAGGAAACCCGTCATGACCAGACTGATGCGCCGGTTCATGCTCTGCCAAAAGGGGGTCACGGCGATCGAATATGCGCTGCTGGGCTCCGGCATCGCGCTCGCGATCATAACGGCCGTCAGCGCCGTCGGCACCAGCCTCAGCGCGTCCTTCACCAATATCGCCAACGCGTTTCCATGAGACGAGGAGAGCCGGGTTTTCAGGCCTCCGCCCCCGATCGCCGCGCTCCGCCCCGAGCCGCGCGGCCCCTGCCGTCAAAGCCCTTCGCGAGCCGCCAGGTCACGAAATAGGCCGTGCCCACCGCCATCATGCCGAACACGGCGGCGCCCAGCGCGAAGCCCAATAATCCCCCCTGCACTCCCCCATAGCGCGCGCCGACGGTCACAAACGGAATCGTCCCAAGCGTCGCGCGCGTCCAGTTGAACGCCATCGCCAGCACCGGAAACCCGAGATTGTTGAACGCCGCGTTGGCGACGAACAGGCACGCCAGGAAGAGCCACGCGGAGACGCCATACCGGCAGTAGAAGGCGACATATTCGGCGCTCTCGCCCCTGGCCTCGAAGGCGGCGATCAGGGCCGGCGCGGCGAGCGCCAGCAGCATCCAGGCGACGAGAACGTAGCCGATCGACAGGATGAAGGCGTCGGTCAGCGTCCGCTGGACCCGTCCCATCAGCCTCGCGCCGACGTTCTGACCGATGATCGGACCGATCGAGCCGCTGAGCGCGAAGACGACCCCGAAGGCCACCGGCGTCACCCGGTCGATGATGGCGGAGGCGGCGATCGCCGCCTCGCCGAAATCGGAGAAGATGCGCAGCGTATAGGCCGAGCTGACCGGCGCGGCCATATTGGCCATGATCGCAGGGAAGCCGATCGCCATGATCGGGCCGAAGTCGCCGCGCATGGCGCCGAGCTTCGGCCGGGCGATGAGATCGTGCACGCCTGCCGCGCCGCTCCATCCGACCGCGAGCATGACGAGACGCGAAAGCACCGTCACCCAGGCCGCGCCATAGACCCCGAGCCCGAAGCCGAAGATGAGCAGCGGATCGAGAACCGCGGTCGCCGCGCCGGCCGAGAGCGTCACATACATTGCGCGGCGCGCATCGCCGACGGCGCGCAGCACGCCGGAGAGCGTGATCCCGAGCGCGAGCGGCACGTTCGCGGGCATGCTGATGGCGATGAACTTCGAGGCGACCTCGGCCGATTCGCCATGCGCGTGCAGCACCGTCACCAGGATCCAGTCCCTGAGCGCGATCATCGCCGCGGCCATCGCGGCGGAGAAGACGAAGGTTATCACGAGCGAGGAGGCCGCCAGGCGCCGCGCGCGGGGCCGGTCGCCGGCGCCGAGCGCCCGCGAGACCGTGGCCGAGGCCGCGATGGTGAGCCCGATGTTGATCGACATGACGAAGAACGTCATCAGGCCGACATAGCCGACCGCCGCCTTGAACGCCTGATCGCCGAGCTTCGACACCCAGAACAGCGACAGGAGATCGACGGCGAACACCGCCATGAGGCCGATCGCGCCGGTCGCCGTCATCACCGCGACGTGCCGCATGAGCGACCCGTGCGTGAACACGGGCCGCTTGTCGTGAGCGGCTTTGGGAGCGTTCAAGACAATGTCCAGTTGGGCGAAAGCCGCGTGTCTTAGAGGTTCGCGGCCGCAGAAGCTAGGGGCGAGCCAAGCGGCGACAGCGCGCGACTATGCTTTCGTGTCTGGCTGGACGCTTTTGATTTGACCGCCCGATCGCGCCGGTCTTATCTCACCGCCCTGTCAGTCCGCCCCCCGGCGGCAAAGGGAGGGGATAAATGCGCATCCGTCATCTCGCCATCGTCTCGGCGCTTTCGCTCGCGGCTCTCGCTTCGGCCGCGCCGAGCGCGCTGGCCCAGCGGGCCGAGGCGATGAAATATTGCAAGGAGGACGTGGCGCGGCTTTGCCCGGGCATCCAGATGGGCGGCGGACGCATCATCGCGTGCCTCAAGGAGCACAAGGAGGAAATCAGCATCGGCTGCGGCAAGGCGCTGCAGGCGATGAAGGCCAAGATGGGCAAGTAGGGCTGGCGCCGTCGCGCCGCCGCTTTGGAAGCGATGGCCGGCCACCCCGCCTCAGGACCGCGGCTGGGCGCGCGCGGGGGCCCGGTAGCGCAGCGCCTCGACCACGAGCGCGAAGGCTGGCGTCGGCTGGCGCCGGCTCGGGTACCAGAGATGGTAGCCGGGAAAGGGGAGGCACCAGTCCTCCAGCACGCGTTTGAGACGGCCGCTGGCAAGGTAGGGTTGCGCCATTCCCTCCGGCAAATAGCCTAGCCCGAAGCCGGCGAGCGCCGCGGCCAGAATTTGCGCGGCGCTGTTAAAGACAAGCTGGCCCTCGACGCGCACTCTCAAGTCGCGGGCGCCTTTCTCGAATTCCCAGGCGTACAAGCCGCCGTGCGTCGGCAGCCGCAAGCCGATGCAATTGTGGCCAATGAGGTCCTGCGGCTTCTTCGGCTCCAAGCGATTCTTGAAATACGGCGGCGAGCCAACGACCGCCATGCGCATGTCCGGAGCGATGCGCACGGCGATCATGTCCCTCGCCACCTGCTCGCCGCTTCGAACGCCCGCGTCGAAACGCTGAGCGACAATGTCGGTCAGCCCATAGTCGATGGCGATCTCGACCCGAATGTCCGGATAATCGCGCAAGAGCCTCGCGAGCTTGGGCAGAAGAATGGCTTCCACCGCATGTTCGGTGGCGGTGATGCGAATGGTCCCGGCGGGCCTCTCGCGAAGCGCGCTCAACGAGGCGAGCTCCGCCTCGATCTCCTCGAACCGGGGACCGAGGTTATGCGCCAGACGCTCGCCCGCTTCGGTCGGCGAAACGCTGCGGGTGGTTCGCGTCAAGAGGCGGACGCCGAGCCGCGCCTCGAGGCCGCGGATTGTGTGGCTCAGCGCCGATTGCGAGACGCCGAGCCTGGCGGCCGCCCTGGTGAAACTGCGCTCGCGCACAACGCCCAGGAAGGCGGCGAGATCGTCCAGATTTCCGCGCTGCATTTATCGATTCCGCTCATAAGTCCATGCGGATTATAGCGGCTAGTCATGAAAGGCGCGCACTCGTAGACCATCCCTCGGCCAGACGCGGGCGGCAGGAGAAAACAATGCCTCATGTGATCGTCAAGCTCTACTCAGGCCGGTCGGAAGAGCTGAAGGCGAAGCTCGCCGAGGAGATCGCCAAAGCCGTCATGTCCGCGCTGAACTCGAGCGAGGATGCGATTTCGGTCGGTATCGAAGACGTGAAGCCGGAGCATTGGACGGAGACGGTCTATAAGCCGGACATTCTCGGCAAGTCCGAGACGATCTACAAGAAGCCCGGATACGGTCCGCGCTAGCCGCGCCTCGCGCCGGCGGACGCGCCTCGCGCTCACATTCGAACGAAGGAGGGAAGCAATGGACATCAAGCGAAGCGGCTCGCAGCCGTCGACCAGAGGGCCAGCGGACTGGTTCACTGGCGTGGTGCGCATCGACCCTTTGTTCCAGCCCCACGCTCCCGCGCGAGCGGCCGGCGCCGCCGTCACGTTCGAGCCCGGCGCGCGCACCGCCTGGCATACCCATCCCCTCGGCCAGACCCTGATCGTCACCGCCGGCTGCGGGCGGGCGCAGCGCGAGGGCGGCGCGATCGAGGAAATTCGCCCCGGCGACGTCGTCGTCTTCGCGCCGGGCGAAAAACATTGGCACGGCGCCGCGCCGACCACCGCCATGACCCATATCGCGATTCAGGAGACGCTCGACGGCAAGGCGGTCGAGTGGATGGAGAAGGTCACGGACGAACAATACCGGGGCTGACGAGAACACCGATGCAAAAGCGCAAACTCGGAAAGAGCAACCTCGAGGTTTCAGCGATCGGGCTCGGCTGCATGGGCATGAGCCACAGCTACGCTCCCTTCCCGGACAGGAAGGATATGATCGCGCTGATCCGGACCGCAGTCGAACAAGGCGTCACCTTCTTCGACACGGCCGAGGTCTACGGACCGTTCACCAATGAAGAGCTGGTCGGCGAAGCGCTGGCTCCCGTCCGCAAGAAGGTGGTGCTCGCGACCAAATTCGGCTTCAGGTTCGGCCCGAATGGGGCGCCGATGGGCGTGGACAGCCGGCCGGAGCACATCAAGCAGGCGGTCGAGGGCTCGCTCAAGCGGCTCAGGACCGATGTCATCGACCTCTACTATCAGCACCGTGTCGACCCCAGCGTGCCGATCGAGGAGGTGGCCGGAGCGGTCAAGGAGCTGATCCGCGTCGGCAAGGTCAAGCACTTCGGCATGTCGGAGGCCGGTGTGCAGACGATCCGTCGCGCGCACGCGGTCCAGCCGGTGACGGCGTTGCAGAATGAATACTCGTTGTGGTGGAGACGCCCGGAAGAGGCGGTGTTGCCGACCCTGGAGGAACTCGGGATTGGCCTTGTTCCCTATAGCCCGTTGGGCAAGGGGTTCCTTACCGGCAAGATGAGCGAGGACGCGAAATTCGCCAGTTCCGACATCCGCAACACCATCCCTCGCTTCACGCCGGACGCCCGGAAGGCGAACCAGACTTTGGTCGATCTGCTCGCAAAGATCGGAGAGCGGAAGGAGGCGACGCCGGCTCAGATCGCCCTCGCATGGCTGCTGGCCCAAAAGCCGTGGGTCGTGCCGATCCCCGGCACAACCAAGCTCAATCGCCTGGAGGAGAACGTTGGCGCCGCTTCCATCACGCTTACGCCAGACGATCTCCACGAGATTGAGCGCGCCGCCTCAAAGATCACGGTGCAGGGGGCTCGCTACCCCGAACATCTGGAGCGAATGACGGGTCTCTGAGCCGGCGCCTGACCGGCAAAAAAGGAACACGGATCATGGCGCAAGGCGTGAAGGACAAAGTCGTTGTCATCACCGGGGCGAGCAGCGGGCTCGGAGAAGCCGCGGCGCGCAGGCTCGCCCAGAACGGGGCGAAACTCGTGCTTGGAGCAAGGCGCCTCGACCGGCTTCAGGCGCTCGCCAGGGACCTGTCGCTTGGCGACGGCGCCGTCGTGCAAACGGACGTCAGCCGATGCGGGGAGGTGAAGCGCCTCGTCGAGCAGGCCGTCAAGTCGCACGGCCGCGTCGACGTCATGATCAACAACGCCGGCCTCATGCCGCAGTCGCTGCTCGAGCGGCTCAGAATTGACGAATGGGACCGCATGATCGACGTCAACATCAAGGGCGTGCTCTACGGAATCGCCGCGGCGCTGCCGGTGATGAAGGCCCAGAGGAGCGGTCACATCATCAATGTTTCTTCGGTCGCCGGCCACAAGGTGCGGGCCGGCGGCACGGTCTATTCGGCGACCAAATCGGCGGTCAGGGTGATCTCGGAAGGGCTCAGGCAGGAGGTCAAGCCCTACAACATCCGGACCACCATCATCTCGCCGGGAGCGGTCGCGAGCGAACTGCCCGACAGCATCACCGACCCCGACATCGGCCCATCGATCTCCAAGTTCTACAAGGAGACGGCCATTTCCGCCGACTCGTTCGCGAGCATGGTCTTGTTCGCAATGAGCCAGCCGGAGGACGTGGACGTGAACGAAATCCTGTTCCGGCCGACCCGCCAGGAATACTGAGCCCTTTGCGTCGGGCGATTTTCCTCTCGAGATTTCGCGCGATACGAACGGCTGCGCCGAGCCTGCGGCTTGACTCCGGGGCGCGGCGCTCGCAAAAGCACAGCAGCGCTCCGCAGTCTAGAGGTCGATGTCATTGCCCGACGCGCCGACAAAACCGCCGCTCCGCGTCGTCCTCTGCGCGCCACGCGGATTCTGCGCGGGCGTCGTGCGCGCGATCGAGGTGGTCGAGCGGGCGCTCGAGATTTACGGAGCGCCGGTCTACGTGCGCCACGAGATCGTGCACAACAGGCACGTCGTCGAGTCGCTCAAGGCCAAGGGCGTCATCTTCATCGAGGAATTGAGCGAAGCGCCGCCCGGCGCGCATCCGGTCATTCTCTCCGCCCACGGCGTGTCGAGGGCGGTGCAGGAGGACGCGAAGGCCCGCCAGCTCCTGATTATCGACGCCGCCTGCCCGCTGGTCACCAAAGTGCATCGCGAGACGCAATCGCATTTCAAGCGCGGCCGGCGCATCATCCTGATTGGCCATTCGGGCCACCCGGAAGTGGTCGGCACGATGGGACAATTGCCGCCGGGCGCGGTGACCCTGATCAGCTCGGTCGAGGAAGCCGAGGGGCTCGAGCCCGATGGGCGCGACGTCGCCTATGTCACCCAGACCACGCTTTCGGTCGACGACACGCGCGACATTATCGCGGCGCTGGGACGGCGCTTTCCATCCATGCACGCCCCGCCGGTCGAGGACATCTGCTACGCGACCACCAACCGCCAGGCGGCGGTCAAGGCCGCCGCGCGCGGCGTCGAGGCGGTCATTGTCGTCGGGGCCGGCAACTCTTCCAACGCACGGCGCCTGAGCGAAGTCGCCGAGCGCGAAGGGCGCGCCGCGCAGCTGGTCGCCGACGCGAATGCGATCGACTGGCGGGCGCTCGAAGGCGTGCGTTCGGTCGCCGTCACCGCCGGGGCGTCCACCCCGGAGACGCTGGTCGACGGCGTGGTCGAGGCGCTCCGCGACCGCTTTGAGATCAAGCTCGAGACCCTGACGACGGCGACCGAATCCATGGCCTTTCCGCTACCTCGCCGCCTGCGGCCGGCCGCGTAAGCGCCGCGCTCGATGAACAAAAGACGCCTGCTTGCCGCGGCCATCGGCGCAGTCGCGATCGTCGCCGCTGGCGCGGCGGCGGGGTTCGCCTTTTACCGCGCCTACCCGGTCCGGGCGTCGCTCTTTGTCGCTTTGACGCGCAACGCCATCCGCTCCTGGGGAGCGCCTCCGGGCGCGACGACGACGGAGCGGAACCCGGCTTACATCGAGCCCGCCGGCGCGGCGCCCGCGCTCGCGACCGTGGCGGCGCCGCGCGGCGACGGCGACGACTGGCCAAGCTACAACCGGACGCTCTCTTCGGATCGCTACGCGCCGTTCTCGGAGATCAACGCCCACACCCTCGGCAAGCTCAAGGTCCTGTGCACGTACGACACCAAACAGTACACGAGCTTCGAGTCGGGCCTGATCATGGTCAACGGGGCGCTGATCGGCACGACGCTCACCGACATATTCTCGATCGACCCGGCGACTTGCGCGGAGAATTGGCGCACGCGCGAGGACTTTCCGCCCTCGATCCTCACCGCCATGCGGGGGGCGGCCTATTTCGACGGCATGCTGTTTCGCGGATCCCCCAACGGACAGGTGCTCGCCTACGACTTCAAGACCGGCAAGCGAATCTGGCGAACCACGATCGCGGACGTGAAGAAAGGAGAATTCGTGGCCGCCGCTCCGATCGCCTGGAACGGGATGGTTTTCATCGGCGACGCCGGGGGGGACGCCAAGGGCGGCAAGGGGCGCATGTATGCGCTCGACGCCAAGACCGGCAAAATCATGTGGGAATTCTTCCTCGTCCCCAAGACGGACGACGATCCGGCCCGCGGCCCGCAGGGCGCTTCGCCCCTCGACAAGTCGACCTGGGGCAACGCGCCCAATTTCCCGATCAGCGGCGGGGCGACCTGGACGTCCTACACGCTCGACGAAAAGACGGGGGAATTGTACGTCCCCGTCGGCAACCCCTCGCCTGCCTACGCGATCAGCGTGCGCGAGGGCGAGGATCTCTATACCGACTCGGTCGTCGTGCTCGACGCCATGACCGGCGCCTACAAGCGTCATTTCAAGCTCGTGCGCCGGGACTGGCACGACTGGGACGTCGCCAGCGCGCCGGCGCTGATTCACACGCGGGCTGGCCGGACGCTGCTTTCGGCCGCCCCCAAGGACGGGCATCTCTACGGGATCGACCTCGCCGAAGGCGCCCTGCTCTACCGCACGCCGGTGACGAGGATCGAGAATGTCGAGGCGCCGTTTGCGACCGACGAGGCGGTGCGGTTCTGCCCGGGGGCGTCCGGCGGATCCGAGTGGAACGGCCCGGCCTACGATCCGGATACGAACCTTATCATCACCGGCGAAATGGACTGGTGCACGACCGTGAAGCGGCAGACCGACGAGCAACTCATGGACGCGCCGGCCGGCGGCGCCTGGTTCGGCAACGCGATGCGCAACCCGTTCCACGTGTTCGGCAGGCAGGATGAGAATTTCTGGGGCGGCTGGGTCTACGC
Organism: uncultured Alphaproteobacteria bacterium; assembly: GCA_963742305.1. Taxonomy (GTDB): domain Bacteria; phylum Pseudomonadota; class Alphaproteobacteria; order Rhizobiales; family Beijerinckiaceae; genus Roseiarcus. Next base: position 28,941 of record CAVULN010000038.1, read on the forward strand.
GGTCGACGCCGACACCGGCGTCCCGAAGTGGAGGGTGAAGTCGAATTACCCGATCGTCGGCGGCGTGACGCCGACCGCCGGAGGCCTGACGTTCGTCGGCGACCTCGGCGGAAATTTCTATGCTCTCAACTCCTCGAGCGGCGAGAAGCTGTGGGGTCAGAAGATCGGCGGCGCGATCGGCGGCGGCGTCATCGCCTACCGCGCCGACGGGGCCGAGAAGATCGCGGTGGCGACCGGCCTTACCGGCGTCGCCTGGCCAACGGAAGTCGCGACCGGGAAAATCGTCGTCCTCGGCCTCGACACCGCTGCCAAACCTGAGGCGAGCCGGGATCCGTGACGCGTCCTTGCGCGCCTCCACGAGAGGCGCGCTTTTGGCTCGCGGGGGCGCGTCAGGGCAAAGTTTGCCGGCTTAAGCCGGAACCTCCACCCCTGCGGCCGCGTTTCTTGCTCCCGGGCGTTCGAGCAGAGAGGCATCCACCATGGTTGCCGTAGCCTACCGAGTGGCCCCTGCGGGCGAAAAATGGCTGGTGACGCGAGACGGCGAGCCGGGCATGAACTACGTTTCGCAGGAGGCCGCGTATGAAGTCGCGGTTGCCGGGGCCGCCGGGGACCTGCGCAACGGCCATGGGGTCCGTATCGAAGTGATGGGCTCGGCCTACGACCGCTTCGGCGACGGATCGCATCGCGCCGGCGGCGACGAGGACTCCGCCCGGGAGTAGACCGCCGAGGCTGAATGCCCCTTACCTTGACATGGGCCGACGTCGGCCTTCGCATCGCTCTGACCGTACTGGCTTCGGCCGCCATAGGCTATGACCGCGACGTGGAAGGTCATGCAGCCGGTTTGCGGACGGTGATCCTTGTCGCCTTGGCCGCTTGCCTCTCGATGCTGCAGGCAAACTGGCTGATGAACAGCGTCGGCAAGGCTTCCAATTCCTTTGTGGTCCTCGACCTCATGCGCCTGCCGCTCGGCATATTGACCGGCGTTGGCTTCATTGGCGGCGGCGCCATTCTCAAGCGCGGCGACACCATTCACGGCCTGACGACCGCCGCGACGCTATGGTTCGTGACTGTGGTCGGGCTCTGCTTTGGCGGCGGCCAGGTCGAGCTTGGCCTGGTTGGAACCTTTCTCGGCCTACTCACCCTGCGCGCCTTGAAGCTCCTCGAGCGCAAGCTCAAGCAGCAACGCGTCTCGGAGCTTAGGATGAAGTGGAGGATCGACGATTTTGACGCGGAGACGGCCTTGTCCGCGCTTCGCGTGGCCGACTTGCACGTCGCCCGGGTTACGATCCGGGAGGACGTTCTCGCAGGAGTGAGGGAGCTCCAGTGCTCCGTGCGCCATCGCGTTCTGCGCGATGAGCACGGACTTCCATTGGGGCTCGCCGAGACGGCGCGGCGCCCGGGCGTTTTGGAATGGGAATGGAAAGATTGAACTGAGGCTGGCCAGGCGCGGGAACCGGGATGCGCCGCTCGGCGTTGTTCGCGATCGAAAGAGGCGGCTTAGGAGCGGACCCGTGGCGAAAGCCCATCAGAGCGAAAAATGGTCGGCTGACGTGACGAAGCGCTCCGATGCGCTTGATCTGGAACCCGGGGTCTTTGAAAAGAAAAGCGCTCAGGAGATCGCTCGGTCGCTCAAACGCTCAGCCGAGACGAGCGATCGCCGGAAATCGGGCGCTTTCCGGTCGGCGATGTCGATGTTGACGTTCTATATGAACCGCGCCGGCCGAAACTTGTCGCCGACGCGCAAGCGAACGCTCGAAGCGGCGAAGGAACGGCTGCGAGCGTTATTCGGACGCCAAAGCTAGGAGCGCGCCGCGCGCTGCTTCTCGAGGCACGAACGGATCTTAGGCCCCGCCTCCGCCAAAAACGCTTGCGACCAACGATCGGCGCTCGGCCGGTCGAGGTGGTAGCCGTCGCTGGTGTAGAGCCCCTCCAGGCGGGGGGCCACCAACGGCAGGCCGGCGCCCGCCGCAATCGCTTCCGCGTTGCCGCTTCTTGTTTCCGGATAGGGAACGTTGGTCAGGATCACGCATTTTCCCTGAGCGAACTGTTTGAGAAAATCGATCGCCAGCGCCGTGCTGTCTTTGACAGTCGCGTCATCGACCCACGGGTCATAGCTGACCGCATTCTTGGCGACGAGCGGCTCAGGGCCGGGAATCCGGTAATAGGCCCCCGTTTCCCGCGAGCGGAAGATGACGAACTTTCGGCCGCAAAGCCTGGGGAACGCGCCGCAGATCGGCCGGTGCCAATATTGCGAGAGGCGTTTCCCCTCATACGCGCTCCGCGCATCGGCGTCATGCAGGATCGTGTCGGCGAAGACGGTCTCCCGCCGCTCAAAAAAATCGTCGACGTTGATGATGTAGACGCCGGCGCGCGGTTTTACTTTCTTCAACAGCGCATCGGTAAAAACCATGTCCTCGTTGTAGCTGAACGCCATGAGGTAGTAGCGGGCCTGCGCCTGCTTGAACCAGTCCGCCGTCGCATCGTTGGACAACGCCACCTGCAAGCGGCTGTTGCCGATGACCAGCACGTCGGCGTTGCGCGCGTAGTCCAGCGACGGAGGCTCGAGGTTGAAGTAAAAGGCGCCGTGCTCGAAATCCGCGTAGTTCGCGCCGCCGCAATAGGCGAGGTACCGGTCGGCGCTGTAGCCAGGGGCCTGGCAGGCGAAGATCGACCTCGTCTTGAGCCAGAAGGCGTAGGAGGCCAACACCGCGAGAAGAACAATGCCGATGTAGAGCGCCGACTGACCGGCAAAAAGGCCTTCCCGCGGCTTGGCCGATGTTTTTGACGCCGCAGGCAAGTCGAGAGCCGTCTGATCCATATCACCTCTCAGGAGAAGCGGTCGCAGGCTATTCACGGGATGCCTGAGGCTGAAGCGCCCAACTGCCGGCCGCCGGCGCGAGGCGCGGCAACGGCCCGCCAGAGAGGCCGGCCTGCTCAAAGCAGGATAGCATCCATGTTTGGCCGGAAGCATAAGGTTCAATGGCCGGCAAGTCCACCGTCCGGCGGCGACGCGCATGTTCAGGCCGGCCCGGCGGCCGCGAGACCTGCGGCCGGCCGACCGCCCTTGGCGCCGGCGGCTCATGAACACGAAATTTTGGATTGCGGTCCCGGCCGAATATTGCTGTTCTGCGAGAATAGAGACGGGCCCCTCCGTGTTTACCGGAGGCTGGAGCGCGGCTCGCAAACCAGTGGACGCCGGTTTTTCGCGAAGGAACGCGCGAAATCAAGGAGTTCTGGAGCATCTGCGATTCGATCGAGGCGCTGGGATGCTCCAGTGTCGGGGAGAGGGTCACATGAAACACTTGATGACTTTGGTGATTGCGATGGCTTGCGGCGTCACCGCCGTTTGCGCTGAGAGCGATGCGATCGCCACGCGGCGCGCGCTCATGAAACACGACGGCCAGGCCGCGAAGACCCTGTTCGAGATGTCGAAAGGCAAGATCCCGTTCGATCTCAAGACGGTGCAGGAGTCGCTCGCGACCCTTAACGACGGCGCGACGAAATCGGCGGCTTTGTTTCCCGACGACAGCAAGACCGGCGGCGGCACTGCGGCGCTGCCGTCGATCTGGGAGAACAAGGCGGACTTCGACGCCCGCTTCGTCCAGTTCGCCAAGGACGTCAAGGCCGCGCAGGCCGGAATTACCGATGAGGCGACGTTCAAGAAATTCGCCCCGGCCGTGTTCAAGAATTGCGGCTCCTGCCATGAGCTCTACAAGGCCAAGAGCGGCTGAGGCTTGAGGCCGCCCGCGGGGATGAGGCGGATTGCCGTCATCCTCGCGGTTATCGTCGCAGCTGGAGCCGCGCTGGCCTGGGCGCTCTCGGCGCCCCGGCCGCGCTATACCGAGGCGCAGTGGGAAGCGCTGGGCCTCCGCGGCGACCCCGCCGCCGGACGGCTGGTCTTTTTCGCCGGCGGCTGCGACTCCTGCCACAAGTCGCCGGGTCAGGATGATCCGCTCACGCTCGGCGGCGGGCTCGAGCTCAAGACGCCGTTCGGGTCGTTCTACCCGCCGAACATCTCGAGCGATCCGGCTGACGGGATCGGCGCCTGGCGCCCTGTCGATGTCGCCAATGCGCTTCTCGCGGGCGTCTCCCCGAACGGGGAGCACTTCTACCCGGCTTTCCCGTACACGTCCTATCAGCGGATGACCCCGAAGGACGTCGCCGATCTCGCCGCGTTCCTCAGAACGCTGCCGGCGGTCAAGGGGAAGGCGCCGGAGAACGCGCTTGAGTTTCCCTTCTCCATCCGTCGCGCCGTGGGTTTGTGGAAGCTGCTCTACTTCGACAATTCCGGCCTTTCCCCCAATTCGTCGCAAAGCGAGCAATGGAACCGGGGACGCTATCTCGTCGAAGGCCCCGGCCATTGCGGCGAGTGTCATACGCCGCGGAATTTCCTGGGCGCGATGGAGCCCGTCCGGGCGCTCGGAGGCGCTCCGTTGCCCGACGGTCACGGCAAGTCGGCGAACCTGAGAGGCGGCGGCTTCCTGAAGTGGACCGACGCCGACATTGTCGAGGCGCTCACCAGCGGCTTTACCCCGTCGGGCGACGTGCTCGGCGGCGGCATGAACGCCGTCGTCAGCAACCTGGCCCGATTGCCGGAGTCCGACCGTGAGGCCATCGCCGTCTATCTCAGGAGCCTGCCCCGGCTCGGGCCCCCCGCGCCGGCGAAGCCTTAAGGGAAGACCCATCGCCTCGCCGCCTGCCGTCGCCATCCTTTGTTCGCCATTCGCGGCCATATGATCCCGCGGATTCGACCTGTTTGGTCAGGCGCGGACAATGATTGCATCTGAAGTCATGACGAGCCCGGTGATCTCGGCGAGGGAGGATACGCCGGTCCAGGATATCGCTCGCCTTCTCCTCCAAAACCACATCAGCGCGATTCCGATCCTCGACGACCACGGCGCCCCTGTCGGTATGGTCAGCGAAGGCGACCTCATCGGCCGTGACGAGACCGAACGCGACGAGCGGCGCGACTGGTGGCTCGCGCTGCTGGCGGAAGGCGAAACGCTTGGCCCCGATTTCCTTTCCAGCTTGACTCGCCCCCAACGCGTCGCCCGGGACGTCATGTCGAAGCCGGCCGTCACCGTCGGCGCGGACGACGAGACCCGCGAGATCGCGCGTTTGCTCATCGCATACCGGATCAAGCGCGTGCCCGTCGTCCGGAACGGGCAGATGGTCGGAATCGTCAGCCGCGAGAACCTGCTGCGCGCGTTCGCCCACGAAGAGCCGCGCCAGGACGCCAGGCCCAGAGAGGGCGCGGTGGAGCGGGTGCTTGACGACGCGCTGGCGCCGCTCCGTTGGCGTTTCGAGCGCCCGCGACCGGCGGCGACGCCGCATACCGCGATGGCCGCCCGGCTCGACGAGGCTTCGTCGGCGGCCGAAGATTTCCGCCGGCTCGCGGAGGCCTTCGAGAAGAGACAAGCCCTCCAGCGCGAGGAACTGCGCCACAGCGCGCAGGACAAGCAGAAACATGAGGTGGATGAGCTGATCGGCAAGCATATGTCGGATGAGAGCTGGCGCGATCTCATTCATCAGGCGCGCGCCGCGGCCGGGCAGGGTTTGAAGGAATTCCTGCTCTTGCGCTTTCCCAGCCAATTGTGCAGCGATGGCGGCCGCGCTGTTAACGTGCCCGACCCGGAGTGGCCGGAGACGCTGCGCGGCGAGGCCGCCGAGATCTATTTGCGCTGGAACCATGATCTGAGGCCACACGGTTTCCATGTCCGGGCGCGGGTTCTCGACTTCCCCGACGGGCTGCCGGGCGATATCGGCCTCTTTCTGGCCTGGGCGGGATAGTCGCAGTTTTTGAGCGCGCCGCGCGCCGAACTGGGTTCGGTTCGCACTCGACGCCATAAGCGCCGCCGGAATCCGAGCTCCGCCAAACCATCCCAACCGCCGCTCAACCCTTGCATCGCGCCCGAGCGGTCCGTCGAGCGGCAATGCTCGGCTTGATGCCCCCCTGGCCTTCCCGATAAGCTCGCGTCGCTTTCGAGCTTGGGAGACGCAGCGATGTCGTCCTGGTTCTCCTCCTCTTACATGGCTCGCCGCGGGGTCGCGGGTGGCCGCGCAGGCAAGACTCATCGGCTGACGGAGACCAAACAGGGCTCCTATCAGTATGTTTACGGGCCCTACGCATCGCCCGTGCTGACGATCGCGCCGGGCGATGTCGTCGTAGCCGACACGCTCGACGCATTCGGCGGCGCGATCAAGTCCGTCGATGACAAGCCCTCGGAGAAGCTCAAGTTCCCGTTCGTCAATCCGCAGAATGGGCCGATCGCCGTCGAAGGGGCGGAGAAGGGCGACGTCCTCGCCGTGCGGATTGAATCGATCGTGCCGCGCGGGCCGCAGCCAGTGGGAACGTCCGCCCTCATCCCAGAATTCGGCGGTCTGGTCGGCAACGCCGGCACGCCGATGCTCAACCCGCCCCTGCCCGAGCGGGTGATGAAATATCACGTGAGCGAAAGCGGCGTGCGTTTCAACGACAGGATCGTCCTGCCGTTCGAGCCTTTCATCGGAACGCTCGGGGTGAGCCCCCAGATCGAGGCGGTTCTGTCGCTGCAGCCGGACTACTGGAGCGGCAACATGGACCTGCCCGATGTCGGCCCCGGCGCGATCGCCTATTTCCCGGTGCAAACGAAAGGGGCCTATCTTTTTCTCGGCGATTGCCACGGCCGGCAGGGCGACGGCGAGCTTTGCGGCGTGGCCGTCGAAATCCCCTCGACCACCACGATCCAGGTCGATCTCATCAAGGCGTGGGCGATTCAGTGGCCTAGGCTCGAGAACGAGCGCTTCATCACGACGATCGGCTCCACCCGGCCCATGGAGGACGCGGCGCGCATCGCCTATCGGGAACTGATCCGCTGGCTCGCGGCGGACTATGGTTTCGACGAGCTCGAGGCCTATTTCCTGTTGACGCAGGCAGGCAGAATGCGGGTCGGCAACATGGTCGATCCCAAATACACGTTGGGCGCCTCGATTCTCAAAGACTATCTGCCGTCAATGCGAGCTTAGGGAGGGGAACATGGATCTCGGATTGAAGGGCCTGCGGGCGGTCGTAACCGGCGGCACCAAAGGCATCGGCCGCGCGGCTGCGGATATTTTCGCGTCCGAAGGCGCAAGCGTCGCGATCTGCTCCCGAACGGGGCCGAGGTGAAGGCGGCGGTCAAGGCTCTGAAGACGAAGGGCGTGGAGGCCTTCGGGGCAATTATATACTTGGCGTAGAAACCGCGTTGTGATGTGGATTTTGCCTAGGAGCTAAATCCATGTGCGATCTCACGAATCCGATTTTCACCGACGCCGACAAGGCGCGCGAGCACCTTGAGAGGCTGTATTGGCCGACCGGCCCAGTCTGCCGTCATTGCGGCAATGTCGACGCCGAACGAATTACTCGGCTTACCGGCAAGAGCACGCGGCCCGGCGTCCTTTGGTGCAACGAGTGCAACAAGCCTTTTTCCGTCACCGTTGGAACCGTCATGGAAGATAGCAAAATCCCGCTCAACAAATGGGTTCTTGCCTTCCATCTCATGGCGTCCAGCAAGAAAGGCATGTCCGCCCATCAATTGCATCGGATGCTCGGCGTGACGTACAAAACCGCGTGGTTCCTCGCGGACCGCATCCGTGAGGCGATGGACGATCCCGAGCCGAACAAGACTGGCGGACCGCTCGGCGGCGATGGCAAGGTCATTGAGGCGGACGAAACCGTTGTCGGCGGCCGTTCAAAGAACCGAGCCTACCGCGATCCGGCACCAAAGAAGGCCGTGTTCACTCTTGTCGAACGCAATGGACGCGCACTTCGAGCCATGTTGCCGACATTACCGCAAAGACTTTGCGCCCGATCTTGATGAAAAACGCCAGCCGAAAGAGCACGCTGAATACGGACGAGGCCGCTCCATACATCAAAATGGGACGCGAGTTCAGCAACCACTACGCCGTCGATCATTCTCGCAGCGAGTACGCCTACAAGATCGGCAAGGACCGTGACCACAAAAGCCTATTTCAGCATATTCAAGCGCGCCGTGACCGGCGTCTATCATTCAATCAGCGAGGCCCACTTGCACCGCTATCTAGCCGAGTTCGATTTTCGTTACGGCAACCGTTCAAAGCTGGACGGTTCTTAAGAACCTCGCCATTTGGCGGAGTTTCTGAATTCCTTCGCTGATGATGGAGCGGGGTGAGTCGATGCGCGGTGAGCCTGGGTTTTTCGACGTCGACGAGCGCCTGAGGCGGCTGAGCGATCTGGGCGATCAGTTGCTGGCCTTCACGGCGGCGGTGGATTTCGACACGTTCCGGCCCGAGCGGCGACGGCCGGCGCGAAGTGCTCGGCCTCGACATCTGCCCCTCGGAAGCCGAGACCTTCTGGAGCGAGTTCCTGCGCAAGCTGGCGCGGCGTGGCCTGCGCGGCGTCAAGCTCGTCATCTCGGACGCCCACGAGGGCCTCAAGGGCGCCGTCGCCAAGGTGCTCGGCGCGTCCTGGCAACGCTGCCGCGTCCACTTCATGCGCAACGCGCTGGCGAACGCCAACAAGAACGGCCGTCGCGTCGTCTCGGCCTTCATCACCGCCGCCTTCGCGCAAGGCTCGCCGGACGCCGCCGGCAAGCAGTGGCGTCAGGTCGCCGACCAACTGCGCGCCAAGCTGCCCAAGCTCGCAGCCCTGCTCGACGAGGCCGAGGTCGATGTCCTCGCCTTCATGAGCTTCCCCAGGGAGCACTGGGACAAAATCAGTTCGACCAACCCCATCGAGCGTCCCAATGGCGAAATCAAACGCAGAACCAACGTCGTCGGCATCTTCCCGAATGACGACGCGATCATCAGGCTGGTCGGCGCCATCCTGATGGAGCAAAACGACGAATGGGCCGTCCAGCGCGCCCGATACATGACGCTGGAAAGCATCGCTCCCGTCAGCGATAATCCCATCGTCATCCTGCCCGCCGTGGCCGGATGACCACCCGGCCGTGCCGGTGAACGACGAGGCTCGAAGAGCTTACACCACGCCTTGGGACACGATCGCGTTTCTCGCGGCGGTCCCCCCGAACTCGTCTACGATCGATCAGGACGATCTTCCCCGGTGGGCGCGGAATCCCGGGCGAAAAACGGAATACGATCTTTTCCTTAGCGACCTTGCCGAGCGCGCAGTGAAGGCTGTCGACCTCCGGCCGGCGCTAAAAGCCGCACGCTCCCAGGGCGCCGTTTATCTTCGCTACGACTCGCATTGGACGGCGCGCGGCGCAATCGCGGGATACAACGCAGTGATCGAGGCCGACGGGCGCCCCGACTGGCGTATCGATCCGGCGACAGCGCTCGGTCCTCCCGCGATACGCAAGGGTGGGGACGTAGCGCGCATCGCGGGCGTGCAGGACGAAGTCACGGAAATGGTCGAAGGAATGACCCTGTCCGCCAAGGGCGCAGACGAACCAATCTCTGCGGACGTGATGCCCGATCACGTGATTGCAACGGGCGTCCCCGGCAAGACCATCATGGTGATCGGCGACTCGTTCACGCACTCCTACTTCACGGTTATGCTCTCCCAGCACGCGGGACGCGCGATTTGGATCCATCATCATCATTGCGGGTTCGACTGGCGCCTGATCGACAAGTTCCATCCAGACGAAGTGTGGTGGGCGCCGACTGAGCGCTTCCTCATTTGCGATCCGCACGCGCGCCCAATCAATTTTCCTGATCCAATGGTTTCGTCGCGCGCGGACGGATAGGGTGCGTTCAACGACCGCCGAAGACGCCATCAGCGACTCCGGAGCGGGGGCAATCTGGTCAGGGCGAAACCGCCGCCATCCGGTCGCCGATCGCCTCGAGGAACGAGCGGCGGAAGGCGTCGCGGGAAAAGTGCTTGCGCGCATACTGGATCTGGCGCGCCGACGCCTCCCTCCAGGCGGCGTCGTCGAGGATGAGTTTCACCGCGGCGTCGGCAAGCCCGCGCGGATCGTCGGCGATGCTGACCGCCTGCTCGAGCCCCGGCAGACCCTGGGCGCCGACGCTGGTGGTGACGAGCGGCAGGCCTTCGCGCAAGGCTTCCACCACCTTCGACTTGACGCCGGCGCCGATGCGAAGCGGAACCATCGCGATCCGCGCCCGGGCGTAGCGCGCGCGGAGCTCGTCCTCGCTCACCCGGCCCGCGACCTCGATCGCAATCGCCCGCGAGCGCCCGCACCGCGGGCGAGGGATTGGCGCCGACCAGCGCCAGCGTCGCGTCGGGAATCCGCTCCCGGATCAGCGGCATGATCTCGCTCCCGAGCCACACCGCCGCGTCCACATTGGGCGGATGGGCGAACCCGGCGACGAACAGGATCTCGTGATTGTTCGCCGGGCGCGGGCGGTCGCCGAAGTCGTCATACGCGTAAGGGATGATTGCGGCCGCCCGCGCCGACGCGGGTCCCGCCACCGCGGCTTCCTCGGGCGACGGGTAGAGCACGACGTCGGCGCGCCGCCAGATCAAGCGCTCGGTCTTCTCGATCGCCTTGGCCTCGGCGGCGAGCTCCGCATCGCCCGCCCTCTCGGCCTGCATGCCGAGCCGCTGAAAGTGAAGGTCGTGGCCGTAGTAGACGATCGTCGCCTTCGAATGGCGCCGCAAGGGGCCGATATAGCGCAAGGCGACGGTCGGGCGGCTCAAGACGGCGAGCGCGACCGCATCGCCGTTTTCCTTGATCCAGTCGTCGAAGAAGAGCCCCATTCCGTAGAAGACCTCGACGCCGAGACCTTGAAGCGCTTCCGTGTAGCCGGCATCGTAGGTGAGATTGTCGGGCCAGAACTTGACCACGTAGCCCGCGTGCAGCAGGCACTCGATGATCGCGGCCATGGTCCGTGAGCCGGCGTCCTGGTCGGGCTGGGGAACATAATGGTCGACGATGAGCGCGGTCTTGCGCTCGCGGCTCCGGTCGCGTGCGCGCATGATCTCCTGGCCGGGCGGAAATTGCTCCCTCGTCAGGGTCTCGCGCCACCGGTCATAGAGCTTCTTCGTATTCGCGACCTGATAGGCCTTGACCCCCGAGGTCACGTCCGTGCCCTGGCTCGCCCCTTCGAGATGCACGATCGCCGAGAACGGACAATAATAGACCTTCCGCCCCGCCGCCCTGACGCGAAAGGCCAGATCGCTGTCCTCGCAATAGGCGGGCGCGAAAAGCTCGTCGAACCCACCGAGTTCGCGCCATAGGGCGCGAGCGACAAGGATCGCGCATCCGGAGATGTAGTCGGCCTCCCTCACGTAATTGTACTCGGACTTGTCCGGATCGTCCGCCCGCCCGTAGTTCCAGGCCGAGCCGTCGTTCCAGACGATTCCGCCCGCTTCCTGGAGGGTTCCGTCGGGGAAGAGCAGTTTCGAACCGACGAGGCCGGCGTCGGGAAATTGGTCGAACACGCGAAGCAGGGGCTCGAGCCAGCCTTCGCACACCAGCGTGTCATTGTTGAGAAAGAACAGATAGTCGCCCCGGGCCAGTTCGGCGCTACGGTTGCATGTTTTGAGAAAGCCGAGGTTGGCCGGGTTGATCTCCAGCCGGAGCCCGGCGACGCCCCGCAGCAATTCGACCTCGGGATCGCCCGAAGCGTCGTCGGTCACGATCGCTTCGAATGGCGTCGACGGCGGGAATCGGGCGATCGACTTGAGACATTGCAGAGTGAGAGCTGGCTTTCCATAGGTCGGAATGATGATGGAGACGAGCGGACGCTCGGTCACGGGCAGCGAGAGGCCGGCGACGATCGGCTTTGCTCAGCGGCCGGTTGCGTCTCGGATTCGAGGATCGGTCCGAACGTCCTGCGCTTCGGCGGCCGGAGCGCCGGGCGGCGCCAGAAACCGGTCGAACCGGTCCGGACTGCGGCTTTCGGCGGAGCGCGCGAACCGCTCCGCCATCCGCGCGGAAATCGGCCGGGTCGCGGCGCTGAGCGTCATCAAAAGCCTGCGGCTCATGGCGGATTTGAGTGGCCGCCACGGCCGCCTGTAGGCCCGCTTGAGCTGACCGGCGAGATAGACGCGCTCGCCGATCAGATGCGCCGCCAGGGATCGCAACGAGTCGCGCGCCGCCACGGCGGAATCCCGCTCCGCCTCGACTTGCGCCGCATTCGCCTCGGCGATCGCCAGCGCTTCGCGCGCGGCGTCAAGCTCGGCGATCAGATCGGCGGCGCCGGAAGGCGAATCGCTCACGTCTTCAATCCAGTTGCATCGCCTGTCGCCAAAGCCGCCCGTAGCACCGCGCCTCGCCGCCTGTCGAGCGCCCTTCCCAAACGCGACGCGGATTGGCGGGCAAGGCCGAGGGCGGCCCGCGGTCGTTTATTCCCTGGCTTGCGCCTCGCGCCCGTCGCAGTCCGCGAGCCTGTAGCCGGCCGCCAGGACCGCAGTCGGCGCCACGCGCTCGACGGCGTGCGGCAGGTCCCCGTCGATCAGTCCGCTCTCGTTAGGCATCTCCGCGGCGAGGCGCAGGTCCCGCAGGGGCCTCAGCGCTTCCGGGCGCACCCAGAACATCGTCCCGCCGAAGAAATCGAGCTTGAACGCGGCGGCCGGAACGCCCATCCGTCCGGCGAGTTCGAGCGTCATGGCGCGATTGGACGACCAGGAGAGATCCTCGGCGTAACCCTCTTTCGGCAGCCGAAACACCCTTGGGCCGATCATCCCGATCGACGGGTCACGCTCGAACGAAGCGATGGCGGCGGAGGCCGCGCCCGGCGCCCCCAGAAGGTCGAACAGCAGCCGGCGGCGCCACATCGCGCCCATGTAGGTCTTGCGCCCGCCGTCGCTCGATTTCTTGCCGTGGATCTTGCAGACGTAGCGGTAAGCGTCGAGCCGGCCGCGTTCGAGCAGGGCGAGGAACGGGCCGACGTCGCGGCCGCGATTCTCCAAGACCTCGATCTCGGCGCGAGGATAGGATCGGCGGATCGCTTCGATCAGCCGCTCACGGCCCGCGACGGTCGTGACGATCAGGTCGAAGGGAATGGTCAGGCCCCGGAGCGCGCCGGCGATATCGGGCCACGCCTCCTCGTAATAGACATGCGCAACGACCGCCACGGAGACCGGCCCGGAAGGATCAGCCGCCCGAGACGGCGCGCCTGCCTCGACCGGCCACCCGTAGAGAAGCTCCGGATGCCCGGCGAGAAGCTCGCCGTCGATCACGAAGCCGATGTCGGCCGTATCCTGATTGAACCGGGTGAAGCGTTTGCGCTCGGCTTTGGGACCGACCGAAAAGAGGCGAAATTCCTCGTATTTCAGGTATTTCTTCTTCTTGAAGAAGGCCATGAGGCGCGCCCGCGCCCATAAGGACGCAACTGCGCCGAGAGGCTCGACCCGAAAGTCGGCGCTCTCGATCGGCAGCGGCGCATCTCCGGCAGGGGCGACGATGTAGTCCAGACCGGCGGAGAAAGGCACGAGAACGCTCTGGCTGCTGGTGCCGATCCTGAGCTGGGAAAGGGCGTCCTCCTCCCTGTATCCGACCGGCTTCAGCCGGTAGGCGCGCGGGAGATGGAGCGAAGACAGGCGCATCGATGTCCTTGCCGGCGCTTCCATGATCGACCGGGCAGGGTCGTCCTCTAGCGAGGAGGTGGGCGGCGGGCAATCGCCCGCCCCATTGCGGCGTCGCTGAAGCGTTTGGGCCGGGGCGCCAATCTCTGGCGCCGTACGGGCGATTCCAAAGGGTTAGGCGCCAAAACCTGTCCCTTCGCGGAGCCGTGGTGGCGTCATACTAACGTTTTAAATATGGTATTAAAACGCTCCCGCTCTAGCAGGCTGCTGAAAAAGACGCCCGAAGATTCGCTGGTGTTTATTGTTCTCGTCTGATTCGCTTTGGCTTGTCATAAGCGATTCGGGGTGGACTCGATGCGGGGCGAGGATCGGACGAGTGGGGCGTTGTTCTCTTACGTCGACGTCGAGGCGCGCATCCCGGCGCAGCACCCGCTGCGAGCGATGCGGCGGCTGACCAATGCGGCGCTGGCCGAGCTCGACGCGAGGATTTCGGCGCTTTACGACGGGATCGGGCGTCCATCGATCCCGCCGGAGCGGTTGCTCCGGGCGACGCTGTTGCAGCTTCTCTATTCGATCCGCTCGGAGCGGCAATTGGTCGAACGGCTGGAGTTCGACATGCTGTTTCGCTGGTTCGTCGGGTTGTCGATCGACGAGAATATGTTCGACGCCTCGACCTTCTCCAAGAACCGCGACCGCCTGCTCACCCACGAGATCGCGCAAGAGTTTCTGTCTTCGCTCCTCGGCCTGCCGGAGGTGAAGAGGCTCATGAGCGCGGAGCATTTTTCGGTCGATGGAACGCTGTTGAAAGCCTGGGCGTCGATGAAGAGCTTCCGTCCCAAGGGCGCCTCGGACGAAGGTCCGGGGAACGGCCCAGGCGAGCCGCCTGGGCGCAACGGCGAAGTCGACTTCCGCAAGACCAAGCGATCGAACGCAACCCACGCCTCGACGACGGACAAGGATGCGCGCCTTTACCGGAAAGGCGCCGGACAGGAGAGCCGTCTGGCCTATCTTGGCCACGTCTTGATGGAGAACCGCAACGGGCTGGTGGCGGCTGCCGAGGCGACCTTGGCGAGCGGAACGGCCGAGCGCGAGGCGGCGGCGGCTTTCAGCCAGCGCTTGCCCTTTGGCGCAACCCTCGGCGCCGACAAGGGCTACGACGCCGAGGCCTTCGTCGAGGGCCTGAAGGCGCGCGGGATCGAGCCGCACATCGCGATCAACGGGACGGTGAGCAAGCATGGCGTGGCGCGCAAGACCGCGGTTCCGAGCGAGGTCGCCACGAGTATGCGCTATGCGATCAGCCAGCGGTTGCGCAAGCGCATCGAGGAAGGCTTCGGCTGGACGAAGACAGTTGGCGGTCTGGCGCAGGTGAAGGTGCGCGGCCTCGCCAAAGTCCGCGCCGCTTTCGTCTTCGCCATGGCCGCCTACAACATCGTCCGCCTGCCCAAGCTTATGGCCGCAAGGGGCGAACTCCAGCCAGCGACATGAAGAGCCAGAGAACAATGCCCCGACCGCGGACCAAGACCTCGAACATGAACCGCGGCCGCCTGCAGTTGAGACGCGCCCGCCTGCAAAAAATCGCGCCTGCACCCCTCGTTGCGCAAACGCAGTGACTTTTTCAGCAGCCTGTTA
>CAVULN010000039.1:0-32689 GCA_963742305.1 uncultured Alphaproteobacteria bacterium
CTCCTCTTCCCGGGAATGTGGATGTCGGGGCTATCCTTTGTCGGTTTCAACTCCCTGGAAGCCCAAGGCGGCTGACCTGACCGGCAAACTCAGCATGATCGAGTTGGCGGTCGTTCTGGCCATTCTTTGGGTTTTGACCATGAAGTTCGGGATTGTCGGCGCGGCCTTCGCCTGGAGCTTGCGTGCACGGCCGACGCCCTGGCGATATCCTGGGCCTCGGGGATGACAAGGCGCCTTCTCCCATTGTTGCCGGCAGGGGCGCTGCTCGTCGCCACCGTGGTCCTGGGCCGCTGCCTGGGCTCCAACATTTTCGTCCATCTCCTGGCCGCGGCGTTCACCGCGTCCGTCGTGATCGCGCTCAGCTATTTCTTCTCGGAGGATTGGCGCTCGCTCATCCTGGGCTGGCGAAGCGGGCGCTTGGTTTCGTCAGCAATCCGGCAAGCCGCGGCAAGCCGTCTCCGCCCGTCAACACCAACGCCCAGAAATAGGAGATGGCGGCGCTGCCGGCGCTGGCTGGTTCGAGCGCGCCGGTTCACGGACCCAGAGCCCTCCGGGCCTCAAGGAGAGCGGCTCACACAGCCGTTTTAGCTTAGTTCCATTTTACCGGCGCGCCCTCACGTTTTCAGGCCCTTGGGACCCGGTTTAGTTCCACGCTCCAATATTAATACACTACATATATGTGTTATCACATTTGAGCGGCCACTCATCCAACAGCAAGCCACCCCAGGAGCGCCGCCCGCAGCAGACCCGGGTCGCATCCGCGAACCGGGTCTGCTTTCGGCAACTCTGCTCATGGAGCTTGCAGCCGCGCCGGGGCGCGTGCACGGACCGCTGCGCGGCCGGAAAGCCGTTCAGTATGGGAACCCGTAGGCCCCGGCGGTGGGAACGGTCCGCGCGGCGCCGAGGATGTCGAGGGCCGGCGCGCCGGTCATGGTCCCTGCGCTCCTGGCCTGCGCGACGGACTTGAGCATCAGGTTATAAGTGAGCTTCGCCGGGTTGAAGTTGACGAACTCGCTCGCCGTCCCGCCGGAATCGATGATGTTGTCGCCGGCGTATTTTCCCGGGTCGCCGAGATACTGGACGGAGGCTGCCGGAATACCAGGCGATCAGGGCGCCTCCTCCGCTGCCGTGCATGATGACGTTGTGATCGGCTTCAACGCCGCTGTCGAGATTGTAGATTATGAGCCGGCTCGCGAGATCGTTGCGCAAGGCCGTGTTGCTGCTTGACGGGCCTTCGTGCGATTTGTCGCCCACCGCCACAGTGGCGGTGCAACCGGGGGTCGGCATGAGACCGTCCCCGACCACCGTGTTGTTGATGATCAGACTATTGTGGATGCTGGAGAAATCGATCCCCCAGCAGGCGCTTGTGACCACGACGTTGTTGCTGACGGTCACATTCGTCCAGTCCGAAATCGAAGGCGTCGATGCCCTGCATGACGTTCGGAAACAAAGTTTCGGGTCGGTCTGCCGGATGATCAGGTTGCTGTCGATCAGGACGTTCCGGAAATAGTTCAGGGCGGCGCCTGGCGCGAGGACGCCTAGCACGCCCTGCATGGCGTCTGGATGATTGCCGTCGCCGACATCCACAGCGTCGTGGATATTGTTCTTGGTGATGGCGAGATCCGTGGCGCCGTAGTCAATTGCATCGCCGCCAAAATGGTCGAGCTGGTTGTTCGAAAAGACGAGTTTGTTGGCGAACAGCGCGCGCCAAATTTGACATTGCTGATATGCGATCCGGTGAGTGAAACGCACGTCGTGTTCAGCCCCCCGCGCTGCTCTGGCGGAGAAGCCGTTGCGTGCATTCGCGACCCATTGGGCCTGACCCCACGCCTGGACGTTGTCCTGGGACGAGATGATCGATATTCTCGAGCACAATGTCAAGGTCTGAAGCGTCGCGCCGCCGTCCTTGATCGTGACAAGGGGGTTGCCGCTGAGGGCGGCGGGCTTAAGACTTTGGACTTTCAGCCCATCGAAGACCCATTTGTTGGTCTCGGCGACGAACAGCGACGTCAGGACCGGCGTCTGCCCCGGCGCGGCGGCGACCGTCACAAAATCGGAGTTCGCAATCTCGGCATTCAAGCCGCCGAGCCACACGTCGCCGTAGTTTCCGCTCATGAGCAGAATTTCGTCGCCAGGCGCGATCGGGCCCGCGTTTGGACCAGTCTTGGTGACCGCCGGTTGTCCGGGGACCGGAACCTGGAGATAGGGGGCGCTCTTCAGGAGGGGGTGAGAATAGCCGGGGCGCGCCTTGATCAAGGCGTTGAGGTTGTCCCATGGCGCGGTTTGCGTGCCAGTGCCCCCGGCATCCTGGGTGTGTCCATGCACCGGATCAAAGTACCATACATTATTGTGCGTCGTCTTCGGGACTGCGCATCCAGTATAAACATTGACGGCTCGTGCAGGAAGTGCAAAACAGAGCAGTAAAACACCGGCGCAATAGAACACTTTCATTCGAAGTCCCCGCGTCTAGACGGTCTTTACGTGTAGATAGTCCGCCGGTAGTCCATAGCATACTATGCTTATGCCCTCAATCGACAATATTGTTACCCCAGCGGCAGTTCGAAGCCGCGCAGGCCCCGACGCCAAACCGATCGCTCAGGTCGGACAAGCGGCGATGTTGGCTAACCTGGCGTCGAAGGGTCGCGACGTGGCAACGCCCATTCGGCGGCGGCTGCCGTCGAGGGGCTCCGCGGTCTCGACTTTTGACGCGCAAGGGAGTTCCATCCGTCAAGGATCAGCCGGGGGAGATGTCCGTGACCGATCGGGGGAAGGGCTAGTGAGTTGATGGGCGTGGTTTGCTGTCCGGTCGCGTGAGTGTGTGTTTCGTCGCTGCGCTGGCGGCGGTCATGGTTGCCTGCAGCGACCGCGAGAGCGCCCGCGCGTTCGACTTCTTCGGGCTCTGGGGTTCGGACGAAACCGCGCCGCCGGTCTCGCCTACGGCGATTTCCTATGCGGTCACAATCCACGCGGGGGAGCTCAAGAATGCGGTCATGGACGCTTCGTCGCTCTACCAGCTCCGCAAGGACCCGCCCGCCGATGGCGACGCGCTCGCGAGGCGGGCGGAAAGCGACTTCGGCCCGATCATCGACGCCATGTGGGGCGCAGGCTATTACGACGCCACGGTCACGATCTCGATCGACCGCGCCAGCCTGAGCATCCTCTCGAGCGACATCGCGGGCTTCGCGCGCGCCGCGCAAAGCTATCGCAATCGCGCCGTTGCGCCGGTCAGCATCAGCGTCAGTCCCGGCCCGCTGTTCACGCTGCGCTCGATTCGCGTGCTCGGGCCCGGCGGCGCGGAACTCTCGGAAGCGGAACTGCCGGCGAGAATCGTCCGCCTCAAGCAGGGCTCCTCCGCGGCGGCGGCCGAGCTGCGCGCGGCGCAGGCCCGGATCGTCGACTATTTCCGCAAAGAAGGGCGCCCCCTCGCCAGGGTGGCGTCGGTGACTTCCAGTCGTCGATCACGCGGCCCACGTGATGGACGTCACGTTCACCTTCGATCCCGGGCCGATCGCCCCATTTGGCGAAGCGACAATGAACGGGCCGCACACCTTCAATCCGGCCATCGCGCGCTCCTTCCTCTATATCCAGCCGGGCGATCCCTATTCGCCGCGGGCGATCGAGGACGCCCGGAACACGATCCGGCAGATCCCGGCGGTCGGGGGCGTGCGGATAACCGAGGGGACTGCGCTCGACGCCTATGGACGTCTGCCGTACACGGTCGACGTCGAGGATCGGCTGCCCTACGCAATCGGGGCCTCGGCGAAATATTCGACCACCAACGGTCCGGCCGGCCAGGTCTATTGGGAGGACCGCAACGTTTTTGGCGGCGCGGAGCAATTGCGCCTCCAGGCCGATATCTTCTATGCGCCGCCCTGGTACATAACCTCCCAGAACCTCAACAGCTTTTCCATCCACGATCTCGGGTGGCGCTTCTCGGCGAGCTTCCTCAAGCCCGCTTTGTGGGGAACGCCGAACGATCTCCTCGTCAACGCGCTCGGCGAGCGCACCAGCACCAGCGGCGCGGGCTTTTTCGGCTATGAGGCGGAGGACGCCGACGCGACCGTCGCCCTGCGCCATCGCTTTACCCAAAATTTCTGGGTGCAGGCCGGGATCGAAGCGCAGACCGGCGTCGCAACGGACTTCCTGGGCCAGGTCGATTACACGCTGGTCGGCGTCAACGCTTCCGCCAATTACGACACCACCGACAGCAAGCTCGACCCCACGCGCGGCGTCCGGCTCAACGCCTCGGTCGGCGGATATCCGACCGCTCTCGGATCGACCCTCGATCTTGTGCAGGGAAAAGCGCGCGCCTCCGCCTATTACTCGCTCGACCCGGATTTGCGCTTCGTGCTCGCGGGCCTCATCGGAGTTGGCGCGATGGGCGGCGCGGACCTCGCCGACATCCCGGCCAACTGGCGCTTCTACGCCGGCGGCGGCGGCTCGGTGCGCGGCTACGCCTATAACAGCCTCGGACCGGCCGGCCCGTTCGGGCTCGTGGTGATTGGCGGGCGCAGCCTTTTCTATGGGTCGGCGGAACTCAGGGTGAAGGTGACGGACACGATCGGGATCGTGCCGTTCTTCGACGCGGGCAACGCCTATGCGACGAGCTTCCCGAATTTCGACGCGCCGCTCGCCACCGCGGTCGGCCTCGGCCTTCGCTACTATACCGCGATCGGGCCGATCCGCGCCGATGTCGCCTTTCCGCTTCAGCGGCGCCAGGGCAACGCGCCGGTGGCCTTCTACGTCAGCATCGGGCAAGCTTTCTGATGATGCGGCGTCCGTTCCTTTTCAGGCTTATCGCGACGATCGTCGTGGCGGTCGCGCTCGGCGCGCAGGTCCGCGCGACCGAAGCGGACAGGGGGATCCTCGCCGATCTGCTGTCGCGGGCGCTGTCCTCGCAGGCGACGAGCGTCTCGATCGGCGCGGTCGAGGGGGCGCTGTCCTCCGACGCCTCGATCAGCGACATCGTCCTTTCCGACCGCGATGGCCCATGGCTCAAGATCGACAAGGTGCGGCTCATCTGGAACCGGCTCGCTCTGTTCAGCCGGCGGCTCGAGGTCGACCGACTGGCCATCGGGCACATGCAGGTCCTGCGGCGGCCAGTCCGGTCCGAAACGCCGCCGCGCGACGGCGGTGCGGGATCGATCCTGCCGGAACTTCCGCTCAAGGTCATCGTCAAGCAATTCGGCCTGCAGGAGCTCTCGCTCGGCGAGCCGGTCATCGGCGTCGCGGCGCGCCTCGAGATCGACGGCAAGGCGACGCTGGGGCCGCCCTCGGAGGGCCTCGATCTCAGCCTCGCTGCAAAGCGCCTTGACGCGCCGGGCGATTTCAAGGCCGTGATGACCTACGTGCCCGCCACCCAAAAGCTCACCCTCGCCGTCAATTCGGAGGAGCCGGCGGGCGGAATTTTCGCTCATCTCGTCAATCTCCCCGGCCTGCCGCCTGTCAAGCTCGCCCTCAATGGGGCGGGCGCGCTCGACAATTTCGACGCCAAGCTCGACTTCGCCGCCGGAGCGAATGTCTGGGCGCGAGGCGACGTCGTGGTCGCGCGGCAAGGCGCGGCGCGGACGCTGACCCTCAATCTCAATTCCCAACTCGAGGAGATGGCGCCTCCGATAATCCGCCCGGTTTTCGCGGGCCAGACGACGCTCAAGGGCGATCTTGTCTTCAGCGACGATTCCGCCATCGCCACGCCAGGCCTGCATCTCGTCTCCGCCAACGCCCGCCTCGACATCGAAGGCGGCAGGTCGGCGGACAATACGCTGGGGATCAAGATCCACGCCGGGGCGATTCCGGGCTCGGCTGAGATCGGCAAGCTCGACTTCAATGCTTCGATCGCCGGGCCGGCCCTGAGCCCGACGATCGAAGGTTCGTTCGAGGCCGGCGGCGTCCATGTCGAGCAGGGCTCGCTCGACCGCGTCTCCGCCACATTCCGGGCTGTCCCGAACGGGTCCCTCATCGAGGAAGCGACGCGGATCGCCTTCGACAGCGAGGCCGCGATGAGCGGCCTCGCCCTCGCCGACCCGGCGCTTGCCCGCGTCGTCGGCAGCGAGGCGAAGGTTATGGCGCGCGGCTCGGCGTCGGTCGGAGGCGACATCGCCTTCGACACGCTCAAGCTTTCGTCGGGTGATCTCGACGCGCGCTATTCAGGCTTGCTCGCGCCGAAACAGGTGCATGGCCGGCTCGAGGTCACGGCGCGCGATCTCAGCCGTTTCGCAGCCCTCGCCGGCGGCGTTCTCAAGGGCGAAGCGCATCTTGCCGCCGACCTCGACGGCGCGCCGCGCTATGGCGCGCTCACCGCGACGATCGACGCGCGTGCGACGCATCTGGCCACCGCCTATCCGATGCTCGACCGCCTGACCGGCGGCGACCTCCGCCTGACCGGCGCCGCGCGCACGACGCCGGGCCGAGGCTTCGGCTTCACCGACCTCATCGCGAGCGGAGCGCATGGCCAAGCCCGGCTCGACGGCGATTTCGCCCGCGACAAGGCGGACCTCGACGCCAGCATCGACGTCCCGCAGGCCAGCGTCCTCGATCCACGCGTGTCGGGCAAAGCCGAGATCGCGGCGAGGCTCACGGGCGTCCCCGACGATCTCGGCGCCAGGCTGAAAGCCACCCTGGGCGAGGGCCGCCTGCTCGACCGCAAGACGTCGGGCGTCACGCTCGAGGCCGAGGCGGTCCACATTGCCGGTCCGATCGAAGCGACCGCCTCGGCCTCCGGCGACATCGACGGGAATAAGCTGCAAGGCTCGGCCCATGTCGCGAAGACTGCGGATGGCGGCTGGCGCGTCGACAATCTCGCGCTCAACCTCGCCTCCGCGAAGCTCAAGGGCAATGTCACGATCGGCGCGGACCGGCTGGCGAATGGCGAACTCAGCTTCAGCGCGGCGAATCTCGACGACCTCTCGCCAATCGTGCTGACCAGGATGAGCGGGGCGCTCCAGGCTTCGGTCAGCGCTTCGGCGTCGGATGGAAAACAGTCGGTCGCGGTTGCCGCGACGAGCGACAGGATGGCGTTCGGCGCGAACAGGCTCGAAGGCCTCAAGGTCGATTTCAAAATCGGCGATTTGTGGGGCGCGCGAAACATCTCGGGTCTCGCCCGGCTCGCACGCGCCGAAGTTGCAGGACAAACAATTTCGGACGTCAGGCTGACGGCAAGCCCGGAAGGCTCCTCGAGCGACCTCGACTTCACTGGCTCGGCCTTCGGCTTTGGGCTTGCCGCGCATGGCCGCGTGTCGGGCGGCCCGCCGATCCGCTTCGACCTGGCGGCGTTCACGGCGCAGCGCGGCGCGCAAAGGATCGCCCTCGCCGGGCCGGCCGCGATCGCTTACGGCAAGGACGGAATTACGGTCGAGAACCTCGCCCTGCGCGTCGGCTCGGGCCGGCTCACGCTCTCCGGCCACGCGGGGTCCGCGCTTGACCTCCGCGCGAGCGCGACGGCGCTGCCGCTCTCGGCCCTCGATCTTGTTTCTCCGGGGCTCGGCGCGTCGGGAACCGCGGATGGCGAGGCGACGATCGGGGGAACGCCGCGCGATCCCATCGGCGACTGGCGCATCCGGCTCAGGCAGGTGAGCCTGCCGCAGGCTCGCGCCAATGCGCTGCCGCCGCTCGACATCGCGGCTTCCGGCCGGCTCTCCCAAGGGCGGACCTCGGTCGACGCGACCGCCAGCGCGGGCGGCGCGAATTCCCTTCGCGTGACCGGATCGGCGCCGCTCACGATCGAGGGAGCGCTCGATCTCAAGATCGGCGGCCGGCTCGACGCCTCCCTCGCCAACAACGCCTTGTCCCTTTCCGGGCGGCGGATGACCGGCGGGCTCACGCTCGCGCTTCAATTGCGCGGGACGCTCCTCAAACCCGAGGCCCAAGGATCGGTCGGTTTCGCCAATGGCGAATTCCGCGACGATGCGACGGGCTTCAGGCTCAGCGGGATCACCGGTCTCCTCACCGCCAACGGAGACAGGATCCGCATCGATCGACTGAGCGGCGCGACGCCCGACGGGGGGACGATCTCGGCGACCGGCGACCTGCGGCTCGACCCGGCCGCCGGCTTCCCCGGCTCGATTCGGGTGATCGGTAAGCACGCACAGCTCGTCGCCAACAGCATCGTGGCGGCGACCGCCGATCTTCAGCTTACCGTCAGCGGCAAGCTCGCCCAGAAGCCCAATGTCGAGGGACGCGTCACGATCGATTCGATGGACATCACGGTGCCGAACCGTTTCAGCAGCGTCTCCGCTCCCATTCCCGGGACGAGGCATGTCAATCCGACGCCGACGGCGGCCGCGCGCCTCGCCCAGATCGCGAAAGCCAACGCAGCGCGCGGCAGGGCGCCCTTGTTCGACGCGACGCTCAACCTCACGATTTCGGCGGCCAACCGCATTTTTGTCCGCGGCCGCGGCATCTATGCCGAGGTGGCCGGCGACTTGCGCTTATCCGGTTCGGCGCGCGATCCGCAGGTGAAGGGCGGCTTCGACCTCTTGCGCGGCTCGCTCACGCTGGTCGGCCGGCGCCTGGTCTTCACGCAGGGGCGGGTCCGGTTTCATGGCGACGTGATTCCGGACCTAAATCTCGTCGCCGAAACAATCGCGGGCGGCATTACGGCGCGCATCGCGGTGACTGGCCCGGCAACGCAACCGACTTTCGCGATCACCTCGCAGCCAAGCCTGCCGCAGGACGAGATTCTGTCCCGCATCCTGTTCCAGCGGCCTTCCGGCAGTCTGTCCGGCTTTCAGGCGCTCGAGCTGGCCAACGCGGTTGCCACCCTTTCCGGCAATGTTGACGCATTGGAGGGCCTGCGCAGGACGCTGGGCGTCAGCAGCCTGGATATCTCGACGAGCGCAACCGGCGGTGCCCTGGTTGGCGCCACGCGCGCGATCAACGACAGGATCAGCGTCGGCGTGACGACTGGCGCGCGGCCGCAGGACAACGGGGTGAATGTCGATCTTGACGTCACCCGCCATCTCCGGCTTCAGGCGGGCGTCGATGCAAGCGGCGGATCGAGCGCGGGCATCGGGGCGCAGTGGGAATACAAATAGCCGCGGAGTCGTTCCCGGGGGTCGCTCCCGGGATGGCTGGTGGCGCTCGATGTGGGCACTCTTCTGTTCGTTGTCGCAACTGTTGGAACGGAGCACAGTCCCGTCGCTCGCCGGGCTGTCCGGCAAATCCGATTGTCCGTTTGGCGGGGCGCTGGTCGTCCCAACGGGGAGGTCGTCATGCGAAAGGCGATTGATCGTTTGTTTCTGACGGGACTCCAGATTGTCGGGCTTTCCTTGGCCTTGATGTCGGTGAGCGCCGTTGAGGTTCGCGCTCAAACGGCGTGGTGCTCCACGATTGGCGAACCCATTTCCTGCTATGGGACTGGGGGAGATTCAGCAGTCGCCACCGGGAATCCGGCCGAGGCGAGCGGGGGAAACGGAGGTGACGCCACCGGACCCGGAGACATCGGCTATGGCGGCCCCGGAGGATCGGCGACGGCTATAGCAACCGACAGCGTCGCAAGAGGCGATGTCAGTGTTTCGGCCTCGGCGATAGGCGGCGCCGGAGGGCTTGGCTACGGCAATTCTGATTATTTTATGTACGGCTACGGCGGAACTGGAGGGGCGGCAACGGCTGACGCGACGGGCAGTTCAGGGACTGGAAACGTCACTGTTTCGGCTTCGGCGACAGGCGGCGCTGGCGGTTTTTGGTACGGTCAAGGAGGCAACGCCAGCGCCAGTAGCACAGCGACGACAGGCGGTCCCGGCGGGGCGTCAGCTCTCGCGACCGCGACGGGGGGCGAGTACGGTTGGCCCTTTGAAGACGTATTCTATAGTGGGGCGGATGCGACGGCGACTGCCGAGGCAGACTTTGGCGGTGTGAGCGTCAAGGCGACGGCTGTCGCATCATCGCTTAACGCTTTACCCAAGACCCCTCCGACCGCCTCTGCCTCGGCCTTGGCGATCGCTCTTCCAGACAAATTCGACGCCGCAGCGCTGATCGGCCTCGGGACCGAAGTCGCCGACGCACTGCTCGGCCCGGGCGACATGGTGTTCGGGATCGCCATTCTCGGCGGGAACGATGTGACTAACGTAAGCGCCACGTTCGATTTTACATATCGAGGCGATCTGCTCCTCGGCTTGATCGACACTGATCGCGTCATCGATCTAGGGTCCAGTTTGGGGCCCAACGTCGATCTAACGCTTTCCGGGTGGGGCGCCATCGTCATCGGCGGGGCGGTTCCACAGATTCCGACCTGGGTGATGATGCTGATCGGCTTCGCGGGGCTCGGTTTCGTCGGCTATCGCAACATGCGCAAGACCGCCGCAGTCGGCCTTCCGGCCTAACGCGTCCCGGAGCCGCAAGCCCTCATAGTCATAGACGCTTGTCGAGCTCGCCCTGGGGCTATACGTCGCGAGCCGCGACGACAGGCTGCTGGCTGCCTGAGCGATCGAGAAGCTCGAAAAGGTTAAAACGGAAACGCGCTATCCCAACCCAGCGATACGGTTGGGATTCGAGGCAAGAAAACCAAATAATACCAACGCCGTAAAACGGCAGTGGTGCGGTCAAGAGGACTCGAACCTCCACTCCGGTTAAAGAACTAGCACCTCAAGCTAGCGCGTCTACCAGTTCCGCCATGACCGCACTTTCGCTCCGCGCAATCCGCCCGAAGCGAAGGCGGTCGTCTAACAAATCGCCTCCGCGATGACAAGGCGCACGCGGCGACCACGGGGCGACCGCGACGCGGAGGCGCGGGCCGCTTCAGGACGCCAGTCTCCGCGCCGAGGCTCACCCGGCGGCTTCGGCCTTTGGCTTTGCGGCTTTCGCGGGCCTGCGCAAGTCTCGCCAGGACTCGTTCTGGGCGATCATCCGGCGGATCGCCTCGACATTGGCGCGGGCGGCGTCGGGCGAAAGGTCCGCCCGGCCGACCGTCTCGGCCTCGCCGAATTTCCCCTCCAGCGCCAGCACCAGGGCGAGGTCGCCGCGCATGCGCGCGTCGGCCCTGGGGCTTGAGACCGCCTGCCTCAGTGCCTGCTCGGCCTCCGGCAATTTCTTGGCGAGCGCGAGCGAAAGCCCCATGTTGGTCAGCACGGCCGGCTCGCCTGGCGCGATCTTGAGCGCCTCGCGATAGAACTGCATTGCGCCGGCGTGGTCGCCGAGCCGGTCGGCGACCGTGCCCTGCACCGACATGACGTCCCATCGCGGGTCGTCGGGCGTATAGGCGTGGGAGAGCACGTCCTTGGCCTGCGTGAGCTGGCCTGCGTCGGCGAGCGCCTTGCCGTATTCGCCGAGCACGTCGAAATCCTTCGGCGCCTTGATCGCCGCGGTCTGGATGACCGCGACCGCCTCGCTGTAGCGCGTCAGCGCCCGGAGCGCGCGCGCGTATTCGATCGAGGCGGTTTTTTCGCCGGGATTGCTGTCATAGCGCTTCTGGCACTCGTCGGCGTAGGCCCGGAGCCTCGCCTCGTTCGCCGGCATGGAAGCCGGGCCGGAAATCGAGCCGGTGACGTCGCCGAAGTCATGGCAGGCGGCGAGCGGCGCGGCGACGCCCGCGACGGCGACAGCGAGCAACGCGCGCAAGAGGGCGGGGCGTGGGGACAAGCGCGGCATGAATAGCCCCGAAGACGGACAGAGACGGGCTCAGGGTCCGACCCGGAGCTTGCGTGAGGCTGCCCCGTCCATTCGCCATGAATATGGGCGTCTCTCTCATCGCTTCGGCGCCCTCCCGCCGCCCCGCAGGGGCATCCTCGCCCCGAGGCCCGCCGATCGGTCTGACGCTCCAGCCCGGCATGCCGCGGCCGAAGCGCTATCGGCCTGGGGCCGCGTCGAACGCGCTGACGGTGACGAAATATCCGTCACGGTCACGCAGCGAAAACTCCATGGTCCCGGTATTGGGATTGACATGGGGCTCTTCGGCCAGTTGGGCGAGCGCTCGGGCGTTCGGCAGAGCCGCGTCGAAATTGTCGACCCGGAAGAACAGGAGGAGACCGTTGCCCGGCGTGGCGTCGCGGGGGCTGGTCAAGGGGGGATGCCCGTGGGCGCCCCATTGGTGGAGACAGAGCAGAACCGTTCCGTCCGAGTCGGATTTGTCCGAAATAGTCGTGGGCGGGCGCTGTCTCCGGCAGGCCAAGCAGCGACTGATACCATTTGAAGCTTCGGGCCACGTCGGCGACGCCGATGATCGGCCAAATCCGCTTCATCGATTCCTCCCCTGTTCTCGGCTGCGGCGCTTTCATCGCTCATGGTCAAGGCTTCAGGGCGTTCACCACCCGGATGGGCTTGCCGTCCAGGAAAGCCTCGGCGTTCTCGACGCTCTGCGGATACATCGCGCGCCACGTCTCGGCGACCCCGTATCCGAGATGGGGCGTGAGGACCGTATGGTCCGAAGACCGGAATGGATGGTCCGGCGGCAGCGGCTCCTGATCGAAGACGTCGAGGGCGGCGACGATCCTGCCGGCCTGAACGGCGGCGATGAGCGCGGCTTCGTCGACGAGAGGCCCGCGCGAGGTGTTGATGAGGATCGCCCCCTGCTTCATGCGCGCGATGTCCTCAGCCCCGATGAGGCCGCGGGTGCCCGGCGAAAGCACCATGTGGACGGAGATGACATCGGACAGGCTCATGAGGTCCGGTTTGCCGGCGAAGCTCGCGCCGGCCTCCCGGGCTTTGGCGTCGGTCAGGTTCGGACTCCAGGCGATCACCTTCATGTCGAGCGCGAGCGCATAGCGCGCGAGACGCGCGCCCAGGCGCCCGAGGCCCACGAGACCGAGCGTTTTGCCCGCGAGGCTGACGCCCACCGGCAGGCCGCGCTGAAAGCCGCCCGAGCGCATCGTCCGGTCCGCGGCGGGAATTGCGCGGGCGGCGGCGATCATGAGACCAAGCGCGAGTTCCGCTGTCGCGTAAGCCGGACCCGCGCCCCCTGACGTGTTGCAGACCGTCACCCCCTGGCGCGTGCAGGCCTCGACATCGAGGGAGCGGTTGGCCGCGCCGGTGATGCCGATCATGCGCAGCCTGGGGAGGCGCTTGATGAGGCTCTCGGGAAAGGGCGTGCGCTCGCGCATGGTGAGCAGGATGTCGAAGTCTCCGAGCGCGAGAGCCGCTTCGTCTTCCGACGCGAAAGCGTCGGCGAAAAACGTGAGCTCGGCGCGCGCGGCGAGCCTGGACCAGTCGGCGCTCATCCGCGCCACGTCCTGCCAGTCGTCGAGCACAGCGATTTTCACCATGGGCGCCTCCTCAGCCTCCATCGAACCTCGTCTCGAGGCGTGTTGCGAAGCAGCCTCGAAAGACGGTCCAGGTCACGCGAACGGCGCCGCCTTCTGCCGATCGTCCTCCGACACGCTCGCCTGGCGAGCGGCTTGAGGCGCGAGGCCTGGCGACGACCGCTCGTCCCTCAGCGCCGTGGACGACAGCCCGGAGCGCGGCCCATGCAGAAAGATGAGCGCCGGCGGAGGCATGGTCGCGAAGCGCGCGGCGGCGCGCTCGGGGATGCGGAAGCGCCCAAGCGCCGCGCCGGCTACGCTCGAGACCGCCTTCAGGGTCGAGCCGGGCCGATCGACGACGACGATCGGCATGAGGCCGGCGATCAACCGCCAATGGCGCCAGAGATGGAACTGGCTGAGGTTGTCGGCGCCCATGATCCAGACGAAGCGGACTCCCGGCGCGCGGCGTATGATCCACGCGAGCGTCTCATACGTGTAGCGCGAATCGATCTGCGCCTCGATGTCGCTGACGACGACGCGCGGGCCCGCGTCGAGCCCGCGCGCCGCCTCCATGCGCGCTTTCACCGCGGCGAGCCCGGACAGCGGTTTGAGCGGATTGCCCGGCGTCACGAGCCACCAGACGCGGTCGAGCTCAAGGCGGCGCAACGCAAGCCGGGTGATGAGCGCGTGGCCTTCATGGGGCGGATTGAACGAGCCGCCGAGCAGGCCGATGCGCATGTCCCGCGCGAAGGGCGGCAGGCGCGGGATAAGGGTCACGAGGCCGCCTGCTGGGCCAGAAGCTCCGCCTGACGCTCGGCGGTGAGCGCGTCGATGATCTCGTCGAGCCCCTCGCCCTCCATGATTCGGTCGAGCGAATAAAGGGTGAGGTTCACGCGATGATCGGTCACCCGCCCTTGGGGGAAATTGTAGGTTCGGATGCGCTGCGACCGGTCGCCGGAGCCGACCTGGGAGCGCCGGGCCTCGGCGCGGTCGGCGTCGAGCTTCTGATTCTGAGCGTCGAGGATGCGCGAGCGCAGGAGCGCCATCGCCTTGGTGCGGTTGCGATGCTGGGACCGCTCCTCCTGCATCGCGACCACCACGCCGGTCGGCAGATGGGTGATGCGGATCGCCGATTCGGTCTTGTTGACGTGCTGGCCGCCGGCGCCGGAGGAGCGATAGGTGTCGATCTTGAGGTCGGCCTCGTTGATGACGAAATCGGCCTCCTGCGCGATCGGCAGCACGGCGACGGTCGCGGCGGACGTGTGGATGCGCCCCTGAGTCTCGGTCGCGGGCACCCGCTGCACCCGGTGGACGCCGCTCTCGAACTTGAGCCTCGCGAACACGGCGCGGCCGGAAATCTCGGCGACGATCTCCTTGAATCCGCCCGCAGTCCCCTCGCTCGCCGACAAGATGTCGACCTTCCAGCGCTTGCGCTCGGCATATTTGAGATACATGCGAAAGAGATCGCCAGCGAACAAAGCCGCTTCGTCTCCGCCAGTGCCGGCCCGGACCTCGAGGATGGCGCCGCCTTCGTCCGCGGCGTCCTTGGGCAGGAGCGCGATCCGGATCGCCTTCGACATCTCCTCCGCTTGCGTCTCCGCCGCGGCCAGCTCCTCCGCCGCCATGGCGCGCATGTCTCCGTCCAGATCGGGCTCCTTCGTCAGCGCCTCGAGGTCGGCACGCTCCTTTTCCTTGGCGAAATAAGCCTGGATCGCCGCGACCACCGGATCGAGCTCGCTGAGCTCGCGCGACAGCGCGGAATATTGGGCGCCGGAAGCACCCTTGGCGAGGCGGGCCGAGATCTCCTGGTGGCGGCGGAGGATGAGATCGAGATTGTCGTTGGCGGCCATGTCTTGAGCTTTAAGAGGCGGGAAGCGGCGAGGTCGACGCCCGCCTCGCTAGAGGCGCACCCGAAGGCGTTCCGCGAGACGCGCGAGGGGCTGGCGCAGAGAGGCTTCCGCGCGCCCCTTGGCCAGCATCGCCTCGACCTCGCGCGAAGCCTCGCCGATATTAAGCGTGAGCGTCATCGCCTTGACCGGTCCGATCGAGGCCGCGGACATCGACAGCTCGCGATAGCCGATCGCCATCAGCGCCATCGCTTCGAGGGTCTCGCCGCCGATCTCGCCGCACAGGGTCACGGGCGTTCCATGGCGCGCGCCCGCATCGGCGATCGAGCGCAGAGCGCGCAGGAATCCGATGCTCAAGGGATCGAAGCGGCCCGCGACCCGGCGGTTGTCGCGGTCGACCGCGTAGAGATATTGCATGAGATCGTTCGAGCCGACCGACAGAAAGTCCGCCTCGGCGGCGATCTCGTCGATCTGCCAGAGCAGCGAAGGGACTTCGACCATCACCCCGAGGCTCGCCGTGCGCGGCGGTTCATAGCCGCGGCTTAAATTCCAGGCGAGCTCGCGGTCGAACATCGCCCGCGCGGCCTTGAATTCGTCGACCATCGAGACCATCGGCGCCATGACCTTGAGGTCGCGCCCCTCGGCGGCGCGGATGAAGGCGCGGAACTGCATGCGCAAGAGCGCCGGACGGTCGAGCCCGATGCGTAGCGCACGCCATCCGAGCGCGGGGTTCGCCTCTTCGAAACCTTTCATGTAGGGCAGGAGCTTGTCGCCGCCGATGTCGAGGGTGCGGAACGTGACCTGCCGGTCGCCGGCGGCCTCGAGGATGGCGCGATAGAGCTGCTGCTGCGCGCCAGGCCGGGGAAAGCGGGACGCAAGCATGAACTGCAATTCAGTGCGGAAGAGTCCGATCGAGTTCGCCCCGGTCTCCGCGAGATGCGGCATGTCGACCAGCAGGCCCGCATTCATGTGCAGCCCGATCGCTACGCCGTCGACGCTGACGGTCGGGGCGTCGCGAAGGGCGCGATACTGCGCCTGACGGCGGGCGCGCATGCGGGCTTTTTCGCCAAAAGCCGCCTCGATCTCCGCCGACGGGCGCAGATGGATCTCGCCCGCATCGCCGTCGACGATGATCGCGTCCCCCTGTTCGACGATTTCGGAGATGTTGGCGATGTCGCTGACCGCGGGAATCGCCAGCGCGCGGGCGACGATGGCGATATGGCTCGAAGCGCCCGCCTCCTCGAGGACGAGGCCCCGGAGCCGGGCGCGGTCATAGTCCAGCAGCGCCGCCGGGCTCATCGACCGGGCGACCAGGATCGCGCTTTCCGGCAACTCATTCGGCAGCAGCACCAGGCTCTGCCCGGCAAGCTGATGGAGGAGGCGATTGGCGATGTCGGTCAGGTCGTGCAGTCGGTCGCGCAGGTAAGGATCGGTCTGGCGCTGGAGCTTGGCGCGCGCGTCGTTATGGACCCGCTCGACCGCAGCCTCCGCCGTGAGGCCCGAACTCACCGCCTCGCGCAGCCGGCGAAGCCAGCCGCGATCGTGGGCGATCATGCGGAACGCCTCCAGGACGTCGCGGTGCTCGCCGTCGACCCCGTCATCGTTGCGGTCGATCAGGCGATCGACGGAAGCGCGCATGGCGCCGATCGCCGTCTCCAGCCGCGCGAGCTCGCTCTCCACATCGTCCGCGACGATCGTCGACACCGTCACCCGCGGCTGGTGCATGACCACATGCCCGAGGCCAAGTCCCTCGGCAATGCCGAGACCCTTGAACGACGCCTGCCGGCGCTCGGCGATCGCCGAGCCCTGGGCCGAGATCCCCTGCAGCTCCCCGGACGCGATCATCTCGGCGAGCAGCATGGCGGTCGTCTGCAGCGCTTCGAGCTCCTCCTCCGAATAGGTACGCCTGGCGCGGTTCTGCACCACCAGGACCCCGATCGTCGCGCCGCCGCGCAGGACCGGCACGCCGAGGAACGACTGGTAGATTTCCTCGCCCGTCTCGGGCCGGTAGGAAAAGGCCGGATGATGCTGCGCGTCGGAAAGCGCCAGCGGCTCGGCGCTCGCGGCGATCAGGCCGACCAGGCCTTCGCTTGGCGCCATGGTGGTCAGGTGGACCGCGTCGCGGTTCAGGCCCTCGGTGGCGAACAGCTCCATGGAGCCGTCGGCGCGCACCACATAAAGCGAGCAGACCTCGGCCACCATGTTGGAGGCGATGAGGACGACGATCCGGTCCAGGCGCGCCTGGGCGGTGACCGGCTCCGCCATCACTTCGCGGAGCCGCCGCAACAACAGACGCGGTCCGCCGGGCGCGCGCATCACCAACCGTCCTCTATCGCTGCCGGCGGGCCGGCCGGCCGAGACACGCAAACATCACGCCAGACGACGCCGCTCCTCGAGGACTTGCAACCCTCTTTTTCTAGAGCGCGCCGCGAAAAAGCGGAAGCCGGATTTTCGCGAAAGCCCAAGCGGAATCAATGGAATCGAGAGTCCGGGGCGATTTCAATCGAATCGCGGCGGACCCTCATGGCTTTGAAGGGGGGTATAGAAACGAAACCCGGGCCGGGCAAGGCCGGACTGCCGCCCCTTTTGGGAGGTCGCCGGCGGGCGCCCTTCAGGGCGCTCTCAGCAACGCCGCGGTCGCCGCCGCTCCGGTCGCGCGCGCGGCGAGAACCTCGTCGAGCCACTCAGGCCGCATTTCGGGCACCGAAGACAGAAGCTTCTCGGTGTAGGGGTGATAGGGCGGCGAGAACACAGAAGCGGTCTCCCCGCTCGCGACCACCCTGCCATTCAGCATGACCACGACCTTGTTGGCCACCCGCTTCACCGTGCCGAGATCGTGGGTGATGAAGAGATAGGCGACCCCCAGTTCATCCTGGAGTCTCTTCAGGAGGCGAAGGATCTCCTCACCGACCAGCTGGTCGAGCGCAGAGGTGACCTCGTCGCAGATGATGAGGTCGGGCTCGGCGGCGAGCGCCCGCGCGATCGACACGCGCTGCTTCTGCCCGCCGGACAGTTCGCCGGTCTTGCGGGTGATGAAGGATTCCGGCAGATCCATCTGCCGCAGGAGCCCGGCCGCCCGCGCCCGGACCTCCTCCCGCGACCGGTTGAAGTAGAACGCGACGGGCCTGCCGATCGTCTCGAGCACGGTGTGTTGCGGATTGAGCGCGACGTCGGGCATCTGGTAGATCATCTGCACCCGGCGCAGTTGATCCTTGGCGCGGCTCTTGAGCCGCGGCGGCAGGCTGGTCCCGTCGAAGCGAACATCGCCCGCGACCCGCGGCAGGAGGCCGGTGATCACGCGCGCCAGCGTCGATTTGCCCGAACCGGACTCGCCGACCACCGCGACCGTATCGCCCTTTCGCACTTCCAGGCTCACGTCGTCGATGACTTTCGGCTTGCCGGGATAATTGGCGGTGACGTGGTCGACGGCGAGGATCGGGGCCTGAGCGGCAGCGGCGGCGACGAAACCGTGGCCGGCCGCGCGCTCACTTACCAGCCGGCGCGTATAGTCCTCCTTCGGCTCGAGCAGGATTTGCCGGCAATCGCCGAATTCGACCATTTTGCCGTGTCTCAGCACCATGATCCGGTCGGCGATCTGGGCGACGACCGCGAGGTCGTGGGTGATATAGAGCGCCGCCGTCCCGTGCCCGCGAATGAGCTTGCGGAACGCGGCGAGGCATTCGACCTGCGTGGTCACGTCGAGCGCGGTGGTCGGCTCGTCGAAGATGAGAATGTCGGGCTTGGCGACCATCGCCATCGCCGCCATGACCCGCTGAAGCTGGCCGCCTGAAACCTGATGGGGATAGCGCGATCCGATCGTCTCCGGGCTCGGCAGGTCGAGCTGCCTGAAGAGATCGATCGCCTCCGCGCGCGCCTCGGCCGGGGTCAGCACGCCATGCCTGACCGAGGCCTCGCAGACCTGGTCCATCAGCGTATGCGCGGGATTGAACGAGGCCGCCGCGCTTTGCGCGATATAGGCGATCTTCGGTCCGCGCAGCGCGCGGCGTTCATCCTGGCTGATCGCGCGGATGTCCTTGTCGCCGAAAATGATGGCGCCGCCGACGATGTAGCAGTCGCGCCGCGTGTATCCCATGGAGGCCAAGCCGATGGTCGACTTGCCGGCGCCGGATTCCCCGATCAGCCCGATCACTTCCCCCCGCCGCAGCTCGAGCGACACGTCATCGACCAGGACCGGCCCCTCGCCGATGTCGGTGCGCACCGCGACGCGCATGCCGCGGATGTCGAGGATGACGGAATTCTCCTTGCGCCGGGACGCGGCCGCTGTGTCATCGCTCATGCGCCTTCTCCCTGGCCTCTGGAGTGAATCGAGAGCATCCAGTCGACGATGAAATTGACCCCGATGGTCAGAATGGCGATCGCGCCCGCCGGATAAAGCGGCGCCGCGGAGCCGAAATTGATCATGTCGCGGTAGTCCTTGACCATGCTGCCCCAGTCCGCGGCCGGCGGCTGAACCCCGAGCCCGAGAAAGCTCAACGCTGCGATGAAGAGAAAGGTGAAGCAGAAACGCAACCCGAACTCGGCCGTGAGCGGCGGGATGGCGTTGGGCAGAACCTCACGCCTGACGATCCACCACCAGCCCTCGCCGCGCAGGCGCGCCGCCTCGACGAATTCGAGGCTCACGATATTGACCGCCACCGATCGCGCGAGCCGGAAGACCTTGGTCGAGTCGAGGATGGCGATGGTGACGATGAGGACCGGCAGGGCCGAGCCCAGCACCGAGAGGATGACAAACGCGAAAATCAGCGTCGGCATGGAGAGCAGAAGGTCGACGAGGCGCGACAAAACCTGATCGACCCAGCCTCCGGCGACCGCGGCGGCGAACCCTGAAACGACGCCGATCAGAAACGAGCACGCGGTGATGACGAGCGCGAGGCCGATCGACATCCGCGCGCCATAGATGAGACGGCTCAGAAGGTCGCGGCCCAGATTGTCCAGTCCCAGCCAATGGGTCGCGCTCGGGTCCGCCCAGGCGTCTCCGAGCGGCGTCATCGGATCGAAGGGAGCGATCAGCGGCGCGAACACGGCGACGATGAGGTTGATGGCGACAATGACGATGCCGATCTGCGCGGTGAGGCTCACCTTATGGCCGCTGATGCGCATGAACCGGCTTTTCCTTAACGCGGCCGGCGAAGCCGCGGATTGGACAGGATAGCGAGGATGTCGGCGATCATGTTGAGCAGAATGAAAGTGGCGGCGAAGATGAGCCCGCAGGCCTGCACCACCGGCACGTCATGCTTGGAGACCTCGTCGACCATCAGTTGCCCGAGACCGGGATAGACGAACACGGTCTCGACGACGACGACGCCGACGATGAGATAGGCGAGGTTGAGCGCGACCACCGCAATGATCGGCGCGAGCGCGTTCGGCAGCGCGTGGCGCACCACGATGCGCGATTTGGTGAGGCCCTTGAGGATCGCCATTTCGATGTAAGGGCTCGCCATGACCGACAGCACGGATGCGCGGGTCATGCGCATCATATGGGCGATGATCACCAGGACCAGCGTCAGCATGGGCAGGAAGGCGATATAGAGCCGGTCGAAGAAGGGCGTGTCGGAGGAGACGCTCGCCAGCGACGGAAACCAGCCGAGTTCGACGGCGACATATTTGATCAGGATATAGGCGAGGAAATATTCCGGCACGGAGATCGTCATCAGCGTCACGACATTGACGAACCGGTCGAACACGCCCCCCTGCCGGATCGCCGCGAGGAGGCCGAGCCCGATCGCCAGCGGCACCGCGACGACCGCTGCATAGGCCGCCAGGAACATCGTGTTGGCGAAGCGCGGGGCGATCTCGGTCAGCACGTCTCGGCCATTGGCGAGCGACTTGCCGAAATCGCCGTGCAGCGCGCCGAACAGCCACTCGAAGAAGCGGACATAGGCAGGCTGGTTGAGCCCGAGGTCGAGCCGCATCTTGGCGAGCGCCTCGGGGGTGGCGGTGTTCTGCAGGATGGCGGAAGCGAGATCGCCCGGCAGGATCTCCGTCCCGATGAAGATCAGCACCGAAGCGGCGAACAGGGTCACAAGCCCCAGACCGAGGCGGTTGAGCACGAGCTTCAGCAGAGGTCGCCCTCCTCCGTCCCGATCCGGATTATCGCACGGGGAGCGGCGCGGGCGCTGCGCCCGCGCCAGTCCCGAACGCGTCCGCGATCACGATTTCAGCCAGGCGTCCTCCATGATCCAGCCATTGTTCATGTCATAGCCGCCGTGGGGCGTATGCCCGCCGACCTTCGAATTGTGCGCGTCGAGCCAGTCCCGGAACACGGGGATGAGCGCCCCGCCGCGCTCGTTGAGAATGGCCTGCATCTCCCAGATATAGGGCTTGCGCTTGGCCTCGTCGGTCTCGGCGCGGGCGTCGGCGAGCAGCTTTTCGAATTTCGGGTCGTTCCAGTGCGTCTCGTTCCACGGCGCCCCGGCCTGGAAGGCGACAGCCAGCATCTGCGTCGCCGCGGGCCGTCCGCCCCAGTAGCTGCCGACGAAGGGCGCCTTCAGCCACACGTTGTCGAAGAAGCCGTCGGCGGGCTCCTTCTTCACGTCGACCTTGATTCCGGCCTTGGCCGCGCTCGCCTGCAACAGCACGCCCTGATCGACCGCGCCATTGAAGGCGGCGTCGGAGGTTTGCAGGATGATCTTCGGATCGGCGACGCCCGCTTTCTTGAAATGGAAGGCGGCCTTTTCGGGATCGTATTTGCGCTGTGGCAGCTCCTTGTTGAAATAGGGGTCGGTCGGCGGGATCGGATGATCGTTGCCGGCCGTGCCGTAGCCGCTGAACAGGGCTTTGAGCATCTGTTCGCGATCGGCGGCGAGCATCAGCGCCATGCGGATGTCGGGATTGTCGTAAGGGGCTTTGTCGACCTCCATCGCCAGCACCGAGAACCAGCCGCCGGGAGCGCGAACGACTTCGAGCCGCGGCGTCTTGGACAGGAGCGCCACCGCCTTGTGATCGACGCGGTTGATCGCGTCGATCTGGCCCGAGATCAGGGCGTTGAGGCGCGCCGAGCTGTCGTTGATGACGGTGACGTCGACGCCATCGAGAAGGCCCTTGCCCTCTTTCCAGTATGGCCGCACCTTCTTGAGCTTGATCCGCACGCCCGGGTCGAAGCTCTCGAGCACGAAAGCGCCGGTGCCGACCGGCTTCGCCCAGTCCTTGAAGCCGTCAGGAACCATCATGAGGTGATAGTCGGTAAGGCCGTACGGGAAATCGGCGTCCGGAGCGGAGAGGGAGATCTGGATCTGTCGGTCGTTGAGCTTCTTGATGTCGGTGACGCCCTTCACCGAAGTGGCGCCGCCGGATTTCGTGGCGCCACGATGAAGATTGAGCGAGTAGATCGCGTCGTCGGCGACGAATTCCTTGCCGTTCGAGAACGTCACGCCCTTGCGCAGGTTGAAGACCCAGTCCTTCGCGCCGTTTTTCGGCTCCCAGCTCTCCGCCAGCTCCGGATGGGGTTTGCCGTCCTGGGCCCATTGAGCGAGGCAATTCCAGAGCCCATGGTTGGTGTCGATGAGCACGGAATCGGTGGTGGTGCGGAAGTCGAGGCTGTCGGTGGTGCTGCCGCCGGCGAGGCCGAGCTTCAGGACTCCGCCGCTCTTTGGCGTCTCGGCGGCGGTCGCGCCGGCGCTCTCGAGCATGGTGGAAATCGCGGCGCCGGAGGCGCCGAGCGCGGCGGCGCGGCCCATGAACTCGCGACGTGAAATGGCGCCCCCGATCAGGCGCCTGTTCCAATAATCCAGTTCAGTCATCTTTAGGATCCTCTTCGCGAGTGCGCCCTTCCCCATTCGATTGACCGTTGCTCCACGGTCCTTGTCGCTCGACTTGGCGTCAGAATCCCGCTCCTGTCAATTGCGCCTTAGTCCGTGTTGGAAAAATCGGTCGCGGAGGCTGGGCGCCGGGTCGGTCCGCGGATCATTGCAGGCATGAATGGCCGCCATTTTGGATTGGGGAATGGACCTGTCCGCCAGCCCGAGAGCCGGGTTTTACCTGCGTTGACTTGGCCCATGGCCGAGACTAGGGGTTTGCGCTCGAATTGCTTCAAGCGAGAGTTTTGCGGCCCATGAAGATCCTCGTGCCGGTCAAACGGGTGGTCGACTATAATATCAAGATCCGCATCAAGCCTGACGGCTCCGGGGTTGAACTCACGAACGTCAAGATGTCGATGAATCCGTTCGACGAGATCGCCGTGGAGGAAGCGCTGAGGCAGAAGGAAGCCGGCAAGGCGAGCGAAGTGATCGTCGTCTCGATCGGCCCGCCCCAGGCGAGCGAAACCATTCGCACCGCGCTCGCCATGGGCGCCGATCGCGGAATCCTGATCAAGACCGACGCGCCCGTCGAGCCGCTGGCGGTCGCCAAGCTGTTGAACGGCGTCGCCGCGGCGGAGCAGCCGGGTCTCGTCATCATGGGCAAGCAGGCGATCGACGACGATTCGAACCAGACCGGGCAGATGCTGGGCGCGCTGACCGGCTGGGGCCAGGGCACGTTCGCCTCCAAGGTGGTCGTCGGCGACGGCTCGGTCGATGTCACCCGCGAGGTCGATGGCGGCATGCAGACGGTCAAGCTGAAGCTGCCGGCGATCGTCACCACCGACTTGCGCCTGAACGAGCCGCGCTACGCTTCGCTCCCCAACATCATGAAGGCGAAGAAGAAGCCGATCGAGGAGAAGACGCCGGCCGACTACGGGGTCGACGTTTCGCCCCGGCTCAAGGTCCTGAAGACCGGCGAGCCTCCGGGGCGCAAGGCAGGCGTCAAGGTCAAGTCGGTCGCGGAGCTGGTCGCCAAGCTGCACGACGAAGCCGGAGTGATCTGACGATGGCGACCCTTCTTCTTAGCGAGGTCGCGGGCGGGCGACTGAACGAGGCGACCGCGCGCGCGCTGACCGCCGCGCTCGAACTTGGGAGCCCGGTCGACGTGCTGGTCGCCGGCCAGAATGTGGGCCCGGCCGCCGAGGCGGCGGCGAAGCTTCAGGGCGTGGCGAAAGTGCTCGCCGCCGACGATGCGCTCTATGCGCACGGCCTGGCCGAGCCGCTCGCGGCGCTAATCGTCAAGCTCGCGCCCGGCTATGACGCCATCGTCGCCCCTTCGACGGCGAGCGCCAAGAATGTGACGCCGCGCGTCGCCGCGCTTCTCGACGTGATGCAGGTCTCCGACATCACCAGGGTCCTCGGCCCCAAGACCTTCGAGCGGCCGATCTATGCCGGCAACGCGATCCAGACCGTGGAATCGACCGACCCGAAGATCGTCGTGACGGTGCGCACCGCCTCGTTCGGCGCGACCGGCGAGGGCGGGGAGGCGCCGATCGAGCCGGTCGCGGCTGCTTCCGATCCGGCCGTCTCGTCTTTCGTGGGCGAAGCGCTCGCCAAGTCCGACCGGCCGGAATTGACCTCGGCGAAGATCATCATCTCGGGCGGCCGGGCGATGCAGAAGGCGGAAAACTTCAAGACCTATATCGAGCCGGTCGCCGACAAGCTCGGCGCGGCGATGGGCGCCTCCCGCGCCGCGGTCGACGCGGGCTACGCGCCCAACGACTGGCAGGTCGGGCAGACCGGCAAGGTGGTGGCGCCCGAACTCTATATCGCGGTCGGCATTTCGGGCGCGATCCAGCACCTCGCGGGGATGAAGGATTCGAAGGTCATCGTCGCCATCAACAAGGACGAAGAGGCGCCGATCTTCCAGGTCGCCGACTACGGTCTGGTCGCCGATCTTTACACCGCGCTGCCCGAATTCGCCGCGGAGCTCGGCAAGATCGGCCGCTAAGGTCCAGTTGAACGACAGCTCGGCCTGAGCTTATGAAAAAAGCGCGGCGTTCGACTGGACGATCCGCGCCGCTCATCTATGATCGCGGCCCCGGCGCGGCCGCTTGCTGGACAGAAATATGACATTCAACATCGAAACGGTTGGCGTCATCGGCGCGGGGCAGATGGGCGCCGGCATCGCGGAGGTCGCGGCGCAGGCGGGACTGACTGTTTTCCTGAACGACGCCGCCGAAGAGCGCGTCAACGCGGCTCTGGCGACCATCAACGGCCATCTGTCGCGCCAGGTGGCCAAGGGGCAGATCGGCGAAGCCGAGCGCAAGGCGATCCTCGACCGCATTCAGGTCGCCCCGACCCTCGACAAGCTCGGGGCTTGCGATCTCGTGGTCGAGGCCGCGTCCGAGAACGAGGAGGTCAAGCGCAAGATCTTCACCGCGCTCCGCTCCTTTCTCAAGCCAGACGCCATCGTCGCATCGAACACGTCGTCGATCTCGATCACCCGCCTCGCCTCGGTCACCTCGAATCCCGAGCGGTTCATCGGCATGCATTTCATGAACCCCGTGCCGCGCATGCAGCTGGTCGAACTGATCCGGGGCATCGCCACCAAGGACGACACGTTCGAAGCGGCCAAGGCGCTGGTGACGAGGCTCGGCAAGACGGCGACGATGTCCGAGGATTTCCCCGCCTTCATCGTCAACCGGATCCTTTTGCCGATGATCAACGAGGCGGTCTACACCCTCTACGAAGGCGTGGGTTCGGTCGAAGCGATCGACACCGCCATGCGGCTCGGCGCCAATCATCCGATGGGCCCGCTTCAGCTCGCCGATTTCATCGGCCTCGACACGTGCCTCGCCGTCATGCAGGTGCTGCACGAGGGGCTGGCGGATTTCGAAATATCGCCCCTGCCCGCTCCTGGTGAAATATGTCGAGGCCGGCTGGCTCGGCCGCAAGACCCAGCGCGGCTTCTACGACTACCGCGGCGATCCTCCCATCCCGACGCGTTGACCCGTTCGGAGCGTCTTTTAGCGCTTCTGCAGGCGCTGAGACGCCGGCGCAGGCCGGTGAGCGGCGCCGTCCTCGCCGAGGAGCTCGGCGTTTCGCTCCGAACGCTCTACCGCGACATCGCCGCTCTGCAAGGCCAGGGGGCGGAGATCGAGGGCGAGGCGGGGCTCGGCTATGTGCTCAAGCCCGGTTTCTGGCTGCCGCCGCTGATGCTGACCGGCGAGGAAATCGAGGCGCTCGTTCTGGGCGCCCGCTGGGTTGGCGCGCGGACCGACGAAACGCTCGCGCTCGCGGCCCGCGACGCGATCGCAAAGATCTCCGCCGTCCTGCCGCCCGCCCTGCGCGACGACATCGAAACCTCGACCCTCATCGTCGCGCCTGGCAAAGCGCTCAGCGCGGCCCTGCCCGACCTTGCTCCGATCCGCGCGGCCATTCGGGCGGAGCGAAAGCTTGCGCTCGACTATCGCGACGCGCAAGGCGCGAGCACCGAGCGCACCATCTGGCCGTTCGGGATCGGATATTTCGACGAGGCGCGCGTCGTCATGGCCTGGTGCGAGCTGAGACAGGGCTTTCGCCATTTTCGCGCCGACCGGATCGCCTCGTGCAGGACGCTCGATGCGCGCTATCCGGCGAGCCGGCGGCGCCTGCTCAAGGAGTGGCGCCTGAGCGAAGGCGTCTCGGCCCCGGAGTGAGACTGCTGACAGAACCTGACATGAGATCAGCGCAGGATCGGGCTCTCTTCACACGAAGGAGCGTTTCCAATGGCCCTGCCGCATTTCGTCCTGCTTTACGTCAATGAGCCGCAAGCGAGCGCCGCCTTCTACGCGCGCCTGCTCGGCCGCAAGCCGCTGGAATCCTCGCCGACCTTCGTCATGTTCGAACTCGCGCCGGGCTTGAGACTCGGACTCTGGGCGCGCAGCGGGGTCGAGCCCGCGCCGCGTGGGGCGGGCGACGCCGGAGAACTGGCGATGGCGGTCGGGAGCGCGAAAGAGGTCGAAACGCTCCACGCCGATTGGAAGGACAAGGGCGCCCTCATCCTGCAGGCGCCGGAAACGATGGACTTCGGCCTCACCTTCCTCGCAGCCGACCCGGACGGACACCGGCTCCGCGTGTTCTGCCCCACGTCTTAGAACCTTATCGGTTCCGATTGAATCGGAATCAAGACGGGCGTCCCTGTAGCCGCGCTCGATAGCCCATCGAGAGACGGGCGTCCTTCCGGACGCCCTATCGAGCCCGGTAGACGCGGTCAACGACCGCGTCTACAGACGCGCGCCCGGCGCCGACAGGTCGAGGCTCAGCAAATCGCCGATCCTCTCGATCGTCCTGTCGACCGTCGCGCCGTCCTTTGGCGGCTCTTCGCGAGCGTAGTGGCCCTGCTTCGGAAAGACGGTCGTGACCCGGTCGCCCCAGACGGCCTTGACCGCAGCCAGGATACGCGCCTTGTCGTCGATGAGCGTGTAATGGGCGGCGGGATAGCAGCGCGCCACGTCCTCAAGCTCTTTCTCCTTGTGGACGTAGATCAGCGCATGGCCGCCGAACGCCTCCCAGATGCCGGAGCGCATGAGCTTGCGCGGCTGAAGGATGGCGTCGCCGTCCGAGAGAACGACGGGCAATCCCCATTTGCCGGCATGTCTCACCGCGTCGAGCGCATGCGGATAGAGGCGATCGGCGAACGGATAGTCCAGGAGCCAATTGGCGGTGAGCGGGATCGCGTGATCGAGGCGATTTTCGACCCTCAGGCGCTCGAGCGCGCCGAGATAGTCCATGTAGCCCAGCGCAGCCCACAGCTCGTCCATGATCGCCCAGTAGCGCGCTGAGGCGCGATCGCCATGGGCGGCTTGGAGCCGTTCGCGGAGGTCCTCCCGGAACCGGTCGTTGTCGAGGAGCGTGTTGTCGACGTCGAACAGAAAGACCGAGCCGGCGCCTGAGTTCATGGGCCCGCCCCTGACGAAGGTCGATGAAGCGCCGCGGCCGATCGCGCTCAGACCTTCACGGTCGAAGCCTGATAGATCTCGTCGATCGCGTCTTTCAATTCCTTGTCGAACTCGGCGTCGGACATCGACCGCTTGAGCCCTTCGGCGAGCGCCCGCGAGAAGCTTGCGATCATGCCGTGGTTGGCGGCGAGGCGCCGGCAGGCGTCGTCCCGCGTATAGCCGCCGGAAAGCGCCACGACGCGCACGACCCGCTTGTCCTTGATCAGCGGCGCGTAGAAGTCGGGAGCCTCGGGCAGCGTCACCTTGAACATCACCTTGCGGCCGGCGGGAAGCGCGTCGAGTCCCCTGGTCAGTTCGTCGAGCAGGATCCGCTCGGCGCCTGCCTTGTCGGGGCTCTTGATCGAGATTTCCGGCTCCAGGATCGGGGTGAGCCCGTGGCTCAGGATCTGTTCGCCGAACTCGAACTGCTGCCTGGCGATGGCCGCGATGCCGGTCTTCGACGCCAGGTTGATGACCGAGCGCATCTTGGTGCCGAACACGCCGAGCTTGGCCGCCCGGGCGAGCAGCTTGTCGAGGTCCGGCATCGGCTTCATCAGGCTGACGCCGTCCTTTTCCGCCTCCAGCCCCTTGTCGACCTTGACGATCGGAACGACCCCCCGATCCTCCCAAAGGTATGACGGAACGGGCTTTCCCTTCGCCTCGCCGTCCATCGTGCGCTCGAACAGGATCGCGGCGATGACCTTGTCGCCCGTGAAGGCCGGCGCGGTGATGATCCGAACCCGCATCTCGTGCACGAGCTCGTACATCCTGGCGTCGTCGCCCTTGTATTCGCTGTCCGGAATCCCGTAGAGGCGCAATGCGCCGGGGGTCGAGCCGCCGCTCTGGTCGAGCGCGGCGATGAAGCCGGGCTTGCCCGACATCTGCGCCATCATCTGGTCGTTGGCCATGTCGTCCTCGCGTTCGATATCGCCGCGCTCCGGAAGCGCGGGTTCGTGCAATGGAGCGGACCGGGGGCGGGCGTCAAGAGCGCGACGATCCGCGCTCCGCCTCACCCGCCCCTGACCAGCACGCCTTCCGGCAGGCGGGCGGCGAGCTCGCGCCCCGCCTCGCGCCCGAGCCGTTCGGCGTCGGAAGGCGCGCCCTCGGCGGCGACGGCGAAGCGTTCCGAGCCGTCGGGGCGCAACACTTCGCCGCGGAACCTGAGCTTTCCCGCCTCGAGGCGGGCAAGGCCGGCGATCGGGGTGCGGCACGAGCCTTCGAGCTCGGCGAGGTACGCGCGTTCGGCGGTGACCGCCGCCGCCGTCCCGGCGTCCGAGACCGCCTTCAGCGCCTCGCCCATGCGGACGTCGGCGGCGCGGGCGGCGATGGCGATCGCGCCCTGGCCCGGGGCGGGCAGGAACTTGTCCACGTCGAGCACGGCGCGGGCGCGATGGGCGAGCCCGAGCCGCTTCAGGCCCGCCAGCGCCAGCAGCGTCGCGCCGACCGCGCCCTGCTCGGCCTTGTTCAGCCGCGTCTCGACATTGCCGCGCATGAGCGCAGGCTTGAGGTCCGGGCGGATGCTCAGCGCCTGGGCCTGACGGCGGGCCGAGGCGGCGCCGAAGGTCGCGCCGCTCGGCAAGTCCTCGATCGTGTCGGTGAGCGACGAGATGAGCGCGTCGCGAACGTCCTCCCGCGGCAAATAGGCGCGAACCGCCACGCCTTCGGCCATGAGCGAGGGCAGGTCCTTGGCCGAGTGCACGGCGGCGTCGATTGCGCCGGC
Source organism: uncultured Alphaproteobacteria bacterium (assembly GCA_963742305.1). GTDB lineage: Bacteria > Pseudomonadota > Alphaproteobacteria > Rhizobiales > Beijerinckiaceae > Roseiarcus. Next base: position 29,476 of record CAVULN010000039.1, read on the forward strand.
GATCAGCGCGGCGTCGATTTCCTTGGTGAACAGGCCCTTGCCGCCGGCCTCGGCGAGCGGCCGGTCCTGGATGCGGTCGCCGCTCGTGCGAATGACCTTGAGCGCGATCCGGTCGATCTCCCAGCCCAACGCCTCGGCCAGACGGCGGCGCGCCTCGTTCGCCTGCGCGAGCGCAAGAGGCGAACCGCGCGTCCCAAGGATGAAGCCGGACCGGGTCATGCCCGCGGGCGTGAGCTTCGAGCACGGTCCTGTCAAGCGCGGGCCGGCCCGCCCGCGACGGGCGAAACGCGCCGCTCGGCCGTCTCACGCCCGGCGGTTGAAGTTTGAGCGCGAGAATGGCATTGGTCCTCGTCATGAAACGCTCAATTCTCGCTCTCGCCGCCTTCATGGCGGCGGGCCCGGCGTTCGCGGCGGACGACGGATATCCTCCGGGCCTGTTCGAGCATTCGCCGGTCGTCGGGGGACCGAACGACCCCCCGCCGGACGCGGCCGCTCCGTCCGGCGCGGACGGCTCGCTCGAGGACTATTGCGCCAGCATCGCCTCGCGGACCTTCCACAGTCTCGCCGAAGTCAAACGCGCGCATGCCCGATGCGACAGAGCCCAGGAGGGCGCGCCGGCCGATCAGTGATCGTCCGGGCGGCGGGCTGCGCTACCGCCCGGCCGGCGTCTCCTCCTCCACGCCCACCGCGTAGCCGAGGCCCCGCGCGGTCTTGATGATGTCCACGCCGAGCTTCTTGCGCAGTCGCCCGATGAACACTTCGATCGTGTTCGAGTCGCGGTCGAAATCCTGCTCGTAGAGATGCTCGACGATCTCGCTGCGCGAGATGATGCGCCCGGTGTGATGCATGAGATAGGAGAGAAGGCGATATTCGTGGCTGGTGAGCTTGATCGCCGCGCCGTTGACCGTGACCCGGCCCGCGCGCGCGTCGAGCCTGACCGGGCCGACCGCGAGATCGCTCGAGGCGTGACCGGCGGCGCGGCGCAGGAGCGCGCGCACCCGCGCCAGCAATTCCTCCATATGGAAGGGTTTGGCGACATAGTCGTCCGCCCCGGCGTCGATGCCCTGGACCTTGTCGCTCCATCGGTCACGGGCGGTGAGGATCAGGACCGGCGCCGTGCGTCCGGCGTTTCGCCAAGCTTCGAGGATCGAGATCCCGTCGCGTTTCGGCAAGCCGATGTCGAGCACGATCGCGTCATAAGGCTCGGTGTCGCCGCGAAACCAGCCTTCCTCGCCGTCGAAGGCGCGGTCGACCGCATAGCCCGCGGCCTCGAGCGCCGTGGACACCTGACGGTTGAGATCCCGATCGTCCTCGACCACCAACAGCCGCATGCGCCGCGCGCCTCCAGGAGCAGGATCGCCGAAAAGCGGATGCCTGTTTTCGGCCTGATATCCTGCGTTCAGATCAAATCGGCGTTCCGCTCCAGCCTTTTAGCGATCACGGCGTATTCGCGCAAAAGCCGCGCCCACGTCCGCGCATGCCGCTCCCGCCGAAATCAGTTCTTGGTCTGCGGCTCGCGCGATTCGTGCGGCTCGTGGGCTTCGCGCGGCTCGCGCGCCGGCCGGGCGACGAGTTTTCCGGACGCGGCCTCCATCTCGACGTGCACGAGGCGGCCGTCCCGGTGCAAGAGGGTGATCTCGTAGACGAAATCCTCGCCGGTGCGGCAGAGCCTCGCCGACAGCGCCTCGGCCTTGCGCTGGGCGGAAGCGAACTTGAGCGCCGCGAACGGCTCGATCAGGCGACGCGACTTGACCATCTCGCGCGTCTCGGCGGCGTTGAGGCAGACCAGTCTCGCGGCCACGCGCGGCGCCTCCGCCCGGGCGGTGTTGGCCGCGGCGTACGCCATCAGGGCGCACGAGACCGCGGCGCGGCAAACCATGGCGAGCGCGGCCATGACGAAAAAAGCCTCTGTTGCGGACCTGCGGGCTCATGTTGGCGTTTGCGGCTGAATGCAATGTGAATGAGGCGGAGGTCAGGCGCCGTGATCCGGGAACCCTGGCGCGGTTTCGGTTATCTTCGGGAGATCTCGAGTCGATGGGAGAAGCGGTGATCGACAGGGCCCGGGCGGAAGAGTTCGCAGGCGAGTGGAACGCGCGGGCGGAGGCGCTGCGCGGGCCGCGCCGCGCGACGCGATGATCAGGCGCCTGGTCGTGAGCGCCCTCTGTCTCGCGGCGCTCGCCGCCGCGCTCGCGCCCGCCCGCGCGCTGGTCGGCGGCGAGCCCGACGGCGGTTTCGCCGACCGGGTGGCGATGGTGCTGATCCGCGGCGGCGGCGAGGCCGGCTTCTGCACCGGCCTGGTGTTGAGCCCGCGCATTCTTCTCACCGCCGCGCATTGTCTGAGGCCGTTGCGGGACATGGCTGTCCATTATCGCGACGGCGAGGGAGCGGCGGTCATCATTCCGGTCGACGCGGCGGTCGCGCACCCGCTCTACCGCGCTGACGCCATTCGAGCCCGAGTGGAATCGATCGACCTCGCGCTGATCCGGATCGCCCGGCCGCTTCCTCCGCGCTTCGCCGCCGCGGCGATCGGAGACGGCGGGGCGCCCGCGATCGGAGCGGCGGTGATTCTCACCGGCTATGGCGCCGCGCGCGAGGGCGACTGGCGGTCGGGCGGCGTGTTGCGCAGCGTCACGCTCGCCGTGCGCGAGCCCGCGTCCAGGGTCCTTCTGTGGGCCGCCGATCCCACTGGCAGGGCCGCCGGCGCCTGCAGCGGCGATTTCGGCGCGCCGGTCTGGTCGGCGGACGGATCGAAAGCGATCGCCGTCGTCGCCTGGGCGCAGGGGCCCCATGGCCGCGGCTGCGGCGGCCTGACCCGAGGGCCCGCTGCTCGCGCCGCTCAGGGGCTGGATCGATAAGACCGAGCGCAGGTTAGGGGACGAAGGGTAGGCGGCGCTGCCGCCTCGTTCTGATCCGGGGCGGGGCGTCGATTTCTGATCCTCGGCGAGCGCCGGCGCGGCGAGAACCGGCGCGAGGCCGGTCAAAGAGCAACGGTCTTCGGCGCAACGAACGCCCTCCCCATCGCACGCGGCCCCGGCCAGCCGCGTTGGCGGCAAGGAGTCCGCCGCGGTTCCCTACGGGATCGATGAGGAAATAATCCTGGTTCATCCGGGAGCAAACCGCCGCACGACCTCGCCGAGGCAAAGGCGGCCGCGGGCGCGATGTTCGACAAGCTCGATCCCGACAATCTCGACAAGGACGGCACGCTCGACCACAA
>CAVULN010000040.1:0-49577 GCA_963742305.1 uncultured Alphaproteobacteria bacterium
GGAGAGCCCGAGTTCCCTCGGCGCCCAGCCGGCGAACGCCTGCGCAAGCGCGGTCACGCGCCCTTGCAGGGCCCGCTCGACCAAGGCCTGATCGACCGCCATCGGAAAATAAGACGAAATTGCCCGCAGCGGCACTTTCTCGACGACGCCGCCGCGCGGTCCCAAGACCAGCAGGGTTCCGTTGATGGTGTCCTGCGTCTGCCTGAAGAAGCCAGGGCCGCCGCTGCTTGGCCCTAGATAAAGATAGTCGATCCGCGCCACCAGCGTCGCGCCGTTGCGGTCGCCGGGCGCCATATAGGGCGCGAGCGCCTGGGCAAGCGCCCCGGGGAGCGCCTCCTGCACCCAGGCCGCGGTCGGATCGCCCATGCTGGCGCGAAGCGGGGAAACGTCGACCGTGATGGCGCGAAAGCGGAGCCCGCGCGCCGCCACCGAGGGAGGAGGCGTGCTTACGCAGCCTTGGAGAGCAAGAGCCCCGAGAGCGAGAAGTCCAGCGCGACGAGTCAAGAGGAACGTGGACATAACTCCCCCTAGGCCCGATTCGGGCGGAAAACTCATAGCCTATTTATAGGCGACCTTCACGATCTCGTAGCTCTTGCCGCCGCCTGGCGTGTTCACTTCGACACTATCGCCCGCTTTCTTGCCGATCAACGCCCTTGCCGTCGGCGAGGTGATCGACACCTTGCCGGATTTCACGTCCGCCTCCGTTTCGCCGACAATCTGAAACACGCTCTCCTTCTCAGTGTCCTCGTCGATCAGCGTGACTGTCGCGCCGAACTTGACGGTCACGCCGTTCAGCTTCGACACGTCGATCACTTCTGCGCGCTGCAGCAGATCCTCGAGTTCGATGATGCGGCCCTCGTTATGCGACTGCGCCTCCTTGGCCGAGTGATATTCGGCGTTTTCCGACAGGTCCCCGTGACCTCGCGCCTCCGCGATCGCGGCAACGATGCGCGGTCGCTCGACCTTCTGGCGATGAAGAAATTCCGCTTCCAGCGCTGCATGGCCTGCGGCGGTGATCGGTAGTTTGTCCATGAGTTATCCGTCAAAAGAAGATCGTCGCGGCGGCGCTTTCCTGCGCCGTCACGCCAGATAGTCCTGCAACGCCCTGACCTCGAGTTCGCCCGCCGCGACGGCGCGGATACCTTCGGCCGCCGCGATGGCCCCTGAAATTGTGGTGTAGTAGGGCGTCTTTTGCAAGAGGGCGGCGCGGCGCAAGGGCTTGGAATCGGCGAGCGAGGTCGCCCCCTCGGTGGTGTTGAACATGAGCTGCACCGCGCCGTTGCGCACCGCGTCCGCGGCATGCGGGCGGCCCTCCGACACTTTGTTGACCTTCTCGGCCTTGAGCCCCTGCGCGGCGAGGTAGCGCTGGGTCCCGGCCGTGGCCAGGATCCTGAACCCGAGCGCCTGCAATTTGCGCAACGGCTCGACGATCTTCTCCTTGTCGGCGTCGCGCACGGAGACGAACACCGCCCCTGACGTCGGCGGCCGGGAGCCCGCCCCGAGCTGGCTCTTGGCGAAGGCGACCTCGAAGGAGCGGTCGATTCCCATCACTTCGCCCGTCGAGCGCATTTCCGGTCCCAGCACGGTGTCGACGCCGGGGAAGCGCGCGAACGGAAACACCGCTTCCTTGACCCCGACGTGATCGAGCTTTTCGAGCCTGAGATCGAACGACGCGAGCGTTTCGCCGGCCATCACGCGGGCGGCGATGGCCGCGATCGGCTTGCCGATCACCTTGGCGACGAAGGGAACCGTGCGCGAGGCCCGCGGGTTGACCTCGAGCACGTAGATGTCGCCGCCTTTCAGCGCATATTGCACGTTCATGAGCCCGCCGACCTCGAGCGCGCGCGCAAGCTTCTCGGTCTGATCCTTGAGGCCCGCCATCGTCTCGGGGGTGAGTGAGCGGGGCGGCAGCGAGCAGGCGCTGTCGCCCGAGTGAATGCCGGCCTCCTCAATATGTTCCATGATCCCGGCGACGATCACGGTCTTGCCGTCGCTCAGCGCATCGACGTCGATCTCGATCGCGTCGGAGAGGTAGCGGTCGAAGAGAAGCGGGTTCTTGCCGAGCACCGTGTTGATCTGCCCGGTCTTGTCGTTCGGGTAGCGCGCCTTGACCTCGGAAGGCACCAGGCTTGGCAAGACGCCGAGGAGATAATCGTCGAGCGCGCTCGCGTCGTGGATGATCGCCATCGCCCGGCCGCCCAGCACATAGGACGGGCGCACGACGAGCGGCAGGCCGAGATCGGCGGCGATGAGGCGCGCCTGCTCGACCGAATAGGCGATGCCGTTCTTGGGCTGCTTCAAGCCCAACTTGTCGAGGAGCCGCTTGAAGCGGTCGCGGTCCTCCGCGAGATCGATCGAGTCGACGGACGTGCCGAGGATCGGCGCGCCCGCCTGCTCAATGGCGTGGGCGAGCTTGAGCGGCGTCTGGCCGCCGAACTGAACGATCACGCCCTTGAGCGTCCCGCGCTCGCGCTCCTTCGTGAGAATGGCGAGCACGTCCTCGGCGGTCAGCGGCTCGAAATAGAGCCGATCCGAGGTGTCGTAATCGGTCGACACCGTCTCCGGATTGCAGTTGATCATGATCGTCTCGTAGCCCGCCGCGCTCAGCGCGAAGGCGGCGTGGCAGCAGCAATAGTCGAACTCTATCCCCTGCCCGATCCGGTTCGGGCCGCCGCCAAGTATGACGATCTTTTCCCGCGCCGAAGGATTGGCCTCGCATCGAGCTCGGCCCGCGAAGGGGGCCTCGTAGGTCGAATACATGTAAGCCGTGGGGGCGGCGAATTCAGCGGCGCAAGTGTCGATGCGCTTGAAGACTGGCTGAACGCCGAGCTTCCGCCGGGCGGCGGCGACATCGGCTTCAGTCTTGCCCGCGAGCGCCGCAAGCCGCGCGTCCGAGAAGCCGGCCGCCTTCAAGGCCCGCATATTGCCCGCATCGGGCGGCAGGCCATGAGCGCGCACCAGTCCCTCGAGATCGACAATCTCGGCGATCCGTTCGAGGAACCAGGGGTCGATCCGGCTCACCTCGTGGATTTCCTCGACGCCCATGCCGAGCCGCATCGCCTGCGCCACCTTGAGCAGCCGATCCGGGGTCGGGCGTCCCGATCGCGGCGCGCAAAGCGTTGTGGTCGTCGCCGAGCCCAAGCCCGTCGATCTCGATCTCGTCGAGCCCGTCGAGACCCGTCTCCAGCGAGCGCAACGCCTTCTGCAGCGATTCGGGAAACGTGCGCCCGATCGCCATCGCTTCGCCGACCGATTTCATCGCGGTGGTCAGGACCGGCTCGGCGCCGGGAAACTTCTCGAAGGCGAAGCGCGGGATCTTGGTGACGACGTAGTCGATGGTCGGCTCGAACGACGCCGGCGTCGCGCCGCCGGTGATGTCGTTGGCGATCTCGTCGAGCGTGTAGCCGACCGCGAGCTTGGCGGCGACCTTGGCGATCGGAAAGCCGGTCGCCTTCGAAGCCAGCGCCGACGAACGCGACACCCGCGGGTTCATCTCGATCACCACCATCCGTCCGTCGGCCGGATTGACCGCGAACTGCACGTTCGAGCCGCCCGTCTCGACCCCGATCTCGCGCAGAACCGCGATCGAGGCGTCGCGCATGATCTGAAATTCCTTGTCGGTGAGCGTCAGCGCCGGCGCGACGGTGATCGAATCGCCGGTGTGCACGCCCATCGGGTCGATGTTCTCGATCGAGCAGACGATGATGCAATTGTTCTGCTTGTCGCGCACCACCTCCATCTCGAACTCTTTCCAGCCGAGCACGCTCTCCTCGATCAGGACCTCGTCGGTCGGCGAAGCGTCGATGCCGCGCTCGACGATCTCGATCAGTTCGCTTCGCGTGTAGGCGATGCCGCCCCCGGTGCCGCCCATGGTGAAGCTCGGGCGGATGATCGCGGGCAGGCCGATGTCGGCCACCGCCGTCAGGGCTTGCGCCAGCGTCTTCACCTGGTGCGAGCGCGGCGTCTTGAGGCCGATCCTGGTCATCGCCTCGCGAAAGAGCTCGCGGTCCTCGGCCTTGTCGATCGCCTCGGCGGAGGCTCCGATCATCTCGACGTCGTATTTTTCGAGCACGCCCATCTTGCGCAAGCTGAGCGCACAGTTGAGCGCCGTCTGGCCGCCCATGGTCGGCAGAAGCGCGAAGCCGCCCGGAATCGCATGGCGCTCCTTCATGATGATCTTGGCGACGATCTCAGGCGTGATCGGCTCGATATAGGTCCGGTCCGCCATGTCCGGATCGGTCATGATGGTGGCGGGATTGGAATTGATGAGGACGATTCGATAGCCTTCCGCGCGCAACGCCTTGCAGGCCTGCGTTCCCGAATAGTCGAACTCGCACGCCTGGCCGATGATGATCGGGCCGGCGCCGATGATCAGGATGGTGGAGATGTCGGTCCGTTTGGGCATAGGGTTCCTGGGCTCGCCGCACGGCGGTGGGCGATGCGCGCGCGTCAAACGCTGAAAAAGGTTTGGTTAGGCGTCCTTATCGACGTGCCAGCGCATAGAACGCCTCGCGCGGCGTATGGCCAGTGCGTTTCATGCGGCCTTCACGCGCGCTTCCCTAGACGGAAATTCAGAGAGAGGGAAGAGCTTGCCGGGCGTTTGCGTTTACGCTGCGGGCGGGATCCCAGCGCAACGCGCTCCCTTGCCGACCCCACTCTCGCGGTCGAGGATTTCTACGAGTTTAAATCGTTCGGAAGCGCTGCGGCCTTACGTTGAGTTGGCTGAAGCCAGCCAACCCTTAGGCACCACGAGCTTATCCACAAGCATCGAAAGATACAACACCACGGCGGTGTTAGCATAGCCCCGCCCTACCAGTGCATGCGCGACGTTCAGCTCGACACGCCCGAGCGTTGTTGGGAACGAAGCGACGCGATCAGGCGGCTCCGCGACTGAAGAAGTGGTGCGCTCGGGCACGCCACGACGCGAACTATTTGCGGGCAGAGAGCGTTCGCTGATATCGGCGATCCGGCAGAGCGTCTCGTATTGCGGTTGCAGTTTCAGCCCCTCCACACGCGACCGGATTTCTCCGCGTCTTGTCTGGCGAGCCGTCTCAAAGTCCGGAGTTAACAGGCGGTCGTTCGCATATTCCGTCCGCTCGAACCTTGACATGTAGCGCGCGAGTATATCATCCGGGCGCTCTCGGGACGACACCGTTAGATAGAGTCGTTCTAGCTTGAAGCGTGCACTTCCGGCCTCATCCAGCTCTCGACGGATGGAATCCTGATACGCGCCACGGCGCGGCGATACAGTGTTGGCGTTCTGAATATTGGCTTGCCTCACAAATGCGCGGATTTCCGCGAGGCCCGGAACTTGGTATGTTTCCGGAGCGCGATCAAATTCCAATCCGGCCGAGGCGTCGGCCACCAGGACTACCCAAGGTCCGTAGTTCCCCCAGGCGACGCCGTCCTCAAAACATTGGGTCGCAATGTTGTTCCAGATGCCGCCATCGGAGAGGAATCCCAGTGCTGGATACGTGTCCGCAGCCACGGCCGCCGGTCGCAACTGTCGCATGGCGGACTTCGGACCTTTGCTGAAGTACTCTCGTGCGATGTAGGCATTGGTGATCGATCCTCCGGATACTGACGAGATTTGGGTTGGTAACCGGCCCAAGTCGCGCATTGCCATCAGTACGCCGAGCGCGAAGAGGGAGGCGCGGTGTCCTCCGCCTGAAAGAGCGAGCCCCAGCTCTGAACTCGGGTCAAGTCGGGGGCCGCCGTGCCCTCTCTTTTCGAGCGAAGAAATGAAATCACGGCTGGTTCTGACTTTTTCGCCCTGGGAGGGCATTGGGCTCGAACCATCGTTCTCTAGAGTCCGCCAGCGGAGGCGGCGAGGCGGGATCCCCGGGAAGGCGGCCGAGGCGCGTACGATGCCTGCCAACGGAAGGGAGCCCGCGTCATACCAGACACCCAGATTCTGCTGGACAAGCTTGACGTCGGCGTCGGCCTCGGTCGTGCGCGGGTCCATCCAGTCGGGCAAGTCTCCTATCCGCCGGAATATCGCGCCCCCGTTTCTTGTCGATGCGTACACAGGGCGCCCGGTCACGAGATCGGTGGCGCAGAAAAAGTGCTGGATCGGGCTCGTTGCAAGCGCGCCGAGGGTAACCCGCTCACTGCCCAGCCCGAAGTATCGGATTTCCAACAGACGTTCGATCAGAACGCCCCGCAGGAGAGCCAGCGTTGCCCAAAGAGCGAGTACCGCAACTGTCAGGTAGAGCGAAGGAGGACGTCCAGCCACCACAAATATGAGCAGAAGCAACGGCGGCGTCGCGAGCAGCGCGATGGGAATTATGATCCAGAACCGGGTAAGTACGCCCTTATCCACGATTATGGACAAGAGCGCGTGAGTCACCCGCTCCCACTCGCCGTCCCGTTCATTTGGCTGTGGCTCTACGAGCTGCATGATATGCCCCGACTTTGGACCGGGCCGGCTTTACGTGCGGTCGAGCACCTCGACGAGCGTGAACCGTTCCCGGTGGAGTTCCATCCTGCCGGAGAACCCACCTATTAACGCGAAATCTTGCGCATGCGCCTCGCGCCAATATTCGAGCGAACGATCGCTTTCGCCCTCGACATGGTCAGGGAATTAGTCGACCTCCTCGAACAGCCGTAGTGTCAACTCAACCGCCTCCACCCTTGGCGCGCGACTTTCACTCGCCGTCAACAGCGCTCAGAACTTATACCCGATCCGCGCGCCGACCTGGGTCAGGCCCGGGTTGATGTGGGTGCAGAAGCTCGCATGGCTGATGTGTTCGACGTTGGCGATGAAATCCCAATGCTCGTTGAACTGGTAGCCGAAGCCTCCCGATTCCCGGAAGTCCCAGCGGCAACCGGTGTTGACCCGGCCCGGTTCGTCCCTGAGCGGCGAGGTGTCGACGGCGCCGCCAAGTTCACCCTCGAAGAAGAACCCCTTGTAGATCGGGATGCGCCAGGTGAAGCCGGTGAAGCCGTAGCTCGTCTTCCCGCCGGTGTTGATCATGCCCCCGATGTTGATGCGCGGATTGAAGAACCAGGAGAACCACGGGCCGCCGATATTGTTGGGATAGCCGATCGGCGAGGAAAGAATTTCGACCGACACATCGACGGGCGAATTCTCGTCATGGGTCCAGTTGTGGGCGTAGACGCCGAAGCGCGCCTCATCGAGAAAATTGATCCAGGTCGTGGGTCCTGGGGCGATGAGCGGCGAGGGCGCAGGCGTCGTTTCGATGCCGAGGCTGGACATGTCGGCGGCGAAAGCAGGCGCAAGCGGGAGCGCTGCCCACAGGAGTCCACAAAGAACGACCGCTCGCCCCCGCCCCACCCAGAAAACCTCGATTTCCCAAGTCCCGCAACCTGAATAGAGGCCCTCGCGCGCTGACGCAAGCGTCGGCGCGGGCTTCGGGCGGCGCCGGAGCGTCAGAGCATTTCCGGCGCTGGCGCCGCGCCGACCTCGAAACGGCTTCGGTCGAGGGGCGCCGCGGCCCCGGCGCTGGCGGCGCCGGTTCGCGCCTCGGCGCGGGCGAGCGCGCGCTCAAAGACAATCGCCGCTGCGACCGTGCCCAGGAAAAGCAGCAGGGTGAGGGGCGCGGGAATCGGCGCCTCGAAATGGATCGCGGCGATCCACGCGGAAAGTATGGCGAAACCGATCACAACGGCGCGCAGCCGGTCGGGATCGCGCCACGAAAGGCCCGCCGCCGTCAAGCCGCGAACCATCAGCACGAGCGAGGCTCCGACGATGAGATCGGCGAGATAGTGCTCGCCGAGCCCGATGGTGGCGCAGAAGGTGAAGAAGACGAACAAGGCGGCGTAAAACCGGCCGACGAGGGGAAAGCCGCGGGTGAACAGGAACGCCATGACCGCCCACGAGAAATGCATCGAGGGCATGTCGTTGCGGGGGTGATGGGGATTGAAGTCGTAGAGCGGCAAGTGATCGAGATAGCCCTGCGGCGCGTGCAGAAGCGGGAATCGCCCGGCGAAATAGACCTTCGGCCCGATCGCGGGCGCGAGCCAGTAACAGGTGAAGCCGACGATCGAGCCGATCATGAACGCCGGCAACACGGAAAGCTCATCGGCCGCCTTGCGCTTCCATTGCCAGGCGGCGACGGCGGTGATGGGAAGCTGGACGAACGTGTAGACGATCAGCGACGCGGTCCCCAGCGGCGGAACCTTGTGGAAGGCGATCGCCATCAGCGCCGAGGGCTGCGCGCCGAACGCCTCGTCGAGGCGAGCGATATCCGCGTCGAGGATTCTCGGCAGCCAGATCGCGGTGTTGTCGCGGAAATAGGGGATGCAGAGCGAGGTGACATGCACGAGCGAAGCCACGGCCAGAAGGTCGATCCAGCGGCTTCGCTCCGGGCCCGACGCCCTGGCGATGCGCGCAAGCGTGAAGGCGTAGGGCGCAAGGCCCGCCATCACCGCCGCGTCCCGCGCGGCGTGGATCATCCTGTCTTCGGCGGCGAGGCCGGCGCCGGCGCCGATCGCGGCGCAGACCGCGATCAGGATGGCGAGATCGCGCCGGTCGGCGGGGGTGAGGACGATCATCAGGAAGATGGTCATCGTCCAGCCGGGCGGATAGCAGAAAAACGGAAAAAAGAGGTCGCTCGGCCGCACTTCGCTGCCCGCCGGCGCGGCCAGTTGCGCGTAGGCCACGAGCGCGAGCGCGAGAAGCGACGCGGCGCGAACGTAGAGGGAATTCGTCAGAGGCAATTCCACGCGCCCAGGGGTATCCACCGCCGGGGGAAGTATGACGACCCACGCTTAAGGTCCGGTTTCGCCGTTGCGGCGAATCGCCGCGATCCTCCCGGGCGGGTTCCGCCCGTCGCCTGTGAGGCTCAAGCCCGGCGCGGCGCGCCCGGCAGGCGGAGTCCAGGCTCTTGGGCCGTGAGGCGATCCGGCGGCCTGCGCGGTCAGGTCAAACAGAAATCTGTGGACCATGTTACTTTTAGGCCATCGAAGACTGGGGCTCAGACCGACGGAGCGCCTGGGGAGGAGGACGGCGAGGGGGAGAATCCGGGAGGGGAGAAATTTTTCTTATTTTTCCGCGTCTAACCCATTGAAAAATTCCGATTCGGACAAATAAAACCAATCGCGGGGCCTATCGGTGGAGACCGTCACGGATGGCCGGACCGAGAATGGGGATCACCGCTGCCCTGGCGCTGGCGCAGATCTTCGCCGCCACGGCCGCAGACGCGGGCCAAGTCACCCTCGGCGAGGTCACGCTCGGCAAGGCCGCGGCGGCGAGCGGGCGCTATGTCGGCGCGGCGCTCGATCCGAACGCCCTCGACGAACGCGCCTATCGCGACCTCGCGGCGACTGAGCTGACCAGCGTCACGCCCGAGAACGCGATGAAGTGGGAGTCGGTCGAGCCGGCGCGGGGCGAGTTCCATTGGGATGAGGCCGACGCCCTCGTCGCCTTCGCCAAGGCGCACGAGCAAAAGGTTCGCGGCCACACGCTCGTCTGGCATTCGCAATTGCCGCCCTGGCTCATCCAGGGTCGATTCTCCCCCGAGGAACTCCGCGACCTCATGGTCGACCATATCGCAGCCGAGGCCGGCCGCTACAAGGGCGCGATCTATGCCTGGGACGTGGTCAACGAGCCGTTCGCCGAGGACGGAAGCTGGCGGAAATCGATCTGGTGGGAGGCGATGGGTCCCGGCTATGTCGCGATCGCGCTTCGCGCCGCACGCGCGGCCGATCCCGACGCGAAACTCTACATCAACGATTACGGCGTCGAGACCGACGGGCCGAAGATGCGCGCGCTCTACAACCTCGTCGCTGAGCTCAAGCGCGACGGCGTTCCGATCGACGGCGTCGGCCTGCAATCGCATTTTGTCGCCGGCTCAACGGCGGCCGACTTGCCCGAGGTGATGGCGAAGTTCGCCTCGCTCGGCGTCGATGTCGCGGTGACGGAGCTTGATCTCCGAATCCGCCTGCCGGCCGACAAGCCCTCGCTTCTCACGCAGGCAGACGACTATGCTTTCATCGTCCGCGCCTGCCGCGCGACGCCCCGCTGCGTCGGCGTCACCACTTGGGGAATCACGGACGACCGCTCCTGGATTCCCTCGTTCTTTTCCGGGTACGGCGCGGCGTTGCCCTTCGACGAGGCCTACCGGCCCAAGCCGGCGGTGGCCGCAATGATCGAGGCGTGGACGAAGCCTTCGCCATGATCGCCGTCGCCATTCACGCCTTGATCGCGCCCGCGGTCAAGCCGGCGACGATCCATCGTTGCGCCATGAGGAACATGATGATCGCGGGCAGGATGGTGAGGGTGATGAAGGCCAGAACGAGCTGCCAGGCGGTCATGTACTGGCCCTGGTAGGCCATGAGGCCGAGCGTCCAGGGATAGCGGGATTCGCTATTGAGGACGATGAGCGGCAGGAGATAGCCGTTCCAGCTGCCGACGAAGGAGATGACCGCGACCGTCGACAGGATCGGCCCGGAGAGCGGCAGGGTGATGTAGAAGAAGTAGCGGAAGTAGCCGCAGCCGTCCATCATCGCCGCGTCCAGCAATTCGCCCGGCAATTGCCTGAAGGCGTTGCGGATGAGCAGCACGCTCATCGCCAGCGAGAACGCCACCTGCGGCAGGATGATGCCCCAGTAGGAATCGAGCAAGCCGAGATCGCGGATCTTGATGAACAGAGGCACGATCGCCGTCGCCACCGGGAACAGCAAGCCGAGCTGGATGTAACTCAAGAGGAACCTGTCGCCGAAGAAGCGCAGGTGCGCGAAGGTGAAAGCGGCCATCGAGGAGACCACAAGCGTCAGCGCGACGGTGAAGAGCGCGATCAGAAGGGAGTTCCCGAGCACCTGCCAGTAGCGGTAGCCGGTCAGGATGCTCCAGTAGTTGCTCCACATCCAGACATGGGGCACGCCCAACGGATTGGTGCGCAATTCGCTCAGGTCCTTGAAGCCGTTCAAGGCGGTAGCGAGAACCGGGAAGAGAACGGCGCCGGCGAGCGCGACGAGCGCCGCGAAGCCCGCAATCGCGGCGAGCCCGCGCGGGCGCCGGCCCGTTGGATGAATGACGTTGGCGGCGTCAGTCATCGCGCATCACCAGGCGCTGGTAGCCGAAGGCGAAGGTCACGCAAATGATGAACAGCACCACTCCGACCGCCGAACTGAAGCCGATCCGCATCCGGGTCAGGCCGAAAAAGTACAGGAACGAAACCATCGTGTTGGTGGTCTCGAACGGGCCGCCCCCGGTCAACGGCACGATAATGTCAAAGAGTTGCAGCGCCCCGATGACCGAAAAGAAGATCGAAAGCCTGATCATCGGCCCAAGCAGCGGCAACGTGATGTACCAGAAGCGCTGGAAGGAGCTCGCGCCGTCCATTTCCGCCGCCTCGAGCAGCGAACTGTCGATTCCTTGCAGTCCGGCGATATAGAGCATCATGTGGAAGCCGAAATATTTCCACAGGACGACGATCAGCACCGCGGAGAACGCCCAGGTCTTGTCCGCGAGCAGGAAGTAAGGCGCCGTCCCGAGCGCAGTGGTCAGCGCGCCGACCAGCCCATAGTCGCCGTCGAACATGAAGTGCCAGATCAGTCCGGCGGCGACGTCCGCGAGCACGTAAGGGAGGAAAAAGATCACCCGGAACCAAACGGCGCCGAGGGCCCGGCCGGCGATCATCAGCGCAACCGCAAGCGCAAGCGGCAGCTGGACCAGGAGGGAGAAGAGGATGATGAGGCCGTTGTTGAGGAGCGACCTTGCGAAGGTGGGATTGGCGAACAGATAGCCGTAGTTCTTGAGCCCGATGAATTTTTCCGGCCGCCCGTAGCCGTTCCAATTGAAGAAGCCGTACCAGCCGGCTTCCACGATCGGCAGGAACACAAAAACCGTAAACAGGAGAAGAGCGGGCGGCAGAAAGATGACGACCACAGCCCAGCCGTTGAGCGTCATCCTGCGGGGAGGCTCGACATAGGCCGCCGCGGTCGGTTGAGCGTCTGCATAGATCGTCGCGGCCAAGAAGGCAGGCCTCCTGTCAGGGGCGCGATAATCGACCTCGCCTTGAAGACAGGGCGAGGTCGAGGCCGAATGCGCCGGCCAGGAACTCTATTGCTGGTCGGCCGCCTCCTGAATGGCGGCGGCCGCCGCGTCCGGAGTCATCTGCCCTGCCGCGACCGCGACGGAAACGTCGTTGATCACGCGCCCGACCGACGGCCCGAGGTCCTGATCGAAATAGTTCTGATGGTAGGTCGTCTTGGCGAGATCGTCAGCCAGGCGCTTGAACAAGGGATCGGTGAACGCGGCTTCCGAACCCTTGACGACGGGGATGTATGCCGCCTTCGCCGCCGCTTCCTCCGCATATTTCTTCTGGCTGAAGAATTTGAGGAAGTCGACCGCCTCGGGCGGGGCGGATTTGCTCACGAGCCAGCCGTTGATGCCGCCGAGCGTGTCGGTCGCCTTGCCCTTGCCCCCTTCAACAATCGGGAAAGAGAGGATGCCGATGTCCTCGGGCGCAATGCCCTTGCCGTTGGTCGCGTTTGGCCCCTGCATGCCGAGCAGCCATTGCCCCATCAGATCCATCGCCGCCTTGCCGTCGCCGAAGATGCCTGCCGACTCCGCGTGCTTGGTCGACAGATAGCCGGGCTGGAACGGTTCAAGCGCGGCGAGCTCCTGCAGCCGCTTGCCGGCTTCGACGAAGGTCGGGTTCTTGAACCCGCCGTCCTTGCCCGCCTTGGCGTCGGCGAGCGCATGCTCGCCTCCGATGCGCATCACGAGATAGGAATAGTAGAAGTGCATCGGCCATTTTTCGCCGGCCCCCACCACGAGCGGAGTGATCCCGGCGGCCTTGAGCTTCTTCACCGCGCCGAGAAAATCGTCCCAGGTCTTGATGTCCTCGGCCTTCACGCCCGCCTTCTCGAACAGCTTCTTGTTGTAGTAGAAGGCCGACCTCGCCGACCTCGAACGGCACGCCGACAACCTTGCCGTCAACCTTGAAGGCGTCGACCGCGGTCGGGGAGAGGTCGGACTCCCACGAGGCGACGTCCTTGGTGACGTCCTTCAGGAATCCGGCCTTGTCCTGCGCCTGCATGACGCCGCCGCGACCAGCTATAGAACAGGTCTGGACGAGACTTGTCGGCCTGCAGCATGGTCGGCAGCTTGGCCTTGAACGCCTCGTTCTCGAGATACTTGAATTGGACCTTCACCCCGGGGTGAGCAGCGTTGTAATCCTTGGCGATCTGGTCCCAGATCGCTTTTTGCGCGGCGATCTCGCTGACATGAAGGACGGTGATGGTCTTGTCGGCGGCGAGCGCCGGGACCGCCAGGGCGCCCAGGAAGGCGGCCGCGACGGCGAAATGACGAAAACCCATGGTCTCCTCCCACTTGGACGGTGTGTCCCGGCGAGTTTTCTTTTTCTCCGAGATACAAATTAAATCTGTCGCGACTCCTCGGCGCTGTCAAGCCGCTGCTCGTAAGACCTAGGGAGAATATGGGCGATCGGCGGTTGACAGGCTCTGCGGCGGGTGAAATTAATTCCGCCTCGCGAATAAAAACGCCGGAAGCGGAACGCCCAGGGACCGATGAAGACCGCCGACCCGGAACTCATGCGGGCGATCAATCGCTTCTATGTGATGGACGCGATCCGCCGCTTTGGTCCCCTCTCGCGGGTCGAAATCTCGCAGCTGACGGAGCTGAGTTCCACCACGGTCTCGGCGATCACGGCGGCGCTGCTCGACGACCGGCTCATCATCCCGTTGCAGCTCGGCGCCGTTCGCGACGGCGGGCGCGGCCGGCCGCGCGTCATGCTCAAGCTCAATCCGGACGCGGCGCATGTGGCCGGCGTCAAGCTCGCTCACGACCAGATCACGGTCGGGGTGACGAATTTCTGCGGCGACATCCTGCGCTCGATCGCGCTGCCGGTCCGCATCGATCGCCAGACGGCCTCCGTCATCGCAGACCTGGTTGAAGACGGCGTGCGCCGCTGCGTCGGCGACGCGGGCCTCGACATTGGGCAAATCTCGGGCGTCTGCGTCGGCCTTCCGGGCGTGGTCGAGCGGGCGGCGGGGGTGTGCCGGCAAAGCCCGATCCTTCAGGAGCGCGACGTGCCGTTCGGCGCCGATCTCAGCCGGCGCCTCGGCGTGCCCGCTTCGATCGACAGCGACGTCAATCTCGTCACCCTGGCCGAGCACTGGTTCGGACAAGCGCGCGGCCTCAACGACTTCCTGGTCGTCAACGTCGAGCGCAGCCTCGGCCTCGGCATTCTTCACAACGGCGAACTGTTTCGCGGCGCGAATGGCCTCAGCCCCGATCTCGGCGATCTGATGGTCCGCCCCCTGGGCTGCGGCGGACGACTCGCCGATGTCGCCTCGGAGGCGTCGGTGCTGATCGAAGCCGAGGCGCTGCTGCGCGAGGGCGAAACCGACGCGAGGCTTCATCAGGGACGCGCCATGGCGCTGCTGCTCAAGCGCGCGGCCGCCGGCGACAAGCAGTGCGCCCGCGTGCTCGCGGCGGCGGGCGAGGCGCTGGGCTTTGCCGTCGCCGGCCTCATCACCCTGTTCGCGCCGCCGAAGGTGATCGTTTCCGGGCGCGCCATGGCGACCAGCGAGCATTTCATCGAGCCGCTGCGCAACGCCGTCGCCGCTCTCCTGCCGGCGAGCCTCGCCGACGTTTCCGACATCATCGTTCGCGAATGGAGCGATGGAAACTGGGTGCAGGGCGCCGCGGCGATGACGCTGCGCGACCTCTACGGCGCGCCATGGGGAACGACGGGACCGGCGCCGATTCGGGAAGCGCCCTCGCCGCCGCCCCTCGGAGAATCGTGATGCAACCGGTCGGCATCGGCGTCATCGGTTGCGGAAACATCAGCTCCGCCTATCTGACCGCGGCGAGAAAGTTCCCGATCCTCAACATCGTCGCGCTCGCCGACGCCAATCCGGCGGCGGCGGAAGCGCGCGCGGCGGAATTCGGCGTTCCGGCGCGCGCCGTCGAGGCGCTGCTTGCCGATCCGGCCGTCGAGATCATCCTGAACCTCACCGTTCCCAACGCGCATGTTGAAGTCGGCCTCAAGGCTATCGCCGCCGGCAAGCACGTCCACTCGGAAAAGCCGCTCGGCGTCGCCGTGGCCGAGGCGCGCCGCCTCATCGAAGCCGCGCGGGCCAAAGGCTTGCGGCTCGGCTGCGCCCCCGACACCTTTCTCGGCGGCGCTCATCAGACCGCGCGCCGCGCGGTCGATGAGGGGCTGATCGGCCGGCCGATCGGCGGCGCGGCGTTCTTCATGTGCCCGGGCCATGAGCGCTGGCATCCCGAATCCGGGCTTCTATTACCTCGCCGGCGGCGGCCCGATGCTCGACATGGGACCTTACTATGTCACCGACCTCGTCAATCTGCTGGGCGCAGTCGAGAGCGTCAGCGGCGTCGCCACCCGAACGCGGTCCGAGCGCACCGTCACGAGCCAGCCGCTCGCCGGCGCGCGCATCCCTGTCGAGGTCGCCACGCACGTCAGCGGAACTCTGAGGTTCGTCAGTGGAGCGGCGGTCGCGATGAGCATGAGCTTCGACGTCGCCCGCCACCGGCACGGTCCGATCGAACTCTATGGCGAGGCCGGCTCGCTCGTCGTTCCCGACCCGAACCATTTCGGCGGCAAGGTCGAACTGGCCACGGCCGCCGAAGACTGGCGCGAAATCCCGGTCCGGGGCCCCTACGCCGACGGCAACTACCGCATCCTCGGCCTTGCCGACATGGCGCAGGCGATCCGCGTCGGCCGGCCGCATCGCGCAAGCGGAGAGCTCGCCTTTCACGTGCTTGAAGTGATGGAGGCGTTCCAGACTTCGTCCGACGCGGGCAAGGCCGTCGCCATATCGACCAGGCCCGAGCGGCCCGCGCCTCTACCGCCCTCGCTCGGCGTCGGCGAACTCGACTAGGAAATCCGGAGGAAGGGATGCGCGAAGCGCTGATTGTCTGGGGAGGCTGGAGCGGACACGAGCCCGAAAAGGGAGCGCATATCGTGGCCAAGATGCTCGAGGAGCACGGCTTCAAGACCTATATCGAAAACACCACCGAGGCCTTCGCCGATCCGGCGATCGCGGACATGAGTCTCATCGTGCCGATCGTCACGATGTCCAAGATCGAAAAGGAAGAGGTCGAGAACCTGACCGCGGCGGTGAGAGGCGGCGTCGGCCTCGCCGGCTATCACGGCTGCATGTGCGACGCGTTCCGCGACAGCGTCGATTATCAGTTCATGTGCGGCGGCCAGTGGGTCGCCCACCCGGGCAACGTCGTCGACTATCGCGTCGACGTCGTGAAGCCCGACGACCCGATCATGAAGGGGATTTCAAGCTTCCCCTATCGGTCCGAGCAATATTACATGCACGTCGATCCCTCGAACGAAGTGCTGGCGACCACCACTTTCTCCGGCGAGCATGCCCCTTGGACCAGGGGCGTCGTGATGCCGGTCGTCTGGAAGCGCAAGCATGGGGAGGGCCGCGTGTTCTATTCTTCGCTCGGCCATGTCACCGCCGAGTTCGCCGTGCCCGAGATGAAAACGATTCTGGAGCGCGGCATGCTGTGGGCGGCGCGCTGAACGCCGCGCGCACGACGATGATCCGCAACCCGATCCTGCCGG
The DNA here is from genome assembly GCA_963742305.1 of uncultured Alphaproteobacteria bacterium. Lineage (GTDB taxonomy): Bacteria > Pseudomonadota > Alphaproteobacteria > Rhizobiales > Beijerinckiaceae > Roseiarcus. The sequence goes on from CAVULN010000040.1 coordinate 16,542, forward strand.
GCTTCAATCCCGATCCGTCGATCTGCCGCGTGGGCGACGACTACTACATCGCCACCTCGACCTTCGAGTGGTATCCCGGCGTGCAGATCCACCACTCGCGCGATCTCGTCAACTGGCGCCTGGTGCGGCGGCCGCTCGAGCGCGCCTCGCAGCTCGACATGCGCGGCGATCCGGATTCCTGCGGCGTCTGGGCGCCCTGCCTCTCCTACGCCGACGGCAAGTTCTGGCTGGTCTACACCGACGTCAAGCGCTTCGACGGCGACTTCAAGGACGCGCACAACTACATCGTCACCGCGCCTTCGATCGAGGCCCGTGGTCCGACCCGGTCTACGTCAACTCGAGCGGCTTCGACCCCTCGCTGTTCCACGACGACGACGGCCGCAAGTGGTTCCTCAACATGGTCTGGAACCATCGCACCGGCCTCGGCGCCCATCCGAAACATCCTGCCTTTGTCGGCATCCTGCTGCAGGAATGGGACCCTGCCTCCGGGCGGCTCGTCGGCCCGGTGAACAACATTTTCGCCGGCAGCCCGCATGGGCTCGTCGAAGGCCCGCATCTCTTCAAGCGCGGCGGCTGGTACTATCTGACCACGGCCGAGGGCGGCACCGGCTACGATCACGCCGTCACGATGGCGCGGTCGCGGCGGATCGACGGTCCGTACGAACTGCATCCGGACGTCCATCTCCTGACCTCGAAGGACGCGCCGGACGCTCCCCTGCAGCGCGCGGGACACGGGCAGATCGTCGAGACGCCGGACGGCGGGGTCTATCACACCCACCTCTGCTCGCGCCCGCTCAAGGGCCTCAATCGCTCGCCGCTCGGGCGTGAGACCGCCATCCAGAAATGTATGTGGGGCGAAGACGGCTGGCTGCGCCTCGCCCACGGCGGCCAGGTCCCCGCCGTCGACGTCCCGGCGCCGTTCGACGCCCCGCCCGAGCCGCAGCCTCTGCGCCGGAGCTATTCCTTCTTGCCCGACGCCGGCCTGCCGATCGACTTCCAGTGGCTGAGGACGCCGCACCCGGAGCGCATTCTTTCGCTCGCTGCTCGTCCCGGCTGGCTGCGCCTCTACGCGCGCGAATCGATCGGCACGTGGTTCGAGCAGGCTCTGGTCGCGCGCCGGCAGGAGCATTTCGTCTATCGCGCGGAGACCGAACTCGACTTCCACCCTCGCGCGTTCCAGCAGACCGCCGGGCTCACCGCCTACTACAACCGCACCAAGTTCCACTGCCTCGCCGTCGGCTGGGACGAGAAAGCGGGGCGGTCGCTGACCCTCCTGAGCTGCGAGGGCGACTACCCGGAGGGCCGGCTCAGCTTCCCGCTCGAAGCCCCCATCCCGCTCCGCGGCGAGGGAACGATTCGCCTCGCGGTTTCCGTCGATCACGCAAGCCTTCAGTTCGCCTACGCGCTGGACGGCGAGTGGCGCCGCGTCGGGCCGGTCCTCGACGCCTCGATTCTGTCGGACGAAGCGGGCGGCGGCGAGCACTCCTCCTTCACCGGCGCGTTCGTCGGCCTCGTCGCGTTCGGCGCCGCCGGCGGGGACATATCGGCCGATTTCCGCTCTTTCGACTACGAGGGCCGCGCGCCCTGATCGCCGCCAGGCCCGCGGTCACGGCCGCCGCGTTGCCTTTTCGACAATCGCTGTCGCGAAAGACAGAACTTCCCCACGACGCCCCCATTTGAGACAATGCGAGCGCGTTCGCGAACGGCGGGCGATCATGGCCTATGTCATCACAGGGCGCCCGGCGTCGTCCCCGGTTGCGTCGAACGGGCGTGTTCGACCTTTGGATCGAGGAGACCGAGATCGAGCGCGTCATGCGCCGCCCGAGCGCCGAAAGGATCGAGATGGACGATCCCGCTCACCCTCCCGGCACGACCTTTCAGCATTTGCTGAACCGCGAGATTCTTGTCAGCGAGCGGCGGCGCATGCTCATTCTGGCCGCGCTCCTGGCTTTCATTCTCGTCCTGATCCTCTTGGCGGTGACGTTCGCTCCCGGCCTCGTCAGGTCGATCTATCGCGACCGTCTGCCGACGCGCGCCGCGCTCGCGGCGTTCTCGGCCTTCATCGCCTACGAACTCCTCGCCGCCGGCGTGCTCACCATCTTCCTTCGCCGCGGCCGGAATTTTCCGGTCTTCGGACGCTACATGAACGCGCTGATCGAAACGAGCTTTCCGACGGTGCTGCTCTATCTCCTGGCCGGGTATCTCTCGGCCCCGGTGATTTTTGGAACCTGGCCCGCGCTGCTCTATTTTCTGTTCATCATTCTCTCGACCCTGCGGCTCAGCTTCGCGCTTTCGGCCTTCACCGGAGCGGTCGCCGCGGTCGAGCTGTTCGCTCTCGCCTCGTTCATCCTGCATCTTGGCTGGCGAACCGAAGACCCCAACTTCAGCATCGGCTATCATCTGACGCGCAGCGCCGTCCTTCTCGCGGCCGGGGTCATGGCCGGCTATGTCGGAACGACGGTCAAGCGCCATTTCCGGCGCGCGCTCGCGGCCGCCTCCGCCCGCGACGAACTGACCAACCTGTTCGGTCAGCACGTTTCGCCCCGCGTGGTCGAGCGGCTCATCGCCATGGGCGCGGCCGAGCTCAGCGAAATGAGGCGGGTATGCGTGATGTTCGTCGACATCCGCAGCTTCACCGCGGCCGCGCGCACCCGAACGCCAGCCGAGGTCGTCGCGCGCCTCGACGCGGTGTTCGAGATTCTGGTCGACATCGTCGACCGGCGCAACGGGATTGTGAACAAGTTTCTGGGCGACGGCCTGCTTGCGATCTTCGGCGCGCCGATCGACGATCCGCTCGAGGCCGCGAACGCGGTTCTGGCGGCGCGCGAGATGCTGAGCGCCATCGGCGCGAGCAATGAGGGCGACCCCTGGCCGATCCGGCTCGGTATCGGCATCCATATCGGCCAGGCGGTGGCGGGAACCGTCGGCTCGCCGCGGCGCAAGGAATATACGGTCATCGGCGACACGGTGAACCTGGCCTCGCGCCTCGAGAGCCTCAACAAGGAGGTGGGCTCGCAACTCATCGTCTCCGACGCGGTGCGCGAGGCGGCGGGGGACGCGATCGGGGAGGCGTCTCCGCTCGGGCCCGTCTCCGTGCGCGGCTATGCCGAGCCGGTCGCCGCCTGGCGCCTCGCCTAGAGGCGATGCGAAAAAGTGGGGGTTTGTCGCGAAAACGCGCCCGAAATCAAAGAATCCAGCCTCTCACCCGAACAGCCCGTGCATGAACCATTTCGCATGGAGAGTCTCGCGGCCGATGAGACCCTCGCGATAGAGCCAGAAGCGGCGCCCTTCCGTATCTTCGGCGCGGAAATAGTCGCGCGTCGGCGCTGGCGCGCCCCGCCACCAGGGCGCGGCGATGCGCTCCGGCCCCTCGATGGCCGCGACATTGTGCAGGACTCGCCGCCAGCGGAAGCGCAAAGGGGGCCCGTCGGGGACTTCAGCCATGGCCTCGATCGGCTCCGGGCGAGCGAACAGGCGCAACGGCCGCGCCGACGGGCTATGCCCCTCCTCACAAGAGGGGGCGGGCGCGCTAACGCCATCGATTCGGCCGAAACGCAGGCGGGGCGATCCCCGCATAAGCGCAAAAGGCGCTAGCGTCGCTGGCGCGGACGCCTCGGCTTCATCGGGCAGGTGCGCCTCGACAAGCTCGCGCCGCGTCACCGCGCGGGTCCCGAGCCGCGCGGAGAGCCGGTCGAGAAGCTCGGCGAGCGCATGGGCGCGCTCGGCCTCGTGCGCGCGCTCGAGCTCGGCCTCGGACGGCGCGAGCGGCTCGGCCGCAAGGCAGGCGAGGCGCATGAGATCGACGCCATAGCCGGCGTCGATGGCGTCTTCGTCCCGACTGGCCAGCTTTTCGGCGATGAGCCGCACGATCGCGCGCGCTTCGTTGAGCGGCCGGGAGGCGCCTATGCGAATGCGGCGCACATGCCCGTCGACGCGATAGAGAGCGAGCTCGATCCGGCGCGCGCCCTTGGCCTGCCGCTCCAGAAGCACGACGAGATCGTCGGCGAGCTTGCGGAGCTGAGCCTCGATCGCCTCGATCGTCTCAATGGGCGAAGCGAACCGCCGCTCGGCGCAGAAATCCGGCGGCGGAAAGCGCGGCTTGATCGACAAGCGCTCGAGGCCCTTGAGCTCGTCGAGCCGCGCTATGGGAACGGGTCCGAACCGCGCCGTGATCGGGGCCCGGGGCCTCAGCGCAATGTCGCCGATGCGCCTTAAGCCCGCCCGCGCCATGTCGGCTGCGGTTTTTTCGTCGAGGCCGAGGGCGGCGAGCGGCAGATCATGGAAGAGCCTGGCGAACGCCTTGTCGCTCATGGGCTCAGACGCGATTTTCACTCCCGAGAACCGCGCCAGCGCCCAGGCCGCGCGCGGATTGGAGGCGGCGCCGACGGCGACGGTGATTCCCTGCGCGGCAAGCCGCGCCCGGCAATCCTCGATCAGCGCCGCTTCGCCCCCGAACAGATGGGCGACGCCGGAAATATCGAGCATCAGCCCGTCGGCGCAATCGAGCCCGGCGAGCGGGGTGAAGCGGGAGCACCAGTCGCAGAGGCGCTCGAGAAGCTGCGCTTCTTCAAGAGGCTCGGCCTCGACCACGGCGAGGGCCGGAAAGCGGGCGCGCGCGTCGGGGAGCGAAAGGCCTGTGCTCAAGCCGAGCCGCGCGGCTTGAGCGTCGACGCAGACGAGCCGTTGCGCATTGTCGATTTTCGCGACCGCGACCAGCGGCGCGGCCTTGTCAACGCGCCCGAGCCGCCGCGCCCGGTCGGTCGCCAGACGCGGCAGCCAGAGGGAGAGAAATCGCCTCATCGTCAAAGCCCGTGTCCTCGAACGTCATGTCGTTGAAAGTCAGGTCCTGGGAAGTCAGGTCTTGGCTTCGCCATTCGAGACGGATGACGCGGCTGAGGTCGACAGCCTCACGCCGCGCTCCATAGCCCGTCGTCAGACGGGCGCTCTGTCGAACGTCCTTTGGAGCGCGGCCGACGCCATTATCGACCGCGCCTAAAGAGAGCCGCGCCTTGACGAGCCTCGCGGAGCAGGCGAACGGCCCGGGCAGGTCAAGGCCAGCCGCCGCCGGGATCCTCAGGCTCGGCGCGGCGGCGATCTCGAAGCGCGTGTCGGCGGCGCTGGAGATGCGCTCGGCCTGGCCATAGGCGCTGGCCAGGATGAGGAGCGCGGGGACCCTGCCCTTTCGCGCCGCGAGCAGGAGGCGGCGCGAGGCGGCGAGGCTATAGGTCCTGAGATTCCAGATCTCGCCCACCACCAGGGCCGGCGCGCCGCATTTGAGCGCCTCCTCGATCGCCCAGAAGGCCAAGGCCGCGTCGGGCGCGCGCACGAAGACGAGGCGGCTCAAGGGCAGCCCGTGAGCGGCGAGGCCGGGCCCGTAGAGCGCGCCCCATTCCTCAGCGGCGAAGCCTTCGCCGACGAGGAACGCCGAGGCCGGCCGAAGGCTCAAGAACCGCGCGGCGAGCGCCAGCGCAAAGGCCATCGCCGCCGCCCCGTCCTGAGGCTGAGCCGGCGCGATTTCATGCAGGCCGTCGTCGGCGAGCCCGCCGCCGAGGACGGCGTCGAACGCGCGCGAAAAGGGCAGGCGCCGCGCGGGCCGCCCGCCCGGCCGGCCGGCTTCCGCCTCGATCTCGGCGACGGCGCGCCGCAAGCGCGCCAACGCCTCCGCTCCGCCGCCTGGCGACATTCGGGCCCGCGTCCTATAAGTTCGCTGTTTGTTCTTGTTTTGGACCGAAAGAATGGGAGAGTCAAGGTCAGCCGCTCGGCAAAAATCGCCTCTCTCCTGACAAACCCGGGCAGGCGCGTCGGCCGCGAGACTTCACCCCGTCTCGAAATCCCCGGCCTGAGGCGGCGCGAGCGGCGTGAACTGGCAGCGGTCGGGCTTCAGGTCGACGAGCGGCGTCCCATCGAGGCAATCGAGCCCCCGAACCAAGAGCGTCGGCCCTTCCCGCCTGACGAGCGTCGCGAGCGCCGTGCCGATCGGGTTCGGCCGAACCGGCGAGCGCAGCGCAAAGGTCCCGCGGGTCGAGCCGTCATTGGCCGGACTTTGGCGCACGAGGTCGCGGCGGGACTCATGCAGCCAATAGAGGACCTCGATCCGGTCGAGCGCCTCGATCCCGTCCAGCGCCGCGACCCAGGGTTCGTACACTTCGATGCGGCAGACCGGCCCGTCGGCCCGCCCCTGACGCGGACAATCCAGGCGCGAGGTCCACGGCGTGCGGATCAGGCCGATGAACACGAGGCCGGCGTCGAACGACTTCGGCGTTTCGACCGCGACCTCGTTCAGCCGGATTTCGTTCAACCGCACCATCGCCCCTCCTCCGCCTCTTCTATGGACCCTGAACCCGCCGGTGGCGAGCGAGGGCCTGAGCCCCTCCCGGCAATTCCACTACCCTGCACGGCGGATCGGCGATTAACCCTGGTGAGAACAAAAACAGAACATTTTATAGCGATAATCGGGAGCCGAGGATATGATGCTGATAATCACAAATAACTTTCACCTCTGTGCTGGGAATTTCGGATGGCTCGAATCAATCGCGGGTTTTTCTTCACTCATATTCGCCGGATGATGTTTTCGAGCCTCCTGCAGCAGTCGCAGGTGGACGGGATGAATGCAATTCTCGATGGATGGGAAGCCAAATACGCCGACAGCGACGACCGCTGGCTCGCCTATGCGCTTGCAACGACGTACCATGAAACCGATCAGCACATGCAACCCATAGAAGAATACGGCAAAGGACGGGGTATGCCGTATGGAAAACCCGATCCGGGCACCGGGAAAGTCTATTACGGCCGTGGTTTCGTGCAATTAACCTGGGAGCGCAACTACAAAACCATGTCGGACCTGCTGGGGGTCGACTTCGTCGATCACCCAGAGATGACGCTGGATCTCGGCAACGCAACCAACATCATGTTCACTGGCATGCTGAAGGGACTGTTCACCGGCAAGTCCCTCGGTGATTATTTCAACAGGACGAAAGAGGACTGGGTCAACGCGCGCCGGATCATCAACGGCTTGGACAAAGCCCGGGCGATCGCCATGTACGGCCACAATTTCTATTCGGCGATCAGCTATACGACCCCGTGAGATTGCTTTCGGGCGACAGTCCGGGACGCTGACCGCCGACCGCCCCAAAACGCCGAGCGCAGACCCCACCGACATTTTTTGCCCAATCGCCAAAACGGCGGCGGCCGACGGAGACTGGGGTTGCGGAGCGACCGCGCGTCGACTGGCGCCTTGAGCGGGGCTGATCCGCCGCAAGCCGCCCTCAAGACACGGCCTCTGCCTATCCCGTGACCTCGAGCGCGAGGCGCCCGGAGAGCGGCTGGCCGTATTCGCCAATGGCCTCGACGGCGAGCGCATAGGTCCCGGGCGCAAGATCGCCGGGCAGGCGCGCCGTCCAGATGTGCGAGGAAACGTCGGCTCGCACCCAGAATTTTTTCGTGGCCTCGTTGCGCGCGAACACTTCCTCGACGAACGGATCGGGCCGCGCGGTGCGGCCCATCTCGATCGGCGCGCGGTCGCCGATGATCATCCTGACCTTCGTCTTCTCACCGCCGTCGAACACATTGGCGACGAGGGTCGAGGCGCCAAGCGCGTCACGAGGAACGGGCGAGCCCAGAAGCCGCACCTGGCGGAACTCCTGGTCGATATCCCGGCCGATTCCATGGAAACGGCTCAGGACCGAGAGCCGCATCTGGCGCCCGTTCGGCTCCTTCGCCGGAACGAAGCGGGTCGCATAGCCGGCGCCGTCGACCGAGAGGATATGGAAGCCGTTCGGCGTCCCGTCGCGGCTGTCGGCCGAGGGCACGCCACGGTGATCGAACGGCCCGCTCCACCATGAGCCCGAGAGCGTCGTCAGGATCTGCTGGTGAAGGGGCGCTGCGCCCTTCCAGCCGTCGGCGCCGTCGAAATAATGATGCTCGGTCGTGTGCGTATGACCGGCGAAACTCACGACATGCCGTCGCCCTTCGAACAGGTCGAAGAACGCCTGGCGACCCTGAAGATTCTGATAGGGCTCGTCGCCGAGGAAAGTGCGGATGGGGATGTGCATCACGACGACGACGAGCGTGTCGTCGGGCGTGTGCCTGAGCACGTTGCGCACGAATTCGAGCTGCCCCTCGTCGAACCGGCCCTCGTACTTGCCGTCGGATCTGCGCGGGTCAGGCCCGAGGTAGTCGACGTCGTCGAGCATGAGGAAAAGCGTCTTCGCATAGAAGAACCCGTAGTAGTTGGGGCCGAAGACCCGCTTGTAGGTCTCGCGGCAATATCGGCGGCCGGGCACGTCGAGATTGAGGTCGTGGTTGCCGCCGACGTTCCACCATGGGAGCCCGATCGTCCCCATGATCGCGTTCGAGCGCGGATAGAGCGAGAGATCGTCGAACATGATGTCGCCGGAGGTCAGGCCGAATTTGGCGTCCACGCCGGCAAGCGCCTCGATCAGGTCCTCGCGGACGAAGTCGACTTCAGCGCCGGTCTCGGGCTGCGGATCGCTCACCATCACGGCGTTGAACGCCCTGGGCTCGTCCTGGCGGCGGAGCGCGAAATCGACCGACGCGGGCAACGGCCCGGTCGGCGCCAAACCCTCGAAGCGCAGGTTGAGGTCGGCGGGCGAGCCTTTCGGATAGTGATGGAGGTAGAAGCGCGGCAGGTTGGTCCCACGCTCGACCGGCGGCATGAAGCCGGCAGGTTTGATGACGAAGATCGTCGCTTCGTCCGGCAACGGCAGGGTGTAGCGGCCGTCAGCGCCGGTGAGGGCGACGTCGCGTCCGTTGGAGACGAGAACGCCGGCAATCCCCGGATTGGCGGCGCTGGATATGCCCGAGCCGTCCTTGTCCTCGAACACGACGCCCGCGACCTGGCCCGAGACCTGGCCGGCCTGCGACGCTTGGGTCTCCGCTCGCAAAGGCTCGGCCGACGCCAGCGCAAGGCCGTTCGCCGCGCCGATCAGCAGGTCGCGGCGGGTCATTCCATCGCTGTGATGCTCGGACATTTCCTCTCCCTCCGATCCGCCCTCCAGCAATGAAACAGGCCAGGCGTGACGCCGTCATGAAGCGAACGAGCCGCGGATGTGTCGAAGCTTTAAGCCGCAACGGGATGGTTTGGAAACTGGCGTTGCGGATCGAGCCATCCGTTTTGGATGTCGCCGCGCAGGATGGCGCAAACGCCCTTTGCGCTGCGGGCGACCAGCATGTGGCCGAGCGCACATTTCGACGTCGCGTAGGAGATGCGCTCGGCGAGAGCGAGTTCAGGCGCATTCGCCGGCGCGAAGGAAAAGGTCCTGTAGCCAATCGTGAGGTTCATGTGTTGGTCTCCTCTTCATCCTCACGATCGAAATTGCTTCACGCCTTCGTCCTCTGAACTCCGGTCCTTGCTCTCAAATTAAAACTCCGGCGCGTATGAGAACGCAAAAAAGGCCGAGCGTTGGAGCGCTCGGCCTTGTCTTGAGTGTTCGCGACGCGGACTGTCGCTGATTTGATCAGGCGGCCTTGAGCAGGCCGAGCTGGGTCAGCGCGGCCACGCCGTCGTCGAGGCCGATCTCCTCGGCGATCCTGCCGTCGATCACCTTCAAGACCGTCGTGCCGGTGAAGCGCATCTTGCGCCCGGTCGCGGCGGGAAGGCCGCCGGCCAGGAAGTCCGTGAAGGCGGGACCGGTGTGGGTTCCCCCGCCTTCCCACCGGCCGACGACGTAATCGCCTTCGGCGATGAGGTCCGCGGTGCCCCAGAAATTGAGGTCGGGGAACGCCGCGCGGAAGCCGGTGATGAACGCCTTGATGTCGTCGCGGCCGAGGCGAGGCGCGTGCAGCGAATATCTCAGCAGCATGTCCGGGGCGGCGATCTCGTCAATGACGCCGAGATTCAGGTCCTTGCCCCAGAACTCGGCGAACCATCGGCCCACCACGGCCTTGTTGTCGTCTTCTCTGCTCATGGAATGGGATCCTCTTGTCTTTGAGGATCATCGAACCGCTCGATGAACCCCGAGCGGAAGGATCGCGAATTGCCCAGCCAGACCGCACTCCGCTTCTTGCCCTGCAATTGAAAACCAAGCGTCTCGGCGCTCTTCGCTTGCGCGCCTCCCGGCGGGAAAGCTGCCGGGCGTCACGTGGTCATGGAAGGGCCGGGGACTCTTTGCAATCGGCTGGCAAAAGAGGGCAGAAGAGGACCCCCGCCTTCCGGCAAAGCGATCGACCCGCATGACGACTCGGTCCCTGTGGCAGACCTACTGGCTCCCATTGTCGCTCGCGGCGCTGGTCGCGGTCGTGCTCGCCGCGATCGTCTATATCGTCGCGACGCTGCCGCCGCGAACGATTGTGATGGCGACCGGGCCCGAAGGCGGGGCGAACTATGAGCTGGGCGCGCGCTATCGCGAAATCCTCGCAAGGTCGGGAATCGAGCTCAGGCTCCTGCCGACCTCGGGGAGCCTGGAAAATCTCCGCCTGCTCCGCGACCCGAAATCACGGGTAAGCGTGGGATTGCTGCAAGACGGCCTCGCCGGGGGTGTGGACGCGTCGGGCGTCGAATCGCTGGGCACGGTCGGCTATGAGCCGCTGTGGCTGTTCCGCCGCAGCGGGATCGGCGGAACTTTGGGCGCGCTCGCCGGCAAGCGGGTGTCGATCGGCCCCGAGGGAAGCGGCGCGCGCGCCTTCGCTCTCGATGTCCTGAAGCGGACCGGGACCCAGGCGACGATCGGCGCGCTGCTCGGCTATCCGCCCCAGGTCGCGGCGGAGAAACTGGCCGCGGGCGAGATCGACGCGGCCTTCATCGTGACCGGCTGGGATTCTCCATCGGTGCAGTCGCTGATCGGCGCGAAGGATGTCGCGCTCACCAGCTTCGACAGGGCGGACGCGATGGTCGCGCTCTATCCGTTCCTGACCAAGCTCACGCTGCCGCGCGGAATCTTCGACATCGCGGGCGACCGGCCGCCGGCCGACATCCAGCTTCTGGCGTCGAAGTCGATCCTCGCGGCGCGCGCCGATCTGAACTCGGCGCTCCAATATTCGCTGCTCGAGGCGGCCTCGGAGATTCATTCGCGTAGCGGGATCTTTCAGAAGGCCGGGCAGTTCCCGATCGCCGAATCGGTCGACCTGCCCCTGAGCGCGGACGCCGAGCGCTTTCAGAGGTCCGGCCGGCCGTTCCTGCAGGAACAATTGCCGTTCTGGCTCGCGGTGCTGATCGGAAAGTCGCTGCTCATCCTGGTTCCCCTCGTGGCGGTCGTCTTGCCGCTCTTTCGCTACCTCCCCCTGCTCTATGACTGGACGATGCGCGCCCGGATTCAACGTATGTACGGCGAGATGCGCTCGGTCGAGAGCGCCATGGACCACCCCGCGCGCGCCCTCAGTCTGGCTGCGATGATGGCGACCATCGATCAACTCGAAGAGCGCGCGATCCACCTCAAGGTTCCGACGGCCTATGACAGCTCGCTCTATACGCTGAGAGAGCATATCGGGCTCATTCGCTCGCATCTCGAGGCGCTTCGGGCGAACGAAGCTCCGCGCGGCGAAGGCGAAACTCCCTCGCCCAAGCCGCGGCCGCCCGGCCAGGAGAGCGGCCGCTAGCGCTCGGCGCCGACCTGGCCGCGATGTCTCAAATAGGCGTCGGCCAGCACGCAGGCGACCATCGCTTCGCCGACCGGCACCGCGCGAATGCCGACGCAGGGATCATGACGGCCCTTGGTGACGATCTCCGTCTCCTCGAAGGCGCGGTTGATCGTGCGGCGCGGCGTGAGAATCGACGACGTCGGCTTGACGGCGAACCGGGCGACGATCGGCTGTCCGGTCGAGATGCCGCCGAGAACGCCGCCGGCGTGATTGGAGAGAAAGCGCGGCTGACCGTCATTGCCGCGGCGCATTTCGTCGGCGTTCTCACTTCCGGAGAGTTCGGCCGCCGCGAAGCCGTCGCCGATCTCGACTCCCTTGACGGCGTTGATGCTCATCAGGCCAGCGGCGAGTTCGGCGTCGAGCTTGCCGTAGATCGGCGCGCCCCACCCTGCCGGAACCCCCTCGGCGACGATCTCGATCACGGCGCCGACCGAAGAGCCCGCCTTGCGCACGCCGTCGAGATAGTCGGCGAAGCGATCGGCGGCCTTCGCGTCGGGCGAGAAGAACGCGTTGCGGTTGACTTCGTCCCAGTCCCAGCGCGCGCGATCGATCTTGAGATTCCCCATTTGCACGAGCGCTCCGTGAACGAGAACGCCGCGGATCACCTTGCGGGCGATCGCGCCGGCGATCACGCGCGCGGCGGTCTCGCGCGCCGAGGAGCGCCCGCCGCCGCGATAGTCGCGAATCCCGTACTTCGCCTCGTAGGCGTAATCGGCGTGGCCGGGACGGTACGTGTCCTTGATGTCGCTATAGTCCTTCGATCGCTGATCGACATTGTCGATGAGAACGCCGATCGGCGTTCCGGTCGTGACCTGACGGCCGGTGTCTTCGTCGATCATCACGCCCGAGAGAATGCGCGCCTCGTCCGGCTCGCGCCGCTGCGTGGTGAAGCGGGACGTTCCGGGCCGCCGCCGGTCGAGCTCGGCCTGGATCTCGGCGGTCTCCAGCGGAACGCGCGGCGGGCATCCGTCGACGACGCACCCAATTCCTGGCCCGTGGCTCTCGCCGAAGGTGGTGACGCGAAAGAGATGCCCGAACGTGTTGTGCGACATGGCGGCCTTAGGGGTACATACGGAGAGGCCGCGGGCCGGTCAAACCGCGCGTTCCGACTGCGGAACATCGCCCGATTCCCGCCACGCTATATTCATCGCCAATTCATCTGAACGGGCGCATGCCCTCGCCCGCCACAACGGCCAAGGGTCGAACGGCACGACATGGAGAATGTATAATGCTGAAGACACTGACCGCTCTCGGGATCGGCGCCGCAATCGCATTCGCGCCTCTCGCTGCAATCGCCGAGGACGCGACCGCTCCGGCCGCAGCTCCCGCCGCGAGCGACAACATGGCGCCGGCGAAGGATTCGATGAAGAAGACCACGAAGCACAAGAAGCACATGGCCAAGAAGTCGCACAAGGCCGCCAAGCCCGCGGACGACGCGGCGCCGGCCGCCCCGGCCGACGCCCCGAAGAACTAAGCCGCCGAGCGGACCACAGACCCGACCTCACGGCTAAATGAACCGCCCCATCTCCTCCGGTGGGGCGGTTTTTTCTATCTGTCGAGCCCGTTGCTTTCGCCGCGCCGCCGCGCATGGCAATGTCGCGCGCGAGTCCGGGAGGCGCATTTGCCGAGCGCCGAGTTTTTCTACGAGTTCGCGAGCACCTATTCCTATCCGGCGGCGCTGAGAGTGGCCAGGCTCGCGGAAGAGCGAGGCGTGCGCCTCATCTGGCGTCCGTTCCTGCTCGGGCCGATCTTCGCCGCGCAAGGCTGGCGAGACTCGCCGTTCAACATTTATCCGGCCAAGGGCCGTTACATGTGGCGCGACCTCGAGCGGACCTGCGCGGCGATGGGCTTATCCCTCAAGCGGCCTGAGCCTTTTCCACAGCCAAGTCTCCTCGCCGCGCGCATTGCTCTCGCGCTCGAAGGCGATCAGCGCGCCGACTTCTCGCGCCGGGTCTTCGCCGCCGAATTCGGGGAAGGCGCGCCGATCGGCGACCGCGCGAGGCTCGGCGCGCTGCTCATCGCTTGCGGCGCCGATCCGGCCGCCACGTTCGAGCGAGCCGAGAGCGAGGCCAACAAGGCGCTCCTCAAAGCCGAGTGCGCCCGGGCGGCGGACATCGGCGTCATCGGCGCGCCCTGTCTGGTGACCGGCGACGGCGAGGTGTTCTGGGGCAACGACCGGCTCGAACAGGGGCTCGACTGGGCGGCGGAGCGCGGCTGAGACGCGGGCCTTGACGCACCACCGACGTCATCGCGAGGACCGCGGATCGAGAGCCCGGGGCAAGGTTCACGATCGCCACTGCGGTTCGATCGGCTGCGCGCGCAACGCTCAAGAGGCGTCGCGCTTCTCGAGAGCCTGTGCGCGAATCGCCGACAAGCTCATCGTCGGCGTGATCGCGTCGGGATCGACCTTCACGTGCAGGATGGAAGGCAGGCCGGAGGCCAGCGCTCTCTCGTATGCGGGCATAAACTGCGCCGTCTCCTCGATCGTCTCGCCGTGGCCGCCGAACGCGCGCGCGTAGGCCGCGAAATCGGGATTGCGCAGCGCGGTTGCAATGACGCGCCCGGGATATTCGCGCTCCTGGTGCATGCGGATCGTGCCAAACATGCCGTTGTCGATCACCACCACGATGACCGGCAGGCCATATTGGACGGCGGTGGCGAATTCCTGCCCGTTCATCAGGAAGTCGCCGTCGCCCGCGAAACAGACGACCGTGCGCTTCGGGAATATGCGCTTGGCGCCGATCGCCGCTGGCAGGCCGAAGCCCATCGATCCCGATGTCGGACCCAATTGCTGCTCGACCTGGCGAAAGCGCAGGAAACGGCCGACCCAAATGGCGAAATTGCCGGCGCCGTTGGTGAAGATTCCATCTCCCGAGCGCCGCCGGATCGCGAACATGATCTCGCTCAATTGCACCCGGCCCGGATTGGCCGGCGCCTGCTCGCTCCACGCCAGATAGTCGGCGCGCGCGGCGCGTGTCTCGGCCGACCAGACGATCCTGGCCGGCGGCTCGACGCCTTCGAGCGCGGCGCAGAACTCGGGCGTGGTCGCGACAATGCCGAGCGCGGGATGGTAGGTGCGGCCGATCTCGCCCGCGTCGGCATGGACGTGCGCCAGCCGCTGCCTTGGCTTGGGAACGCCAAACAACGTGTAGCCGTGCGAGGACGCTTCCGACATCCGCCCGCCGACGAGGAGCACGAGATCGGCCGCTTCCACGCGCGCCTTCAGTCTGGGATTGATGGAGAGGCCGACTTCGCCAACGAAATTGTCGTGCTCGCCGTCGAAGGCGCTCGAACGGCGAAACGAGCCGGTGACCGGCAGATCGAAGCGTTCCGCGAACCGCACGAACGCGGCGCTCGCGCGTTTCGTCCATCCGCCCCCGCCCAGAATGGCGATCGGACTCTTCGCCGCCCAGAGCATCTTCTGCAACTCGGCCATTTGGGTCAGCCCCGGCCAGATCGGGATCGGCTCGGCGCGCGGCGCGTCCTCAACGGCCGCCATTTCGGTCAACATGTCCTCGGGCAACGCGATCACGACGGGCCCGGGCCTGCCCTGCATGGCGATGTGAAACGCCCGATGGACAATCTCCGGGATTTGCGCCGCCGTCTCGATCTCAGTCGCGAGCTTGGTGGTCGAGGCGAACACCGCGCGATAGTCCATCTCCTGGAAGGCGCCGCGCCCGATCATGGCCCGCTCGACCTGGCCTATGAACAGGATCATCGGCGCCGAATCGTGCTCGGCGATATGAACCCCATGCGCCGCGTTCATCGCGCCCGGTCCGCGGGTGACGAAGCAAATTCCGGGCCGCCCCGTGAGCCGCCCCTCGGTCAGCGCCATCATCGCCGCGCCGGCTTCCTGGCGGCAGACAGTGAGTTGGATCGGCGTCCCGTTCATCGCGTCGAGGGCGGCGAGATAGGATTCGCCCGGCACGCAATAGACCCGTTTCACCCCCTGCGCGACGAGCTGATCGATGAGAATCCGTCCGCCCGATCGCAAAATCTCGCCCAACGCCGCCTTCTCCCTATCGATCGCCGGCCATGTTTGGCAGTTCATGGCCCCCTTTTCAATCTTGCGCCGGAAGCGGCGTCGCCTTGCGCCGCGCCTGAGTTCCGGCCATTCTTGTCGCCCATGCCGACCCCTGCGGAACGTCCAGCCGAGTCGCGCGCGCTGACGGCGCTCAACGCGCGCTCGCGCGAGATCTTCCGCAACATCGTCGAGGCCTATCTCGCCCACGGCGAGCCTGTCGGCTCCCGTCATCTTTCGCGGATGCTGCCGATGTCGCTGTCGCCGGCCTCGGTTCGCAACGTGATGCAGGACCTCGAAGAGCTTGGCCTCATCTACGCCCCGCACGCGAGCGCCGGGCGCCTGCCGACCCAGCAGGGGTTGAGGCTGTTCGTCGATGCGCTGCTCGAGTTCGGGGATTTGGGACGCGAGGAGCGCGCGCGCATTGACAGAGAGGTGCGCGCGGCCGCGGAAGGGAGCGGGTTCGAAGGCGCGCTCGCCGAAACGACGAGCCTGCTCTCAGAACTCACTCGCGGCGCAGGCGTCGTGCTGACGAGCAAGACCGACCCGCGGCTGAAGCACGTCGAATTCGTGCGCCTGGAGGCCAGCCAGGCGCTCGCGGTTCTGGTGTCCGAGGACGGTTCGATCGAAAACCGCGTGGTCGCGACGCCAGCCGGCATGCCCGCTTCGGCGCTGGTCGAGGCCAGCAACTTTCTCAACGCCCGCATTCGCGGCCGCACGCTCGCAGAGGCGACTGCGGAAATCGAAGTCGCGCGCCGCGAGGCGCGCCAGGAGCTCGACGAGATCGCCGCCCGTCTGGTCGAAGCGGGCCTTGTCTCGTGGTCGGGCGCCGGAGGATTGCGCGATCAGTTGATCGTGCGCGGGCAGGCGAACCTGCTCGGCGATGTGCGAGCCACCGAGGATCTCGAGCGCATTCGCACCCTGTTCGCCGACCTCGAGACCAAGACCGACGTGATCGAGCTTCTGCACCGCGCCGAGACCGGCGAGGGCGTCAAGATCTTCATCGGCTCGGAGAACAAGCTGTTTTCGCTTTC
The DNA here is from genome assembly GCA_963742305.1 of uncultured Alphaproteobacteria bacterium. Lineage (GTDB taxonomy): Bacteria > Pseudomonadota > Alphaproteobacteria > Rhizobiales > Beijerinckiaceae > Roseiarcus. Next base: position 33,192 of record CAVULN010000040.1, read on the forward strand.
CGGATCGTCGATGATCGCGGCGCCGCTGAGGGACAGCGACCACCGCATCGCCGGCGTCCTCGGGGTCATCGGGCCGACCCGGCTCAACTATGGCCGTATCGTGCCGATGGTCGAATATGCGGCGCAGGTGCTTGGCGAACTCAAGCGCCCCCGCTAGGCAGGCCCTCATCTCGCTCCGGGGAAACGCAATGTCGAACGCGCCGGAAGCCCGGCCCTCTTCGGACAGCCTCGGCGAAGCCGCGATCGCCTTTTCGCTCATCGCGACCATCGCGACGGTGACGCTGAACGGCGTCCCGTTCCTGCTCGACGTCGATCTCCTGTTCCCACGGGGTCGGATGGGTGAGCTTCGGCATGGGGTTGCACGCCGGCGACTGAGGCGCCCGGGCCGGCCGCCGGACACTGGAGAGACGAGACAATGACGAAATGGGTCTATTCCTTCAGCGCCGAGCGTGCGGAAGGCCGGGCGGAGATGAAGAACCTGCTCGGCGGCAAGGGCGCGAACCTGCACGAAATGGCTTCGCTCGGCCTGCCGGTGCCGCCAGGCTTCACCATCACCACCGAGGTCTGTTCCCATTTCTACGCCAACGGCAAAACCTATCCGGCTGACCTCGGGCCCCAGGTCGAGGCGGCGGTCGCCGAGGTCGGCCGCCTCACGGAGCGCGCGTTCGGCGATGCGGCCAATCCGCTGCTTGTCTCGGTGCGGTCGGGCGCGCGCGCCTCGATGCCCGGCATGATGGACACCGTCCTCAATCTCGGGCTCAACGACGCCTCGGTTCAAACGCTGGCGAAGACCTCGAACGACGACCGTTTCGCCTACGACTCCTATCGCCGCTTCATCCAGATGTATTCGAACGTCGTGCTCGGGGTCGACGCCCACAATTTCGAGGACATCCTCGAGCGGTTCAAGGAAGGCAAAGGCTACTCGCTCGACACCGACCTCAATGACGCGGACTGGCGCGCGGTGATCGCCGACTACAAGGCGAAGGTTGTCGAAGAGACCGGCAAGCCCTTCCCGCAAGACCCGCGCGATCAGCTGTGGGGCGCGATCGGGGCGGTGTTCTCATCCTGGATGAACCAGCGGGCCATCACCTATCGCCGCCTCAACGCGATTCCCCCAGACTGGGGCACCGCCGTCAATGTCCAGGCGATGGTGTTCGGCAACATGGGGGAAACCTCGGCGACCGGGGTCGCCTTCACCCGCAATCCGTCCACCGGCGAGAACGCGCTCTACGGCGAATTTCTCGTCAACGCCCAGGGCGAGGACGTGGTCGCCGGCATCCGCACGCCCCAGGCCATCACCGAAGCGGCGCGAAGAGCCGCCCATTCCGACCGGCCCTCGCTCGAAACGCTGATGCCGGACGTGTTCAGGCAATTCGCCGACACGACCGGGCTTCTGGAAAAGCATTACAAGGACATGCAGGACCTCGAGTTCACGGTCGAGCGCGGGAAACTGTGGATGCTGCAGACCCGCAACGGCAAGCGCACGGCGAAGGCGGCCCTCAAGGTCGCGGTCGACATGGCGAATGAAGGGCTCATTTCACGCGAGGACGCCGTCGCGCGCATCGAAGCGAACGCGCTCGACCAGCTCCTGCACCCCACCATCGACCCGAAGGCCAAGCCCGCGCCGATCGCCAAGGGCCTGCCGGCTTCGCCGGGGGCGGCGAGCGGCGAGATCGTCTTCTCCGCCGACGAGGCGCAGGCCCTGCGCCAGGCCGGACGGAAATCGATCCTGGTCCGGGTCGAGACGTCGCCCGAGGACATTCACGGCATGCACGCCGCCGAGGGCGTCCTGACGACGCGCGGGGGGATGACCTCGCACGCCGCGGTGGTCGCGCGCGGCATGGGCAAGCCCTGCGTCTGCGGCGTCCAGACGATCCGCATCGACTATGCGGGCCAGACCATGACCGCGGGCGCCGCAAGTCTGAAGAAGGGCGACATCCTCACCATCGACGGCAGCTCGGGCGAAGTGATGGCGGGCGCCGCGCCGATGGTGAAGCCCGAGATGACCGGCGATTTCGCCACGCTGATGAACTGGGCGGATTCGGCGAGGCGCATGAAGGTGCGCGCCAACGCCGAGACCGCGGCGGATGCGCGCGCCGCCCGCTCGTTCGGCGCGGAGGGGATCGGGCTTTGCCGCACCGAGCACATGTTCTTCGAGGGCGAGCGGATCGTGGCGGTGCGCGAAATGATCCTCGCCGAGGACGAACAGGGGCGCCGCGCCGCGCTCGCCAAGCTGCTTCCGATGCAGCGCAAGGACTTCGCCGAATTGTTCGAGATCATGACCGGGCTGCCGGTCACCATTCGTCTGCTCGACCCGCCGCTGCACGAGTTCCTGCCGCACACCGACGCGGAGATCGACGAGATCGCCAAGGCGATGAAGGTCAGCGCGGAGAGGCTGCGCGCGCGCGCGGCGGAGCTGCACGAATTCAATCCCATGCTCGGCTTCCGCGGCGTGCGGCTCGCCATCCGTTATCCCGAGATCGCGGAAATGCAGGCGCGCGCGATCTTCGAGGGCGCGGTCGAGGCGGGGCGCAAGACGGGCAAGCCGGTGACGCCGGAGATCATGGTCCCTCTCACGATCGGGCGGCCGGAGCTCGACCTCGTCAAGGCGATCATCGTCGCCGTCGCCGACACGGTCGCCAAGGAGACGGGAGTGAAAACGCCCTATTCCGTCGGCACGATGATCGAACTTCCGCGCGCGGCTTTGCGCGCGGGCGAGATCGCCGAAACCGCCGAGTTCTTCTCGTTCGGCACCAACGACTTGACGCAGACGACGCTCGGCGTGTCGCGCGACGACGCCGCGTCGTTCCTCGGCTTCTACACCACCAAGGGGCTGCTGAAGGCCGATCCGTTCGTGACCCTCGATACGGAAGGCGTCGGAGAGCTCATTGCCATCGCCGCCGAGCGCGGCCGCGCGACCCGGCCCGACCTCAAGCTCGGAGTTTGCGGCGAGCATGGCGGCGATCCTGCCTCGATCGCCTTCTGCGAACAGGCCGGTCTCGACTACGTCTCGTGCTCGCCCTTCCGCATCCCGATCGCCCGCCTCGCCGCCGCGCAAGCGGCGCTGGGCCGGAAGGGGCCGAGCACGGCGTGAGGCGCCTCGCCAGCTATTCGGGGACGCCGGCCTTGCGCATGGCGTCGAGAATGGGCTCAAGCTGGGTCAGATAGGTCGGGTCGTCGCTCCTCGCCGTCCAGGCGGCGCGGACGCGAGAAACGGTGTAGGTCGGGTTGAGCGCGAGGCCCGCTTTGACGGCAGAATTCGCCTCGTTAAGTCGACCAAGCTGTGCGAGGGAGGCCGCCAAATTAAAATACGCTGATGGATAATTTCGGTTCGCCTCCTTCGATCGCCGAAACCAGGCAACTGCATGCTCATGACTGCCGAGGTGGAGTTTTGCGAGGCCCACCATATTGATCCAGGCGTAAGCCCACGTATCGCGGGGACTAAGGCGCAGGGCTTCCGCAACATGAGCCTCCGTTTCTTCGGCGCGACCGATGAAAATCTTGCCTTGTCCAATTAAGGCATGTGCGCTGGCGAGGTTTCGATCCAGAGTCAACGCGTGCTCGCATTCGGCGATGCCTTGCGCGGCGCGTTTGGTCAAAATGTCGACAAGTCCTAACCACGCGTGGCCAAATGCATGGTCGGGGACGGAGGACAAGGCTCTGGTCAACTTCACTTCGGCCGCCGCGAAGGCTGCAGTCGGATCGGCCACAAACGACAGCGCGCCCTCGTATTAGCGTCCGCGAGCGCCAGATCCGATGAGCGCGTCGACATTGTCGGGATCGGCGGCGAGTGCGTGATCGAAAAAGGTGCAGGCTTGCGCGACATTGTCAGGGTTCGGACCCTTATTGAGCCAAGCCATTCCTTGAAAGTAGAGGTCCGTCGAGTCGGGGGTCGGAGCCTGTTCGGCGCGGCGCGCCTCGGCGGCGATGAGGTGCGCGTTCAGCGCGCCCGCCAGGCGCGCGACGATTTCGTCCTGCATGTCGAAGAGATCGGCGAGGGGCTTGTCGAACCGCTCGGCCCAGAGATGATTGCCCGTTTCGGCGTCGATCAGCTGCACGTTGACTCGCATGCGGTTTCCGCTGCGCTGAACGCTGCCCTCGAGGACATAACGGACGTTCAGCTCGCGCCCGATCGTCTTTACGTCGAGCCGCTTGCCTTTGTAAGCAAACGCCGTATTGCGGGCGATCACGACCGCGCCTCGAATGCGTGAGAGGTCGGTCGTCAGGCTCTCCGTGACCCCGTCGACGAAATGCTCCTGCTCCGGGTCGCCGCCGATGATTGGCGAACGGCAGCACGACGAGGGACAGGCGCGGCGGCTCCCGAGCTTCCACTGGCGCGGCGCCCCGCCCCGGCGCGGCGTTTCCCGGGCCAATCTTGATCGCGTAGACCCGCACCGGCCGCGCGATATTCTTGAGCGCCTTCTCGCCCAGATCGGCGAAGGCCGCGTCGATTTTGCCCAGCGTATGTTCGTAAGCGGCAGCTGAAATCAGCACTTCGCCCGGTTCGCATATCCCCTCGAGCCGGGCGGCGATGTTGACCCCATCGCCCAGAATGTCGTCGCCCTCGATCAGCACGTCGCCGAGATTGACGCCGATGCGATAGACGATGCGTTTCGCCTCCGGCACGCCGGCGTTGCGCTCGACCATCAGATTCTGGATGGCGATCGCGCATTCGACGGCTCCGACAACCGAAGGAAATTCCAGCAGCAGGCCGTCGCCGGTGGTCTTGACGATTCGGCCGCCGAAGCCCGCCACGATCGGCCGCGCCGCGTCACGATGCTCGCGAACGCCGCGCGCCGTCTCCGCCTCGTCCTCGCCCATCAGACGCGAGTAGCCAACGACGTCGATCGCCATGATCGCAGCGAGGCGGCGGGCGGCGGTCATTCGGGGACTCCCGCCTTGAGCATCCCTTCGAGAAGCGGCTCAAGCTGGGGCAGATACGCCGGGTCATCCAACATAGCCGTCCAGGCGGTGCGGGCGCGGGAAACGGTGAAGGCCGGGTTGAGCGCGAGACCGGCTTTGACTGCGGAATGCGCCTCTTCCCGTCGACCAAGTTGGGCGAGCGCGGCGGCCAAATTGAAATATGCGATGGGATAATTTCGGTTGGCTTCGATTGCTCGGCGAGACCAGGAGGCGGCTTGCTCATAGCTGCCAACAACGTTCTTCGCAATACCCGCGAAACTCTTCCAGGTATGGGCGTTGGCATCCCGAGGGCTAAGGCGCAAGGCCTCGCCAACATGAGCCTCTGTCTCTTCGGCTCGAGCCATGAAAATCTTAGCAAGTCCGATAAAGGCATGGGCGCTGGCAAGGTTACGATCTAGCTCCAATGCGCGTTCACATTCGGCGATGCCCTGCGCAGCGCGCTTGGTCATTATGGCTACATACCCCAACAACCTATGCCCCCGTGCGTGGTCTGGCGCCAACGACAAGGCTTTGGTCAGTTTCGCTTCGGCTGCCGCGAATGCCGCTATGGGATCAGTCACAAAGAAGTTTGCGCCCTCCCGCGCGTCCAAGCGGGCCGATCCAACCAACGCGTCGACGTTGTCGGGGTCGACGGACAAAGCGCGATCGAAGAAGCTTCGGGCTTGCGCAACATTTCCGGAGATCGGGCCCTTGTTGAGCCAAGCCATTCCTTGAAAATAAAGGTCCATCGAGTTCGGGGGTAGGCGCTTTTTCGGCTCGTCGCGCCTCGGCCGCGGCAAGCTGGCCGTTGAGCGCGCTAGCCAGACGCGCGACGATTTCGTCCTGCATGTCGAACAGATCGGCGAGCGGCTTGTCGTACCGCTCGGCCCACAGGTGGCTGCCGGATTCAGCGTCGATGAGCTGCACGTTGACGCGCATGCGATTTCCACCGCGCTGAATCCTGCCCTCGAGAACATAGCGGACGTTCAACTCGCGCCCGATCTGCTTCAGGTCGACGGCTTTGCCCTTATGCGTGAATGCCGTATTGCGGGCGATCACGACGGCGCCTCGAATGCGCGAAAGATCGGTGGTCAGGCTCTCCGTGACCCCATCGACGAAATGTTCCTGCTCCGGGTCGCCGCCGATGTTGGCGAACGGCAGCACCACGAGGGACAAGCGCGGCGGCCCAAGCTTGTCTACCGGAGCGGCGCTCGGCGCGTGCGCCTCGGGCGCCGAGCCAGGACCGAGAGCGTAGACGCGCATCGGTCTGGCGATGTTTTTCAGCGCCTTTTCGCCGAGGTCGACGAAGGCTTGCCTGAGCCTGTCGCGCACCTGACGCCAGACGTCCTCGGAGACGCAGACGCCGCCCGGTTCGGCGAGAGCCTCGAGCCGCGCGGCGATATTGACGCCGTCGCCCATGAGGTCGCCGTCCGCTTCCTCGACGACGTCGCCCAAATGAATTCCGATGCGAAAGTCGATGCGCTTCTCCGGCCGGCAAGCCGGCGTTGCGCTCGGCCATGCCGTTCTGCGCCTCGATCGCGAAACGCACCGCGTCCACGACGCTGCGAAACTCGATGATGATCCCGTCGCCGGCGCGCTTGACGGCGCGCCCACGATGGAGCGCGATCGTGGGGTCAAAGAGATCGCCGCGCAGGGCCCTGAGGCGGGCGAGCGTTCCCTCCTCGTCCGCCCCGGCGAGCCTGCTGTAGCCGACGACATCGGCGACCAGAATCGCAGCGATCTTTCGCGTTTCCGCCATGGGGAGCGCCTCGGACTTACGACGCTACCATGAAGGGCGCGGCGGGGCTTGCGTGAATCGCCCTTGCATGAACCAGGACGGCGCCCGCCCGACGCCGAAGCGGCGCTTGGCCGGAAGGGGCCAGGCGCGGCGCAAGCCGCGGGCGTCCGCGCAGTCGGGCTGCGGCGCACGGGACGACAAATTCTTGACTGTTTCAGGAATATGGAATATGATATATAAATTTCTGAATTAAGCAAATTCCGGCACGAGCGGGCGGGACGGCGCCGGAGGCCGGAAGGAAAAATGCGCGCAAAACTTTGAAATTGCTCGTTTCGCGGAAGGGGACCGCCACAGCGCAGGGAGGCGCTCCGGCAAGGTCGGAACGGGGCGCCGGGTGAACGACACGAGAAACTTCCAGCCCTTCCCGTCCATGGGATGAGAGGGTATAGACACGCGCCGTTTTTGAGGGGTCGCCGACAACCGGCGACGGCGAGGTCTCACTCACGAATGCCCCAACCCATTTCGAAGGACGCCGTCTCGCCGTCCGTCAACGGCGACGGACAGGCGCATCCGTCCAGGCATTTCGGAGTTCTGACGCTAGGCTCGATCGGGGTTGTGTTCGGCGATATCGGCACGAGCCCGCTCTATGCGCTGAAGACGGCGCTCGGTCTGTTGGACGACAGCACGCTCGGACCCTCTCAGGTCATCGGGGTCGTCTCGCTCATCATCTGGGCGCTCCTGATTGTCGTCACCGCCAAATATGTGCTGTTCCTGATGCAGGCGGACAACAAGGGCGAGGGCGGCACGCTGTCGCTGGTGGCGCTGGCGCAGAACGCCGTGGGACGACGGACGACGATCGTGTTCCTGCTGGGCGTCGCCGGATCGGCCCTCTTTTTGGGCGACGCGATGATCACGCCCGCCATCTCGGTGCTATCGGCGCTCGAAGGCCTGAACCAGGTCGACGCGGACCTCGCGGGCTACGTCCTGCCTGCGACGGTTGTCATCCTTGTCCTCCTGTTCGTCGCCCAGAGCCGGGGCACGGCGCGGGTCGCGGCCTTCTTCAGCCCGATCATGGTGACGTTCTTCGCCGTCAACGCAGCGCTCGGACTGGCGCACATCGCCTCGGCATGGAGCATTTTGTGGGCCTTGAGTCCGATTCCGGGCCTTGAGTTCATTCGTGAGCACGGGACGGTCGGATTCATCATGCTCGGCAGCGTCTTTCTGGCGGTGACCGGCGCGGAAGCGCTCTATGCCGACATGGGCCATTTCGGGCGCAAGCCGATCCAGGCGGCCTGGCTGTTCATCGTTCTGCCGGCCCTGGTGTGCAACTATCTCGGCCAGGGCGCGCTGATCCTCAGCAACCCGAAGGCGGTCGAGAATCCGTTCTATTTGCTTGCGCCGGGTTGGGGCCTCGCGCCGCTCATCCTTCTCTCCACCGCCGCGACCGTGATCGCGAGCCAGGCCGTGATCACCGGCGCCTATTCGCTCGCCAGCCAGGCGATCCAGCTCGGCTTGCTGCCGCGCCTCGAAATCATCCACACGTCCGACATACACGAGGGGCAGATCTTCATTCCGCGCGTCAACCGCGTGCTGCTGATCGGCGTCCTCGCGCTGGTGCTCTTGTTCCGCAGCTCCAACGCGCTCGGCAACGCTTACGGCATTGCGGTGTCCGGCGCGATGGTCGTCGACACCTCGCTCGCCTTTTTCGTCGTCTGGAAGCTGTGGCGATGGTCTCCGGCGGCGGCGGCGGCGCTCGCCGGCGGGTTTCTCGTCGATCGACGTCGGTTTCTTTTTCGCCAATCTCTCCAAGGTCGCTGGAGGGCGGCTGGGCGCCGCTCACGCTCGGCACGGCGATGTTCGTGCTGATGTGGACCTGGTCGCGCGGCAGCGCGATTCTGCTGGCGCGGACGCATCGGGACGCGATCCCGATGCTGGACCTGATCAAGATGCTCGAAAAGTCAAAGCCGGTCAGGGTTCCAGGAACGGCTGTTTTCCTCACCAACGATCCGACGGCGGCGCCCTCCTCGCTCATGCACAATCTCAAGCACAACAAGGTGCTGCACGAGCGCGTCGTCATTTTGAATGTGCGAACCGAGACCACCCCTCGCGTGCCCGCCGCTCATCGATATGAAATGACGAGTCTCTCGCCCGACTTCACGTTGGTCACGCTTCATTTCGGCTATATGGAGCAGCCCCACCTTCCGCGAGCATTGGCGGCGATGCGCAAGGCCGGACTCAAGTTCGATATCATGACGACGTCGTTCTTCCTAGGCAGGCGCACGCTGAAGGCGGCGCCCAATTCGGGGATGCCGCTGTGGCAGGACAAACTGTTCATCGCCATGACGAAACAGGCGGCGAGCGCCCCGGACTTCTTCAACCTGCCGTCCGATCGCGTCGTCGAACTCGGGGCGCAGATGAAGGTCTGAGCGCCGAGTCGAGCGCGCCATGAAGATTTATCTCATCAACCTCGATCGCGACACGGCGCGCCTCGCGCATATGCGCAATCAGCTGAGCGGCGTCGGGTTCGAGCGTATATCCGCCGTCGACGGATCAAACATTCCGCCGTCGGCGAAAGGCCTGACCCGCTTCGAACTCGCGTGCCTCGAAAGCCACAAGACCGCCTGGCGTCAGTTCCTGAACGGTCCAGAGGCTCACGCCTGTTTTCTCGAGGACGACGTGCATATCCGGCCGGGGTTCGCGTCGCTTACCGGAAGCGGCGCCTGGATACCGCCGGACGCCCATTCGGTGAAGCTCGACACCTATCTGCAGAAGGTCGAACTCGGAAACAAACGGGCTGCGATCGACGGGCGTGAGGTCGCCAGACTCTATTCCCGCCACCAGAGCAGCGCCGCCTATATCCTCACCCGGAAGGGAGCGGCTCGCTATCTCGAGTTAATGGCCAACGCCTCGCTTCCGGCCGACTATGCGCTTTTCCCCAGCCATTCCTGGCGGCTTGGCCTACGCATCTATCAGCTTTGTCCCGCGGTCGCGATCCAGGACCACCTTCTGAAAGAGAGCCAGGGCGGTCAAGCCTTCTCAACCTCGATGCTGGCGAACGACGAGAGCGCAACGCGCCGTCGCTCCTCGACGCCCGAAAGGCTCTGGCGGGAGAGCGTTCGCCTGGTGGGCCGGGTCGCCAGTCTCCTGGAGTGGAGCTATCAGAAGGCGTTTCTGCGGCTCAAGACCACGACGGTCGGTGTGAGGTGAACGCGGGGACGCAGGATCACCCGCCGATATTGAAACTGGCCAGCGCGGCCATGTTGACGATGTCGGAATCCTTGCTCCCGAGCGAGACGATCTGCACCGGCTTCTCAAGGCCTACGATCAACGGCCCAATCACGGTGGCGCCGCCCAGCTCCTGAAGCACGCGGGTGGATATGGCGGCGGAGTGCAGGGCCGGCATGATCAGCACGTTGGCCGTGTCCTTCAGCCGGCAGAACGGATAGGCCGCCATCAGCTCCTTGTTGAGCGCGACATCGGCGCCCATTTCGCCATCGTATTCAAAATCCACCCGCTTGGCGTCGAGGATCCGCACCGCTTCCTGCACCCGCTGGGCGCGCTCGCCGGGCGGGTGTCCGAAATTGGAGAAGGCCAGCAGCGCCACGCGCGGCTCGTAGCCGAGCCTGCGCGCCACGCCCGCCGCCTCGATCGCGATATTGGCGAGCTCCTCGGCGGTCGGCAGTTCGACGATGGCGGTGTCGGCGACGAGGATCGGGCGCCCGCGCGAGAGGATGATCGAGACGCCAACCACCCGGTGGCCCGGCTTGTCGTCGATCACGCGGCGAACTTCCTCAAGCGCGATCGAGAAGTTGCGGGTGACGCCAGTCACGATCGCATCCGCGTCGCCGCGCGCGACCATCGCCGCGCCGAAGTAGTTGCGATCCTGGTTGATCATGCGCTGGCAATCGCGGAACAGATATCCCTGCCTCTGGAGCCGCTCGTAGAGGAATTGGGCGTAAATCGAGTTCCGGTGCGACAGGCGCGCGTTGTGGATCTCGATGCCCTTATCGGCGAGATCGAGGCCTGACGCATCGGCGACGGCCTTCACGCGCTCTTCCCGGCCAACCAGAATGGCCGCGCCGAGGCCCTGGTTGACGAATGAATAGGCTGCGCGGATCACCTGCTCTTCCTCGCCTTCGGCGAACACCACCCGTTTGGGGGCGCGGCGGACCCGCTCGATGATGAGCTGCATTGCGCCCGCGATCGGGTCGCGGCGGGCGGACAATTGCGCCTTGTAGCCGGCGAGATCGACGATCGGTCTCCGCGCCACTCCGGACGCCATCGCGGCTTTGGCGACCGCGATCGGCACGACGTGAATGAGGCGCGGATCGAACGGAACCGGAATGATGTATTCGCGGCCGAAGCGCGGCCTCGCCCCGCGATAGGCCGCCGCCACTTCGTCGGGGACGTCCTCGCGCGCCAGGGCGGCGAGAGCCTCGGCGGCGGCGATCTTCATCTCCATGTTGATCGTCCTGGCGCGCACGTCGAGGGCGCCCCGAAAGATGTATGGAAAACCGAGAACGTTATTGACCTGGTTCGGATAGTCCGACCGCCCGGTCGCGATGATCACGTCGTCGCGCGCTCTCTTGGCGTCCTCAGGGGTGATTTCCGGGTCGGGATTCGCCATGGCGAAGATGATCGGATCAGGCGCCATGCCTTTGACCATGTCGGGAGTCAGCGCGCCCCTGGCCGAGAGGCCGAAGAAAATGTCCGCCCCTTTCAGCGCTTCCTCAAGCGTTCTGAGCGGCGTGTCGACCGCGTGCGCGGATTTCCACTGGTTCATGCCCTCGTGGCGGCCGCGATAGACGACGCCCTTGGTGTCGCACAAGAGGACATTGGCGGGTTCGAATCCCATCGCCTTGATCAGGTCGAGACAGGCGATGCCGGCCGCGCCGGCGCCGTTGCAGACCAGCCGGGTTGTTCGAATGTCGCGCCCGGTCAGGTGCATGGCGTTGATCATGCCCGCCGCAGCGATGATTGCGGTGCCGTGCTGATCGTCATGAAAGACTGGAATGTCCATCATCTCGCGCAAGCGCTCTTCGATGTAAAAGCACTCCGGCGCTTTAATATCCTCGAGGTTGATTCCACCGAACGACGGTCCCAAGTACTTCACCGCACCGATGAATTCGTCGGGATCCTCCGTCCCCACCTCCAGGTCGATCGAATCGACGTCGGCAAAGCGCTTGAACAACACCGCCTTGCCTTCCATCACCGGTTTGGAGGCGAGCGCTCCCAGGTTGCCGAGGCCGAGGATCGCAGTGCCGTTAGAAATGACAGCAACCATGTTGCCGCGCACAGTGTAGTCGTAGGCGGCCGCCGGATCGGCGGCGATCGCCTTGACCGGAACCGCAACCCCGGGCGAATAGGCGAGCGACAGGTCGCGCTGAGTGGCCATCGGCTTGGTGGCGATGATCTCGAGCTTGCCGGGGCGCCCTCGCGAATGAAACTGGAGCGCTTCTTGATCGGTGATCGATGGGCGTTTGTTCGGTGCGTCGGCCCTGTCGTTCATGATTGAAACCCTGCCTGGAGGCTTGAGCAGGAGGTCCGGACGTCACGCGGCGTCGCCCGCGGCTTCGATCCGTTTCCTCCGGCGGCCAGCGGTCGCCCTGTTAACGGTCCGCATAGTGGGGGGGCGCCATGCTTTTGGCAATCGCGCCACGGGCGCAAACCGCTTGCCTTCATATAAAGACATGTTTATATGAGTATGTGGAGAACGGTTGAGCGGTACGCGGAATGAACTGGCACCAGAAGCCCGCCGGCGAGACGGACCGGGCATCCCGTGAGGACGTACTGACGGCGCTGAACCGCGCCGCGGCCGAGCGCATCCTTATCATCGACGGGGCGATGGGCACCCAGATCCAGTGCCTTGGCTTCGACGAGACGCATTTCCGTGGGCAGCGGTTTCATTCCTGCGACCGTCTCCTTCAAGGCAACAATGATCTCCTGACGCTGACCCAGCCGCAGGCGATCGAGGACATCCATTTCGCTTATGCGCTGGCGGGCGCGGATATCCTCGAGACCAACACCTTCTCCTCGACCTCGATCGCTCAAGCGGACTACGGAACCCAGGATCTCGTTTATGAGCTCAATCGCGACGGCGCGCGATTGGCCAAGCGGGCGGCGATCAAGGCGGAGAAGGCGGACGGACGGCGGCGCTTCGTCGCCGGCGCCCTGGGGCCGACCAACCGCACCGCCTCGCTCTCGCCCGACGTCAACAATCCGGGCTTTCGCGCGGTCACGTTCGACGAATTGCGGCTTGCCTATGGCGAGCAGATCAAGGGGCTTCTCGACGGCGGCGCGGACGTTCTGCTCATCGAGACGATCTTCGACACGCTCAACGCCAAGGCGGCGATCTTCGCGTGTTTCGAGGCGTTCGCCGAGCGCGGCGCCGAGACGCCGCTGATGATCTCGGGGACCATCACCGACCGCTCGGGGCGCACTCTCTCCGGACAGACGCCGACGGCGTTCTGGCATTCGGTGCGCCATGCGCGGCCCTTTTCCGTAGGCCTCAATTGCGCGCTCGGCGCGAGCGCGATGCGCGAACATCTGGCCGAGATCGCGGTGGTCGCCGACACGCTCGTGTGCGCCTATCCGAACGCCGGCCTCCCCAACGCCTTCGGCCAATATGACGAAAGCCCGGAAGCGATGGCGGGGCAGATCGCCGAATTCGCCGCCGACGGCCTCGTCAACATCGTGGGCGGCTGCTGCGGCTCGACGCCGGACCACATCCGCGCCATCGCGGAGGCCGTCCACCAATACAACCCGCGCACCGCGCCCCAGGCCGCGCCCCTGATGCGGCTCTCCGGCCTCGAGCCGTTCACGCTGACCAGCGACATTCCGTTCGTCAATGTCGGCGAGCGCACCAACGTCACCGGCTCGGCCAAGTTCCGCAAGCTCGTGACCGCCGGCGACTATGCCGGCGCGCTCGTCGTCGCGCGCGACCAGGTCGCGAACGGAGCGCAGATCATCGACGTCAACATGGACGAGGGCCTCATCAATTCGAAGGCCGCGATGGTCGAGTTTCTCAACCTCGTCGCCTCCGAGCCTGATATCGCCCGTGTGCCGGTGATGGTCAATTCGTCCAAGTTCTCGGTGATCGAGGCCGGACTGAAGTGCGTTCAGGGCAAGCCGATCGTCAACTCGATCTCGATGAAGGAAGGCGAGGAGGAGTTCCTGCGCCAGGCGCGGCTCGTGCGCGCCTATGGCGCGGCGGTGGTGGTGATGGCGTTCGACGAACAGGGCCAGGCCGACACGCTCGAGCGCAAAGTCTCGATCTGCACGCGCGCGTACAAGCTGCTCACCGAAAAAGCCGGCTTTCCGCCCGAGGACATCGTCTTCGATCCCAATATTTTCGCGATCGCGACCGGGATCGAGGAGCACAACGGCTATGGCGTCGCCTTCATCGAGGGGGCGCGGCAAATCCGCGAGAGTCTGCCCCATGTCCATATTTCCGGCGGCGTCTCGAACCTGTCCTTCTCGTTCCGCGGCAACGAGCCGGTGCGCGAGGCGATGCATGCGGTCTTCCTCTACCACGCCATCCAGGCGGGCATGGACATGGGGATCGTCAACGCGGGCCAGCTCGCGGTCTACGAGACGATCGAGCCGGAGTTGCGCGAGGTCTGCGAGGACGTGGTCCTCAACCGCCGCCCAGACGCGACCGAGCGTCTGCTGACAATCGCCGAGCGCTTCCGCGGCAAGGGCGGAATGGAGGCCAAGGCGCAGGATCTCGAATGGCGGACATGGGCCGTCGACAAGCGCATCGCGCACGCGCTGGTCAACGGGATCACCGAGTTCATCGACGCCGACACCGAGGAGGCGCGGCTCGAGGCCAGGCGCCCGCTCGACGTCATCGAAGGCCCGCTGATGGCGGGCATGAACGTCGTCGGCGACCTGTTCGGCGCGGGAAAAATGTTCCTGCCGCAGGTGGTCAAGTCGGCGCGGGTGATGAAACAGGCGGTGGCGCTTCTGCTGCCCTATATGGAGGCGGAAAAGGCCGCCGGAGGCGATCAGCGCCAGACCGCGGGCACGATCGTGCTCGCGACCGTCAAGGGCGACGTGCACGACATCGGCAAGAACATCGTCGGCGTGGTGCTCGCCTGCAACAATTACGAGATCATCGATCTCGGCGTGATGACGCCAGCGTCCAAGATCCTCGCCGTCGCCCGCGAAAAGCAAGGCCGACGCGATCGGCCTTTCCGGCCTCATCACGCCCTCGCTCGACGAGATGGCGCATGTCGCAAGCGAGATGGAGCGCGAGGGCTTCGACATTCCCCTGCTCATCGGCGGCGCGACGACCAGCCGCGTCCACACCGCCGTCAAGATCCATCCCCGCTACGCCCGCTCGCAGGCCGTGCATGTCAACGACGCAAGCCGCGCCGTCGGCGTCGTCGCCTCCCTGCTCTCACCGGAGACCCGCGCCGCGACGATCCAGGCGGTGCGCGCCGAATATCGCAAGGTGGCGGAGGCGCACGAGCGCAGCGAAGCCGACAAGGTCCGCGTGCCGCTCGCGAAGGCGCGCGCCAACTCGATGAAGATCGACTGGAGCGCCTGGCGCCCGACGGCGCCGACCTATCTCGGGGCCCGCGCGTTCGAATGGAACGATCTCGCGGACCTTGCGCGCTATATCGACTGGACGCCGTTCTTCCAGACCTGGGAGCTCAAGGGCCGCTATCCCGCGATCCTCGACGACGCGGAACAGGGCGCGGCGGCGCGCGCTCTGTTCGATGACGCTAAGGCCATGCTCAAGCGCATCATCGACGAGAAGTGGTTCGCGCCGAAAGCGGCGGTCGGCTTCTGGCCGGCGGGAAGGAGCGGCGACGACATCCATCTCTTCGCCGACGAAACGCGCGCCGCGCCGGTCGCGACTCTCTACACGCTTCGCCAGCAGCTCTCGCGGCGCGACGGGCGGCCGAATGTGGCGCTCGCCGATTTCGTCGGACCGCGCGACTATGTGGGCGCGTTCGTCGTCACCGCGGGACTTGCGGATGACGCCATCGCCCGGCGTTTCGAGCACGCCAACGATGATTATTCCTCGATCATGGTGAAGGCGCTCGCCGACCGTTTCGCCGAAGCTTTGGCCGAGGCGATGCACGCCCGTGTGCGCCGCGAATTGTGGGCCTATGCGGCGGACGAAGCCTTCACGCCTGACGAACTGATCGCCGAGCCCTATCACGGCATCCGCCCGGCGCCCGGCTATCCCGCCCAGCCCGATCACACCGAAAAGGCGACCCTGTTCCGGCTGCTCGACGCCGAGCGGGCGACCGGGGTCACGCTGACCGAGAGCTTCGCCATGTGGCCGGCGTCATCGGTCTCCGGAATCTATATCGCCCACCCGGAGGCGCATTATTTCGGCGTCGCCAAGGTCGAGCGCGACCAGGTCGAGGATTACGCGGCCCGCAAGGGCATGGCCGCAGCCGAGGTCGAGCGCTGGCTCGGGCCGGTCCTGAACTACGCGCCGGTGACGGCGACCGCGGCGGAATAGGGGGGATTGGCCTGACCGGTTCGAAGGCGGCCGTTGTGACCTTGTCATTCCCGGCGGACCGAAGGTCAGACCGGGAATCCAGGGCCGCCACACGCTAAGCGGATGGGCAGCCTGGATTCCCGATCGCCTGCTGCGCAGTCGTCGGGAATGACAAGCCGAAGTTCCTTTACGCCATTCTCGGCCGGCCGAAAAGGCTGCGTCAGCGCCTAGCGGTAATTTTACCGGCGCCCCCTAATGGAATCAGGGACTTACGACCCCGTTTAGT
>CAVULN010000041.1:0-50145 GCA_963742305.1 uncultured Alphaproteobacteria bacterium
GCTTATACCATCCCCGTTTATGAGGACAGGTCGCGTTAGCAATTACCGGAAATCGAGGTTCGAGGGCAATTTCCAGGCGTAAAAGTTTCCAATTGAAGGTTTGCGAGGTGCAGACTGGCGGCCAACGATCTATCGGGCCGCGACTGTATTCTGATGAAGAATTGCGGCTATTGATGCCGTCCGTAAATCGAGTTTTGAACCTGGCTTCCAACTTGTCATTGGATCTTCGCCATGGTAGCCTGGAATGGTAGCCTCGTTATTGAACCCATTAAGAGACCACTTCCAAGGCACCCCTGGGTCAATCAATGAAAACAATGAGTGCTCTCTCAATCTAAATCGGAGTTAATTAGAGCGCCGTAGATTATAATAGGCCTATCGAACATACTTCTATCGAAAAAAACACTCTGTTTGGATTTACCAGAACATATCAATAGACTTGGTTGCGTTTGCGTCCGAGCTTGGGTCAGAATAAAAATCGGACCCATTCTTACTGGAGCTACGTGTCAACTTGATCATCTACGATATCAGTTCATTGTCGAACTGCTTGAGGTTAAATTAATGTATGGTAACTGTGCTACGGGTCATAGAGAAGGTACCGGAGCATTAGCATCTCTAAATCAACTTCGCCTGGAATATGAGCGTCTTCATCATCATTCATCTTCAACTCGCGTCGATTTCCTTTGATGTTGGAAAATAAAGTCTTCCTCGGGGCTTTGTAGGATCAGGATCTCCTTTTGATTTCTCGCGAAGCTCAATGGAGCCATTAATGTAAGCGTCTTCGAGAGTCAGTCACTATCGAATCGTGTACCGATAAAATTGAACTTTCCCACTACTTCGGCTGAGCTGAAATTTGCTTCGTCCTTTAGTTCCGATCCGATTACGATCAACTGTGGTTGATGTGCGCACTTGCTGAGTCCAACCTTCCCTCTATGATCAAATTAGAGAGACGTGAATCATGTTTAAGGTGATCGCTTCAAATATGCGTCTGTGAAAGCCCAGCCACCAAATTGGCGGTCACCTGGCGTTTTGGATTGGAATCATTGGTTAGAGCGATCGAGGAGTAGCGATATTTTGGGCACATATATCCATTGATATTGTTGGCTCATCGTAATTTCCACGAAGGATCGACTGTCAGACATTGAGAAGACTGAGCTATCGCCCTGTGCATCGGAATCGAAAAAAGTGACAATGCTCAATTTGAACAATATTAATATGATGTAGCTTTTAGATCGAGAGAATTGCTGATTTCGACTGGCTGCGCATCGCTCTGGATCGGAGCTCTGTACTACGTGAGAGCGTCCCAGCCGCCCCGAGGCAACGGAGGGCTGTTGGCGGTGCTGGCTGGAGTGGTTCGGGCGGACGGTCGGCATCAGGGTCGACCCTTGCGCGCGGGCTTCGAAGGATGGAAGCCGATGGCCAAGCATCGCACGCACAGCATCGAGTTCAAGCGCCAGGTCGCCCGGCGTCCTGGCCGGCGAGACCTTCATGGGCTCGCCGAACGACATGCATCCGCCGGGACCTGATCCGGGTCGGGCTCAGAAGTACGCGGCCGGCGCCTTCGACGAGGACGCGGTAGCGCCGACTTCTCGAGCAGTATGAAGCCCGGATCGCAGCGCTGAGCGGCTTGTCGGCAAGCAGGCGCTGGAGCTTCGTCTTCTAAAGGGGCCGTGAAAAGCGCGCCGCGGCCGAAAAGCGCGACGTATCCGCCGTCGTTGGCCCCGGCCTCAGCGTTGCAGAAGGATGCCGGCCGATGGGAATTGCCCGCTCGACCTTCTACGAGCAACCTGCTGCGTAGGACGACACTGCGATCGTCGAGGCGATTCCGGGATCTGCGAGGAATTCGAATTTTATGGCTGGCGGCGTGTTCGGCCCAGCTTCGACATCGCGGCCTGATCGTCAATCACAAGAAGGTCCGGAGACTGATGCGCGAGCACGATCTCCAGCCGCGCCGACGGCGCCGCTATGTGGCGACGACCGACAGCGACCACGACCAGCCGATCTATCCCATTCGCGCCAAGGACCTCACGATTGACGGGCCTGACCAGCGCTGGTCGCAGACATCACTACGTCGCCATCCGAGAGGAGCGGGCCCCTTGGGCGGACAAGAATTGTGCGGCTGATTTGACCATCGGCCGGGGATTGAGATCCTCGAACTGCTGCGGGCTGAGATAGCCCAGCGCTGAGTGTAGACGACGAGCGTTGTAGACCTTGTCGATGAATCTCGGAAGATCGTCGGCGACATCAGTGAAGGTTTCGTAGGCCATCGGATAGACGGCCTCGACCTTCAGCGTCTTCATGAAGCT
Source organism: uncultured Alphaproteobacteria bacterium (assembly GCA_963742305.1). Taxonomy (GTDB): domain Bacteria; phylum Pseudomonadota; class Alphaproteobacteria; order Rhizobiales; family Beijerinckiaceae; genus Roseiarcus. The sequence goes on from CAVULN010000041.1 coordinate 2,304, forward strand.
CTCCGCCTTGGGATTGTCGTATGGGTTGCCGCGCCGTCCCATTGAGCCGACAAGACCGTGGCGGAGCAGCGCCTCCCGATAGCCCTGCGCGGCGTATTGCGAACCGCGGTCGCTGTGGTGAATGCATCCTGGCGGCGGCTTTCGCCGCTCGACGGCCGTGTTCAGCGCAGCCAGCGTCAGGCGCACGTCGATCGAGCGGCTGATGGCATAGCCGATCGCTCGGCGCGACCAGGCGTCGAGGATCACCGCGACATAGGCGAAGCCCTCTCGGATGGCGACGTACGTGATGTCTGCGACCCAGAGCTGGTCAGGCCCGTCAATCGTGAGGTCCTTGGCGCGAATGGGATAGATCGGCTGGTCGTGGTCGCTGTCGGTCGTCGCCACATAGCGGCGCCGTCGGCGCGGCTGGAGATCGTGCTCGCGCATCAGTCTCCGGACCTTCTTGTGATTGACGATCAGGCCGCGATGTCGAAGCTCGGCCCGAACGCGCCGCCAGCCATAGAATTCGAATTCCTCGCAGATCCCGGAGATCGCCTCGACGATCGCGGTGTCGTCCTGCGCGGCGGGTTTGTCGTAGAAGGTCGAGCGGGCGATTCCCATCAGCCGGCATCCTTCTGCAACGCTGAGGCCGGGGGGCCGACAACGGCGGATATAGTCGCGCTTTTCGGCCGCGGCGCGCTTTTCACAGCCCCCTTTAGAAACTCAAGCTCCAGCGCCTGCTTGCCGACAAGCCGCTCGAGCGCTGCGATCCGGGCTTCATACTGCTGGAGAAGATCGGCGGCTGCGGCGTCCTCGTCGAAGGCGCAGGCCTCGTACTTCTGAACCCAGACCCGGATCAGGTTACGGCAGATGTCATGTCGTTTGGCGAGCCCATGAAGGGTCTCGCCGGCCAGGAACTCCTGAGCGACCTGGCGCTTGAACTCGATGCTGTGCGTGCGATGCTTGGCCATCGGCTTCCATCCTTCGAAAGCCCGGCACAAGGGTCAATTCCTGCTTGCCCAACCGTCCGCCCCAAGGGGCCCACTCCATTAAACGGTTAATTTTGATAAGCCTTTGATATCGATGGTGGGCGCACAAGGGCTCGAACCTTGGACCCGCTGATTGAGAGTAGACGATAGGTCGAACTCGCGGCCAAATATGCATAGAGTGGTCGGTCCGCGACTTTCGCTCCCGCTCGCGCCGCCGCCATCGACACGCCAACGATGGCGTTTGCGCCGAGCCGCGTTTTTGCTTCAGTGGCGTCGGCTTCGATTAAAAGCCGATCAATCTCACTCTGCCTGGTGGGATCACACCCCTGGAGGACGCGACTGATCTCCGCGAGGTTGGCAATGGCCTTCAGAACGCGGCGGCCGCCGTAACGTGCTGGATCGCGATCGCGCAACTCGTGCGCTTCACCCTCGCGGTGGATGCGCCGGAGGGAACGGACGCGATAGCGGTCTTTCCGCTATCGAGGCGCACCTCGAACTCGAAGGGTGGGATAACCGCGCGAATTCGAGAATCTCGTCCCCGAGAACCGCGACAATTTTGTCGACCATCGAGTCTCCATCCCTTCGGCTTGCATACCGCTACGCAGTCCGCGCGGAGCAGCCTGTCGTCTAGGAAGAGAGGGACATCGGGAGTCACAACTCTCCTACCGCGACGCGGTAGGAGTTATCAGCCCGAAGGCGGTTTTGGGGGACTCCATCCCCTCAGGGAAGGATACTCGCGCCTTCGCTCTTACGCAAGCGATCGAGAGGATCGAGACGTTCGTCTATTGACCCAGGTCGCTTCGCGCGGAGTCTGCCCGACGACGAGCATAAGGACCGCGCGGAATTGTGGGCGTTTGCCGTGTTCGTTCGGCAATCATCTCAGCCACCGCGGTGATGTTCAACGGCAGATAGGATCGGCCCGCAATTTCTGAGTGGGCAAATACCCTCAGTGCCTCGAATGGCGATAACGCCTTTGGAGGTCCGATCCGAATTGCCTGTTTAGCCGAGTAGCGAATATTCAAGTCAAGGAACAAGCCTTGCACCGTGAATCGCTCCCCATCTGGCGTCGAAACGCGCGCCGCGGGATAGATCCTTTTCTGCGAGTCGCCATACGCCTGACGATATATCGGCCGGAGATCCGCGCGGAAGCTCCGCAACCCATCGGTCACGACGTCTGGCAAAGTTCCGTAAACACGTAAGAGAAGCGCGAGCGTTAACTCCATAAGATCTTCGAAATTATAGGTGACGCCCGGCCCACGTTCCGACGTGTCTTTCCTTCTGGCAAAAGGGATTCCCAGTCGACGCAATGATTTAACGTAGTGATTGAACGTTGATTTGCTCACCCCTCCTCGAAGGCCAAGTTCGGTCAGCAGCCATATCACTTGACCATGAGTAAGCGCGAGCTGCGGAACCTGGTGTTCTTTGCCGGCTCTTCGGGCTGGGCGATGAGACCTCGGCATTGCTAGCCTCGAATAACGAACTAGCTTCGTCTCAATCGCGACGTCGGCGGCCCGGATCGCGTGGCCAGCCACGACACGATATGCGCTTTGGGAACGAGATCGTCGAGCAGGCCAATGGCCGCTTCCGCGACCTTGGGCTCATCGAAGAACTCGATAACCAAAGGGAGATCGACGTTGAGCCGCAAAAGGTCGTCAGCGTGGACCTCGCCGCCCGCACCAAAACCGGCGATGCCGCGGAAAACGGTGACCCCCTGGACGGCGTGCCGGTCCTGCAAAAGAGTAAGGATTTCCTGCATCAGCGCCCTGCGCTTCCCATGGTCAGCCTCGCTGAGATAGATGCGCACCATCAGCATGTCGTTGCTCATCCGATCCTCCCGTTACAGATTTCTTGCGATGTAGGCTCCCCCAAAAGCTGCGATGAAGCCGAGACCCACCGAGAGGACCACGTAGAGCGCGGCCTTCAACAATTCGCCCCCTTCCGCGAGCAGGAGGGTTTCCATCTCGAATGTCGAGAACGTCGTGTATCCGCCAAGGAACCCGGTCAGAATGCCTGTCCGCAGCGCTGGCGCGAGCGTCAAACGCTCGAGCGTCTCGACGAAGAGGAAGCCCATGAGGAAGCTTCCCATAATGTTGATGCTCATCGTTGCGTAGGGAAAGTCTCGGCCATAAACGGACTGCACAAGGTTCGTCTGCCCAAACCTCGCCCAGCAGCCAAGGACGCCGAAAAAGGCGATTGCGCCATAGGTCCACATTTTTTCGTCTCGTCTCATCTGATCAAAAGAGCGTCAACCCGAGAATGAGCACGAGCAAAAAGCCGATCAGACTGAGGTAGAAATTCAGGTGCCCGGACTGCAACAGCCTCAGCTTGCCGGCAAGGTCGTTCACGGCTCTGACTGCGGGCTGAAACAGCCATGGCCCGAAGATCGGCGCGACGTCATGCTCGAACACCAGCCTCTTCACAAAATATCCGCCGGCGCCGGCGTCGCGCTCGGTGTCGGCTGTCGGGCGATAGACAAAACTGTAGAACGTTCGCATCGCGTTCGAGAACGTGAGCGCAGTCGTGGAGGCAAGCGCCGGATCCGGAGAGAGGCCGCCGTACCATACGGCTGTCCGGCGGATCGCGCGGCGAGAGCTGACGACGATCAGGATGATCGGAAGCAGCGCCAGGAGCGGCATGACGACGATGAGCAAGGTCGGCGAGGTGAAGGCGAACTTTGCTGTGAGCGGAACTAGCAAAAGGCCGTCGTGCATCTGCGACGCCGTCGCGACCCCAAACTGCGCCGAGGCCGCCTGATCGAGAGCCTGAAGCCACCACGGCATGCCGACACCGAGCGCCAGAACGAAAAGTCCCAATAGACCGACCGAAGCGGAATAGCCAAGTTGGATCCGCGTTGGCTGCTTGGGGCTGCGCGACAGCACGCCGAGGCCCATGAGTTTGGCGAAAGTGGCGAAAGCAACAGCGGCCGCGAGCGCGAGGCCCGCGCCCGTGAGCGCCAGCACGAGCCGGCCGCCAAGGGTGGGAAGGTGAAAGCCCTGGAAGACCGTCTGGAACACGAACCACTCGCTCACGAAACCGGCAGTTGGCGGCATCGCAGCAAGGCTCATAGCGGCGAGCAGCGCGCCAATCCCGAGCAGCCAATGGCTCCCCGCTCCGGCATAGGCGATGTGATAGCTGCCGCCTGCCTTCTTGATCGCATCCGCGGTCAGGAAGAGCGCGCCTTTGGCGAGTGCGTGGCCTGCGAGGTGCAGGAGCGCGACGATCCAGGCGAGGCCGGCCAGATCGTTGAGGTGATAGGTCCGGAAGATCAGCGCGGCGCCAAGCGCAACGACGGCGATCGAGGCGTTCTCCGCGGACGAGAAACTCAGCAGAGTTCGCCAGTCGTCCTGCTGGAATGCGTAGAGAATGGTGAGAATTGCACTGAACGTCGCCACGGCGATCACGATCATGGCGAGCACGGGGAAAGCGCCCTCCGGCGGAGCTGGCAGCCAATTGATCAGAGCGCGCGACAGGCCGAAGAACGCAGCGTTGAGGACGACACCCGACATGATAGCGCCCGATGCGCCGCTCCCGGAGCCGTAAGCTCCTGGAAACCACTCATAGAAGGGCAGGAGACCGAGCTTGGCTCCGAACCCGACAAGGAAAAGGAGGCCTATGCCCACCTGCGCGGGCTGGGAAAGGCCGACCGCGGCGCCATTGAAGCCGGACAATTGCAGAGACAAGATGAGCGCGGCCAGAACCGCGATCGCAAGGACGAGCGCGACGGCGCCGACCTCGAGCAGCGCCAGCATGAAGAGGACAGGTCGGCCGCGCGACGGCTCGAGATTCTCGCCAAGAACCATCACCGCGCCGCCCAGGCTCATCAGTTCCCATGCGATCAGCAGGGCCGCGCCGTTCTGAAGTCCGAACACGCCGAGGGCTCCGAGAAGGCTCATTGCGGCGCCGAACAGCCAGCCGCCCGCTCCGCGCGCCGAAGGCGAGGCCAGTGCGCAAGCAAACCCCGCGGGCAGGAGGCCGAAACCCATAAGCCACAGGCCCTCCGGATCGATGCGGAAGGAGACCGGTTCACCAATGATCGCATTCGGAAGGACGATCGTTGGGCCTCCAGCTGGCAAGCTGACGATTGCTGCCAACATACCCGCCGCGACTCCGACGACGAGGAGAATGCGGCTCAGCATTGACGCGCCGACGAGGGCCAGAATAGCGCCAGCAGCCCAAAGCAGAGCGGCGAGCGTCAGAAGCTCACTGACCACTGAGCCGCCCTCCTCTGATACGCTGGGGAGCACGCTCGAGAAACATGAGCAGCGCCTCCACGATGGCGGCCGGGTTGGGCGGGCAGCCGGGAAGATAGACGTCGACTGGAAGAACGCCATCGAGGCCGGTCCCGCATGCGTAATTGCCGCCGGCAATTCCTCCCGATACGGCGCAAGTCCCGACGGCCATGACCCACCTGGGCTCGGGCATGGCGTCGTAAGCCGTCTTGAGCGGGTCATGCATGGCGTTGGTGACCGGCCCCGTGACGAGGAGCAGGTCAGCGAAACGCGGCGATGGCGTGAAGAAGATTCCGAGCCGGTGCAGGTTGTAGAAGGGATTGTTGAGCGCCTGCAGCTCGGATTCGCATCCGTTGCAGGACCCGGCGTCGACATGGCGGATGTGCAAGCTGCGTCGGAACGCCTTGCGCTCCAAGGTCATAGGGACGGACGGCTCCTTCCCGGTCTCCGACCAGACAAGATCGGCACGCTCGCGGACACCGAACGCCCAATCGTTCGACCGCTCCATCGCGCCAGTCGGGCACGCTTCCGTGCACAGATTGCAAACGATGCACCGTCCATAATCGATCGCGAGCGCGCGGTCGTGCGCTTCAATGGCGTGCGTCGGACACACGTTTGCGCATTCCTCGCACTCCTCGCTGCAGGCGTCGGCGTGATAGCGGGGCATGCCGAACACGCCCTCTTGCCCATCGTTACGGCCTTGCCTCGGCCAGTCGATGGTCGCCTTTCCGCTTGCGAGGCCAAACAGAGTCCAGAGCGCCATGGTTGGTCCCTATCGGTCGCAGCCGGCGATGGTCAGACCGAAGCTGGCTTCATTGATCGCGTAGTCCATCATATTGGTGTCGTGCACGGTGAAGGGGAAAGCCCGCCAATTGGAGAAGGAGGGAGACTTAATCTTGACGCGCGCGAGTTTGCCGTCAGAGCCGACATGGATCACGTAGAACAGCGACCCACGAGGTCCCTCTGTCCAACCGAGGCCTGCCGACGAGGGCGCAGGCTTGCAGGCCGCGCGGATCGGCCCAGCCTCCAGCAGCAGCAAAACCCGCTGGCAGAGGACGAATGAAGCTTCGACTTCACCGATGCGCACGCGCTCGCGCGCGTAGGCGTCCCCTTCGTTCAGCGTCGTTACCGTCAGCGGCAGTTCGGCATAATGCGCATAGGGGTGATCTCGACGGAGGTCACGATTCAATCCCGACGCGCGCTCGATCGGGCCTGTGGCGCCCTGATCGAACGCGATCCTCTCCGGAAGGAGGCCCGTCGTGATGAGGCGATCGAGGTGGCTCTCGGAAGTCTCGAGCCGATCGACATAGGCGACGAACTCTTCTCGGAGGCCCTCGAGCGCGTCGCCGAGCCACTTCCCCGGGTCAAGGTCGCGCCGCAACCCTCCCGGGGTCAGCACGCCGCGAAGGAACCGGCTGCCGGTCAGCCGCGCATTGAGCTGCTTTGCGGTTTCTTCGAGCAGCTTACCTTGCGCTTCGCCCACCTTGAGCGTCGTCGTATGGCAAAGATGGCCAAGATAGTGCAGATGATTGTACAGGCGCTCGAGCTCGGCGACGAGCACCCGCAGCGCCTTTGCCCGTACGGGCGGTTCGCAATTGGCCGCGCGTTCGACCGCCTCGCAATAGGCAAGAGCATGCGCGACAGACCCGACCGCGGAGACACGCTCGGCGACCACCACGGCGCGTTCAGGATCCGCGCCCTCAAAGCACGTCTCCATTCCGCGGTGCTTGAAAAAGAGCCGCGGCTGGTAGTGGATGATGTGCTCCCCGGCATAGAGGAACGTGAATTCTGCTGACTCGACAACGTCCGCGCGGATGGGTCCAAAAGGGAGCTGTTGCACATCGCCGGCGTCCACATTGGGCAGATACGGTCGGCCATTGGCGTACCCATTGCCGTTGATGCGGCCTCCGCCGTGGTGCAGGACGAGAGGATAGGGCTCCGGGTGACCGACAAAGGTCAGGCCCTGAAGATCCATCATCTCGCGCTCGTACCAGCCGATCAGGGGGATCGTCTCAGCCAAGCTCGGCAACTCACGATGTCCCGCCACGACCCACATGTCGAAATCATCTTGATTAGGAATCGACGACAAGTAGCGTACCTCTGGTTCCTTCTTCCCAGCGGGAAACCATGCGTAGGCGAATTGAAGGCGCCCGCCGGCCACGCGCAAGGCGTCCGCCCTCGGCCGGAGATCGTCCGGCGAAAGGTGGATGACGCGGGTCCCCATCATCGCGCCGTCTCCGCGAGATGTACCGGCTGGAGAGCCTGCGCGATGGTCTGGAAATGATCCCAGAGAGCCGGAGGCCACCACAGCCCCATGATCAGTAGCGGCGCAAGCGCGAGCCACATCGGCAGAAGGCACCACGCGCTGACATACGCGGGCGTCTGATCCGCAGCCTCGCCGTTCTCGAAATACATCGTGCGAAAATGGTTGAGGAAGCCGACGAAAATGATGACGAGCAGAACGGCCATAAGCCCGATGAGGAAATATTTCGACGTCGAAAGGCCGGCGCGGATGATCGTCAATTCGCTCAAGAACAGCGCGAACGGGGGCGCCCCGGTAATGGCGACAGCGCCCGCAAGCCATAAGAGGCCGAGCGTCGGTAGCCGCTTCAGCAGGTGACGAATGCTGCGGATCCGCTTTGTGCGGCAGGTTCGCATGACGGCGCCCGCGCCGAAAAACATCGCGGATTTGTTCAGCGAGTGATTGAGCATGTGGTACAGTGCGCCCGCGATTCCGAGCGGCCCGCCGAAGCCAAAGCCGAGCGCGATAACCCCCATGTGCTCAACGCTCGAATAGGCCATGAGGCGCTTGAGCCCCGTCTGGCGGACGATGAAGAGAGCCGCGACGAACAGCGAAAACGCGCCCAGCGCCAGCAGCGTGCCGCGCGCCAACGTCGAGATCCCGGCCGCGTCAGCGACGGCCAGGTAGCGCACGATGCCGACCATGGCCGTGTTGAGAAGCGCGCCCGACAGGAGCGCGGACACCGGCGCCGGGCCTTCGCTGTGCGCGTCCGGCAGCCAGGTATGCATCGGCGCCAGACCGACCTTGGTGCCGTAGCCGATCAGCACGAGAAGAAAGGCCAGCGACACCACCGCGGGATTGAGCCGGGGCGCGACCTCCTGCAAAGCCCGCCAGGTCATGTCGTAGGTTGGCCCGAGGACGAACGTGCCGCTCCAATAAAACAGGACAGTGCCCAATAGGGCGAGGCTGATACCGGCGGACACGACGATGATGTACTTCCAGGCGGCTTCGATGCTCTCCGCCTCTCGTTCGAACGCGACCAGGAAGGTGCTGATCAGCGTCGTCAGTTCGATTGCGATCCAGTAGAGACCGGCATTGTTCATCATCGGGCCGATAAGCGTGCTGAGCGCGAAGCCGGCGAACAGCGCATAGAACCGATAGAGGCGATCCTCCTGGTCGAGCAGCCGCATGTAGCCGATCGCGTAGACCGAAGCGAGGAAGTAGACGATCGCGGCGCAGAGGATCGTCCACGTTCCCAGGCCGTCGATGATGACATAGGACCCCCAGAACGTCAGGCCGTTTTCACTCCTCCTCGAGGCCAGGATCATGAGAATGGCGAGGAGCGAGACGGCGCTCGCCGCAAGATTGAGCGCCTCAGCGGCGCGTGCTCGCCGAATGAGCAAAATAAGGATAATCGCCAAAGCGGGCGCGAGCGCTAGAGCGAGCGTCAATGTCCCAATGCCCGGCATCATCCCACCAAACGCCTTAGCTCAAGCGAGCTCGTGCTTCCGACATGGCTCAGCAGGTACTGAACGAGAACGCCAAAGCAGGCGACCACGATCAAAAGGTCGAAAAGAATGACGATCTCGAGCAGGAGCGGCATTCCCGGGACGAGGATCTGCGCGCCGAGAAAGACGCCGTTCTCGAGGACAAGAAGACCAAGGATTTGACTCAGCGCTTCATGCCGCACTGAAAGCATGAGAAAGCCGATGAGCTTCATCGACAGCATCACGGTCAGCGCGAGCACGACGATCGTGCCGGCGAGACCGAGCGTGGCGCCGATATGGTAGGAGACGGCGAGCGCGAAGACGACGGCGAAGGCGCCAATGACCAGGCTCGAGCTCGCCTGAAGGATCACATGGACTTCGCTATGAACCTCCATGCGTCGGATGATCCGCAGAATGAGATAGGGCAGCAGGAGCCCACGGAACGCCGCGGTAAGGATCGCCACGATGTAAAGCTCGGCATAGCCGCCGTAATAGCCGACGGCAGCCGACAGGATCGCGATCAGCCAAGACTGGGCCGCGAAGGCGAACAGGTAATGGCGCAGCCATCGGGAGCCCAGCATGACGAACGACAGCAAAAGGCTGCCGATCGCGAGAAGGCTGAAGAGCGCGGCGGGAAGGGGATCCAGATGCGCGGCCAGCACGGCGTCAGCTCAGCTGCGTGCCGACGATCGCCAGGATCGCGAGCATGAATGATGCGGCTAGCGGCTCCTGGTAGCGGTAGAATCGTAGCCGAGACTGGACCGTCTCGACGAGCACGACGACGCACGCTACCGCGAGGAACTTCAGCGCGAGCGACCCGATCGAGCCCGCGACACCGAGCGCCGCACCCCGATGAGAGAGAGCCCAGGGAAAAAGCAGCACGTTGCAGAAGATCGTGTAGAGAATGAACTGCTTCATCATCGACGCCCAGCGAAGGATAGCGAGCATCGGCCCGGAATATTCGAGGATGCGCGCCTCATCGATCATGTAGACCTCGATATGCGTGCTCGAATGGATTGGCAGGCGATCGGTCTCGACCAGGATCAGGACGAAGAAGGCGGCGACCAGCAACAGATGCGTCGGCCCCCAGTAGATCGAGGGCTCCGCCACTAACAGGTGGTTGACGACGAATGGCAGCATCGACTTGGCGAGCAGCGTGATCCCCACGAAGACGAGGATCAGGGTCGGCTCGGCCAGAATGGTCACCATAACGGCGCGGCTCGATCCGATCCCGCCATAGGCGCTGCGCGTGTCGAGACCGGCGAGTGTGATCATGAACGAGCCCAGCGTCAGGATGAGTCCGCCGCCGAGAATGTCGCCCATGTCCGAAAGGGGCAGCGGAAAGTCGGTCAGCACGGGAATGAGAATTGGCACAGTCAAGGTCGTTGTGAAGGCGACAATGGGGGCCACCCAGTAGAGCCAAGACGCAGTCTCGGGGACGACGATCTGCTTGTGGAACAGCTTCCAGAGATCCCGATAGGGCTGGAAGATCCCGGGGCCCTGGCTTCGCTGGACGCGCTCCTCGAACTGGAGGATGACGCCCTGCAGAAGCGGCGCGAGCAAAAGCGTTGCGAGCACCTGAGTGATCTGCAAAAGGACGTCGCGCGCGATCATGCGCGTCGGCCCGAAACAACGAGCCCACCAGGAACCTTGCGCGAAATGCTGTGTTGGACGGACCGTCTGACCAAGGCACGCCTCTCTGTCTGCCAATTTGGCTCGACAGGAGTCATCAGCCCTGGGGGCGGTTAAACGGCGAACTCCATCGCCAGAGGCCGTAGGTTGGGGCGGGTCGGCGCGTTTGTCAAGGGCCGCCAATCCGCCGCGAGGTGCTGGCGGGCCTTGGATCGTTTCATCGCAAGGACTCGATCGAGATCTTCGTTAGCGCGCTTGGCGAGGACGAACTACGCCTGACTGCCGAAGCAATCCTACGCGGATTTGGCAGAGCAGTGCGCCCCGCTCTCGTCGCGGCGACTCTGGATCGAGGCGACGCAGGTCATTTCGAGAATGAGTTCCATTCGCGTAAGCGTCGAAGCGCGCTCGGCCTCCTTCTGGAGATTGGCGTCCCGGCAAAGAAGTCGCGAGTCCTCCGCCCCCTGATGGAAGATAGTGACCGTCAGATCGCTGTTCTGGCCTGCAGGGTCTGCTTTGAGTCGGGTTCTGCACAGGACTTGGCGCGCTCTGCCAGACGTTTGGTTGATCTCAGGTCTGGCGCCGATTGGCTTGAGCAGGAGCGCATTGATGACCTGCTTACGGCGATCCGATCCGCCGCTACACGTGAATAGATTTGAAGTAGCGGAGGTCATGAATCTCAAATTCCGCGATACAGGGAACCGAGCCGCAGAGACCTGCGTTAGTGACGCACGTAGCAGGTAGTCGCTTGCTTCCAACCAGGGTTTATGGTAGTCAAAAACGCTGGGGAAGGAGTTCCCCTATCTCCTACCTCATAGGCAGGGCAGAAAGTTCCGGGCGTATCCAATTTGCAATCGTCTTAGCGCAGTCCTCATAGTCGAAAATTCTGTGACGCATTGATCTGACATAGGTACGCCGGACTACGGTGACTATCTTCGATAGACCAATGGCGTCGGGAGTCGAGTTCGTATTGATTTGACACTCCATGGGACTTCGAGCGAGTTCGCGGCCATGGACCGTTCGCGCAATCATGAACAGACCGACTAACAGAGCGATCGATGCAACGTATACTTTAAATATCGAAGGCGAAATAGAAAGATCTGTTCGAGAAAGCCAAGTCCATGATGGCCGGAACGAGGTGAGGGCGAAAACAACCGTCAGGACACCGGCAGCTGGCATTACCATTATAGAAATAAGTGACGGTGCCGTCAACAGGAAAAATAAGATATAGACGTACGCTATGAAGCGTGCGGTTACATGACTAAGAATTGTGCCAACCGCCAATGCTAACGACGCTTCGTCGTCAATCGCCCTGATTACCAACAATAGTTTGGCTGATACTGATACTAGCTCACCTAATTGCGTGGCGTCCTTCAGTGCATTGACTTGCTCCTCTCTGTCAGTCCCCCGGCTTCAGCTGGAATATGCCCGCTTTATGGATGATATGGCCATTGGGGCTGACGACATAGTCGAGGCAAGGAAAATCATCCGTGATCTGGATCTCACTCTTCAAACTCGCCAATTGAGGCTCAACTCGGGGAAAACAAAGGTTTTGACTAGCAAGGAAGCTCACCGGTATTACAGAATTAATGAAAATATCGCTTTAGATAAACTAGAAACAAAGCTTAATCACTTGATCGAAACGAGTAAAAATATTGACAAATATAAAGACGGAGTTACTCGAGTAATTTGCAAGGGATTGAAGCGAGGGTGGTTCGTTGATGGTAATGGAGAAAAAATATTGAGGCGTTTGATAAATTATGCTAAATATTACAAAATTTTACTCGATGATCAATCGTTCAGTCAGATATTATATGATTCGCCAGGCTGCCGACGACTGGTGCTATCCTGGTGGTATGAGAGTATAATCCAGAGATTTATTTAGATTTAATAACCGAATTTGTTGCGAGCGGCCATATAGTTGATCATATTTCAGAGCCTGACTCAAAAGTCTATGTCCTGGCGAGGCGCCTGACGGCGAGGTTGATACAGGCGAGTGTGATAAAGGCGGCGAGGGTGTCGGCAAGGTTCTCGTAATCCTTGGCCAGGCGGCGGTTGCGGCCGAACCACGAGAAGGTCCGTTCGACGACCCACCGGCGCGGGAGCACGACGAATCCCGAACTGTCGTTTGGACGTTTGACGATCTCCAGCCGCAGCGGCGGCTGTGCGGCGACGGCGTGTTCGACCTGGCGGGCGTTGTAGCCGCCATCGGCCCAGACGAGTTCGAGCCAATTGAAGCGCTGGCGGATGCAGTCAAACACCAGGGCGGCGCCGTCCCGGTCCTGAATGGCGGCGGAGTGAACCACCACCCGCAAGGGCAAGCCTTCGGTATCGACGAGAGCGTGGACCTTGCGCCCCTTCACCTTCTTGCCGGCGTCATAACCCACTGCGTCTGCTTCGCCTTTCGCGCATCCCCCTTTTCGGCCGACTTGAGCGAGCAGCTATCGATGACGCCGGCGCTGGGGCTCGCCTCCCGCCCCAGCCGTTCGCGCAGGGCCGCGCGCAGTTCCTCCCAGATCGCCTCCCACACGCCCTGTCGCTGGAAAGCGCGGAAGATGTTGTAGACCGTCGAGCGCGGCGGGAAGATTTCCGCCGGGCAAATATCGCCATGGGCAACCGGTTCGCAGGAGAAAGAAGATCGCGTTCATCGCCGAACGCATGTCGGTCTTGCGCGGCCGCCCGCCAGGCTTCGCCGCCGGAATCAACGGCGCCAAGCGATCCCATTCCGCATCGCTCAGATCGCTCGGCAGACAATCCCCAGTTTGGCGATACGGGCTCCGGTCAGCCTCCGTCCACATCCCGAATCATCCCTCAAAACTGCAGATGACCCGGTGAATCATCCCTTCCTTAACCGCATCCTACCTTTTGAGACAGGCTCTGAGTCTTCGAGACCAAAAAGCGATCAATCTCAAACAAGAAGGAATGGGCAAGAAGTCGCGCGCCGTCGAGATCCACCTGCGGAAGTCCGATTTGAACCCGAGGCATGTAATCGGGCTGCCATAGCATATGTGATAGCGTGTATATCAAAAGATCGAGCGAGTGCTCACGCGCCAGTGACAGATCAGATAGTACGCTTCTGAGATGATCATATGATATGAAGTCGTAATAATTTGCAATATCTGTCACCACTATGAATTTTTTCTTTCTGTGAATCCAAAAATTGATTTTTGAAACGCCAACCAAACTCCGACTGGACCATAGTCAGAAGATTGCCCTTTGATTAGCTTTGCAAATCCATGTTCATTAGGTGCGTACTTTGCGTTTGGCGAGGGCGCTTTCGTCTTTATTTCTTCCCACAGGGCGTCAGAGAGTGTCTGCAGCAATAACGCATCATTAATCGATGGGATAACTAGTTGTCTACAGAGACCCTTTGACTTCTCTGATAACAACCTGAGTGGTGATTTCGGCGTATATACGCCGGACGACATCACCTCGCTGACCAGCTCTGTGCAGGCCGATTCAAGCCGAATGTGGAAGTCCAGGTTTTCAAGTGGATCGGGAAGCCGCTGCCGTCTCATCGCTTCGCGAACTTTTGATTTCCAGCGCGACTTCAGTCTCGGAACATTTATCACCTCCTCAAGGTCTTTCTTCTTCAATTGAAATTTTGGCGATTTCATAAAACGTACAGGCATCGCATATTCATTGCGAGCGGAAGTCGGCAGATCTGCGGATCAGGCCACAGGCGCTGACCAAGAGTGGGCACTCCACTTCGGAGAACCGCAAGTTCGGGGACCTCAATGTATGCCCCGCTCAGGCGACCCTAAGCCGACAGGGCCGGCTCCGGCTGCGCGTCCGACTGGCCGAGCGAAGCGAGAAAAGCGTCCTGGTTGCGGCTCACGAAATCGTTGCGCTCGGCTAGGAACGCTTCGACGAAGCCGCTGCAGCGCTGACGCAGGGCCTCCGCCGACCAGCCATGCGGACGCCCCAGCTCATGACAATCGGCCATGTCCTCGACCACCTCGAACAGGAGCGCATTGCTTGAGCGGGTGATCTCCTTGAGCGTCGCCCGATAGGCGTCGATGCCGGGAAGGCGCGGGAACAGACGCTCCATCACCGCAAACTCGCTCCAGGCGACGTTGAGCGTCTGCGACACCGAATCGAGTCCGTGCATCCAGCCGGTGACCTTGAGCACCTGGCCAAGGTCGTAGCAGAACTCGCCCAAGCTCGGGTCGAGGAAGTCGTAATAGGGGTTGCAGACGTCGCCGCGGAGCCGCCCCGTCCTGATGAGTTCGTCCTTGATCGGAGTGCCGTCGTAGGGAACCATGCGGCAGAAGCCGGCGGCGGTCGAACCGTCGCCGACAATGCGGTGCAGGAACGCGAGATCCTGGCGCACGGTTGCGAAGGTCGTCGCCGGCTCGAACAGCATGAAGCCGAATTCGAAGCGAATGCCGAGCTCTTTCAGCGTATCGACCGCCGCGATATTCTGTTCGACGGTGATGCTCTTGTTGAGCGCGCTCAGACCAGCCTCGTTGCCCGATTCCAGGCCCATGTAGACAAGATAGAGGCCGGAATCGCGCATGCGCGCGAAGAGATCGGCGTTGACCGCGTCGGCCCGGCAGCTGATCTTCCACAAGATCCGGTCCGCGAGCCCCGCGCGATGGAGTTCATCGCAGAAGTCTCGCGCCCATTCGGCGCCATTTCGCGCCATAGACCGGGAAGTCGTCGTCCTGGAAGAGGAACAGCGTGATGTCATGCTCTTCCTGAAGCATCCGCATCTCTTCGACGACGTTCTGGGGCGTGCGGAGGCGCACGACCTTGCCGGGGGCCGACCGGTAGAACATGTGGATCGAGCAGAACGAGCAGGTGCGGATGCAGCCTCGGCTCGCCAGCATGTAGGTCGAGTTGCGGCCGAGGAAGGCGCGCCTCTCATATTTGCGGTCGGGATAGGGAAGGCTGTTGAGATCGTGAACGAGGGCGCGCAGCGGGCTGCAGGCGATTCCGTCCGCGCTTGGGTAGGCAAGCCCCGCAACGCCCTGAAAATCGCCGCCGGTGCTGAGCACGTCGGCAAGCTCGAGCAGCGTCTCCTCGCCCTCGAAGCGGACGACGCTGTCGAGCTCGGGAATGTGCTTGATCGTCTCGGAATAGCTGAGAGACGGAAAATGGCCGCCGATGGTGAAATGGCAGTCGACCCCGCCGTCCCGGAGCGTCCTGACCAGGCTCGCGAAGCGAGGCAGGTAGAACTGGAAGATGAGCGAAAGGCCGACGATCAGCGGGTTGCACGCGCGGGCGACTTGCAGGATGTCGTCTGCGTTCGCCTCGAAGTCCACCACGACGACCTTGTAGCCGTATCGTCTCAGCATCGCCGAGAGATAGCCAAGGCCCAGGTTTTCCTGATGCAGGAAGCCGATCAGAAGAATTGGCCGCGACACATCGCGCGCTTTGTCGAGCAGCGGGTCGCGGACGAGGGACGTTTCATGCCCGGGTTTCGACATCGCAGGGCTCCGCCGGTCCATAGTTTCGAGACACAGCGGTCCGCGCGGCCTCTACCGAGCGGACCGCGGGCGGCGTCCAGGAGAGGCGCCAAGCCCTCCGCATAACTGCAGCCGGCTTTTCGGCGGTCGCGGTTCGGCTCAGCCCTTGCCGATGGCGCGCTGGATGCCTGTCCAGAACTCGCCCTGAATGCGAGCCGTCGCGATGTTCATCTTGACGAGTTCGGCGACGGCGGCCTGCCTGATCTGGGGATCGCCGATTTCCAGGATCAATTCGAGCCAGGGGTCTGGGGGATTTGGGTTGCGCCAGCCGCCCCAACGCAAAATTTCGGGCAGTTCCTTGGGTTGATGAGCCATTTGCGCCTCCTTGACCGCCCGGATGTTGTGTCGCCGGGCTTCCTCGGTGAAAGGCAGAATTGTAAGCTGACAAAAAGTGAAGAGAATCTTCGCGAAACGTACCATCGAGCATAGGCTTGTCAATGCGTATATTGACGGATTCGCGAACTGGTTTGGCCAGCCATCGTGGGTGTGTGGCCCGCCTCAAAGCTGAGCCTCGATCGCCGCCCTGTCGATCGCCGACCAGACCTCCGCAATTCTCCCGTCGCGGAACCGGTAGAACACGTTCTCGGCGAAGGCGACCTGCTTGCCGTTGACCGGCAGCCCGAGGAACAGGCCCTTCGGCCGGCAGTCGAACCGGAGCCGGCTCGCGACATGGGGCGGCTCGCACACCATGAGCTCGATGGCGAAATGGAGGTCCGGGATCTCCTCGAAATCGCGCTCGAGCATGGCGCGATAGCCCGCAAGGCCGAACGGCCGCCCGTTGTGGCGCGCGTCGCGATGGACGAACCTGTGCAAGTTCTCCCAATCCTGCCTGTTGAGGCATGCGATATAGGCTCGATAGACATCGGAGAGGGCGGCGGCGATCATCGGCGTCGGTCCTTGCGGTCGAAAGCGCGCGGCGGCTTGAGGTCTCGTCCCGGCAAGGCTATTGGGCGCCCTGTCCTCCCAAACCGACTCACTGAAAAGAGCCCTGGGCCTTTGAGCGCAACCGAACCGAAGGTCGACGAAAAGCTCGCCCTCGCGCATGGGCTGAAAGCGGACGAATACGCGCGGCTCGTCGCGCTGATCGGGCGGACCCCCACGTTCACCGAACTCGGAATCGTCTCGGCGATGTGGAACGAGCACTGCTCCTATAAGTCCTCCCGCCTTCACTTGCGCAAGCTGCCGACCAAGGGCGCTCACGTCATCCATGGGCCGGGCGAGAACGCGGGCGTCATCGACATCGGCGACGGCGAGGTGTGCGTGTTCAAGATGGAGAGCCACAACCATCCCTCGTTCATCGAGCCCTATCAGGGCGCGGCGACCGGGGTCGGCGGGATCCTGCGCGACGTGTTCACCATGGGCGCAAGGCCGGTCGCGGCGCTCAACTTCCTGCGCTTTGGCGCGCCCGATCATCCCAAAACGCGGCGCCTCGTGGCCGGGGTGGCGGCGGGGATCGGCGGGTACGGCAATGCCTTCGGGGTGCCGACGGTCGGCGGCTCGACCGGCTTCCATAAGGGCTACGACGGCAACATCCTGGTCAACGCCTTCGCCCTCGGGGTCGCGAAGCGCGATCAGATTTTCACCTCGAAAGCGTCGGGCGTCGGCAATCCGATCGTCTATCTCGGCTCCAAGACCGGGCGCGACGGCATCCACGGCGCGAGCATGGCGTCGGCCTCCTTCGAGGCGGACGCGGAGGAGAAGCGCCCGACCGTCCAGGTCGGCGATCCGTTCGCCGAGAAGCTCCTGCTCGAAGCCTGTCTCGAACTCATGGCTTGCGGAGCGGTCATCGCCATCCAGGACATGGGCGCGGCGGGCCTCACCTCGTCGGCGGCGGAGATGGGCGCGAAGGGCGGCCTCGGAATCGAACTCGACCTCGACCGCGTGCCCTGCCGCGAAACGGGAATGACCGCCTACGAGATGATGCTCTCCGAGAGCCAGGAGCGGATGCTGATGGTTCTCAGGCCCGAGAAGGAGAGCGAGGCCGAGGCGATCTTCCGCAAATGGGGCCTCGATTTCGCGATCCTCGGCAAGACCACCGCCACGCGGCGCTTCGTCGTGAGCCGCGGGGCCGAGGTCAAGGCGGACCTGCCGATCCAGGAACTCGGCGATCAGGCGCCCCTCTATGACCGCCCGTGGACGGAGACCCCGCGCGCGCCGGTTTTCGATCCGGCCTCGATCGCCGCGCCGATGGCCGACGACGCCGCGCTCCTCAAGCTGATCGGCTCGCCGGATCTCTCATCCAAACGCTGGATCCATGAGCAATATGACTCGCTGATCCTCGGCAATACGATCCAGGGCCCGGGCGGCGACGCCGCGGTCATCCGGCTCGGCGACGGGCCCAAGGGTCTGGCGCTGACCGTCGATTGCGCCGAGCGCTATTGCCTGGCCGATCCGCGCGAGGGCGGAAAACAGGCGGTCGCGGAGGCGTGGCGGAACCTCATCGCCATTGGCGCGCGCCCGCTCGCGCTGACCGACAATCTCAATTTCGGCAATCCCGAGCGGCCCGAGACGATGGGCCAGCTCGTCGGCTGCATCGAGGGGATCGCCGAAGCCGCGCGGGCGCTCGACTTTCCCGTCGTTTCGGGCAATGTCTCGCTCTACAACGAGACGATGGGGGCAGGCATCCCGCCCACGCCCGCGATCGGTGGGGTCGGCCTTGTCGACGACGTGGCGAGGACGGCGAGCCTCGCCTTCAAGGGGCCATGCGAGGATATTCTCCTGATCGGCGGGGCGCCCGGATGGCTCGGCCGCTCGGCCTGGCTCAGCGTCGTCGCGGGCCGCGAGGAGGGCGCCCCGCCGCCGGTCGCTCTTGAGGCCGAGCGGCGCAATGGCGAATTCGTCCTGTCTCTCATCCGGGCCGGGAGGGTGAGCGCGGTCCACGACCTTTCCGACGGCGGGCTTGCCGTGGCGCTGGCCGAAATGGCGATCGCGGCGGGGATCGGCGCGAGCGTCGAGGCCCACGGGGGCCTCGCCCATGCGTTCTTCTTCGGCGAGGACCAGGGGCGCTACATTTTGACTTGCGCGTCCAGCGGGACGGCGGCGATCGCGGAGGAGGCGAAAAGCCTCGACGTACCGGTCTCACGCATCGGCGCGACCGGGGGCGACGCATTGAGGCTCGGCGACGCGGCCCCGCTCGCCCTTGCGGCGCTCGCCGAAGCCCATGAGGGTTGGCTTCCGCGCTTCATGAGCCGCGCTTGAGGAGCTCACATCCATGATCCCGTTCGTCATCGTCAAGACCAAGGCGGGCTTCGCCTATATCCGGCCCGAGCGGGTGGTCGCCATCAACGCCGCCGATTCGGCCGACTGCATGATCCTGATGACCGATGGGGTCACGATCGCCGCCGCCGAACCCGCCGAGGACATTGTCGCGCGCCTCGAGGCGGAGGCCGGGGAGGAGGAGCGCGCCCTCGAGGCTTTGAAGGAGCGTAACCGCAATGGCCATGTCGGCAATCGAGATTGAGACGATGATCCGCGAGGCGTTTCCCGACGCCCGGGTCGAAGTGAAGGACCTGGCGGGCGACGGGAACCACTATGGGGCCACGGTCGTCTCCTCGGCCTTCAGGGGCAAGACCCGCGTCCGCCAGCACCAGATGGTCTATGAGGCGCTGAAGGGCCGCATGGGCGGGGACCTGCACGCGCTGGCGCTCACGACCTTGGAGAGCTGACCAGGGAGCCGGCCCGCGTCTTCCGCGAAACGATCGATTTCAAAGCGTTACGTGAATTTTTCCTTCCGGCGCCGCGCCCGAGGCGCTCAGGCGCCTTCCGGCTGTTGGGCGACGGCCTTGGGGTCCATCCACATGATCTCCCACACGTTGCCGTCGGGGTCCTCGACGCTCCGGCTGAACATGAAGCCGTGGTCCTGGGCCGGGTTGGGGTCGGCGCGTCCGCCGGCGGCCGACGCCTGAGCCAGCGCGGCGTCGACCGCATCGCGGCTCTCGACGCTCAGCGCCAGCAGCGCCTGGCTTTCGCGCCGCGCATCGCCGATCGGACGCTGGGTGAACTGGCGATAATGCTGGTGGGTCAGCAGCATCACGCCGATGGCGTCGGAAAACATGATCGACGAGGCTTGGTCGCCGGAAAACCGCGGGTTCAGCTTGCCGCCGAGCCCGATGTAGAACGCGGTCGCCGCCTTGAGGTCGCTGACCGGCAGGTTGACGAAGATCATCCGGGTCATTTGCTTTCCTCCTTCGCCGCGCGCGCGGCCCATGATATCATCCGGCGTCAAGTGAGTAGCCGTAAAGCCTCTTGATGTCAAGATACATCATGTCGAGATAGATTGGCATGGATCGCGCCGACCTCGCCGCCGCTCAATGGGCCCGCGAACGCCCCGACCTTCGCACCCTGCCCATGACCCTGTTCGGGCGCCTCAACGAAGCCGCCGAACGCGTCATGCGCGAGCATATCAATCCGCTCTTCGCCGGGGCCGGGCTGCAATCGGGCGAATTCGACGTTCTGGCGACGCTGCGCCGTTCGGGCGCGCCCTACCAGCTCTCGCCGACCCGGCTCTATGAGGCCACGATGATTTCGTCCGGCGGCATGACCGACCGCCTCGACCGGCTCGAGCGCGCCGGGCTCGTGGTGCGCCGCCCCGACCCCAGGGACCGGCGCGGCAAGCTGATCGTGCTCACCGACAGAGGCAAACGCCTGGTCGACGACACGCTCGCCCGCCACGTCGCCAACGAGGAGCGGCTCCTGCTGTCGCTGACCGAGGCCGAGCAGGAAACGCTGAACGCGCTGCTCAGGAAGCTGATCGCGGGGCTTTAGGGGAGGGTCGGGTCGCTCCTTCAGATGGTGATCGCATCTAGGGCGTTTCTGGGCATTCCCGCGCAAACTGGAACGGCGCCATTGCGCAAATACCGGTCGTTCGCCCTCGGGTCGGCGAACTGGTCAAATCGACCCTTTGCTGATGGGGTGGACGGCGCACCGAACGGCATCAAGCGTGCCAAGATGGTCGTCGTTGAAAGCGCCATCTGGAAGGGAGGCCGTCCGTGGGCAAGTCTATCATCGATACCTCGTCTGTCACGCGCGTCGGGCTTGATCTGGCCAAGAGGGTCTTCCGCATTCACGCGGTCGATGCGACGGGCTCGGTCGTCATTGCCCGCTCGATCAATCGCCGAACGCTTTTGAAGTTTTTCGACGAGCTCCCCCGGTGCGCCGTGGCGATGGAGGCCTGCTCCTCGGCACATCACTGGGGGCGGCAATTGCTGGAACTCGGCTTTGCGGTGAAGCTCATCCCGCCGGCGCACGTGAAGCCCTATGTCCGGCGCAACAAGAACGACGCAGCCGACGCGGCGGCGATTTGCGAGGCGGCAGGGCGTCCGGACCAGCGCTTCGTTCCCGTGCGCTCTGTCGAGAACCAGGCGGCGCTGATGCGCCATCGAGCGCGCGAGCTGATGGTCGGGCAACGCACGGCGGCGCTCAACGCCCTGCGCGGCCATCTGTCGGAAATCGGGGTCGTCGCCGCGCAGGGCGTTCAGAACGCTTATGCCCTCAAGCGGCTGGCCTACGACGGCGTCGACGACGACGGCGAGATCGTGGTTCCCGATTGCGTGCGCGTCGCCCTCCTCCCACTTGTCGGGCAGATCGACGCGCTCGACGAAGCGATCGAGACGATCGACAGGGAGCTTGAAGCCTCCGCCAAGGCCGACGAGACCGCGAGGCGGCTGATGACCATTCCCGGGGTCGGCCCGGTCACCGCCTCAGCGCTTCTCGCCACGGTCCAGAACTTCGGCGCGTTTTCCAGCGGGCGGGAGTTCGCCGCCTTCCTCGGGCTGACCCCGCGTGAGCATTCGAGCGGCGGCAAGCCGCGGCTCGGGCGCATCACCAAGATGGGCGACCGCTACTTGCGCAGGCTTCTGGTCGTGGGCGCCTGCTCCGCGCTCGCCGCCCGCAAAGGGCATAACGACGCCCTGCGCCGCTGGGCGAGCGGAATGCTCGAGCGCAAGACCGTCAAGTACAAGTTCAAGCTGACCGCGGTGGCGCTCGCCAACAAGCTGGCGCGGATCGTCTATGCGCTCGCGACCAAAGGGGGCAATTACGACGACCGTCCGGTCGCAGCCTGAACCAAAGCTCAGCAGAAACGAGTTTTCGCCGCAAGGCGATCCGCATCGAGGGCGACGGCGAAGCGATGTGAACCAACGGAACGGCTCGGAAGCCCGAGGAAAAGGGCAGGCGCCATAAAGAGCGCGTTTTGCTGATTGGGCGAAGAGCCATGCGGACCAGCATCAGGGCCAGCGGGAGATTCGTTTCCCGCGCCAACAGGCCGAAGACATGACCGCACCCGAAGCTTTCCCAAAGCCACAACCAAACCCTTGACGACGGGGCGCCGTCCAGACATGCCCTTCAGGATCGGGCCTGTGAACCGGCGAGAAACGCGGGAAAGCGGTCTTCCGCTCAAGGGGTGGATTGCGCGAACGTTTCGCTCCACGACCAAGACCCAATTGGTGGTCTTGCTGATCGTGACTGAAGTTTGGCCAACTCGAGCTGTCGTTTTGTGCTAGGATGCCGGCCGCCGGAGGGGCGCGATGAGCGAGACGCGAAAGCTCGCGGCGATCCTGGTTGCAGACGTCGTCGGGTACAGCCGGTTGGCCGGCGCCGACGAGGATCGGACCCTTGCGCGCCTGAGGGGCCTCCGCAGCGACCTTATCGACCCCGCTATCGCCGCCCACCACGGCCGCATCGTCAAACGCACCGGCGACGGTTCGATCATCGAGTT
Organism: uncultured Alphaproteobacteria bacterium; assembly: GCA_963742305.1. Lineage (GTDB taxonomy): Bacteria > Pseudomonadota > Alphaproteobacteria > Rhizobiales > Beijerinckiaceae > Roseiarcus. The sequence continues at coordinate 25,045 of CAVULN010000041.1, forward strand.
TCGCAGCGCGGTCGACGCGGTCCGCTGCGCGATCGAGATTCAAAACGGCCTCATCGAGCGCAACGCCGGCGTGCCGGAGGACCGGCGAATCGACTTCCGCGTCGGGATTCACGTCGGCGATGTCGTCGAGGAGAGCGACGGCGACCTAATGGGCGACGGGGTGAACGTCGCGGCCCGGCTGGAAGGCATCGCCAACCCGGGCGCGATCTGCCTTTCCGAGGACGCCTATCGTCAAGTCAAGTCGCGGCTCGATCTCAAGGTCAGCGATCTGGGCGCAACGCAACTCAAGAACATCGCCGAGCCGGTGCACGTCTATTCGCTGGAGGTCGGCCAGCCTTCGGAGTCGATGCCCGCTTCGGCGGCCACCGTTGCAGTCAAGCAAAAGAGAGGCACGCCCGCGCCGGGGAGAAGCGGCTGGGGCTCGCGTTGGACCACGTTCGCCGCCGCGCTCGCTGTGGTCGTTCTTGCCGCCGGCGCTTACGCCTGGCATGCGGGCCTCGCGCCGCGACTGCTCGGCGCTTCCGTCGCGGAGGACAAGCTCGCGAACGCGCCGCGACTCTCCATTGTCGTGCTGCCGTTCGAGAACCTGAGCGGCGACAAGGAGCAGGACTATTTCGCCGACGGGATTACCGATGATCTCACCACGGATCTGTCGCATTTATCCGACAGTTTTGTCATCTCGCGCAAGACGGCCTTCACTTACAAGGGCAAGCCGGTCGAAGCGAAAGCGATCGGCCGCGAGCTCAGCGTGCGTTACGTGCTGGAAGGCAGCGTGCGGCGGGTCGACGACACGATCACGGTCAACGCCCAGCTTATCTCGACCGAGACCGGCGCGCATGTGTGGGCCGACCGGTTCGAGGTCGAACGCGCCAATCTCGGCCAGCTGCAGCTCGACATCGTCTCCCGCCTCGCTAATTCGCTCGGCGCGGAATTGGTCAAGGCCGAAAGCCTGCGGGCGATGCGCGAGCGGCCTGACAATCCCGACGCGGCAGATCTCGCGATGCAGGGGTGGGCGCTCATCACTCGCGCGGATGACAAGGACAGATTCAGCGACGGCATGAAACTCTTCGAACGCGCGCTCGCGCTCGACCCACAGAACGTCGGGGCGATGACCGGCCTCGCGCTGGTCCTCCATTGGCGCTCAGACTACGACTGGAGCGACGACAGGGACCGAGACTACGGACGTGCGAAAGGGCTTATCGATCGCGCCCTCGTCCTTCAGCCCGAGAATTCGATGCTGCGCCTTGCGAACGCCGAAGATTTCGGTTCGAGAAATCAGTGGCGGGCGGCGGTCGCGGAGGCAGAGACGGCGATCGCCTACGACCGCAACAATGCTCTCGCCCATGCGGAGAGGGGATTTTGGAAGAAATATCTCGGTCGCGCCGAGGAAAGCGTTGAGGACTTCGAAACCGCCTTGCGGCTGGATCCGCGCGGCAGCGGTTTTCCGTGGCGGCAATGGGTGCTCTGTCGCGCCTTGAACCTGCTCGGGCGCTGGGAGCAAGCGATCGAATGGTGCGATAAGGCGATTTCCGCCAGTGCGGTCGTCACGGATTCGCTCGTTGACCTCGCGGCAGCGAACGCCTGGGCCGGTCACGACACGGAGGCGAGGGAGGCCGTGGCGAGGCTCCTGAAGGCGCGTCCAGGTTTCACCTTGCAGAAATTGTGGCCTGAGGATCAGATTACCGACAATCCCGACTTCAAGGCCCAGTTTGCGCGCATCGTCGAGGGCCTGCGCAAGGCCGGGGTGCCGGACGAGCCGACCAGCGCTGCGGGGCGTCTCGCCAGGGCCAGCGCGCTCAACGACGCCCGGGTAACTGATCTCGCTCTCAAGGAGGCCGAGGCGGTCATCGCTGACGACCCCAACAACGCCAAGGCCCATGCGGCCGCCGGGTTTTATAGGATGTTTCTCGGGCGCAGCGAGGACGGGCTCGCAGACGTCGAGACGGCGCTTCGCTTGAGCCCGAACGACGAGGAGGCGCCCACCTGGCGCGCTTATCTCTGCGTGTTGCATATCAAGCTGACGCAATGGGAACAGGCGATCGAAATGTGCGACTACGCGGAGAAGGCGAACGCTGGCGGCGGTGGTTGGAGCGGCTGGAGGACCCGCGCGCTCGCCAACCTCGCCGCCGCCTATGCCTGGGCCGGTCATCCGCGGGAGGCCAAGGTAACCATCGACCGACTCCGGATCGTCGACCCACATTTCACCGCGCTCACCTATCAGAGGATCATCGACATTTACTCCAATCCGACCTACCGAGCGCAGACGGCGCGCGCCCTCGAAGGCATGCGCAAGGCGGGGCTGCCGGAGGAGTGAAGGCCTCCGAGAAGGTCGGATGACCGCTTGCGGTCTGCGGCGCGACAGGGCGGGAAGAATTGGAACTTCCGCTGAGGCGGATTGTGTTCCGCCTGCATCGAGCGGTCTAACGTCGGGCAAAACGGAAGGTCGGCTCTGGGCGGTGAGGCCTATTTCGCGGTCGCAATCGAATGACGGCTATGGCCCGGACTCCGGTCGCTCCCAAGGCGATCCCTGTACGCGTGCTATCCGCCCAATTGAGGCGTCCAGCGCCGGGGTCTGCTATGTCCGCAAAACGTCGACAGGCGACATTCGATCGGTCGTGATGAATGTCCGCAAAGGTGGAACGCCTATCCGCCCGGGCGGTCAGCGGGTCAGCACGACGTGGGTCGCGAGGTCCGTCGGGACCGCCTCGGTCACCCGATAGCCGAGGCCTGGCAGGTCGACGCCGGCGAACAGGGATTCGCCGCGGCCCAGAAGGACAGGCGAGAGCGCCAGATGCACTTCGTCGATCGCGCCTGCGATGAGGTACTGGCGGACCGTCGAAACGCCGCCGCCGATCTTCACGTCGAGGTCGCCCGCGGCGGCCCGGGCTTGAGCGAGCGCCGCCTCGATCCCCTCGGTGACGAAAGTGAAGGTCGTCCCGCCATCCATCACGATCGGCGCGCGGGCGTGGTGGGTGAGGATGAAGGTCGGCGCGTGATACGGCGGATTGTCGCCCCACCAGCCCTTCCAGTCCGGCCCGCCCCAGTCGTCGCCGGCCGGGCCGAACATGTTGCGGCCGAGGATGAAGGCGCCGAAGCCTTCCATCGCGGCCTGCGCGAAGCGATCTTCGGTCCCGCCGTCCTGCCCCAGCATCGATCGAAAGGCCCGGGTCGGGTAGAACCAGTTGTGCAGCGCCCTCCCCCCTTTGCCGAGCGGATGCTCGAGGCCCTGGTCGGGGCCGGCCCCGAAGCCGTCGATGGACACTGCAAAACCGGCGACGCGCACCTTGCCCATGGGGCCTCCGTCTGATTGTGAACTGCAACCGGTTGCGATCTACCAGACTGGTTTTATATTGCAACCGGCCATGCTCGAAAACCGCTCCGGCTGCCCGATCAATCTCGCCCTCGAGGCGCTCGGCGACCGCTGGAGCCTCATCATCATCCGCGACATCATGTTCGGGAACCGCCGGCGCTTCCGCGAGCTGCTCACCCGCTCGGACGAAGGCATCGCCTCCAACATCCTGGCGGCGCGGCTGAAGCGGCTCGTGGACGCGGGGCTGCTCACCCGCAGCGGACGATCCCGACCACCGGCAGAGGGGGATCTACAGCCTGACCGAAAAGGCGATCGAGCTGGTCCCGGTGCTGGTGCAGCTCGGCGCCTGGGGCCGCCGGCATCTGCCGGCCTCGCCGGCACTCGCGATCCGCCAGCAGCTGATGGAGGAGGGCGGCCCGGCGCTCCTCCGCGATTTCGACGACGAACTGCGCCACATCCACCTCGCAACGCCTCTCCCCGACGGCCGCGAGAGCGTCATCAGCCGCCTCAGGGCCGCGCGCGAGCGGGTGGCGGCCGAGCAGCGAAACGCAGCGGCGGGCAAATCCGCCTGACGTGGATGCGCCGGCGCTTCGGCCTGGCTAGCGCTGCAGCGCGTCGCCGATGACGGCGGGCGCGGACAGGATCCTTCCGGTCGAACTGAGGACGAAAATCCCCGCTCGGCCCGGCGGCCATGCAATCTGGCCGACCACATGACTGGGCGGAATTGTCGGATCGCTGCTGGCCGCGGCCGAACCCAACGAACAGCGAAAGACTCAGTGCTGGAGCTGGGCGAGCGCTCGCTGAAAGGGGACGTTCGAGGTCCTGGTCAGCCCGGAAATCGACGCGTCCATATCGAGGATGAGATAAAGAGCCGCCGAGACGAGCAGCGCTGCGACGATGAATGAACCCGTCACGACCCGATTGCGCGGCGCCTGATAGCCGAAGCTCAAGAAGATCACCGTCAGCCAGACGATCAGCATCGCGATCAGCGGCGGAGGGATCGCGCCGCCCAACTCGTCGACGACAACCCAGCGCTGTTGCACGACCTGCCGATAAAGAAGCCACGTATCGTTCCACACCGACACCTGCTGGTCGCCGGAGACCTGCATCGCCCTCAGACTGGCCCCAACGGCGTCGAGGGAGGCTTCCGCGTCAGGGTCTTCCTCGAGAACGCTGTCCTCGCGAAGCGAGACCTGGACATATTCGACCAGATGCTGACGGGCTTCGCCTGCCGGGGGGCCGAGCGCCTGCATCATGATCGAGAAGGATGAGATCGGTGGCCAGCGCGTGAACGTTGCGGTTGTCGGTCTCGAGCGTGTTCTTGGCCGAATTCATCATGAGACCGAGAATGAGCGAGGTCATCACGACGAACAGGTTGGCGACCAGTCTGACCGTCGTCCGGCTCTCCTCGTTAGGGCGTCCCGGCCGCACGACGGCGCCCAGAAGGCCGGCCAGCGCGGCGGCCATCAGGCAGACGAATGTCACGACCGCTATGGAAAGTTCGGTCAGAATTGTTCCTCCCCGCGGTCTATCTTAGCGCCGCGATTGAAATCCGAAAAACCGAGTTGGCCCTATAGAATCCGGACCTTCGGCGGCCTGGGATGGGCCGACCGGCGCCGCGGGAGATGGAGATCTCATGGGCCGAAATCCGCAGGATTCCGCTCAGAAGCGCCCGATTCCGGCTTGCATCGGGGCGGCCCCGCCCCGATATGCGGTTCGCCGCGCCCGCCCGCCCGGCGCCGCCTATTTCAACATTTTTGACAGGAGGTGCGACCCTTGACCGCCGACGCCCAGACCCCGACCCACGAGGCCGCGACCCAGAGCTTCGAGGCCGATGTTTCGCGCCTGCTGCAGCTCATGGTTCATTCGGTCTATTCCGACCGGGAGATTTTCGTCCGCGAACTCGTCTCCAACGCCGCCGACGCCTGCGAGAAGCTGCGCTACGAGTCGATCGCCAGGCCCGAGCTCGTCGAGGACGGGGCGCCCTTCGCGATCGAGATCGCGATCAACCCCGACGCCAAAACCCTGACCTTCTCCGACAATGGCGTCGGCATGACCCGCGAGGATCTCACGCAGCGGCGCTCGGCACCATCGCCCGCTCCGGCACCAAGGCGTTCCTCGACAAGCTCGCCGCCGAGGACGCGAGCAAGGAAGCCGCAGCCCTCATCGGCCAGTTCGGCATCGGCTTCTATTCGTCCTTCATGGTCGCCGACGACGTGACCGTCGACACCCGCCGCGCCGGAACGGACGAGGCCTGGCGCTGGACGTCGGACGGGAAGGGCTCGTTCACCATCGCCCCGCTTGAACTCGACAACGCGCCAAGGCGCGGCACGCGCGTCACCCTCCATCTCAACGACGCGTCGCAGGAATTCCTCCAGCCGCGAAAGCTCGAGCGCATCGTGCGCGATCATTCCGGCGCGGTCGCGGTGCCGATCGACCTCATCGAAAAGCTCGGCGCCGAGAAGCGCCGCATCGCCGACGGCGCCGCGATCTGGGCGAAGCCCAAGTCCGAGGTGACGCCGGAGGAATATACGGAATTCTATCGCGGCCTGTCCGGCCAGTTCGACGAGCCGGCGCTCACCCTCCATTGGCGCGCCGAGGGGCGGCACGAATATACCGTGCTCGCCTTCATTCCCGGCTCGCGGCCGTTCGACCTGTTCGATCCGCAGCGCAAGGGGCGCAACAAGCTCTATGTGCGCCGCGTGCTGATCACCGAGGACGCGGATCTTCTGCCCGGCTGGCTCAGGTTCGTCCGCCTCGTGGTCGACAGCGCCGACCTGCCGCTCAATGTCTCGCGCGAACTGATCCAGAAGAGCGACGTGTTCGCCGCGATCCGCAAGGGCGTGACCAATCGCGTGGTGCAGGAACTCGGCAAGCTCGCCGAGGGCGAGCCCGAGAAATTCGCGAAAGTGTGGGAGCATTTCGGCTCGGTCATCAAGGAAGGCCTGTACGAGGATCCCGAGCGGCGCGACGGCCTGTTCAAGATCGCCCGTTTCGTCACCACCACGCATCCGAATGGCGACCGGACGCTCGCGGACTATGTCGCCGCGCTTGCGCGAGAACCAGACGGCGATCTTTTACCTCACCGGCGACGACGCCAAGCGGCTCGCGGCGAGCCCGCAGCTCGAAGGGTTCAAGGCGCGCGGCGTCGAAGTGCTGCTGCTCGCCGACCCGGTCGACGCGTTCTGGGTGTCGACCGCCGCTGGCTTCGACGGCAAGCCGTTCAAGTCGGTGAGCCAGGGCGCGGCCGACATCAAGTCGATCGCGCTGGTCGAAGGGGCGAATGCGCCAGCAGAAGCGAGCGGCGAGGTCGCGACCCTGTTCGCCTTCTTCAAGCAGACGCTCGGCGACGAGGTCGCCGAGGTTCGCGCGTCCGACCGCCTGACCGACAGCGTCGCCTGCCTGATCGCGCCCGAATTCGGCCCGGACCGGCAGCTCGAGAAGATGCTCGCCGCGCACGGGCGGCTCGCCGAGCGCGCCAAGCCCATTCTCGAGGTCAACCCGACCCACCCGCTCACCCTCGCCCTCGCCTCGCGCTTCAAGGAGGGCAAGGAGAAGCCGCTGATCGAGGATGCGGCCTGGCTGGTGCTCGACGAGGCGCGCCTCATGGAAGGCGCGGGCGTCGAGGACCCGCCGGCCTTCGCCGCGCGGCTGCGGCGCGTGATGGAGAAGGCGCTGGGGTAGGGGAGGGCCCCGCCGGCCCCGCTGCGCAACCGGCCCTTCTTGTGCTATGGATGCGCCTTCCGAAGCGCGCGAACAGCACACGCCCATGAGCTACAGGTTTTCAGTCATCCTGGAGCCGCAATCCGATGGCGGCTACACCGTGCTTGTTCCGGCTCTGCCGGAAGTGGTGACGGAGGGCGACACTGAGGGGCAAGCGCTCCTCAACGCCGAGGAAGCGATCCGCGCCGTTCTGGACTATCGACGCGCTCATGGCCTAGCCATTCCGCCGGACGCCATTCCTGAAATCCGCAGCGTGACCGTCGCGGCCTAGGCGTGGCCGACGGAAAGCTGCCCGCCTTGGACGGGCGTCGCGTCGTTCGAGCCTTGACGCGCGCCGGGTTTGCGACAGATCGGATTGTCGGCAGTCATCACGTCATGGTCTTTCCCAACCGCCCGGCGCGAACCGTCACCGTTCCAGTCCATTCGAGCCGCGACCTCAAGCCGGGGACGCTTCGGTCGATCATCAGACAGGCAGGATTGAGCTTGGAGGAATTCAAGGCGCTGCTTTAACCCCTGAACCCTTGCCCCCGCTGCCCGGCTTTGCCAAAAGGGGCGCCCCACCCGGAGGCCCGCCCCTTTGACCGTCGCCATCAATCCCGCCTTCGAGCGCATCGGCGAGGAGAACGCCTTCGCCGTGCTGGCGAGGGCGGCCGCGTTGCAGCGCCAGGGGCGCGACATCATCAATCTCGGGATCGGCCAGCCCGATTTCAAAACGCCCCCGCATATCGTCGAGGCCGCGGTGAAAGCGCTGCGCGACGGCGAGCACGGCTATACCGACGCCACCGGAATCGCCCCCTTGCGCGAGGCGGTGGCGGAGGACCTCGACCGGCGCCTCGGCGCCGAGGTCTCGCCGGAGGACGTGCTCATCGTCCCCGGCGGCAAGGTGACGATGTTCATGGCGATCATGATGTTCGGCGAGAAGGGGGCCGACATCGTCTATCCCGACCCGGGCTTTCCGATCTATCGCTCGATGATCGAGTTCACCGGCGCGCGGCCGATCCCGATGCCGATGCGCGAGGAAAACGGCTTCGCCTTCTCGGCCGATGAGGCGCTCAAGCTGATGACGCCTCAGACCCGCCTCGTCATTCTCAATTCGCCCGCCAATCCGACCGGCGGCGTGACCCCCGCCGGGGAGATCGATGCGTTCGTCGCCGGCCTCGCCCGATGGCCCGAAGGCGGCGATCCTGTCGGACGAGATCTACGGGCAACTGACTTACGACGGCCTCGCTCACCGCACGCTTCTCGCCTATCCCGAGATCCGCGACCGGCTCATCCTGCTCGACGGCTGGTCGAAGACCTACGCGATGACCGGGTGGCGGCTCGGCTATTCGGTGTGGCCCAAAGCCTGGCGCGACGTTGCGCGCAAGCTCGCGGTCAATTCCTATTCGTGCGTCAACTCGGCGGCGCAATTCGCCGGGATCGCGGCGCTCAAAGGCCCGCAGGACTCGGTCGACGCCATGCGCGCGGAATTCGACCGGCGCCGCCGAGCGGTCGCCGCCGGCCTCAACCGCCTTCCGGGCGTTCGCGCGGCGACGCCGAAAGGCGCGTTCTACGCTTTCCCGAACATTTCCCGCACCGGCTGGAAGGCGAAGGCGCTTGCCTCCGCGCTCCTGCAGGAAGCTGGCGTGGCGACGATCGGCGGGCCCGATTTCGGCGTCCACGGCGAGGGCTATCTGCGACTCTCCTACGCCAACTCGCTGGAAAACATCGAGCGCGCGCTCGAACGCATGGCCGGCTTTCTCAGCAATCCTGCGCGCGCCGCGTCGAGCGTGTGACGCGCTTTTCCATGTCCTCCCGGGTGACGAAGGTGATCATGCGACCTCTTGTGCTTGCCGCCGCCATCGCCTTGTGCCCGTTCGCGGAGGCTTGCGCCGCGAGCCCGTCGCAGAGCGCCTGCGACGGCGCCAAGATCGGCGCCCGCGAGCTCGCCGAATGCCTGAGGACCGCCGCAGACGGGGCGGATCGGGACCTGGCCAGGGCGGTCGATGCGGCGATGAAGTCGATCGATGCGCGCCAGGGCCTGATGTCGTCGCAAAAGGCGCGCTGGCGCCGCTCGCTCAATGACGCTGAGGCCCAATGGGTCGCATGGCGGGATTCGGAATGCCAGGACGTCGCGCCTTTCGAATTGGGCATCGAGGCCAAGGTCGGCGATCCCCGTCTGCGCTGCATCATCGATTACGACGCGGAGCGCGCCTCGAGCCTGAAGGCGCGCTATCCTTGAGCGACCGGCGGCGCCCGCCATAGGCGCCGCCCCACCGTCCCGGCTCGGGAGTTGAAGGAGGTCACGTGTCGGCTCGCCTCGAAGGCCTCGGATTCGCCCTCGATTGGGGAGACCGCGCGTCCTACTGGCGCGAGGATCCGGCCAGGGTCGCGGGCCTGCGCGCCGACAAGGACGCGCGCGCCATTCTGATCGCGCGCGACATGCCGGTGCTGCGCAAGAGCGGGCCGGGACTCGATGCGCTCCTGCCGATGAGCGAGATCGCCGCGCTCGGAGGCGCCGAAGTCGAAGCGTTCCTCGGGGTTCACCCCGATGGCGCCCCGATCTTCGCCGTGATGCTGCCCGACGCGGCGGTCGAGATGCGCTCCGATTCGAGCGACGGCTTTCGCGACTTGCGCGAGCTGTTCGCGCCGGGCCGCGAAGACCTGAAACTCATCGACTTGAGGTCGATCGCGACCGGAGATCTCCTCCCGCCCGACCAGACAGCGATGCTGGCGGCGGCCAAGGCGCTGATGCTCTGGCACGCGCGGCGCCGGTTCTGCTCGAATTGCGGATCGCCGGACGATGTGGCGGTCGCGGGCTGGCGGCGCGATTGTCCTGTGTGCAAGGCGCAACATTTCCCGCGCACCGATCCGGTCGTCATCATGCTCGCGGTCGATGGCGACGGCTGCCTGCTCGGGCGCCAGCCCAGGTTCCCGAAAGGCATGTATTCCGCGCTGGCCGGATTCCTCGAACCGGGCGAGACCATCGAGACGGCTGTCCGGCGCGAAATCCGGGAGGAGGCCAATGTCGCCTGTCGCGCGGTCCAGTATTTTGCGTCCCAGCCCTGGCCGTTCCCCGCCTCGTTGATGATCGGCTGCTACGCCGAGGCCGAAAGCCGGAGCGTCGAGGTTGATCGCGTCGAACTGGAAGACGCCCGCTGGTTCAGCCGGGAGGAGACGATGGCGATTCTCGAACGGCGCCACCCGGACGGCCTCATGGCGCCGACGCCGATGGCGATCGCCCATCACCTGCTGAAGCACTGGGCCTACAAAGGGGTCAGATTCGCCGAGTGAGCCCCGCGATTTCGACGCGCGGGCAAAAAAAGAGCGGATCGGCTAGGAGGGGGCCTGCCGATCCGCTAGCCCTCGTGGAATGTTTTCGGTCCGTCTTGGCGCTCGGGGGCTGGGGGGCAAGAAAACCGAGCGCCGCGAACCGATCCCACGCGGCACGTTTCGAATATGACCCGGCGTTGCGGCACGCACTTGACGATAAACTGGCCAAACTAAGGCAGGCTGTAAAAAAATTCTTCTACTGCGACCGAATAGAATTTGCCAGCCGGGAATTCACTGTCTCACGCCAAGGTTTCACGCTCAGTGGGCCGTAGGGTCTTGCTTAATGTTATCAGTGTTGTCCAGCTTGGATTGGCGGGTTTTCGCCGGCAAGAGTTTCTGCGCCTTGCTGGTTACGGTCGCGGAATGATGACGGACTTTGATTCTGAGCCTGTGCTTCGAGCCGTGGCGGGCGGGCGGCGGCGCTGCGTCGGCGCGTTCAGAAGCGCCGGCCGCCTCCGTCCCGCCGGCCGGCCGGGCGCCAGGAACGGGACCGTTCCAGCCGGGCGCCGGACCGATATAGACCGGAACCGGGTCGAAACGGATCCGTCCGACCGGAAGCTCGGTGCGCTGGGGCGCAGCCTGCGAGAACAGCGCGGTCAATGGATTGGCCGGGATCGCGCCATCCCCTTGCGACGAATCGCCGAGACCCTCGTCCTCGGCGGCGGCGATCCGGGCCGCGCTGCGATGCAGGCAGACGTCGGCGCGCATGTTGGGCGCGGGGCCTGAGCCCTGCGGCAGCGATTCCAGCGAGCCGCTCCCGCCGCCGCATGGCGAAGCCGCGATCGAACAGGTCCGCCGCTTCCTGGTTGCGCGATCTCGCCGTCGGCGCGCCGAGCACGACGACAATCAGCCGCCGCCCGGAATGGTTGGCGCTCGCCACGATATTGAAGCCCGCCGGACAGGTGAAGCCGGTCTTCATCCCGTCGGCGCCGGGGTAGCGGCCGAGCAGCCCGTTATGGTTGGCTATGTACCGGTTGCCGAGCTCGATCGCGCCAATGTCGAACAGGTTGGCCTCGTCCGGAAACTCGCGCAGGAGCGCCCGGGCGATCAGCGCCATGTCGCGCGCCGAGGAGACATGGGCGGGATTATGCAGCCCGTTGGGATTGACGAAATGCGATTCGTGCAGGCCGAGGCGCTGCCCGGCTGCGTTCATGTCGTCGGCAAAGGCTTCGACCGAGCCTGAGACGCCCTCGGCGACCATCACCGCGACGTCGTTGGGCGACTTGACCATCAGCATCTTGAGCGCGTTGTCGAGGGTCACAACGGTCCCGGGCCTGAATCCCATTTTCGACGGCGGCATTCGCGCGGCGCGAGCCGACATGACGAGCGGCGTATTCAGCGTGAGCTTGCCGGCCCGCACCGCGCTCAGCGCCACATAGACCGTCATCAGCTTGGTGAGGGAGGCGGGATACCAGGGCGCGGTCGCCTCCTTCTGCATCAGCACCTGGTCGCTGTCGGCGTCGACGACGAGGTAGGGCGTAGCCTGCGCGAAGGCGGCGCCGAGCGTGAGCGCGGCGGCGGCGCCCAGGATCGCGCGCCGTGCAATCGAGCATACGCGAATCGGCATGATTGGTTTCCCGCCAGGTTCCGAAGCAACCCTTTCCTAGTGGAGAACGCCAGCGACCTCAAGGGAGTGCGATGGCGGCGCGCATTCCGGCCGGCGCCGGCAGGACGGCCGCCTGTCTCGCGCCGGGCGGTCTTCGTCTCAGATGATGTGGAACCGCTGCCGGGCCGGGTCCGCCGCCAGCTCTCCGGGCGGGAATGGCCCGGCGAGAAGATCGCCGCAGCGCGCGGCGAGTCCGATCAGCGCCGCCTCCGTTTCCCCCGAGGCGAGCGGTCCGAGCGCTTCGTCGACCGCGGCCTGCCATTGTTCGTGGGAGACGGCCCGCGCCGCATCCTCCGCCGGAACAATGCGGATATAGTGCTCGAGGATCGACACGTAGATGAGCGCGCCGCACCGCGACCGGTCGATCCCGCGCAGGACGAACTGCGCCAGCGCCGCCCGATGGCCGGCCGAGCGCACGATCCGCTTCGGCAGCACCCATCGCCGCACCGGCGGCAGCGAAACCAGCACCGCGGCGAGAAGGGCGACGATGAGCTGGGCGACGTAGATGCGGTGGGCCGAGAGCTCGGTGAACAGGAGAAGCGGCAAGGGCGTCAGGAGCGCGAGGATGCAGGCGCCGAGCAGAAATTCCCCGTCGAGGGAGGTGGAGGCGCCGGCGAGTACGCAGACGAGGGGCGCGCGGGTCCTGATCTGGGCGGCGTCGTAGGCGGCCTCGACGCGCTCGGCCGCTTCAGGGGCGAGGCTCATCACCATCCCCCCGAGGCGCCGCCGCCGCCCGAGGACCCGCCCCCTCCGGAAAAGCCGCCCCCGAACCCTCCGCCGCCGCCGAAGCCGCCGCCAAATCCACCCCCGCCAAATCCACCGCCGCGCCCCATGCCCATCGGAATGAACACAACGTTGCCGCCGCCCCGCCGGGCCATCCGCGAAAACACGAACACGACGAACAGGAAAAGGAGAATCGGCGCGAGCGTATCGAAGAGCGAAGCCTGATGCTCGGCGCGGGTGTCGGCGGGCCTCGGCTTCCATTCGGCCGAATTGGTGGTGAGCGCGGTGATGATGTCGTCGACCCCGCGGGTGACGCCGCCGCTGAAATCGCCGGCCCTGAATCGCGGCGCGATCGCGTTGGCGATGATGAGGCTCGAGACGGCGTCGGTCAGCGTACCCTCGAGGCCGTAGCCGACCTCGATGCGCATCCGGCGCTCCTTCGGCGCGATCAGGAGGAGAACGCCGTTGTTCTTTTTCGCTTCCCCCAGTTTCCAGGCGCGGAAGAGCGCGTTCGCGTAGGGCTCGATCTCCTCGCCGTCCAGCGAAGGGACGGTCGCCACGACGAGCTGGATGCCCGACTTCTGCTCGAGATCGGCGAGCTTGCGTTCGAGGTCGGCGGCCGCGACCGGAGACAGGATCTTCGCCTGGTCGACCACCCTTCCGGTCAGCGGCGGGAAGTTCGGCGCCGCGAGCGCCGCCAAAGCGCAGAGCGCGGCGGCGATGAGGACGATCAGCGCCCGCGGCCAGAGGCGAAGCATCCGGACGCTCCCGTCCCGGGAACTAGAACTTCACCTTCGGCGCCGTCTGGGCTTCCGCATTGGCGGTGAATGGAACCATCGGCTTGATCGAGCGAAACACGGTCTGCGCCCACAGCATGGTCGGGAAGGTCCTGAGCGCCGTGTTGAAGTCCTGCACCGACGCGACATAGTCCCTGCGGGCGACGGCGATCCGGTTCTCCGTGCCCTCGAGCTGCGATTGCAGCGCAAGGAAATTCTGGTTCGACTTGAGGTCGGGATAGTTTTCGCTGATCGCCAGCAGCCGCCCGAGCGCGCCGGACAGCGCGTTCTGCGCCTCCTGCATCTGCTTGACCTTAGCCGGATCGGTCAGGTCGTTGGCGTCGAGATGGATCGAGGTCGCCTTGGCGCGCGCCTCGGTGACCGCGGTCAGGACGTCCTTCTCCTGTTTCGCGTAGCCCTGAACGGTGGCGACGAGATTGGGGACGAGGTCGGCGCGGCGCTGATACTGGTTCTGGACCTCCGCCCAGGCGGCGTTGGCGGCCTCCTGCTTGGTCGGGATGACGTTGTAGCCGCAGGCGGAAACCGAGACGCCAATCAGCGCCAGGAGAGCGAAAGCTCGCAGCCGATGAAGCATGCCCATTGACAACCCCCTTTTCGCCAGGACCCCAAGGGTTCGCGGATGGGCCCAATCATAGGGCGCCCGAGGCCAATAGACCACATGAGCGGCGCCCGGCCGTAACCCCCGCGGCCGGCTTGCGCCGAGGAACTCGCCGCCAAGACCGCCTCGCGCTTGATCGCCAGGCCTGCATTCACTAGAAACCCTGCCGTCCGGCGGGGCCGCCGACGCCCGACCTGATCTCTTCTGCAAAAAGCCGCGTTTGGCGCGCCAGCAACAGGACAAGACATGCGCGTTTATTACGATCGAGACTCCGACCTCAATTTGATCAAGGCCAAGAAGGTGGCGGTGGTCGGCTACGGCAGCCAGGGCCACGCGCATATCCTCAATCTGCGCGACAGCGGCGTGAAGGAGATCGCGGTCGCGCTGCGGCCCGGCTCCGCCTCCGCCAAGAAGGCCGAGGCGGAGGGCATCAAGGTGATGACGGTCGCCGACGCCGCCAAATGGGCCGACGTCGTGATGATGCTGACGCCCGACGAACTGCAGGCCGACATCTATCGCGACGAGCTCGCCCCCAATATGAAGAAGGGCGCGGCGCTGATGTTCGCCCACGGACTCAATGTCCATTTCAATCTCATCGAGCCGCGCGCCGACCTCGATGTGCTGATGGTCGCCCCCAAGGGCCCGGGGCACACGGTCAGGTCCGAATACAAGCGCGGCGGCGGGGTGCCGTGCCTGATCGCGATCCATCAGAACGCCAGCGGCAACGCCCACGATCTCGGCCTCTCCTATGCGTCGGCGATCGGCGGCGGGCGGGCCGGGGTGATCGAGACGACGTTCCGCGAGGAATGCGAGACGGATCTGTTCGGCGAGCAGGTGGTGTTGTGCGGCGGGCTGGTCGAGCTCATCCGCGGCGGCTACGAGACCCTGGTCGAGGCCGGCTATGCGCCGGAAATGGCCTATTTCGAGTGCCTGCACGAAGTGAAGCTGATCGTCGACCTCATCTACGAGGGCGGCATCGCCAACATGAACTACTCGATCTCCAACACCGCGGAGTACGGCGAATATGTCTCCGGTCCCCGGATCATCACGCCGGAGACCAAGGCCGAGATGAAGCGCATCCTAGGCGACATCCAGTCGGGCAAGTTCACCCGCGACTGGATGCTGGAGAACCGGGTCAACCAGACCTCGTTCAAGGCGACGCGCGCCCGCGCCAACGCCCATCCGATCGAGGAGGTCGGGGCGAAATTGCGCGCGATGATGCCCTGGATCGGCAAGAACAAGCTGGTCGACAAGGCGAAAAACTAGGACCGCCGGCGGCGGGACGTTGAGGCGCATGAGCGCCGCAGCGAGAGTTCCGCTTGCCAGCCCGGCGGCCCTTTGCTAGATGCCGGGGCCTTGCCGGGCGAGGCCGCCCGGCGAATGCGATGGGCGCATAGCTCAGTTGGTAGAGCAGCTGACTCTTAATCAGCGGGTCCAAGGTTCGAGCCCTTGTGCGCCCACCATCGAAAAGACGGAGCAAAATCAGGACATTCGAGCGAATCAAGGACGAGAACAAACGAAGGTTTATCCGCCGCGAAACTCCCATGGCGGATCTACGGCGGATAAAGGTCGCGTCCGGCGGATCGTTTCCCACTGGCGCCCTCCATCGATCTCGGTGAGCGCCGGGAAATCTGCGAGGTCTGGCGGAGCACAAACAGAAACGAGCAACTCTCGCTTGTCGTCGTCATTGTTCGCGGGTAAATATCAAATTGCGGTCGTCCTTGAGGGCGGCCGCATCGAGCCGCGTTCTTTTCGCGTCTCGTGATCCCGTGCTCCCGTAGTTCCGCAATCCCCCGTTCCCGTGCTCCCGTGTCACCGCTGAACCGTAGCGCCGTCTGAGCACTCGAACCGCCTGAACACTCGCATTGTCGAAACGAGCTTCGGCCCACCAGGGGGCGAAGAGCGTTTGCGAGCTTCGGCGCCGACAGGGACGCAATTGCATGACCAACGATGAAGTGACGTCGACCGCTCGCCCGCTGGGCGCTCTCCTCTCGCTCAGGCCGATTTGCGAGCTTTGCAAATGCTCTGAATCGACCATGCGCGGCCTCCTGAAAGCCGGCCTCGGCCCGCCGCTGTTCAAGCGCCCGGGCTCCAACAGGTTTCTGGGATACGAAGGCGAGGTCCGCGACTGGCTCGAGCAAAATCGTCGCAGGCCGGCGGCTTAAGCGTCGCCACCCGTGAGCTCCATGCGCCTCCGTTCGCCGGCGCGCGCCATCCCGGCTATGGCGCCCGCAAACCCGAAGCGCTCCCGCCGCCCGGCCGAGGTCCAGGCCAAAAGCGGGGAGACGGCGTGAAGTGCGAGAGAAATCCGTAAAGGGGATCATTCCGTTTACGGATTTGTCATTGTGTTCGCTCTATCTGCTGGCGAGGCCGCGCACGCCCGAATTATCAGGGACAAAGGTCCTGAGAGAGCTGGCGCGCGAAAACCGACCAAAGGGGCGCGACGCGCCAAGCCCGCTCGGGGAGTAGGGCGCTCATGGGCTGGTCGGCGAGACGCTGGAGCTCGCGCTCGAGCGCGAGCTGGCTGGGCAGGGCAAGGGACAATGAGGTCGGGGATGCGGCCATTCGAGACAGTTGACTTCGCCTTCCTTGAGACCCTCAAAGCCAGACATGAGGCCCTGCAGGCCGAGCGCGCCGCCGCCGAGAGGGCGGCAGACGACCAGCATGTCGCGAAGATCGCCGCCGAACTGCAGGAGATGGCCGACAAGGCGTCCGCGGAGCTTCTTCGATTTGCCGACCGGCTCGCGGCGTTCACGGACGCGCGCCCGCGGCCCTGGTGGCGACGGCTCGTGGGATAGGGGCCGCCCATCCATGCCTACGCTTAACCGCCAAGGCCTTCGAAAACTTTCGGCCGATCTGATTGGCGCCCGCGCGGACGATGGGGCGCGTCTGCGCCTCCTCGAAGCCGCCATCGAGACCCTGAAGGCCGAGAACGAGATCCTGAAGCGCCGGCTCGCCGCAGCCGAGACGCGGGCGGCGCAGGCGGCGATCACGGAACGGCTCGACGCCCTAGCGGCCAAGCGCCGGTGGCGGCGGCTGGCCAAGCCGGCCTTCAGGATCTTAGCGGCGGCGATTGCGACAATGTTGATCTGGCCAGGTCGGTGAACCGCGCGCCGTACGGCTGGGAGACGTCCTTTCCGCCGCTCGCAGGCGGCCAGTGCCATGAGAACGTCCGGTCCTTTGGCATCGGCGCCGAACCTCTCGATCAGCCCAGCCAGGCGATAACGTCCCGCCCGGCCGCAGCGCTCGCATTTGATGCGGACGGGGAGACTCGCCGGCGAGCGGGAGCCGATGCGCATTTGGAGCTACGCGACGAGCGTCGCGCGGCGCGCTTTGCGCGGCGATACCCCGCGAAGCCAAGGCCGGCGAAGCCGATCAGCATCATGGCCCACGTGGAGGGTTCGGGGACGGCGCTTGCGGCTATCGGGTCGCTTGGGTTCCACTCGGCGGCATACCAGGTGCCGATGGATCCCACCACCTGGCCGACATCGTTGATGCCGTGGGCTTCGCTATCCGGGTCGCCCGCCAGGAGGCCGAGGTTGATGACCGACCCGCCGCTCCACACGGTGGCGTAATCGGTGTCGGACTTACGCTGTATCCCACCACTTGGCCGGCGTCGTTGATGGCTGTGGCATAGCTAGCCGTGCTTCCGGGCAAGCCGCCGAGGTTGATGACCGACCCCCGCTCCACTCGGTGGCGTAACACGCGCGGCCGCCGACCGTGACCGCTCCATCCCACCACCTGTCCGGCGTTGTTGATGTCCTGGGCATAGCTTTGCGTGCTTCCGGGCAACCGAGGTCGATGACGGACCCACCGCTCCACTCGGTGGCGTGTTGGCCGCCGTCGACTCGAACGCTGCATCCCACCACCTGGCCGGCGTCGTTGATGCCGTTGCATCGCTAGCCGTGCTTCCGGGCAAGCCGCCGAGGTTGATGACGGACCCGCCGCTCCACTCGGTGGCGTAGGAGGTGCCGTCGCATGCTGATCCCACCACCTGGCCGGCGTTGTTGATGCCGAGGGCCGGCTCGACGTGCCGCCCGCCAGCACGCCGAGGTTGATGATGGACCCGCCGCTCCACTCGGTAGCGTACTGGGTGCTGCCGTTGCCGAATCCGAATCCCCACCACCTGACCAGCGTCGTTGACGCCTGTTGCAAAACTAAACGTGCTTCCGGGCAAGCCGCCGAGGTTGATGACCGATCCGCCGCTCCATTCGATGGCGTAGCCGTCGCTGGATCCCACCACCTGGCCGGCGTTGTTGATGCCACTTGCCTCGCTGTCCGTGCTTCCGGGCAATCCGCCGAGATCGGTGACGGTGTAGGCTTGCGCATGCGCCGAGCGGTCAGCGCCGATCCCTAACAGACAGACTGTGGCCAAAATGGCGAATTTGGATGCCTTGAAGTGCAACATCGAGCCCTTTCAAGGACTGGCGCGCGCGAATGCTCGCCGCGATGTGAGGCCAGCCCCTTTGGGATCATGCGGTAAAAGGGCTGAAGCCGGGGCGTCTTGCTTCCATCTGCCAATTTACTGCTTTTTTGCGCCATTCTTTCACGCGAGCGCTGCGGTCGGGCCACGCTCAAGTGGCGCAATCGATGCGAACGATGTCGAAGGGAAATTCGCCGATGCGGATGTGAGCCGATGCGGTTCATTTGGCTTACAATCTGTTCTGCCTCCCGTTCCGCGGCCCGCAGGGGGGCGACGGGCGCGCGGAACGGGAGGCAAGGACGCTCGCGCGCCCTGCGTCGCCTGGGCGCGCGCTCTCCCTGCGCGCGGATCCGCACGGCGCGTGGTCGGATATATGCTGCCGGGCGACCGCCTGCGCCAGGTGGCGACGGCGCTTGAGCTTGCGCCCCGCCTCGGCGCGCAATCCCCATTTGTGCGGAATGGCGCTGCTCATGCGTCGGTGAGATAGGATTTGCTGCGCGCGCGCTTGCCCTGTGCCGTCTCCCAGGCTGGGGCCGCCCTCATGCGCGTCTGCCGCCCGCTCCCACTGTTCGGGGAAACGAACAGGCACGGGGGCGGGCGGCAAGGACGCCACAAGCGCGCACCCTGCGTGCGGACTGCACGGAACCTCCCCCGTGCGATCTGGAGCGACGCGCCGAAGCTCATGCAGCCGGACCAACGTCGGTGCTTGCCTTTTCAGGCCAATCTGCTGTGCTTTCGCGCCTTTCCGGGGGGACTATACGGCCAGCCCGACGAAAACCGCCTTGCACGAGCGCGCCTTCGGGCAACCGGCCAGCGTCTGAAGCAGATCGGTCAGCTTGGCGTCGCCGTGCCGCTCGCGGAGCCGTGCCACGTTGTAAGTCCCCCGCCGGCCGCACGGCTCGCAGACAATCGACAGGGTGGGGTCATGAAGGTCGGACAGGACTATCGCGCCGTCGCGAGGCATTGGGTCACGTCCTCGCGAACGCCGGGTTCTTCGACTTGAGCCAGTTGCGGCTCGGCCCGCTCCGATAGCGGCTGCCGGCGCGCTTCGACACGATCCCCTCGAGGCCGAGCTTGTAGGCGTGGGCGAACACGGTCGCGCCCTCGGCCGCGAGGGCTTCGCCGAACCGGATGCCGTCGGCCCCTGCGACCAGCTGCGCGAGAGCGTCTGGCTCAATCCGCCCTACGGGGCGGCAATGCGCGGCGTGTTCGACGCAACCGTTGCGAGCGCCTTGGTCGCGTGCTATCTTTGCATCGCGATAAGCCAGGCCTTTGGTCAAGCCTATCGCAGTGCGTAGCCGGCTGACGACCGGCGGTTCAGGCATCGCGACCTGACCGGAAGCGAACACGATAAGTTCGCGCTTAAGGCGGTCTCACGCTGATGAGACGCCCGCGCCCCGGGGTCGTCGCCAAAAATGACCAACATCAAGCCGCCACCCGGCTATCCGCCTCCCAAGGGCCCGCCCGTGCACGTCGCCGACGAAGCGCGCCGTTCTGGCCTGAGCCCCACAACCCTGCGATCGCGCATGGCCCGTCACTCAGGCCCGCCGGCTTGGAAGCCAGGCGGAAACGGGGATTGGACCACCTATCGAAACTGGTTCGAGCGCTGGTTCTTTCATGGCGACATCGCAAGTGGAAAGCCGGACGCGCTCAAGCCGGAAAAACGCGAGATCGACGCGCCCGCGGAGACCGCATGAATGACCCCCCGAAACGGAGGAAGGCCACCGCCCCGCAGAGCGGGGAGTGACCTTCCAATTCAGCCGCCGACCAAAGCGTCCGACCCTCAATTTACCGCCAAACGCCACGCCGACGCAAGGATCGTCGCGGAGCTTCCGGCATGAACCGGGCTCAGCGGCGTCCGCGGGACGTAATCGTCGCCGTCCACCTGCCGCGACCCGCCAGCAGCTGGGCGCTGGACGATCGGAAATGGTTCGAGGCGAACCGGAACCGATCGCACCGGGTGCGGCCGCGGCTTCCTCACGAGTGGTTCGTCGAGCCGGGGGACGCTCCGGACCTCGACATGGCGGCGGTCAGGCAAATCGAGCCTGGGGTCCGGGCTCGATCGCCGTTCGAGATCCCAAACTCCCAATGCGCCGGGCGCGTCCGTGAAGCCGCCGGGCAGGAGCACGGCGCCGCGGCCCTGTTCGCCCTGGCCAGCCGGGGCGCGGGCCTGACGCGGTGCGACGTCCTCCTTGCGATCCTCGAGCAGCACAGAGCCCCCGGCGGGCGCACGCACTGACCGGGAGCGCAAGCGCCGTGAGCACCGCCTACAGCCATATCTGGCGCACGGCTAAAATGGATTTCCCATGCAATCTGACCGGACTCAAGGGGCCCGCCGCTACCGGTCAGATTTATGTGCAGATCGCCTACGAAGACAACCATACCTACGTCCCACAGGAACAGCTCGTCACCTACGAGAGCTGGAAGGCCGAGCAGTCCAAGGCGGCCGTGAAGACGCCGATGGACGCCGCCGAACAGCCCAATGCCGGCCAGGCCGAAAAACCAGCGCCGATCGCGGTCACCTGGGCCATGACCGACTCCGACCCGGCCAAGCGACTGCGCATCGGCAAAATCTGGAAGCCGAGGCGAAGGCAAATGGCCGGTCACGCCCGGCGCAAAGCGCAAGTCTTACGTATTCGAGCAGCCGAAATATCCCGATCTCGAAGCCTTCGCCGCCGACCTGACCGCGCGCATGCGCGCGGGCTGTTTCGCGCCGGTGGCGGGCCGCCTCAAGCTCCTGTCCTCGACGGTCGATCCGGGATACGAGCTTACCCACGCAATGCGAAGTATATCGCCGACCAGCAATCCTGGCTGCTGGCGCTCGATTTCGATGGCCTGGCGTCGACGAAGGCGGGAGCGCGCCTCGACCGCCCCGAGGATTTTGGCGACGCCGTGCTCGCCGAAATTCGCAAACGGCTGCCGCCGGCGTTCAAGGCCGTCGACTGTCTCCTGGTCGCGACGGCCTCGACCGGCTTGCCGGTCAACTCCAGAGGCGAGCCGACCAACGGCTGCGCGCGTTTCCGCGCAATATTTCTGTTGTCGCGGCCTCTGTTCTTCTCCGAGCAGAGACAACTTGTGGCCGCGCTCAGAGAGCGGCCCGGCCTCGATTGTCTCGACTTGTCGATCTACTCCGTGTCGCAGTTCAGCTTTCGTCGCCAGGCCGATATTTCCCGACGGCATGGCCGACCCGATTCGAGGAGCCGGTCCTCCTGCGCAAGGGCGGCCAGAGCCAGGTCGACGTCGATGTGCTGCTTACGGAGGTCGATGTCGAGCTGGCGTCGCCGAAGGGGCGTTCGGTGACACGCGGAACGCCCGCAAGGGCGGAAGACCGGCGGCTCGATGTCGCGCCCGAGCTTCGGGTCCCGCTCGTTCGCCGGGCCGTCGAGGCGATCGTCAACGATCTTAACCGCATCGATTGGGTTCATTTCGCGCATGCAATCGACGGGGCTGTCGAGGGCGATCCGGCCGGCCGCGACATCTTCCTCCAATTTAGCGCGCGGTGGGAGAGGGGAGGCCGACCTAGGAGGAGGATGTCGACTGGGGGGGAGACGCCGACCCGCCGGAGGGGTGGGAGGCGCCCGACCCGGAGGAGGAAGCCGAGCGGGTGTGGGATACCCGCGGCGAAGGTCGGGCGGGCTTCGGTTACCTGCTGCAGCTTCTGGAGAACAGGAGACACACGAGGCCGAGGCCGCGCTCGACGCGATCCGAGCGGGCGCGGGCGGAAGCGGCGTTCGATGAGGTCACGCCGGAAATGGTCGACGAGATTGAAGCCGGGAGCGACCCGGAATGGTTGCAGGGGCTGAACGCCCGTTACGCTTTCATTCACGATCGCCCGGGCGCTGTTTTCGATCTTAGGGGCGCTGACAGGGCGATCGTCACGCCGTTGTCGATCCCGGAGTTCAACAATCGTTTCGCCAACAAGTTCGCAGTCGTGGGCGGCAAAAAACGCCATCGATTTCGAAGCGGTGGTTCGCCATCCCCGCCGTCGGGAATACGTGACTGCGGGCGACTATCCGATCGGCAAGGAGCCCAGGGGGGCGCTCAATCTCTGGACAGGATTGCCGATCACCCCAAAGCCCGGAGCGTGGCCGACCATTGGAGAGTTTCTTCGGCGGGTCATATGCGCGGGCGACGCGGCGCACTTCGATTATTTCCGCAACCTCCTGTTCTGGAAACTCCAGCACCCGACCGAGAACCCCGAAGTCGCGATCTCGTTGCAGAGCAAGTCGGGCCACGGGAAGGGATTGTTCGGTCGAATGCTGGAGCGCCTGTTCGGTTCGAAACGGTTTCAGCAGTTCCTCCGCGCCGACGACGCGACAGCCAAGTTCAACGCCGATATCGAAGGCAAGATGGTGCTGTTTTACGATGAGGTTTTCTTCGGCCACGATCGTCGCCTGGCCGGTCGCTTGAAGGGCGAGATCACGGAGCCCTGGCTGCCGATCGAGCCGAAGGGCGTCAACCGTTACCATGTCCGCAACATCGCATTGCGCGTCTATGTGTCGAACGAAATCGCGTACATCCCTATCGACCTGGACGACCGGCGGGTGTTTGCGCTCGAAGTGTCCGACGTTCACGCGAAAGTCTTCGCCTATTTCGCGAAGCTCACGGCGGCGATCGAGGGCGATGAGCTGGCGGCGCTCGTCCACGACGCGCTCGCGGCCGATCTCTCAGGGTTCGAGTCCGTTCGACGGGAGCCGCCAAAGACCAAGGCTCGCGCCAGGCTCGCCGCCGCCACGGCGCGGCCGGAAGAGGAGTATCTCGCCAGGTTGCTTGAGCGCGGCGAGCCGCTGGAGCTCGCCCATCTATGGCGGCCGCAGCGTTACCCTCGCACGTAGTCGGAACCCAGGGAGCCTTGGCGCGACGGTCAGGTCACGGTCGACCGCGACATGCTGTTCGATGATTATCTGGCCTGGATGCGGAGCCGCCAGGCCCGGCGTGCTTCCGTCAACAGCGCCGAATTTCATGGAATCATGCAGGGGATCTTCGGCTCGTCGAGGTTTTGTTCGCGGCAGGTCAAGGAGATCGGGCGGCGGCGGCAAGCGGCGCTACGTTCTGTTGCTCGCATCGCTCGACGATTGTCGTGAAGCGTTCGACCGGCACGTGGGGACGGAGCAGGAATGGAGCGACGCTGCCTCCGCGGAGGACGATCTGGAGGACGAAGACCCGGTGTAACCAATGCTCAGTTGGGCAATCGCCAACGAGATGTGCAGATTTCGGCGCTGAACCGTTGGCCGGTCTTGGGGGGCTTGAGCGGCGTTATTCAGCCCAAGACCAAAAAACCCCTTGTTTCTCTAGGGCGGTCTGGAGGGTCTGGGGGAGTCTTGGGGGTTTTCGCGGTTAAATTCCTATGAATTTTTTTCTTGCGCTCTCTCGCCTCTCTTTCTTCTTATTCCTATATATTTTTCTCTCGATTTAGAGAGGGTAAGACCATTAAGACCGTCCGGACCGCCGTAGAGAAACAAGGGGGTTTTTGGTCTTGGGCTGAATAACGCGTCAAGACCGCCAAGACCGACGCTGGCTCCAGACTGCGAAAGTGCGAACTGCGAACCCCAGCGCCTGGAGAGAGGTCGCGTTCGCGATGAAGTCGGGCTTAAAATGTCGGTCTTGAGCGCCAACGCGCTTTCCGGGGAAGAGGGCCTCGTCAGGGCGGATTTCTTCACTCGCGCGACATGGCGTGCGGGCAAGAAGTATCGCCGGCGTAAGCGTGTGACCCTGTACGCCGGACGCAAGACGGCTCCGCGGCGTTTCTTGAGGCGGCTAAGAAAACCCAGGTTCAGACCCGGCCGGCCCGGCTGCCGGCTTTGCAGGGCGGTTAGACGCGACGGACGTCCCTGTGGACGATCTCGCCCTCAGAGCGCTACCGTGTGCGGAGCCCATGGCGGGTTTGGCAATCCTGACCAAGCAAGGGGAAATTTCAGCCGTCGGGAAAAAGCGCGGCCTTCAGGGCCGCGACGGTCGAAGGCCGATCAGCGCCTGCGCCGTTCGATCTTACGGCCTGCCGCTTTACCGGCAGGCGGATGAACGGACGAGGATGAGGTTGGTGGCGGCCTGGCAGACGCCCGGTTGGCATGTGCTGGTGCGGCAAATTCGGCTTCGAAGTATTCAGGTTTGAGTTTGAAATACAAGCTGGCGCGAGGTTTCTCGGGTTGTCAAAAAACCCGAGTGACCGACCAACCCTTGCTGAAGTCCGCAGCGCTCGGGGGCCGCCTGATTGCTCGTCGCCGGATCTAGTGCGCCAGGCGACGGTCTGTTTCCATGCGCAGGGCCTCGAGGCGCAGAATGAGGTCGCCCGCGCTGAACCAGGCGCGCGCGTCAGTGGTCAGCGCGGCGACCTCGCGCTCAATGCGCGCCCTGATCTCGGCAAGCGCTTCCAGGGTCGCTGCGTCCTCGTCGAGCGGCATTTGATCGAGCGCCTGCCTGGCGTCGGTCAGGAGCCGATCGATCACGGACTCCGCGCGCGTCACGATGGCGTCCGGCCCTCCGTCCGCTCCAGGATCCGCCGCACCGACATCGGCTGGTGGCCGGTGACTGCGCCGATCGCCCGGTAGGTCGCGCCCTCGCGGCGCATGGCCTTCATCCGCTCGATCACCGCCATCTCGGCCTCGTTGG
>CAVULN010000042.1:0-210331 GCA_963742305.1 uncultured Alphaproteobacteria bacterium
CCCACGTGTGTCCCCCAGCTAGTGGTTGAAATCGCAGGTCCGCGCCTCTTCGGATCACATCTGATCGGCCGAATGTTGGGCTAGCAACAAAATGACAGCTGCCGGGCGTAGAGCCAGGTCTCGCCATCCCCAAATCTTCAGGGGATATCTGCGGATCGATCTTGCCAAAATCGGGTTCGTTCTGCTATTGTTCCTGCAGGCTTTGGCAATTCCGGAGAATCTTATGCAGAACGTCCGACCTACCGATCTACTATCCGCCGCTGATCACCTTTCGCCGGTCAGCGGCACAATTGATCGTATCGTTGCGATCGCCCCTGCGCCACTACTCCCAGGGGAGAAACAAGCCGATTACAGTGACGTGGCGGTGCGGGTCGTCAGAGCCGCAAAGCCGAAAGATGCGATCGAGGAATTCTTAGTCCGTGACGTCATCGATCTCACTTGGGAAATCCTTCGCCTTCGACGCATCAAGGCCGGACTCCTGAGGGCGTCCTTGGACGCGGGGGTGAGCCGCGTTCTGGGAAGTGTAGGTTATCCCTATCTGCAAAAGGGCGCGCTTACCGAAGAGTGGGCTGCCGGGGACAAAACAGCGCGCCAGGAGGTCGACGCTATTCTCAAGAAGGCGGGGCTGTCTATCGATGATGTCACAGCACAGACCTTGGACAGCAAGCTCGACAGCTTTGAACGGCTCGATCGCATGTTGGCCAGCGCCGAGGCGCGCCGGAACAATGCGCTTCGAGAGATCGATCGTCACCGCGATGCGCTGGGCGGCGGCGTGCGTCGCTCAATCGAGGAGATCGAGGACGCGGAGTTCCGAGACGTCGAGACTGGCGAGGCGGCCGCCGGGGTGGAACCTTGACCAGCGAAAAACAACGGCGCGCCAATCAGGCCAACGCAAAGGCGAGCAGGGGACCGAAGACCAAGGCAGGAAAGGCTCGCTCAGCGCAAAACGCGCTCCGCCACGGCTTAAGCATTCCCGTTTGCAAGGAGCCTTCACTCTCAATCCAGGCCGAGGAGATAGCCCTCAAGCTTGCGGGCCCAGATGCCGATGGAACTTTGCAGGATCGCGCGCGAGCCGTTGGGGAAGCGCAGGTCGACCTCAATCGAGTGCGAGTCCGACGTCATGTGTTGGTCGCACAATTATTGGCGGACCCAAAATTCCAGCCGTTATCGGCCTATAGGAGACTAGATCCTAAAATGCAGACGATTGAACACCTTGAGCGGATCTTGGGGATGTCCGTCGGCTTCAACGATACCGAACCTCTTGAACTGAAGCCGCTTGAAGGCGACGAGAAGTTTGAGGCCGTAGTGGAAGACTGTACTCGGGAACTGACGGCGCTCGATCGGTATGAACGCCGAGCCATCTCCAAGCGGAAATCCGCGATTCGTGCGTTGGATTCTCTGCTTGCCTATCGGAGAGGCATTCGGCGCAAAATGACTCGCTAAACATTGCACATATCTCGGTTACTCCATGTTAAATGCGCCTCAATTTTGGGAAAACGAACCCAATAGACTGCCTTCGTGCCGCGCTGAACCGACCCGCGCGCCTCCACCCTCTCTCCCGGGATGACCGAGAAATGGAATCAGCCGAATGCCTGGTCGTCGGCGCGGGCGTCATCGGGCTCGCCGTGGCGCGGGCGCTGGCGCTCGCCGGGCGCGAGGTCGTCGTCGTCGAGAAAGAAAGCGGAATCGGCCAGGGTGTGAGCTCGCGCAATAGCGAAGTCATCCATGCCGGCATCTATTATCCGACCGGCCTCGACAAGACCCGGCTCTGCGTCGAGGGCAAGGCGAGGCTCTACGGGTTCGCCCGGGAATTCGGCGTGCCCCACAAGCGATGCGGAAAGCTGCTGGTGGCGGTGAACGAGGGAGAAATCGGCAAGCTCGCCGCGCTCAAAGCCCAGGCCGAGGCCAACGGCGTGACCGATCTCGTCTGGCTCAGCGGCCGGCAAGCGCGCGAGCTCGAGCCCGCGCTCGCCGCAGAGCGCGCGCTGCTGTCGCCGTCGACCGGGATCATCGACGCCCACGCCTTCATGGTCGCCTTGCGCGGTGAGGCCGAGGCCCATGGCGCGATGATCGCCCTCGAGACGCCGGTCCTGGCGGGGCGAGCGACGAAGCGCGGGCTCATCGTCGAAACCGGCGGCGCGGCGCCGATGCGCATGCTTGCCTCCCATGTGGTGAACGCCGCGGGGCTCGGCGCGCAGGCGCTCGCGCGATCGATCGCCGGCATGCCGGCCGAAAGGATCCCGCCCCTCCATCTCGCCAAGGGCAATTACTTTTCGCTGAGCGCACGCTCTCCCTTCTCGCGCCTCATCTATCCCATGCCGACGCCCGGCGGTCTCGGCGTCCATCTCACCCTCGATCTGGCCGGCGAGGCCAGGTTCGGCCCTGACGTGGAATGGGTGGATGCGATCGACTACGACGTCGATCCTGGGCGGGCCGCGTCCTTCGCCGCCGCGATCCGAGCTTATTGGCCGGACCTGCCGGACGGCGCGCTCAAGCCGGCCTATGCCGGCATCCGGCCGAAGATCGTGCGGCCCGGCGGCTCGACCACCGATTTCCTCATTGAGACCGAGAAGGACCACGGGGTCCGAGGGCTGATCAATCTGTTCGGGATCGAATCGCCGGGCTTGACCGCAAGTCTCGCCATTGCGGACTGGATTACGCGCCGGGCGGTTTAGTCGCGATCTCCCTGAGGAGCTTCAGATCATATCTGTGGAAGAACCGGAAACTGTCCATACCAAGGTCAACTACCGGGGGCGCTGCGACAGCGGGCCGCGCTGGCATCGGGGGGTCCTCCGTCAAAGTAAAGGGCGATAGGCGCGGTTAGATAACAGTCCAGTCCACGTGAGCTCTAAGAGCCCGTCCGGGAACATATTGAATCGTCGGAATCATTTGTGATTCAAGGGAGGCGGCCTGATTCGTTTGGGGGGTCGCCGATGTGGACGAGCAAGAATCGCAGACGCTATGACCGAAGTCGGTTGCGCTATCCGAGCGATCTGACGGACGAGGAATGGGCGCTTGTGGAGCCGCTCATTGCGCCGGCCAAGCGCGGCGGCAATCGGCGTCATGTGGTCGTGCGCGAAGTCGTCAACGGCCTGATGTATATCCTGAGCACCGGCTGTCAGTGGCGGGCGATCGCTAAGGACCTGCCGCCGCGCTCGACGCTGTACGATTATTTCGACCTGTGGGGCTGGGACGGCACGCTCGATCGCATCCACGACGCGCTTTATGCGCAGTGCCGCCAAGCCGCCTCGCGCGAGGCGAACCCGACCGTCGCGATCATCGACAGCCAGAGCGTCAAGAGCGCGGAAAAAGGGGGCCTGCGATTGATCCGACGGGCTACGACGCAGGCAAGAGGATCAAGGGCAGGAAGCGCCACATCCTTGTCGATACGCAAGGCCTGCTGATGCACGCCATCGTGCATGCCGCCGACGTCCAGGACCGCGACGGCGGCGCGCTGCTGATGGCGAGCCTGTTCGGCGCCTTTCCGTTCCTGATCAAGCTCTATGCCGACGGCGGCTACCAGGGACCGGAGTTCCAGAGCGCGGTGAAACGGATTCTGGCGCGCGTCAACGTCGAGATCGTCAAGCGATCGGATCAAGCCACAGGGTTCGTCGCATTGCCCAAGCGCTGGATCGTCGAACGCACCTTCGCTTGGCTCGGCCGCTGCCGACGACTGGCCAAGGACTGGGAATGTCGCGACCACAACGCCCTCCCCTTCCTGCGCCTCGCCTCCATCCGCCTCATGCTGCGAAAACTATGCAATCCCGCGGGATGTTCTCGGACAAACTCTAAGCACTCGTGCATCAACTTATACTAAAGGCCCCGCTGTCTGACTCAGATGGGGGATTCCCATGGTTCGAGATTTCTGACTCCTTTGGCGCGGGAGATTCGCGCCATGCCATCAGCGGTCAGATTGCGAGAGGACTATTCGGCGGAAGAGCTTCGGGCGCTCGCGCGGCGGTCGAAGGATGTCAACCAAAGTCGACGGCTACTGTCGCTGGCGGCGGTCCGGGACGGAATGGATCGCGGCGCAGCTGCAAAGATCGGAGACATGGACCGGCAGACGTTGCGCGACTGGGTCCACCGCTTCAACGCCTCGGGTCCGGAGGGCCTTTTCGACAACTGGACCGAAGGTCCCAAGCCTCGCTTGTCGGAGGAGCAACTGGCCCAGTTCGCGAAGATCGTCGAGGCGGGTCCGGAGCGCGAGATTGACGGCGTGGTACGCTGGCGGCGCATCGACCTGAAGCATGTCATCGCCGAGAGGTTTGGCGTCGACTTTCATCCGCGCTACGTCGGAAAGCTTCTCAAGAAGCTCGGCTTCTCCCACATCAGCGCGCGGCCGCGTCATCCGATGCAGGATGAGCGGATCGTCGAGGGATTTAAAAAAACTTCCCGCGCGGGTTGAACACGCATCTGGAAGGCCTCACCGACACGACGCCTGTCGAAATCCGGTTTCAGATGCTATGCAGCCGGGGCCGCGCTCGCGAAATTCGTCGCCGACAGCGCGGCGGCGCTCGGCGGGCTCGACATTCTGGTCGCCAACGTCTCCGCGCTCGCCGCCCAGGATGTCGAGGAATCGTGGGCCAAGGCCTTCGAAGTCGACATGATGCATACGGTGCACGCAGTCACCGCCGCCCTGCCCTTCCTGGAAAAGTCGAAGCATCCCTCGATCGTGATCGTCTCCTCGGTCTCGGGACGCGAGGTCGATTTCACCGGTCCGGCTTATGGGGCGATGAAGGCGGCTCTCATTCACTACGCCCAGCGGCTCGCCTATCAGCACGCGCCGAAGATGATCCGGGTGAATTCGGTCTCGCCGGGCAACACCTATTTCGACGGCGGCTTCTGGCAGGGCGCCGAAAAGAACCTGCCCGAAATCTTCAGGCAGGCGATGTCGCTCAACCCGACCGGGCGGATGGCCAGGCCGGAGGAGATCGGCCGCGGCATCGCCTTTCTGGCGAGCCCCGCTTCAAGCTTCACCACCGGCACCAATCTGGTGATCGACGGAGCCTTGACCCGCGGCGTTCAGTTCTAGCGCCGCGGATCGCGTCCGCCGCGCTACGGTGGATCAAGGCCCGCGCCCTTCGGGCGGAGCGCGCGTTCGTAGGTCGCGACATATTTGCGCGCTTCCTTCTCCCACAGGAAAGCCTCGGCCGACAACTTGGCCGCCTCCGCGGCGCATCGCGCGCGCAGGCAATCGTTCTGCATCAAGCTGAGGCAGGCGTCGGCCAACCCCGCCGGATCGTGCGAGGGAGCGTAGGCCGCCGCCTTGCCAAGAAGCCGCTTGGTCTCCTTGAGGGGATAGCACGCGGTCGGAATTCCCAAGGCGCAATATTCGAACACCTTGTTCATGCTCATCAGGTCATTGGCCTCGTTCAACGGATCGGGGATGACGCCGATGTCGAACGCGCTGATATGCGCGAGCAGCGAATCGCCGCTGAGGTAGCCGGGGAATGAGAGGAAATCCTCGACCTCGAGCGAACGGGCGAGCGCGCGCACCTTTTCGAGCGCGGGCCCGGAGCCAACGACAATCGCGCGAAAGTCGCGAAATCCCCTGACTTTCACCATTTCGGCGACGGCGCGCACCAGATGGTCGACGCCGTCCTGCGGGTTGATGATGCCGAGATAGCCGAGCACGAACTTGCGCCCGCCGCCGAGTCCGGGTTCCCGCGCGACGCGGCGGATGTGCTTGCGATCGGGCACCCCGTAGACGACCTCGACCAGCGACGGCGCCTTGCCGCCCCGGGTCACCGCGATATCCTTGAATGTCGCGTTGGCGGTGATGACATGATCCGCCGCGGCGTAGCTCATGCGCTCGAAAAACATGAGCGCCCGATAGAGGAGGCCTTTGGCGCCGAATTTGACGATGAACAGTTCCGGCGCGACGTCGTGCTGATCGAAGATGAACTTCTTGCCCATGAGCTTGAAAGGCAGCGCCGGGAGAAAGATGAGATCGGGCGGATTGCAGGCCTGGATCACCGAAAAGCCGCGCTCGCGGTGAACCTTGATCAGGAGCCGGAATTGATGAAAGACCGCGGCTGAATATTCGACGAAGTAGCCGAGCGCGCCGCGTCCCCCCTCGATCGGCAGCGGGTGCCGGTAGATCGCGATGTTGTCGATGACCTCGAATCGCTTGGGAAAGGCGGGGGTGGCCGGGCAGATCACCGACACCGACCAGCCCGCGCAATTGAGGGCCTGAGCCTCCTGCCAAACCCGCCGGTCGAGAGGGACAGGCAAATTTTCAACGACAATGACGCAGGAGCGGGATCGGCTCGCGGGCGCCATGGTCGGCTCCCGGTTGTCTGGATCTGCGGCTTCGGTCAAGGACGGTTCACGGCGCCACGCCGCGCGCCAGTATCGCGCCGTCCGCTTCAGGGCGGTGGTCACGCCTCAGCCTTCCCCGCCGAACCCGCGGCCGACGCAGACGTAACGAAACCCGAGCGCCTTCATCGAATTGATGGGATAGATGTTGCGCAAGTCGACGATGATCGGCGCCGCGAGGCTGGCCTTGACGCGGGAGAGGTCGAGAGCGCGGAACTCGTCCCACTCGGTGACAATGACCGCCGCGTCCGCGCCCTTGAGGCAGGCATAGGCGCTGTCGGCGAACTCGATGCCGGGAAGCAGCGGTTTCGCGGTGCGAACGCCTTCCGGATCGTAGGCGACGATCCGCGCGCCCGCAGCTTGCAGCTCAGGCACGATAACGAGGCTCGGCGCGTCGCGCATGTCGTCGGTTTTGGGCTTATAGGTGAGGCCGAGCACGGCGATCCGTTTTCCCTTGACCGAGCCGCCGCAGGCGCTGACGATTTTCGCGGCCATCGCCGTCTTGCGCTTGTCATTGACATCGACCAGCGTTTCGACCAGCCGGATGGGCGCCTTGGCGTCGGCGGCGAACTTGGTCAGCGCCAGCGTATCCTTGGGAAAACACGAGCCGCCGAACCCCGGGCCCGGATTGAGAAACTTGCGGCCAATCCGATCGTCGAGGCCGATGCCATCCGAAACGTCGAGGACGTCGGCGCCGACCCGCTCGCACAAGTCGGCGATTTCGTTGATGAACGTCACCTTCATGGCCAGGAACACGTTGGCCGCATATTTGATCATCTCCGAGCTTCGGCGCGACGTATAGACGATCCGGCCGCCGTTGCGCTCGATCGGCTGATAGATCTCGCGCATCACTTCGCGGGCGCGATCGTCCTCGACCCCGATGACGACCCGGTCGGGCCGCTTGAAGTCCTCGATCGCCGCGCCTTCGCGCAGGAATTCGGGGTTCGAAACGACGGCGAACGAGTCCTTCGGCACGCGCTCGGCGATGATGCGCTCGACCTCGTCGCCCGCGCCGATCGGAACGGTCGACTTGACCACGACGACGGTGAAATCTTCGATAATCTCTCCTATGTCGCGGGCAGCCTGGTGAACGAAACGCATGTCCGCCGAGCCGACTTCGGCCAGCGAAGGGGTGCCGACGGCGATGAAGATGGCGCCGGCGCCGCGCCCGGCCGCTCTCAGGTCGGTCGTGAACGAGAGCCGGCCCGCGGCCTGATTGGCGAGCGCCAATTCGCTCAAACCCGGCTCGTAGATCGGGACCTTGCCCTTCCGCAGTCCTTCGACCTTGCTTTCGTCGACCTCGACACAGACCACCTCATGTCCGAAGTCGGCCAGACAGGCTCCTGAAACCAGGCCGACATAGCCGGCGCCAATCATTACGATGCGCATATGAGCGGACCCCCGTCCAACTGCCGTCTCAGGCCGCCAGAGCGCCTGGCAGCGCGACCAAAGAACCGATCTCGTCCGGGCGCCACACCGAGGGTCCCCGACCGGCGTCTAAAACGCCGTGGTCCGCTCGCGCCGCGCTCGGGCGCAGATCAAGCCTGCCGCCGTCCTGCGGCCCAAAGGGGCTCCGACCGGCGGCGAAGCGCGACGATTGACGCGCCTTATACACGCCGTTAAGCGGGTCCGCCATCGCTCTCCTTCGATCGGCCTCTCAACGGACGGACATGGCTGTCTATACCGAAGTCTCGGAGGATGCGCTCCGCGCTTTCCTGGCGCTTTACGACATCGGCGAGGTGACTTCGCTCAAGGGCATCGCCGAGGGGGTGGAGAATTCCAATTTTCTGCTTCGCACCGCCCAAGGCCAGTACATCCTGACCCTCTACGAGAAGCGGGTGAAAGCGGAGGATTTGCCGTTCTTCATCGGACTCATGGAGCATCTGGCGGGGCGCGGCGTCACCTGCCCCCAACCGGTCCGCAATCGCGAGGGCTCGGCGCTCGGCCAGCTCGCCGGGCGCCCCGCGACGATCGTCACCTTTCTTGACGGCTTGTGGATTCGCCGTCCCAACGTGCGCCATTGCGGGGAAGTCGGCGAGGCGCTGGCGCGGATGCACCTGGCCGGCGCCGATTTCCGGCTCAAGCGCGCCAATGCGCTCTCGCTCGAAGGCTGGCGCCCCCTGTTCCGGGCGGCGGAAGCGCGCGCGGACGAGGTCGCCCCCCGTCTCCGCGCGGAGAGCGAGGCGGAGCTCGCTTTTCTCGAAGCTCACTGGCCCAAGGACCTGCCAGGCGGCGTCATCCACGCCGATCTCTTCAATGACAACGTGTTCTTCCTCGGCGAGACACTCTCCGGCCTCATCGACTTCTACTTCGCCTGCAACGACGCCCTCGCCTACGATCTGGCGATCTGCCTCAGCGCCTGGTGTTTCGAACCCGACAACGATTTCAACGTCTCCAAGGGGCGGGCGATGATCGCAGCCTACCAGCGGGTGCGGCCGCTTGGCGAAGCCGAGATCGAAGCGCTGCCGCTGCTCGCCCGGGGCGCCGCGCTCAGGTTCATGCTGACGCGGCTGGTCGACTGGCTCAACGTGCCCCCTGGCGCAAAGGTCGCGCCCAAGAATCCGCTCGAATACCGGGACAAGCTCCGCTTCCATCAACGGGTGAGGTCGGCCGCCGACTATGGGCTCATGCGGTGAGCCTGCGGGTCTCGATCTGGACCGACGGGGCCTGTTCCGGCAATCCCGGCCCGGGCGGCTGGGGCGCCGTCCTGCGCTATGGCGCGCATGAAAAGGAGCTGAGAGGGGGCGAGAAGCTCACCACCAACAACCGCATGGAGCTTACCGCGGCGATCCGGGCGCTCGAATTCCTGAACCGGCCCTCCGAGGTGATCCTGCATACGGATTCTCAATATCTGCTTGGCGGCGTCACCGACTGGATCAACGGCTGGAAGCGGAACGGCTGGCGCAATGCGGCGAAAAAGCCGGTCAAGAACGAGGACCTCTGGCGGCGCCTCGACGCGGCGCGCGAGCGCCATACTGTCGAGTGGCGCTGGGTCAAGGGCCACGCGGACGACGAATTGAACGCCCGCGCCGATGAGCTCGCCCGCGAGGGCATGGCTCCCTACGTGGCGGCGCTGGAGCTTGGCGGCCGGTGACTGGCCGGCGCGGGCCCTCCGAAGCGCGACCGGCCGTTTCGCTTTGCGCCTCGGAGGCTCAAAAAGCGGGCAAAAACGAACCTTTCATTTCGCCAGGCGAAACCGAATCGTTTCGCGCGGCATGGCGTAAGTCATTGAAATCCTTATGCACGCCGAATCAGGCGTTTCGCGGGATTGTTTGTTTTCAAAGGCCTAGCCCGGTTTTCGTTTCGCCATTTTCACGGGGGCGGTTGTTTTCAATGACTTCGATCCAATCTTTTCGTTTCGCTGCGCACCCTCCAAAGCCCCTCCTCCTTGGACCCCACGCCCAAGAGGCGCCGAAAGGCGCGTCTCGAAAAGCCCGCAATTCTCTATCTCAGAAATAGTGCCATCACCTTTCCAATTGGTCAAGCCCACGTTTTGCGAGAGCTGCGATGCCGAAACGCAAAGATTGGGACTTGCCAATAGCTTGGGACAATCTCCGGATCTGTTGGTTTCGCGCCGCCGCCAAGCGGAAGCCGCGTCCGGCATCTTCTTCGCGAGCCGCGTCCTCCATCCGAGCCGCTCTCGCCTCCCGCGCCCGGCCCGAGCCGGGCGCCGGGCCGTCCGAACCGGCCTGGACTTCCTTCGATCTCGTGGGATCTTGATCCGGAAACCGGCGCCTCGTTTTCGCCAATTCCGCTTTCAGGATGACGCCGCTCCGGTTGCGTCCGGTCGGGAAATGCTTGGGCCTTTGATTTAACGTTGACATACTTCCGTAAGTCTATTTTAGTCGGCATCGTTCCGCCGCCAGATGGCGGGAGGCGTCTGGTTAGACTAACTTGCGCGGCGAAAATCGCTCTCGAAACGGAAGCCGGCCGGCTTTCACCGCATCCCCGGTGGTTTTTAAGTTAAAGCCTTTACTCGCCGATTACGAATTGTTGATAGTGCGTGGATGAAGACGCCCTGCGGCGCCGGACGCCCTTAAATACTAGCGGATGTACTATGCAGAGAATTCTCGTAGGAGTTGTATCCGCGGCCGATTTTCAGCGCGCCCGGAGGCATATTCCGGAATTGTCGACCTACAGCGGCTATGACGACTGGCTCGACAGCCGCTACGGGCGTTTCATGGGGCTTTCGATCGGCGGCGCCGAGGCAAGCCTCGAGACGGTCGCTCTCGACGGTTTTCTGGATTGGTGCCAGGGGCGCGGCATGCGTCCGAGCGAGACCGCGCTCGACGCTTACGCCCAATTCTCCGAGGCGCGCCCAGGCCGCGAACCCCTTTCGGCGGCGTAGGGCGGATCGCCTCTCTTCACTCGCCGCAAACCGCGAGACGCCGTCCTTTGGCGCTCTCACGGGCGAGGAATCGATCCCCCAGCGCCGGAAGGAGACGCGGCAGGACGCTCCGCGTGCAAACTCAAAATGCAACTTGGTCCAGACCGCCGCCCGCGTCCTCGTGGAGCCCTCCACGGCGGGAACCGCGCCCGCCCGGCCCGAACAGCGCTTCCCGTTCCGCCCGATCGGATTTGAAGAAGGGATAGCGCAATTCGATGAACTGCCGCGCGAGGCGGTAGTCGGCGCCGACGCAGGCAAGCTTGGCCGTCAGACCCGGATAGTCGCGGGGCTGGCGCCATATCGTTGCGCCGAACGCGCGCCGGTAGAAGGCGATGTGCTCGGCGCGCGGGGTGCCGACGGCGCAATCGGCGTCGAAATGCTCCGCCGCCATGAAGGCCGGGCGCATAATGATATAGGCCAGTTCCGGATGAGCGCTGGATAGCGTGAGCCGCGCCGCGAGACGGGTGAACTCGGCGACCACTTCCCCGGCCGCGAGCCTGGGCGCGAGAACGTCGGCGAAGACCTGGAGACCGGGAAGGATCGCGGTGTCGCCGGCGCCGATATTGACCCTGACGGTGCCCGCGAGCTCGCCGTCGAGATACGTGTTCGAGATCCAGGCGTTGGGCGCGTCGTCGTATCGCGGGTCGTAAAGCCGGTCGCCGTCGCTGCGCTGCAAGAACCCGATTCTCTGATAGGCGTCGAATCGCAGGCGAAAGGCCGCTTCGCGGTCGGCCGGCGTCTTCGCGACCCGGTGCTCGACCCTCTCCAGGAGACCCAGAACACGATCCGAAAACGACTGCGGAGCGCTTTCCGTAGCTCCACCCATCGAACCCCTGCCCACCGTCGTCATGTCCGCAAGTTAACAAAACATGAAGAAATGTAAATCTCCCGCGTACAATTTCCGAGGGCGCCAGTTAATTTTCTCGCGGCGCGCGTGTAGGGGCCGCCCCGAACGCCTGAGCCCTGGACCGGCTGCGGCAGGTCCGGCCTTCAGGCCCGACGATGACGCCCGAGAAGCGCGGCGGCGAAAGGCCGACAACAGGACATGCTTATAAGAGAGACGCCAATTCGATCCTTTTCCCTCAGGATTTCAAAGGGCCGTTCTTACGCCCGGTTAAGGGACTTTTTAATTGTCCAAGCCGACACTGGCGTCCAGTTTCTCCAATTCGGCTTTTTTTCATGGGCGAAGCCCGACGGAGCGATCCTTCCGCGTCAACGGGAGAGCTGCCTGACGCGATCTACATCGGATTCGTCGACGGCCTTCTCGTCGACGTCGTTCCGGTCGTGCTTTTGTCCGCGGTCGCGGTCGCGGTCGGCGAGCTTGCCTCGGCGATCGCGGCGAAGAGCCTCATCCTGGCGATCACCGCCCCGGCCCAGCTCCTGATCGCCGCGGTTCGCCTGCACCTGGCCAGGCAGCACGCGAGAAGCGTCCCCAGCCCAACCGTCGAAATCGCCCGCATGCGGGAGCGAATCTTCTCGGCCGGCGCTCTCGTCAGCCTGACCGCGCTGTCGTCCTGGACCCTGCTCGCCTTCTGCGTCACCGACAACAATTTCGCCCATTTCACCGGCGTGTCGATGACGATCGCCTATGCGTTCAGCCTGATGTCGCGCAGCTACGCGACCTACCGCGGCGTCAATGGGCAGCTTCTGGGCGCCTTCGTTCCGCTCTCCGCGGCGATGATCGTCGCGGGCGGCTGGTATCCCCTGGGGATCGTCGCGGGAATCGGCCCGCTCGTCCTCTATATGAAGTCTTACGCGGAGCGCCTCAGGGCCAACTTCATGGCGGTGGTGGCGGCGCAGCAGCAGGCCGAGATGCTCGCCGCGCGCCTCGACATGGCGCTCAACAACATGTCGCACGGCCTTTGCATGCTCAACCCGCAAGGCCGTCTGGTCCTGACCAACGACCAGGCGCTCAAGATGTTCAACCTCAGCCCCGACGACGCTCCCGTCGGCGCGCATGTCAAATCGGCCCTGGGCAAGCTGGTCGAGAGCGGCGTCATCTCCGAGCCGCAATTCGCTTATCTCGTCTCCGTTCTGGCCAGCGGCGCCGCCGCCGGCGCCGATTTTGTCATTCCGCTCGAAACGCTCGACGACCGGGCCTTCGAAATCACCGTCCATCGCATGGTCAGCGAAGGCACCGTCCTCGTTATCCAGGACGTCACCGAGCGCCGCAACGCGCAGGCGGAGATCAACCGGATGGCGCGCTTCGACTCGGTCACCGAACTGCCCAATCGCCGGTGTTTCGAGGAACAGCTCGCGCTCGCCCTCCGCCGCGACGGCGCGGTCAGCCACGGGCTGACGGTGATGTTCCTCGATCTCGACGACTTCAAGCAGGTCAACGACAGCCTTGGCCACCGCACCGGCGACAAGCTCCTGGTCGAGATCGCGAGCCGGCTCAGCGCCCTCATCGGCCCGGGCGACCTGGTCGCGCGCTGGGGCGGCGACGAATTCGTCATCCTTCATCATCACGCGCCCGGGCAATTGCAGACCCACGACCTCGCCAAGCGGATCATCGACGAGATCAACCGCGCCGTGGTCATCGACGGCAGCGAGGTGATCGTCGGCGCAAGCATCGGCAGCGCCTCGGCGCCGCAGGACGGCGCGAGTCCGGACGCCCTGCTGTCGAAGGCGGATATCGCGCTCTACGCCGCCAAGGCCGACGGACGGCGCGTCTGGCGGGCGTTCGAGCAGGAGATGGACGCCAAGATCCAGATCCGCCGGCTGATCGAACTCGAATTGCGCGCCGCCGTCGCCACCGACGCGATCGAGGTCTATTTCCAGCCGATCGTCTCGGTCGCGACCAGACGGATCGTCGGCTTCGAGGCGCTGGCGCGCTGGCGCAGCGCCCTGCTCGGGCCCGTCTCGCCGGCCGAATTCATCCCGATCGTCGAGGAAATCGGGCTCATGGAGGAGATGGGCGCGGCGATGCTGAGACGCGCCTGCATGGCCTGCGCCGGATGGCCCGAGGAGGTGAGCGTGTCGGTCAACCTGTCGTCGACCCAGTTCCGCGGCGGCAATCTCGAAAAGACGATCTTCAGCGCGCTGGCCGCCGCCAACCTCGCCCCCGAGCGGCTGGACCTCGAAATCACGGAGTCGATCCTGCTCGAGGATCGGGGCGACACCCGCCGCACGCTGCAGGCGTTGCGCGCCCGCGGGCTGCGCGTCTCGCTCGACGATTTCGGCACCGGGTATTCGAGCCTGAGCTACCTGCTCAGCTTCCCGCTCGACCGGATCAAGATCGATCGCTCGTTCACCATGGGGCTCGGCATCCAGGAACGCGCGTCCGTGCTGGTCGAAGGCGTTTCCGCCATGAGCCGCAGGCTCGGCATGTCGGTCTTGATCGAAGGGGTCGAGACGGCGAAGCAGCTGAGAATGATCGAGACCCTGGGCACGATCGCCGAGGCGCAGGGCTACCTGTTCAGCCGCCCGGTGCCGGAACGGGACGTGGCCGGCCTGCTCCAGCGCGATTTCCGGGTTCAGGCGGCGTAGGGCTCAAGCTTTACCTACCCGCCCTTCAGCGCCGCGACCAGGGCCTGCGCGTCGGCCGAATCCCATTTGGCCCCGCCTTCGACGGACGCGAGTTCGCAGCCGTCCTTGTCGATCACCAGGGTCACCGGCAGGCCGAGCGCCTTGCCGTCCTTGCGCATGGTTTCGAAGACGTCGCCGCTCGGATCGGCGTAGCGGGTCAGCGTCTTGACGCCGATGCTGTCCAGGAAGGCGCCGCGCTTCTCGAGCCGCGCGGTGTCGACATTGACCGCCACCACCTCGAACTGAGGCCCGCCCTTGGCCGCCTGAAGGCGGTCGAGCGCCGGCATTTCCGCCCGGCAGGGGGCGCACCAGGTCGCCCACAGGTTGAGCAGCACCGCCCGGCCGTGAAAATCGGCGAGCGTCGCCTTTGCGCCGTCGGGGCGCTCGAAGGCGAAGGACGGGGGCCGGCGGGGCTCGCTCGCGACCTGCAGGGCGGCGAGGTCGCCCCTGGCCAGCGGCTTGAGCGTCGCCGCGAGTCTGGCGGAATCCGCCGGACAGTCGCCGCCGGCCTTGCCGGCCGGCTGAAGCGTCCCGTATAGGACGGCTCCAGCCGCCGCCGCCGCGACAAACGCCCCGACAACGGGCGCAAGAATGCGCCGCCGGCGGGGCCCACTATCGATTTTCGTCATGTCCTCTTGTCATCCGAGACCACGCGCATGAGCAACACGATGTGGGGCGGCCGGTTCACCGGGCGCCCGGCCGAGGCGATGGAGGAGATCAACGCCTCGATCGACTTCGACCGCAAGCTCGCCGCCCAGGACATCGTAGGCTCCGAGGCCCATATCGCCATGCTCGCCGCCCAGGGCATCGTCCAAGCCGCCGACGCCGCGGCGATCATGAGCGGTCTCGCCCAAGTCAAAGGCGAAATCGAGGCGGGAACGTTTTCGTTCAAGCGCGCGCTCGAGGACATCCATATGAACGTGGAGAGCAGGCTCGCCGAGATCGCCGGACCCGCCGCCGGACGGCTGCACACCGCGCGCTCGCGCAACGACCAGGTCGCCCTCGATTTCCGCCTCTGGGTGCGCGACGCGATCGACGGCGTGCTCGCCCAGATCGTCCTTTTGCAGCGGATTCTGGCGACCCGGGCGCTCGAATGGGCGGGCCTGGTCATGCCCGGCTTCACCCATCTGCAATCGGCGCAGCCGGTCACGTTCGGCCATCATCTCATGGCTTATGTCGAGATGCTGGCCCGCGACGCCGGCCGCTTCAGGGACGCCCGACGCCGCCTCAACGAATGTCCGCTGGGCGCGGCCGCGCTCGCCGGAACCTCGTTCCCGATCGACCGCGAGATGACCGCCAGGGCGCTCGGTTTCGACCGGCCGACCGCCAATTCGCTCGACAGCGTCGCCGACCGCGACTTCGCGCTCGAGGCGCTCTCGGCCGCGGCGATCACCGCTGCGCATCTCTCCCGTTTCGCCGAGGAGATCGTGCTGTGGACGACGCCGCAGTTCGGGTTCGTGAGCCTCTCGGACGCTTTCACCACCGGCTCGTCGATCATGCCGCAGAAGCGCAATCCCGACGCGGCGGAGCTGGTGCGCGGCAAGACGGGGCGCATCTTCGGCGCGCTGATCGGGCTGCTCGCGGTGATGAAGGGCCTGCCGCTCGCCTATTCCAAGGACATGCAGGAGGACAAGGAAGGCGTGTTCGACGCGTTCCGGACGCTTGCGCTCGCGCTCGCCGCGATGACCGGGATGGTCGAAGACATGACGCCCGATCCCAAGCGGATGAAGGCCGCGGCCGGCGCTGGATACGCGACCGCGACCGACCTCGCCGACTGGCTCGTCAAGGCGCTGAAGATCCCGTTCCGCGAAGCCCACGCCATCACCGGGCGCATCGTCGCGCTCGCGGCGAAGCGAGGCGCAAGGCTCGAGAAGCTCACCCTCGAGGAGATGAGGAGCGTCGAGCCGCGCATCACGGGCGATGTGTTCGGCGTGCTCGGCGTCGAACGCTCGGTGAAGAGCCGCACCTCCTACGGCGGCACGGCGCCGGCCAATGTGCGCCACCAGGCGCGGGCATGGCTGAGAAGGCTCGGGACAGCGTGAAGGCGAGTGGCCCTGATCTGAGGGGCCGGCGCGCCAGGGCCTCGCGCGCCCGCTCCATCTCGATTAAAAGAAGGCCGCGCCGAGCGCCCATGTCAGGGCGAGCCGAGCGGTGACGCCCGCCGCGCCAACCGAAGGACATCCAGGATGAGGCCGTTGACCTGCATCGCCGCGCTCGCCGCGGCTCTGCTCATGACGCATTCCGCCGTCGCCGCCTCGAAGGTCGCAAAGATTTGCGCGGCGGACATCAAGGCGCAGTGCGGAGACATGCTGAAGTCCGGCGGCAAGCCGCTCAAGGACTGCATGAAGACGCATTTCTCCGACCTGTCGGAGGACTGTCAGGTGGCGATCGTCCGCGCGGCTGCGGTCCGCAAGGCGTGCAAGCCCGACGCGAAGAAGCTCTGCGGGGACGTGAAGCCGGGCCGGGGCGCCATGGCGACATGCATGAAGGCGCATGCCGCGGACCTCAGCGACGCCTGCAAGGAGGCGATGGCCAAGGCGCAAGCGGGCAAGTAGCGGAACGCAACTCTCGCCGGGTGGCGGATCGCGGCCCTGACTGAGCCAGACGGCGACCGGACGCGCGACGCGATGGCGAATGGCTTGCGATCGCCCTATACTGGGTTTTCCCGGCCGGTCGGGGCGTCAACAGGTCGGCGGCGCCCGTGAGCCCATCGCGGACAGGGAGCGCGTCCATGAAGACCAACGCCGCTCGGTTTGCCGCCGGGCTCGCGCTCATGTCGGTCGGCGCGCCGGCGCCCGCCTCCGGCCAATATTTTCCGCCGCCCCTGATCATGGTGCCGCCGCCCGCGCAGGATTATAGCGCGCCGAAGCCGGTTCCCAGGTCGGGGCAGCCCTCGGAAAGGCAGAGGCCGCCAGCCGACACGCCCCCCCAGACAAGACGGGGGCATTATGAAGGCCGGACCTACGTCCCGGATTAGAGCGGCGCTCTCCCGAATGGAATCGCCTTCGAGCCTGGGGTCACGCCCCGTGGCCCGGACGGCCAGCTCGCGCCGCAGGCGCCTTGCCGGCGCGTCGCGGGCCGGGGAGGACAAGGCGGCCTCAGCGGATCGGCGGAGCGTATTGGATGCCGCCGTTGTTCCACAATTCGTTCAGGCCGCGCGGAATCCCGAGCTTCGAATGGGCGCCGAGATTGCGGTCGAACACTTCGCCGTAGTTGCCGACCGTGCGGATGACGCGCGCCGCCCAGTCGTTGGAGAGGCCGAGCGGCTTGCCGAAGTCGCCCTCCGTCCCGACCAGCCGCTTGACCGCGGGCTTCTCGGACTTCAGGGCTTCATCGATCGTCGTTGAGCTTACGCCGAGCTCCTCGGCGTTGATCATCGCGAAGTTGACCCACTTGACGAGATTGAACCACTGTATGTCGTCCTGCCGGACAGCTGGGCCGAGCGGCTCCTTCGAAATGACGTCGGGCAGGATCATGCTGTCGCCAGGCTTGGCGAGCTGCTGGCGGATCGCGAACAACGCCGAGGCGTCGGTCGTCATGACGTTGCATTTTCCCGCCTGGTAGGCCGCCATCATGTCGGCCGCGTCCCCCACGTGGACGATTTCGTATTTCATGTGATTGGTGTTGAAGTAATCGGTGAAATTCGGCTCGGTCGTGGTGCCGGGCTGGACGCAGACCTTGCTCCCGTCGAGTTCGAGGGTCGACTGAAGGTTGCGGCTCTTGGGGACGAGAAACGCCTGACCGTCATAATAGGTCACGCCCGCGAAGACGATGCCGGACTCCTCTTCCCGCCCCAGCGTCCAGGTCGAATTGCGCGAGAGCACGTCGATCTGCTTGTTCTTGAGCGCATCGAAGCGCTCCGCCGCCGACAGCGGAACGTACTGCACCTTCGACGGATCGTTGAAGATCGCCGTCGCGAGCGCCCGGCAGAAGTCGACATCGAAGCCCGACCACTGACCCTTGCCGTCCTTGATGGCGAAGCCGTCGAGGCCCTGGTTGACGCCGCAGATGAGCGCGCCCCGATCCTGGACGGTCTTGAGCGTCGTCTGCGCTTCGGCGCTAGCGCCGAGGCCCATTGCGCCGGCGAGGGCGAGGACAACCGGGATCATCTTGCGCATGACCAGTCTCAATTCTGTTTCAGTGGGCGCTTCGGCGGCTAAAGCTGGACCGCCTGCTTGATGATCACCTTGGTGCCGACGGCCACCCGGCTATAGAGGTCGATCACGTCCTCGTTCACCAGGCGGAAGCAGCCCGACGAGACCGCGTGGCCGATCGTCTGCGGCTGGTTGGTGCCGTGGATGCGATAGACGGTCGCGCCGAGATACATGGCGCGCGCGCCGAGAGGATTGCCCGGGCCGCCGGCCATGAAGCGTGGCAGATAGGGCTGGCGCTCGATCATTTCCGGCGGCGGACGCCAATCCGGCCATTCCAGCTTGCGCGAAATCTTCTGCAGGCCAGACCATTGGAAGCCGTCGCGACCGACGCCGATGCCGTAGCGCAGCGCCCGGTTGTCTGGCTGCACCAGGTAGAGGAACCGGTTTTTGGTGTCGATGATGATCGTGCCCGGAGCTTCGTTGGTGCGGAAGAAAACTTCCTGCTTCTCGTAGGCGCCGGTCAGCTGCTCTTCCTCAGGCGTCGGCTGGTAGCCGGGCTGGTCAGAGATATTCATCTCGTCCCGGCCTGGGACCGCGGTCGCCGCCTGGGCGAACGCCCCCGCCATGAAGGCGAAC
Organism: uncultured Alphaproteobacteria bacterium; assembly: GCA_963742305.1. Lineage (GTDB taxonomy): Bacteria > Pseudomonadota > Alphaproteobacteria > Rhizobiales > Beijerinckiaceae > Roseiarcus. The sequence continues at coordinate 18,964 of CAVULN010000042.1, forward strand.
GCAGCGCCAACGGCAACCTGCACAAACAGCCTCGCTCGAACTCTCATGAATGCTCCGTAAATCTGCAAGCTAACGAACAGTGCGCCGGATGATCAGCGCTTTCCGCACCGCACATACACCGACGTACCGTAGCGGCTCGCGTTGTCAGGGTCGACCCAAACCGTCGTGAACGAATTGGCGTCGACGTTGGAGACGATGCGGTCGTCGGCCGTGCCCGCGTCGCCGGGCGGCCCGAGATAGGTCTGCCCGCTCGGGCCGGCCTTGAGCACGAGTTCCGACAATTCCTTCTGGTCGGCCATGTTCATCATCACGCCCCCGTTGGGGCCCTTGTTGATGACGTAGGGCCTGTTGCACTGCGCCGCCGCCTCCTTGATGGTGCGGGCGCGATCCTCGTCCTTGTGATAGGCGGCGAAGCCCCACTTGCCGACCAGCTGGTCCGAGCTGACGGCGGGAGCGACGATCGCGGGCGTGGGCGGCGGGGTTTCCCCGCAGCCGACGACGAAGAGGGCGAGAAGACCGATGAGCGCCAGCGCGCCGCCGCGACGTACAATCACTTGAGACGCCCCCTCTCCAGTTTCGGCCAATGAGCCGCAGCATTCGAAGCCACGTGACAACCGGTTGTCGCGCCTTGGCTAGCAAACCGCAGGCGCCGGGTCAATTCGCGCCGTCCGCCGCCGTCCGCCGCTCGGACCCGCTCTATTGGACACCATGGCCCGCCGACGGCGGCGGCTGAATTGATTGGGCGTCCGCCCGGTCGCGCGCTTCGTCACACGGCCTCGGCGAGGCCCTCGCCGCGAGGGTCATGCGCCGCCTGCACGGCGCCGTCCTCGCTGATTCGGATCGCCCCGGCGAGCCCCGCGAGCGGGCTTTTGGGCTCGATCGGCGAAAGCTCGTGCCCGCGTGCGGCGAGATCGGCGAGCGTCGCGGCTCCAACGTCCGAACTCGATCTTGAGGCTGTCGCGGCTGTCCGAGAACGTCTTGCCGAGAAGGAAGCGCGGGCCCGCAAGAGCGGCCGAGGGCGGCTCGTCGAAGTCGATGAGCCGGGTCAGGACCATCGACAGGGTCTGCGGCTGTCCGTCCGCGCCCTGCGTGCCGTAGATCAGGGCGGGCTTGCCGTCCCTCAGCCCAAGGCCGGGATTGAGCGTGTAGAAGGGGCGTTTGCCCGGAGCGAGCACGTTCGGAGTTCCTGGGATGACGGAGAAGGCCGCGCCGCGGTTCTGCCACAGGATGCCGGTCTCGCCGACCGGCACGCCGCTCCCCCAGTCGAAATAGAGGCTTTGCAGGACGCTGGCGCTCCGGCCCCGTCGGTCGACCGCGCCATAGAAGACCGTGTCGCCAGTCCGGAAGGGTTGGGGCCAGGAAAGCGCCCGTCCCATGGCGATCGTCCGGGCCGCCCCGGCAAGCCGATCGCGGTTCAGCCAGTCCTCGACCGGCTGGGGCGCGAAGTCCGGGTCTGCGATGGCGTCGCGGGTGAGGAACGCGCGCTTCACCGCCTCGACGCAGAGGTGAATGTGATCGGCGCTTCCCGCGCCAAGGGCGGGCAGATCGAAATGCTCGAGCACGCCCATGATGGCGAGGGTCGAGACGCCCTGCGTGGGCGGCGGCGGCGCGAGCAGTTCGTAGCCTCGATAGGAAAGGCTGAGCGGCGCCGCCTCCCGCGTGCGGGTCGCGGCGAGGTCGGCAGCGGTCAGCGGCGAGCCGGCCGCGGCAAGCCCGGCGGCGAGGGTCTTCGCCAGCGCGCCTTCGTAGAAGCTGCGAGGCCCGTCGGCGGCGATGGCCTCGAGCGCGCGCGCCACGCCCTCCTGCTGGAAAGGACTTCCGGCCTCGGGCGGCCCGTCCGGCATGAAGGCCTTTGCGAAGCCCGGCCAGTGCGGAGCCTCGCTGCGGCGAAAGGCGAGCCAGAACGCCTGCGACCTGGAGACCGGAAACCCGTCTCGGGCGCGAGCGATCGCGTCGGCGAGGAGAACCTTGAAGGGGAGGCTGCCTCCCCATTCCCGCGCCGACCATTCGATCGCATGGCGCCATGCGTCGACCGTGCACGCGGTCGTGAGCATGGAGAGCGGCCCCCGCGCCGGGATCGCCCCGTCGAAGACGGGGAGCGCCTTCGCGGCCTGGCCGATGCCGAGGAAAGCGGCGCGTCGCCCCTCACGGTCGGCGATGAGCCAGACCGAATCGCCGCCCAACCCGCAGAAGTGAGGAAAGACGACCCCAATCGTCGCGCCGACGGCGACCGCCGCCTCGATGGCGTCGCCTCCCGCGCGCAAGACCTTCGCGCCCGCCGCAGTCGCGAGCGGATGGGGGCTCGTCACGATTCCGAGCTGACCGGCAGCGCCCATAGGGTCTCCTCTTCCGCACGGGCCCGCGAAGCTGGGTTGGAAGCCCGCTTCAGACGAGGTCGGCGAGCCTGCCGCGCGCCGCGGAGCGCACCAGGCGCTTCTCGGCCTCCCATTGCTCGCCGGGTTCGAGCTCGGTCACGACCTGCGTCTTGCCGCCGATAAGGGCCGCGACAGGCAGGCCGTCCCGGTAGACGACCCGGTTCGCGGTCAGCGCGGCGAGCCGCTGACCGGGCGTGAGAATGCCGATCAGGTTGAGCGGATCGGCGCCCGACAGCGACACCCATTCCCCCGACTTCGGCCGCTTGCGAATCTCGCGCAGGAGCCCGACCGCGTCGGGCAGCGCGAATTGCTCGCCGGAGAAGCCGGCGACGAACCGGCCGCCGCGAATCTCGCCCCGCGCCTCGAGCCGGCGATAGACCCGCAACAGGTCCCGCCAGGGCGGGAGCCAGCCGGGCTCCTGCGCGAGCAGGCGCCAGAAGACGACGCCATAGCGTCTGAGCAGCGTCCAGGCCGCATATTCGACCGCCGCGGCGCGCGATTCGGCGCCGCCCTCCCCTGCCCGGCCGGTCAGCGACCAGCGGCCGCCGCTCTCGATGTCGAAAGCGAGCACACGCCCGCGCCGCCTCGTCCCTGCGAGAGGCTTGCGCTGGCCCGACGGCACGAGCAAAGCGCGCAAGCCGCCGAAACTGTCGGAGGCGGCGAGGCCGAGCGCGGCGAGCTCGCCCAGCGCCTGTTCGAGCTCGTGACGCAAGAGGCGCGCGGCGTCCGCAAGTTCGTCGAAGAACATCGCGCCCCGCGCGCTCAGGGCGTCGAACGCGGCCCGGGCGCGTCCGCTCATCGGGGCCTCGCCGGTCGGGGGCGCGAGCGTCATCCACAAGCGCGCGGCGCGACGCTCGATGAGGGCGATCGGGGTCGCGCCGACCGGCGCCGCATGGCGCGCGCGCTCGGCGGAGACGACCGGCGGCGTGAGCCGCGCCCAGGCCGTCCGGCCGGCGAGGCACTGGGCGTCGAGAAAGGACCCCTGATAGCCCTTGAGCCGCGCGGGCAGGATCTCGGTCTCCCACGCCTTCGCCGGCGCCTCGAAACCTTCGAGCGCCGCGAGCGCCACGGGCAGCGCGTCAGGCCCCTCGAGACGCGTGTCCTCGGCGACATGAGCCCATGCGAACAGAAAACGGAGGAAGTCGCGCGCCGCCACCGGCTCGATCTCCGAGCGCAGCCGCCGGACGGTGTAATGATGGATGCGCGCGAGCAGCCGCCGGTCGCACCATTGCTCGTCGTTGACGCCTGGGAGGAAGCGTCCCCTGAGGATCGCGCCGTCGGTTTCGAGCGCGGCCAGCGACGCCGCGACAGCGCCCGCCTCGAGGCCGAGCGGAGCGGCCAGCGCCGTCGGCGTGACCGGCCCCAGGCCTTCGAGCCGGCCGCGCAGGATCTCGGTCAGCGCACTCTCGCCCGACCATGCCTTTTCGGCCTCGCCGGCGGGGGCCGCGATCTCGGGCGCGAGCTTCGCCTCGGGCCAGACCGCCCGGAATTGCGTGAGCCGCTCGGCCGGAATCCATAAAGCCGCGCGGGCGCTCCTGAGGAGCGTGACGCGCCTCTCGCGCGCGAGCGCGGCGAGCCACTCGCTCCAGCCGGGCGCGGCGCTGGCCTCTTCGTCGGTCAGCGCGCCAAGCCAGAGCAGCGCGTCATGAAGCTCCTCGGAATTGACCGGATCGGGCCAGGCCTCGGCCTGGACCTTGGCGATCGCCTCCGGATCGAGCCGGCCGAGGTCGGATGCGCTGTCGGGGTCGCGCCAGCGCCTTGCCATGACGGCCTGCGTGCGGCGCTCCTCGAGCGGCGCGTCGTCGAGGAAAGCGTAGGGCCTCGCCGACAGGGCCTCGAGCGCGAGCGGCGAAGGCTCGGCGAGGTCGCAGCCAATGACCCGGATTTCGCCCGCCTCGAGGCGCCGAAGCAGCCGCTCCAGCCCCTCGATGTCCATCGCCTCGTGCAGGCAGTCGGCGATCGCCTGATTGGTGAGCGGATGGTCGGGAACCTCCCGCTCGCCGGTGAGGTTCTCGGCGCAGGCGATCTGGTCGGGGAAGACCGCGGCGACCAGATCCTCCGCCTGCATGCGCAGGATCTGCGGCGGAACCTTCTTGCCGGATCGAAAGCGGGGGAGCGCGAGCGAGACGCCGGCGACCCAGCGCCAGCGGGTGGTGAACATCGGCGAATCGAGCATCGCCTGGATCAGCACGTGGCGCACGCTCGCCGAATGCAGATAGCGCGCGACGTCGCCGAGCTCGAAGCTGTGCGCGGTGGTGAGCGACAGCACGATGTTGTCCTCGGTCGCCGCCGCCTGCAGCTCGAAATTGAACTTGCGGCAGAAGCGCTTGCGGAGCGCGAGGCCCCAGGCGCGGTTGAGGCGGCTGCCGAACGGCGAGTGAATGACGAGCTGCATGCCGCCCGCTTCGTCGAAGAAGCGCTCGAAGACGATGCTCTCCTGAGTCGGCAGAGAGCCGAGCGCGGAAGCCGCCGCGGCGAGATAGTCGACGAGCTGGTCGGCCGCCGCTCCGGCGACGCCGACTTCCCCGGCGAGCCAGCGCCGGGCGGACCCGCCCGAGCGGTCGGCGGCGAGCCGCGCTTCGATCTCGGCCCTGAGACGCGAGACGGCGGCGGAAAGTTCGTCCGTGCGGCCCGGGGCTTCGCCGAGCCAGAAGGGAATGTTCGGCGGCTGCCCCTTCGCGTCCTCGACGCGCACCGTCCCGCGCTCGACCCGCTGGATGCGGTAGGACGCGTTGCCGAGCTGAAAAATGTCGCCCGCCATGCTCTCGACGGCGAAATCCTCGTTGACCGTGCCGATGGTATGGTTCTCGGGCTCGAGGAGCACCTGGTAGTCGGCGGTGTCGGGGATCGTGCCGCCGGAGGTCAGCGCGGTCGTGCGCGCGCCTCGCCTTCCGCGCAACATATGATTGACCGCATCGCGGTGGAGGAGCGCGCCGCGCCGGCCGCGCCGGGTGGCGAAGCCCTCGGCCAGCATGCGCAATGTCGCGTCGAAATCCTCGCGCGTGAGCGAACGGAAAGGCCAGGCGCGCCTCAGCCGGTCGTAAAGCTCGGTCTCCGGCCAGTCCTGCAGCCGCGACTTCCGCGACGATCTGCTGCGCGATCACGTCGAGCGGACGCTCGGGCATGACGAGCCGGTCGAGTTCGCCGCGCCGCACGCTGTCGACAAGGGCTGCGCATTCGACGAGATCGTCGCGCGAGAGCGGAAAGAGGCGGCCCTTGGGCGTGCCGCCGACCGCATGGCCCGACCGGCCGACGCGTTGCAGGAAGGCCGCGATCGAACGCGGCGAGCCGATCTGGCAGACGAGGTTGACGTCGCCGATGTCGATGCCGAGTTCGAGCGAGGCGGTCGCGACCAGCGCCTTGAGTTCGCCGCGCTTGAGCCGCTGCTCGGCCGCGAGCCTCAGCTCCTTCGCCATGCTGCCGTGATGGGCGGTCACCGCGGCTTCGCCGAGGCGGTCGGTGAGCTCGCGCGCGATCCGCTCGGCCATGCGGCGCGTGTTGACGAAGACGAGCGTCGTGCGGTGCCCGGAGATGAGTTCGGTCAGGCGCGCGTAGACTTCCGTCCACGTTTCGTTGGACATCACCGCTTCGAGCGGCGAGCCGGGAATTTCGAGGGCCAGATCGCGCTTGCGCTGATGGCCCGCATCGACGATCGCGACCTCGGCGGCGGGCTTGCCTTCCGCGTCCGCGCCGGCGAGAAAATGGGCGACGGACTGGATCGGATTCTGGGTCGCGGAGAGGCCGATCCGTTGCAGGCGGTCGCCGCACAAAGCGGCGAGGCGCTCCAGCGAAAGGGCGAGATGGGCGCCGCGCTTGTTGGGCGCAACCGCATGGATTTCGTCGACGATCACCGAGCGGGCGGTCGCCAGCATCGCCCGCCCGGATTGCGAGCCGAGCAGGACGTAGAGCGATTCCGGCGTCGTCACCAGAATGTGCGGCGGGCGCCGGCGCATCTTCTCGCGCTCGGAGGCCGGCGTGTCGCCCGTGCGGACCCAGGTGCGGATCTCGACGTCGGGAAGTCCGCGCTCGCGCAGGCGCTGGCGAACGCCCGCAAGAGGCGCCTCGAGGTTGCGGTGGATGTCGTTGGAGAGCGCCTTCAGCGGCGAGACGTAGACGACCTGCGTCGCGTCTGGGAGCCCGCCTTCGAGGCCCTGCCGCACGAGATCGTCGATCGCCGCGAGAAAGGCGGCAAGCGTCTTGCCCGATCCGGTCGGCGCGGCGATGAGCGTCTGGCGTCCGGCCTTGATCAGGGGCCAGGCCTGGCCTTGAGCGGGCGTGGGCGCGGCGAAGGTTTCGGCAAACCAGTCCGCGACCGCCGGATGGAACAGGGCTTCGCCGGTGGCCGGCCGGCACGCGGCCGAGCGCCCGCGAGCGCGCGCGCGCCGAGGCGAAACCGATGCAAGGCTGGCGTGTGCGCTCATTGGCTCCCGAAAGACGGTGAGGCGCCCATATATGGCGCCGCATCGCGCTTTGGTCACCCCCCGCCGGAGATTGTCGCCGCGCTCGGTGGACGCGGTCAGCGACCGCGTCTACATCACGACCTTCCCTCCGCCAAACCCGGGACACGCGCACATGACCAGCCAGACCCAACCGGCCGTCGCTCTCAACGACGGCGCGACCATGCCGCAATTTGGGCTTGGCGTCTTCCAGACCCCGCCCGACGCGACGGAGCATGTGGTCAAGATGGCAGTGGAGGAAGGCTACCGTCTCATCGACACCGCGTCGATGTATCGCAACGAGGAAGGCGTCGGCGGGGCCCTGCTCGGCCGAGCCGACATCTTCGTGACCACAAAGCTCGGCAATTCCGATCATGGCTTCGATGCGACGCTGCGCGCTTTCGACGAGAGCATGAGGAGGCTGCGGCGCGACCGGCTCGATCTCTATCTGATCCACTGGCCGCGCCCGCGCGCGAATCTTTATGTCGAAAGCTGGAAGGCGTTCGTCCGCCTGCAAAAGGACAAGCGGATCCGTTCGATCGGCGTTTCGAACTTCAACCGCGACCACATCGAGCGGATTATCGGCGAGACGGGGGTTGCTCCCGCCGTCAACCAGATCGAGCTTCATCCACGGTTTCAGCAGCGCTCTTTGCGCGCGTTCCACGACGAGCAGGGAATCAAAACGGAATCGTGGAGCCCGCTCGGCCGGGGCGGCCTGTTGAGCGATCCCGCGATCGTCGCCATCGCGGCCAAGCATGGCAGGACCGCGGCGCAAGTTGTCATTCGCTGGCATCTCGACAGCGGGCTGATCGTCATTCCGAAGACGGTCCGGCTCGAGCGGCTGAAGGAGAACATCGGCGCGCTCGACTTCAAGCTCGACAGCGACGACATGCGGCGGATCGAAGCGCTCAATTCGCCGACCGGCCGGATGGGACCCGATCCGGCGGCCGCGACTTTCTGACGCGCCCGGCTCGTCGGGGCGGGCGAACGAATACGCCGGGGTCACATCGCCTTGTTCTGCCGGCGCAACCGAGTGGCCAGCACGCGCATGACCTTGAGCGCGAAGAACGGCGTGTTCCTGACCAGGAACAGAAACTGAGTCTCCTTGATCGGCGCGACCGTCACCTCAGTCAGGGCGACGACCGTCGCGCTCCGCGGACTGTCGTCGATCAGCGCCATTTCGCCGAAGATGCCGTCTTCGCCGACGGTCTCGAGAAGACGATTCCCGCTCCTGATCTCCACCTGCCCGCGCACGACGATGAAGAACTCGTCGCCCAGGTCGCCTTCCTCGAAGATCGTCTTGCCCCTGGAGAAGTTCCGCGTCGAGACTCCCGGCCCGAGGAGATGATGGAAACCGCCTTCGCCATCCGCCATTTGGCCATCCTTGCGTGTCGCGCCAACGCGTCTTGCCTCCCCCCAGGCCCGCCTCGACGATAGGACGATCGGCCAAAGCTGACAAATTTCGCCGCAATGGCCAGGGGCGCCGCCGCTGCTGGCGCTAATGCGCGAGCCCGTCCATTTCGCCCGTGATGATCGCCTCGACTTCGGCGATCGTCGTGCGCTTCGGATCGATGTCGTCGGCGACGATCCTGCCGCGGCGCATGACCGCAATCCGGTCGACCACCTGGAACACATGGTGGATGTTGTGGGCGATCAGGATGCAGGAATGGCCGGAGTCGCGGGCGTTGCGCACGAAGCGCAGCACCCCTTGCGTCTCCGCGACCCCCAGATTGTTGGTGGGCTCGTCGAGGATGATGAGGTCGCTGTCGAAATACATCGCACGCGCGATGGCGACCGCCTGCCGCTCGCCGCCGGACAACGACGAGATCGGCGTCGAGGCCGGGATCGCCTTGCCGATCCCCACTCTGCGCAGGAGATCGCCGGCCACCCTCTCCATCAGCGCCGCATCCATGCGGTTCAGAAATCGCGGACCCTTCAGCGGCTCACGTCCCAGGAACAGGTTGCGCGCGATCGAGAGCTGGGTGACGAGCGCCGAATCCTGGTAGATGGTCTCGATGCCGAGCGCGATCGCGTCCCGGGTCGAGCGGATGTCGGCGCGCTGGCCTCTGACGATGATGTCGCCGCCGCTCGCCGGCGCGGCGCCGGAGAGCACCTTGATCAGCGTGGACTTGCCCGCGCCATTGTCGCCGAGCAGCCCGACGATCTCCTGGCGCCCGACGCTGAAATTGACGCCGTCGAGCGCCTGCACGCGCCCGTAGAACTTGCTGATGCGCTCCATGCGGATCAGATCTTCGCCCATGTCCTCAGGTTCCCGACTGATGCCGGCGCTCGAGCGCGGAGTGCAGCGCCATCATGCCGAGAATGATGGCGCCGATGAAGATGTTGTAGGCCAGGCCAGGCACGCCGATCAGCACGATGCCGTTGCGCATCACCCGCAGGATCAGGATGCCGAGCACGGTGCCGATGATCGTGCCGCGCCCGCCGGTCAGCGCCGTGCCGCCGATGACCACCATCGCAATCACCTCGAGCTCGTAGCCGGTTCCGCTGTTGGGATTGGCGGCCGAAGTGCGGATCGAGCTGATGATCCCGGCGAAGGCGGACATGACCGCGGAGAGGACGAACAGCCACACCTTGACCTTGTCGACGTCGACGCCGCGCGCCCGCGCCGCGCCGGGGTTGCCGCCGGCCGCCTGAATCCAGTTGCCGTATTTGGTTTCGGTCAACAGATAGCCGAGGATCACCGCGGCGGCGATGAACCAGAAGAGCGAGGCGTACACCCGGAACGACCCGACATAGAATTCGCCGACCAGAAGCTCGGCGAGCCATTGCCCCTCGGCCCTCCAGGTGCGCTGCGGAAAGCCGTTGGTGACAAAGAGCGCCGTGCCCCGAACGACGAGGAGCATCCCGAGCGTGACGAGGAACGGAGGGAATCTTGAGCCGGGTCACGAACAGCCCGTTGACGAGCCCGATCAGCGCCGCGACCACGAGGCTGATCAAAAATGCGAGGCCGAGCGAAGTCAGGCCGGCATTGAACAGCGTCCACATGACGACCGGCGCGAAACCGAACAGCGAGCCGACGGAGAGGTCGAATTCGCCCGCGGTCATGAGCAGCGTCATGGCGAGCGCGATGAGTCCGAGCTCGACGGTGAAGGTGAGCGTGTTGCTGATATTGAGAACCGACAGGAAGTCGGGGTTGATCGCAGTGAAGACCGCGAGCTCCAGCACCAGCAGGACGAATGGGCCGAACTCTGGCGCCGAGACGATACGGCGGAGGGTCGAGCTTGTCTGCACGTGCGGTCACCGATGCAATGAACTGGGCGTGACGCCAAGCAGGGTTTTGTTGGCGGGCCAACTCGACTCTGCTTGGATTCCTTTGATTTCGCGGGATTTCGAGCCGAAATCCGGTGTCCGCTTTTCGGCAATCCTGCTCAGGGCGCGGCGGCGCTCAGGTTGGCCGCCGCGTTCCTCGCCGCCCGGTCCAGCGAAGCGCGCCGGGCCGGGAGGGCGCAGGGGTCGTCCTTCGGCGACAGAAAGCCTGCGGCAAGACAATCAGCTCGGCTACTTGCCCGACATGATCTTGTCGTAAAGCGCCGCCTTGTCCTTTTCGTAGAGCGTGCCGACGGTGATGTTGAATCCGGGAGGGATGCCGGAGGTCGCCATGTCGGCGACCGACAGAGCCATATAGCTCGTCGCCTGCGGATCCTGCCACTCGGCGGCGTTGACATAGCCTTCCAGCACCTCGCCGGTGGTGTCGCGCGAATTGCCCCAGCCGACCACCGGAATTTCGCCGGGCTTCACGCCGACCTGGTCGAACACCCGCTTGATCGAGCCGGTGACGAGATCGCCGAGCCCAATGATCGCTTTGATCTTCTTGCGGTTGGCGGTGAGATAGTCGCTCATCCGCGAAATCACGTTCGCCTGATCGAGCGTGTTGTCGGTGACTTCCCAGGTGATGTTGAGCGGCTTGAAGACGGTCGCGATCGCCTTCTCCTCCTCGACGCCGTAGCTCGCTCCGGGGACCTCGACCGGCAGCCAGACAAAATCGCCGGACTTCACCAGCTTATGGTCGACGAGATATTGCGCCCAGCCTTTGCCGACCGCCGAAAGATCGCCGCCGACATAGGCGTTGAAATCCACCTTGGCGTCCGGAGTGTTGAAGTTGACGACCGGAATGCCCGCCGCGCGCGCCTCCTTGACGACATCGACCAGGCTGCCGGGATCGGGGCTGGTGGTGACGATCGCGTCGGCCTTGGCGGCTATGGCGGCGCGGATCGCTTCCTGCTGCGAGGGGACATCGCCGTTGTGGAACGACGTCTTGACCGTCTGCCCGGTGTCCTTGGCCCACGTTTCGGCGCCCTGGAGAAAATAGGTCCAGACCGGATCGGCGGGACTCCCGTGCGAGATCCAGTAAAACGTCTTGGCTTGAACCGCCAACGGCAGCGCCAGCGCGAACAGCGCAGCCGCCATCAACCTCGCGACCATTTTGACCATGGGCGTCCTCCCTCCTTCGAAACCGGCGACGACTTTGCCTCGGTCTCATCAGCAGGTCCGAGCCTCGCATGGCGGCGCGATCGAAACAAGCCGCCCTTTGGCCGGCGGGTGGATCAAATCTCGAATTCGACGCCGATCTCCATGATCTGGGCGGCGGGAATCTTGAAATAGGCGCCGGGCCGCTGAGCGTTGTGGTGCATGAACGCGAACAGGGCCTCCCGCCACCGGGGCAGACCAAGGCGGCGGCCTGCCGGAATGATGGTCTCGTGGCCGGTGTAGTAGACCGCCTGACCAAGATCGATATTCGCGATCTGGCCACGTGCGCTCGCCAGCGCGAGCGCCTCGGGCACGTTCGGCTGCTCCATGAAACCGTAGCGCACCTCCGCGCGCTCGATGCCCTCCGAGATCGACGTCACGGCGACTCGATCCTCGTCCGGCACGTAGGGCGTCTCGGTCGTGGTCACAGCGACGAACAGGACATGCTCGTGCAGCGTGCGATTGAACTTGACGTTCTGCGAAAGCGCCAGCGGCACGCCCTTTGCCATGCGGCCCAGCACGATCGCGGCTCCAGTCAGGCGATTCGGCGGTTCGCTCTTGATGTGGGCAAGGAAATCCTGCACCCGCTCGCGCAATTCGACGCGGAAAGCGTCCATCATCTCCTCGCCCTTGCGCCAGGTCAGCATGAGAAAGGCGATGACGAACGCGATCAGCAATGGAAACCACCCGCCCTCGAAGATCTTGGTCGTGGTCGAGGCGAAGAACAGGAGGTCGATCGCGAGCAGGGCGCCGTTGACCGAATAGACCAGAAGCGGATTGTGTTTCCAGTGCAGGGCGACGAACGTCGCCATCAGCGTGGTGATGACCATGAGCAGCGACACGGCAATGCCGTACGCGCCGGCCAGCGCGTCCGACGAGCCGAAGCCGACAACCGCGATCAGCGTGCCGGCGGCGAGCGCCCAATTGACGAATGGCACATAGATCTGGCCGATCTCGCGCCCCTCGGTATGGATGACGTTCATCCGTGGCAGGAAGCCGAGCGAAATGGCCTGCTGGGTCAGCGAATAGGCGCCGGAGATGATCGACTGCGAGGCGATCACGGTGGCGACTGTGGCGAGCGCGACCAGCGGATAGTGCGCCCATTGCGGCGCAAGCTCGAAGAACGAATTCTCCAGGTCCCGGGGCCGGGTCAACAGGAGGCCGCCCTGGCCGAAGTAATTGAGGACGAGCGCCGGCAGCGCCACGCCGAACCAGGCCACGCGGATCGGCAGCGGGCCGAAATGCCCCATGTCGGCGTAGAACGCCTCGCCCCCGGTCACCGCCAGAAACGCGCCGCCGACGACCACCAGGGCGAGCGGCCCGGCATGCCAGAGATAGGTGATCGCCGCCAGCGGATTGAGCGCGGCGAGCACGGCGGGCGCCTTGACGATGCCGCCGACCCCGAGGACGCCCGCGACAACGAACCAGACCAGCATGACCGGCCCGAACAGGCCGCCGATGAACGAGGTGCCGTTGCGCTGAATGAGAAACAGGCCGACCAGGATGACGACCGTCACGGGCACGACCGCGTGCTGCAATTGCGGGGCGTAGATCTTGAGCCCCTCGATCGCGCTCAGAACGGAAATCGCTGGCGTGATCGTGCCGTCGCCATAGAGCAGGGTCGCGCCGACGAGGCCGACCAGAACCATCGCCGCCCTCAGGCTGTTCTGCTTGGCGCGGCGCGGGCTGACCAGCGCCAGCAGCGCCAGGATGCCGCCCTCGCCGTGATTGTCGGCGCGCATGATCAGGATCGCGTATTTGAACGAGATGACGACGATGAGCGACCAGAAGATCAAGGACACGATGCCGAGCACCGCCTCCGGCGCGACTTCACCAGAGGGGCTCGCGGACCTTGCGGCGACATTCAGCGTGTAGAGCGGGCTCGTGCCGATATCGCCGAACACGACGCCCATTGCGGCGAGCGCCGCCGGGCCCAGGGCGCGTGCGCTCCTCTCCCTGGGCGCCCCCGCCGGCGTCCCGTCGGTCTTCGCCGTTGCACTCATCAAGCGGCCTTTTGCGACCGGTCTGGGGTTTTGGAGACCGTAACGCAGGGGCCGTCGGGCGTAAACGGGCCCGCCCGTCCGCGCTCCCCGGCGCTTTGCCGGGCGCGGAATGGCCGGCGTCTAAAAGCGGGATCGCGCCGAGGACGACGCGTCCGGCGGCGGGCCAGCCGCGCTCCTACTGCAGGGTGTAGCGAATGCCCGCCAGGATCTGTTGCGACCAGTTGTTTTCCTTGAACCTCATGCCGGTTTGCGGACTGATGAGGGTGTTGATCGCGCCGCTGTTCAAAAATCGATAGCCGACGTCGAGCGTCGCGCTCGGAGTGAGCTGAAACCCGAGCCCGGCGGAGAGCGCCCAGGCGAAGGTGTAGGTCGTCGAACTGAACGAGCGATTCCAGTTCTGCTGCGCGAAGGCGATGTTGGGTTGCGGGGCGATCGCATTGCCGTACGGGTCGAGCCAGATCTGCGGAAAGGCGCCGGTCGGGGTGAGGTCGGCGGCGTAGGGCTGGCCGTTGGCGGTCTCGTTGAAGGCGAGGCTTCCCGACATGGTGTTGATGTTGAAGCCGAGGCCGCCGCCGATATAGGGCGTGAAGCCGTAGTAGGTTCCAAGGTCGACATAGGCGTTGCCGAGGAACGTGTTGTTGTGCTGCTTGAGGCTCGTCTGGCCGATGCAGGTATTGGAGGTGTTGTAGAGATAGCCGAGGAGCGGGTTGGGCGGAACCTGGCTGGTCAATCCGGTCAGCCCATACGGGCACACGACCGTCGACTGGCTCGATCCGCCGGGCCCGGTGCGGTAGTCCCAGGTCGCGTCGAAACGCAGGTAGTTGTTGAAGCGATAGCCCGCGCCGACCCCTCCGGTGAAGTCGGTCGAGTGCATGGTCTGTCCGGAATAGACGGGGAGCGTCGAGCCGGCGAACCCGGGCGGCGGCGCCGAGAGGGCGGGCAGCGTGAGCGACGGCCCGTCGTCGAAGCTCACGCCGAGATCGCCGCGCACGTACCAGCCGGAGCCCACCTCGTAGAGGAGCGGCCCGGCGTTCGCCGGCATGCTGAGCGGCGGAGAGGTCCCAAGGAGATCGGCGGCCCAGGCCGGCGCGGCCGCCGCGATCGCTCCGGCGCACGCGAGAGAGAAGAGAACCTTCATTGGCTGCCCCCGAATCGCCGCGTCGGCGCGGGATGCGGCGACGCTTCAGGGTAGTCTGGCGGCCATTACTTAAATCTTATTTAACGACAACGAACTGTTACCCATATTATACTTTAGTGAGCAACTAACGTACAGTAACCATCGCCCTACCGTTGAGGAATGGCCGCGCAACCCAAGTCTTGCCGCCGCCGCTTGCGCGGGCCTTGAGCGGGTCCACGCGACTGGCGGCGCGCGGTCAGGAACGGGCGAGCATAAGGCCCACGCAGGCGAGCGCGACGCCCACAATCTGAGTCGGTCCCAATGGCCTCGCCTCGGTCCCCAAAAGGCCGAAGCTGTCGATGACCGCCGACGCGACGGCGATGACCAGGAAATAGACGAGGAAGGTCTGGGTCGGGCCGAGCCTGGGCGCGACAAAGGCGAGGCCGGTGACAATGAACGCCCCCATCATGCCGCCCAGGATGGCCTTCCATCCGTGAGCCATGACGAGGCTGGCGTCGGGGAGCGGCAGCCGGAAGATGACGAACGCCGCCACGATCAGGGTGACCATCGAGGCGACGGTGGAGATGGTCCCGACCCAGATCACGCCGATGCCCGATTTGACCGCCGAGCCGTTGGTCATCGCCTGCAGGGCCTGGAAGAACCCGCACGCCATCGCAACCATCAATAAGGTCATTTTCAGCCTCTCCAACTCCGCAAGTCCTCTCGCTGTGACCCTCAAGGTTCACGCCCGACGGCGGGCGCCCCGTCGATGAAGCGCGTCTTGGCGAGAAACGCCGACAGCCGCTTTGAAAAAGCCCTTCTCACGGCCGTGAGCGGCGGGCGGGTCCGCCGCCATGCGGGCCTCTCGGGCGCGCCGGCCAAGTCCGGCCACGGCGAGCCCGCGAACCAGTCGCGGTAGGCCTCCGCGAACCGCGCCTCGCCTTTCCATTGGCCGAACTCCCAGGGCTTCGGCGCATTGACGAAATGGAGCACGATCGGCTCGAGCCGGCGTTCGAGGTCGAGGAGGAAAAAGTCGCCCATGAAATTGAAGCGCGGCGAAAGCGGCGCGAAATCGCCGCGGAGCGTCAAGTTGAGCGCGTCCTGCTCCATGAAAGGGAACCGTTCCGGGCGGTCGCCGAGCGCCGCCGTCACCCGCTCCGTCACCTTTAGCGTCCGCCACGCGGCGCGGTCGATCGCCATGAGCCCCGCGTTGAAATAGGGCGTGTCGAGGGCAAGCCCGAGCGAGCGGCGCGCGCGCTGGAATCGCCGCGCCAGCGCGTCGCCCTTGAAGTCCATGAGAAAAATCATGTCATAGGCCGCGGCGAGCGGCTTGCCGCCAAGGTCGAAGCCTTCGAGCCGCTTCAGGCCGGGGCGGACAATCAGCATGTCCGAGTCGATGCTCACGATCCGCTCGAAACGCGCGGGCAGGATCTCGTCGAGGAACAGCCGGCGGAAAACCGCGCGCGAAAAGCGGCCTCGCGCCGCGAGGCTCACGTCGAAACGGCGAAAGTCGAGGGTCACGAGCTCGATGCGCTCGCGCAGACGCGCTGGCAGCCTGTCGAACCCCGGCGCGACGTCGCCCCCTTCGCAGATGAGAAAGATCTCGCGGCTCTCGCCCGGCTCGGCCTCGATGAGGGACGCGATCGCGCGCACGGCCGGGGCAAAGAACGCCCGGTCCGGCGTGAAGCAATAGGCGGTTCGCATCGTCCCCCTCGTGAGAGCCGCGCGCGGCTCAGGCCGCGCAGTCGCGGCAAAGGCCGACGAGTTCCACCATCTGCCGTCGCGGCGCAAAGCCCACCCGCTTCGCGGCTTCCTGCAGCAGACGGTCGAGCCGGGCGTCGTCGATCTCGTCGCTCCGTCCGCACTTCTCGCACAAGAGCAGCGCGCCATGATGGGCGTGGCCGAGGTGCTCGCAGGGCGCATAGGCGTTGCGGCTCTCGATCTTGTACACGAATCCGTGATCGAGGAAGAACTCGAGCGTGCGATAGACGGTCGGCGGGGCGATCGCCTTGCCCTCGAGCCGCGCGAGCTGGTCGATGATCGCATAGGCGCCGAGCGGGCCCGAGCTTTTGGCCAGGATGGCCAGGACCTGCCGGCGAAGGGGAGTCAGATGCAGCCCTTTCAAGGCGCAGGCGCTCTCCACCCCCGCCAGCCATCGAACCGCGCCCGGCTTGAGGCGCGAGTTCCTCGTCGACGCCGTCGTTCTCATCATTTCCGCTCTCGCTCACATTACGGCCGGAGCTTCCGAAAAGCATATAACGCTCCGGATTGGGCTTGCCTACCGATAAGATATAACATAACATCCCATGCCGAAGTTTGGCGCTTCAATCGATACGGAGGCCTGTTCCCATGATCAACAAGCTCCATCTTTTCGCAGCGATCGCGCTCTGCGGCCTCGCCGCTCCCGCTCTCGCCGACCCGGTGAAAGTGGTCGCGGCGGAGAATTTCTACGGCGACATGGCGCGCCAGATCGGCGGCGCGAATGTCGCGGTGACCAGCATTCTCTCCAACCCGGACGACGACCCGCACCTGTTCGAAGCAAGCCCCTCGACAGCGAAGGCGCTGAGCGACGCCAGGGTCGTCATCGTCAACGGGGTCGGTTACGACCCGTGGATGGAGAAGCTGCTCAGCGCCCACAACGCGCCCGGCCGCAAGGAGATCGTCGTCGGCAAGTTGGTCGGCCACAAGCCCGGCGACAACCCGCACCTTTGGTACGATCCCGCTTACATGAAGGCCGCGGGCAAGGCGCTGGTCGCCGACCTCGCTGCTGTCGATCCGGCGCACAAGGCTGATTACGAACAAGGGTACGCGAAGTTCGTCGACGCGCTGAAGCCGCTCGACGACAAGATCGCCATGATGCGCAAATCCTATGCCGGCCAGCCAGTCACCGCCTCAGAGCCGGTGTTCGGCTATCAGGCGAAGCTCATCGGTCTGAACGTGCACAACGAAAAATACGCGCTTGCGATCATGAACAACGCTGAGCCGACCCCTTCGGAAGTGGCGGCGTTCGAGAACGATCTCAAGCGCAAGAAGGTGAAGGCGATGCTCTATAACGCCCAGGCGAGCGAGCCCGCGGTCGCCAAGCTGGTGCAGATGGCCAAGGACAACGATATTCCGGTCGTCGGCGTCTCCGAGACCGAGCCGGCCAACTCGTCCTATCAGGAGTGGATGATGGGGCAATTGAACGCGCTCGACAAAGCGCTCGCCGGCGGGGCGTAATTGAGCGCGCTCTCCTTCGCCAGGGCGACGGTGAGGCTCGGCGGCCGGGAGATTCTCAAGGCCGCCAGCTTCGAGATCGACGATGGCGAGTTCGTCGGCATGCTGGGCGCGAACGGGGCCGGCAAGACGACGCTCATGCGCGCCGCGCTCGGTCTCGTACCCGTCGCTTCAGGCGAGGTCCGCGCGCTCGGCCGCAGGGCGACGCGCGGCAACGCGCAAATCGGCTACATGCCGCAGAACCGCGGAGCGATCGCGGGCTTGCGGCTTCGTGGATGGGATGTGGTCGCCTCCGCCGCGATCGGCGCGCGCTTCGGCTTCACCCGGCTCGACAAAGCGATGAGACGCGAGATCGACTGGGCGCTCGACGAGGTCGGCGCGCTCGACCTCGCGCAGCGTGGAATCGGCGAATTGTCGGGCGGCGAGCGCCAGCGCGTGCTGTTGAGCCAGGCCTTGATCGGCAAGCCCCGCCTCATCATGCTCGACGAGCCCCTGATCTCGCTCGATCCCGCACATCAGAGAAACGTGGTCGAAATCGCGCGGCGCATTTGCGACGACCTCAAGATCGCAATCCTGTTCAGCGCCCATGAGCTCAATCCGCTGGTCAACGCCATCGATCGCGTCCTCTACCTCGGCGGGGGCGAAGCGGTGATCGGGGCGGTCGACGAGGTCGTGACCGGGCCGGTGCTGTCGCGCCTCTACGGCGCGCCGATCGAGGTCGTGCGCATCGGCAATCGCTATTACGTGATGGCGGGCGACGTCGACGTCGAGCATGACGCGCACCGCCACGATCATCACGATCACGGCGCCCATGCTTGAATACGATTTCATGCGCACGGCCTTCATGGCGTCGGGCATTGCGGCCGTGCTCGCGGGAACGGTCGGCTTCTTTCTGGTCATGCGCGGGCAGACCTTCGCCGGTCACGCGCTGTCGCATGTCGGCTTCAGCGGCGCGACCGGGGCGTTGCTGTTCGGCCTGTCGCCGCTCACCGGACTCGTCGGCTTCACCGTTGTCGCCGGGATCGGGATGGGGCTGTTCGGGGAGAAGCTCGCCGAGCGGGATGTCGCGATCGGCATGATGCTGTCGGTCGCGCTGGGCCTGGGGCTTCTGTTCCTGCATTTCTATACCGCCGCGGCGACGCAGGCGGCGTCGCTCCTGTTCGGCAATGTGCTTGGCGTCGATTCGTCCGCGCTTGTGACGCTCGCCGCGCTCGCAGTCGTGAGCTTTGTCGCGCTCGCAATCATCATCCGGCCGCTCATTTTCGCATCGCTCGAAGCCGAGCTTGCGGAAGCGCGCGGCGTGCCGGTTCGCTTCGTCTCGACAGCGTTTCTCGCCATCGTCGCGGTGGCCGTCGCCGAATGCGCGCAGATCGTCGGCGTGCTGCTGGTGTTCACGCTGATGGTCGGCCCCGCCGCGGCGGCGCAGAATCTTTCGCGCCGGCTCGCCGGCGGCGTGTTTCTGGCGGCGGGTCTGGCGCTCGCGGAGGCCTGGGGCGGCTTGACGCTTTCCTACGCCACCGACTGGCCGACCTCGTTCTGGATCACGGCCCTGTCGGCTCTCGTCTATCTCGTGAGCCTCGGCGCGCGTTTCCGGGCCTGGTAAGCGGCTGAGGCGGCGGGATCCGGAGGGCCTTTGCGGCCGCTCCGGTCTCCATCACCTCTTGGGCCTGGGGAAATCGAACGGAAAATCCCAGCAAAACTCGACTGGCCCCGGCTTCGGGGCCTGCAGGGTCTCGCCGCCGTTCTTGGCGTCGACGGGATCCACCCTCCCCGCAGCGCTGGTTCCCGCGCCCGTGGTCTCGTTGTCTGCGCGGCGGACGACCCCACCCGCCCGCTTCCCGCCATTCGAAGCCATGACCAACTCCATACTCAATCGACTTGGAATTGTACTAGCCGATCCACCCTTTGTCCGCCGTGATCCGGATCACATTTCGCATCTGGGGCGTCTCGTCGCGTGATCCCATTCGCCAGGTGAGCCCCGCAAAGCATCATGGCCATGAATGTTGTGTATGGCGCCAGACGATCGTTCACTTTTATCGGCATTTCCGTTAGGATGGTAAACAGCCCTTGAATACACGCCAGATTGTCGCTGATTTCGGTTACGCATGATCACCATCGCCATTTGGGTTATCGTCGTTTTACTCGGCGCAATCGTCTATATCGTCTGGCATGGACTTCAGATCACTCGGGCTCAACACCAGGGCATGATGGCCGCGCTGGCCAGTCTCGGGGACACCCACCGGCTCGGCTACGATGCGCTGACGCTCACGGTTCAGCGCCTCGAGCGGCGGGTCAATCAGCTGGAGGAACGGCGCTGACCTACACGGCGGTCAGCCGCCCCGCCCGAAAGTCGGCGAACGCCTCGAGAATTTCTTCCTGCGTGTTCATGACGAACGGCCCGCCGATCGCCACCGGCTCGTCGATGATCGGGCTCGCGAACACGAGGACGCGGGCGGGAGCGGCGCCCGCCTCGAGCGGGAAGACGTCAAAGCCCTCGCCGCCAAGCGACACCGCGGCCCAGGCGACGTCGCCGCCCCTCGCCTGCCGCCTCTCGGCGCCGAGCGCGGCCTGCCCATCGAGAAGGAGCGCGAAGACGCGCTGGCCCGCGGGCACGGGCGCCTCGAACGCCACGCCCGGCTCAAGCGTCAAATCGATCAACGTCATCGGCCAGACCGTGGCGAAGGGCGCTGCAAGATCGCCGAGGGCGCCGGCGTAGAGGCGCGCCTCAAAGCCCGCCTCGCGCAAAACCGGCGCGTCCGCTGCGACAACGTTGTGGTAGCGCGCCCTGACGCGTTTGAGGCGGGCGGGAAGATTGAGCCAGAGCTGAAGCGTATGGACCCCCTCGGGTCCGGGCATTTCGCTGTGCGTCACCCCGCCGCCGGCGGTCATGAACTGGACGCCGCCCGCGCCGAGGCGGCCAGCGCCGCCGGTGTGGTCGGCGTGCGCGAGTTCGCCGGAGACGACAAAGGTCACCGTCTCGATGCCCCGGTGCGGATGGGTCGGGAACCCCACCGGCGGCGCGAACCAGTCCTCGGCCATCAGCAGGAACGGGCTGTGCTCCGGGATATGCGCGGGGGGAATGACCATCCGGGCGCGATGGCCCGGTCCGCGCGCCTCGGGCGGGCCGGCGGTCTCGATGGACTGGACCGAAAGTCGCATGAGCCAAGCTTTACCGCGGATCGCGCGCGAGGGGAAAGCTCCCGCGCTTGATGACTTCGCCGGGTTGGCGAAAGATGAAGCCGCCATGCCCAGCCTTCGCCAGATCAGGCTCTCAACCGGCCTCGTCCTTTACCTCTATGTGACGCTGCACTTCGCCAATCACGCGCTCGGCAACATCTCCGTAGACGCGATGGAGAGGGGTCTTGTCGTCCAGAAGGCGATCTGGCAGTCGCCGCCCGGCGCGGCGATCCTGTATCTTTCGGCTCTGACGCACATGAGCCTCGGCTTCTGGGCGCTCTATCAGCGGCGCCGGTTCCGCTGGACCCGGCTCGAGGCGACCCAGCTCGTCCTTGGCCTCTCCATTCCGTTCCTGCTGACCAGTCACGTGATCGGCACCCGCGTCGCGCTCAGCCAATTCGGGATCGAGAAGGGATATGCGCAGGAACTGCTGAGTTTCTGGGTGAACTCGCCCGCGCTCGGCGTCGTGCAGGCGATTCTGTTGCTGATCGTCTGGACTCACGGCTGCCTCGGCGTCCATTTCTGGCTCAGGCTGAAGCCGTTCTATCCGCGAGCGAAGAACCTCATGCTGGCGGGCGCCGTCCTTCTGCCCACGCTGGCGCTGCTCGGTTATTATCAGGGCGGCGAGAGAACGCTGCGGTTGGCTCAGGACCCCGCCTGGCTGGCGCGCGCGACCTCCCCCGATCACGTCGGCACGCCGGCTCAGAACGCGGACCTCATCGACCACCGCACCCGGACGCTCGCCTTCCTCGCCGCAGCGCTCGTCGCCACGCTTTGCGCCCGGGGAGTCCGGCGCTGGCGGGAGAGTCGCGTCGGCTCGATCCGGCTCACTTACCCTGACCGCACGGTTCGGGCGCCCCGCGGCTTCAGCGTGCTCGAGGCAAGCCTCGTCAACGCCATCCCGCACGCGCATGTGTGCGGCGGGCGCGGCCGCTGCTCGACGTGCCGTATCCGCATCCTGGGCGACCTCGACGGCCTGCCCTCCCCGAGCGCCGCTGAGCGGGCGGTGCTCGAGCGGGTGCACGCGGGAAGCGATGTGAGAACTCGCCTGCCAGCTTCGACCAACCCGGGACATCGCCTTCGTGCCGATGCTCTCCCCCTATGTGGCGACAGTCGACGCCCGCCGGCCCGGCGGCGCCCATGCGGGAATCGAGCGCTATGTGGTCATCATGTTCGTCGATATGCGCGGATCGAGCAGGCTGGCGGAGAAGCGCCTGCCGTTCGACACCGTGTTCATCATCAACCAGTTCCTCAACGCGGTGAGCCATGCGGTGTTGAGCGCCGGCGGCGAACCGAACCAGGTGCTGGGCGACGGCCTGCTTGCCCTCTTCGGCATGGGCGAGCAGCCCGACATCGCCTGCCGGCAGGCGATCGCCGCCTCAGCCCGGATCGCCGAGAGGGTCGAAAGCCTGAACGGCGCTCTGGCTCATGGGCTGGTCGAGCCGATCCGCTTCGGCATCGGCATCCACGCTGGCGTCACCGTCGCCGGCGACATTGGCTATGAGCGGCACGCGCAATTCACGGTGATCGGCGATCCGGTCAATGTCGCCGCCCGCCTCGAGGCGCTGACCAAGTCGCTCGAGTGCGAAGTGGTGATGTCGGAGGAGGTCTATCAGCGCGCGGGCTTCGGCCCGTACGACCTCCCCGCCCACGACGTCGAGGCTCGCGGCCGCGAGGGGGGTGTGAAAGCCAGGAGCGCCACACGGGCGGCGGATCTGGCCCTGCCGATCGCGGCGCGGACGGGGGCGGCGCCGTGAAGGCGCGTTGACCCGCGCCACCCTCACGCCGCGGGCGGTTCGGTGCTCCCTGGCCCGAGCGAGCGCTGCATCATGATTAAATCGGTCCAGCGTCCGAACTTGAAGCCAACCGCCGGCAGGAAGCCGACCTGACGGAAGCCGAATCCCTCATGCAGCTTGAGCGAGGCGGCGTTGGCGCCGTCGATATAGCCGATCATCTGACGAAAGCCCGCGGCGGCGCAGGCGTCGATCAGCGCAGTCATGAGCTGGCGCCCGATCCCCGAATGCAGCCGGTCGCTGCGCACGTAGATCGAATGCTTGACCGTATAGCGGTAAGCCGGCCGCTTGCGGAACGGCGCCGCGTAGGCATAGCCGACCACCGCGCCCGCCTCCTCCGCGACCAGATGGGGCATCTTGCGGTTGTTCATCGAGCGGCGGCGGCGCTTGAGATCGTCGGCGTCGGGGGTTTCGAAATCGCCCTCGACGCTCGCGTCCACGCCGCGCCGGATGTGGTGCAGGTAGATGGCGAGCATCGCCCGCACGTCGCTATCGCGCGAGTTGCGCACGCGCACGGGACTCAGCGCTTCGCGTGCGTGTCCGTGAGCGTCGGATGGATCATTCAGCTCGGCGTCCATCGTACCTCTCTCACCCAAGTCTTTCGCAAACCACATAAGTATAGAACCGGATCGCTCCGGTCCCGTCGACCTCGCGATAGAGACCCTGGATCTCGGCCTCGAGCCCCGGGAACACGTTGGCGCTCTTCTCGAACATTTTCAGATAGTCGATCATCGGGCGCGCGCGCTCAGTGAGTTCTTCCCCGGGAACGATGGTCGCGATCCCCGGCGGATAGACGACCCAGAGCGTGGTCGCGATGCGTCCGTCGAGTTCGGCCAGGGGCAGATAATCGACATTGTTGCGCACGAGATGGCGTGAGGCCTCGCGCGGCGTCATGGCGGCTTCCGGCAGATGCCGCGCGGCGAATTGGGCCTGCTGGAGTGCGCTCACGCCGGCGGCGCGGAAGAAGGCGTGCATCTCGCCGCAGAGATCCTTGAGCCGCTTGCCCCGATAGCGCGCCGGACGCTTGGCCACGAATTCCGGCATCGCGTCCTCGAGCGGCGCGTTCTCGTCATGCAGCCGCTTGAAGGCGACCAGCGCCGACACCAGGGTCCCGGCCTTGCTCAACTCGACGCCCGGCGTCAGCAGGAAGAGCAGCGAGTTGAGATCGTTCTTCTCCGGCACGACGCGGTTCTCGCGCAAATACTGGGCGACGACGGGAGCGGGCACGCCGTGCGCCTCATAAGCTCCGGTCGCCCGGTCGAAACCGGGCGTGAGCAGAGTGAGCTTGGCCGGATCGGTGATCGCGAAGCCCGGTTCGAGCGATTGGAAGCCATGCCACGCCTCGCCCGGCGCAAGCGCCCAGTAGCGCGGATCGCGGGCAATGAGGTCGGTCGACACGTTCTCCCACGCCACATCATGGGTCGCGCCCTCGACTGCGGCGTCGCGGATCGAAACGCGCTCGGGCACGAACGGATCGAAGAACCAGCGGCGCGCCGGGTCCCGCTCCTTCTCCTCGAATTCGCGCCTGACCGCGCGCAGTTTCTTGCGCAATTCGACGCCGAGCCGGATCGTGTCGTCCCACAGGACTTCGCCCGATCGGCCCTTCATCATCTGCGCGCCGACGTCGAGCGAGGCGAACAGCGGGTAGAACGGCGAGGTCGATGCGAACTGCATGAAGCCTTCATTGAAGCGGCGATGCTCGACCCGGCGGCGCTGGCCCTTGATATGGCGGTCGCGCACATGGATCTGCGAGGCCTGCGAGAAGCTCGCGAGCTGCTTGTGCGCCGACTGGGTCGCGACCACGCCGGGCGAAGCTTCGTTCAGGTTCTTCAGGCCCATGGCGAACCGGCGCTCGTAAAGCGGGTGAAACTTCATGAAGCCGGCCCAGGCCTCGTCGAACACGATGTAGTCGCAAAGTGGGCCGATGCGCTCGACGATGCGCTCCGCGTCGTAGATCGTGCCGTCATAGGTGCATTGTTCGATGACCGCGGCGCGGAACGGCCGCTCGCGCTTCCAAGCCTCCTTGTCCGTCACCAGTGGATTGTCGCGAATGCGCTCGCGTATCCTCGTCTCGTCGAGATCCTCCGGGCGAATGGGGCCAATTAGTCCATAAGCGTTGCGGTCGGTCGAGAGATAGATCGGTATGCCCTCGCCCATCAGCAAAGCGCCCTGATGCGCGGCCTTGTGGTTGTTACGGTCGAACAGCACGAGGTCGCCCTCGGCGATGAGATTGGTGAGGACGATCTTGTTCGACGACGACGTGCCGTTGAGCACGAAATAGGTCTTCTCCGCCCCGAAGATCGCGGCGGCCTCCTTCTGCGCCTGAAGCGCTGGTCCCTCGTGAGTTAGAAGATCGCCGAGTTCGAGGATCGAATTGTCGAGATCGTCGCGAAAGACCGCTTCGCCCAGATGCTCGACGAAGATGCGTCCGATCGGACTGCGGCTATAAAACACCCCGCCATTGTGGCCAGGGCAGGTCCAAAGCTGGTTACCTTCCTCCTGGAAGTCGACGAGCGCGCCGAAGAAGGGCGTCTTCAGCGTGTCGGCATATTGCTTGAGGCGGGAGACGAGGTTCCTGGCGATGAATTCCGGCGTCTCCTCGGCCAGGAACACATAGCCGTCGATGAAGTCGAGCACCTCGACCGGAATGTCCTCGAAACGCTTGCGCCTGATGAGGACGACGATCGGCATGTCGAGGCCGCGCTTGCGCATGAGGTTGATGAGCGAAGCGGCCTTGCCCTCGATTCCCTTCTTGCCCCAGTCGACGACCATGCAGCCGATCGCCGCATCCGTCTGCACCGCCATCTCGGCGTCCTCGAGACGACGCGCCTTGATGACCTCGAATCCCATCCGCTCGATGGCCGCGATGATCTGGCTCACTCTCAGGCCTTCGAGGTCATCGGCGTCGAACATCGGCGCCGAGAACAGAAAGGTCAGTCGTTGGGAAAAGTTCATCGCCTCCAGCGCCCGTAGTCAGACGGGCGTCCTTCCCGACGCCGATGGCCGGCGTCCCGGTTTCCGGCTCGTGTCCTTGAGCGCCGCAGCTTAAGACAGCATACGCGCGCCGGAATCAAGCGCCGCCTCTCTGATCTGCCTACCCGCCAATCTGTTAGTTGTTCCCGACCGGAAATCCGGTAGAAGTGTTTTCCTTCGTCGCGCGGGCGGCGAGACCGGCGCGCGGGGTGACGGCGCCAGTCGCCCTGACGAGCCGGGCGGACAACGATCGCCCGGCTCGCGCCGCCCCGGCATCGCGAACACGCGCCGGTGAGAAGGCCTCGATCGGGCGCGATCGGCCCCAGGTGGCGGAGCGGCGCATTTGGATTCTGTGATCCTCACCCTGAACGCAGGCTCGTCGTCGCTTAAATTCGCGGCGTTCCGCCTCGTCCGCGGAGCCGAGCCTGCTCTTCTCGCCTCCGGACAGGTCGAGGGGATCGGCGCGAGCCCGAAAGGCTCGGTCAAAACGGTTGCCGGAGAAACGGCCGAGCTGAGCTTCAAGCGGACAGGCGCGCGCGTCGATCATGCGGGCGCGATGGCCGCCATTCTGGGCTGGCTCAAGCTGGCGGGATACGACTCGTCGATCGTCGCGGTCGGCCATCGCATCGTCCATGGAGGGCCGGACTACGCCGCGCCAGTCCTGATCGACGAAGCAACGCTCGCCAACTTGCGCGCGCTCATTCCGCTCGCGCCGCTCCATCAGCCGCACAATATCGCCGGCGTCGAGGCGGCGATGGAGGCCTTCCCGTCGACGCCGCAGGTCGCCTGCTTCGACACCGCCTTCCATCGCAGCCATCCCTTCATCGATGACACCTACGCCCTGCCCCGCTCCTATTACGACGAGGGCGTGCGCCGCTACGGCTTCCACGGACTGTCCTACGAGTTCATCACCCGGCGCCTGGGCAAGATTGCGCCGCAGATCGCGCGCAAGGGCGTCGTCATCGCGCATCTCGGCAATGGCGCCTCGATGTGCTCGGTCCGCGACGGTCGCGCCGTCGCCTCGACCATGGGCTTCACCGCGCTCGACGGGCTCGCCATGGGCACCCGCTGCGGGCAGGTCGATCCTGGGGTGGTGCTTTATCTCATGGCCGAAAAGAAGATGAGCGCGGACGAGGTCTCCGACCTCCTATGGAAGAACTCCGGCCTCAAAGGCATGTCGGGCGTGTCGCAGGACATGCGCGAGCTCGAGGCGTCTTCGAGCCCAGCCGCGCGCGACGCCATCGCTTACTTCGTCTCCCGTATCCGGCGCGAACTGGGCGCGCTCGCAGCGACTGTCAACGGCGCCGAGGCGGTCGTTTTCACGGCCGGGATCGGAGAACACTCGTGGAGAGTGCGGGAGGCTGCGCTCACGGACATGGAATGGATGGGAATCGATCTCGACCCGGAAGCGAACCGCGCGGGCGCCGGGATCATCAGCGCGAAGGACTCGTCCACAAACGTCTTCGTCATTCCGACCGACGAAGAGCTGATGATCGCCGAGCACACGATGAGCGTGATCGGCGTCTAAGCGCGGGATTTTGCGCTAACCGCCGCTCTCTGGGTAAATTTACGCATTGCAGACAATCTGATTCCGTGTCCGAGTGTCGGTTCTAATTTTTGGACCCACTAATTCGCCGCTTGGCGTCAACTAATTCTGTCTACTTATCGCTGGTAATAGTATTCGCGTCTTGAGAAATACGCCAATACGAAGCGCGTTCGATTAAGCAAATTGCCCGGAGAGCTGCAATGGCTAGCCCCAGAAACTCATCGAAATCGTCGGACAACGGTAGCGAACGATATAGGCTCGAACTGGTCGGCCTGAACTCAGGCGCCGACCGGCCCGACATCACGATCCAGGCCGTCGACGCAAAAGGCGAGGTCCTGTCGGCTCAGAAAGTCGAGCAGGACGGCGGCTTCACGCTTTCCCAGGACGTCCTTGGACGCGCCGCAACCATCGTGGTGGGGGCGTCGGATGACAAGGAGGGCGTCAAAGGCGAGGGCGAGCTTCGCCTTTCGGCGGAAGATTTTCGGGCACAGACCGCGAACGGCGTGCTGGCGTTGGCCGAGCCGGTCTGGTCGCGCTTGCGGTTCTACTGGACCTGCGTCAGCGGCCACGTTCGAGTGTGCCGGCGGCGCCGCTGGTGGTTCGACGATCTCATTCAGGCGTCGACAATGGTCTCAATTCGGTCGAGCACGCGCGCCCTGTCGGCGAGCCGTTCGATAAGCCGCGAGGCTTCCATCGCGGCGGCGCTGACGCCGTCCCTTGGCGAACTGCTTGCCTGGCCCGTGCGCTGCTACCCGGTCTGCCTCGGCACGGTCACGGTCTATCGGCGCACTTGCTGCTGCTATCCCATCGTGATCGACGACTCTCGCATCAGTGACCTCATACGCGACCTCGAGCGGGTCGTGTCGCAACTGCCAACGCCGATTCCGAAATTCAAGATCCCCCCGCCGCCTCCGCCGCCGATCGGCGATCCGCTGCGGACCCCATATTTCAACGGCGGCGCGCTGAACGAACTGGCGTTGAACGCCGTCAATGATCTTCAGCAGATGCGCTCGCTGCCGCTTCCTCAAGCCGCGCAATATGTCGAGGCGCGGCCCTATCTCTACCACCGGCTGTGCTCATGCGGCAGACCCGTCAGAGTCGGCGGCGGCTCGCTCCAGCACGACGGCGGGTTCAACATCTGCTGGGTGGAAAGCCTCCGTCTGTTCCGGCCCAACTGCTTCGATCAGTACGCCTATGTGGTGAAGCAGACGATCGGCGGCACGACGACCACCATCTACGACGGTCTTGCTGCAGGCGCCTGGTTCGCCGCCGGCGATGAGCCCGTGCTGACCACGTACAGCCCGCAAGCGTTCAGCTGCGACCAGACCGGCGAAGGCGATGGCGACGCGTTCGTGTTCCTCGACCTGATCGGGGACACCGAAAGCCACGAACTGACAACGCCCGCATCCACCGGCTGGGACCGCGTCGCCGCGCCGACCGCCACATCCGGCCTCTTGTTCCCGAACCCCGGGGTGCAGGGACATTTGCGCAATCTGGGCGGAGGCGTCGAACTGACGTTCATCTTCAGTCTCGGCATGCGCGACCCGGCGATCGGCGCCCAGTACTATCGGGTCAGCATCAGCGAGGCGGATGCAAACGGCAATCCGACCGGCTCGCGCTATTACTATGGCGACGGACTGGCCTGGGAAAAGGTGGTCGGCGCGGACATCGTCCCCGAGTCGCTCGGGCCCGTCGCGGTCGGCGGCGAGAACAACCTCTATCGGATTCCCTACAGCGACGAGGCATGGGTCGGATCCGTGCGCTATCATGCGCTGATCAATACGCTCGCGGCGAATCTCAACACGCCGCCGGCGACTGATCTCGCGTCGCCGGCGACGAACAGGCTCGTCACGCTGGAGGTTTTCAACGCCGCCGGACAACGGCTGCGCCCCCTCGGCGCGCCAGCCTCGGGGCAACCCGGCGCGGAAGCAGCGAAGGCGTTCAAGTTCCGCCGCTGGTTCCAGCCCGGCGGCAGCGTGGGCGACGACACGGTGGAAGTGCCGTTCGCCGCGCTGACGCATCTCTTCTGCTGGGATAACCGTCCCCCGGTTGCGGACATTGCCAGGCTCGTCATGAACGGCGCGGCGTCGGACGAGGAATGCCAGTTCCTCGAAGGATCCGCGACGTCCCAATTCGCGGTCGAGTATCGCGCCTACGTGGCCGACCAGCGTTTCCAGGAGAGCCACTCGATCGGCTGGCTGCGTGGCCTCAACGCCTCCGCCGCCAACGGCGGGGTGGGATCTCTGCCGACGCCGCTCAGTCCAGCCAACGTCGGCAAGCCTCCAGCGCTCCCGGCGACCAGCGGCTCCAACACGTTCGAGCTGATGCTGACCCGGCTGGACGCTCCCAATCCGCCGGTGGTCCTTGAGCGTTGCTCGTTTGCCGTCACGCTGACGACCTATGCAAAGACCACCAACGGCGAGAACTTCAGTTATCCTTACGGGCAGGAGACGGCCGCATTCGCGCTCGCCATCGATTGACAGCGCCGCTCTCCAAGGTGGCGCGCCCGTCCCGACGCGCGGGTCGGCCGGCCGTGGCGATCGCCCTCCGCCCAATCTCGTTGGGATGACGTGCTGCGGCAGATGCGTGGTCGGGCGAGCGCCTCGCCACACACCGCCACGCCCCACCTCTGCGGGCGCCCGCCACAGCGGGATCCAAGGTTTGAGCGCAAGGGGACCGGCGTCCAGACTGTCGCCCGGCTGCATCGTCGCCCCGCAGGAGCGCCGATGCAGCCTCTCATGAAAGCGCGGCGTGGCCGTTCAATGGCGCCGCTGCCCGGCCTCGCCGAAGCCAAGCTCATCGCGCGCCGCGCGCCAGCGCGCCTGCAGCGCCGCAATGTCGGAATCGTCGAGAGGAGCCATGCGCTCGAACACCACCGCGCTCACGCCCTTCTCCAGATGGAAGACCTCGCCGGTGCGGCGGAACTTGGCGCCGATCCCCTGCCCCGCCAGCATCTCGCGCGAGGGCACGATGACCGTCTGCTGGTAATCGGGATCGAGGTGGGTCTGGACGGGATCGCCGACGATGACGATGGCGCAATCCTTGAGAGCCGCTCCCGGCGGCCCGTCGACCGTATCGACGTCCGGCATCGTCACGCCGAGCTTGCTGCTCGGGCCCCGCTCAGGGCGGAGCTGCCACAGTTCGCCGATCAGCTGGCCGCTGAACGTATAGCTCGAGCCAAGACCGCAGATCTTGGCGTCAGGTCTTGCGCGCGCATCGACCCAAGCCTTGAGACGCTCAAGTTCGCCAAGGTCCGCGCGCGGCGCCCGCGGCAGTCCCGCGATCGGCGCGAGGCCCGAAGGATTGAGCGCGGCGGCCAATGGCGAGAGGGTGATCAAGCCGAGCGCCCCCATGCCGAGAACCGCGGCCGGAGGACGGCTCGCGAGAAGAAGCATCAGCGAAGCCGCGACGGGCGCGGCGATCGCCGGCGCGATCAGATCGAGATGATGGATATACGGGGTCTGAATGCGCAGGAACAATGCCGCGGCGATCGCGGCGCCGCCAAGGGTCAGACGAAGGAGGCGCCCGTCGCGGGAGCGCGCCCAAAGCCAGCCCGCGCCGGCCAGCGCGGCAAGCGCGGGGATGAGCCCGACCCAGTCGCCAAGCTCGCGCAGGAACACATCCCAAGGCTTCCGATAGGCGGCGTAGGTTTGCGCGTAGTCGTGCGCGCCAAGATTCGGCGCCCAGCCGACGACAACCGGGCTCATGAGCGCGAGCAGCGTCAGCGCGCCGAGCGCCGCCGCCGCGACAGCGTCGGGAAGGCGAAAGCGCGCGCGCCGGCGACAGCGCTATCGCGGCGACTTCGAGCGCCAGCATGACCACGATTCCCGCCGCGGCGAACGCATACCAGCGCCGGAAGGCGAACATTGCGTAAAGCGTCAGCGCCAGCGCCACGGCGACGCGGCGGATCATCGGCCGAATGAGCGCATCAAGGCCCTTCCGCAGCGCGAGCAAGCGCGCGAGCCGCTCGGCGAGCCTTAGCGCGCAGACCACCAGAACGAGCCCGCCAACATCGGGCATGCCGCGCGCGGCGGCGGCGAACGCGGCCGGAAAAGCGAGGAACGCGGCGGCGGCGCCGAGAGCGAGAACAATCGCCGGTTGCGGGCCGCCTGCAAGCCCGGCGCGACGCGCGAGATCGCGCGCCAGTATCGACAGCGCCAGCGCGGCCGGCGCGGCATAGAGGGCGATGAGCGCGAAGGTGTAGATCGCGCGAGACGTCGGGTTCGTAACCGCCAGCACGAGGCCCGGAACAAGCGCCGGCGCCCAGGAATAGTCCTGGGTGATCGACTGGACGGCGGCGCCGAGCAGGAGCGGCCAGTTTCGAGCGTCGATGAGCCGCGCGACGATGATCGAAATGCCGCGATAGGTCATGAAGTCGGCGATCATCAGATCGCGCGAGGCGAGCACGAGAAAGGCCGCGTAGGCCGAAAGAAGTCGCGAGCGCGACGCCGAACAGCGCGGCAAGCGGCCAAGCCAAGGCGCGCTTCCGCGCTGTGCGAACAAGCCGCCAGGCGAGCCCCAGGCTGAACGCAGCGGAAGCGAAACTGATCAGCCTCAGCCGCGCCTCCGGCTCGACGAAAGCGGCGAAAGCGAGGAGCCCGGCGGCAGCCGTGACGGCCGTGATCAGCGTCGGCAGCGCCGCATCGTCCAGCGTGACGGCGAGCGCGAGCGCCGCAAGACCGCAGAGAGCGGCAAGGCCGGCTGGCATGATCGCCGGCGCTCCGGGCGCAGCTTCGTGGACAAGGAAGCCCGCGGCGGCCGCAAGCGCGAATCCGGCGCCCAAGCCGAGCAATCGCCTCTCGATCAGGCGCGATGGCGCGATCGCGCCGTCCTCGAACGCAGACATGAGCGAAAGAATAGGCGACGATGGTTAAGGCTTAGCGGCCGCCACAGGGGGAGACGCGATCGGCGCAAGACAGACCCAGGAAGGAGCCTACTTTTCTTGCCCTTTCGCCCGCCTGGGCCTCGCATTGGCGGGCTTCGGGGGCAACGTTTGGACATAGTCCAGGGCCGACCGAACCCAGGCTTTGACCCCGTCCTCGGAGGGGGGCGGCGGATCGGCGTAGACGTAGCCCTCCATGCGGCGGCCTCGCATCTCCATCGGCCGGATCCCGGGCTGAGCCACGGCTTCGTCCTGACGCTCCCGGCCGACGCGCAAAAGAAGGCCGCGCTTCGACGCCGCAGCGACGAGATTTCCGTTCACCATAAATCCAACGCCGCCGAACATCTTCACCTCGCGCACCGCGCTCGACGTCCCGGAGAGCAGCCCGCACCCTTGAGGCAAGATCGCCGTCGGCGCTCATTCCCGCCTCCCGCAGCGGCCGGGACTGCCGCGTCACCTGCCGGCCAGCCGGTCGGCGAAATGGGCGACCGTCTTTGCGTAAATCTCCGCCGAGTTCCATTGCAGGATGGCGGCGAAATTGGGCTCGCCCTGGTCCCAGCCCGCGCCCGACTGCCACCCATGCCCTTTGAGAAACGCCGCTGTCGAAGCGAGCGCGTCGGCGGAATTGTGGATGAGGTCGGGCGTCCCCGAGCCATCGGGCGTCGTCGCGTACATGAGATAGGCGGATGGCATAAGCTGGGTCTGACCGATCTCGCCGGCCCAGGCGCCGCGCGTCCGGCGCGGGTCGGCGATGACTCCGCGGTCGACGAGCATCAGCGCATCGATAAGCTCGGCGCGATAACGCTGCGCGCGGCGGCAGTCCCAGGCGAGGGTGGCGAGCGCGCTATAGGTCGGAAACGAGCCGATGTCGCCGCCGAAGCTCGTCTCGAGGCCCCAGATCGCGACCACCACCGGTCCGGGCACGCCGAAGCGCCGCTCGATCGTTGCGAGCGGCCCAGCGTATCGCCTGAGCTCCGCCCTGCCCCGCGACACCATGCCCGGCGTCACATGGCTCGCCTCGAAGCCGGCCAAATTGCGCCCGAACATCTTGACGCCGCCGTCATGCCGCTTGACCTCGGGATTGTACGAGACGCCGCCGAGCGCGGCCTCGACCGCCGTTTGCGACACGCCGTCTCCCACCGCAACCTTCTTGAAGGAAGCAAGCCAATCGCCGAAACCCTCGGCGCTCCGGCCGCAATCCTCGGCGCGGGCGGGCGCCGCCCCCAACAAGGCCACCAAGGCGGCGAAGACCACGAGCTTCAAATCTCTCCCCTGTCACAAGGCGACGAAACAACCCGCGCCGCGGGCGTTCAGCGCGGCGCGGGCGGCGTCTGTTCACATACCCGGAACATGCCTGACTTCAATGACTTCCACCCAGGCGCCGGGCATCATGAGATGCGGATGGTCCTTGCCGAACAGCTTTGTCGCAGCCTCGGCCGATTCGGCTTGCACGATCGAATAACCTCCGATCTCGTTCTTCGTGTCGGAAGCTCCCTTCGAGTCGACCCGCTTGGTCTTCCCCAGAGGCGCGCCGCCATCGACCAGCGACGCCTTGTGGTCGCCCATCCATTTCATCCACGCCTCCATCCCCTTCTTCTGCTGCTCGGGCGTGGAGGTCTTCATCATCTTTTCAAACTCGGCCCCTTTGGCCATGTACAGGACCAGGAACTTTGTCATCGGCGCATCCTTCCTGTTGATACGATAGAGGACGAATAACCCGGCTGGGAGGGGGCTGCTTTACGCGCTTTCCCGCGACCCGACAATCACGACGCTCATCCGCGCCGGTTTGGCTTCAGACCAAATCAGGCCTTGGACGGCTCGCGCCACGGCCTCGCCTCGCCGGCGCGCATCGCCTCGAAGGCGCGCGCAAGTCTGAAAGGCAGGCCCTCGAAATCATAGCCGCACCTGAGCGAGCTCTTCGGGAAACGCCTCAATTCCTGGCGGGTCTATTCCCGGGCGAAGAGGCGAGGCTGAACCTGCTTGGGGCGCCTCGCCTTGGTGGCAATTGTCCTCTTGGCGGGCTTTCCGGCCTTCAGATCCACGATTTGAACGTCGATCCGATTGGCGGACGCGGCGCTTCCATCGGTAAGCTTCGCCTGGTCGACCTCGTAGCCTTGCTGGCGAAGGACATTGACCACGGACGGGGCGGTCTGCTTGCAGACCTCCTGATCGTAACAGAGCACCTGGGTTTTGCCGACCGGCTTCCCATCCTCCTGGATGACCACGTCGGTGTCGCGCCGTTTCAGTTTCTCTTCGATCTCCTGCGCGGCGCCTTTGTCCGAGGTCATGATGAAGACCTCCGTCGGCAGGGATGGAAGCCACTTCTTCAGGCGCTCGCCGGAGGTCCGTCCGGAAGCGAGCACGCGGTGAATGCTCTGATAAGCGACATTGCGCACGGCGGAGTCCGGTCGGCTCAAGGCCGCCTGCAGCAGATCGCGGTAGAGCGGAAAATCGATGCGCTCGGTCATCAGATGTCTCTCGGCGTCCGCCAAGGCTTCCGATGGGCTTCGCATCGCCGCGACCGCGAGCGCGGTCATGTCCTCGCCGGACCTCTCCTGCTCCCTGGCGAACTCGCCGTATTCGAAAAGGCCGATCCCGCCGGCGACTGCGGCAAAGAGAAAGACCGGCGCCCAGAAATAGACCTGGCGGCGTTGGTCGTGTCCGTCTCTATGCATTGTACGCTCTCCCGTATTCCTGCAGGGCAAGTTTGGCGAGGCTTACGCGGCGCGCGAGCCCGGCGTATTGCGCCGCCGGCTTCTCGAAAGTGTTCATGAAATCGGCAGTGGCGCCATCGACGGAATGCGCCTCTTTCAGTCGGCGGACGCTATTTGCCTGCGACCCTTTGAGCTCCTCGAGGAGGAAGCCGTAGTTCGCCCTGTCGCCCGAAAAATCGAGACCGTGGTCAGCCGCCCATTTCTCGAACTCGGTTCGGCGCGAGCCCGTCCATTGACACCAGCCCCAGCCGCCGCGTCCGCCCCTCAGCGGCTTTTGCTCCTGGAGCAGCGTGAACCCCGCGCATTCATGGCCGATATTGCCGAGGATGGCGGCCGCCTGGACCGTTGTGAGTCCGAGATCACGGATAAGGTCGTGCATAACGCGCGGCGCCTTCGAGCGGAACAGTCCAAGGCCCTTGGCCTGAGAGGGGCTTGGTCGCGCAGCCGGCGCATCCAAAGGCTGCGTATCGTCCCCCCCGGTCTCTAAACTCCCATCAGCATCGTCGCCGCCATCGCCTTTAGTCACGTGTTTAGGATTGGTGACGAGCCGGCCCGATTGCAGCGCCTCATCCTTCTTGCTTGAGCCGAGCGACGATCCGAAATAATACGCGACCACAGTCGTGAACGCGGTGACCAGAGCGCCGAGGACGACGTTGAACACGTCCTTGTTCGCGACTTCGTCGCGCGCGCTCAAAATGTTGTGCAAGAGGTACCAGATCATCAGGATCAGCGCGAAAGCGAAGAGCGGCGCCACCCAGGCCAGCGGGCTGCGCTCGTCGGCGAGCTTCATCTGCATCGCGCGCGCGTCCTGCCGGTCCTGCAGGTCGCGCAAATATCGCTGAAAATCCTCTTCCCTCGCCTTCTCGCGTTCTTCGGCCTGGCGCGCCTCGAATTCGAGGTCGAACCGCTGAGAGGCCTCGGCGGCGCGGTTCTGTTCCTTCATCTCTTCCGCGTTGATCTCGGCGAGCGCCTTCTCCAAGTCCGCCTTCGCTTTTGCATCGCTGTCGATTTTGGCCAGGGCGTCCGGCAGCTTGTCGGCGCCCGTCACATTTGTGACCGCCTCGACCACCTTCTTCTCGATCACCCCCGACTGGTCGCCGGCCGTCATCATCAGCCTGGCTAGATCCGGCAACAGCTGTGTGGCCACCAAGATCAGCGGATTCATGACCGACCCCCGACATAACCTCCAACTGTCCAAGTTCGAGCACATTGCGAGCTCGAGCGCTGTGACCACGCTCACAGTCTATGCATGCGGAAGCCGGCGGCGCCGCCGCTGTTTAAGAATTTGCGAGTTTCACGGGTTGGGCGGCTCGGGCCACGGCCTCGCCTCGCCGGCGCGCATCGCCTCGAAGGCGCGCGCCACCCGAAGCACGCCGAGATCGTCGAACCGGCGCCCGACGATCTGGAGCCCGATCGGCAGGCCCTCGGAATCATAGCCGCAGTTGATTGACGCCGCCGGCTGCTCGGACATGTTGAAGGCGACGGTGAAACCGATATGCGGAAACGGGTTCAGCGGATCCTGGCTGGGCGAGGCCCATTCGGCGGGAAACGCGGTCATCGGCGCGGTCGGCGACAGGATGAGGTCGAACCGGTGCGTGGCCTCAATCGCCGCTTGGCGCATCGCCGGAATCTGGCTGAAGCCGTGGAACACCTGCTCGCCCGAGAGGCCGCTCGCCGATTCCGCCCACTCGCGGATGAACGGCAGCACCTTGGCGCGCTTTGCGGGAGACAAGGCTCGCAAGTCGATCAGCGCCCGGGTGCGCCAGAAGCGGTCGAGACCGTCGAGCATTTCCTGGGTCAGGAACGGCTTCAGTGGCTCGACATGCGCGCCCGCGGCCTCGAAATCGCGCGCGGCGCGCTCAACCGCGGCTTTGACTTCAGGCGCCGGCGCGACGCCGCAGCCAGCCTCCGCGAGCAGGCCGATCCGCAGGCCCCTGAGCGGCGCGGGCTCGATCGTCCAGTCGAGTTTCTCGTATTTGAGGCTCGCATAGTCGCGGACGTCGGGCAGCGACAAAGTCGCCATCATCAACGCGGCGTCAGAGACGGTGCGCGTCATCGGCCCGGCGACGCGGCCAATATAGGGCGGATCGATCGGGATGCGTCCGGCGCTCGGCTTGAGTGTGAAGATTCCGCACCAACCGGCCGGCAGCCGCACCGAGCCGCCGATATCGGTTCCAACGTGCAGCGGGCCATAGAGCGCGGCCGCCGCCGCGCCCGCGCCCGCGGACGATCCGCCCGGATTGCGGTCGAGCTTCCACGGATTGCGGGCGAGCGGATGGATGCTCGACAGGCCCGAGGAGAGCATGCCGTAATCCGGCATGGTCGTCTTGGTGAAGATGATCGCGCCCGCCTCGCGCAAGCGCGCCGCCGGCGGCGCATCCTCCTTCTGCGGCGACAGGTCTTCCGCCGCCGTGCCGACCGGCTTCGGCTCGCCCTTGGTCGCGATATTGTCCTTGACCGTCACCGGCGCGCCGTCGAGCGGACCGATCGGCTCCCCCTTCGCCCAGCGCGCTTCGGAAGCGCGCGCCTCATCGATCGCCCGCTCCGGAGCATAAAGAAAGGTCGCGTGGATATGCGGCTCGAAAGCCTCGACCCGCCCAATCACCGACTTCATCGCCTCGACAGGCGACAGTTCATGGCTCCGGTAGGCGCGGATGAGCTCCGCCGCCGACATCCGGAACGGCTGCATGCGCTAGCCCCTTGCCGCCTCGGGTCCGCTCATTGCCACGACAGGGCCGAAAGGTCGTTGACGAAGATCGGCGCGTTCTTCCACAGGCCCTTGAGCTTGGCGTCGGCGACGGTCACGTTCGGCAACTGGAACAGGAAGGCGTTGACGCTGTCGTCGGCCAGCTTCTTCTGCGCTTCGCCGAGCGCCTCCTTATAGGCGGCGAGATCGGGCGCCGAGGTCACCTTGGCGTAGATCGCCTGGAACGCCGGGCTGTCGTACTGGAAGTAGTAGTTCGGATTGGCGTAGATGCCGATGTCGAGCGGCTCGACGTGGCTGATGATGGTCAGATCGTAGTTCTTGTCCTTGTAGACGCCGGAGAGCCACTGCGCCCATTCGACGTTCTCGATCTTGGCGTTGATGCCAACCTCGGCGAGCTGGGCCGCAATGATCTCGCCGCCCTGACGCGCGTAGGGCGGCGGCGGCAGGATCAGGCTGAGCTCGAGCGGGCGTCTTCACGCCCGCCTCTTTCAGCAGCGCCTTGGCTTTGGCCGGGTCATGGGGATACATGCCGGTGAGATCGACGTAGCCGGGATCGTTCGGCGTGAGGTGGCTGCCGATCGGCGTTCCGAGCCCGTCCATCGCCCCGTCGATGATCGCCTTGCGGTCGATCGCATAGGCGATCGCCTGACGCACCTTCAGATCGTCGAGCGGCTTCCTCTTGTTGTTCATGGCGAGGATGGTCTTGCCCTCGGTCCCGCCGACCAGTACCTGGAACCGCGGATCGCTCCTGAACTGGCCGAGCGCCTGCACGTTGGCGAAACGCGGGAAGGCGTCGACGTCGCCGGCGAGCATCGCCGCGACCGCGGCCGAGGGATCGGAGATGAAGCGGAAGGTCGCGTGTTCGAGCGGGATTTTGGCGGCGTCGCGGTAGCCGTCCCACTTGTCGAGCGTGATCGACGAGCCCTTGGTCCAGGAGGAGAGCTTGTACGGTCCGGTGCCGACCGGATTGGTGGCTTCGTTCGTCGCGCTTTTCTCGTCGAGGATCACTGCGGTGTCCATGCCCAGATGAAACAGCGCCTCGAAGCTTGGCTGCTTGAACTTGAGCACGACCGTCATCGGATCGGGCGTGTCGATCGATTCGATCGAGGCGAAGAACGCCTTGTCCTTGTTGGTCGAGTCCTTGGCGGCGAAGCGCTCGAATGAATATTTCACGTCCTTGGAGGAGAACGGCTCGCCGTCCTGGAACTTGACGTTCGGCTTCAGCGTGAAGGTGAGCGTCTTGAGATCAGGTGAGAACTGCCATTTCTCGGCGAGAAGCGGCGTCACCGAGAAGTTCTCGTTGATCTTGGTCAGGCCCTCGAAGATGTTCAAGTGCGTGACTTCTCCGATCGCCGCCGCCGGCGCGCTCGTGGGATCGAGCCCAGGCGGCTCGAGCACCATGCCGATCGTTACGCTGTCCTTGGCGAGGGCCGCCTGCGCCATGAAGGCGAGGCCAAGCGTGAGGAAAAGGCGATAGGCGCGGCGCATGAAACGCTCCGAGGCTTAAGGAGAGGGCGAGCCGGAGCATAGCACCGCAGGACGCGATACGGTCAAGCGCAAGTCCCCTCTCCCCGTTGGGGAAGAGGGGACTCTGTAGCCGCGGTCGCTGACCGCGCCCGACGGTATCAGCTCTCAGAAGCCGCCGCTCAGTGCGCTTCCGAGCCGCCGCCCGGCGGACGGGTGCGGCGCTCGGCCATGAAGCGGTCGAACTCCTCGCGGTCCTTGGCGCGACGGATCGCATCGACATATTCGGCGAACTCGCGCTGCGCCTGGTCGAGCTTGCGGCGCTCTTCGTCGAGCCGGGCCAATTCCGCGGTCCGCCATTCGTCGAACGCGGCGTTGCCGGTCGAGGGGGTATAGAAGCCGCTCGCGCGCCGCATCGAGCCGCAGCCCCAGGAACTCGCCCATGAATTCGACGCCATCATCGCGCGCGCGTCCTGCCATTTGCCGGCGGCGAACGTCTGCAGGTCCGGCCCGCCATTGCGGCTCTGCCAGAACTTGTAACCGAGGATCGCAAGGCCGATCGGCCAAAAGACAATGAAGCCGAGCACCATCGCGATGATCTCGAACGCCGTCCAGCGGGAACCGGGGCGCCGGCGCCATCGCGCATTCGCCCAATCGCTCGGGCCGAATTCGCGGGCTCCATAAGCCCCGCCAAACGTATTATCCGCAGTGCCCATCAGGGTCCTCCGTGTCTCGTGAGCGGCGCCCGGCGGACGAACGCTCACGCGCATTTGAGATTGGGAGCCGTTTGCGGCGCGGCAAGGGCACGGCGGAGGAAAAAGCGACAATCACGTCAATGCCGCTGACCTAATCGAGAGGAAACCAGCACGCGACCTTGCGGCTTCCGTCGCCCTTCGCCTCGAGAACCGGCGCCTCTTCAAGGCAGCGCGGACGGGCGAAGGCGCAGCGCGCGGCATAGGGGCAGCCCCCGGCCGGTTCGGGCGCGCCGTTCGCCGGCGCGGGCGCCAGGCGCGCCGGGCGGTCGAGGCGCGGCGTCGCGTCCACCAGCTCACGTGTATACGGGTGCGCGGGATTGGCGAACAGGGCGTCGGTCAGCCCGGTCTCGACGAACAGGCCGCGATACATGACGGCCGTCGTCACGCAGATATGCGCGACCACGGCGAGATCATGGCTGATCAGGAGAAAGGTCACGCCCGCGTCGCGCTCGAGGTCGCTCATCAGGTTCAGGACCTGCGCCTGAACCGAGACGTCGAGCGCCGACACCGGCTCGTCAGCAATGACGAGGCTGGGCCGGGTGATGAGCGCGCGGGCTATCGCGATGCGCTGGCGCTGGCCGCCGGAAAATTCATGCGGATGCTTCGCGGCGTCGGAGGCCTCGAGACCGACCGCTACGAGCGAGGCCTCGACCCGCGCGCGCCGCTCCGCCCTGCCCGCCCCGCCCAGCGCCTTGAGCGGTTCGGCGACGATTGCCTCCACCCGCTGGCGCGGATCGAGCGATCCGTAAGGATCCTGGAAGACGATTTGCATGTGCTGCGCGCGCCGCGCGCAATTCGCGTCGCCCAAGATCGAACAGCGATCGTCCCAGAAGGCGCACCTCGCCCGAATCCGGCCGGTCAAGCGCGAGCGCGATGCGCGCCAGCGTCGACTTGCCCGAGCCCGATTCGCCAACAATCCCGAACGACCGCCCTGGCTCAATCGAGAAGCTCACGCCCGCAAGCGCTGGCCGCGCATTCCTGCGCGCGAACGGGCCGATCCCCGCCGTACGATAGGTCTTGACCAGCGAAGAGACTTCGAGCAGCGGCCCGCCGTCCGTCGCGCGTCCTCCCGCGTGGCTCATCGCGGCCCGCCCAGTTCGCTCGCGCGATGACAGCGCGACACGTGGTTCGAGCCGAAGGGGATTTCTGGCGGGGGCGCCGCCCAGCAGATGTCGAGCGTGAACGTGCACCGGCCGGCGAACGGACAGCCGACGCGCGGCCCCTCCTTCAGCTGCGGCGCGCCGGGAATCGTCTTCAGGCGCGCGCCGCGCGGCGCTCCCGGCCGCGGACGAGCTTCGAGCAAGGCCAGCGTGTAGGGATTTCTCGGCTCGCGCAACACCGTCTCGACGGGCCCCGTTTCCATGATCACGCCCGCATACATGACGATAACCCGGTCGCAATGGCCGGCGATCACCGCGAGATCGTGGCTGACCAGCAGGACCGCCATTTTCGATTCGGACCTGAGCGCATCGATCAGCGCCAGAATGCGCGCCTGCACGGTGACGTCGAGCGCCGTCGTCGGCTCGTCTGCGATGATGAGCCGCGGGTTGCAGCCGATCGCCATCGCGATCATCGCGCGCTGGCGCTCGCCTCCCGAGAGCGCGAAGGGATAGGATCGCGCCGCGCGCTCAGGCTCCCCGAGCCCCACCCGCTCAAGCAACTGGACCGCGCTCTCGCGCGCCTCGCGCTTGGCGAGCCCGCGATGCAGCATCAACGGCTCGGCGACCTGGGCGGCCACGCTGCGCAGCGGATTGAGCGCCGTCATCGGCTCCTGGAAGACCATGGCCATGCGGTCGCCGCGCAATCGGCGCATCGCCTCTTCCGGGAGGCCGACAAGCTCTCTGCCCTTCGAAGCGGATCGAGCCCCAGAATCGCGCGCGCCTGCCGGCGCAAGCCCCATGATCGCGAGCGCGGTCATTGTCTTGCCGGAGCCGGATTCGCCGACCATCCCGAGGCTCTCGCCCTCGTCGAGCGACAGCGAAACCCGGTCGACGACGCGCCGCCATCCGTCCGCCGCCGGCAGGTCGATGGCGAGTTCAGCCACGTCGAGCAGCATCAGCTCCGCGCCTTGAGTTTCGGGTCGAGCGCGTCGCGCAGGCCGTCGCCGAGCAGATTGAGGCCGAGCACGCTGAGCGCGATCGCGATCCCCGGATAGAGCGCGAGCCTGGGCGCGTTGTAGAGAACGGTCTGCGCGTCGGCCAGCATCTTGCCCCACGAGGTCTCGGGCGGCTGCGCGCCAAGGCCGAGATAGGAGAGCGCCGCCTCGGCCAGGATGGCGATCGCGAATTGAATCGTCGCCTGTACGATCAGCGCGGGCGCGATGTTGGGCAGAACATGATCGACGGCGATCGCGACCGGCCCGCGGCCCGCGGCGCGGGCGGCGAGCGCATATTCGCGGGAGAGAACGCCGTTGGCGGTGGCGCGGGTCAGCTTGGCGATGATCGGCACGTTGTAGACGCCGATGGCGACAATCGCATTGACGACGCCCGCGCCGAACGTGGCCGTCAGCATGATCGCAAGCAGCAGCGCCGGAAACGCGAAGACGAAGTCGCTGAACTTCATGATTGCGTCTTCGACGAGGCCCTTGGAGAAGGCCGCGATCAGGCCAAGGACGACGCCGAACGCAAGCCCGATGCCGACCGCGATCACCCCGACCAGAATCGAGATGCGCGAGCCGGCCAGGATTTGCGAGGCGACGTCGCGTCCGAGATTGTCGGTCCCGAACCAGTGCGCCGCGGATGGAGGCGCGAGCTTGTGGGGGATGTCGATCGCCGCGGGCGGATAAGGGGTCCAGACGAGCGACAGGGCGGCTGCGGCGACCAGCGCAGCGACAAGCGCTCCGCCGAGCCAAAGACTTCGAGCCGCCACGCGGGCGAAACCGGCCGGACACGGTCACGCGGCGGGCGCTCTCAGCCTCGGATCGATCGCGGCGCAGGCGATGTCGACGACGAAGTTCAATCCGATCACGATCAAGGCGATCAACATCACCGCGTTCTCGACCACGAGCGTGTCGCGATTGGAGATCGACTGCAGCATGAGACGCCCGAGACCCGGCAGGACGAACACGTTCTCGACCACGATCGCGCTCGCGATCAGGTTGGCGAATTGCAGCCCCATGATGGTGAGGATGGGGGTGAGCGCGTTTGGCAGCGCGTGGCGCCAGAGCGCGGCGCGGCGCGAGACGCCCTTGGCGCGCGCTGTGCGCATGAAGTCCTCGTTCAGGGCTTCGATCACCGCCGATCGGGCGACGCGGGTGACGATCGCCGCCTGCACGACGCCAAGCGCAATCGCGGGAAGAATAAGAGCGCCGAGCGCCCGCATCGGGTCATGCCAGCCGGGAAATCCGCCCGCCGGAACGAGTTTGAGCGTCACCGCGAAAAGGAGCACGAGGAGGATCGCCAGCCAGAAGTTCGGCACCGCAATCCCAACCTGGCTCAGGCCCATGACGACCGCGTCGCCGGTTCGGCCACGCCGATCCGCCGCATAGACGCCGGCGACAAGCCCGAGGCCAGCGGCGAACGCCATCGCCATCAGCGCGAGCGGCGCGCTGACCGCGAGGCTCGAGGCGATCAGCGGCGCGATCGGTGATCCATAGGCGTAGGAGACGCCGAGATCGCCATGCAGCGCGCCGCCGATCCAGTGCGCGTAGCGGATGGGCGCGGGCAGATCGAGGCCGAGCTTGTGCGAGAGCGCCGCGACCGCGTCGGGGGTCGCGGTCGGCCCGAGAATGGTCTCGGCCGCATTGCCCGGCAAAATGCTCATCACCGCGAAGACGATCAGCGAGGCGATCAGGAGCGTCGCCAGGAACAAAACGATCCGTTGAGCGATATAAAGCAGCATTGCGTTCAGGCTAGCGAGCGGGCGCCAAGCCGGATCCATGCCTCATGAGGGCTTCCCGGCCAGCGCGGAGGCGAGACGCAGCGAGATCTCCGACGACAGCGCGCGCGCCAGCCGGATTTCGGCGTCGCGCAGGGCGCGCAGATCGTTGTACCGTTGCTGGGACCGGTCGTAGGCCGCCGCTGCGTTGGCGACGCCGGTCAGAACTTGAGCGCCGCCGTCGATTCTGGTCAGGGTATAGGTGGCGTCGCCCGACAAGGTGGCCGACGTGGCGACATTGGTGAGCGAGCTCACGGTCGGCGTCGTCGTGCCGAGCGAGAGGGTCACTGTCAGCCGATATTTTGGCGTGGGCGTCTGGCCGGTGCCGTTGAGATCGGTGATCAGGTTGTCAGCCAGATAATGGCCGATGCGGTCCTTGATCGGCGCGACTTCGATCGCCCGAAGGTCTTCGACGAGGCCAGGATGCGACGCCTCGCCATAGAGCGGCTGAAAGCAGCCCGCGAGCCCGCGGGGGGCGCCGCGAGCGCGAGCGCCGCAAGCGCGCCGATAGCTCTAGACCACGACATTGACGATCCTGTGCGGCACGACGATCACCCGGCGGGCGCGCTTATTATCCATCGCCCGCTTGACCGCGTCGAGGGCGAGCGCCGCGCGCTCGACCCGTTCCTGCGCAGCCTCCCGGTCAATTCTGAGTTCGCCCCGCTTCCGGCCGTTGACCTGGACGACGTAAATGGCGTCGGACGACGCGATGAGACTCCGGTCGGCGACCGGCCACGGACTCTGCGAGACGAAAGCTTTGTGGCCCAGCGCCTC
The DNA here is from genome assembly GCA_963742305.1 of uncultured Alphaproteobacteria bacterium. Lineage (GTDB taxonomy): Bacteria > Pseudomonadota > Alphaproteobacteria > Rhizobiales > Beijerinckiaceae > Roseiarcus. The sequence continues at coordinate 63,260 of CAVULN010000042.1, forward strand.
CCAGCACTCTTCCGCCAGATGCGGCATCATCGGCGCGAAGCAATGAACGAGAATGTCGCCGGCCTCGGCGAAAGCGGCTCTGAGATCGTCGGCGACCGGCGTCTCTCCAATCGCCCCGACCGCAACGCTGAGCTCGTTGGCCAGTTCGTAGACCGCGGCGATGCAGACATTGAACCTGAGCCGCTCGACCTCGTCCTCAATTCGCGCCATCGCCGCATGGGCGAGCTGGCGGATGCGCCGCGCCTCCTCGCCATATTCCGACGGCCTGGGCGGACGCTCGGGCCCGACGACGCGCTCGATCTCGCAGACGAGGCGCCACAGGCGCTGCGTCTGCTTGAACGCGCCCTGAACGCCAGCCTCCGTCCAGATGACGTCGCGCTCGGGCGGCGAATCCGACAGCATGAACCACCGCGCGGTGTCGGCGCCGTATGTCGCAATGATCTCGTCCGGATCGACGGTGTTGCGCCTGGATTTCGACATCTTCTCGGTCGGGCCGATCTCGACCGGCCCGCCGCCGTCCACCGCAACAGCTCGCCGCGCCTCGCCGTCCGCGTGGATGCGAACTTCCGACGGCGCAAGCCACTGGCCCTCGGCGTCGCGGTAGGTCTCATGCACTACCATGCCCTGGGTGAAAAGGCCGGCGAACGGCTCGTCGAGATTGAGGTAGCCGCATTTGCGCATCGCGCGAGTGAAGAAGCGCGAATAGAGGAGATGCAGGATCGCATGTTCGATGCCGCCGATGTACTGGTCCACCGCCAGCCAGTGATCGGCCATCCTGGGATCGTCGGGCGCCGAGGCGTTGTGCGGATCGGTGAAGCGCACGAAATACCACGACGAATCGACGAACGTATCCATCGTGTCGGTCTCGCGCGTCGCGGCGCCGCCGCATTTCGGGCAGGCGACATGCTTCCAGGTCGGATGGCGGGCGAGCGGATTGCCGGGTTGATCGAAGCTCACGTCTTCCGGCAGCTCGACGGGCAGATCCTTGGCCGGGACCGGCACGATTCCGCAGGCTGGACAATGAACGACCGGAATCGGGCAACCCCAATAGCGCTGGCGGGACACGCCCCAGTCCCTGAGCTTGGTGTTGACCTGACGTCTCGCCTGCGGCTTCCCGCCGACCGTCATCTGTTCCAGCCGTCGCGCGACCTCTTCCTTCGCCTCATCGACCGTGAGCCCGTCGAGAAAGCGCGAATTGATCATCACGCCTGCGCCGTCATAGGCGATCTTGTCGATGGCGAAGGTCGCGGGATCGACCGCGGGCGGGAGGACGACCGGGGTGACGCCGAGGCCATAGGCATGGACGAAATCGAGGTCACGCTGATCGTGCGCGGGGCAGCCGAAAATCGCGCCCGCCCCATATTCCATCAGCACGAAATTGGCGACATAGACCGGCAGCCGCCATTCCGGGTCGAACGGGTGCAGAACCTTGAGCCCGGTGTCGTAGCCCTTTTTCTCCGCGGTCTCGATCGCCGCCGCGGACGTGCCCATCCTGCGGCATTCCTCAATGAACGCCGCGAGCGCCGGGTCGTGCTTGGCGGCGGCGGAGGCCAGCGGATGATCAGGCGAGACGGCCATGAACTTCGCGCCGAACAAGGTGTCGGGCCGTGTCGTGTAGACTTCCAGCTCGCTCGTGCCGGGCGCGTCCTTGAGCGCGCCGAGGCTCGCTTTGTCGATTGCGAACCGGATCGAGAGCCCCTCCGAGCGCCCGATCCAGTTCTTCTGCATGAGCCTGACTTTCTCCGGCCAGCGGTCGAGACGATCGAGGCTTGAAAGCAGGTCGTCGGAATAGTCGGTGATCTTGAAGAACCATTGGGTGAGCTCGCGCTGCTCGACGGGCGCGCCCGAGCGCCAGCCGCGGCCGTCGATCACCTGCTCGTTGGCCAGCACGGTCTGGTCGACCGGATCCCAGTTGACCTTCGATTTCTTGCGCGCGACCAGGCCCGCCGCGAGGAAATCGAGGAACAGCTTCTGCTGGTGCTTGTAGTAACCCGGATCGCAGGTTGCGATCTCGCGCGACCAGTCGAGCGAGAGCCCCATCGACTGCAACTGCGCCCGCATCGCCGCGATATTGGCGTAGGTCCATTTCGCGGGGCTGGTGTTGTTCTGCATCGCGGCGTTTTCGGCCGGCAGGCCGAACGCGTCCCAGCCCATCGGATGGAGAACGTTGAACCCCCGCGCGCGCTTATAGCGCGCCACCACGTCGCCCATCGCGTAGTTGCGCACATGGCCCATATGGATGCGTCCCGACGGATAGGGGAACATCTCGAGCACGTAGTATTTGGGGCGCGGATCGTCGTTACTGGTCGTGAAGATCTGCGCGTCCGCCCAGGCCTTCCGCCATTTGGCCTCGGATTCGCGCACGTTGTATCGTTCGGGCCGCATTGCGGGGGCGTACTCTGGGAACCGAGGCTTGTTGTGTTGCGGCGCGACAAAACACGATTTTCCCGGAGGGTCAAATTGGGAGTGTGAGTTTGCTCATTGCCGCCCGGCGAGGCGGACCGGAAGGCGCCGAGCCGGAAGCAATCGCTTCCGTTGAGCCGTTCAGTTCTCCGGCACGCCGGCCGCCCGCAGATCATTCAAATAGGCGGTGCGATCCGGCTCAATTTGCGGCGAAAAGCCCTCGCTCGCGATCGAAACCTTGATTCCGGCCTTGAGCGCGTCGGCGACCGCTGCGCGCGCCTCGTCGAGGCGGCCGAGACGCACACAAATTGCGGCGAACAGCGTCGGATAGTCCGCCTTGTAGCGCGCCACGGCTTTGAGGGCGTCGTCGTAGCGCTGGCCGACATAGTAAACCCAGGCTAGGCTCAAATAGTAAAATGGAGGCGGGTTTGGATCGCTAATGACCGCCCGCTCGGCCCAGGCGATGGCCTCGCCGACGTCGCCGGCGTTCGCAAGTTTGGACGCAAGGTCCGAACGCGAAATGGTTTCGTACGGCGCCATGGCCATCGCGGCTTTCGCCTCGTCGATCGAATGGGCGAACTCGCCGTGATATTGATAGAGCGCGGCCATCAACTGACGCAGCAGATAGGTCGCCAGATGCGATTGGGACGGCGCAGTCCTTGCGACCTGCGCCTGGCGCCAGGCTCGCTCGATGTTCTCGCGCGAGTTTTCGTCCACCTGATACCACGTCCTGGCGAAGTAACACCATGCAAGCTTGACCTGCAAAAGCCCCTCGTTCGGGTATTTCTTGAGGCCCTCTTCGAAAATGGCGCGCGCCTTCTCATTGTCGGCTTGGGTGAAGCGCAGGAAGAATGACGCGCCACGCAGGTAGTAGTCATAGGCGTCCAGACTGCCTTCGTCCTTGCTCCAGGACCGGCGCTCCTCCTCGACGTAGAGGCGTCCCAGGAGACCCGCGAGCGCCCCGTAGATGCGCGTGGCGACGTCGGGCCCGGGGGCCTTGGGATCGACTCCCTCATCGTCGTAGCGCCCCGACCACAGCTCGTGACCGCTTGCGCCGTCGAAGAGCTGGGCGGTGTAGCGCAGCCGGTCATTCACCTTGTCGACCGCGCCGGCGATCACATAGCGAACCCCGGCGGCTCGCGCGGCGCGACGCACATCCTGATCAGCCTCGCCCGGAGCTGCGCCCGCGACCACGTGCATGTTCGGGAACGCGCCCATCAGCGTCGTCAGTTCGACGCCCATGTCCTTGCCCAGATAGTCCCATCCGGCGTCGCCGGTGAGATTGGCGAACGGCAGCACCACCATGGAAAAGCGCGGCCCGGTCTCCTGAGGCGCCTGAGCAGCAGCGCGCCACAGAATTGCGGCGCCCACCGCGATCAGGCAAAGCGCGACCGCGGCCGCCAGAACGGGCAAAAGCGCGCGCGACGTCCGCGGGATCGCGGCTGGCGACGGGACAGCCATGGTCCCCAGCGAGCCCGGGGCCGCGACAGTTTCGGGGGCCGGTTTGTGCGGGGAGAGCGGCGCGTTGAAGCGGTAGCCCTCGCCCGGGACGGTCTGGATGACGCTCGGCTGTTTTGGATCGGCTTCGACCTTTTTCCGAAGCCGCCCGACCATCACGTCGACGCTGCGGTCGAAGGGGACATTGCGCCTCCCGACCACGGCGTCGAGTAGAAAATCGCGGCTCAACACCCGGCCGGGCCGGCGCACGAATTCACGCAGAAGCGCGAATTCGCCGCGCGTCAGCGCGATCGCCTCACCGGATTCGCGCTGAAGCGTGCAGGCGTCGAGGTCGAAAACCAGCCCCGCGAAGGCAAACGCTCCGCGCTCCCTCTCTTCCGGGCTTCTTTCGGCGTTCCTCGTGTCCGCCGGCGCGTCGACCATTTGGGGCCCTTTCGCGGGTCCGCGGCAAATTCTCGGGCGATCGACATGTGACGATTACAAAAATTACCGGGCTGAAACCTCGCGGTCAAACGCGGTTTACATCGCCCCGCCAATCATTCCCAGGCGCAACAAGGCGTCGCACCTGAGCTAAACGGAGGACGAAGCATGAAGACTCTTGTGTCAGCGCTCGCGATTCTCGTGGGTTCCAATATCGCGGCCATGTCGGCCGACCTAACGCTCAAGCACAAACTGATAACGTTTTACGTCGGTGAAAAGGATGGAGAAAGTCATAATGTCGGAGTAACCGTCGCCCCGGACGGCACGCTGGGGACCAAGGACTTCTACGACAAGACGGATGCAAACGGCAAGGGGACCGGACACAGCACTTATTATTTTCCAAATGGTTCCATCGTGATGAATTACACCACCACGGTCACGGGAAACGACACCGGCGGCCATGTTGTCGGAAAATACCAGATCATTTCCGGAACGGGCGCCTACCAGGGCGCCACCGGGACAGGCGGATTCGAGGGCGACTGGGGCGACAAGAGCCCGCTCAAGGGCGCTGGGCTTTACGACGTTGAGTTGGACGTGAAAACGCCAGGAAGCTGAGGCGTCGCCAGCCGCGGCGGCGACCGGCAAATCTCCCTGCCGGATTTGGCTTCCAAAAGGGGCGCGACCAACCGCCGCGCCCCGTCTTCCATACCCGAGCAGGCGGCGCTCTCTCGAACTGGCGCCTCGGCGAAGCGGGGCGAGAGACGGGCCGTCTTCAGCGAACGGCGCCTGCTTGGGGGCCGTCGCGAGGTCCTGCTCAGGGCGCTAGATTCGGGCGGGCTCAGCTCAAGCGCTGCAAGGCGGCGCGGGCCTGGCTGTTGTTCGGATTGACCGACACTGCGCGCTGGTAGGATTTGACCGCCTTGGTGCGATTGTTCAGCTTTTCGTAGCAAAATCCGAGGCCCGCCCACGCTTCCGAGTTGTTGGCGTTGACATTGAGCGCGGCGTTGAAGTCCTCGATCGCCGCCTCGTACTTGCCGGTGGCCATCAGGCTCTGGCCGCGCGCCTGGTAGGGCTCGCCCGCGAACGGGTCGCGATCGATCGCGTTGTTGAAATCGGTGATCGCCTGAACATTGTCGCCCTGGCGCTGATAGATGAGGCCGCGCGCGTGGTAGGCCTGCGCGCCCTCCGGATTAAGCCGGATCGCCTGATTCAGATCGTTGAGCGCGCTCGCATAGTCGCCATGCGAGCGCTCGAGATTGCCACGGCCGAGATAGGCGGCCGCGTCGTTGGGATTGACAACGATCGCCTGATTGAAATCCTGCATCGCCAGATCGTCCTTCCGCGTCTGGCGGTAGGCGAGCGCCCGGTTGGTGTAGGCGCCCGAGAACTGCGGATTGAGCTCGATAGTGTGGCTGAAATCCTCGATCGCGTTCGAGTATTTGCCGAGCTTCGCGTAGACCACCCCGCGCGTGTTGTAAGCGGCGGCGTCGCGCGGATTGCGCTGAATGACGTCGGTCAGCGAGGCGATATTGCCGGCGTTGGACGCCTGCGCCCCAGGCCCGGAGTTCGACCTCCGCCACATGCGTGTTCAATCCGCCGAGCGTCTCGCTGCAACCCGCCAGCATGAGCGCGATCGCCGCCAGCCCGGCGCAACCCCACAGGCCTTTGGAGGTCGATCGTCCGATCATCGCGCGCCAATCTCCGATGTCCCGCGGCGGCGACAGTCGCCGCGCAAGACGGCGCCGATCAGCCGGCCGATCGCGGCGCCCCAGGGACGGGCTTCGGTTTCATCGGAAGCAGGCCCTCGCGCTGCAATTTCTTGCGAGCGAGCTTGCGCGCTCGCCGAACCGCCTCGGCCTTCTCGCGCGCCCTCTTCTCGGAGGGCTTCTCGTAATGTCCGCGAAGCTTCATTTCGCGGAAGATGCCCTCGCGCTGCATCTTCTTCTTCAGCGCCTTGAGGGCCTGATCGACGTTGTTGTCGCGAACGAGTACCTGCACGGACCATCCTGTGTTTTGAGGCCGGGCCTCGAAAGATAGTGAAGATTGGCGCGCGGACGAATAAACAGCGGCCGCGCGTCCAGGTTGCGCGGCCTTTACCAGACAGGGTATTTCTTGTCCAGAGCGCTTTGCGCAATCCGTGCAATCCGCAAACCGCAGTCGATACGGCATGGAACAGTCAGATCGGGACCCTTGCAAATGAACAGGTTCGAGCGCCGTCCAATCGACGCGGGCGAAGCGAAGGTTGAATACCTCAACGGCGATTTTCGCATCCTCCGTCCGGGCGCCTTCGTGCGCTGCGCGGTGACTGGCGAGCCGATCCCCCTGGATGAACTGCGCTACTGGAGCGTGGACCGTCAGGAGGCCTACGCCGCTCCGGCCGCGTCAATGAAGCGGGAGTGCGAGCGCCGCTAACGGATCGGCGGGGCGTATTGAATGCCGCCGGCGTTCCACAATTGATTGAGACCGCGCGGAATGGCCAGAGGCGTTTTCGCGCCAAGGTTGCGATCGAAGACCTCGCCATAGTTGCCGACATAGCGGATGACATTGGCCGCCCAGGCGTTCGTCAGCCCGATTTGCTCGCCAAAATCGCCGCTCGTCCCGACCAGGCGCTTGACCTCAGGCTTCTGTGACCGCAGCGCCTGATCGATGGTCCTTGAGCTGACCCCCAGCTCCTCGGCGTTGATCATGGCGAAATAGACCCACCTCACCAGGCTGATCCATCGCAGGTCGCTGTCGCGCACCACCGGCCCGAGAGGCTCCTTGGAGATCACGTCCGGCAGAATCATCTGATCCCTCGGCTTGGCGAGGCGCAGGCGCAACGCATAGAGCTGGGAGAGATCGCTGGTCAGGACCGAGCAAAGGCCGGCGTCGTAGTCCTTGATCGACTCGTCGGTCGACGAGGTGACGACCTCCTGCAGCGCCATCCCGTTGCTGGTGAAGAAGTCCGCCAGATTGTCGATGGTCGTGGTCCCGCTCTGGACGCAGACCTTGGCGCCGTCGAGCTCGCGCGCCGAATTGATGCGGAGCGCGCGCGGGACCATGAACCCCTGCCCGTCGTAATAGGTCGCGCCGACGAAGGTCAGGCCGAACTCGGTCTCGCGCCCCATCGTCCAGGTGGAGTTGCGCGCCAGCACGTCGATCTTTCCGTCCCGAAGCGCCTGAAACCGGGCGTCCGCCGACAGCGGCGCAAGCTTAAGCTTCTTCGGATCGCCAAATATCGCGGCGGCGATCGCACGGCAGAAGTCGACGTCAAATCCGGTCCATACCCCTCGTTCATCGACGTTGGAGAATCCGGGCAGCCCTTCGTTCACTCCGCAAATCAGCGATCCGCGCGCCTTGACCGCGGTCAGGGTCGGAGACGTCCCGCCTGAACAGGCGACGCCCGTCATCGCCAGAACACAGGCGGCCGCGACCCATCGCAGCGCCGCCCGTCCCAGCCTCTCAAACCGGCCCCGTCGATCCATTCGGACTCTCGCCTTGACGCCTCGAAAGACCTTAGCTGACGACGGGGCGTGAGAAAACCGCTCATGGAGCGACCGCGATCGCCTTGCGGCGGTTTCGCCCGGCATGTACGAACGCCCCGCAATCGCGCTTTCTCAAATTCCACGTTCATTGCGGCCGGGGAGCGGGCGATGGTCGAATGGTTCGATGATCTCGTTCCCGGCATGCGCTTCAAAAGCCCGGAAAAGCTGGTCACGCGCGAAGACATCAAGCGGTTCGCGGCGGAATTCGATCCCCAGCCTTACCATCTCGATGAAGCGGCCGCCGAGCGCTCGCCGCTCAGGGGCCTCGCCGCCTCGGGCTGGCACACCGCGGCGATCGTCATGCAACTCCTGGTCGAGACGCGTCCGTTCGGGCCGCACCCCCTGCTGGGGCTCGGCGTCGACGAACTCAGATGGCTCGCCCCGGTCCGCCCCGGCGACGTGATCCATCTCGAGGGCGAGGTGATCGAGCTCATTCCGTCGCGGTCGAAACCGCAGGGGATCGCCCGGGTCAAATGGACCGCGTTCAATCAGCGTGGCGAGCCGGTCTACACGGTCATTCCGCTCGCCATCGTGCCCCGCCGCCCCGCCTGACCCCGTGTGATCCCGTTGGAGGCCGATTCCGCTAACCGGCATTTTACCGGCGCGCCCTCATGGTTTCAGTGGGTTACGACCCGGTTTAGTTCCACCCTCGCGATTGGCCGCGTGCGCTGGCGTGATCCGGTCGGCGGCGGCGAGATTCCCCTTGCAATCGCCGCCGAGATAGTTCATATGTGAACCTTATTGAGCGCCCTCGCAGCCGCGGTCGGGGGCGCTTCCGCTTTTTTGCTGGAGATGACGATGCCGACTTACAAGGCGCCGGTCAGCGACACCCTTTTCCTGCTGAACGACGTGTTCGACTACGCCCGCTACGCCAATGCGCCGGGCTTCTCGGAGGCGCCGATCGATGTCGTCGAGGCGATCTTGAGCGAGGGCGCGAAATTCGTCGAGGAGGTCGTTCAGCCCCTCAACCGGGTCGGCGACCTCGAAGGCTGCAAGCGGAGCGACGACGGCGCCGTGACCACGCCCACCGGCTTCAGGCAGGCGTATAAGGCGCTGGTCGAGGGCGGCTGGGTCGGCCTCGCCGGCGATCCCAAATTCGGCGGCCAGGGCCTGCCGCATTTTCTGGCCGTGCTGTTCGGCGAGTACCAGATCTCGGCCAATCTCGCCTTCGCCATGTATCCCGGGCTCACCAACGGCGCGGTCGCGGCGATGACGGTTCACGCCAGCGATGCGCTCAAGGACCGGTATCTGCCGAAAATGACCACCGGCGAGTGGACCGGCACCATGTGCCTGACCGAACCGCATTGCGGCACCGATCTCGGACTCATCAAGACGAAGGCGGTTCCCGGCGCCGACGGCTCCTACGCCGTCACCGGCCAGAAGATCTTCATCTCGGCCGGCGAGCATGACCTCGCCGACAACATCGTTCATCTCGTGCTCGCGCGCATCGAAGGCGCGCCGGCGGGCGTCAAGGGGATCTCGCTCTTCGTCGTGCCGAAATTCCTGCCCGGGCCCGACGGGGGCGTCGGCGAACGCAACGGGGTCGTCTGCGGCTCGATCGAGCACAAGATGGGCATTCACGGCAACGCAACGGCGGTGCTCAATTTCGACGGCGCCAAGGGCTGGCTGGTCGGCGAGGCGCACCGCGGCCTGCCCGCGATGTTCGTGATGATGAACAGCGCTCGCCTCGGCGTCGCCGTGCAGGGGCTGGGCGTTTCCGAGGTCGCCTATCAGAACGCCGCGGCTTACGCCAAGGAGCGCCGGCAGGGCCGCTCGCTGAAAGGCCCGGCCGAGCCCGACAAGCCGGCCGACCTCCTGCTCGTTCATCCGGACGTGCGCCGCATGCTGCTCGAAATCCGCGCCTTCAACGAGGCGGCGCGCGCGCTCCTCGTCTCGGTCGCCCTGACCCAGGACGAGGCGCGCCATGCCCCGGACGAGAAGGCGAGGCAGGCGGCCGACGACAGGCTCGGCCTGATCACGCCGGTGCTCAAGGGCGTGTTCACAGATTATGGATTCGCGAACGCGGTCAAGGCGCAGCAGGTGCTTGGCGGCCACGGCTATATCGCCGAATGGGGCATGGAGCAGTTCGTGCGCGACGCGCGCATCGCGATGATCTACGAAGGCGCGAACGGCGTGCAGGCGCTCGACCTCGTCGGGCGCAAGCTGCCGAAGGACGGCGGGCGCGCGATCATGGCCTTCTTCGGCGAAATCAGCGGCTTCCTCGCCGCCAACAAGGATGATTCCACGCTCGCGCCTTATCTTGGCGCGCTCAAGGCCGCGCTCGGCCATCTGCAGCAGGCGACGATGTGGCTCCAGGCGAACGGCCTCAAAAATCCCGACAACGCCGGCGCCGGCTCCTATGACTACATGCACCTCATGGGCCTGACGGCGCTCGGCTACATGTGGGCGCGGATCGTCAAAGCGGTCATGGCCCGGCAGGCGAGAGGCGACAGCACGCCCGAACTGGACGCGAAATTGACTCTCGCCAGGTTCTTCAACGAGCGTATGCTTCCGGAAACCGCGGCGCATCTGGCGCGGCTGAGCGCCGGCGCGGAGGCGCTGATGGCGATGTCCGCGGAGGCGTTCTGAAGCGCGGGAGGTCTCGGGCGATGGCGACCCATGTTGCGGCCAGCCTCACGGGAGGATGCCAGTGCGGCGCGGTCCGCTATCGGCTTGGCGCCGAGCCGACCGGCGCGAACGTCTGCCACTGCCGCATGTGCCAGAAAGCGGGCGGCGGGCCGTTCATGACCTTTGGCGGCGTGCGGCTTTCGCAGTTCGCCGTCACCCGGGGCGTCCTCGCAACCTTCTCAAGCTCGGACATCGCCGAGCGCGGCTTCTGCGCTCGATGCGGCACGCCGCTGACCTACCGGGGCCTCGGGAGCGATCGGATCAGCGTCACCCTCGGCAGCCTCGATGATCCGGACGCGGTCGAGCCGAGGACGCAGCTTGGCGTCGAGTTCGAGGGTCGGCTGGCTTCTCGCTTCTTTGAGCCTTCCCGAGATTCGCACCGAACAATGGCTGGCGAAGAAAAACATCGCCGCCGTCGACAACCGCCAGCATCCCGACCACGAAACCTGAACGCCGCAGTTCGCGCGGCAGGAGAACCACCATGGCTGACGCCTTCATCTACGATCACGTGCGCACCCCGCGCGGCCGCGGCAAGCCGGACGGCTCGCTGCATACCGCCTCGACGCTCCACCTCGCGGCGACGGCGCTCAAGGCGATCAAGGATCGCAACAATCTCGACCCGACCCATGTCGACGACGTGGTGATGGGCTGCGTCGATCCGATCGGCGAAGCGGGCGGCGACATCGCGCGCATGGGCGCGCTTGCGGCCGGCTTCGGCGACACGGTCGCGGGCGTGCAGATCAACCGCTTCTGCGCCTCGGGCCTCGATGCGGTCAATTTCGCATCCGCGCAGGTGATGAGCGGACAGCACGACATGACGATCGGCGGCGGCGTCGAATCGATGAGCCGGGTCGGCATCGGCGCCTCGGGGGGCGCATGGCCGGCCGATCCATCGCTGGCGATTCCCACCTACTTCATGCCGCAGGGCATTTCCGCCGACCTGATGGCGACCAAGTATGGCTTCTCCCGCGACGATGTCGACGCCTACGCGGTCGAGTCGCAGAAGCGCGCCGCCGCAGCCTGGAAGGAGGGCCGGTTCAAGACTTCGATCGAGCCGGTCAGGGACGTCAACGGCCTCACGATGCTCGATAAGGACGAGCACATGCGGCCGGCTACCGACATGCAGTCGCTCGCTTCGCTCAAGCCCGCGTTCGTCATTCCCGGCGAGCAGGGCGGCTTCGACGCGGTCGCCATCCAGGCGCATCCGGACGTCGAGCGCATCATCCATGTCCATCACGCCGGCAATTCGTCTGGCATCGTCGACGGCGCCGCCGCGGTGCTCTTGGGTTCCCGCGAAGCGGGCGCGAAAGCGGGCCTGAAGCCCCGGGCGCGGGTGCGCGCCTTCGCCAATATCGGGTCGGAGCCCGCGATCATGCTGACCGGCCCAATCGACGTGACGAAAAAGGTGCTGGCCCGTTCCGGCATGACGCTGGACGACATCGACCTGTTCGAGATCAACGAAGCGTTTGCTTCCGTCGTGCTGCGCTTCCGCCAGGCCTTCGACCTCGATGCAAGCAAGGTCAACGTCAACGGCGGGGCGATCGCAATGGGCCATCCGCTTGGCGCGACCGGAGCGATGATCCTGGGCACAGCGCTCGATGAACTCGAGCGGACCGGCAAGGCGACCGCGCTGATCACGCTGTGCATCGGCGGCGGCATGGGCACCGCCACGATCATCGAGCGGGTGTGAGGCCCATGCCGAAGATCGACATCGCCGCCGTTCCGAGCGAAGCGCGCACCGGCTATCCGCCGCCCTACGACAAGATCGTCGCCGGCCGCTCGCGCAAGCGCCTCGGCAATGCTGTGGGGCTCGATCAGTTCGGCGTCAACCTGACCACGCTGAAGCCAGGCGCGTCGTCCGCGCTCCGCCATTGGCATGAGAAGGAGGACGAGTTCGTCTTCATTCTCGAGGGCGAAGTCGCGCTGATCGAGAACGAAGGCGAAAGGACGCTGAGACCTGGCGACGCGGCCGGCTTCAAGGCCGGCGTCGCCAACGGCCATCATCTCGTCAACCGTTCGGACCGCGACGCCGTCTATCTCGAAATCGGTTCGCGCCGCGCCGACGAGCGCGCCCATTACCCCGACATCGATCTGGCGGTCGCCAAGATCGACGGCGCCAGCCGCTATACCCGGAAAGACGGCTCCGCCTTCTGACGCCGGCGCTCCCCTTCCCTCTTTCGCAGCGAGCCTGACCCGATGACCTACAAGAACTTCCGTTTCGAGACCGACGCCGACGGGATTGCCCTGATAACCTGGGACATGCCGGGCCGGTCGATGAACGTGCTCAACGACGAGGTCGTGAACGAGCTCGGCCAGATCGTCGAAAAAATTGCGAGCGACGCCGCGATCAAGGGCGCCGTCATCACCTCGGGCAAGGACGGTTTCGCGGCGGGCGCGGACCTGACGATGCTCGAGACCGCTGGCAAGGACTATGCGCGCCGCGCCGAGGCCGAAGGCAGGGACGCGGCGATGCGCGGCGTCGTCGACGGAATCCGGCGCTATCCGCTGATCCTCAGACGCCTCGAAACCTGCGGCAAGCCGGTGGCCGCGGCGATCAACGGCGTGTGCCTGGGCGGGGGCTTCGAACTCGCGCTCGCCTGCCACTATCGGATCGTCGCCGACAGCGACAAGGCGCGCGTCGGACTGCCGGAGATCAAGGTCGGGCTCTTTCCGGGCGCGGGCGGCACCCAGCGCGTGCCGCGGCTGATGCCGACGCCGGACGCGCTTCAGATGCTGCTCAAGGGCGACCAGATCCGCCCCGCCGCGGCGAAAAAGATGGGCCTCGTGCACGAGGTCGCGCCGGCGGGCGAGATCGTCGCCCTCGCCAAGGCCTGGGTGAAGGCCAACCCGAACGCGAAGGCGCCGTGGGACGATCCGAAGTTCAAGCTCCCTTCGGGCAAGGTCTATTCGCCACAGGGCATGATGATCTGGCCGCCCGCCAACGCCATCTATCGGCGCGAGACTTACGACAATTATCCCGCCGCCAGAGCGATCCTCAAATGCGTGTTCGAGGGCCTGCAACTGCCGATCGACCTCGGGCTCGCGGTCGAGGCCAGATATTTCGCCAACATCCTGCTCTCGAAGGAAGCGGCGGCGATGATCCGCTCGCTCTTCCTGTCGATGGGCGAACTGAACAAGGGGGCGCGGCGTCCGGCCAGCGCTCCGCCGACGAACTTGCGCAAGGTCGGCGTGCTCGGCGCGGGCTTCATGGGCGCGGGCATCGCCTATGTTTCGGCCCTCGCCGGACTCGAGGTCGTGCTGATCGATCGCGATCAGGACGCCGCCGACAAGGGCAAGGCCTATTCGGACAAGGTCGTCAGCTCGCAGATCGCCAAGGGCCGCGCCAAAGCGGCCGACAGGCAAGCGCTGCTCGCCCGCATCACGCCGACCGCCGATTACTCCAGGCTCAAGGGCTGCGATCTGATCGTCGAGGCGGTGTTCGAGGATCGCGCGGTCAAGGAGGAGGCGACGAAAAAGGCGCAGGCCGTCGTCGGCCCCGACATCGTCTTCGCCTCCAACACATCGACCCTGCCGATCGCATCGCTCGCCGAGACGTCGCTGAAGCCGGATAATTTCATCGGCGTGCATTTCTTCTCGCCCGTCGACAAGATGATGCTGACCGAGATCATCATGGGCGCGAAGACCGGCGCGAAGGCGCTGGCCACGGCGATGGATTTCGTCCGCGCGATCAAGAAGACCCCGATCGTGGTCAACGACTGCCGCGGTTTCTATGTCAACCGCTGCGTCGGCAATTACATGGTCGAGGCCCACGCGATGGTCATGGAGGGCGTGCCGGCGGCGATGATCGAGAACGCGGCGAAAATGGCCGGCATGCCGGTCGGGCCGCTGGCGCTCAACGACGAGGTCGGCATCGATCTGAGCTGGCGAATCATCGAGGCCGCAAAGGCGGACCTCGGCGCGAACGCCGTCAATCCCGCCCAGGCGAAGCTCATCGAAGCGATGGCGGTCAAACAGGGCCGCCACGGCCGCAAGAACGGCAAGGGGTTCTACGACTATCCCGCGAACGGGCCGAAGACCTTGTGGCCTGGGCTGGCCAAGATCGTCGGCAAGCGGCTCGATCCCGACACCATCAGCGTCAAGGACCTCAAGGATCGCTTTCTCTTCACGGTCGCGCTCGAGGCCGCCCGCTGCATGGAAGAGGGCATCGTCACCGACCCGCGCGAGGCCGACGTCGGCTCGATCCTCGGCTTCGGCTATGCGCCCTATTCGGGCGGCGCGATCTCGTTCATCGACGGGATGGGTCTCAAGACGTTCGTCAAGCGGGCGAAGGAGCTTGCGGCGAAATACGGGCCCCAGTTCGAGCCGGACGAAAAGCTCGCCGCAATGGCCGAGCGGGGCGAGACGTTCTACGGGACCTATGGAGAGAAGCGGAAGGCGGCTTGAGGCGGACGCCTAAAGCGCGGCGCATGTTCCAGGCCGCAACGGAGGGCTGAAGCCGAGGCGGCTCGAAGCGGACCATGACGTCGCGGCTTCCTGGGAAGGCGAGGCGAGAATTAGCGCTCACCTCGTCGTGCTGCTAACAGATTGATATGGCACGGTTTTTGCGGAACGAATGGTTGCCAGAATGCGTTGGACATGAGACCATCGCACTCGGCGAATCAGGAGAATCCGCATGGCAAGCGCCGACTTCCGCCGCCAGCTTGAGGGTTACGGCCTCACGACCGCAAACATCCTTTACCACATGCCCGATCACCCGGGTCTCCTGCAGAATTTCATCTGGCAGCAGCACGATCTGCACCCGCATTTTCCCGAGTTGAGGAAATTCCTCGACTTCTGGACCCGGGAACTCGATGGCCTGCTCCATTCGGTGACCGTTGGGCACGCGCGCCTCATCAAGCCGGCCGAACTCAGGACGGTCGGAAGCGAGTTCCTGCTGCATTGAGGCCGATCGCCCGCCCGCCGCAGACCAGCTGACGAGTCCGCGGAAACCGGGTAAGGAGCGGCCGTCGTCTTGAGCGGAACGTTCTGATCCGATGGGCAAAGCGATTCCTGTTCCGTCCCCTTCGAGACGGCTCGCGCTCATCGATCGCGACGGGACGATCATCGTGGACAGGGTCTATCTGCGCGATCCGGACGGGATCGAATTCGCGCCCGGCGCGATCGAAGGGCTGAGGCTTTTGCGCGACGCCGGCTTCGCGCTGGTCCTGATCACCAACCAGTCAGGAATCGCGCGCGGGCTCTTCGACGCGGCGACGCTCGAGCGGATTCATGATCGGCTTGTGTCGATGCTGGCGGCGGAGGGGCTCAGGCTCGAGGCGATCTATTTCTGCCCGCACGGACCCGGGGACGGCTGCGATTGCAGGAAGCCCGCGCCCGGAATGCTCAGACAGGCGATGCGGGAACTGGGATTTGGCCCGGATCAGGCGGTGATGATCGGCGACAGCGACGCCGACATGGGGGCCGCGTCGGCGGCGGGCGTTCGCGCCGTGCGCGTGGCGGGCGCCGGCGGGTCCGCGTCGATCGGGGGCGAGCGCGATTTTCTCGAAGCCGCCCGTCGCGCCCGCGCCCTGCTCTCCGCGTGAGATTTGCCGCTGGGTCGAGCCCGGGTCGGGGCCGCGGAACTGAAACGAACCCAAACGCGGCCTGAGCACATCCTCGATGGCTCCTGTGGCGCCGCCGCGCCCCACGCCCTTCAGGCGGACTTTTGTTCCGACTTCGCGACCTCCGGCGGACTTCCCGCCGGCGGCTTCGCCCCTGGCCTTCACCAGGGCCGCGTGATCCTTGATCGTCTGCCCGGCATAGGCCATCGCGAACGAGGCGAGCGCATCGTCGAACGCACCGTTCCTGCCCATGTAGCCTGCGATGACGGCCGGATCGCCGGTGCGGGCGTGGGAGCGGGCGAGCGTGCGGCCGCACAGGCGGGAATATTCCGACAGCGTCTCCTGCTCGGCGAGCTCGCTGA
Source organism: uncultured Alphaproteobacteria bacterium (assembly GCA_963742305.1). Lineage (GTDB taxonomy): Bacteria > Pseudomonadota > Alphaproteobacteria > Rhizobiales > Beijerinckiaceae > Roseiarcus. Next base: position 79,616 of record CAVULN010000042.1, read on the forward strand.
TCCCGCCAAGCCGGCGGTTCTTCAGGATGCGGACATAGAACTCGAGGCCGAGGGGCTCGTCCGCCGTCCAGCCGAGAAAGATGTCGCTTGCGGCCTGCATCATCCGCTGCCCGTCGACCACCCGCCTGCCCTGCGGGCCCTGGTAGGCGAGCTTTTCGGCGAGCCGCTCGAGGACCGAGCGTTGCGTCTGCTTGACCTGCAGAAAGAGCGGCTCGCCGTCGCCGCTGAGGAATAGCCCGACCACGCAGATCGTGCCGACCGAGCCGACGCCGACCGCCTTGAAGGCGACGTCCGCCATTCGATACCGGTCGAACAGAACCGACCGGTCGGGCGTGAGCGTCCCGCGATAGAGGGCAAAGCAGCCGGCGAAGTCGATCTTGCGTCCGCCGATCGTCTTCGGGTGGAAGATCGTCGGCGGCTTGTCGGCGATCCTGGGCTCGCCGCCGGCGACGAGATGGGGAAAGTTGTCGTCCTTGTCGAGACCGCGGCGCCGGGCGTGGCGGATCACCGTCGACAGGCTGCGCCGCAGCGCCGGACTTACGATCCGCTTGAGCTCTTCCTCGAGATCGATCCGGCTGTGCCAGATCTTCCAGCGGAGAAAGATCCATGAGGCCGAACATGTGCTCGCGATAGGCGGTGACCGCTCCTGCGGCCAGGCTGCGCGCCCGCTTGTCCGACATGTTCGCCGCCTGGGCCGCGACGGCGACGCTGGCGGCCAGACGCTTGACGTCGACGGTGAAGTCGACGCCCGGCAGCGTCTCATCGAAATCGTTGATGTCGAACAGGATGGCGTCCTCGGGCGAATTGAACGCGCCGAAATTCATCAGATGGCAGTCGCCGCAGGCCTGCACCGGCGCCCCGGCAAAGGGCTGATGCGCGAGATCGGCCGCCATGACCGCGGCCGCGCCGCGAAGGAACCCGAACGGGCTCGCCATCATTCGCCTGTAGCGCTCGGGCAAAAGCTCGGCGACCCGCTCGGGGTCGGATTCAGCAAGAATGGCGACCGCGTCCCGATTTCGGGAGCCGTGCAATTCGGCATGGGTCCGGCGCGGGACGCTGGCTCTGCAGCTTCCGGCCCTCATCGTAACGGTCCGCGCGGCTCCTTGAAGTCTTGGCCATGCCGACTTATCCAAAGCGCAGAGGCGACGGCGCAGGTTCGCCAGGCCATCGCTCGGCGACCATCAACTCTGGCCGGGCGAGAATACGGCTTTGAACATCGCGCGGGCAACCGCCCGGGCGGGCCTCACCACCGATAGCAGCGCATCGTTCCGTCGGGGGCGCGCACCGCCCTGTGGCCGGTCGTTCTCAAGCACCAGTCTTGATGTTGACCGCCCCATACGCAGTGGCCCCATCCGTTGCGATGACGGTTCGGACCGCAACCGCCCAAGGCGAAAGCAGGGCTGACCGCCGAGGACAGGACGGCGGAAACCATCACGACGCCGGCGAGCCTGATCGATAGTTTTTTCACGGGGCCACCTCGAATCGGGGAGCGAAATCAAACAAATCATACCGCTAACCTCCTTGCCGCCAATCGAAGCGAAAGGATAAAAGGCCCCGCATCTCCTCAGCGCCGATTGGCGCCCCGAGGTCGGTTCAGGCTCCGCATGTCCCTCCCCCCAGACATCGCCCTCAAGACCATCGACGGCGCCGACGCGACGCTTAGCGATTTCGCGGGCCAGGCGCTGCTGATCGTCAATGTCGCGAGCCGATGCGGCTTCACTCCGCAATATGCAGGCCTCGAGGCGCTCCACCGGCGCTTTCGCGAACGCGGCTTCGCCGTGCTCGGCTTCCCCTGCGACCAGTTCGGCCATCAGGAGCCGGGCGACGAGGGCGAGATCAAGCAATTCTGCACGGCCAGTTACGATGTGACGTTCCCGATGTTCGCCAAGACGCATGTCAACGGGTTGAACGCTCACCCGCTGTTCGAGGCGCTGAAGCACGCGGCGCCCGGCATTCTCGGCACGAAGGCGATCAAGTGGAACTTCACCAAGTTCCTGGTCGATCGCGAGCGCCGCGCCGTGCGCCGCTATGCGCCCTCCGACAAGCCCGAGACGCTGGCGGAGGACATCGAGGCCGTGCTCGGCTGAACCTTTGGCCTTCCCCCTCGCCGCCCCGGAGCCTGCCATGTCCGCCAAAGCTCTTATTGTCACCGGCGCCTCGCGCGGCATCGGCCGCGCCTGCGCATTGCTCGCGGCCGAGAACGGCTGGTCGGTTGGCGTCAACTATCGCGAGGACTCGAAGGCGGCCGACGCGGTCGTCGAGACGATCGCCAGAGGCGGCGGCCGGGCGGTCGCGCTCAAGGGCGACGTGTCGCTCGAACCCGATGCGATCGGAATGTTCGACGCCGCGGCGAACGCGCTTGGGCCGCTTACCGCCGTCATCGCCAACGCCGGCATCGTCGCGCCGGCGGGCAGGCTCGCCGAGATGAGCGCCGAGCGCATGCGCCGCATCGTCGAGGTCAATGTGCTCGGGGCCTTGCTCACCGCCCGCGAGGCCGCGCGGCGGCTGGCGAAATCGTCCGGCGGCCCCGGCGGCTCGATCGTCCTGATCTCGTCGGCCGCCGCTCGCCTGGGGTCGCCGAACCTTTATGTCGACTACGCCGCATCGAAGGGCGCGGTCGACACCCTGACCCTGGGCCTTGCCAAGGAGCTCGGCCCCGAGGGGGTCCGGGTGAACGCCGTTCGTCCAGGCATGATCGACACGGAGATCCACGCCAGGAGCGGCGACCCCGACCGGGGCAGAACGGCCGGAGCCACCGCGCCCCTCGGCCGCCCGGGCGCGGCAGAGGAGGTCGCGGCGGCGGCGATCTGGCTGATCAGCGACGCGGCCTCTTACGTGACCGGCGCGCTGCTCGACGTCTCCGGCGGCCGCTGACCCGCGGGCTCCGGGAGAATCTGCGCGGACGGCCCGCGGGTTTGACGCGCCGGGCCGGCACAGCCTAGCTTTGGCCCGGCAATCTCATGTTTCCCACCTGAAGGCGTCTCCCGTTATGCGCGCCCTCTGTGTTTGGCGCGTCCCGCCGCCCCGGCGGCTCGCCCAGCGGCTCAGTCGGGTCGCTGGCGGGCCATTCTCGCACGCGGAGCGTTGACCCCGTGACCGAGCAAACAAGCCGGGTGGTTTTGCCAAGCGCCACGGGCTTCGCCGCTCGGCAAGCGGTCGCCATCCTTCGCAAACGCAAGGTTCCGACAGCCTCTCTGCTGGAGCGCGCCGGCGTCTCGGAAGGCGATCTTGACGGTCGTGGCCACCGCATCTCCGCACTGGCGCAAGGCAGGCTTCTTGAGTACGCGGCGGAAGCGCTCGGGGATAACATGTTCGGGCTGCACCTTGCCGAGCAGGCCAATCCGCGCGAAGCCGGATTGCTGTTCTACGTCGCGTCCGCCGCCGAAAACATCGGCGATGCGCTGGCGCTCGCCGCGCGCTATTGCCGTATCGCCAACGAAGCCGTTCGACTGAAACTCATTCGATCCCCGAAAGAGATGGTCGTTGAGATCAGGTTTGTGGACCTGCCCCGGCATTTCGCCTGGCAGAACACCGAATTTACGATCGCCACGGTCGTCAAGGCTTTGCGGGAGATGGCGGGCCGCGATCTCCGCCCGACGCAAGTGGCGTTCACCCTGGCGCGCCAGTCGGACGTCGACGAGTTCGAACGCTTCTTCGGCTGCCCGGTCGAGTTCAGCGCCGCAGCGGATCGGTTCAGCCTGTCGAAGGAGACGCTTGCTCGCCGGCTCACGACCCAGGACCAGCATTTGCTGGAGACGCTTCAGCCTGTTTGCGAGGAAGCGGCGAGCGAGCGCAACACCGCTCAGGGCTCGCTTCAGTCCCTGGTCGAGAACGAAGCGCAGAAGTTGTTGCCGCACGGCAGGGCCAACAGGCAAAGAGTGGCGAAGGCGCTGGGTTTGAGCGAGCGAGGGCTGTCGCAACAGCTGGCCCAGGAGGGCACAAGCTACGACGATGTCGTCGATCGCCTGCGGCGAAGCCTGGCGCTCCAGTACATCAGGGAGCCAAGCATTTCGCTGGCGCAGATCGCGTGGCTCCTGGGCTACGAGGGACCGGGCTCGTTCAACCACGCTTTTGCGCGCTGGACGGGCAAGTCCGCGTCCGAAACGCGCAACGAGCAGTCGCACGGCGGGAGAGCGGCGCGGCCCTCGGGGTGAGCGCTGTAACGAAAGCGCGAATTCCAGGCGCGCGTTTCATCCGCTGTCAGCGAAACGCCGGCGAGACGAAAATCGCGAGCGCGACAAGCTGGCCCACGGTGAAGGCCGCGCTGCGCAACGGCTGGCGGCCGGCAAGATAGGCCGCCATATGGCCGATGCGGACAAGGATGTAGACGACCGCCAGAATGTCGGCGATCCAACTCGCTCCGCCGACGATATGCGCCACGATCACCGCCGACGCGAACCACGGGAAAGTCTCGAGGCCGTTGAGATGCGCGCCGTAGGCCCGCGCCGACCGCCCTTCAAGGTCGCCCGCGTTGAGGCGCGGCTGGTTCGGATCGATGCCCCTGACGAGGCTGAAGGCGACATAAGGCAACGCCGCGGCGATCAATATGCACCAGATGGCGATCGTCATTGAGGGCCTCTCTTCATCGCGCAAAAGCGCGCGGAACCAGGGTCGAGCAGCTGGCGTCATGTGCCCCGGAGTGTCAACGCGCAAGGGGGGCGGCGCACCCGTCCGCGGCGCCCAGGTTTTCCCGAGGGCGCCGACTTCCCGCAGCGAGGACCGAAAGCGGCGCCGCGGGCGCTGGCGGTCATGCTAACATATTGAAATACTGTTGGAATATATTGGCGCGCGGCGCTGGCGCACGGCCCTGAAATCGGCTAAACCCCGACGACGCGATCTCACCCAAGGATCCCTTCCCCTTGCCCGACACGATTGACGAGCGGCCCGCGCCCGGCGGCCCGGCCGACATCAAGCCCGTTTCGATCCTCGACGAAATGAAGCGCAGCTATCTCGATTACGCGATGAGCGTGATCGTGAGCCGCGCCCTGCCCGACGTTCGCGACGGGCTCAAGCCCGTGCATCGGCGCATCCTCTATTCGATGAATGAGAACAACTTCACCCCTGACCGGGCTTACAACAAGTCGGCGCGCACCGTCGGCGACGTGATCGGCAAGTATCATCCGCACGGCGAGCTTGCGGTCTACGACGCGCTCGTGCGCATGGCGCAGGATTTCTCGATGAGCGCGCCGCTCATCGACGGGCAGGGGAATTTCGGCTCGGTCGATGGCGATCCGCCCGCGGCGCAGCGCTACACCGAAGCGAGAACTCGCGCCGGTCGCGATTCCCCTGCTCGACGATCTCGAGAACGACACCGTCGACTTCAGGCCGAACTATGACGAGAAGGAAGAAGAGCCGGTCGTCCTGCCTGCGCGCTTTCCCAATCTGCTCGTCAACGGCGCCGGCGGCATCGCGGTCGGCATGGCGACCAACATCCCGCCGCACAATCTCGGCGAGACGATCGACGCCGTGCTTGCTTTCATGGACAAGCCCGACATCTCGCTCGAGGAATTGCTGGAGCTGATCCCGGGTCCCGATTTTCCGACCGGAGGAGCCATCCTCGGACGAGCCGGCATCCGCTCAGCCTACGCGACCGGCCGGGGCTCGATCATCATGCGCGCCAAGGTCGGGTTCGAAGAGCTGCGCAAGGACCGCGAGGCGCTGATCGTCAGCGAGATCCCCTACCAGGTCAACAAGGCCACGCTGATCGAGCGCATCGCGGAGCTCGTCCGCGAGAAGCGCGTCGAGGGCATCTCGGACCTGCGTGACGAGTCCGACCGCGACGGCATGCGCATCGTCATCGAGATCAAGCGCGACGCGGTCGCCGACGTGGTGCTCAACCAGCTCTGGCGTTTCACCGCGCTCCAATCGAGCTTCGGCGCGAACATGATTGCGCTGAACGGCGGCCGGCCGGAGATGCTGACGCTGACCGACATGCTGCGCGCGTTCCTCGACTTCCGCGAGGAAGTCGTCACGCGGCGCACCAAATATCTGCTCACGAAGGCGCGCGACAGCGCGCACGTCCAGGTCGGCCTCGCGATCGCGGTCGCCAATATCGACGAGGTGATCCGCCTCATCCGCACCTCGCCCGATTCGGCGACCGCGCGCACGGCGCTGATGGAGCGGCTGTGGCCGGCGCGCGACATGGCGCCGCTCATCACGCTCATCGCCGATCCGCGCCACGCGCTCGACGCTGACGGCGCGATCCGCCTCTCGGAAGCGCAGGCGCGCGCGATCCTGGAATTGCGACTCGCGCGGCTGACCGCGCTTGGCCGCGACGAAATCGCCGAGGCGCTCAACCGTCTCTCGGTCGAGATCGCCGACTATCTCGATATCCTTGGCTCGCGCGCCCGGCTCATGGGCATCATCCGCGACGAGCTCGTCAAGGTGAAGACCGACTTCGCCCAGCCCCGCCGCACCGTCATTCTCGACAGCGACGCGGACATGGAGGACGAGGACCTCATCCAGCGCGAGGACATGGTCGTTCTGGTCAGCCACGGCGGCTACATCAAGCGCGCGCCTTTATCGACCTATCGCGCGCAGAGGCGCGGCGGAAAGGGGCGCGGCGCGATGGCGACGCGCGAAGAGGATTTCGTCGCCCGCCTGTTCGTCGCCTCGACCCATCAGCCGGTCCTGTTCTTTTCGTCCGCCGGGCAGGTCTACAAGGAGAAGGTCTGGCGCCTGCCGCTCGCCGCGCCACAGTCCCGGGGCAAGGCGCTCGTGAACCTGCTGCCGCTCGAAGCGGGCGAGCGCATCACCACCATCATGCCCCTGCCCGAGGACGAGGCGATCTGGGAGGCGCTCGACGTGATGTTCGCCACGACGCGCGGCACGGTCCGGCGCAACAAGCTCAGCGATTTCGCGCAGGTCAACCGCTCGGGCAAGATCGCGATGCGGCTCGACGAAGGCGAGCAAATCGTCGACGTCCAGATCTGCTCCGACAAGGACGACGTGCTGCTGACCACGGCGCGCGGGCGATGCATCCGCTTTCCGGTCGACGACGTGCGCGTGTTCAAGGGCCGTGACTCGATGGGCGTGCGCGGCGTCGCGCTGGCCGAGGGCGACAGCGTCATCTCGCTCGCGATCCTGAAATCGTTCGACGCGAGCCCGGCGGAACGCCTGGCCTTCCTCAAGCAGCGCCGAGCGGCGGAGGGCGAAGCGGCGGAGGAAGCAGGAGCGGACGGCGAGAGCGAAGCCGAGAACGGCGCGGAGTCGGAGGGCGCGGGCGTCCTCGAGCCCGAGCGCTTCGAAGCGATGCGCATAGCCGAGCAGGTCATCCTCACCATTTCCGAGAACGGCTACGGCAAGCGCAGCTCGTCCTATGAGTACCGGGTCGCCGGGCGCGGGGGCAAAGGCATCGCTGCGATGGCGGTCAACGACCGCAACGGTTCGCTCGTCGCCTCGTTCCCGGTCGAGGAGAACGACGAGATCATGCTGGTCACCGACGGCGGCCAGCTCATCCGCGTTCCGGTCGCCGGCATCCGCATCGCCGGCCGCTCGACGCAGGGCGTCATCGTGTTCGATACGGCCGAAGGAGAGCACGTCGTCTCGGTCGACCGCATCGGCGAGACCGAGGGCGAGGACGGAGAAGCGGGCGACGACTGAAGATCGCCGCGTGATCGCGGGCGGAAGCGAGCCTCCCGCTTTCGCCAGTTGATCGGAGAACCGATCGGTCTTGCGACGGAATTCGGATCGCCTTAGCGTGCCGCCCGTGAGACCGGCCATCGCCTTTTGCGTAGCGCTCGCGTGCGCATCCGCCGCATCCTCGGCGCTGGCCGAAAGCACCCTGACGGCGCAGCACGTCAGGCGCCCCGCAATCCATCGGGCCAACCCCGCAGTCCCGGCAACGCCAGCGCAGCAACCGCCAGACGAGGCGGCCGGCCCGCTCTCCTGGCTCACCCGGTTGTTTCCCGACGTGAGGCCCTACCCGCCCGGCGAGGGCGACGCCGACGGCCTCAGCCGCAACATCGAGGACTGCAACAAGGGCTGCATCGACAACCCGATCCGGTGAGCCGCCGGCCGAGGGGTCAGGTCAGAAGCGGACGCGAACGCCCGCAGCCGGGTCCCAATTGACTTGATGGTTGAACCCATTGGCCAGACCGCCGAAGACAGCCGTCTGCATCACGCCGGCGTAGATGTCGACGCGCTTCACCGGTCTCCAGTCGACGAGCAGCCCGATGCCCTGCAGACCGCCCGAGCACTTGTTGCTGCTGATGTGGATGCCGGAGCCCGTGCACACGGCTGAATTGAAGTTGTTTTGCGACTGGAAATAGTAACCGAAGGCGACGTCGAGGTTCGGCCTCACCGCGTATTTCGCGCCTCCCCACCAGGTCATCAGGACCTTCTGGATGTTGTAGCTGTTGGCGGTGATGGCGTCGTTGACGAACGCGCCCTTGCTGTTGAAATAGCCGCCCGGAACAAAAATGCCATTGGCGATGGTTGAAAATCCGCCGGGAAAGTCGTCAGACGGATTCATCAGCCGCGCATAGATGTAACCGCCGAACAGACCCCAATTGTCGTGCTTGTATCGTCCCAGCAGCTCGAGGCCGATATTGTTCGACAGCGTCGCCTTCAAGACATTGTTGGGATCGTAGAGCGCATGGTTCACGCTGATAAAGCAGTTCGCCGGTGTGAGGCACTTCGTACTCGTGCCGCCGAAGTTCGACAGGGACACCGCATCCTTCGCCCACGAGCCGATGGCGTCGAACGAAACCGTGCCGCCATAGAGATGCGGGAAGTCGGCGCCGACCTGCCCCTGGTACATTCCGTTGCTCGCATTGCCGAGCCCGTAGCCGCCTATCTGCGCCTGGAAGGCGGCGCGGAAGTTCTGGTAGCTCAGGCGATAGGTGATGGCGGTGTTGGGACGGACCGTCTCGGTGTCGCCAAAGCCAGCGATCCCATTGGAGACGGCGAGCAGCGAGAACGCGGTCGCCCCGACGGGATCATAGGCGGAGAGCGAATCGAACGCCAACGAGTTGGTGCGGCCGAAGGTCAGCGTTCCATAGGTGTTGTTGCTGACGCCGATGTAGCCCTGCGAATTGTCCCACTGACCGGCGCGGCTCGAGTTCGAGCGCGGTGCCCGAGAAGGGGTATTTGTTCGCGAACGCCGCATTGTTGTCGGCGAGCGATCGCGGGCCGCTGAGCAGCATGCCCGAATAGGGATTGATGCCCGCCTCCAGAACGCCAATCAGCGACCAGCCCGGCGCACCCATAAAGCCAAGGTCCTGTTTCAGCTTCACGCCAATGACCGAGGTGCTCAAGCTGTTGTAGTTCGCCTGCCAGCGTGACGAGTTGGAGTATTTCTGGATGGCGTAGGCCATCTTGTCGGTGACCGGGCTTCGGTCGGCGCCCGCGGAGTAATAGCCGGCGCCGAGGTCGATCGTTCCGTAGACAGTGAGCGGGCCGGCGGAGAGGGGGCAGTCGCTGGCCGAGGAGTTGAGCCAGGTCCAGAAGCTGGCGAAGCAATTCGGCTTGGGCGCCGGCGGAACTTCCTTCTTGGTCGGCAGATCCGCGGCGGCCGCCGCGCCGACAGAGGCGATCGCGATCGCCATACCGAGAGCGTATCCAAACGTCTTCATGACCACCCCACCCCTTCAATCGGCGCCGGGGCATTGGCCCCACTGTTTCTTCTGCCCCCGGCGTCCTCGGAACCGGACGGCTCTCAGCTCCTCGTCTACCCCCAAGCGCGACCCGGAGTCACCATATCACGATAAAGTCTATAGACAAGATATAATAATCCATTTTCCCCCGAACCGCAATTTTCGTCACGAAACTCTCATCCGCCGCCCACGGGTTTGACGCAGCTCCCAGCGCCGGATCGGCTTGAGCCAGCGCGACTCGAACTGACCGATCTGAAGGCTCGCTTATCGTGTGGCAAAGGCTCGCTATATGTCAATGGATATATCGAGATGGGATAGTCGCTACGCTGTATCCACTGGACCCGCCTTTCTCCGGGCCGCGCCTGCGTCGCGCGCCAAGAGCGCAACCAAAGCGAAGACATGCGGTGACGAAGGCGCGCGGCCTGATCAAATTGTTCCCAGGGGCGAGATGAATGACGCGCCCATTGTAGCCGAATGTCGCCAGCCGCCCCGGCGATCGCGCCGGGCGCGCTCTACGGCGCTGGGTTCGCCTGAGCTGCGCGACAAGCCCTCGTCGCAAAAGTCGGTGTCTTGCGTCGTGCGTCAGAACGATCGCGGCCCTACCGTCTCGGAGAGCTGCGCGGGATGGCCGCTCGCCTGCAGTTCGAGCAGGATCTCCTCGGCGACATCGCGCTCGCCCTTGACGGCCCGGACGGGAGCGCTCGCGAAGACGTCGCGCGGGCGATTCGCCGGGGGAACTGCTTCTCAGATGGCGGCTTGCTCGTCGCACGCTGACTCGCAGCCCGAGAGAGTGCGCCGCAATCGCGGACGGCGGGCGGCGCCGAGCGCATAATTGGCTGACAATTTTTGGACCCATCTCGCCCCTTGTCGCCAAACTGTAACATTGATCGGCTAGTCACAACACAATCGATAAGAAATTGCGGGCGGCGATGCTGCGCGGCCAAGTATTGGCGCGCGCCTTCGAAGTCATTCTGACCGAATGACCGACCCGGACGCGCGCGGCCGCGGCGCGGCAAACGGCCGACGCAATTGGCGTTGGCGCGGGGCCGGCGTCGTTTTCGGTCCCAAATGGAGGGGTTCTCATGAAAAGGTTGGGCGTGGCCCTGGCGATCGCGGTCGTCTCCGCAGGCGCGGCTCGCGCCGCCGACTTGCCAACCAAGAAAGAGGCCCCGCCCCCTCCGCCGCCGAACTGCTTCTCGAGCCTCTGGGCCTATATGGATTCGACTGCGGCTGATTGCCCGCTGACCTGGGGGCCGTTCACCGCCTACGCGACGCTCGACCTCGGTCTCGGCTACGAGTCCAACGGCGCGGCCTGGAACAATTCCTATCCGAACGGCGTCTCAAACTTCATCAGCAAGCAGAGCTACGGACCCAAATGGCTGTGGACGCCGAACGGCATCAGCCAGTCGGTCATCGGCATCAAGGTGAACCAGCCGGTCGCCTATGGCTGGTCGATCGTCGGCACGGTGGAGACCGGATTTGATCCGCTTTCCTGGAATCTGTCCAACGGCCAGCGCTCCCAGGCCCAGAACAACGGATTGGCGCTCCCGCTGCAGAGCGCGAACGGCGATTCGGGCCGCAGCGGCCAATGGGACAATTCGCAGGGCTTTGTCGGGATCAGCAACAAGACCTACGGCACGCTGGTCGGCGGCCGCGTCAACACCCTCGGGCTGGACGGCCTGGTCGCCTACGATCCGATGGGCAGCGCCTACGCCTTCTCGCCGTTCGGCTATTCCGGCTCCTACGCCGGCTTCGGCGACACCGAGCTCACGCGCTCCAACACCGCGCTCAAATATCACGGCAACTTCATGAATTTTCACGCCAACGGTCTTGTACAGATCGGCAGCTACAATCAGGGCAATGGTTCGACCTCGATGTATCAGGGAGGCGTCGGCGGGGACTTCGCCAATCTCTTTGCCGGCAGTGCTCTGGGCGGAACCCTTTCGGTCGACGCCATTGGCGCCTACGCCCAAAACGCGGTCAACCTCAGCACCTTCAGCGGCTCCTGCGCGACGGTCAAGTCTGGTCCCTTCAAGGGCGAAACGGCTTGCACCTCCGGCATTCCGATGTTTTACAACCAGGACGACCTCAAGGCGACGCTGTCCAACAACACCGGCGTCTTCCTGCTCGGCAAATACAAGTTCGCCCAGTTTCCGCTCACGATCTCCGGCGGCTGGCAGTATATCAGACAGGCAAATCCCAGCGACACCTTCCCGGATGGCTTCCAGACGATCGGGGGTTATAACGTGCCAGGGACAATTCCTTCGACCGTCCCCAACGCGAAAAAGTTGTGGCCGACGCAATGGATCACCTACAACGCCTACAATAACAACAGGATCGCCAATGTCTTCTTCTTCGGCGGCAAATACGCGGTCACTCCCCAGCTCGACGTCGCGGCCGCCTATTATTATCTCGAGCAGAACAACTACAATTCGTCCACCACGCCTTGCGCCGTCACGAACACCAACTTCGTCCAGCCGAACGGACGTACGCTCAGCGTTGCGCGGGTCAACAGCGGCTCATGCTCCGGCTCCCAGGACGCCATTTCCTTCATGATCGACTATCGGCCGGTCAAGCGGGTCGACCTCTACGCCGGCGTGATGATTTCGAACGTCTACGCCGGCCTCGCGAACGGCTATCAGGCGACCCAGAACATCGCTCCGACCGCAGGCCTGCGCGTCAAGTTCTAACCGCCGTTCGCCAGGCCGCCCGCGGCGCCATTCGCCGCGCGCGGATCTTACGGCGCCGCATCAGGTCGTTCCCGTCCCGCCCGCGCCGGGATCGATTGCCGGCCGTGCTTGCAACGTTCGCTCGAGCGCAGCCGCGAGCGCGAGCCCGCTCGTGAGCGACGCCTCATTCTCGCTTCCTCTTGGCGGGACGGGTCCTCACCCGCCCCGCCGCGTCGCCATCCAGTCGCTCAAGATACATCCCGCTTCACAATTCATAGAGAACGCCTTCCCAACTCCCGCGGCTTGACCTGCGCTGTCACCACTTCCCGACGTCGACGCAGCCCCACCTTGCGCAATCGTCGGGATTGCGGCTCAGCCCGTCCGTCTCGTGAACATCGTAGGGGTAGCCGTAGGGATTCGTCGGGTCTCTGAATATCCTCGGCAGCTGGCCTGGGGGGAGCTGCATCGCCTGTTGCAGCGTCATCACGGGAATGTTTCGGCTCTCGGTCTGGCAACCGGCGATGGAGCCAGCGAGCGCGGCGCCGAACGCAATTCGCAGACATGTCGCTTGTCTCATCGGCCTGCCTCCTCGTCGCCTCGCAAGAGGGCGGATGGCGCCGCCCTACCCCGCAGCCACTCCGCGCAGAATGATCTCGATCACCTCGGACTTCGCGCGTTCGAAGGCCTTGTCGTCGAGGGCCCTTCCGCCGTTCAGCGCCGCCATCTCATGCGCGGCGTTGGCGTATTGCTGCGTCGTCGCCCAGATCATGTAGAACAGGAACTTGGGTTCGATGGCCTTGAGCCTGCCGGCGGCGATCCAGCCTTTGACCACCCGTTCGCGCGACACGACCCATTCAGTGAGGGTCGTGTCGAGGAAATCCTGGATCATCGGCGCGCCGCGCATGATCTCCGCCGACCAGATGCGGGTCGCGAGCGGCATCGAGCGCGCCAGATCCATCTTCGCCCCGATATAGGCGGTGAGCGCAAGGCGCGGGTCGTCGCTCGTGTCGAACGACGAAGCGGCGGCGAGCCAGGCCGTCAGCACCCGTTCGATCACCGAACGATAAAGCTTGTCCTTGGTCGGAAAATAATAGTGGAGATTGGCCTTCGGCACCCCTGCCCGCCTCGCGATCTCCGCAGTCGTCGCCCCCCGGAATCCCTCGTCGGCGAACACCTGCTCGGCGGCGTCGATGAGCGCGCGTTCGTTCTCCTCCCGAATGGCCGGTCTCGGATTGCGACGCGCCATAAACTCCCCTGAAACGCCGCTGCACCGCTCACGCCGGCGTCGCGCGGCCTCGGGACCCCCAGCCGCGCGCCAGCGCAGGATAGACGGGCGGCGGCGCCGAATTGGCAGGCGGCGAGCCCAAGGTTACGCCATTTGACCATTTGGTCAAACCTATAATAGCGTCCGCGAAACGCGCCGGAGCTGATGATTGATGGCTGACTTGTCGAACGCCCGCATCGACGGGGCGAGGCTCTGGGATTCGCTGATGGAAATGGCGAAGATCGGGGCCACTCCGAAGGGCGGCGTCAAGCGCCTGACGCTGACCGATCTCGACCGCCAGTCCCGAGAATTATTCCGGAAATGGTGCGAGGCCGCCGGATGTATGGTCAAGGTCGACGAAATGGGCAACATGTTCGCCCGGCGCGAGGGCGCCGAGTCCTCGCTGCCGCCCGTCCTGGTCGGCAGCCACCTCGACACCCAGCCGACCGGAGGCAAGTTCGACGGCGCGCTCGGGGTGCTCGGCGGACTTGAGATCGTACGCTCGCTGAACGATCTCAAGATCAGGACCAGGCGCCCGATCGAGGTGGTGAACTGGACCAACGAGGAGGGCTCGCGCTACGCGCCCGCCATGGTGTCGTCGGGCGTGTTCGCCGGCGTGTTTGACAAGGACTTCGCCTATTCGCGCCTCGACGCCGAGGGCAAGGCGCTCGGCGACGAACTGAAGCGGATCGGTTTTGTGGGAACCGAGCCGGTCGGCGGCCGTCCGGCGCACGCTTATTTCGAGCTCCATATCGAGCAAGGCCCGATCCTCGAGGACGAGAAGATCGACGTCGGCGTCGTCACCCACGGACAGGGCCAGCGCTGGTATGAAATTCGCTTGACCGGATTCGAAAGCCACGCGGGCACCACGCCGATGCCGCGCCGCAAGGACGCTCTGCTCGGAGCGGCGCGCATCGTGGAGCTCGTGAACCAGATCGGCCTGTCCAAGGCGCCGAACGGAGTTTCGACGGTCGGAATGCTGAACCCCTATCCGAACTCCCGCAACGTCATTCCGGGCGAGGTCTTCATGACCTGCGAGGTCCGGCACCCGGACAACGCGACCCTGAGCTCGATGGACGCGGCGCTCAAGGAAGGGGTGGAGGCGATCACGAAAAAGATCGGCCTTAACTTTGACCTCAAGCAGGTCTTCTATTACGAGCCGGTCGCTTTCGATAAGGGCTGTGTCGACGCGGTGAGGCGCGCCGCCGAGCGGTTTGGCTATTCGCACCGCGACATCGTGTCCGGCGCCGGCCATGACGCCTGCTACATGGCGCGCGTCATGCCGTCGGCGATGGTGTTCACGCCCTGCGTCGACGGAGTGAGCCACAACGAAACCGAGGACATCAAGCAGGACTGGTCGACCGCCGGAGCCAATGTGCTGATGCACGCGGTCCTGGAGAAAGCCGAAATCCTGCCCTGAAGCGCGGGCGGGATCGAGCGGCGAACGAAAACCGGATTTTTGGAGAGATCGCAGACATGTCGCTCGTCATCGAAGGCGGAACGGTCGTAGCCGCAGACCGCACCTACAAGGCAGACATCCTCATCGAGGGCGAGACCATCAAGGCGATTGGCGAGGGTCTGCGCGGCGACAGCACGCTCGACGCCAAGGACTGCTTCGTCATGCCTGGCGGCGTCGACCCGCACACCCATCTCGACATGCCCTTCATGGGGACCAATTCGGCCGACAATTACGAAAGCGGGGGCAAGGCGGCGCTCAGCGGAGGGACCACAATGGTCCTCGACTTCTGCATCCCCAACCGCAACCAGCCGCTGATGGAGGCCTTCGCCGACTGGCAGAAGCGCTCGAAGGACGCGGTCTCCGACTATTCCTACCACATGTGCATCACCTACTGGGACAATTCTGTCCGCGAGGACATGGCCAAGGTGGTCAAGGCCGGCGTCACCACGTTCAAGCACTTCATGGCCTACAAGGGCGCGCTGATGGTCGACGACGAACAGATGTTCGCTTCGTTCTCGCGCTGCGCCGAACTCGGCGCGATGCCGCTCGTCCATGCCGAGAACGGCGAGGTCGTCGCGGCGCTCCAGAAGCATTACCTCGCCAAAGGCGTGACCGGACCGGAAGGCCACGCGCTGTCGCGCCCCCCCGACGTCGAGGGCGAAGCCGCCAATCGCGCGATCATGCTCGCCGATCAGGCGGGCGTGCCCCTCTACGTCGTCCACACCTCCTGCATCCAGTCGCACGAGGCGATCCAGCGCGCGCGCGCGCTGGGCAAGCGTGTTTATGGCGAGCCCTTGATCCAGCATCTCGTGCTCGACGAGAGCGAGTACTACAACAAGGACTGGAAGCACGCGGCGCGGCGGGTCATGTCGCCGCCGTTCCGCGACAAGCTTCATCAGGACGACCTGTGGAACGGCCTGCGCGCGGGCTCGCTCCAGGTGGTGGCGACCGATCATTGCGCCTTCACCACCAAGCAAAAAGAGGCCGGGCTTGGCGACTTCACCAAAATCCCGAACGGCACCGGCGGTCTCGAGGACCGCATGCCGGTGCTCTGGACTTATGGCGTCGACACGGGCCGCCTCACCCCGAATGAGTTTGTCGCCGTCACCTCGACCAATATCGCACGCATCCTCAACCTCTATCCGCGCAAGGGGGCGATCCTGCCGGGTTCCGACGCCGACATCACGGTCTGGGATCCGAAGGCCAGCAAGACCATCTCGGCCAGGTCCCAGGTTTCGGTGATCGACTACAACGTGTTCGAGGGGACCAAGGTGACGGGCCTGCCGCGCTATACGCTCTCGCGCGGCGAAGTCGTGTTCCGAGACGGCGTGGTGCAGGCCGAGCTGGGGCGCGGCCGCTTCATCAGGCGCGAGCCGTTCGCCCCGGACGCACGGGCGCTCAAGCGCTATAGGGAGTTCAGCGCGGTCGCGGGCGTCGCCCGCTGAGGGAACGGCGATGGACGTGAGCGCGGCTCCCAGGCTCAAGCCGGATGGCGGCGGCAAGGCGCCGGCCCCGGAGCCGACCATTGAGATCAGCGGGCTCTCGCTCAGCTTCGACACCGCCGACGGCCCCGTTCACGCGCTCAGCAACGTCGATCTCAGGATCGCGCGTGGCGAGTTTGTCTCCTTCATCGGACCGTCCGGCTGCGGCAAGACCACGCTCCTGCGCGCGATCGCCGATCTCGAGACGCCGACCAGCGGGTCAATCCGCGTCAACGCGCTAAGCCCGAGCGAAGCGCGCGCCAAACGGGCCTATGGCTACGTGTTTCAGGCGCCCGCGCTCTATCCGTGGCGCACGGTCGCGCGCAATATCGCGCTGCCGCTCGAGATCATGGGCTTCTCCAGGGCCGAGCGCGACGCTCGGGTCGAAAAGGGCCTTGAACTCGTCAACCTCGCCGGCTTCGGCGGGAAATATCCGTGGCAATTGTCGGGGGGCATGCAGCAGCGCGCGTCGATCGCCCGGGCTCTGTCGTTCGACCCCGATCTTCTCCTGATGGACGAGCCGTTCGGCGCGCTCGACGAGATCGTGCGCGACATGCTCAACCAGCAATTGCTGCGCCTGTGGGACGTGACCGGCAAGACGGTGCTGTTTGTCACCCATTCCATTCCGGAAGCGGTGTTCCTGTCGACCCGCATCGTCGTCATGTCGCCAAGGCCTGGCCGCGTCTGCGACGTCATCGAGTGCAATTTCCCACGCGACCGGCAGCTCGACATTCGCGAGACGCCGGAGTTTCTGACGATCGCCAACCGGGTCAGGCAGGGCTTGCGCGAGGGTCACTCCTATGACGGGTAGGCGCGGCTCTCGCGCCCGGGCAAGGCGATGAAATCCGCGCTTCCCATCGCTTCCGTGGTCGTGTCGATCCTCGCGATCTGGTACGTCGCGGCGGCGCTCATGAACGCCGATCTTCAGCGCGATCTTTTCGCCAACGCCGGCCGCACGGACTATTCGACGCAAGATCTCATCCGGGGCTCGCTCAACATGGAGCGGCCCAAGCTGCCCGCGCCCCATCAGGTCGCCGCCGAACTCTACAAGCTCGTCTTCGAGACCCCGCCGACCTCCAAGCGCAGCCTTGTCTATCACGGGGCGATCACGCTCGAGGAAACGCTGATCGGCTGGATCATCGGCTCGGCCCTCGGCGTCGCCCTCGCCGTTCTCATCGTCTCCATGCGCTGGCTCGACCGCTCGATGATGCCGTGGATCGTGGCGTCGCAGACGGTGCCGATCATTGCGTTGGCGCCGATGATCGTCGTCATCCTCAACCAGTTCAACATCACCGGAATCGCGCCCAAGGCGGTGATCGCCGCGTATCTCTCGTTCTTTCCGGTGACCGTCGGGATGGTCAAGGGTTTCCGCTCGCCCGAGCCTCTGCAACTCGACCTCATGCGCACCTATTCGGCGACGCGGGCGCAGACTTTCCTCAAACTGAGAGCGCCGGCCAGCGCGCCCTTCTTCTTCGCCAGCATGAAGGTCGCGGTGGCCGCGGCTCTGGTCGGCGCGGTGGTCGCCGAAGTGACCAAGAGCGAGGACGGGGGCCTCGGCGCGCGGCTGCTCGCCGGCTCCTATTATGGCCAGACGGTGCAGATCTGGGCGGCTCTCTTCACCGCCGCCGTGCTGTCGGCCGCGCTCGTCGGCCTGGTCGGAATCGCCGGGCGGATCACCCAGCGGCGAATGGCGTTCACGTCGTGACGTCTTCGCGCCTCGGCGATCTTCTGCCGCCGGTCGTCTTCGGCCTTGCGGTGCTCGCTCTCTGGGAAGCCGGGGTCCGGCTTCTCCATGTGCCGGCAATCATCCTGCCTCCGCCCTCGGCGATCGCGATGCGGCTCGCCACGTCGGTTCCCACTCTCGCCGCCGATTTCAACCAGACGATCCGGGGCGTGATCGCGGGCTACCTCATCGGCTCGCTCGCCGGGTTCGTGGTCGCGGTCCTGATCGACCGCTCGCAATTCCTGCAACGCGGCCTCCTGCCGATCGGCAACCTGGTGTCCGCGCTGCCGATCGTCGGCATCGCGCCGATCATGGTGATGTGGTTCGGCTTCGACTGGCAGTCGAAGGCGGCGGTGGTCGTGGTGATGACCTTCTTCCCGATGCTGGTGAACGCGGTCGCCGGGCTGTCGAGCGCCGGCGCGATGGAGCGGGATCTGATGAAGACCTACGGCGCCGACTACTGGCAGACCCTCGTCGCCCTGCGCCTGCCGGTCGCCATGCCGTTCATCTTCAACGCTCTCAAGATCAACACTACGCTCGCGATGATCGGCGCGATCGTGGCCGAGTTCTTCGGCACGCCGATCGTCGGCATGGGCTTCCGCATCTCGGCCGAGGTCGGCCGTCTCCAGATCGACATGGTGTGGGCGACGATCGTCGTCGCCGCGGTCACCGGTTCGCTCTTCTATGCGCTGGTCGCAGGGGTCGAGCGGCGGGTGACGTTCTGGCACCCCTCCTATCGCGCGAAGGAGGCTTGATTTCAACGTTCGTCTCGTGGTCTTTTCAGCGCAAGCGGCATGGGAGGCCGCTGCACAACCGGAGGGTGATAAGAATGAAACCATATCTGACGGCCGCCGCCGCGATGGCGGTCATGCTGGCCGCGGGCGCGGCGCATGCGGCCGACAAGGTTACGCTGCAGCTCAAATGGGTCGCTGACGCCCAGTTCGCCGGCTATTACGTCGCCAAGGACAAGGGCTTCTACAAGGACGAGAATCTCGACGTGACGATCAAGCCCGGCGGGCCGGACATCGCGCCCGAGCAGGTGCTGGTCGGCGGCGGCGCGGACGTGGTGGTCGACTGGATGCCGGCGGCGCTGGCGGCGCGCGAAAAGGGCGCGGAGATGGTCAACATCGCGCAACCGTTCAAGCGCTCAGGACTCGAGCTCACCTGCCGCGCCGACACCGGCATCAAGACGCCCCAGGATCTCAAGGGCCATACCCTCGGGGTGTGGTTCTCCGGCAACGAATATCCGTTCCTCAACTGGATGGCCAAGCTCGGCTTCAAGACCGACGGGTCGCCAGGCGGCGTCAAGGTGATCAAGCAGAACTTCAACGTCGACCCGCTGATCCAGAAGCAGGCCGACTGCATCTCGACCATGACTTATAACGAATACTGGCAGGTCATCGACGCCGGCTACAAGCCGAGCCAGCTCGTGGTGTTCAACTACACCGACGAGGGGGTCTCGACCCTCGAGGACGGCCTCTATGTGATGCAGGACAAGCTCAAGGATCCGGCCTTCGTCGACAAGATGGCCCGCTTCGTCAAGGCGTCGATGAAAGGCTGGGACTATTCCCGCGCCCATCCCGAGGAAGCGGTCAAGATCGTGCTCGACAACGATTCGACCGGCGCCCAGACCGAGCATCATCAGACGCAGATGATGGCCGAGATCAACAAGCTCACCGAAGGCTCCGACGGCCGTCTCGACCCCGCCGCCTATCAGCAGACCGTCAAGGCGCTGCTCAGCACCGGCGGTTCCGACCCGGTGATTTCGAAGGAGCCGGTCGGCGCCTACACGACCGTCGTCACCGACAAGGCGTTCGGCAAGAAATAGACGAAGGCCGAAGAAGTCCCCCTCTGCCCTCATCCCGAGCTTGTCGAGGGACGGGCGAGGGGGACCTACGCGACGTCGCCGCAAAGCCACGACCGCCAGTACAAGATCCGACCGATTTCCGAGGTGTGATCCTCGTCACTGCCCGCCAGCACGCCGTTCGCTAGATCGCACAGGCAGCGCTCATGGGCGCGCCAATGCGAGGAGGATCGGGCATGGCCGAGGGCAAAAAGCCACAGCTTGCGGACCTGCAAAAGCAGGTGGCGGCAAAGCTTGATCGCGTCAGGGTCACCGAGTTCAGCGACGCTCCGAAATATCAGGCGCTCGCCAACGCCATCGACACGCTTGCGGTCGATTCCTATATTGGAAACGTCGCCTTCATCGGGCGAGATTCGAGCGGCGGTTACAGTGTGCAGTTCAACACCGGCAGCACCGGCTATTCGTCTTCCTGGCCGGAATGGGCGTTCGAGATGGCCAAGACGTCCTTGATAACCGGCAAGCGACTCTGGGTGATCGCAAACGGGGCGCCGTTCGGAACTGACCTCTTGAACGTGATGGTCCTCGCATAAGAGGTCGCTCCCTATTCATCGCGGCGCCGCCCTCTTCACGATCGCCTTCGTGTCAACCCCGGTCAGAGCGCCATATTGATGCGCCCCGCGCGTTTCGATCCGCGAGCGGCAGAAAGCTCCGGCGACCGGCGAGCCGGCGCGATAGAGGGCGGCCGCCTGCAAGCCAACCGCGAGCCGATCGCAGAGATCGCGCGCATGCGCCTCGAAATCGGCAAAGTCGCGCAGGTCGTCCTTGAGCGCGGCGACATGGGCGTCGAAGGCGGCGCTTTCGCCTTTCACCGCCGAGGCTTCGGCGAAATAGGCTTCGAGGGTATGCGGCGAACGCTGGATGGCGCGGGCGATGTCGAGGCACTGCACGTTGCCGCTCCCCTCCCAGATCGCGTTGACCGGCGCCTCGCGATAGAGGCGCGGCATCGGGCTGTCCTCCATCACCCCCGAGCCGCCGAGGCACTCCATCGCCTCATAGGCGTGGCCCGGCGTCCGCTTGCAGATCCAGTACTTGCCGAGCGCGGAGCCGAGGCGCGCGAGCGCGTCCTCGTGCGGATCGGCGCGATGGTCGAGCGCGCGGGCGATCCGCATGGTAAGCGTCAGCGCCGCCTCCGCTTCGATCGCAAGGTCGGCGAGCACGGCGGTCATGATCGGCTGGTCGATGAGGAACGCGCCGAAGGCCTTCCGCTGCCGGCAATGGTCGATCGCCTGCGAAACCGCCATCCGCATGCCCGCCGACGAGCCGATCATGCAGTCGAAACGGGTCATGGCGACCATCTCGATGATCGTCGCGACCCCCCTGCCCTCCGCACCCACCATCCAGCCGAGCGCGCCGCGCAGCTCCGTCTCGCTCGAGGCGTTCGAGACGTTGCCCATCTTGCGCTTCAAGCGAATGATCTGCAGCGGGTTCTTGGTTCCATCCGGACGCCAGCGCGGCACGAGGAAGCACGAGAGCCCGCCCGGCGCCTGAGCGAGCACGAGGAACGCGTCGCACATCGGCGCGGAGACGAAGAACTTGTGGCCGACCAGTTCGTATGCGCGTCCCGGCCCCTCGGACCCGACCGGAATCGCCCGCGTCGTGTTGGCGCGCACGTCCGAGCCGCCCTGCTTCTCGGTCATCGCCATGCCGATCGTCAGGCCCTGCTTCTGCTCTGCTGGAACATTGCGCGGATCGTAGACGCGCGCGTGGATCTTCGGCAGCCATGTCGCCGCGAGTTCGGGTTGCAGCTTGAGGCAGGGGGTGGCGGCGAAGGTCATGGTGATCGGGCAGCCGTGTCCGGCCTCGACCTCGGTCGTCATGTACGAGCGCGCGGCCCGCGCCACATGCGCGCCCTCGCCCGGATCGGTCCAGGGCGACGAGTGAAGCCCCTCCTCGATCGAGGCCTTCATCAGCGCATGATAGGCGGGATGAAAGCGGATGAGATCGACCCTTCGCCCGTAGCGGTCGTGGGTGTCGAGTTCGGGCGGATTCCGGTTCGCAAGCGCGCCAAGCTCCAGGAACTCGGCCGAACCGGCGCGCGCGCCGAACTTCTCGAGCCCCTCGCCCGCCCAGCCCGCGCCCTCGCGCTTGACCGCCTCCATCAGCGCAGCATCGGACGCGAACAGGTTATAGCCGGCGAGTTCCACCGGCTGGTTGACGACCTCATGCGTGACGGCGCCGTAAGGGTCGAGGGGGGCGCGGAAGTTGTCCTGTCGGTCGGCAAGGGCGCTCATGGCGTACAATCCCTTCTTGGCAAAACAGCGTACAATACTTCACTTCGGGCGGCGACGCCCGATGATAGCCCTGGAGTAGGAACCTCATGCCGATTTACATGGACCGCCATGATTTGCGCGGCATGAAGGCGGACGATGTCGCCGAGGCGCATCGCCGGGACGTCGATATTCAGGACCGGCACGGCGTCAAATACATGGCCTATTGGTTCGACGAGACCAACGGCGCCGCCTTCTGCCTCGTCCATGCGCCCGACCCCGCGACCGCCGAGCGCGTCCATCGCGAGGCGCATGGCGAAGTCCCGAACGCCATCATTCCGGTGGATCTCGCCGCGGTTGAGGCGTTCCTCGGTCGCATTGGCGATCCGCGCGCGGCGCCGGGCGCGCCGGCGCCCGCCGTCGATTCCGGATTACGCGCCGTCATGTTCACCGACATCGTCGGTTCGACCGAGCTGACCGCCCGCCTCGGCGACGCCGCGGCGCTCGAACTGGTGCGTGCGCATGACGCGCTGGTCCGGCGCGGGCTCGAGGCCTATGGCGGGCGGGAGATCAAGCGCACCGGCGACGGCATCATGGCCTCGTTCGACAACGTGGCGAACTCGGTGCGCGCCGCCGCCGACATTCAGCGGCGGTTCGCCGCCTACAACGCCGACGCCTCCGAGACCTTGAGCGTCCGGATCGGCATCGACGCGGGCGAACCGGTCGAGGACCACAACGACCTGTTCGGCTCGACGGTGCAGCTTGCGGCGCGGCTGTGCAGCGAGGCCGAAGCCAACGGCATCATCGTTTCCGGATTCGCGCGCGCGCTCTGCCAGGAGGAGGACGCGTCACGGTTCGTGGCGCTGGGCGAAAGGCGATTAAAGGGTTTCGCCGACAAGGCCCAGGTGTTCCGGTTCGAATGGCGGGACTAAAGTCTGCAATTCGCCGCAGCCCTCAGCGACCGCCCATGCCCCTCTTTGACCGCCGAACGACTCCCGCCCGCGCCGACCTCGCGGCCGAGCATTTGCGCGGCCTCATCGATGCGCCGGCTTATGCGAAGGGCCGCGAGATGCGGATCATCGCCGCGAGCGCGCCGCTCAGACGCTCTCCGCAAGCCGACGCGCCGCTCGAGACCGAGGCGCTCCACGGCGAGAGCGTCGCCGTTTACGATGAGCGCGACGGCTGGGCGTGGGCGCAGCTCGAACGCGACCAGTACGTCGGCTACTTGCCGGCCGCGGCGCTCGGCGCGCCATCCGAGCCCACCCATCGGATCGCGGCTTTGCGCACGCACGCCTATCCGGGCCCCTCGATAAAATTGCCCCCGCGGATGGCGCTCTCGCTTGGGGTGCGGCTGACGATCGTGGGTGGCGAGGGGGATTTCGCGATCACGGCGGACGGTCTGCATTTCTGGTCGCGCCATCTCGCGGAATTGGGCGCGCGCGAGGCGGACTTCGTTTCCGTCGCCGAGCTTTTCCTTGAGACCCCCTATCTCTGGGGCGGCCGGACCTCGGAGGGGATCGATTGCTCCGGCCTCGTCCAGACCGCGCTGACCGCGGCCGGCCGCGCCGCGCCACGCGACAGCGACATGATGGAGGCGGCCCTGGGCGAGCCTCTCGCCATCGACGACCCTAAGGCGCCGCTCGCGCGCGGCGATCTCGTGTTCTGGAAGGGCCATGTCGGGATCATGCGTGATTCGCTGACGCTGCTGCACGCCAACGGCTGGCATATGAAGGTGGTGAGCGAGCCGCTCGCGGAAGCGCGAAAGCGCATCACGGCCAACGGCGGCGGCGAGGCGAGGAGCGTGAAGCGGATGGGCGCCGCGCCTTAACCGCGACCGAACTCCTTTCTGAGCCGATCCAGGAACGCCGCCGCCTCCCGCGCCGATCTCAGGTGAGCGACACGCTTCGATGCGCCCATTTCGGCGCCGAGGCGCCGGTATCTGGGCGTCAAGTCCTGATGGCAGCGCGGTATGACCCTGTAACTCGTCATCGTGCTGCTCCACAGCGGACTGTCCTTTGGCCAGCCCTCTGGATCAGCGAAAAGACCCTTGACCAGGCGTTTTGTCACTCGCCAGTAGAGAACGGGCAGCATCGGATCGACGTGGATCAAAGTGTCGGCTGCGGAAAGTCGTTCCCATGTTGTGGCGGCGTCGCCGTAGCCGTCGATGATCCAGGCGTCCTGCGCCAAAAGATCGCTGTGCCGCTCGAGATATTCCTCGTAAGGGACCGGCTCGCCGCCCTCCCTGAATTGCACTTTGTCGAGGACGCAAAGCGGGAGCCCGGTGATCTCGGCCAAACGCCGGGCCACGGTCGATTTTCCGGCGCCGGCGTTCCCGAATACGGCCACGCGTTTCATGGCGCGCTGCAATACCACGCCGGAGAGCGTTCGTCCGGCGAGCCGCCGTCGTCAACGAACGCGGCTGGAAACCTTCGATTCGGATTACTTCTTGCCGCCGAGGCCGAGGCCGCCGAAGCGAGTGTTGAATCGCGACAAGCGGCCGCCACGGTCGAGCAGTTGCTGCGACCCGCCGGTCCAGGCTGGATGGGTGTTCGGATCGATGTCCAGGTGCATCGTCGCGCCGTCCTCGCCCCAGGTCGAGCGGGTCGTGAATTCGACGCCATTGGTCATGACGACCTTGATCATGTGGTAGTTCGGGTGAATGTCGGGCTTCATCGTCGGGGTCTCGGGCGAAACAGGCAAAGAGCCGTCCGGGGGTCCGGCGGCTTTGTCGATCGCGCGCCCTATAGCGTCGGGGACAAGCCAACGCAAGGGAGGGCATGGCGGCGCTGGCCGCACAGCGTTCTCGCCCGCCTTGATTTGGGCGAAAAAGGGGTCCGTAACGCCCCCGGCCCGCTTGAGGAGTTGATTGCGCAATGTCATCCGCCGCTGACGCCGGCATGAAGAGATCCCGCGTCTCGCTTGGCGCTCTGAAGCCGCTTGCCCCTTACGCGCTCGCCCATCGCGGGCGGATCGCGCTCGCGCTGATCGCGCTGACCGTGGCCTCGGCCGCGACACTCGTTGTTCCGGTCGCGGTCCGGCGCATGATCGACTTTGGCTTCTCGGACGCCAACGCCGGCCTCATCCGCGCTTACTTTCTCGCCATGATCGGCGTCGTCGCCGTGCTCGCGCTCGCTTCGGGCGCGCGATACTACCTTGTGATGACGCTGGGCGAGCGGGTGGTCGCCGACCTTCGCGCCGATCTCTTCACCCATCTGACCCGACTGGACCCGAGCTTCTTCGACGCCGAGAGGACCGGCGACATCGCGTCTCGTCTTTCCGCCGACACGACCCAGCTCAAGGCGACCTTCGGCGCCTCGGCGTCGCAGGCTTTGCGCAATCTTTTTTTGTTCGTCGGCGCGACCGCGATGATGGTGGCGACCAGCCCCAGGCTTTCGGCCTTCGTGCTCGCCGCCATACCCGTGATCGTGCTGCCGCTCTATGCGGCGGGCCGCGCGGTGCGGGTGCGCTCCCGCCGCGCCCAGGACAGGCTCGCGGATGCGACCGCCTTCGCTGCCGAGAGCCTCACGGCGGTGCGAGTCATGCAGTCGTTTCTGGCCGAGCGTTTCACCGCGAGCCGCTATCGCGACGCCGCCTACGGCGCCTATGAGGCGGCCCGGGCGATGGCGGAGGCGCGCGCGATGGTGACCGCGGCCGCCCTGTTTCTCGCTTTCGGCAGCGTCGTCGTCGTGCTCTGGCTCGGCGCGCAGGAGGTGATCGCCCACCGGATGACCGCGGGCACGCTGTCGCAGTTCGTTCTGTTCGCCGTGTTCGGCGCAGGCGCGCTCGGGCAATTGTCGGAAGTCTGGAACGAGGTTTCGCAGGCGGCCGGGGCGGCCGGGCGCATTGGCGAGATCATGAGCGTCAAGCCACGCATCGTCGCTCCTGCCGAGCCGGTCGAGCTTGCGAAGCCTGTCCGCGGCGACCTCGCGTTCCGCAATGTCTCGTTCGCTTATTCGGGCCGTGACGGCGGCGCGGTCCTCAGCAATGTAAGCTTCCGCGTCGCGCCCGGCGAAGTCGTCGCCATCGTTGGCCCATCGGGAGCCGGCAAGTCGACCCTGTTCCAGATCGCGCTCAGGTTCTACGATCCGGCGAGCGGCCTCGTCATGCTCGACGGAGTCGACATCTCGCGGCTCGACCCCGCAAGCTTGCGCGCCGAGATCGCGCTCGTGCCGCAGGACGCCTTCATCTTCGGCGCTTCGGTCGCCGACAACATCGCCTACGGCTCCCCGGGCGCGACCCGTGAGGCCGTCGTCGCCGCGGCGAAACAAGCCGCCGCGGACGGCTTCATCGCCGCCCTGCCGCAAGGCTATGACACGGTCTTGGGCGAGCGCGGCGTCACGCTCTCGGGAGGCGAGCGCCAGCGCATCGCCATCGCCCGCGCCCTCCTCAAGGATGCGCCGGTCTTGCTCCTTGGACGAGGCGACGTCCGCGCTCGACGCCGAGAGCGAAACCCTGGTCCAGGACGCGCTCGAGGCCCTCATGAAGGGCCGCTCGACCCTGGTCATCGCTCACAGGCTCGCGACGATCGTCAATGCGCATCGCATCCTCGTCATCGAGGCCGGCCAATTGGTCGAGGAAGGCACGCACGCATCGCTGATGGCTGCGAACGGCCTTTATGCGCGCCTCGCGCGGCTCCAATTCGAGACCGGCGCGGCGGCGCTCACAGCAGAGGCCGAAGCGGCGCAGTAGCGGCGTTCGCCGTCTCAAGCCCGCGCCTTGGCCAGCAGCGCCTGGAGCTTGTCAACCTGGTTTCGCGTCGTGTCCGCCATCCACCCCGCGGGCGCGCTGGCCAGCGCGGCCTCCATGAGTCCAGGGCCAGAAGGGTCGCCGAGGGCGATCAGCGATTCCGCTTTTGTCGCGGCCATCCAGTAGCGCTCCTCGTCGAGCGGCCGCGCCTCCGCGGGATCGACCTTCTGCGACCCCAGGGTCGCCAGTCGTTCGTCGACGATCCTAACGACCTTCTTCCGAATGCGGTCCGCCAGAACATTGTCGGCGATCCGGTCGTCGCCGGACGACAGCGACGCGCGGAAATTGAGGAGGTAGGCGAGATTCGTTCCATTGTAGGTGTCGCGCTTGATGACGAATCCGCGTTCCGCGGCGCCGACCGCCTTGTCGACGTCCGCCTTCTGCTCCTCCACGGTCCGGCCCGGCGTTTCGGCCCTCCGTTTGTGGATCGCGCTCCACAGACCGAGCGTCTCGGGATCGGTCGTCGTCTCGACGTCGAGCTGGCCAAGAAGGCTTTCCGCTTCGGCATAGCCAGCCAAGGCCTTGTCCGGACCGCCCGTCTTCGCCTCGGCCTCGCCCGCCTTGTAGGTCGCAAGGGCCAGCTGCTGGACCACGAAGGGGCGTGCGGGCTTCGGCTTCCCGTCCGCCCCAGGCGCCGTCTGATCCTTGTAGATCGCCAAAAGCAGCTTCCTGGCGAAGGCGAACGCGCCCTCGTTGATCGCCTCACGCGCGGTTTGCACCTTGCTCGCGTAGCTCTCGGCGCCCGAGAGCGTCTCGTCCGGGATGGCGCCGGCGACGATCGCCGCCCTAGCGGCGAAGGCCGCCGCCGTGGGCGCCGCGACTTCGATCATTGTCGGCGCGTGGAGGCGCGACAAAATCGTATAGACGGGGCTGTCCGGATCCTCGTTCCCCTGCATCGCGGCGATGAGTTCCTTCAGCACGCCCTGCATCCGGATCGCCTCGTCATAGTCGATGCTGGTCCCGAGATGGTCGTAGCGGCGGACGGCGATGTGGGTCGCGTCGAAGGGAATAACGAACTTGCTTTCCGCGATGATGATCGTGGCGCGCGGCTTCAGCGCGTGGCGGACGCCGAGTTCGAAGATCGCGTTGGGGTTGGTCGTTGACAGGTCGGCGATAACAAGCTCCGCCTCGTACAGCCACTTGTACATCGGAACATCGATCATTCCGGTTTCTTGGAGTTCGTCGGCGCGGAGGCACTGGTAATTTGCCGCCTCGACCGCCGGCTTGATGATGCTCTTGTAGCTCTTGTCGAGATCGAGTTGGCGGCCCGTCGCCAGGTCGACCTTCTTGCCGAATCCCATAACGACAAAGCAGACTGGCGCCATGCCGCCCCCTACCGATCCCTGCTATTGAATGGCCGCAACGGCAAAAGAGTTGAATGCGTTCATTTCAGCAACACATAGATGTTGACTTGCAGCGTCGGATCGTCCGGATCCTTCACGTCGTTCAGATATTCCTCGATAAACGAGTCCTGCGCCTCGATTCCCTTGTCGTCGAGATAGGCGGTGATCGCGTCATAGGTGGCGTCGATGTCGCCGTATGCGCCGTCATGCTCGAACCGCATCGCCTTGCCGCCAGGCGTCTGCCCGATCTTGACCGCGTCGCTGAGGCTCGATTTGCCCTCTGGGGGGCCGGCCAATGGATAGCCAGCGTGATAGGTGAAGCCGGTGTCGTCGGAGCTGATGAAAACGGCGAGCGGCCGGCCGGCCGGCTTGAGATCCGCCTTGTCCATCTCACGTTTGACGACGGCGAGCGAAGCAAGAATGGCGCTATAGATTTCGTCCTTGTCCGCCTTGCCTTCGACGTAGACGAACGGCCGCGCCGGAAGATCGAGGGTCTCGCCCGTCGAAGCTTCGCTCCCCGGAGGCTCAGCCTGCCCGGCGGGCTTCTGAGCCTCGGGAGCAGCGGGCTTCTGAGCCTCGGGAGCGGCGGGCGCTGGCGACGGCGCCGCTGGCGCTTGAGCCGCGGGCGCCGGAGTTGTGGGCTTGGCCTCCTGAGCGAAGCTTGCTTGAGACGCGAGAACGCCCGCAAGGCCGAGACAGCCCACAACCACGAAACGGATCAGACCGGATGACATGACGGCTCAGTCCTCTGGCGCGAGCGGGCCTGGATCGGCCGCCGTCAGTCTAGCCCCATATCGCCGTCAGCGGGAAGGGAGCGCCGCATCCGGCGCCGAGTCAGGCGGGCGCGGGCTTCGTCCAGCGCAGAACCGGCTGCCGGGCGGCGCGCGTTTCGTCGAGGCGCCGTCGCGGCGCGTGGACGGGCGCCGGCTGGAACCGCTCGCTTTTCCCCGCCTTCGCAGCCAAAGCGAGATCGCGCAGGGTCATGATGAACAGGTCCAGGCTCGCCTTGGATTCGGACTCGGTCGGCTCGATCAGCATCGCCCCATGCACGATGAGCGGGAAGTAGACCGTCATCGGATGATAGCCCTCGTCGATCATCGCCTTGGCGAAGTCGAGCGTGGTGAGCCCTGTGTCCTTGAGCCAGCGGTCGTCGAACAAGACCTCGTGCATGCAAGCGCGGTCGCCGAAGGGCGCGCTCATCACGTCGTTGAGAGAGGCGCGGATGTAATTGGCCGACAGGACCGCGTCTTCCGAGGCCTGCCTCAGCCCGTCAGCGCCATGCGACAGAATGAAGCTGAGCGCGCGAACGAACATCCCCATCTGCCCGTGGAAGGCGGTGATCCGCCCGAACGATTCGCGGCCCTGCGCGTGCTCGACCAGCCGCAGCGCGCCGCCTTCGCGCTTGACGAACGGAACCGGCGCATAAGGCGCAAGCCGCGCCGACAGCGCGACCGGCCCGGCGCCGGGCCCGCCGCCGCCGTGGGGGGTGGAGAAGGTCTTGTGCAGGTTGATATGCATGGCGTCGACGCCGAGATCGCCAGGACGGGTCTTGCCGACGATGGCGTTGAAGTTTGCGCCGTCGCAGTAGAAATAGGCGCCCGCCTCATGCACCGCCTCGGCGATGCCGGCGATCTCGCGCTCGAACAGGCCGCAGGTATTGGGATTGGTCAGCATGATCGCCGCGACATCGGGCGCGAGCGCCGCCCGAACCGCCTCGGCGCTGACGATCCCGTCCTCGCCCGCCGGTATCGAACGCACGGAATAGCCGATCAGCGCCGCGGTCGCCGGATTGGTGCCGTGGGCGGAATCCGGAACCAGCACGACCCGCCGCGCCTCGCCCTCCCCTCGCGCCTCGATCGCCGCCTTGATCGTCATCATGCCGCAGAGTTCGCCATGCGCGCCGGCCTTGGGCGACATCGCGATCGCCTCCATGCCGGTCATCGTCACAAGCGCGCGGGACAAAGCCTCGATGATTTCCAGAGCCCCTTGCGCCGTCGAGACAGGCTGGAGCGGATGGACGTCGGCGAAGCCGGGCAGACGCGCCATCTTTTCGTTGAGGCGGGGATTGTGCTTCATCGTGCACGAGCCAAGCGGATAGATGCCGGCGTCGATCGAATAATTGTCGCGCGAAAGGCGCACGTAATGGCGGATCGCCTCGGGCTCCGTGAGGCCGGGCAATTCCAGCGCATGCTCCCTCGCATGTGGACCAAGTTTCGACTCGAACGGCGCCGGCTCCTCGATGTCGACGCCGGTCGCATCGAAGCGCCCAGCCTCGAAGATTAGCGCCTCCTCCATGTCGAGCGCGCGGTTCCCGGTGAAGGTCCCGCCCGCCGGCGCGGCGGCCGCTTCGGGACGGGTCGGGCGGCCTTGTACGTTCATAGGCCAGGCTCCCTCTTCGGCTTCATCGCAAGACAATCGGCAAGCGCGTCGGCGTAAGCCGCGCGGTCGCCGTCGCTGTTCGTCTCGGTGCTGGCGACGACGATGCAATCGTCAAGCCCCGCTTCGGGCAGGAGCCGCGAGACCGGCAGCCCGCCGATCACCCCTCGCCTGGCCAGATCCTCGATCAGCGAAGCGGCCGGCCGGGGCGTGCGGATGACGAACTCGTTGAAGAAATGCGTATTGACCACCTCGGCTCCTGGAATCGCGGAAAGCCGCTCGGCGAGCTGAACCGCATTGGCGTGATTGACTTTGGCCAGGCGCTTGAGCCCCACGGCGCCCAGCAGGGTCAGGTGGATCGAGAAGGCGAGCGCGCACAAGCCGGAGTTGGTGCAGATGTTGCTCGTCGCCTTCTCGCGGCGGATGTGCTGCTCGCGGGTCGAGAGGGTAAGCACGAAGCTGCGCCGCCCCCCCGCGTCCACAGTCTCGCCCGCGAGGCGCCCCGGCATCTGGCGCACGTTCTTCGCCCGGGTCGCGAACAGGCCGACATAGGGGCCGCCAAAATTGAGCGCATTCCCGAGCCCCTGCCCCTCGCCGACCGCGATGTCGGCGTTCATTTCGCCAGGAGAGCGCAGAAGCCCGAGCGCGACCGGATCGGTGAACACGGCGATCACGAGCGCGCCATGCGCGTGCGCCGCCTCGGCGATGGGCTTCAGATCCCGCAGATTGCCGAAGAAATCTGGCGCCTGCACAATGACGCAGCTCGTCTCGCCGTCGATCGAAGCGGCGATGTCCTCGCTCGCGTTGAGATCGGGGGCCAGGCGCACGATCCAGTCGCCCGCCATACGCGCGAGCGTCGCGCAGACGTCGGCATATTGCGGATGGAGGCCGCCGGAAATCACCGCCCGGCTGCGCTGCGTAAGGCGATGGGCCATCAGCATCGCCTCCCCGCACGCGGTCGAGCCGTCGTACATCGAGGCGTTGGCCACCTCCATTCCCGTCAACGCCGCGACCTGGGTCTGGAACTCGAACAAGACCTGCAGCGTCCCTTGCGCGATCTCCGGCTGATAGGGCGTGTAGCTGGTGAGAAACTCGGAGCGCTGGATGAGATGATCGACGGTCGCCGGGATATGGCGCCGATAGGCGCCGGCGCCCAGAAAGAACGGAACCGACCCCGCCGCGACGCTGCGGCCCGCGATCGCGCTCATCGCCCGCTCGACCGCCATCTCGCTCTTGGCGAGGGCCATGTCGAGAAGCCCGTCGATCCGCTTGTCGGGGGGAATGTCGGCGAACAGCGCGCCGATGTCCGCGACGCCGATGCGGGTCAGCATGGCCTCGCGTTCATGTCCATCGAGCGGCAGATAGCGCATGACGATCAGTCCAGAGTCTTGAGGTATCCGGCGTAGGCCTGCTCATCCATGAGGCCGGCGAGCTCGCCCGGGTCGGCAAGCTTCAGGCGAAAGAGCCAGCCTCGCCCGAGGGCGTCCTCGTTGATGAGGCCGGGCGTCGCCTCGACCTCGGAATTGACCGCCACAACCTCGCCCGAGACCGGCGCGAACACGTCGCTCGCCGCCTTCACGCTTTCAACCACCGCGGCGGCGTCGCCCTGCTTCAGCGCTTTCCCGACTGGGGGCGTCTCGGCGAACACGACGTCGCCGAGCTGCCCTTGCGCGTGCTCGCTGATGCCCACGACGCCCTCGGCGCCTTCGACGCGCACGTATTCGTGGTCCTTGGTGTAACGGATCTCCGGCATCATGCGTCTCCTTAAGCTCAACCGCGGTAGTAGGCGTGACGATGAAAGGGCAGCGCGGCGATCCGCGCCGCGAGCGGCTTGCCGCGCACGATGAGATCGACCGGTGTCCCAACCGCCGCGTGGGCGCTCTCGACAAAGCCCATCGCGATCGGCCCGCCGACGCTTGGCCCGAACCCGCCCGAAGTCACGGTTCCGATCCTGGCGCCGTCGCCCGAGACGATCTCCGTCCCCTCGCGCGCCGGCGCGCGCCCGTCCGGACGGACGCCGACCCTGAGCCGCCCCGGCCCGTTCGTGAGCGCCTCCTGAATCCGCTTCGCCCCCGGAAAGCCGCCCTCGATGCGGCGGCGCTTCTGGATCGACCAGACGAGGCCGGCCTCGACCGGGTCCACCGTCTCGTCGAGTTCGTGCCCGTAGAGGCAGAGACCAGCCTCGAGTTCTGAGCGAATCGCGGGCGCCCAGCCCGATCGGAGCGACATCGGGCTCGCTCAGGAGAAGGCGGGCGAAGCGTTCCGCCCGCGCCGAATCAAGCGAGATTTCATACCCGTCCTCGCCGGTATAGCCTGACCGCGAGACGAATGTCTCGACGTCCCCGATTCTCGCGGGCCGCGCGGTCATGAAGGCCATGGTGTCGAGCCCCTCTCCCGGAGCGAGGCGCCTGAGCGTCGGCGCCGCGAGCGGGCCCTGAAGCGCGATCAGCGCGGCTTGGGGAAGCGGCGTCAGCCGGATTCCGGCGGGCGCCGGCGCGGCTGATCAGCGCGAAGTCGACCGCCTTCCGCGCGGCGTTGACCACCAGTCTCGAGCGCCCCGTCCGCGCCCGGCGGGCGGGTGACCATGAGATCGTCGACGATGCCGCCCTCGTCGTTGAGCAGTTGGGTGTAACGCTGGCGCCCCGGCGCGAGGCCCAGAAAATCGGCGGGGCAGAGCGATTCGAGGAATCTCGCGGCCGCCGCGTGATCTGCGCCTTCGATCAGCGCCTGGCCCATATGCGAAACGTCGAACAGCCCGGCAGCCTTGCGCGTGTGGAGGTGCTCGGCGAGGATTCCCGCGGGATACTGGATCGGCATGTCGTAGCCCGCGAAGGGGCCCATGCGCGCGCCAAGTTCGACATGCAAAGCGTGGAGCGGCGTCTTGAGGATCGGTTCGTCAGGCATGGGCTCAAGCCAATCGTGAACAGAAGGCGCCGCCGCGCTGAGCCGCATCGCTGCGGCGTCCTCGCGTTACGCCCCCTCTGTCCCATGACCTGAGAGATTTCCCGCTCGCTAGAGCGGTTACCCCCGTCGGTGGGCGAACGCCTTCAGAGGGCGTCCGCCGCTTTCCAGAGCGTCATCACTTCAGCGGTCCCTAATGCCTGAGCGTTTCCGGGGCGGTTGCGCCTTCGGCGCCGGCGTGTTTCAGGCGCCGGACTCTTCCGCGAAGTGTCTTCGACTGACGCGCGCGAGCTAGCCCGAGGGCTTGGCGATTGTCAACGCGCGGGACCGTCCAGCGAGGCCTTCGGAACGCGCCGGAGCTTCGGCTTCCGACGGCGAGTCCCGATCCGAACTCCCGCCAAGAGAGATCGCAAAGCGGAAAAAGCTGCTCATAGGAGGTGATAAGCCCCTAAAATCATTGGCGTGCGTAAAGCTTGTGCGGAGACGATCGCGCGCCTAGCCCGCCGTCCTCCTCTTCTTCCTGGTTGTGTGCCCCGTTCGCGCCGCGGTCCCGCCCTCGAAGCCGACGGTGATCGAGTAGACGTCCGCGAGCTGGAGGGTCGGCATCGGCAGGCTGATCGGATCGGTCACGATGCGAAACTGGCCGGCCGAGACCCCGTCCGTCGTCGCCTCGACCCGGTAGGTCTGCGAGAAGACCGGCTTGTCGTCGCCCTGCCTGTTCACCGTGATCTTCAACGGCGCGCTGAACGTCCCGGCCGATCCCGCCGGCCCGATCACCACCTCGCCCGCCACGCCAATCTTGAGCGCCGCCTGTCCCGGACCGGCCGGATCGCATTCGCGCGCGGTGTCGCCGATATTGAACTGGTAGCGCACCGAAGGGTTGTCCGGACCCCCGACCCGAAGCGCCGCGCCGCCGTCGGCGATGTCCACCTCGGGGCAATTGATGTCCTGCGAGGCGACCGGCAGAACCTTCATCTTCTCGCTCGCATTGCGCGGAAGTTTGCCTGCCACCTGCCGCGGGTTCACTCCCTGGTTAAGGCTCTGGACGTTCGGATTCTGATGCGAGAAAAAGCCGCCGACCGAGTCGCCGACCGAGCTGACCGTGCCGCAGCCGGCAAGAGCGGCGAGCGCGGTCGAAAGGAGCGCGATGCGAAGGAGGGTTGCGCGAACCATCATTGCGGGCTGACTTCGACTATTGTTCGGTTGG
This sequence comes from uncultured Alphaproteobacteria bacterium, assembly GCA_963742305.1. Taxonomy (GTDB): domain Bacteria; phylum Pseudomonadota; class Alphaproteobacteria; order Rhizobiales; family Beijerinckiaceae; genus Roseiarcus. Next base: position 114,452 of record CAVULN010000042.1, read on the forward strand.
GAGGGCTGCGCGCTGCTTACCCCGCTCTCGGCGTCAAGGCAATTGCTCGTAGGCTTCCTTGAAGCCGGCGAGCGGGGCCTGGACGCCGACGCCCTGCTCGGGCGTCTGGAAGACGCCCAGCGTCGCCGTCTTTCCGGCCTTCAGCTTGTCGAGCAGGCTTTCGTCCATGGCGAGCTGGGCGATGCAGCCGTTGGGCACGCATTGCAGGAAGCTCAAGCGCCCCGCATCCGCGTTGTCGATCCGCAAGCTGATGCCGGGGGGAAGCAGCACCCCGAGCGGCGCGATCACGCGCATGAGGCGCGCCTTGCGGTCGGCGGTGTTGAGCACGATCACCACCAGGACCAAATTCGGCCGCTCCTGGTCGACGACGCTGAGCACGATCGCGCATTGCTCGTGGGCGGCGCCGGGCGGCGTTTCGCACCGGGTCGTCCAATCGCCGTGTTTGCCCCTGACGACGCCCTGCGCGTCCGGCTCAGCGGCCAGCCCATGCGAAATCGCCCATATGAGGCCGGCGCCCAGGCTCAGGAGCGCGAGGCCCGCTTTCGATCGCTTCGTGCCGGTGAACGCCGTCGTCCGCAAGGGCAGTCCTTTCAGTTCAGTCGGAGCAAGGCTCGCGACGAAAGCGCCGCTGTCGCTGAAAACCGGCACAAAAATGAGGCGGGGGAGATGGTGGGCGCTAGAGGGATTGAACCTCTGACCCCTACCATGTCAAGGTAGTGCTCTACCGCTGAGCTAAGCGCCCATCTCCAAGCGTCCCAAGCCGATGCGCTCGAGGGACGGCGGGGTATAGACGCTCGCGCCGCCCCGCGCAATGGGCGAGGCGGTCCGAGTGCGGTCCGAGCGGCCCCAAGCGTCACGCCGCGTCGTGGAAGATGATGCCGAGGGTGAAGCGTTCGCCGCTCTTGATGCGGCTCACCCCGTGGCGCAGGTTGACGCGATAGCGCCCCCGCGTCCCCTGAACCGGCCGCTCGCGCACGGCGAAGATCACCCCGTCGCCCTGGGCGAGAACTCACCACCTCGGCGCGCGACTGCATTCGCGGCCGCTGCTCGGTCAGCACGAACTCGCCGCCGCTGAAATCGCGTCCCGGCTCGGAAAGCAGGATCGCGAGCTGCAGCGGAAAGAGATGCTCGCCGTAGACGTCCTGGTGCAGGCAATTGTAGTCACCCGGACCATAGCGGAGCAGGAGCGGCGTCGGCCGCGTCTGGCCGGCCGCATGGCAGCGGGCGCGAAACGCCTCGTGCCCGGCGGGATAGCGGACGGAAATCCCCATCGCCTCGTTCCACCGGTCGGCGATCGGGGCAAGCTTTGCATAGAAACCGCGGCGAAGCGCTGCGATCGGCTCCGGCAGCGGGTCGGCGAAATACTTGTACTCGCCGCGGCCAAAGCCGTGTTTCGCCATCACGACGCGCGAGCGGAAGCGGGCGTCGTCCGGGTAGAGCGCGGAAAGCTCGCGGCACGTCTCGCGCGAGATCAGCTTCGGCGCGACCGCGGCGCCATAGGCGTCGAGATCGCGCTCGATGCCGGGCCAGTCGAGCGCGTCCAGCGGAATCGCCGCCTCGCGAGCGGAGGCGGCGAGGGGCCCGGCGAGGGCCGCCATCACGCCGCCTCCCGCGCGATCAGCGCGCGCTTGCGCTCGACTCCCCAGCGATAGCCGGAGAGGTCGCCGTCGGTGCGCACCACCCGATGACAGGGGATCGCGACTGCGAGCGGATTGGCGCCGCAGGCCTGCGCGACCGCGCGCACCGCTTTGGGCTGGCCGATCGCCCGCGCGATCTCCCTGTAGGTCGCCGTCTTGCCGGACGGAATGGCGCTGAGCGCCGCCCAGACCCGCTGCTGGAAGGCGGTGCCGCGGATATCGAGGGGAAGGTCGACCCGCTGTCCCGGCGCCTCCACCATGCCGACCACGCGCGCGACCATGCGCTCGAACTCAGGCTCGCCGCCGGCCAATTCCGCGCGCGGAAAGCGGTCCTGCAATTCGCGCACCAGGCGATCGGGATCGTCGCCAAGCATGATCGCGCACACGCCCTTGTCCGTGGCGGCGACCAGCACCGCGCCCAGCGAGGCCTCGCCGACCGCGAAGCGGATGACCTGGCCAGCCCCGCCGCGCCGGACCGCGCCCGGGGTCATGCCGAGCCGCGCCGCCGCCGTCTCGTAGAAGCGGCTCGAAGAGCTGAAGCCCGCGTCATAGATCGCTTCGGTGACCGTCCCGGCGGCGCCCAACTTCTCCGCCGCGCGGCGCGCCCTTTTCTCGGCTGCGTAGGCCTTCGGGGTCACGCCCGTCGCCGCCTTGAACACGCGGTGGAAATGGTGCGGGCTCAAGCCCACGTTCGCCGCGAGTTCGGCGAGCTTGGGCGCCTCCTCGGCCTCATCGATCCGCTCGCACGCCCGCCTCACCGCCTCGATTTGCGGATCGGGCGCGTCGGTCTTGTCGGGGCGGCAGCGCTTGCAGGCACGATAGCCCGCCTTCTCCGCCTCCGCCGGGGTCGAAAAGAAAACGACATTTTCCCGCTTCGCCGGCCGCGAGGCGCAGCTCGGACGGCAATAGACCCCGGTGGTCCGGACGGCAAAGACGATCTTGCCGTCGAAGGCCGGGTCGCGGCGGCGCACCGCCTCCCACCAGCCCTGTTCGTCGCGTGCGGGCGCTTTCGGGGCGTTGGGCTCACGCATTTCGGTCATGGCTATGGACATAAGAGCAGCTCCGGGTTTTGTCTCCCTCTGCCCTATTCCAATCCGCGCGCGGCCGAACTCCGCTCCTTGCGGTCCAATTCCGTATTCCCTGTCCGCTCGGCCGCCGGCGCTTTCAGCCTCCCCCGCCCGGCCGGTCCTCAGCCGCGGCGCGTCATGACGGCTTGATCACGTGCCAGCTCGGCCCGGGATTGGCGCTCACGGTTCCGCCGCCGATGATGTTGGTCCCGTTCATTTCCCAGATCGCGGCTTGGCCGCTCGGGCTCTGCCACAGGATGTCGGAATGGCCGTCGCCGTTGAAGTCGCCGGTTCCGATCGCGCGCCAACTTGGCCCCGGATTGGAGCTGATGGTTCCGCCACCGATCACGTTCGACCCGTTCATTTCCCAGATCGCGACCTGGCCTGTGCCCTGGTTCTGGAAGAGGATGTCGGAAAGGCCGTCGCCGTTGAAGTCGCCGGTTCCGATGGCGTGCCAGCTTGGCCCTGGAACGGAGCTCACCGTCCCGCCGCCGATCACGTTCGACCCGTTCATCTCCCAGATCGCGACCTGGCCGGTGCTCGCGTTCTGCCACAGGATGTCGGAATGGCCGTCGCCGTTGAAGTCGCCGGTTCCGATCGCCTTCCAGCTCGGCCCGGGATTGGAGGCGACCACTCCGCCGCCGACGATACTGGTCCCGTTCATCTCCCAGACCGCGACCTGCCCGCTCGTGTTCTGCAACAGGATGTCGGACAGGCCATTGCCGGTGAAATCCCCCGATCCGACCGCCTTCCAGCTTGGCCCGGGATTGGCGCCGATCGCCCCGCCGCCGACCACGCGGGTTCCGTTCATCTCCCAGATCGCGGCCTGACCGTTCGCGTTCTGGAACAGGATGTCGGACAGGCCGGCGCCGGTGAAATCTCCTGTTCCGATCGCCTTCCAGCTCGGCCCGGGATCGGGCCCGACCGTTCCGCCGCCCGCGATCTTGCCGCCGTTCATTTCCCAGATCGCGGCTTGGCCGCTCGAGTTCTGCCACAGGATGTCGGAGAGGCCGGCGCCGGTGAAGTCGGAGGAGACGGACGCGCCGACGGAGGTGATCTCGCCGCTCTGCCTGACAATGCCGTGGATCACGCCATTGTTGGTGAAGCCGCCCATGAACACGATGGCGCCGGAAAGCACGTCGAGCGCGCCATTATTGACGAACTTGGTCGTGACGTGGCTGACCCCGCCCCCGCCCGTCTTCTCGAACAGGCCGCTGTTGACGAACTGGGAGGGGGGCGCGCCGGAGATGTTCGCGTTGGCGACGATGTCGTACGTCCCCGTGTTCGTGACCGTCACAGGCCCGTTGAGCGTCGCCCCGCCGCTCATGGTCTCGGTTCCCGACAGTGAGGCGTCGCCGTCGAAGACCAGCGACAGCGCGCCGGAGATCGCGCCCGAGAAATTCGTCGCACCCAGAGTGAGAGTTGCGGCCGCGCCGCTGTCGGTGACCGTGCCCGCGCCCAGAAGCTCGTGGATGGTCGCGCTATATCCTCCGAGATCGAGGGTTGCGCCGGCGGCGACGGTGGTTTGCGGGCTGTTGCCGAAAATCGAGGCGAGCCGGCTGTCCGCTCCGATGAGCGCGCCGGCCTGGATAGTGATGTCGCCCAGGGCGGGGACGACGCTGCCGGCGCCGGTGTGCCAGATGATGGTCCCGCCCTCCCCGGGGCCGCCGAAATTCAGCGTCGTGTTCGCGGCGAGTTGATAACTCGACGCGTTTTCGTTCAGCGTCGTTCCATTCGCCGCGGCGATGGTCACGTTTCCCGACAGAGCGAGCGCGTTGGCGAAGGAAGCGTTCGCGGTCCCGAGGAGTTCGCCGCCGTTCACCGCGACCACGCCCGTTCCCAGCGCGCCGGACGCGCCAATGGCGAGCGTCGCGGCCCCCACGCTGACGCCGCCGATCGTGTTCGCCTCGTTGAGCGACACGAAGCCGGAATTGACGGTCAGCGCGCCTGAGATCGTGAGCGAGCCGGCGCCTTCGAAAAGCGCGGCCTGGCTCGCGTCGAAGTTCAGCGAATTCGCGACATCCCCGCTGTCGACTGTGACGAGATAGGAGCCCGGGGCCAAAATGCTGACGTCATCCGCCGAGGTCGGGACCGCGCCCGTCGACCAGTCCGCGGCGAGGCTCCAGTCGCCGTCGACCCCATTCCAGCTGATGGCGGCCATGTCTTCCGCTCCCGAACGCGAACCGCGCCCGTCCGGGCGCCAGATTCCGCAATCCGCAGAGCGTACGAACCCGCCATTACCAATAGGGCCTTCTGTTATGACGGAAATTTACTGATTTCATTAGGGCGTTCGCGATGGTCTATGAATTGTAAAATTGCCCGTTCGGCCATCCTCGCAGCGCGAGGCGATCCGGCTCACCGTCTGGACTGGCGATTTAAGTCAAGCGCCTGGCGCCGGAACACGCGAGGTCTCGAGGGGGCGATAGCGGATCTTTCGCGATCGCGGTGCAATGGCAAGAATGCGCAAATAGCTGACATTCGCTAAGGGCTTGGCGAACGTCGCTGCCCTTCCCGATGAACCGCGATACGGGAGAAATTTCTCCAAAAGCGGACGGAGGCGCTACGGGCAGATGCGCAAAGCAGCAAGCATTCGCGATCAGGCGACAGATTGATATTGCATCATTCCCGTTGACTTCTTGATCATGCACATTTAGGTGCACGTTTGTTCTCGTTTATGCGAGATGCCCGTATGAGGCACGAATCCCCGCTCGCCCGACGAGATGTCATCCTGGGCCGTTTGGCTCAGGGCCAATCCGTCGCAGCGGTCGCGCTGGCGCTGGAGTTCGAGGTCTCAGAGGACGCCATCCGCCGAGACCTGCGCGCCCTTGCAGCGGAGGGTCGATGTCGGCGTGTCTACGGCGGCGCGCTGCCGCTGTCGAAGGCGACGGTGCCGATGGCGGCGCGTATGGAAGAAGCTCGGGACCACAAACAGGCCCTCGCTCGCAGGGCGGTTTCGGTCGTAAAGCCGGGACAGTTCGTATTCCTCGACAGCGGCAGCACCAATTTGGCGCTCGTCTCCTGCCTGCCCGAGGACTTCGAACTGACGATCGCGACGAATTCGATCGAGATCGCCGCCGCCGCCGTGCGGCGGTCCGATCTGCGCCTCATCATGGTCGGCGGCGCGGTCAATTACGGCGTCGGCGGCTGCGTGGACGTGCCAGCGACGCTGAGCCTTATGCAGATGAACATCGATCTTGGGGTGCTTGGGGCCTGCGCGGTTTCCTTCGCGACTGGCCTTAGCGCCTACGATTTCTCCGACGCCGCTTTCAAACGCGCGCTATTGGCGGCGAGCAGGAAGCATCTCGTCCTCGCTACCAGCGAGAAACTCGCCGCGAAGGCGCCGCATCGCGTCGCCGAATTGAAGGACATCGACGTGCTTGTTGTCGAGCACGATACTGATACGGACGCGCTCGACAAATTCGCTGCGGCGGGCTGCGAGGTCCTGAGAGCCGACCGACCAGCATGACCGTCGAGGCAGGAACGCCAACGCCAGGAGTTTCAGTCTTGCTGACTGCGGATAGGCCGGAAACACGGCTTGGGACGCGGCTCGCCTTTCTGGTGGCGGGGTTTGGCGTCGCCTCCTGGGCGCCGCTCGTTCCCTTCGTGAAGGAGCGGCTTCAAGTTGACGACGGCGTATTGGGGCTGCTGCTGCTCTGTCTCGGGGCGGGGTCTATCGCGGCGATGCTTTTGACCGGTGTCCTCAGCGCCAGATACGGCAGCCGACCCATCATCTTGGCAGGCGGATTTCGGCCTTGCCGTCCTGCTGCCGTCGCTCGTTGTGGCCGGATCGCCGCTGTCGCTCGGGTTGATACTCTTCGCGTTTGGCGCGGCGCTGGGCTCCCTCGATGTCGCGATGAATATTCATGGGGTCGAGGTCGAGCGCGCCGCGCGTCAGCCGCTTATGTCCGGCTTCCATGCCCTCTTCAGCGTCGGCGGTTTCGCAGGCGCGACCGTGATGACCTTTCTTCTGTCTTCGAGAATAGCCCCGCTGGCGAGCACCTTGTTTGCGTCCGTGCTGATGGCGATCGCGATGACTTTGCAGCTCCTCGTTTGCTGCGCGCCTCGCATTCGGAGAAGACGCCTCTTATTGTCGCGCCACACGGGATCGTTCTCCTGCTCGCGGCCTTGGCCTTCGTGATGTTCCTCGTCGAAGGCGCGATTCTCGACTGGAGCGCCTTGCTCGCCAGCGGGAAAGGGCTCGTAAGCGAAGCGCGAGGAGGACTTGGCTACTCGATGTTCGCAATCGCAATGACAGTGGGACGGCTTAGCGGCGATTTCGTCACGGCGCGCGTCGGCGACCGGGCGGTGTTGTTTTGGGGCGGCCTCGCTACAATGGCGGGCTTCGCGCTCGTGCTTTCCGCGCCGATCGCTTCGCTCGCCATGAGCGGGTTTCTGCTGATTGGTCTGGGAGCTTCGAACATCGTGCCGGTGCTGTTCCGTGGCGCTGGCGCGCAGCGTGCGATGCCAGCCGGCCTAGCGGTCGCGGCAATCACGACTGCAGGCTACGCCGGCGTCCTGGTTGGTCCAGCGGCGATCGGCCTCGCCGCAAAATCGGCAGGGCTTCCAGTTGCGTTCTGGCTGTTGGCGGCGCTTGTCAGTGCGGTCGTCTTTAGTGCGCGAACCGTCACGGGCTTCGCGAACCTGAAGGGAGTTGGCTGATGCGCACTGCGCATGTGGCGCTGTGGCCCACGACCTCGATGGGCGGAGGAATTCTAACGCCGAACGGTTCCGCTGCTTCGATCGGCGAGGGTACCCAACGAAGGCTTTAGGGTTCCGACAGCCATGCTCAGACCAAGCCTTCCCCGTGGCTCTTGTTACCCCCGCTATCCTGCCCGTTCCTACCGTTCGGATGCTCACTATCCGCCCAACTGAGGCGTCCAAGGCCGCAGTCCGCTACGTCCGCAATACGTCGACTCCCGCCGTTCGATTGTTCGTCATGAACGTCTCCTCGGGGCCGATTCCGACCGTCTGGTCAGCGGCTGCGCAGGGCGCCAAACCTAAGACTTGCACCCCTCCGGGCCAGTCGTGGCCGTTGCCAGATGCGGAAAGCGTTCCGGCCCGGAAAGCCCGCATGCGCGCCCTTCAGAAGAACGCGCCGTGACCGATCCAGTAGGCCAGCGCTTGTGTCAGTTGCGCGACCCGCTCGCGGTTTGAGCGCTCGATCATCGTCTGGTCGATCGGGTTGGTGTAGTAACTGCTGGTGGCCCGGATCGGGGTCTCCCGCCCATCGATCACCGCAACGCCCTGGATATTGTCGATCGACGCGCCGGCGTGCAGCATCTCGCCGGTGGACGGTCCCAGGGTGAGATAGTCGATCCTGACGATGAGCGGCGCGCCGCCGGGCGCCATGCGCCCGGACAAGGCCCGCGCCAGGTCTTGAGGCAGATCCTGCGCGACCCATGTCGCAGTCGGATCGCCGGCGTTGGCCCGCAGCGGCGCGACGTCGACGCGAATGGCGCGGAAGACCGGGGCCGAGCCCGCGAGCGCGCCATGACTTGAAGGGACGCCGCAAAGCGCGAGCGCCGACAGAATTGCAGGCGCGGCGCAACCGGGAATGCGCAAACCGGACATGTCGAGACCTCCTGGGTCAAGCGAACAGTGGATTATACGGCAGGACGGGGCCCACGGTTTCGCCGGGGATGGTGACTTCCGAAATCTATTTAATGAACCAATCTATTTGCCTATATCAGAATCCTTGCTCCCCGCGTAACCCTTTGAAAGGGAGTCAAGTATATAATTCCCTTTTCTTGGGCGGAACTCGCGCGCTGGTTGAATCCGCAGGCCTCGCGGCCCGCCGCTCACGCTGTGCGCCGTATCGCCCCGCCTGCGGCGTCGGCGATCGAGCGGGTGCCGAACAGGATGAAGATGATCCCGACGAGCCGCGTCACCGCCACCCCGTGGCTGAGAAAGAACCGTCGCACCGCCGGCAGCCCGGCGGCGAAGATCAAGGTCAGGTCCGCGAGCAGGAAGCCGGCGAACGCCGCGACGAACATCTGGGGCGCGTCGGCCATCTTCAGCGCCCCGATATAAGGGGCGACGATGGCCGAGAACATCGCGAGCGCCACCGGATAGGACTTCGGATTGGTGAGCCCGAAGGCCATGCCGGTCGCAAGCGGACGCTTGGCGCCGATCGCACGCGGCGGCGCGTCCTTCCTGGTCAGAAGCGCCCGCGCGCCGAGATAGACGAGGTAAAGCCCGCAAATGAAGCCGAGCGCCTCAAACAGGGTCGGCCCGATGCGGTTCGCCCCCACGATCGCCGCCACCGCAAGCGCGCCCCAGGTCACGTCGCCAAGCAGGTGACCGCCGATGAACCAGGCGCCGGATACACGCCCGCGCGACGCCGCAAGCGTGAACAGGGCGAGGAAAGCAGGCCCCGGCGTAATCACATAGAGATAGGCCGCAGCGAGGCAGCCTGCGAGGATTTTCGGATCGGTCATTTAAGCCTTGTCTCCGGCGAGCCGCTTCAGCTTGTAGAGGGCGTCGAGCGCCTCGCGCGGGCTCAACGCGTCGGGATCGAGCGCGGCGACCGCATCGCGCAGTTCGTCGGGCGGAGGCGCTGGAGGCGGCTCGCGCGGCTCATAGGAGAAGAGGGGCAACGAGTTCGAGCGAGCCGCTCGAGCGCGACGCCTCAAGACCGGCGAGCGCCTGACGCGCGCGCTTGACGACCGACGGCGGCAGGCCGGCGAGCTTGGCGACCTGAATGCCGTAGGAGCGGTCCGCCGCGCCAGGAACCACTTCATGTAAAAACGCCAGCGTCCCCTTAAACTCGCTGACCCGCACGGTGAGGTTGACGAGCCGGGGCAGCCTCTCGGCGAGGCTCGTCAATTCGTGGAAATGGGTGGCGAACAGCGCCCGCGAGCGATTGACGGCGCTCAAATGCTCGACGCAGGCGTAGGCGATCGAGAGCCCGTCGAAAGTCGCCGTGCCGCGCCCGATCTCATCGAGGATCACCAGCGAGCGCTCGCTCGCCTGATTGAGAATGGCCGCGGTCTCGACCATTTCGACCATGAAGGTCGAGCGACCGCGCGCGAGATCGTCCGCCGCCCCGACCCGCGAGAACAGCCGGTCGACGACGCCGATGTGAGCGCGCGCCGCCGGCACATAGGCGCCCATCTGGGCGATGAGCGCGATCAGCGCGTTCTGCCTGAGATAGGTCGATTTTCCCGCCATGTTGGGGCCGGTGACAATCGCGATGCGCCCGCCCTCGCCGGCTTCCCCCGAAAGGTCGCAATCGTTGGCGACGAACGGCTCGCCGGCCTGCCTCAGCGCCGCCTCGACCACCGGATGGCGTCCGCCCTCGATGCGGAAGCTGAGCGAGGCGTCGACCTGGGGCCTTGTCCAGTTTCGCTTCGCCGCGAGCTCGGCAAGCGCGGCGGCGACGTCGACCTCCGCCAGCGCGGCGCCGAAGCCGCGCAGGCGTTCGCCCTCGGCGAGGCACGCCTGACGCAGGCGGTCGAACGTCTCGAGCTCGAGCTTGAGCGCCCCGTCCGCCGCGGAAGCGATGCGCGCCTGGAGATCGGCCAGCGCGTTGGTGGTGAATCGCATCGCGCCGGCCATCGTCTGGCGATGGATGAAAGTCGCGTTCAGCGGGGGCTTGAGGAGCGTCTCCCCTGCGGCTTGCGGAGTTCTCGATGAAGTAGCCAAGGAAATTGTTGTGCTTGATCTTCAGCTGTTTCACGCCCGCCTCGCCGGCGTAAGACGCCTGCAATTCGGCGATCACGCGCCGGCTCTGGTCGCGCAGACTCAGCGCTTCGTCGAGCGCAGCGATCACGCCCGCGCGAACGAACCCACCGTCGCGCTTGAGGAGCGGGAGATCCTCGGCGAGCGTCGTCTCGAGATCGTGGCGGAGTTCGGCGCACTCGGCGCTGAGCCGCGCATGGGCGCTGAGCAGTTCGGACGGGAGATCCTGCGCCCGCTCGAGAATGCCGGCCAGCGTCGCCGCGGCGGCGAGTCCGTCGCGAATGGCGGCAAGGTCGCGCGGGCCGCCGCGATCGAGGCTCAAGCGCGAAAGCGCCCGCAGGAAATCCGGCGCATGCGCGAGCGCCCGGCGCAAGGCGTCGCGCATCGGCGCCGCCTCGATGAGAAACCCAGGCAAATCGAGCCGCCGGTTGATGGTCTCCGGATCCGTCAGCGGACTCGCCAGCCGCTCCGCGATGAGGCGCGCTCCGGCGGGGGTCATGGTCAGGTCGATCGTCGCGAGCAGCGAGCCGTCGCGCGCCCCGCTCAGGGTTCGCGTCAGCTCGAGGTTGGCGCGGGTCGCGGGATCGATCTCGAGGCTTGCGCCGCGCGCGCGCCGCGTCGGGGCCGAGAGGGCGGGCCTGGCCTCGAATTGGGTGCGCTTGACATAGGCGAGCGCAAGCGCCGCGGCGGCGATCTCGGCGGGAGTGAAGGCGCCGAAGCCGTCGAGGGTTTCGACCCCGTAGAACTCGCAGACCCGGCGCTCGGCGCCGCCGCGTCCCCGCCGTCGCGCGCGAGCGGCGTCGCGGGAACGCGCATATCGGCGACGATCTGCGCAAACAACCGCTCGTCGCAGACCGCCTGCGACGCGACGACCTCGCCCGGCTCCAGGCGCGCGATCTCGGCGGCAAGCCCCGCTTCGTCCGTTTCGCTCAGCGTGAAGGCGCCGGTCGACAGATCGAGGGCCGCAAGGCCGTACGCGTGGCGTCCCTCGCTCTGCCGGACCTTCTGAACGGCGACGAGGAGGCGCGAGCGCCCTGGCTCCAGGAGCCGCTCCTCGGTGATCGTGCCGGGCGTCACCAGCCGCACCACATCGCGCCTGACGACCGACTTTGCGCCTCGCTTTTTCGCCTCCGCCGGGTCCTCGAGCTGCTCGCAGACAGCGACCCGATGGCCGAGCGCGATCAGCCGGTTGAGGTAGTCGTCGGCGCGCTCGATCGGCACGCCGCACATGCGGATGTCTTCGCCCTCATGCTTGCCGCGCTTGGTGAGAACGATTTCGAGCGCCCGGCTTGCTACTTCTGCGTCGTCGAAGAACAGCTCGTAGAAATCCCCCATCCGATAGAACAGCAGGCAGTCAGGATTGGCCCCCTTGATTTCGAAATACTGCGCCATCATCGGCGTGAGGCGCGCGCCGGCGTCGGAATGGGGGCTGTCGCTCGCGGCGTCCATCGGCTCAAGCCTAGCAAATCGGCCGGCCGCCCGCAGCGCCGCTGGCCTCGCTATCCACGGATCGTTGGCGCCGCCGCAGCCGATCGCTTATTGCTGAGCTTGTTTCTCCAGCAACCGGCTCTGGATGAGCCACGCAGCGCCGCGGTTCCAGGAGGAGTTCGCGCCCATGCGCAGGTCGGTCCGCTCGGCGGAAAGGAGCTTGCCCGTCTGCGCTTCCCGCAGTTGGAATGTGACGCCATATTCCGTCCGACTGACCCGGTTGACGATCCCCAGCAGGGATTGATCGGCGCCGAGTTTGCGGGCGATCGCGGCCTCGCAGCCATTGCATTGGCGCAGCGTGTGCGCCTTCACGTCGGCTGCGTCGGCGCCGCCAACATCGACGAGGTTGTACCGGCCGGACTCGGCGAGCAGCCGGCGCGCGGTCTCCGTCGCCAGTCTCAGTTGCTCCCTGTCATCGTCGCTTTCCGGGATGATCCCGCCGCCGCCGCTAAAATCCTCCAGCTCGAAGTCGAAGACGGCCAGTTTGACCAGCGCAACAGGGACCGCCTCTTGTCGAACGCCGGCGCGGACCGGAGAACATCGCGGCGACGAAAGATTCTCGCTTCTGCCAGGCTTCGTCGGTGTCCCAGCAGCGAGGTCAAAGACGATCCGGCCCTGCGCCTCGTGCGGCGATTTGGATCTTCGCCCATTGCACAAGCGAGCTCGCCACACAGTTCGGTCTGGATCAGCGGGCTGGCCCCTGAGCCTAGCGTGATATCGCGGCCTCGCTCGATCGCCTGGCGGACGAACGCCTTCGCCGCCGCAACGGCCTCCGGCAAGGACGCCCCGAGAACGACCTTGGCTGCCATGGCGCTCGACAGCGTGCATCCGGTCCCGTGCAGGCCCTTGGAGGAAAGCCTCGGCGCCGCGAAACGGCGAACGGCGTCCCCTGTCACCAGAAGGTCGATCGCCTCCCTGCCCTCGAGATGGCCGCCCTTCATCAGAACAGCGCGCGGGCCAAGCTTCACGAGCGCCGCGCCCTGCCGCGTCATGTCCGCTTCGCTCAGCGCAATTGGCTCGCCGAGCAGCGCCGCCGCCTCGGCGAGGTTGGGTGTCAGACAGTCGACAAGCGGAAGCAGGCTCGACTTGATCGCCTCGACGAAACCCGGACCGCTCAGCGAATCGCCGGAGGAAGCGATCATGACCGGATCATAGATGATGAAGGCTCGCCTCCCTTCTCCCCTCCCGCGAAGGTGGCCGACGATAGGGCGTCCGGAAGGACGGTCGCCTTTCGACGGGTCATCCGGAGACCGGAGTCGCTCCGCCACGATGCGGACGGTCTCCGCGCCGCCCAGCATGCCGATCTTCATCGCCGCAACAGCGAAGTCCTCGAGCACCGCGTCGATCTGCGCGCCGACAGCTTCCGGTGGCGGACAATGGATAGCTCCCACGCCGCGCGTGTTCTGGGCGGTAAGCGCGGTCACCACGCTCGCGCCGTAGACGCCGAGCGCGGCGAAGGTCCTAAGATCGGCCTGGATGCCCGCGCCGCCGCCCGAATCCGAGCCGGCGATGGTCAGGGCGATCGATAGTTTCTGATTCACGAAGGCCGCGTCGCCGCCGCCCATTCGCGCGCGCGGCCCTCCGGGTCGGCGTTGAGCGTGATGTCGGTGACGACCGAGACGATATCCGCGCCGGCGGCGAGGCACAGCTTCGCCCGTTCGACATCGAGCCCGCCGATCGCGACCAGCGGGATCGAGCCGATGCCGGCGCTTCCACTCGCCGATGCGCTCGAGACCCTGCGGCGCGAACGCCATGGCTTTGAGACGGGTGGGATAGATCGGCCCGAGCGCCACATAGTCAGGCGCAAGCGAGAGGGCGCGCTCGAGTTCCGCATTCGTCATGGGTGCTGACGCCAAGCTTCAGGCCAGCCTTGTGGATCGCGCCGAGATCCGCACGATCCAGATCGCCCTGCCCGAGATGGACCCAGGGCGCGCCCTCGCCGATCGCGACGCGCCAGTAGTCGTTGACGACCAGCGCCGCACCTGTTGTCGCACAGGTCGCCAGCGCCTCGCGCGTCTCGCGCGCCACCTGCGTCTCATCCTTATCCTTGACGCGCAATTGAATGAACCGGGCGCCGGCGCCGGCCAGACGCGCCACCCAGTCAGCGCTGTCGACGACGGGGTAGAACGGATCGAGGCGCCCGCTCACGTCAGCACCGCTCTCCCCACGACCGGGGTCGACGGGGCGGCCATGTCGCGCGCCTCCATCGGCCCCGCCAGAAAGGCGGCGCGGCCCGCTTCGATCGCCTGACCGAAGGCGCGCGCCATCGCGACCGGATCGCCCGCCTTGGCGACCGCGGTGTTGAGCAGCACTCCGTCATAGCCAAGCTCCATCGCGGCCGCTGCGTGCGACGGCAGCCCGACGCCCGCGTCGACGATCAGCGGAACGTCGGGGAAATGCGCGCGCAGCGCGCGCAGGCCGAATGTGTTGTTGAGCCCCTTCCCCGAGCCGATCGGCGCGCCCCACGGCATCAGCACCCTGCATCCCGCTTCGATCAGCCGCTCGGCGACGACGAGATCCTCGGTCGTATACGGGAAGACCTCGAAACCGTCGGCGCGAAAGAATCCGCGCCGCCTCGACGAGGCCGAACACGTCCGGCTGAAGCGTGTCGGCTTCGCCGATCACCTCGAGCTTGACCCAGGGCGCGCCGAACACTTCGCGCGCCATCTGGGCCGTCGTGACCGCTTCCTTCACGCTGTGGCAGCCGGCGGTGTTCGGCAGCACGCGGGCGCCGATGTCGCGGATCAGGCGCCAGAAATCCTGGCCCTCCTTCAGCCGCGCCGACTCGCGCCGGAGCGACACGGTGACGATCTCGGCCCCGCTCGCGCGCACGGCGTCTGCAAGAATCGCAGGCGAGGGATATTGCGACGTGCCGAGCATGAGGCGCGAGCGGAAGGTCGCGCCGTAGAGGGTGAAGTCGCCGGCGGGCGTCATTCGGCGATGATCCGCGTCCGCGCCCATCTCAGCCGCCCTGCCGCGGCGCGACGATCTCGATCCGGTCGCCGTCCCTCAGTGGTGTGGCCTCCCGCGCCCGCGCGGGCACGAATTCGCCGTTGAGCGCGGTCGCGACGGTCGCGTCCTTGAGCTCGAGCGCGGCGAGAGCGGTCGCGAGCGTGACGGCCTCGATCTCCTGCTCTTCCCCGTTGACGACGAGCTTCATCGCTTCACGCCTCGATCAGGCGGCGCGCGGCGGCGCGCGCAAACGCCATCCCGGCCGCCCGCTCAGCGAGCGCCGGCGACAGCAGGTAGCCATGCCGGTACATGCCGTTGACGAAGATGCGCCCGTGGCGCTCGATGACGCGCGGCTCGTTGTCCGGAAAGGCGGGGCGCACGTCGGCGCTCATCTCGAGGATCTCGGCCTCGCCGAACGCCGGATGCAGAGCATAAGCCGCGCCGAGCAGTTCCAGCGCCGATCGCACGGAGACCGCGCCGCGCTCCGCGCTTTCGATCATCGTCGCGCCGATCATGAATTCGCTGTTCGCGCGCGGGACAATGTAGAGGGGCATGCGCGGATGCAGAAAACGCACGGCGCGGGCGAGCGTCACCTCGCGCGAGCGAACGCGCACCATTTCGCCACGCACGCCGCGCAATTCGATGAGGTCGGCTCGCGCCGCCCAGCCGCGGCAGTCGACGACGACGCCGTCGCCGCAGTCACGCGTCGCGCCGTCTTCGCCGAAACTGATTTCGGCGCCGCGTGCGCGCAAAGCCTCGAGCAGTGCGCGCAGCGCGGCGCGCGGGTCAAGATGGCCTTCGCCCGCGAAGAACAAGCCGCGCCGGAATCGGCCGGCAAGGTCCGGTTCGAGCTCTGCGATCCGCGCTTCGTCCACGCGCTCATGCGACTGCGTGCGCGCCGCGAACCGGTCGATCTCGCTCGCGTCGCGCGGCGGCGCGATGACCAGCGTGCCCTCGCGCCTGACGCCCGGAACGCGCGCGGCCCACCAATCGATCGCGCCTTGCCCCAATCGCACGACGGAGGCCGGCGCGCTTTCGCCCTCGCAGAATGGCGCGAGCATGCCCCCCGCCAGCCACGAGGCGTTGCCGCCAAGCTCAGGCGAACGCTCGACGAGCGTGACCTCAGCGCCGCGCTCGGCGAGCGCAAGCGCGGTCGTCAGCCCGACGACGCCAGCGCCGACGACAGTCGCGCGCATGGAGGCGTTACTCCGCCGCGTCGACGTAGAGCGCCCCGCCCCTGTCGAGGAACTCCTTCGACTTCTCCGCCATGCCGGCCATCGCCTCGGCTTCCTTGCGCAGGTCCTGGGTGATTTGCATCGAGCAGAATTTCGGCCCGCACATCGAGCAGAAATGCGCGACCTTGTGGCTGTCCTTCGGCAGCGTCTCGTCGTGGAACTTGCGCGCGGTGTCGGGATCGAGCGACAGGTTGAACTGGTCCTCCCAGCGGAAGTCGAAGCGCGCCTGGCTCACGGCGTCGTCGCGGATCTGCGCCGCCGGGTGTCCTTTCGCGAGATCGGCCGCATGGGCGGCGATGCGATAGGTGATGACGCCGGTCTTGACGTCCTCGCGGTCAGGCAGGCCCAGATGCTCCTTCGGCGTCACGTAGCAGAGCATGGCGGTGCCGAACCAGCCGATCATCGCCGCGCCGATGCCCGAGGTGATGTGATCGTAGCCGGGCGCGATGTCAGTGGTCAGCGGCCCCAGCGTATAGAAGGGCGCCTCGCCGCATTCGCGAAGCTGCTTTTCCATATTGACCTTGATCTTGTGCATCGGCACGTGGCCGGGGCCCTCGATCATCACCTGGCAGCCCTTGTCCCAGGCGACCTTGGTCAGTTCGCCCAGCGTCTCCAGCTCCGCGAATTGCGCCCGGTCGTTGGCGTCGGCGATCGAGCCCGGACGCAGGCCGTCGCCGAGCGAGAACGACACGTCATATTTGCGCATGATGTCGCAGATCTCGTCGAACTTCTCATAGAGGAAGCTCTCGCGATGGCCCGCGAGGCACCAGCGCGCCATGATCGAGCCGCCGCGCGAGACGATGCCGGTGACGCGCTTGGCGGTCAGCGGCACGTAGCTCAAGCGCACGCCGGCGTGGATGGTGAAATAATCGACCCCCTGCTCGGCCTGCTCGATCAACGTGTCCTTGAAGACTTCCCAGTCGAGCTTGAGCGGATCGCCGCCGACCTTCTCCAGCGCCTGATAGATCGGCACGGTGCCGATCGGCACCGGCGCATTGCGCAGGATCCAGGAGCGGATGTTGTGGATGTTGCGGCCCGTCGAAAGGTCCATCACCGTGTCGGCGCCCCAGCGGATCGCCCACACCATCTTCTCGACTTCCTCGGCGACGCCCGAGCTCACGGCGGAATTGCCGATGTTGGCGTTGACCTTGACCAGGAAGTTGCGGCCGATCGCCATCGGCTCGAGTTCGAGGTGGTTGATGTTGGCGGGAATGATCGCCCTGCCCCGCGCCACTTCCTCGCGCACGAATTCGGGAGTGATGAATTCGGGAATTGCCGCGCCGAAGCTCTCGCCGTCGGCGAGGCGTTCGGCGGCGCGCTCGACCGCGCTCTCGCGGGCCAGATTCTCGCGATGGGCGACATAGATCATCTCTTCGGTGACGATCCCGGCGCGGGCGAATTCGAACTGGGTGACGAGCTGGCCGGCGCGGCCCTTGCGCACGGCGCGCCCGGCGGGACAGAGCGGCGCGAGATGGTCCGCCGAAACGTTGCCGTTGTCCTCCGGCTTGATCGCGCGCGCCTCAGCCGCGCTGAAGTCGCGGGCTTCGATCCAGGCCTCGCGCACCGGCTTCAGGCCCTCGGCGAGGTCGATCGCCGGGTTGTTCTCCGTGTAGGGGCCGGACGGATCGTAGACGCGGATGAGCGCCTCGTTCGGGTCAGACAGCGCAATCTCGCGGAACGGTATACGGATGTCTTCGCGGCCTTTCGGCGCGGCGTAGACCTTGCGGGAGCCTTCGATCGGCCCGGTGGTGACGGTTCGCGGCGCGGCGAATTTGGGAATCTCGTTCATGGCCGTCTCCTCGCGCATGACGCCGACGGCGGGAACAGGCGGGCCAAATGGAGAGCTAAGGCCGCTGCGTCCCTTCGCCGGCATGACCCGGATCAGGTTCAAAGGGTTCGGCTTCCGGCCGTCTCAGCCCCGTTTTAAGGGCGCCCCTCGAGCGGTGTTAAATGTCGTCCCGCGGGACCGGGATGTCAAGCCAACGCGGGCCGCGGATGGCCATCTGGGGCGAACGAGGCGGGTGACCGGATACGCAACAACCTGTATACAGGGCGCATGATCGGCCCGGAACGGACCGAAAGCCGCCTGGAGGTCCAATTGCGCGAAGCGCACGGCGCGAACGACAAGCGCCCGTCGGCTGGACGAGGCATGACGGACGCCAGCCGCCGTGAGGCTTGGGCGGCGCGCATGGCAAGCCTGATCCTGGCGGTGTTCGTCCTGTACATCCTGGTCACCTGCGTACACCTCTTCAGCAACCTGCTTTAGTTCGTCGGCCGCGGCGACGCGGGCGAGGCGCCCTATCCTTCCAGGCCGTTCGTGGCGGTCCGCCCGTTCGCCCGCTTGCGGGCTGCGAAGCGCGCCGCCAGGTGCGCAAGACCGGGAACCCGTCGCGTCGCGGCCCCCGCCGTGCGCCGCCACTGCCGGAGAACCGCGGCGGCGGCTTGCCTGTAAGGGGCGACGATCTTGTCGGCGTAGTGATGGAACGCCATCACCTGCTCGTAGGCCCGGACGAACCACGGCATGGTCATCAGCCGGTGCTTCGTCAAATCGAAGATCGCCGGGATGAGGCTGACAGCCAGAAGCTTCAATACGATCCAGGCGATCGCGCCGCTGACGACATAGCCCATGGCGATGGCGACCGTGGCGACGGTCAGCAGCGGCTCGACAATCAAAAGCGGCACCAGGAAAATCAGCAGGACCAGCGGCGCAGGCAGACGGTCGACCAGCGCGGCGAAGGCGCGCTTGAAACGCGCCCAGGGGACGAAGCCGGCGAGCGCGCCCCCGATCGCGAACAGCGCATCCCACGCCCAGGCGACAGCCAGAAACAGCATCGCGAGCCCGAGAAGAACGGTCCGTCTCAGTCTAAAACGCTTCATTCCAGCAATGGTCCCAAGAATCCCCCCTACGCCTCGTCTTCACAGGCGCGTGATAGTGTCGGCCAAACCGGGCGAGCACAAGGCATATTGCGCCGCAATATGGCCATTAATCCGCTGTTAACGCTGCGCCGGGTTGAGTGGCGTTCGTCATCCTCTGGCAATGGACCGGTAAGCTTATCGGAACCTTGCATTAACTCTTGGGGCGGCTAGCTCGCGGGCGGGCGCGGGTCGTCAGGAGCATAAGCCGATGTTCGCGAACTTGAGGCGGAATTCGGTCGCGTTCGCCGCGGCGCTCGCGCTTGGCCTGGCCTTGAGCGCGTGCGCGCACAAAAATGACAACGTCGCCGCCGGCTATGGCGCGGCCGTCCCCGGCAGCGTGCAGGAATTCAATCAGACGGTCGGCGACCGGGTCTTCTTCGATACCGATCAGACCGATCTCTCGCCGACGGCCCAGGCGACGCTCGACAAGCAGGCGGCGTGGCTCAACCAGTACAACAAATACAGCTTCACCATCGAGGGTCACGCCGACGAGCGGGGCACGCGCGAATACAATTTCGCCCTCGGCGAGCGCCGCGCCCAGGCGGTCCATGACTATCTCGCAGCCAAAGGCGTCTCCGCCTCGCGCATGAGGACGATTTCTTACGGCAAGGAGCGGCCGGTCGCAGTCTGCGACGACATTTCCTGCTGGTCGCAGAATTGCCGCGCCGTCACCGTTCTCAATGGCTCGCCTGGAAGCAGCTGAGCGCGGCCGCGCGAGGGCGCGGCGCCGACTTGAAATCGACAGACGCGGGGCGTAAGGGCCGGTCAATTCAGGTCCCATCGAGGAACGGTCAATTCAGGTCCCATCGAGGAACATGCCAGTGACGTCACCGTTTCGCCCGAGCATCGTCGCGGCGTTCGTCGCGTGCGTCGCGCTCGCGGCGCCGGCGGACGCGCAGTTCGATTTCTTCCACCGCCAGTCTCAGCCGCCCGCCGACGTTCCGGGCGCCGCGGGAGATCCAAACGAAGTCGCAGCGCTCGTGGTGCGCCTGAACCGGCTGGAGGAAGCGCTTCGCCAGGCCAACGGGCGGATCGAGGAGCTTGAGAACGCCCAGCATCGTCTCGAGACGCAGCTGCAAAAGTTCCGGCAGGACGTTGAATTCCGGTTCGGCGATCGCTCGGGGGGCGCCCCGCCAGAGCCGGACGTTGCGGAAGCGCCCCTGGCGCCGGCCCCCGCGGGCGTCCCTCCGAGGCCACGGAAGTCGGACGCGTTCGACCCCAATTTGGATCCGAATGCGCCCGGCGCGCCGCGACCGCTGGGCGCGACGCCGCCGAGCGCGCCGCTCGTGCGGGAATCGCCGGCGCCGCTCGTGCGCGGGCCGCCCGCGGCTGGCCCGCCGCTCGAACTCGGAAAGGCGGCGCCCCCGCCAGCCGCGAGCGGACCGACGATCGTCGGCTCGGGAGTGGCGATGCTCGACCAGCCGCGCGAGCAGTTCAACACCGCGCTCGCGGCCTTCCAGGCCGGGCAATATCCGGAAGCGGAGGCCGGGTTCAAGGCGTTTCTGGCCGCCAATCCCGCCCATCGCTTAACGCCGGACGCGATCTACTATATCGGCGAGACCTACCTTCAGCGCTCGCGCCCGCGCGAGGCGGCCGAACAGTTCCTCAAGGTCACGACCGACTATTCCAAGTCGTCGCGAGCGCCGGAGAGCATGGTGCGGCTCGGACAGACGCTGGCCGAGCTCGGCAATTCCGACCAGGCGTGCGCGACGCTCGGCGAATTCGGCAAGCGCTACCCGTCCGCCTCGGCCTCGGTGAAGAAGCTCGCCGAGCATGAGAGCGCCAGGGATCATTGTTGAGCGCCCGGCGCTCCCCCGTCTCGCCGGCTGACATCGACGCGCTGTTTGCTCCGTTCGCTCGCGCGAAGGCGCTGCTGATCGCCGTCTCCGGCGGTCCCGATTCGATCGCGCTGCTCGTGATGGCCGCCGACTGGGCAAAGCGCCGCGGCCGGACCCGGATCGAGGCTGCGACCGTCGATCACGGGCTCAGGCCTGGGAGCGCGGACGAAGCGAAGGCGGTCGCTCACCTCTGCGCGCGGCTCAAGGTCGGGCATCGCGTTCTTGAATGGAAAGGCGCGAAGCCCATAACGCGCCTGCAGGAGCGCGCGCGAGAGGCGCGCTACCGTCTGCTGGTCGATTATGCGAGGGCGGTCGGCGCAGAGGCGCTGCTCACCGCTCATCACGCCGACGATCAGGCGGAGACCGTGCTCTTTCGCCTGTTACGCGGCTCCGGCGTCACTGGCCTGCGCGGCATGGATGTGATGACCATGCGCGACGGCATGACGATCGGGAGGCCGCTGATGGCCTTGCGGAAGCGCGACCTCATCGCCTTCGTCAACGCGCGCGGCGCGCCCTTCATCGACGACCCGTCCAACGCCGACCCGCGGTTCGCGCGCACTCGCCTGCGCACGCTTCTCGCCCGACTCGGCGAGGAAGGCCTCGACGCCGAGGCGCTCGACCGGCTCGCGCGCCGCGCTGGCGAGACCGAGGAGGCGCTCGCCCATTTCACCGCAGAAGTCGAGGCGCGGCTTGGCGTGGAGGGCGCGCTCGACGCGCGCGCGCTGTTCGCCGCGCCGGTCGCCATTGCGCGCCGAATTCTGGCGCGGCGCATCGCTGAAACGGGCGGGCGCGACTTGAGCCGCATCGGGCTCGAGAAGATCGAGGCGCTGGCGGCGAGCCTCGCCGGGGCGCTGAGGGAACGACGAGCCTACGGCGCCAATGTCGGCGGCGCGCTCGTTCGGCTCAGCGCCAAAGGCCGGCTCGCTTTCGCGCCAGAGCCGCCGAGGATGGGCGCCAAACGGCAGGGACGGCGCGCGTCCTGAGGCGCGGCAGGCTGGTTGGCGGAATGGCGCGTAAGCACGATCGCGGCTCGGCGGCGGCCGGCGAGCGGCTTTTTTACGCTTTTGGGCATTGAACTTTTGCCTTCGCGCACACCCGTACGGCCGCGGGCGTCCCACTTCATCACGGCCTTGTGGATCGCCGGGCGCGCGGCGATGTTCGTGGATGACAGGGGCTCGAGGAACAGGCTCTGATTCTGACGTATGAACATGACGCTCTGCCGCACTTGCCCGGCGAGAAAACTGGCCCGAGAAAACTGGCCATTGTCTTCAGCGCGGCGCGGCGCCGCGTCGACGCCTGACCCTTCAACGCTCTCAAGGACACGAAAATGACCGGATATGCATTCACCGCCAAGGACCTCGAGGCCCTGAAGGTCTGGGACACGCCGACGATCTGCAACGGGCTCGAGATCGTCGCGCCCGAACGCCGCGCGACCGGCTTCACCATTGAGCCCGCGGTCGTCGCTGACCCCAAGCTCGCGCCGATGGTCGGCCTCGCGCGGACGGGGATGATCCGGGCCAAGGCGCCGCCGCGCGGACCGATCCCGTCACGCGAGGACTGGTACGACTATGTCGAAGCCGCCGGCCTGCCGACTATCGTCGTGATCCAGGACCTCGACGACCCTCCCGGCTTCGGCGCGTTCTGGGGCGAGGTGCACACCGCTGTTCATGCCGGGCTTGGCGTGGCCGGCTGCGTCACCAACGGCTCGTTCCGAGACCTGGGCGTGCTGGCGCCCGGCTTCCAGATCGTCGGCGGACGGATCGGGCCGAGCCACGCGCATGTGCACATGGTTGAGATGAAGTGCGACGTGAATGTCCTCGGGATGCTCGTGGGCGACGGCGACGTTGTCCACGCCGACGTGCACGGGGCGGTGGTGATTCCGGCTGAGGCCGTGCGCGCGCTTCCCAAGGCGATCGACCTCATGGCGCGGCGCGAGAAGGTGATTCTCGACCGGGCGCGCGCTCCCGGCTTCACCAGCGGCGCGATGCGCGAAGCGCTCCGCCAAGCCGGCGAAATCCACTGACCGCGATATCCGCGCCGCGAGGTCGTGGCGGGCGCTCGGCGGACCATCGCCGATACCGGAACGCCGATCCCGCTTCAGGTCATCTGGGTGACGAGCTTCGGGTTCAGGTAGGCTTCGAGCGCCTCGGCGCCGCTTTCGGAGCCGTAGCCTGAGTCCTTGACGCCGCCGAAGGGCAGCTCGGGGAGCGCCAGGCGCCCGTCGATATAGAGCTGCACATCGGAGTTCATCAGCCGTCCTTTCCTGGCGCGCGCGCCCTGGCTCGAGCGAGCGCTCAGTAACCGAGCGCGCACCCGTCCTTGCGCGGGTCCGAGCCGCCGAGCAGGGTCCCGCGCTCCCAATCGATTGCGATCGCCTGCGCGCCGCCAAGCGGCCAGCCCGTTTGTCGAACCACGAAGCCGCGCGCGTCGAGCGCCGCCCCGTGGAGATCGAGCAGGCGCTCCTCCATCTCGACGATGTTCGTTCCCGGCAGCGGAAACAATCGGGGCAGGTCGATCGCCGCCTGCAGGTCGAGCCGGTGATCGAAGAGCTTGGCGAGCAGATGGGCGTGGCCTAGAGCCTGATACTGCCCGCCCATGACGCCGAACGGCATGAAGACGCGGCCGTTCTCGGCCGCCATGCCCGGGATGATGGTGTGCAGGGGCCGCTTTCCCGGTCCGATCTGATTCGGATGGCGAGGGGTGAGCACGAAGCCCTGCCCGCGGTTCTGGAACACCACGCCCGATTTCGGGCTCATCAACCCGCTGCCATAGGTGTTGAACAGCGAATTGATGAAGCTGACGGCGTTGCGCTCCTCGTCCACGACGGCGATGTAGACGGTGTCCTTATGCTCGGCGCCGGCGAACGACGGCAGAACTTCGATCGCCCGCGACAAATCGATCTTCTGAGCCAGTTCGTCCGCCAGGCGATCGGACAAAAGGTAGTCGACCGGAACCGCGTCAGACGCGGGGTCGGCGAGCAATGCGTCGCGCGCCGCGTAGGCGAGGCGCGCCGCCTCGATCTCCCGATGGAGATTGTCGACGTCGAGCGGATCGGGCTTTGGCTTGAAGCGCTTGAGGATGTTGAGGATCGTCAGCGCGATGATCCCCTGCCCGTTCGGCGGGCATTCGTAGATCGTCCGTCCGCGGAACTCGGTCGTAACCGGCTTCACATATTCGCCCTTGGCGCGGGCGAAATCTTCGGCTGTGTGCAGTCCGCCCAGGCTCTGGAGATAGCCGACCATGTCTTCGGCGATCGCTCCGCGATAGAAGGCCGCCGGCCCTTCGCGGCCGATGGCGTTAAGCGTGTCGGCAAGCTCCGGCTGGCGCTGGACGGCGCCGACCCTCGGCGGTTCGCCGTCGCTGAGAAAGGTTCGGCTCGCGTTGGGATCGAGGAGGAGGAGATCGCGCTGGTTGCCGATGTCGTGGGCGACTCGCGGCGAGATCGCATAGCCGTCCCGCGCGAGCGCGATCGCCGGCTCGAGCGCGGCATGAAGCGGCCGGCGGCCGTGATCCCTGATCAGCCGCGACCAGGCCTCGACCGCGCCGGGAACGGTGACCGCGTGCG
This sequence comes from uncultured Alphaproteobacteria bacterium, assembly GCA_963742305.1. GTDB lineage: Bacteria > Pseudomonadota > Alphaproteobacteria > Rhizobiales > Beijerinckiaceae > Roseiarcus. Next base: position 138,830 of record CAVULN010000042.1, read on the forward strand.
GCGAATGGCGCTCGATCGTCTTCATTCCGTGGCGTTCGTACCATTCCGGCGTCGCCGCCATCGGCGCACGCCCGGAGCCGTTGTAGGCGATGACCTCGGGCGAGCCGCCGAGCGAGATTTGCGCGAAACAGTCGCCGCCGACGCCGGTCGAACCGGCTTCGACGACGCATTGCACCGCGCATGCGGTCACGGCGGCGTCGATGGCGTTGCCGCCATCACGCAGGGCCTCGATGGCCGCAAGAGTCGCCACGGCGTGCGAGGTCGCCGCCATGCCCTTTCGGCCGACCGCCAGCGACCGTCCTGGAAGCTCGAAATTCCGCATGTCGCAGGCTTGTCCCTCGGATGGTGATGAAACGCCAGGCCATTCGGCGTGGCGTGCCGAAACGCCCTTTATACTCGATCCCGCGAATCGCGGCCTGTCACGATCTCATGATTCAGGCGCATCGGCGCGGGCGTGATAGCGTTCGGAAGGACGCGCTGTATACTGCGGCGACAGGGAGTGCAGCCCATGACCCACGGAAGTTTCGCCTGGCACGAGCTCTACACGCGCGATGTCGAGGCGGCCAAGGCGTTCTACGCCGCGACCGCCGGCTGGACGTTCGAGGGCATGCCGGCGCCGCACCAGAACCGCACCTACTGGGTCGCCAAGGCGGGGGACAAGCCGGTTGCCGGCATCCTCGACATGCGTGGAATCGTTCCGGACGCCGATCCGCCGCACTGGCTGAGCTATCTTGAAGTCGACGACGTCGATCAAACCGTTCAGGCGGTTCAGTCTCACGGCGGTAAGGTCGTCCGGCCGCCGTTCGACGTCCCCGAGTTCGGGCGCATCGCCATCGGGGCGGACGCGACCGGCGCCTTCCTGGCCTGGGCGACCCCGAAACGCTGAACGCGACCACGGCAACGGCAGCCGCCATGCGGCCTCGCCTGCTCGCGCTTGCTCTGCTGCTCATCCCGGCTTCCGCCTTGGCCGGCGTCAAGGAGAAGGTCGCAGCGCTCGCTCCGTCGGCCGTGGTGCTCGTGGTGGACGACAAGGGCGACGAACTGGTCGCGCAGAATGCGGACGAGCCCTTTGTCCCCGCCTCGGTCGCCAAGATCGTGACGGCCTGGCTGGCGATGGAGGTCCTCGGCGCCGACTACCGGTTCGAAACCCGATTCTACCTCGACAACAGGCGGATGCTCTACGTGCGCGGCGGCGGCGACCCGTTCCTGATCTCGGAGGAGTTGGGGCTCCTCGCGGCCGATCTCGTCGCGAAGATCGGCAAGGCGCCGATCGCCGGTATCGTGCTCGACGCCAGCTACTATCCCCCGAACCTCCGCATCCCGGGCATCGAGGATGACGGCGAGGCGTATGACGCGCTGAATTCCGCGCTGGCGGTCAATTTCAACACCGTCTACGCCGTGCGCAGCGGCGCCAAGGTGCGCTCGGCGGAGGAACAGACGCCGATCACTCCGCTCGCGATCGCTCAATTCCGCGCGAGAGGCCCGAACGGCGTTGGCCGAATCAGCCTGACCCAGAACCCCGCGGTCAGCCTCCAGTACGCCGGCGAACTGATCGCCGCGTTCATCGAACGGGCCGGCGGCAGCGTGAAGGGCGGGATTTCATCCGGCGCCGTCCCCGAAGGACTAAAGCCGGTCTATGTTCATCGGCAGTCGCGCGCGCTTTCAGCGATCCTTGTCGAGCTCTTGCGCGCCTCGAACAATTATATCGCCAACCAGGTCTTCCTGGAGATCGGCGGGCGGCGCCTCGGCGGGCCGGTCAGTCTCGAGAAGTCGCTTCAGGTGGCCAACGAGGCGCTCGCCGCGCATAGGCTTGCGGCGGACATTCATCTCGAGGAGGGTTCGGGCATCAGCCGCTCGAACCGCTTCACCGCCCGCGGCCTCGCTGGTGTGCTCGCGCTCTTCGAACCTCACGCCGATCTCCTGCACGGCCACGACGGGGGCATGAACAAGACCGGCACCATGGACGGAATCCGCACCCTCGCGGGCTATGCCGACACGTCGAGCCACGGGCGGGTCCGTTTTGTGATCTCGCTCGCCGGCAACGATGGCGAGATGCGCTTCCGGCTGCTGAAGGCCATCGAGTCCGAACTGTAGACGGGTCTCGCCCGGGCGCAGCGCCTATTCCTCGCCGGGGCGGACGGCGCCCGCCTCGTCGGCAAGAGCCATCACGGTCGAGGTCCCATGGGCCAGAAGGCGACCGTTCAAGTCGGCGACCCGCGCCTCGCACGAGATGATGCGCCGCCCGCGGGCGACCACGCGTCCTTCCGCGCGGACGGTCCCCGTGTCCTTGAAGATGGGACGGGAGAAATTGACCTTGGTCTCGATCGTCGCGTAGCTGCCGCCGGCAGGGATGAGCGTATGGGCGGCGCAGCCGGCGGCGCTGTCGATCAGCGTCAGCGCCCAGCCCCCATGCACGAGCCCCAGCGGGTTCAGAAGGTGCGGCCCGGCCTCGGCCTCAAAGACGGCGAAGCCGTCGTCGACCTCGGTGAGCCGGAACGACAGCGTTCTCGCGATCGAAGGCGGCGGCAGCCGGCCGTCGATTATCGCCTGGAGGAACTCCCGGCCCGACATAAGCCGGACTTCGGCGGGATCGGTGAGGCCGCCGGCGCGCTGCGTGGTCGTCGACATTGTTCCCTATGTATGTAGATACAAATGATGTATCTACATACATCGATGCCAAGGCCAGGGCAACCATTGCGCAAGACCCTCGTCGCCGACGCGCGCGCGGCGGTCGACGCCTGCGCGGGATGGAACGCCCGGCTCGCGGCGCGGCGCATCACCGCCTTCCTCAACCGGCGGATGCAGGATTTGGGCCTGAGCCTCGCTCAGTTCGGATTGATGGCGCAGATCGCCGCGGCGCGCGACGACACTCTAGGCGAGCTCGCAGAGCGCGCCGGGCTCGACCAGTCGACCCTGTCGCGCAATCTGCGCGCGCTCGAAGGCGCGGCGCTTGTCGAAATCGCAGCCGGCGGCGCGGACGCGCGCCGCCGCGCGGTGCGCCTCACCGAAAAAGGCGCCCAGGCGCTCGAGGCCGGGCTCACGAACTGGAAGCGCGCGCATGCCGAGCTCGCCAGGCGACTCGACCCGGAGGCCGCCCGGCGCCTCGCGCTCGCGACGGAAGCGCTGGAAGAGGGATAGTCGCGGTCAAAAGCGGTCCGGCCGCCTTCGGCACGCTCACGCGATAGCGGCGCCGGCTTGTCTTGCCCGGCGCCAGCCGGCGAGGCCCAGCCCCGCGAAGCCGATGAGCATGATCGCCCAGGTCGAAGGCTCGGGAACCGCGCTGCCGGAGAGTGAGAACGACGCGTTGAACGCGCCCGCCCCCACGATGTCCGTGCCGACCCGCAGCCAGTCGGGGTCGAGCGCTTCGTCGCGGGTCCAGCTCTGCAGGTCCGGAGCGAAAGGTCCCGTCCCGCCGGTGATCGGCTTCGGCGCCGACAGCCAGAGGAACTCGCCGTCGGCGGTCGTTACCTGGACCTGAGGCACGAAGAAATAATGATCGGCGGGCAGTGCGAATGGGGTGGTGAAGGTGATGCTGAACTCTACCTCCTCGCCCGTGACCGCGCCGTCGCCGCCGGTGGTTTGGCCGGGTATGGGGTGGATTCCGCCGGGCTGCACCGAGTTGAGCGCAACGAAGGAGCCCAGGTCGGTGGTCGAGAAGGTCAGCCCGCTCGCGCTATCGCGAGTGTCGAAGGCGACGTCGGACGGCGAATTGACCCGCGTCGGTACGTGCCCGGAGGGGGGTATGGTCGAGTCCTTCGGAAACACGCGGTAGATTTCAACGACGACCTCGCCAATGCTGCTCAACGGCGAGGGGCCTGTTATCAGGCCGGTAAAGGTCGCGTCGGTGATCGAGGTGCTGTGGGTGAGTATGAAGTCGTCGGCCGAACTCGATCTCGAATTTCCCGCCGGCGTCGGGACGGGTGGCGGTGGCGATCTTTGCGTCCGGATCGCCGGTGCTGAAGAAGGTCGTATCGGCCGCCGCCGGCAGCCCAACCAGGCAACCCAGCAGCGACAGCGGAATCGCGAACCGCGCGTCGGCAATCGACATGACATGTCTCCCCGGGATATGGCCCCCATGCCCGCGGGTGAACGGCTTCTCGTCAAAAAACTCCGGCACGAATTCAATATCGACACAAAGACCGCGATGAACGCTCGCGCGCCCCCTTTTTTCGGGACGCCGGATATTGCGCGTTCAGCGCGCTCCAATCGCGCCGCCGTGTCGCACGGTCAATGGGCATTAATACCCAATCGGCCGACCGGTCCCTCGAGCCGGACGCCGAAGTCCGCGCAAATCTGACGACCGACGAGACGAACCCCCCGGCCCAGGACCTGCCGCCTACCCGCGCCCACTCCAGAAATCCGCCTGCAATTCGGCCGCCTCGTCTTCGAGCATCGGGCCAACGACTTCCGTCGGCCGCTGGCCGGCCCGGAACACAGTCTCGCAGGGGAGGTCGAGGGTGGGGTTCTCCTCGTGCGCGCCGGTCTGCGCTTTGAGCGCCTTTTCGGTCTGGCCATAGACCACGCGGCCGATCCCCGCCCAGTAGATCGCGCCCGCGCACATCGCGCAGGGCTCGGCCGACGTATAGAGCGTGCAGCTGGCGAGGAAGGCGAGGTCGTATCCGCGCGCCGCTCGCGAGGCGAGGAGCCGCTCGGCATGGGCGGTGCGGTCGCCGCCCTCGCTCGTATATCCGTTGCCCTGCTCCATGATGAGCTTGCCCTCGCCGTCGGCGAGCACCGAGCCGAACGGATGGTCGCCCGCGGCGCGCGATCGCCTGGCGACATCGAACGCGCGGCGCAGGAGCGCCTCGTCATGGGGGCGAAGGCACAAGGCGGTCATCAGCGAGGCTCCAGCGGCGGCCGCCGAGCCCTAGCACGAAAGTTTTGCGCCCGCTCAAGCCCCCCGGCGCCGGCGCGTTTCGCCGCCCCTGATCGTGACCGCTGCCTTGGAAGTCCACAGATCATGGCCGCCAATTCATTTGACAGTTCGGCGGTCCTCGCTAGGGTTGCCAAAAGGCCGCGTTCGGCATCGAGGCGGGGGCCAATCGCTTGTCTCGAAGCGCCTCGCGAGGGGCGGGAACTGCGGTATGATCATTGCGTCGCGACGAGCTGAAGCACGATGACGGCCAGGGAGCGGGGTGAAGTCGAGTGAGCGCTGAACCGCCCCTGCGGCTGAAGCTCGTCGGCGTGAGCAAATCCTTTCCCGGCGTACGGGCCAACGACAACGTGAGCCTGAACGTCAAGCCGGGCGAGATCCACGCCCTGCTCGGCGAGAACGGCGCGGGCAAGTCGACCCTGGTCAAGATGATCTACGGCATTCTCGCGCCCGACCAGGGCGAGATCGTCTTCGACGGTTCGGCGGTCCGCATCTCCAATCCGCGCGCCGCCCGCCGTCTCGGCATCGGCATGGTGTTCCAGCACTTCTCGCTGTTCGAGGCGATGACGGTGCTCGAGAACATCGCGCTCGGCCTCGATTCGCGCCTCTCGCCGCGCGAGCTTCTCGCCGAGTTCAACCGGGTGCTCGAGGCCTATGGGCTCAAGCTCGATCCGCGCCGCCTCGTCTCGACGCTCAGCGTCGGCGAGCGTCAGCGCATCGAGATCGTGCGGGCGCTGCTGCTCAATCCCCGCCTCCTGATCATGGACGAGCCGACCTCGGTGCTGACGCCGCAGGAAGTCGAGCAGTTGTTCGAGACCTTGCGAAAGCTGGCGGCGAGCGGCTGCTCGATCCTCTACATCTCCCACAAGCTGCACGAGATCGTCGCGCTTTGCGACACGGCGACCATCCTGCGCGGCGGCAAGGTGGTCGCCCATTGCGATCCGAAGCGCGAGACCTCGCGCTCGATGGCGGAAATGATGATCGGCGCCAATCTCAAGGAGATCGCCAAGCCCGCCGGGCGCAGCTTCGGCCTGTCAAAGCTCGCAACGCAGGGCTTGAGCCTGCCGAAGCCGAGCGAGTTCGGCGTGGCGCTGCAGGATGTGGCGCTCGACGTCCGGGCCGGCGAGATCTTCGGCGTCGCCGGGGTCGCCGGCAACGGACAGAACGAACTCTTGAGCGCGATGAGCGGCGAGGCGCTGGCGCCGGCGCCCCAGGCGGTCACGCTCGGCGGCCGCGAGGTCGGCCGGCTCGGCGTCACCGAGCGGCGCGCCTTAGGCTTATGCGCGGTGCCGGAGGAGCGCAACGGGCACGCGGCGGTCGGCGAGTTCTCGCTCACCGAAAACGGCGCGCTGACCGGGCGCGACCGCATGGAGATGGTGCGCTTCGGCCTCATCGATCCGGGCAAGGCCACCAGCTACGCGACCGAAGTGATCAGCGCTTTCACCGTCAAGGCGACCGGTCCGGGCGCGCTCGCAGGCTCGCTTTCGGGCGGAAACCTGCAGAAGTTCATCATGGGCCGCGAGATCCTGCAGCGGCCGGAGGCGCTCGTCGTCTGCCAGCCGACCTGGGGGGTGGACGCGGGCGCGGCGGCCGCCATCCACCAGGCGATCGTCGATCTCGCCGCGCGCGGCACCGCGGTCATGGTGATCTCCCAGGACCTCGACGAACTGCTCACGCTCTGCGACACGATCGCCGTCATCAACCTCGGCCGGCTGTCGCCGCCAATGAAGGTCGGCGAGGTTTCGATCGAGGCGATCGGTCTGCTGATGGGCGGCGTGCACGGCGATCCGGCGGCGACAGTCGAGATGACGGAGGCCCTTCATGCGCATCCGGCTTGAGAAAAGGCTGACGCCGAGCCGCTTCATGCAGGTTGCGACGCCTATCGCCTCGGTGCTCCTGACCATGGCTCTCGGCGCGATCATTTTTCAGCTGATCGGCTTCGACGGGCCGCGCGCGATTTACGAGACTTTCATCACTCCGATCGTCGCCTCGTACAAGTGGCAGGATGTGGCGACCAAGGCGGCGCCGCTCATCATCATCGCGCTCGGCCTCTCGCTCGGCAATCAGGCCAAGATCTGGAACATCGGCGCCGAGGGCCAGTACATCATCGGCGCGCTCGCGGGCGCGGGCGTCGCGCTGGCCTTCCCCAACGCGCAGAGCTTCTGGATCATCCCGCTGATGATCGCGGCGGGGATCGTGGGCGGCATGGCGTGGGCGGCGATTCCGGCTTTCCTGAGGGCGCGCTATCGCGTGTCCGAGGTGCTGTCCACGCTGATGCTGGTCTATGTCGCGCTGCAGGTTCTCAATTATCTGGTCAGCGGCCCGTGGAAGGATCCGAACGGCCACAACTTCCCGCAGACCCCGCCATTCACTCCGGCTCAGCTCCTGCCCCACGCCATTGCCGGCACCGACATTCCGCCGGGCCTCGTCGTCGCCATTCTGCTGACGCTCGTGTTCTGGCTGCTCGCCACGCGCTCGGTCTACGGCTTTTCGATCCGCACCGTCGGCGCCGCGCCCGACGCTGCGCGCTACGGCGGCTTCGACGCATCGCGCACCGTCTGGTCGACGCTCATCATCAGCGGCGGCATGGCGGGGCTCGCCGGGATTCTCGAGGCCTCGAGCCAGCTCGGGCAGATCAATCTCGGCTTCCCCTCCGGCTACGGCTTCACCGCGATCATCGTCTCGTTCCTGGGCCGCCTCCATCCGGTCGGGGTCTTTCTCGCCGCGCTGATCCTCGCCGTCACCTACGTGGGCGGCCAGGTGGCGCAGACCGTAGTGCACGTGCCGAGCGCGACCGCCGGCATCTTCCAGGCGATGATGCTGTTCTTCATTCTCGCCAGCGACATTCTGGTCCGATACCGGTTGCGGATCGTTCGCGAGGCGCCGCGCGTCGCGCCGGCGGAGGCGGTCGCATGAATTACATCATCGACGCCATCGTCCTTTGGGTCGGCGTGACGACGCCGATCCTGCTCGCCGCGACCGGCGAACTCGTGGTCGAGAAGAGCGGCGTGCTCAATCTCGGGCTCGAGGGCATGATGCTGATCGGCGCGGTGACCGGCTTCGCCGTGACGTTCAACTACGGCCCCGACCTCGGCGATTGGGCGCCCTGGGTCGGCGTGATCGGCGCGGCGCTCGCAGGCGCCGCGGCCTCCATGCTGTTCGCCGTGCTGGTGCTCAGCCTCGGCTCCAATCAGGTGGCGACCGGGCTTGCGCTCGCCATCTTCGGCATCGGCCTCTCCTCGCTGGTCGGCGCGGGCTATGTCGGCATGATCGTGCCGTCGTTCGATTCCATCTTTCCCGACCGCCTCGCTAGCGACCCTGTGTGGCGGGTCGTATTCGGCTATAGTCCTCTCGTCTATTTCGCGCTCATCATGATCTTCGTCGTCGGCTGGTTCCTCACCCGCACGCGCGCGGGCCTCATCCTGCGCGCGGTCGGCGAGAACGACCAGTCCGCTCATTCGATCGGCTATCCGGTGATCGCGATCCGTTATGCGGCGGTCGCCTTCGGCGGGGCGTTCGCGGGGATCGGGGGCGCCTATTTCTCGATGGTCATCACCCCGATGTGGGCCGAGCAGATGACCGCCGGGCGCGGCTGGATCGCGCTCGCGCTGGTAGTGTTCTCCGGCTGGCGCGCCGGACGGCTGCTCGCGGGCGCTTACTTTTCGGCGCCCTGATGACGCTCGAGCTCTACGCCAAGGCGTCCGGGTTCTCGTTCCTGCCGTCCCAGTTCTGGGCGGCGATGCCCTATATCGCGGCGGTCCTTGCGCTTGCGGTCATTTCCGCCCGCGAAGTCGCCGGAAGCGAGGCGCCGGCCTGCCTCGGCCGCCCCTTCCTGCCCAACGCCTGAAGCGACGACGAAATCATAACGGAGAAGACAACATGATCACCAGACGCAATCTCATCAGGACGGCCGCCGCGGGACTGACGCTGCCCGCCCTTGCCCGGAGCGGCCTCGCCGCCGAGCCGCTCAAGGTCGGCTTCGTCTATCTCGGCGCGATCGGCGACTACGGCTGGACGTGGTCGCACGAACAGGGCCGCAAGGCGCTGGACGCGGCGCTCAAAGGTCAGGTCGTCACAAGTTACGTCGAAAACGTCAAGGAAGACGCGAGCGCGGTTCCGGTGATGAAGGATCTCGCCCAGCAGGGCAACAAGCTCATCTTCACCACCTCCTACGGCTACATGGATCAGACGCTCGAGGCGGCCAAGCAGTTCCCCGCCGTCAAGTGGGAACATTGCACCGGCTACAAGCGCGCCGACAATGTCGGCACCTACAACTCGCGTTTCTATCAGGGCCGGGCGGTGATCGGCACGATCGCCGGGATGATGTCGAAGTCGGGGGTGATCGGGTTTGTCGGCTCGTTCAAGATCCCGGAGGTGGTGATGGGCGTCAACGCCTTCACTCTCGCCGCCCAGGCGATCAATCCGAAGATCACCACCAAGCTCGTGATGATCGACACCTGGTTCGATCCGGCCAAGGAAGCGGCGGCGGCGGAGACGCTGGCCAATCTCGGCTGCGACGTCATCGCCCAGCACGTCGACTCTCCCGCGGTGCTGCAGGTCTGCGAGAAGCGCAAGATCTACGGGTTCGGCTATGGCGCCGACATGTCGCGCTTCGCGCCCAAGGCGCACCTGACGGCGAGCCTCGACCTCTGGGGCCCCTATTACATCGAGCGCGCCAAGGCGATGCTCGACGGAACATGGAAGTCGGACGACGTCTGGTGGGGCATGAAGGAGGGACTCCTCGGCATGGCGCCTTACAGCAAGGCCGTGCCCGCGAACGTGCGCGCCGCCGCCGACAAGATCATCGCCGAAACCAAGGCTGGGACCTACGAGGTCTTCACCGGCCCCATCTCCGATCAGTCGGGCAAGGAACGCGTGCCCAAGGGCGAGCGGATGGCGGACAAGGACATGCTGGTCATGGACTGGTACGTCAAGGGCGTGCAGAGCTGAGGACGCCATACCCTCTCCCCGCATAGCCCGTCGAAAGACGGGCGTTCTTCCGAATGCCCTATGCGGGGAGAGGGTTGGGGCGAGGGGCCGGGGCGATGCGCAGCAATGGGAGAACCCTGTGAGCTTTGTCACCCGCCGCAATCTCATGAAGGCCGCCGCCGCGGGCCTGGCCATGCCCGCGCTCGGGCGCCGGGCCTTCGCCGCCGAGCCGCTCAAGGTCGGCCTCGTCTATCTCGGCCCGATCGGCGACTGGGGCTGGACGTGGGCGCATGAGCGCGGCCGCAAGGCGATGGTCGAGGCGCTGAAAGGTCAGGTCGTCGCCGACTATGTCGAGAACGTGAAGGAGGACGCGAGCGCGACGCCGATCCTCAAGGACCTCGCGCAATCCGGGCACAAGCTCATCTTCGCGACCACCTTCGGCTACATGGACCAGACGGTCGAAGCGGCCAAGCAGTTCCCGGACGTCAAGTTCGAGCACTGCACCGGCTACAAGCATCTCCCCAATCTCGGGACCTACAATACGCGCTTTCACCAGGGCCGTGCGGTCGAGGGCCTGATCGCCGGAATGACGACCAAATCGAACACGGTCGGCTACCTCGGCTCCTACAAGGTGCCGGAAGTGGTGCTGGGCGTGAACGCGTTCACCCTTGCCGCGCAGGCCGTGAATCCCAAGGTCACGACCCGCCTGATCATGATCGATTCGTGGTTCGATCCGGCCAAGGAAGCGGCCGCCGTGCAGACGCTCGCCAATCTCGGCTGCGATGTGGTCGTCCAGCACACCGACAGCCCCGCCGGCCTTCAGGCCGCGGAAGCGCGCAAGGTCTGGTGCTTCGGCAACGCCGCGGACATGTCGCGCTTCGCGCCGAAGATGCAATTGACCGCGATCGAGAACATCTGGGGCCCCTATTACATCTCGCGCGCCAAAGCGATGCTCGACGGCACGTGGAAGTCGGACGACGCCTGGTGGGGCATGAAGGAAGGCGCGCTCGTGATGGCGCCCTACAACAAGACGATGCCCGACAATGTGAAAGCGGCCGCCGACAAGATGATCGCCGGCTGGAAGGACGGGTCCTACGATGTCTTCACCGGCCCGATCCTAGACCAGTCCGGCAAGGAGCGCGCGCCCAAGGGCGAGCGGATGGCCGACAAGGACCTCGCGGTGATCGACTGGTACGTCAAGGGCGTCCAAAGCAGCTGAGCCTCGTTCCGTCTGGTCCGGATGAAGGGCGGGGCGAGGCGCGGCCTTCGCCTTATCGAAGCGGGCCGATTGCGCCGGCTGCGACGGGACCAGCCTGAAGCCGGACGCCAGCTTTGAAGCCGCCTTCCCGGCGGTTTCAAGTTCGTCCAGGCCGCCCTTGTCGCTGGCGTGGCGTTCGGGCATAGACCCGAGCCTCGACCGGGCGGCCCGAGGGTCCCCCGCCTAAAGGAGTTCGATCCGGCCTTGTTGGACAGCCAGCGGCCCCATCCGGCGCGCCCGCTCATCGAAAATGAAAAGCTCGTTCGCATCAGCCGGTCGCTGCATGCGGCCTGGCGGGACGCCGTCCGCACACCGTGGCGGGAGTTCCGCCGGCGCCTGCGCGGCGCGCTGACATCCGGCGCCGGCGTTCCGGTCGCCCTCGACGAGACGACCGATCTCGAAATCGTCGCTTTCGAGGGACGCCTGCCGCCCCCGCTCGCGCAATGCGAGGCGGTCCCGCCGGCGCAGTACCGGACGCGGACACACCCGCTCAGCGTCCTTTCAACCGACGCGGGCGAGCGCGTCCACTATGTCGACCACACCGTCGACGCGCCGCCAATGACGCTCGAGCATCTCACCGATCAATACTGGTTTCCGGCGTTCGGCATGCTGATTGCGCCTCAAGGCCGGATCTGGCGCCACTCGTTCCTTGCGCCTTTCCGGGAAGGCTATCTTGCGTCGATCAAGGCGATCGTCGAAACCCCCCTGCCCGATGGGACCCGCGAGCTCCGGCTCCACCCCGAGCGGCTCAGGCGCGCGCCCCGCATCGCCGGCGAACACCTCCTGATCGCCGGTTCGGACAAGCACAATTACGGCCACTACCTGCACGACATCGCACCGCTGATTGATCTCGGCGCGAGAATGCGCGCGCCGATGCTGACCTGGACCTTAAGGCCCTGGCAGCGGGCCCTGATCGCGAGGCTCGACGTTCCCCATGGCCTCATCCGCGAGATCAGGCCGCGACCGGTTTTTCTCGAGCACGCGATCGCCAGCAACCGATTCACCGGCCTCGCCAGCCAGAACGCCCATCCCCAGAGCCGCGAGGCCTTCGCGCGCATCCTCGCCAACGTGCGCAAGCACGCGGCTCCGATCAACACGCCGCCGCGCGTCCTTATCTGCCGGGGGCCCTCGAACAGCCGCAACGTCACCAATCGGGCGGCGATGATCGAGGCGCTGAAACCGCTCGGTTTCGTCGCGATCCAGCCGGACAAGCTCTCGTTCGACCAGCAGGCGCTTCTCTTCGCTCAGGCCAGGATCATCGTCTGCGAGTTCGGCGCGGCGCTGTCGAACGCGTATTTCTGCGCCCCCGAGACAAAGATCGTCGAGATCATCGCCGAGGGCCAGCACGACCCGTGGTCGGCGCATTTCTGCGCGATGCTCGAGCTCGAGCACGTGGTCCTGTTCCAGCGTCAGTCCGATGAGGCAACGGCCGGCATGGGCCGGCACATGAAGGACTCGCCCTTTTCCTATGCGGTCGACGCGCCGAAGCTCGCCGACACGGTCCAACGTCTGCTCGCCGGGTAGCGGCGTCCCCGGGGAACGAACCGCCGGGTCGGCCTGTTGGGCTTAAGCGCATGCGCAAGAGGCGGCTCGCCAATGCAGGTCAAGTATCGCTCGTTCAACCCCGGCCTCAATCCACGGCGCACAAAGCTCGAAGTCCCCGGCTGGGGCGGCGAGCGCCAACCGCGAAAAGACGGTTCGATGGAGCAGGCCTGGCACTGCGTCCCGTTCTCGGAAGGCGCCCGTTACGGGATCGAGCTCTTCTACCCGTATGAAAACGAGCTCCGGGTGAGCCGGAGCGACGGCAAGCTCGCGCTCGACGGCGATTTCGGGCCGCCGCCGGAAGGGCATGGCGGCGAATGGCCGCCGTTCCGTCCCTTCGGGGATCTCTATTACACCTACCAGCTCTCGCTCGATTTCAAGGTGGAGGAAGGCTTCGCCTTGCGGACGGAGCCGCATCCGCGCTTCTACACCGACCCGACTGATACGACCCCGATCGCCGTCCCAGCGCTCATCCGCCGATGGTGGCCAATGATCTTCTTCCTGGTGTTCAAATCGCCCCCGGAGGGCAAGACCCATATTTTCCGCCCCGGCGAGGCGTTCGCGCAAATCCTCGTCCTGCCCGAGGAGGCCGACTTCGACCTCGTTGCGATGTCGAGCGAGGAGGCTGCGGAGCGCGAACTTCAGTCGCGCCGCATTTTTCAGAGCCGCAGCACGCTATCCGCGGAGACTGAATGGACATCGGCGACAAACACTGTCTTCGACGGAACATATCGCCACATTCTCGGCGCCGCGAGCGAAAGGGCCAAGCGACGCGGTTGATCGGCGCCGATCTTTCGCCCGCAGGAATGACGCGCAAGTTCGCGCGTCCTAAGCCGCCGTCTCAGTAATAGTGATAGTGGTGATGGTGATGGTGGTGGTGATGATTGTAATAATGATGGTGGTGATGGTAATAGTGGTGGTGATAATGGTGATGGTGATGGTAATATTGGGCCATCGCCATCGGCGTCTCGTCAGCGACGTCGGCGCCGCCGCTGCGCTCATCCTCGGCGCGCAGAATGCTCTCGGCGTTCGGAATAGGGTCCAGCAATTCGGCGAACGAGTGGGCCGGTTGGAGCGCCGCGCCGGCCTGGTCGACCGAGGACGCCGCGGCGGGCGCCTGAAGACCGCCAACAAGAGCAAGCGCCGAGGCGGCGCCGAGCAGGCCGATGAGCGTCTTGTCCACGTGATGTCCTTCCTGCCTTACAGATCGAATGCATAACGAGGATGCGGCCGAAAGAGTTCCGTATCAAGAGCCGCGCGTCGCTTTCCGCACGGCGTCGGCGCGCCCTATTCGCGGGCGACCCGCGCCGATACGGGCGGCGCTTCGATCTTCTCGTCGGCGAAAAGCTGACGATAGACCCCGAGGTTTTCGCTCACCCGCTGCACATAATCGCGTGTCTCGTCGAACGGGATGCGCTCGATCCAGTCGACGAGATCGGCCGTTCCGTCGCGCGGATCGCCGTGGGCGGCGATCCATTGCGTGACCCGGCCAGGCCCTGCGTTGTAGGCGGCGAAGGCGAGTTCGCGCGAACCGCCTTCGTCCCGGATCAGTTGACCCAGGAGCTTCGCGCCGAGCTTTGTGTTGAACGCCGGGTCGACGATGAGGCGCGCCGGGTCGAAGTCGACGCCCGCCTGCCTCGCGGTCGAGGCCGCGGTCGAGGGCAGCATCTGCATGAGCCCCTTCGCGCCCGCCCCCGACGCCGAATGCCAGATGAATTCGCTCTCCTGCCGCGCGACCGCGTAGATGGTCGGCAGGTCGGCGGAATGCGGCAGGGGTACGAAGGCCGGCATGCCGGAGGTCGGAAACGCCATCGCGTCCAGAGCGTGCCCGTGCATGAGGGCGAGCTTGGCGAACTGAACTTCCGTCCCCGCGTCGTCGCGCTGCTTCACGACCTCGGCCATGGCGGCGACCTGCGAGTCGTCCCGCCATTGCCGCGCGGCGTCGAAGGCGAGCCCCGCCGCAAGGTCGTCGAGCCCGTCGTCGTAGAGCGCCTCGACCGCCCGGATCGCTTCGTCACGGCCCTCGCCCTCGGCCGCCGCCGGAGGCGCGCGCAAGGCGAGGCGGCTCTCGCCGAGACGCTCAGCCGCCAGCTGTCCGTAGAAGGCGACCGGCACGCTCGCGGCGCGCGCGTAAAAGCCCTTCGCCGCGCTGGCGTCGCCGATGGCCTCGGCGGCCCGGCCCTGCCAATAGGCGGCCCGCGCGATGGACAGGGGATTCTCGGCGGCCGTGGCCGCAAGCGCGAACCGCTCCGCGGCCAAAGGCGCGTCGTGAAGGAATCGCAAGGCGATCCAGCCGGCGTGGAAGCGGGCGTCGACCTCGGCCTCGGACGAGTCCAGCTGGACGGCCGCATCGCAGACTTCGAAAGCAAGACGCGGCTCGTCGAGGTCGAGCAGCCGAAGCGCGACCATCTTCCGCTCGCTCCACCATCGATCCGGATCGACGAGCGCGGCGCGATCGTGCGGCGCGAATCTCAGCGTGAACGCCGCCTCGTAAGTCCGCCCGGCGCGCCGCGCGTTCTGGACCATCGAGAACAGGAGGCCCGGGTCGTCGCGCAAGGCCGGGGGAACCGCCTTGACCAAGGCCGGGCTCATCGGCGCGCGAGCCGCGGCGATTTGGGCCTGGGCGAGCGCCAGCTGGTCGGGACCGGCGAGAGCCGCCGCCCGGAGGCCGGCGCTCGCATAGCCGGCGTAGATCAGCCGGCTTGCGCGATAGGCGTGGTCCGTCTTGGCGAGCGAAGCGCCGAATTCGCGCAGGATAACGCTCTCGGTCGAGTTGTCGAAATTGCCGTCGCGCCATAGGGAGCGGATGATTCGCGACGCTTCCTCCGGCCGGCCCAGCGCCGCCGCCGCGCGCGCCGCCGCGATCTTTCCCGCGCTCGATTGCGGCGCTTTGCCGGCGAAAAAGGCGGCGACCTTCGCCGGCGCCTGCGGATTTACGGCGAGTTCGGCTTCCTGCCGCGCGCGAACCCACGCCTCGCTTGGCCAGCCCGGATGAGCCTCGAGGAAGGCCGCGAGCGAGGCGAAGGACGGGCGCCCGCTCGCGCGCAAGGCCGCCCATTCGAGCGCAGTCCGCTCGGCCGCGTCATCGGTCGCGGCGGCCAGAGCCGTGAGCCCGGCGGCGTCGCCCTTGTTGTAGAGGATCGCGGCCTGAGACATCGGCGGAGGCAGGTGCGGCAGGTCCAGGCCCGGCGCCGGCGCCGCGGCCGGAGCGCCAAGCGGCGGCTCGATTCCCGGGATATCGGCGTAGGCGAATTGGGCCAGGAGGTCGGCGTCGCTGGCGGCGAGCCCCGATGCGGCGAAGGCGCCCGCCGCGGGCGCCGGCGTCTCGGAAACGTCCGCGCCGGCGAACCGGGCCATCAGGTCCTCGTCGCTCGACGAGATCCCGGGCTGCGGCGCCGCCGCGAGTTCAGCGCCCTCGGAGGAGGCGCGAACCGGCGCCTGCGGGCTCCCGAGGGCCGGCTCGGGCGCCGGCGATCGCGCAACCGGCCCGATGCTCGCGGTTTCGGTCGGTCCGTCATCGACGCGCGCGCCGGAGACGAGCGCCGCGCCGTCCGGCGCCATTCGCCCCTCGGGTGTCCAGGCAATGAGGCAAGCCGCGCCGGCAAGGGCCAGAAGCGGGCCGAATCGGATGATCGTCATGGGTCCAGTCCTCTTGCGCAAGGATGGACCGATCTTGGTGACCAAGATCTAAACCGCCGGCTGAGACGACGAGCCCCTTTCGCCTGCCGCGCGCCGGGTCTATGTGTCCGCGAGCGTGCCGGGGATGCTGGACGGGCCGGCGCTGGACGAGCCGAGCGGGTGTGATGGAAAAGCGGGCCAAGTTTCACGGATCTTTGACGGCGCTTGTCACCCCGTTCAAGGACGGCAAGATCGATGAACCGGGCTTTCGCGGACTGATCGACTGGCAGATCGCGTCCGGCTCGCATGGGCTGGTGCCGGTCGGGACGACCGGAGAGAGTCCGACGCTCAGCCATGACGAGCACCGCCGCGCGGTCGACATCTGCATCGACGAGGCGCGCGGCCGGGCGCCGGTGATCGCCGGCGCAGGCTCGAACAATACCGCCGAGGCGATCGAGCTTGCCCGCCACGCCGAGCAAAGCGGCGCGGACGCCGTCCTGGTCGTGACGCCCTATTACAACAAGCCGACCCAGGAAGGCCTCTACGAGCACTTCAAGGCCGTCAACGACGCGATCGGAATTCCGATCATCATCTACAACATTCCTCCGCGAAGCGTCGTCGACATTTCGGTCGACACGATGAAGCGGCTCAGTGAATTGCCCAACATCGTCGGCGTCAAGGATGCGACCGGCGACGTCGGGCGCGTGTCGCGCCAGCGGCACGCGATGGGCGCGAACTTCATCCAGCTTTCAGGCGAAGACATGACGGCGCTCGCCGCAATGGCCGCGGGCGGGCACGGCTGCATTTCGGTGACCGCGAATATCGCGCCCTCCCTTTGCGCGGAGTTGATGGAAGCGACCTTCAAGGGCGATTGGGGCCATGCGCTCAAGATTCAGGACCGGCTGACGCCGCTGCATGCCGCGATCTTCGCCGAACCGGGCGTCAACGGGACGAAATATGCGCTGAGTTTGCTCGGGCGGATTCACCCCGACACGAGGTTGCCGCTCGTTCCGGTCAGCCCCTCGACCGAAACGCTGATCCGCCGCGCCATGGTGCACGCGGGCCTCCTCAACGCGTGAGGGAGAGCCCAGGGCCGGGTCGACAGGGCGTCCGCGGGGGCGACCGTTTCAAGGACGGATTGCGGACCCGGCCGGGCGGCGTCAGCGGCGCCGTCGTACAGGGATAAGGGCGGCGCTGGACCGATGGCGGACAAGGAGAAGCCGAACTTCAAGGTCGTGGCCGACAACCGCCGCGCGCGCTACGACTATGAGATCGGCGAGACGTTCGAAGCGGGTCTCATGCTGACCGGAACGGAAGTCAAGTCGCTCAGGACCGGCAAGGCGACGGTCGCCGAGAGCTACGCCGCCGTCGACCGCAACGGCGAAATCATCCTCTACAACGCCAACATCCCCGAATATCTTCAGGCGAACCGGTTCAACCACGAGCCGAAGCGCCCGCGCAAACTGCTCCTGCACGCCAAGGAGATCGCCAGGCTCGCCAAGGGGGTGGAACGGGAAGGCATGACCATCGTGCCGCTGCGCATCTATTTCAACGCCAGGGGCCGGGCCAAGATCGCGATCGCGCTCGCCCGCGGCAAGAAGCTGCACGACAAGCGCGAGACCGAGAAGGCGCGCGACTGGAACCGCGACAAGTCGCGGCTCATGCGCGAGCGGGGCTAGGCGAGCGGCGACAGGGAGGCGAAAAGGCCGCAGGCTGCGAGTCTGCGCCCGTCACCGCAAGGTCCGCGCGTCCATCCGTCTGGTGATCAGCGCGAGCAGAACCAGCTGCATATCGTGAACGCTTTTGATCGCGTTTGGCTCCTCTTCCACTGGTCCGCAATGGTGGGCGATGAGCCAGCGCAATCCGTCAATATCGCTCCCCATCGCGTCGATGAGCGAGTCAAGACGCCTCAGAAAGTCCTGCCGTGCAGGATCGTCGCGCCTTGGAATACGGATATCGCCATATCGAGCCTCGAATTCATTCGCCTCTCTTTTGATACGTTGATCGTGGCGAATGACGTCATCGGCGACTGTCTTGCAGTCCGCTAGCGCCGGCGTGGAGACCAGCAGCGACAGCAGAAGTGAAATGCGCTTCACCAGTTGCTCCAACGCACGGCGAGCAAAGGACGTCGCGCAAGGCCGCTCCGCGCCTCTCCTTCGCCACAGCGGCCCCTTACGGCGAGCCCTGAGACCCGTCCCCCTGCTGAGGCGGCGAAGGGGGCGCGTGAATCGTCTTGGTCATCCGGTCGATCCAGGCGGCGTGTTCGCTCTCCACCAGATCCTCCGCCGCGACGACCAGGGCTTGCATGGTTACGCCCCCCACTTCGTAACGCTCCTTCGTCCGCTCGAGGTTTGCCTTCATCGCCGCATAACTCGCCGCGAGATATTTCTGCCGCTCCGCAAGCCCGTAGGCGCCGACCGCGGCCCCGATCGTGGTCAGCATGCTTGTCCACACGGCGAGCTGGGCGCCGTAGACGGCGGCGATGGCCGAGACTGCGACGATGAGCGCGCCGGCGATGAAACTCCACAGCTGCAGCCGCCCATAGGCGCGCTCGTTCTTCTCCTGGCCCTTCTGATAGAACGCGATCTGGCCGCCGATGCGGTTGGCAAGGTACCACTTGTCGGTCATCGGTCGCGCAGGCCGGCGGTCGTCCCCGTCCGCGCCGACCGGATCGTCCTCCGGCGTCAGCGAATCGCCAGCCGCCCGGGCCGCGAGCGCCTTGCGGCGCTCGATGAACGCGGTCGCAGCCTCGGCCTCGGAAGCCTTATCCGGCGCATAGTCCCCGACCCCGGCGGCGAAGCGGAAGCACTCCGACTTGATCGCCTCAGCGGTCGCCCGCGCCCTGAGCCAGCCCGATTCCGCGCCGGCGGCAAGCGCCTGGCGGCCCACATAGAGCGACAGGGCCGACGCGACCGCCGCCGCGCAGGCGAGCGCGCGAACGGACTCCGTGCTGGCCATCCAGGCCGGAAACCACCCGGCAGGATTGCCGCCAAAGTAGCCCGAGGCCGCGCCCAGAAAAGCGGTCGCGACGAGCATCAGCATCGCGCCGACATTCCAGCGGCCCGTCTTCGCCTGCAGCGACCGCGCCCGCTTGGCCCAGCCGCGATATTCGTTCCACGCCTGCTCGATCACCGGATCGCCCCCCTTCAAGCGCCAGCGGGACGCTTTGGGCCGATCCTATCGCAGTCCGTCGGTCGCGCCAGTCTCCTCCGTCACGCCGCCGCCTTCAGCGCCTGATCGAGATCGGCGAGAATGTCGTCGATGTGCTCGATCCCGATCGACAGCCGGACGTAATTGTCGGTAACCCCGGTCGCCTGCTGCTCTTGCGGAGAGAGCTGCGAATGGGTGGTGGTCGCCGGATGGATGGCGAGCGAGCGAGCGTCGCCGATGTTGGCGACATGATAGAGAAGCTTCAGCGCGTCGATGAACTTGCGGCCCGCCTCCCTGCCGCCTTTCAGCTCGAAGCCGACGAGACCCCCCTGCCCGCCCTTGAGATACTTCTCGGCCCGGCGTTTGGCCTCGCCCTTTTGAACCGACGGATGGATCACATTGGTGATCTCCGGACGCTGGGCGAGCCAGGCCGCGACCGCCGAAGTGTTGGCCGAGTGGCGCTCGATGCGCAGCGGCAGGGTCTCCACGCCCTGAAGGGTGAGAAAGGCGTTGAACGGCGACATGCAGGAGCCGAGGTCGCGCAGAAGCGTCGTGCGCGCCTTGAGAATGTAGGCGACCGGCCCCAGCGGCTTCGCCGCCTCGCTCCACACCACGCCGTGATAGCTCGGATCGGGCGTGTTGAGCGCGGGCTGGCGTTCTTTATGCTCGTCCCACGGGAAATTGCCGCCGTCGACCAGGATTCCGCCGATCGAGTTGCCGTGGCCGCCGAGATATTTGGTCGACGAATAGACGATGATCGCCGCGCCGTGCTCGAAGGGCCGGGTCAGAATCGGCGCCGCGGTGTTGTCCATGATCAGCGGCACGCCAAGCGGTCGCCCGATCGCCGCCACTTCCGCGATCGGGAAGGCGATCAGCTTCGGATTGGGCAGCGTCTCGGCGTAATAGGCGCGGGTGCGCGCGTCGGTCGCTTTGCGGAAATTCTCCGGATCGGCCGGGTCGACGAAGCGCACCTCGATTCCCTGGTCCTTCATCGTGTTGGCGAACAGGTTCCAGGTGCCGCCGTAGAGGTCGGTGGACGAGACCACGTTGTCGCCCGCCCGCGCGAGATTCTGGATCGAAAAAGCCGAAGCCGCCTGGCCGCTAGCGAGAGACAGCGCAGCCGCGCCGCCCTCGAGCGCCGCGACGCGCTTCTCGAGCACGTCGTTGGTCGGGTTCATGATGCGGGTGTAGATGTTGCCGAGCTCTTTCAGCGCGAACAGGTTGGCGGCGTGCTCGGCGTTCTGGAACTGGTAGGACGTCGTCTGATAGATCGGCACCGCGACCGCGCCGGTCGCCGGATCGGCGCGCCAGCCCGCGTGAAGCGCCAGAGTTTCCACTTTATGAGACATGCGTTTCTTCCCTGCTGTTGCCGCTCGTGTCGCCAGATTTCGAAGCCCCGATGGCGCAAGCGGGACCTCACGATACACTCTAAATTTCTGTTAGTCTTTGTTTATCCTAGTTTCATCTCGTGAAATTGCTTTGACCATAGCCCCTCGCGGGCGCAGGTGCAAGGCGAGCTCCGCTCGTCAACCCCGGCCCTTCGAGCCTCCCGGCCTCCCTTGGCTGACGACCGCGGCCGGCCGCGTCGAAATTCGCCTCTGAATTCCGTATTGTCGCAAAGCGAGATTCGGGGCCGCAGCGCCATGCGGCTCAAGGCGAAGGGAGAGGCCAATGAGCATGCGCCAGCAACCGGACGAGCGCCTGCGCAAGTTTCACCTGCCGCACGCTCATCTGGAATCTGCTTTCGGAAACGACTGGTTCGGAAGAAAAGCGGAGGATTTCGCGCGCTTTTTCGGCACGCCGACCTTCCTTGTCGGCCAGTCGATCATCGTCGCGCTGTGGATCGTGGTCAACGCCGTCGGCTGGACCCAGTTCGACGTCTATCCTTTCATTCTGCTCAATCTCGCGTTCTCGACCCAGGCCGCCTACGCCGCGCCCTTGATCCTGCTCGCGCAGACGCGTCAGGCCGATCGCGACAAGGCGACCAGTCTCGCCGACGCCCAGCATCGCGAGGAGCTGCATCAGGTCAGCGAAACGCGCCAGGCGCAGATGCGCGAGCAGACCGACGCGTTGGTCGAAATGCTGCGGCAGAATACGGTGCTGACCGAGCGCGTGGAGGACCTTCTCAGGCAAAACACCGAGCTGACCCAGACGGTGAGAGGCGTGGCCGAGCGCATCGAGGCTATGACCAGCGAGGTCCACGCGCGCGTGGCGGGGGCCTCGCCCGGCTGAACCGCGCCGGAGCGTCGCTGAACCGGCTACTTGTTGAGGAACTCGATCGTCTGCTCGAGCGCGGCGGGCGAGATCTTGAACAAGCCGGTGTAGGGCATGCCGAGTTCGAGAATGAGAAAGATCGCAAACGCGATGGACAAGGCGCCGAAAGTGATCGCCACAATGCACCACCGCGTTCGCTTCGGCGTACAAGCCGATGGCGAAGAACAGCGCCGCCGTCCAGAAGACCAGGATCGCGATCAGAACCCACGACACGGGGCCGCTCGCCACCTGAAGCGAGATCAACAGCCGCGATTGTTCGACCATGCTGGCGTAGGTGTTCGCGGTCGCCAGCGCGGCCTTCTGGGCCTCGGTTTTGGGCTGAAGGGTGGCCAGAAAGTCGATGATCGCCCGCCCGCCGGCTAGCGGCGCCTCGACCGTGAGAGCCTTCGGATCAACGGGGCCCCCTCCCCAGAAGGTCTGGTAGCCCTTGACGATGACCTCCTTGATCTTGTCGCGCAGCGGCTGCGCCTCGGGGCCATACTGCGCCAGCGCCTGATCGAGCCGCAGGATCTGGGCGGAGAAGTTCTCCAGATTGGTCTTCTGGGTCGAAAAATAGGCGAAACTGACGCCAATGAGCGTTCCAAGCACCAGCGCCAGAAGAAGGCTGACCAGCCCCGAGACCTGGCCGATGACCCCCTTTGTCTCGCCCGTCTTGTGCTTGTCCGTGAGGATCCTCTGCAAGGACAGGCCGGCGTAGCCCGCGACCATGAACAAAGCAAAAATGAGTATGCAGACAAGAACGATAGTCATGGCTTTGCCCCAGCCCGTGCCCCGCTTGGCCCCTACCTGACCCGGCGCGCATTTTCAAGGCGCTGTCGGCGCTTCCGTCAAAATGAGACAGCAGAGCGATGGCGCGCCGCCGCGTCGCGCGAGTGCAATCGCAGGAAAGAGCCGGTTGGCGCAAATCTGAACAAGCGCGACTGTCATTCTTGAACCTTATATTACATATTATTTTTATTGTACAACGCCCCGCAGCTCGTCCCCGAGGGAGCGGGCGCGAGGGCGAGCGCCTGCCTCTTCGGAATCGCCCGCGGCCAGTGACAGAAAAAGGCGCCTAAGCGCCTGAAAGGATTGAGTCGGCGCCAGACTTGCGCACCCTTTGGAAGCGCCCCCGAGGGCCCCGATTTCAGGTGAAGCCGGCCGCCCCGGCTTAACCCCACATTGCCAACATTTCATGGGCCCCGCAGCCCGCCGCCCTTCTAATGGCCCGACCGGTCTGCTAGGGCGCTTTCTCTTTTTTCCCGCCCGCTCAAGGTCCTGCCCGATGAAGCGCATGCTGAGCCTCGCCGCCTTCGCCATCCTCGCGCTGATCGTCGGGGCCTACAAAAAAGACGCGATGATGCTCGTCATCGGGGTCGCCTCGGCCGTCGGGGCGATCGCTTCGCAGCCCCGATGGCGGACCTCGACCTTTCTCACCATTCTCGCCGATCTCTTCGCGGTCGAGACGATCCTGTTCGGCCTCGCCGACATCGTCGCGCTCCTCGGCTACTGGCCTGGGGCTTACGCGGACTATTCGCTGCCGCGCTATCTCCCCCTCGCGACGGCTCTCTTCGGCGTCGCCATCTTCGGCATTTCGCACTTTCCCTTCGTCCGCCGGATGGTGGCGCTGAGCGATCCGTTCTTCGAGGCTGAGACGCCGATCTCCATTCGCCCGTGGCCGCTGCCGCGAATGGCCGTCCGCCAGAGCCTCTATGCGCGCATCAACATCTTCTTCCTGATCCTCATCAACCAGTTCCAGGTCGCTCTCGGCGTCCGGCTCAATTTCTTCTACCGAGCGTTCGGCAACGCCATCCAGGTTCCGGATGCGGCTCATATGAGCGCGTTCTGGACCCAGTTGCTTTTCGTGTTCGTTCCGCTGGTCACGATTTCAATCCTCGCGTTCCTCGTCGAGTTCTACGTCGCGCTGAATTTCGTCCTGCAATGGCGCCGCTGGATGACCGCGTCCTACACGTCGCGCTGGCTCCTGCATTCGATGCATTACAAGCTCGCGCTTACCGGCGCCCAGACCGACAACCCTGACCAGCGCATCTCCGAGGACATCGGCGGCTTCATCAGCGGCTCGGGCGGCGTCGGCGCCTATCAGAACGCGGGCATCTACAACTACACGATCCAGGCGATGACCACCGCCACCAACCTGGTGGCGTTCTCGATCATCCTCTGGGGGATCTCGCGCAACATGGACCTGTCGGTGTTCGGGATTCCAATTCCGGGCTTCCTGTTCTGGGTCGCGATCCTCTACGCGTTCTTCGCCACCGGCATGATGCATCTCATCGGCCGCTCGCTGTCGCGGCTCATGTTCCGCCAGCAGGCGGTCGAGGCGGACTTCCGGTTCGATCTCGCCCGCATACGCGAGTTCAGCGAGCAGATCGCCCTTCTCAAGGGCGAGCCGCGCGAGATCGACCGCGCCAACGGAGTGTTCAACAACGTCTTCGTCACCGTCCAGCGAATCATCCGCGTGCGGACGATGCTCAACGCCTTCCTGCAATTCTATACGCAGATCACGGCGATCATTCCCTACGTGGTGGTCGCGCCGTTCTATTTCGTGGTGAAGAAGGTCGACTTCGGCACGTTCAACCAGGCCGCCGACGCCTTCGGAAACGTCAACACCGCGATGAACTTCTTCGTCAATCAGTACACCGGCCTCGCCAGCTTCAGCGCCACCATCCAGCGTCTCACCTCATTCGAGGAATCCTTCGCCCGCACGCGGGCGGAAGAGAAGAGGACACCGCGCCTGACGGCGGAGCCGTCGCAAGTCCCGACCCTGGCGCTGGACGACGTCAATCTCGAATTGCCTGACGGCCGCAAGCTGGCGCATATCGCCGACCTGGTGCTGGTTCCCCAGGAGCCGACGCTGGTCGTCGGACCATCCGGGGTCGGCAAGTCGACCCTCTTTCGCGCCATCGCCGGCCTGTGGCCGTACGGCTCGGGCGAGATCCGCCAGCCGGCTTTCGCCAAGCTCATGCTCCTGCCGCAGCGGCCCTATCTCCCGATCGGACCGTTGCGCGACGCGCTCGCCTATCCGGCGGCAAGCAGCAATTTCTCCGACCGGCAGCTGACCGAGACGCTGACCAAGGTCGGCCTTCCGGCGCTGGCGGGCCGCCTCGACGACAACGAGAACTGGCAGATGCGCCTATCCGGCGGCGAGCAGCAGCGGGTGGCGATCGCGCGCGCGCTGCTGGCCAGGCCGGACTGGCTGTTCCTGGACGAATTGACCAACTCGCTCGACGAGAAGAGCGAGGGCGATCTCTATCGCGCGATCGCCGAAACGCTGCCGCGCACGACGATCGTCTCGATTGGCCATCAGGCGACGATAAGCCAGTTCCACAAGCGCCGGATCGCGTTCGAAACCCGCGACGGCGCCCCGGCGGTTATCGCCGAGCCCGCGCCCGCGAGCTGATCGCGGACCGGATTTAAAGCGAGCGGACGAGCCGCATCGAGCCGCGCGGCCCCTTGATGACGAGATCGCCGTTGACCAGATCCCACTCCGGGCTGCCGAGCAACGCGGACAGGAATCCCATCTCAAGGGATTTGACGTCCTTGGGGCATTCCTTTTTGGTCAGCGCATAGGGGCCCACGGCGAGATGCTGGTCCTTGACCGGATAGACCGTCGCCGACCACGAATTGCACCCGGTGTAGCCTGAACCGCGCAACGTCCCGTCGATCTTCAGGCTGATGTCCAGCCCGGCGGGCACCGGCTTGCCGTTGAGCTCGCGCAGCGACCAGGTCTGATCGAGCGGAAAGTTCTTCTGCATCGGCGGCAGCGGCTTCGGCGGCTGGTTGTCCTCTTCGCTTTGCGGGCCTTTTTGAGCGCCGTAGGCCGCGGCGGTGAAACACAGGGCTGCTGCGACCGCAGCCACGAAGGAGACTGATTTCAACATGTGTCTTTGACCTCGATATCCTGAGGCGACGGCCCCTCTTTGCGGAATTCCCTCCGCTGGGCGATGTGCGCCCCGCGAAGGTGCCCTTGAACGCAGAGGTTGCACTTTTTGTGGCGAAGGCGCCGCTCCGACCCTTGAATTTGGGCCTGTCCAGCCAAAAATTACCGGCGTGGGGTCATCAGACCCGCAGCGGCCGGCGCCGCCGTATCCGGGACGCAAGCCGTTATGTCGCTCACTACAGAGGATGTGACTCATGTTGAACTACGACCTTTCCCCATTCTACCGTTCCACCGTCGGTTTCGATCGTCTCTTCTCGATGCTCGACCGGGTCGCCGGGGGCGACCAGACCGTCCCAACCTATCCGCCTTATAATATCGAGCGGACTGGCGAGAATGCCTACCGGATCACGCTCGCGGTCGCCGGCTTCGGCGAGAGCGAACTCACGGTCGAATCGCGCGACAACACCCTGACCGTGCGCGGATCGAAGGAGGGTGTCCAGAAGGACGAGAAGCGCGACATGCTCTATCAGGGCATTGCCGCGCGCGCTTTCGAGCGCCGCTTCCAGCTTGCCGACCACGTCGTCGTGACCGGCGCGGTCAGCGAGAACGGCCTCTTGCACATCGACCTCGTGCGCGAGGTTCCCGAAGCCCAGAAGCCGCGCACAATCGCGATCAACAAGGGCAAGACCATCGAAGCGGTCAAGGCGCCTTCCGCGCAGGCTGCGTAAAGCGAACCGCGCTGGACGCGGGAAAAAGGGCGTCCCATCCGGGGCGCCTCTTTTTCATTCATTCGCGGGCCTGGTCGTTTGCGGCGGCCGGGAACAGCGGCGGGCCGAGCCCGGGTGGGCAAAAAAATCCGCTCGCGGTATTGCATGATCTCGGCGCTGGTCGCGGCTGGGTCTATGGGCTCGCCGGAAACGGCTTTCGAATGTCTGCGCAAAGGGCGATGAGCCGATCGACTTCGTCCACCGAGGTCTCGAACGACGTCACCAGCCTCACGAGCGTTTCCCCCATTCGCGGTCCACGCTCCGGCGCGAGCGCTCGCGTGCTCCATTCGTGGAACTTCGTCCCTGCCGCGCGCCATCGCTCGACGACAGCCGTCGGCGCCACAACGAACACTTCGTTAGCCTCGGTCGGCCACGCGAGGCGCACGCCTGCGGTCGTCGTGAGGCCGTGGGCGAGCCGGCGCGCCGAGGCGTTCGCCCGCCCGGCCAGCCGCAGCCAGAGCCCGTCCGCGAGATAGGCCTCCATCTGCGCGCCGAGAAAGCGCCCCTTGGACAAGGTCTGGCCGCCGCGCTTGCGCTGGAAGGCGAAACTCGCCGCCCGCCCGGCATCGAAAAACACCACCGCCTCGCAAGCGAGCGCCCCGTTCTTGGTCGCGCCGAGGGTGAGAATGTCGACGCCTGCCCGCCATGTCATGTCGGCCGGGCTCGCCTCGGCCGAAACGAGCGCATTGGCGAAGCGCGCCCCGTCCATATGCACGCCGATCCCGTTGCAGCGAGCGATCGCGCTCAGCTCCGAAACCTCGCTTACGCTGTAGACCGTCCCCGCTTCGGTCGCCTGGGAGAGCGACAGCGCGCCGGGCTGCGAAGACTTCACTAGCCCGCGCGGAAACCTCTCCAGGGTCTCCCGCAGGCCCTGCGCCGTGATCTTGCCGCCCTCGCCGGCGATTCCAACCAGCTTGGCCCCGCCGGTAAACAGTTCCGGCGCGCCGCATTCGTCGTCATGGACGTGCGCTTCCTCATGACAGAAAACCGCGTCCCAGGGCCGTGCGAGCGCCGAAAGCGCGAGCGCGTTCGCGGCCGTCCCTGTCGCGACCAGGAAGGCCGCGACCCTGGTCTCGAACGCCTCGCTCAGAAGCGCTTCCGCACGCGCGGTATAGGCATCGGCGCCATAAGCGGGCGCATTGACGCGCGACGAAGCCACGATCGCGTCCAGAATCTGCGGCGCGACGCCGGCGCCATTGTCACTGGCGAAATTCATACCCGCTCCCGTCCGTTTCAGACCGGCAATTTGCGTCAGATCGCGCGGCCCTGGCAATTCGCGCGGGCGCGGAAGGGCGTCCGCAAAAAAAAGCGCGCCGACCGCTTGTGTCGGCGATCCATTTCTGTCATGGTCGTGAAATAGGACAGTCATGCTGACCATTTTTGGCGCCAGAGCCAAACCCCGGCGCCGGCTGAAGAGCGGAGCTCAAGCGTTGTCGGACCGAACGACAAAAACGGATCGAAAAAAATCCGACGCGTGACGCCTTCGGGCTGCGCGTCAGCAGCCGCCGTTTGTTCTTGATACGCCTGAAAATTTGAAATGACAGTCGCGCCAGGTCGCGGACTGCCCGGGGAGCGGAGAGATGAACGCCACAACTCAGACGCCGTTCGGCGAGACGGGCGGCGACCTCAAGCACGCCATCGGCCGGGATCCCCTGACGCCGCCTGCCCGCGCGCTCTACAATCCGGCCAAAGAGCATGATTCGTGCGGCGTCGGTTTCGTCGCCGATATGAAGAACCGCAAGTCGCACGCCATTCTCGAAAAAGGCCTGCGCATTCTGATCAACCTCGACCACCGCGGCGCGGTGGGCGCGGACCCGTCGCTGAGCGACGGCTGCGGCGTGCTGACGCAAATCCCGCACGCGTTCTTCGCGGACGAATGCGCGAAGCTGGGCTTCGACCTGCCCCCGCAGGGCCATTACGCCATCGGCCAGTTCTTCATGCCGCGCGAGGCCGGGGCGCGCGGACAGGCGCGCGGGATCGTCGAGAAGGTCGTGGAGGCCGAAGGCCTCAACGTGCTCGGCTGGCGCGACGTTCCGGTCGACAGTTCCGACCTTGGCGCACGGGTCAAGGCGGTCGAGCCGGTTATGCAGCAGGTCTTCATCGGACGGCCCGCCGACCTCGCCAACGAGGACGATTTTGAACGGCGCCTCTACATCGTCCGCAAGGTCGTCTCCAATCGCGTCTACGCCATCGGAACGCGGGAGATCCTGGAATATTACACCGTCTCGATGTCGGCCCGCACCATCGTCTACAAGGGAATGGTGCTGGCTGGGCAGCTTGGGCCCTACTACCGCGATCTTATGGACCCGCGGTTCGAGACGGCGCTCGCGCTGGTCCACCAGCGGTTCGCGACCAACACGTTCCCATCGTGGCGCCTTGCGCATCCCTATCGGATGGTCGCGCACAATGGCGAGATCAACACGCTCAGGGGCAACGTCAACTGGATGGCGGCCCGCCAGGCGAGCGTCAACTCCGAGCTCTTCGGCGGCGACATCTCGAAACTGTGGCCGATCTCCTATGAAGGCCAGTCGGACACCGCCTGTTTCGACAATGCGCTCGAGTTTCTCGTTCAAGGCGGCTATTCGCTCAGCCACGCGATGATGACGCTGATCCCGGAGGCCTGGGCGGGCAATCCGCTCATGGACGACGAACGGCGCGCGTTCTACGAATACCACGCCGCGCTGATGGAGCCGTGGGACGGCCCCGCGGCGGTCGCGTTCACGGACGGACGCCAGATCGGCGCGACGCTCGATCGCAACGGCCTGAGGCCGGCGCGCTATTTCGTCACCGACGACGACCTCGTCGTTCTCGCATCCGAAATGGGCGTGCTCCCCGTGCCGGAAGAGACGATCATCGCCAAATGGCGGCTGCAGCCGGGAAAGATGCTGCTGGTCGACCTCGAGCAGCACCGCATTGTCTCGGACGCGGAAATCAAGCAGACGCTGTCCCGCGCCCAGCCTTACAGCGCCTGGCTTCGCGAGGGCCAGATCGTGCTTGAGGACCTGAAACCGGTCGAGCCGCGCGCCTCGCGCACCGATGTGCCGCTGCTCGACCGTCAGCAGGCCTTCGGCTACACCCAGGAAGACTTGGCCATCCTGCTCGCGCCGATGGCGGCGACCGGGCAGGAAGCGGTCGGCTCGATGGGGACGGACACGCCGATCTCGGCGCTGTCGTCAAAGTCGAAGCTGCTGTACACCTATTTCAAGCAGAACTTCGCTCAGGTGACGAACCCGCCGATCGACCCGATCCGCGAGGAACTGGTGATGAGCCTCGTCTCCTTCATCGGACCCAGGCCCAATCTGTTCGATCTCGACGGAGCCGCGCGTCGCAAGCGCCTCGAGGTGCGCCAGCCGATCCTGACCAACGAGGACCTCGAGAAGATCCGCTGCATCGGTCATTTCGAGGATTCGTTCGACACCAAGACCCTCGACATCACCTATCCGGTGAAGAGAGGCGCAGCCGGCACGAGCGATGCTCTGCGCCGACTTTGCGAGCGCGCGGAATCGGCCGTGCACGGCCGCTACAACATCATCATCCTTTCCGACCGCATGGTGGGCCCGGATCGGATTCCCATTCCGGCGCTTCTGGCGACGGCGGCCGTCCATCATCATCTCATTCGCAAGGGCCTTCGCACCTCCGTCGGCCTCGTGGTCGAAACCGGCGAAGCGCGCGAGATCCATCACTTCGCCTGTCTCGCCGGCTACGGCGCCGAAGCGATCAATCCCTATCTCGCCTTCGAGACGCTGACTGCGATGGCCAAGGACTTGCCGGAACCGATCAGCGGCTATGAAGCGGTCAAGCGCTTCATCAAGTCGGTCGACAAGGGCCTGCTCAAGGTCATGTCGAAAATGGGCATCTCGACCTACCAGTCCTATTGCGGCGCGCAGATCTTCGACGCCGTGGGCCTCTCGCGCGCGTTCATCGACGAATTCTTCTTCGGCACGGCGACCTCGATCGAGGGCGCGGGCTTGAGCGAAATCGCCGAAGAGACCCGGCGGCGCCATGGGGACGCGTTCGGCAATTCCCCGGTCCTGAGGACGGCCCTCGAAGTCGGCGGCGAATACGCCTTTCGGGTGCGGGGGGAGACCCACAACTGGACCCCGGAGACAGTGTCGCTGCTGCAGCACGCCGTTCGCGGCAACGCCCGTGACCGCTACGACGCCTTCGCCAGGCAGCTCAACGAACAGAGCGCGCGGCTGTTGACTATCCGCGGCCTGTTCCGCATCAAGACAGCCGAGGAAGACGAGCGCGCGCCCGTTCCGCTCGACGAGGTCGAGCCTGCCGCTTCGATCGTCCGGCGCTTTTCGACCGGCGCGATGTCGTTCGGTTCGATCTCGCGCGAGGCGCACACAACGCTCGCCATCGCGATGAACCGGATCGGCGGCAAATCCAACACCGGTGAGGGCGGCGAGGAGTCCGACCGCTTCAAGCGTTTGCCCAACGGCAACTCGATGCGCAGCGCCATCAAGCAGGTCGCCTCGGGGCGCTTCGGCGTGACGGCCGAATATCTCGTCAACTCAGACATGATGCAGATCAAGATGGCGCAGGGCGCGAAGCCCGGCGAAGGCGGACAATTGCCCGGCCACAAGGTCGACGCGGTGATCGCCAAGGTGCGCCACTCGACCCAGGGGGTAGGCCTCATATCGCCCCCGCCGCACCACGACATCTATTCGATCGAAGACTTGAAGCAGCTCGTCTTCGATCTGAAGAACGTAAATCCGGAGGCCCAGGTTTCGGTCAAACTCGTGTCCGAGGTCGGGGTCGGCACGGTTGCGGCGGGCGTGGCGAAGTGCAGGGCCGACCACGTCACGATCTCGGGCTTCGAGGGCGGCACCGGGGCTTCGCCCCTGACCTCGATCAAGCACGCCGGCAGCCCGTGGGAGATTGGTCTCGCCGAGACCCACCAGACGCTGGTGATGAACGGCTTGAGATCCCGCATCTCGGTGCAGGTCGATGGCGGCGTGCGGACTGGCCGCGATGTCGTGATCGGCGCGCTTCTGGGGGCGGATGAGTTCGGCTTCGCCACCGCTCCGCTGATCGCGGCCGGCTGCGTGATGATGCGCAAATGCCACCTGAACACCTGCCCGGTCGGCGTCGCGACCCAGGACCCGGTCCTGCGCAAGCGCTTCGTCGGCAAGCCCGAACACGTCATCAACTATTTCTTCTTCGTCGCCGAAGAGGCGCGCGAGCTGATGGCGAAGCTCGGCTATCGAAGCTTCAGTGAGATGATCGGCCAGCGCCAGATGCTGGACCGGAGCGCGCTTAACGAGCACGCGAAGGCGCAGGGGTTCGATTTCTCCAATCTGTTCTTCAAGCCGACGCCGTGGCCGGAGGACACTATCCACCGGAGCGTCGCGCAGGATCACGGACTTGAGAACGTGCTCGACCGCCGCCTCATCGCCGAGACGAAGGACGCCGTCGAGCGCGGCAAGCACGTGCGCCTCGATCTTCCGATCCGCAATGTCGACCGTTCGACCGGAGCGATGTTGTCGGGCGCCATCGCCCGGCGATACGGCCATGCCGGCCTGCGCGACGAGGCGATCCACATCAAGTTCAAAGGCGCCGCGGGCCAGAGTTTCGGCGCCTTCCTCGCCAAGGGCGTGACGCTGGAACTGGAGGGAGAAACCAACGACTATGTCGGCAAGGGCCTGTCGGGAGGACGCATCATCGTCTACCCCCCGCGGGAAGCGACCAAGCTGATCCCGGAGACCTCGATCATCGTCGGCAACACTGTCCTCTACGGCGCAATCGCCGGCGAATGCTATTTCCGCGGGGTCGCGGGCGAGCGCTTCGCCGTGCGCAATTCCGGCGCGATCGCCGTCGTCGAAGGCACGGGCGACCACGGCTGCGAATACATGACCGGCGGCGTCGTCGTGGTCATCGGTGAGACGGGACGCAACTTCGCAGCCGGCATGTCGGGCGGCATCGCCTATGTCCTCGACGAGACCGGTGCGTTCGCCGAGCGTTGCAATCTGGCGATGGTCGATCTCGAGCCGGTCGCCGCCGAGGAGGACGTCATGCAGCGCTATCTCCATTCGGGCGGCGATCTCGAGCACCACGGCAGGGTCGACGTCATGCGCGACCTGAGCCGGTTCGACGCCGAGCGTCTGCACCAGCTGATCGTCAATCATGGGCGCTTGACCGGATCGACCCGCGCGCGACGCATCCTCGAAGACTGGGAGGCCTATCTGCCGAAGTTCCGCAAGGTGATGCCGGTCGAATATCGGCGCGCCCTGGCGGAGCTCGCGGCGCAACGCGAACCGCCCATGCTGGCCGCGGGAGAGTGAGATCAGTCCGCGCAGGCAGGAGGTTCGCCACGCGAGCCGTTCGATCCGGCCGCCGTTAGGTTGGGCCGACGATCGGCGGGCGCAAACGGCGGCGATGGCGACGCGCTTGCCAGACCACGCTGGCGCACTTTGGAAACGGACCGGAAGCCGGCCTGAGAAAATTGGGAGCGGCGACCGGCCGTGAGGTAGCGAAATGGGTAAGGTAACAGGCTTTCTCGAAATCGATCGCACGGACCGGCGCTATGCGCCGGCTTCCGACCGCATCCGCCACTACCGCGAGTTCGTTCTGCCGCTGGGCGAAGAGGCGACCCGCAATCAGGCCGCCCGCTGCATGAACTGCGGCATCCCCTATTGTCACATCGGCTGCCCGGTCAACAACCAGATCCCGGACTGGAACGACCTCGTCTACCGTTCCGATTGGCGCGAGGCGGCGCGCAACCTGCTGTCGACCAACAACTTCCCCGAATTCACCGGCCGCATCTGCCCCGCGCCCTGCGAATCGTCCTGCACGCTCAACCTCCAGGATGCGCCGGTTACGATCAAGACCATCGAATGCGCGATCATCGACCGGGCCTTCAAGGAAGGATGGGTGAAGCCGGAACTGGCTGAGCGCAAGACCGGCAAGAAGATCGCCGTCATCGGATCGGGGCCGTCCGGTCTCGCCTGCGCCCAGCAGCTGGCGCGCGCCGGCCACGAGGTTCATGTCTACGAGAAGAACGCCAAGGCGGGCGGCCTGCTGCGCTATGGCATCCCGGACTTCAAGCTGGAGAAGCGCCATGTCGACCGCCGCGTCACGCAGATGGAAGCCGAAGGCGTTGTCTTTCATTATGGCGCTCATGTCGGCCGGACGGTCGGCGCGGGCGAGATCCTCGACAGCCACGACGCGGTCGCGCTCGCGGGCGGCGCAGAAGCGCCGCGCGATCTTCCTGCGCCCGGCCGCGATCTCGCCGGCGTCCACTTCGCGATGGACTTCCTGCCGCAGCAGAACCGGCGCGTGTCGGGCGAGCCGATCGGCACGAACGAGCCGATCCTGGCGGGCGGCAAGCATGTCGTGGTGATCGGCGGGGGCGACACCGGATCGGACTGCATCGGCACATCGATCCGTCAGGGAGCCGTCAAGGTCACCCAGCTCGAGATCATGGCCATGCCGCCCAAGGCCGAGGACAAACTGCTCACCTGGCCGAACTGGCCGCTGAAGCTCCGCACCTCGTCAAGTCACGAAGAAGGCGCCGAACGCGATTTCGCGGTGACGACGCTCGCCTTCGAAGGCGAGAACGGATGCGTGACCGGCTTGAAATGCTCCCGCGTCGACGAGAAGTTCAAGCCGGTCGAGGGGACCGAGTTCAGTCTCCGGGCGGACCTCGTGCTGCTGGCGATGGGTTTCGTGTCGCCGGCCAAGGACGGCATGCTGACAGAGCTCGGCGTCGTGCTGGACAAGCGCGGCAATGTCGAAGCGGACACCAGCCGGTACGCATCGTCTCGCGCGAAAGTGTTCGCCTGCGGCGACATGCGGCGCGGCCAATCGCTGGTCGTCTGGGCGATCCGGGAAGGGCGCCAATGCGCGGCGGCGATCGACGAGGCGCTGATGGGAAAGACCGTGCTGCCGCGGTAAGGTCAGTTCGCGCGCGACGGTCTACTTCGGCTGCGCCCGGCAATCCTGCCGGACAAGATCGCCCGGTCCGTCCCAGATGTAGACAGCTCGCCCCGGCAGCCGGCATGCGCGAACAAGCGCGTCGGGCGCATCGAGCCGGCCGTAGAGGACGGGGTCTCTGTAGTTCACGTCGTCGCGGGCAAAATCGCCGCTGTCGGCTTGGACCAAACGGCATTGCCACGGCCAGAGTTTCAGCTTACGCGAAGGCAAGAGGACGATTGCTGGCTTAACGGGAACGGCGTCGACGAATACCGCGCGCCGTGCGTCGATATAGACCCGCGTGGTGAGGATAAGTCCGGGCAGCATCGCGATGCAAAACAACAAGTTCGCCGCCGTCAGCATATTAAGGTCCCGTCTTCGGCCCCCGAAGATAAACGAGGCGTCGGGTCGCACGTACCCGGAAGCGACCGTCAACGCCGCAAGCGGCCAGGCCGAAAACCAGTAACGCGGACCATATTGGTGGCCACCCTCGTACGGGAAGAACAGAAAAAGGACGATTGTCGCCGGCAGCGCCAGGTCGAAGAACCGGACCGCGCCTTGCTTCGCCTTAAACGCAAGGGCCGGGAACTGCAGGGCCAGCAGAACGAGGCCGCCATATTCCCCAAGGATAGCGCTCCAATAGACCGTATGACGAACGCCGCGCGTGATCATTTGCCACGGGCCGCTCATGAACGCGCCAGACTCGATGTCCGGGTTCGTCAGGGTCTCGGGCGTCTGGAACGGGTCGCCAGTGATCGTCCGATCGTAGGCAAGGAGGAACAGAACGAGGGGTAAGGCCCCGAGCAGTAGCGGGAGGGCGTCCGCGAAAGCCGCCCACCGCCGCAGCCACAAGCGGTCAGCGGCGTAGAGCGCGCCGATCAGCAAGAACATTTCGACCCGAGTGAGCAATAGCAGCCCGAAGAGCACACCAATCAGCGCTTTGCGGGAAAACGCAGGCTGCTCCTCGTCGACGAGCTGTTGCCACGCTATAGCGGCCGCAAGGGCTGCGCTGAGCGTGCCGGAAAAGAGCGATGCCCCATTGAACAGCGTGAGCGGCGAGAAGAGGACCAGGAGCAATATTGGCAGCCGGACGGAGGCCGCCGACCGCAGTCGCCGCATGGCGCCCAGAAGGCAAACGCCCAGGGCCGCCGTCAGCGCCGGATTCGCGAGCCACGTGGCGCCCACGGAGCGAAAGGCCGCGAGGACCATCGGCCATCCAGGAAGATATTGGCTGAACGTCTCGCCGCGCATGGTGAAGACGCGGTACATCGAGAACAACTCTGGATCCGGCGCGGGCGGATTGGTCAATCGCCCGGCCAGCAAGGTGTCGGCGAGGAACAGATAGGAATGCTCGTCACCCGAATTCGGCCAAGAGGTTCCCGCGAGCCAGCCGAGCGGAAGGCACAAGAGCCCCGCGACCCAGGGTAAAGCTTCAGCCGGGATTCCTGGCAGCCGCAAGGCACGGCGGGCGGCCGCGAATATCGCGGTCAGCGCGATGAGGGCGACGCACAACGCCGCCAGGGACGTCGCGAGTCTGAAGCTGAGGGTATAGAAGGGCCAGCACGTCTGGAGGATCGTGAAGGCGATTGCCGAGCCAACTAGTGCGGCGATCCACATGGGCGGTCTCGAAAGAGACTCGAGCATTGTGGATCGTAGAGGAGGAGGCCGGTTTCCTGCAAGGGCAGCACCAAGGCCGGACATTTTCAGTCGCGGCGCAGAGCGGCGTCCCGGTCACAAACCTAAAACCATTGGGGATTCAAAGGGAAGGCGGAGGCGCCTTACGCCGGAATGCGGTCGTCGTTGGGCGAGGGCTCGCGCAGCACATAGCCGCGGCCCCATACCGTCTCGATATAGTTGCGGCCGCTCGACGCCGTCGCCAGCTTCTTCCGCAATTTGCAGATGAAAACGTCGATAATCTTGAGCTCCGGCTCGTCCATGCCGCCGTAGAGATGGTTGAGGAACATCTCCTTTGTCAGCGTCGTGCCCTTGCGCAGCGAGAGCAGTTCCAGCATCTGATATTCCTTGCCGGTCAGATGCACGCGCGCTCCGTCGACCTCGACCGTCTTCTGATCGAGGTTGACCGTGAGATCGCCGGTGATGATCACCGACTGGGCATGTCCCTTCGAACGGCGCACAATGGCGTGAATGCGGGCGACGAGCTCGTCCTTGTGAAACGGCTTGGTGAGGTAGTCGTCGGCGCCGTGGCCGAGCCCTTTGACCTTGTCCTCGATGCCCGCCATGCCCGAGAGAATGAGAATGGGAGTCTTGATCTTGGTCACCCGCAGCGAGCGCAGCACCTCGTAGCCGGACATGTCAGGCAGGTTCAGGTCAAGCAGGATGATGTCGTAATCATAGAGCTTGCCGAGGTCGATTCCCTCCTCACCCAGGTCGGTCACATAGACGTTGAAGTTCTCCGACTTCAGCATCAGTTCGATGCTCTGCGCGGTCGCCGCATCGTCCTCGATCAAAAGTACCCGCATATTAGGCTCCCCGCCTCGCCCGTTGCTTCGTGACCGCGGCTATCGCTCCCATGCCCAATGCGCTCTGGCGAGACCTCGGGCCGATTCGAATTAAACAGTGACCGCGATTGGTTAACAAACCATGATTCATTCGCGCAAGTCCCTGACCGCGTCCCCGATGATATTAGTAATAATTTGATAAGAAACGGTATTCCGTCAGAATATAAATTAACGCATCACATCAAGAATCGCCCCCAACAGATTCATCGGACTCGGGGTTCAGCGGCTCGGTTGAAAAACCCTGTCGCTCCCTGAACATCACAAAAGAAGCCTTCGTCCGTCGGTCCCGTCCAGGCCCGGAGCCGATTGTTAACGACCCAAGTAAATGAAACGCTAACGCCGGAAATCGTCAGCGGGCTTTCGCCGCTGCTCCGAACCGCGGGGCAGGCCCCATCGGCCGAGCCCGCCGATTTGCCGCCCTAACGTAAGAAAAGAGAAACCTTCCTCATGCATCGTCCGGTCGTCTCGTATTGGTGAGAAGGGGACCCGACGTCCTCTCGCATTGAGGTTTGTTAAGGAGTGCGCCGGAAATGAAGTCGCGGGACACGCTTATTCGTCTCAAGCGTTTTCAACTCGAGGAGAAGCGCCGCCGGGTTCGGCAGATCGAGCTGATGGTAGCCGAGTTCACCCGCATGATCGGCGACCTCGATCGGGAGATCGCCAACGAAGAGAAGCGCGCCGGCATCTCCGACCCTGCTCATTTCGCCTATCCGACCTATGCCCGGGCGACGTCCGTCAGGCGCGACAACCTCAAGAGCTCGATCGCAGAGCTTGGGGGTCAGATCGACGAAGCAAGAACCGCGCAGGAAGAAGCCGAGGCCGAGCTTCTCAAATTCGAGAGCCTGGAGGTGCGCGACAAGACGAACGATCGCCTGGCTGAAGCCGTCGCGCGAGCCTGACGCTTTCGGTCATCGGCTCGACACAGCCTCGGACTTCCGGTCGATCCCGCGGAGGCCAGCCCTCTCCCCCAGCCAGCCATCTTCTCCACAACCATCCTGCGTTGCGGCTTAAACGCTGATGATCTAAGTCTGTTCCGACGGTGGGAAATCGGCCGGAGAGAGGCGCCGGAGGGATTTGTCGCGCCGCAAGTTGACGCTCGCTTTTGGAAGGCCCCATGCTGATCGGAGTCCCGGCCGAAACGGACCCGGCTGAAACCCGCGTCGCCGCAACGCCGGAGACCGTCAAGAAGTTCGTCGGCCTCGGGGCGGAGGTCGCCGTCGAGCACGGGGCGGGCGCGAAGGCGGGGTTCCCGGACGCCGAGTATGAATCGGCGGGCGCGCGGATCGTCGACGCGGATCAAGCCTTCAGTGCGGATCTGGCGCTCAAGGTCCGCCGGCCGAGCGCGGCCGAGATCGGCCTGATCAAAAGCGGCGCGCTGGTCATCGGGATGATGGACCCTTATGGCCATCGCGACGCAATCGAATCGATGGCGAGAACGGGGGCTGCGGCCTTCGCGTTGGAGCTGCTGCCGCGCATTACCCGCGCCCAGGTGATGGACGTCCTGTCGAGCCAGGCCAATCTCGCCGGCTACCGCGCGGTGATCGACGCGTCGGCGGAATATGGCCGGGCTCTGCCGATGATGATGACGCCTGCCGGCACGGTTCCTGCGGCGAGGCTGTTCGTCATGGGCGTCGGGGTCGCCGGCCTGCAGGCGATCGCGACGGGGCGGCGCCTGGGCGCGGTGGTCACGGCGACCGACGTACGCCCGGCGACCAAGGAGCAGGTCGAGTCACTCGGCGCGAAATTCGTCGCCGTCGAGGACGATGAGTTCAAGCAGGCCGAAACCGCGGGCGGCTATGCCAAGGAGATGTCAGACGCCTACAAGACCAAGCAGGCGGCCCTGATCGCAGGCCATATCGCCAAACAGGACCTCGTCATCACCACCGCGCTGATCCCCGGGCGCCCGGCGCCGCGTCTCGTCAGCGCCGAGATGGTGAAGTCGATGCGCGCGGGCTCAGTCATCGTGGACCTCGCGGCCGAGCGCGGCGGAAACTGCGAACTCTCGAAACCGGGCGAACTGGCGTTCAGCGACAACGGCGTCAGAGTTGTCGGCTACTCCAACGTCACGCGGATCCCCGCTTCCGCTTCGGCGCTTTATGCGCGCAACCTCTACGCCTTCACCGAGACGTTGATCGACAAGGAGACCAAGTCGCTCGCGGTCAACTGGGACGACGAGCTGGTGAAGGCGACCTGCCTCACTCGCGACGGCGCGATCGTCCACCCGAGCTTCATGCCCCAATAGCGCTTTGAAGCGCCGGAGAATCCGATGGACAACCTCGACGCCGCGATTGAAAAGCTCCGGGCCGCCGCGGAGGCGGCGCGCCAAGCCGCCCACGCCGCGCAAAGCTACAGCGACCAGCTCGCAGCGGCGGGCCATGCAGCGAGCGGCGGCGCGATCGACCCCTTCGTGTTCAGGCTCGCGATCTTCGCGCTTGCGGTCTTTGTCGGCTATTACGTCGTCTGGTCGGTGACGCCGGCGCTGCACACGCCGCTCATGTCCGAGACCAACGCCATTTCCTCGGTCATCGTGGTCGGCGCCCTGTTGTCCGTCGGCGTTGCTGCGGTCGACAGCGGTTCGGTATTCGCCCGCTTCGTCGGCTTCATCGCGCTCATCCTGGCCTCGGTCAACATTTTCGGCGGCTTCATGGTCACCGAGCGCATGCTTGCGATGTACAAGAAGAAGGGCTGAGGACACGTGAACCCCAACCTCGCCGCCCTGCTCTATCTCTCTTCCGGAATTCTGTTCATTCTGGCGTTGCGCGGACTGTCGTCGCCTGCCACCTCGCGCCAGGGCAACCGCTTCGGCATGATCGGCATGGCCGTCGCGGTCATAACGACGCTTGCGCTGCAGCCGCCGTCGAGCGCGCTCTCCTGGGTCCTCATTGTCCTCGGCGTCGCCATCGGCGGGGCCATCGGCATATGGCGCGCCCGCACCATCGCAATGACGGCGATGCCGCAACTCGTGGCGATGTTCCATTCGCTGGTCGGTCTCGCGGCGGTGCTGGTCGCCGCCGGCGCCTTTTATGCGCCCGAGGCGTTCGGAATCGAAGACGGCGCCATCATCCACCCGGTCAGCACCATCGAAATGTCGCTTGGACTGGCGATCGGCGCGATCACCTTCACCGGCTCGATCATCGCCTTTTTGAAGCTCGACGGCCGCATGTCCGGCGCGCCGATCCTTCTACCCCAGCGCCATCTCATCAATATTGCGCTCGGGGTCGCGCTCGTCGTCCTGATCGCGCTCTTCTACGCCACCCAATTGGCCCTCTGCTTCTGGCTCATCGCGCTGATCTCGCTTGCGCTCGGCGTGCTGCTCATCGTTCCGATCGGCGGCGCGGACATGCCGGTCGTCATCTCGATGCTCAATTCCTATTCCGGCTGGGCGGCGGCGGGGATCGGCTTCACCCTCGGCAATCTCGCGCTGATCATCACCGGGGCGCTGGTCGGCTCCTCTGGCGCGATCCTGTCCTACATCATGTGCAAGGGCATGAACCGGTCGTTCATATCGGTGATCCTGGGCGGCTGGGGCGGCGAGGTCGCCGCGACGGCTGGAGCCAAGGAGACCCGTCCGGTCAAGCAGGGGTCGGCGGAGGACGCCGCCTTCATGATGAAGAACGCATCGAAGGTGATCATCGTTCCGGGCTACGGCATGGCGGTGGCGCAGGCTCAGCACTCGCTCCGTGAGATGGCGGATTTGCTCAAGAAGGAGGGGGTCGAGGTCAAATACGCGATCCACCCGGTCGCCGGCCGCATGCCGGGCCACATGAACGTGCTGCTCGCCGAGGCCAATGTCCCTTATGACGAAGTGTTCGAACTCGAGGACATCAACAGCGAGTTCCCGCAAACCGACGTCGCCTATGTCATCGGGGCCAACGACGTGACCAACCCGGCCGCCAAGACCGACCCGAAGTCGCCGATCTACGGCATGCCCGTCCTCGATGTGGACAAGGCGAAGACGGTGCTGTTCGTCAAGCGCGGAATGGGCTCGGGCTACGCCGGGGTCGAGAACGAGCTTTTCTTCCGCGACAACACGCTGATGTTGTTCGGCGACGCCAAGAAGATGACCGACGCGATCGTGAAGGCGCTCCAGCACTGAAGCGAGGCGGTATCGGCCAGGCTCAGCGAACGATGTTGATCGCGGTCTTGAGCTGCGCCGCGCTCTACGCCGCCCTGGTCGCCGGACTTTACGCAGGCCAGCGCAAGCTGCTCTTTCGCTGCGACGCCGAGGAGGTCGATCCGGCGACCCTCGGACTCAATGCCGAGGTCCTTCGTCTGAAAACGGAGGACGGGGAGAGCCTGCTCGCGTGGCGCATCCTGCCCGCGCCGGGGCGGCCAGTGATCCTTTATTTTCACGGCAACTCGGGCGGGATCGACCTCCGCATCGAACGCTTTCACGCCATCGCCAAAGCGGGGATGGGGCTGATCGCGATCGAATATCGCGGCTACGCCAGCTCGACCGGCTCGCCAACCGAGCGCGGGCTCAAGCTCGACGGCGAGGCGGCGTATGGGGCGGCGATCGAAGGCGGGATCAAGCCCGAGCGCATCGTCCCCTTGGGCGAGTCGCTCGGGTCCGGGGTCGCGGTCGCGCTCGCCGCGCGCCACAAGGTCGGCGCGCTGGTGCTCGACTCGGCCTTTTCGTCGATCGCCGAGGTCGCCGCGGCCGCATATTGGTTTGTCCCGGCTCGCGCATTGATCCGCGATCCGTTCCGCAATGACTTGCTGATTGGCTCGGTGAGCGCGCCGATCCTGATGGCGCATGGAACGAGCGACCGGGTTGTCCCGATCCGCTTTGGCGAGAAACTGTTCGCGCTCGCCAATCCGCCGAAGGCGTTCTGGCGCGTCGAGGGCGCCGGGCATCTGGCGCTGGGCGACCGCTTCGCCGACGCGCTCGACTGGATCGCCCGAACCGTCGGGTGACTTTGTAGCCCCGCTTGACCCGCGCTCTTCAAGCCCGCGCACAAAGTTACGCGCCTCAATGATTTCATGGGCTTGGCTGCTCTTTTGCGCAACCGCAACTCCTGAGCGGGACGGATTTGCTCGGCGGCGTTCGCGCCTCGACGAGGCTGAAAAGACCCGCGAAACGAAAAACCCTCATTTCGCCGGGCGAAACCAAGCGTTTCGCAGGCGGCGCCGTAAGCCATTGGAATCCTTATGAGCAGCGAATCAGCATTTCGCGGGATTGTCTGTTTTCAACCGCTTAGCTTGGTTTTCATTTCGCCGTTTTCACGGGAGTGCCTACCTTCAATGACTTGGCTCTCCTTTTTCGTTTCGCCGCGCAACGGCCAACCTTCATTTCCTCGCAGCAGAAATGATCGTTGAGGATTCCGGATTCGTCAAGAGTTTGTTCGCCGAGGCGCAAGCTCGAGGGGGAGGCGCCATCCAAAGCTTCCTCACGGCTCGCCGGGATGGGGCCGCCTCTCACGCCGGCTGGACCCATGGCTTCGCGAGAACTCGGCGCAACCGTTGTATTTGGCGCAGAACTCGACCGTCCGCTGGGTCGGACTTGAACTTGTCGCGCGCATTTGGGTCGGCCCGGATATGGCGCGCGTAGAAATAGGTCTGAAAGAGGCAGTGCCGCGTCAGCGTCAGCCGCCATGCTTTTTGTCGCGAACCACGGAGTGACGATCCCGCTCGCCGGGTCCCATTGGCAAAGCCTTCGCATGAAAACACCTTATGATCTCATTTGCCCCGAGTGGCCGTCTCCGCTATCACCCGCGCCTTTCGTCTCGCCCCAGGGTCGACCCATGTTCGCCGCGCCGCGATCCGTCCGAGTGACGGCCGCCTCGGGCCCGCTCAGGCGCGAGCTCGGCGCGACGATCGCGCTCGGCTGGCCGATCGTTCTCGCGAATCTCGCGATCACCGCGATGACCACGACGGACTTCATCTTCCTCGGGCGGCTCTCCCCCCACGCGCTCGCCGCCGGCTCGCTCGGCTTCTTCGTCTATCAGCCTCTGTTCCTTCTCGGCCTCGGGGTTGTCGGCGCGTTGGCGCCCATCGCCGCCGCCAAGATCGGCGCGGGCTCGCGCGGCGACGAGCTCAGGCGCGCGACGCACCAGGCGCTGATCTCGGCGCTCCTTATCGCCGTCGTCATATGGATCGTTCTCATGGGCGCGACGCCCTTTCTGCTCGCGATCGGCGAGCCGGCCGATGTCGCGCGGGACGCCGGAGCTCTATCTCAAGGGCTTCCAGTGGGCCCTCGCGCCGAGTCTCATCTATACCGCGACGCGATCCGCGTTTTCAGCGCTCGAACGACCGCGCCCGGCGCTGATCGCGGGCCTGGCGGCGGTCGCGTTCAACGTCCTCGCCAACTATGCGCTGGTCTTCGGCCACCTCGGCATGCCGGCGCTCGGGATCATCGGCTCCGGCTTCGCCACCACGCTGTCGCAGACCCTGATGTGCGCCCTTCTGCTCGCGGCCTCCCGGATCGACCGGCGCATGCGGCCGCTGCGGCTGTTCGCCCCGCCCTGGCGCTTTGCCGCGACGGAATTCATCGGCCTCTGGCGCTTCGGCCTGCCGATCGGCGTGATGATCGTGGCCGAGGTCGGCGTGTTCTCCGCCGCGTCGCTGGCGATGGGTCTGTTCAGCGCGACCGCGATCGAGGCGCACACGATTGGGCTCCAGATCGCCTCGATCGCCTTCATGGTGCCGCTCGGCCTCGGGCAGGCGGCGGCGGTCAGGGTCGGCCTCGCCTATGGCGCTCGCGACCCTCGCGCGATCTCGCGCGCGGGGTGGTCGGCGTTCGGCCTGACCTCGCTGTTCGCCGTCTTTTCCGCCTCCGCCATGGTCGGCGCGCCCCGCCTCCTGATTGCGCCTTTCGTGGACCTCGATGCGCCCGCCAACCGGGATACGATCATGCTGGCGATTGCGCTCCTCAGGATCGGCGCTCTGTTCCAGATTGTCGACGCGAGCCAGGTGGCGCTCGCCAACATGTTGCGCGGCCTGCACGATTCGCGCGTGCCTCTCATCATTGCGCTTCTCGGCTATTGGGCGATCGGCGCGCCGGTCGGCCTGGCTCTCGGATTTGCAACGCCGCTCGGTCCGGTTGGCGTCTGGATCGGCCTCGCCGCCGGGCTCGCCGCAGTCGCCGTTCTGCTGATGGCGCGCTGGATCGGCAGGGAGCGCCGGGGTTTCGGGGTTTGACCTTGGGAAGCGACAACGACTGGCGGAGGTTTGAATTGCCGCCGTTTCAGGTTTCCGACTTCCGCGAGCATCAGCGCTACGGCCCGACCATCGCCGACAGAGTCTGGAACGCCTGGTGGAAAAAAGCCGGCCTTCCGCTCTCGAACGTCGAGAGCCACATGATCGAGATGGCGGACGAACGCCCGCTGCCGATGGCCATCGTGGCTCACGACGAACGCGGCTATCTCGGCTCCGCCTTTCTCATTCATTCCGACATGGAAGAGCGGCCGCAATATAGCCCGTGGGTCGCCGCCGTGTGGGTGGAAGCCTCGGAGCGAAAGCGCGGCGTCGGCCGCGCGCTGGTCATAGAGGGCGCGAGGATGGCGGCCTCGCTTGGCTATCGGGCGGCCTATATCTGCTGCCGCCCGGAACCGGAGGTGTTTTACCTGAGCATCGGCTTCGAACTCGTCGAACAGGCTGCTGGCGCAAATCGTCTGTCGGTTCTAAAGCTCGACCTTGTTAACCCCTCCGGGCAAAAACGACGCGGGTGATCACGCCGCCGGGAGACTGACGCAATGGCCCAGCGCTCCGAGCCCCTTATCATCGACGTCGACACCGGCATCGACGA
Organism: uncultured Alphaproteobacteria bacterium; assembly: GCA_963742305.1. Taxonomy (GTDB): domain Bacteria; phylum Pseudomonadota; class Alphaproteobacteria; order Rhizobiales; family Beijerinckiaceae; genus Roseiarcus. Next base: position 183,301 of record CAVULN010000042.1, read on the forward strand.
TGCGTTCGCGCTCCTCTACGCCTCAGCGCATGGCGAGGCGCAGATCCTCGGCGTTTCCACCGTCGTCGGCAACGTTCCGCTTGCCGCCGCGACGCGCAACACGCGGGCGGTCCTCGCCCTGACAGGGCGAGCGGACATCCCGGTCTGGCCGGGCGCGGCGACGGCGCTCTCGATCGCCGTCAGGGACGCGAGCGAGATTCATGGGTCAACCGGCCTCGGCCATGCGGTCCTGCCCGAACCAGAGGATCCGCCGCTTGCGTCGCACGCGGCGGATGCGATCATCGGCGCGGCCCGGGCGCATGCCGGGCGGCTCATTCTTTGCGCGACCGGCCCGCTGACCAACATCGCGCTTGGCGTCATGCGCGAGCCCGAGCTGCCGCGCCTCGTCAAGCGATTCGTCATCATGGGCGGCGCCTATGCGGAGCCGGGCAATGTGACGCCCTCCGCCGAATTCAATATCTGGCACGATCCGGAGGCGGCGCGCATCGTCTTTCGAGCCTTTGGCGCTCCGGGCGGCGCGCCCGTGATCGCGATCGGCCTCGACGTCACCCGCAAGACGATCATCGACGAGGCCGACATCGCTAAGCTCGCATCGCACATCGCCGATAGGCCGCATGGGCCGAGGCTCATTCGTTTCCTCGAGGATGCGTCGCGCTTCTATTTCGAGCGGATGGAAAAGACGCTTGGCAGGCGCGTCTTCACCATGCACGACCCGCTGGCGGTGGCGGTCGCGCTCGATCCGACATTGGTCGAGACCCGGCGGGCGGCCGTCGATGTCGAAACCGCCGGGCGGCTCACGACGGGAGCGACGATCGTCGACTGGCGGGGCCAATGGGGCCGCCTCGCCAATAGCGAGGTCGCCGTGGCGGTCGACGCCGAGCGCTTCCGCCGCCTGTTCTTCGAGGCGATCGAGCGCCTGGCGGACGGGGCTTCGGGTAAGACTTAGGGTCCGCCTAGTCGCGAATTCCGCAGGGCCGCTCAAAGCAGCTGGCGTTCAAGCAAAGCCGGCGGCTTGCGCTTTTGCCCGAGCTTGTTCTATCTTTGTTCACGCCCCGCTGCTAGGCAATCTGTCCATTTCCCACAGGAGCGCCCCCTTGATCCGGCCTGAGCCGCGGTTCGCGGAACTCGCGGCGATGACCAATTTCTCGTTTCTGCGCGGGGCCTCGCATCCCGAGGAAATGGTCGCGCGCGCCGCCGAACTCGGACTTGCGGGGATTGGAATCGCCGACCGCAACACGCTGGCCGGCGTCGTGCGCGCACATGCATTCGCGCGCGAGAACGCCGAGGCGGTGGGGGCCATGCGGGTCGTTCCCGGCACGCGGCTCGCCTTCGTCGACGGCGCGCCGGACGCGCTCGTCTATCCGAAGGATCGCGTGGCTTACGGCCGGCTCTGCCGCATTCTGACCGAGGGAAACCGGCGCGCGCCAAAGGGCGAGTGCTGGCTCAAGCTCGACGACCTCCTGGAGCGCAGCGAGGGACTGCAGGCGGTCGCGCTGCCTCCCCTCTCCGTTCAGGGCGGCGCGCCCCCTCATCCGGCCCTTCGGACCACCTTCTCCCAAGGGGAGAAGGGGATTCTCGGCCTCCTGCGCGAGGCTTTCGGCGGGCGTCTGTGGATCGGCGCTCACCTGGCCTATGGCGCCGACATGCGCGGCGCCCTGGCGCGGCGCATAAGCCTCGCGAGCGCCGTTGGCGCGCCGCTGATCGCGAGCAACGAGGCGCTCATGCACGCGCCCGGGCGGCGCGCGCTCGCCGATGTGCTTGCCTGCATCCGCGAGAAAACCACGCTCGAGGCCGCGGGGCGCCTGACCCAAGCCAACGCCGAGCGGCATCTGAAAAGCCCTCGCGAAATGGCGCGGCTCTTCGCCCAGGCGCCTCAAGCCCTCGCCGAGACCATCCGTTTCCTCGATGGCCTCAAGTTCAGCCTCGCCGAACTCGAGCATTGCTATCCGGAAGAATTGCGCGAAGGCCATGCGACCGCCCAGGAGGCGCTCGAAGCCTTCGCCTGGGAGGGGGCGAAAGCGCGCTATCCCGACGGCGTTCCGGACCGGACGCGCGAGGCGCTCGCCCACGAGCTCAAGCTGATCGCCGAGCTCGGCTACGCGCCTTATTTTCTCACCGTGCATGACATCGTGCGCTTCGCGCGCACGCGCGGCATTCTCTGCCAGGGCCGGGGCTCGGCCGCCAATTCCGCCGTCTGCTATTGCCTCCGGATCACCGAGGTCGACCCGGCGCGTTTCGACCTTCTGTTCGAGCGCTTCATCTCGCCCGAGCGCAACGAGCCGCCCGACATCGACGTCGACTTCGAGCACGAGCGGCGCGAAGAGGTGATCCAGTATATCTATGCCCGCTACGGGCGCGAACGCGCTGGCCTCGCCGCGGCGGTGATCACCTATCGGACCCGCTCGGCGATCCGCGAGACGGCCAAGGTGTTCGGCCTTTCCGACGAGGCCGTCGCCGCCCTCAACGGAACCGCCTGGGGCCAGGAGACAAGGGCGGTCGACGAGGCCCGGGTGCGCGCGGCCGGCCTCGATCCGGCCAATCCGACGCTCAGGCTCGCTCTCGAGACGGCGGAGGAGCTGATCGGCTTTCCCCGCCATCTGACCCAGCACAGCGGCGGCTTCGTCATCACCCGCGACCGCCTCGACGAGGTCGCGCCCGTGATGAACACGGCGATGGACGAGCGCACGATGGTCGAATGGGACAAGGACGATCTCGACGCGCTCGGCCTTCTCAAGATCGACGTGCTCGCGCTCGGCATGCTGACGGCGCTGAGCAAAGGCCTCGATCTTCTGGACAGGCATTACCGCGTACGGCTGACGCTCGCCAACATTCCGCCCGAGGAGGCGTGCGTCTACGCGATGATTGAGCGCGCCGACACGATCGGCGTGTTCCAGATCGAAAGCCGGGCGCAGATGTCGATGCTGCCGCGGCTCAAGCCGGCGAACTTCTACGATCTCGTCATCGAGGTCGCGATCGTGCGCCCCGGTCCGATCCAGGGCGACATGGTGCATCCCTATTTGCGCCGCCGGCAGGGCCTCGAGGAGGTCTCCTATCCCTCGCTCGAACTGGAAGCGGTCTTGAGCAAGACGCTCGGCGTGCCGTTGTTCCAGGAGCAGGCGATGAAGATCGCCATCGTCGCCGCCGGCTTCACGCCCTCGGAAGCCGACAAATTGCGCCGCGCGATGGCGACGTTCCGCAGGACCGGCACAATCCAGACGTTTCGGGAGAAGATGGTCGAAGGCATGGCGGCCAAGGGCTACGATCGTGCGTTCGCCGAACGCTGCTTCCACCAGATCGAGGGCTTCGGCGAATATGGCTTTCCCGAGAGCCATGCCGCCAGCTTCGCGCTCCTCGTCTACGATTCGTGCTGGATGAAATGCCGCTACCCGGACGTGTTCGCCGCGGCGATGCTGAATTCCCAGCCGCTCGGCTTCTACGCGCCCGCCCAGCTCGTGCGCGATGCGCGCGAGCACGGGATTGAGTTCCGCGAAGTCGACGTGAACCTGTCCGACTGGGACTGCACGCTGGAATCTTTGCCCCCCTCCCCCGGGAGCATCCACCCCCGCCACGCCGGGATGGCGCCGCATATCCGCGCGACCCATGCGGTGCGTCTGGGCTTGCGGCAAATCGCCGGCGTCCGGGAGGACGACATGCGCCGGCTCGTGGAGCGGCGCGGCGAGGGTTACGATTCGGCGCGCGATCTATGGCTGCGCGGCGGTTTGAGTTCGGCCGCGCTGGAAAGGCTCGCCGACGCCGACGCCTTCCGCTCGCTCGGCCTCGATCGGCGTCAGGCCCTATGGGCGGCGCGCGGCCTCGATAGGGTCGGCGATCAGGACGACCTGCCGCTGTTCGCAAGCCGGCCTCAGCGCGACGCGGAGCCCGATGCGCGATTGGCGCCGATGCCGCTCGGCGCGCATGTGGTGGAGGATTATCGGCGTTTGTCGCTGTCGCTCAAGGCTCATCCCGCCTCGTTCCTGCGCGCCCGCCTCGCGGCGCGCGGGATCGTGCCCTCCGAGACGCTTGCCAAGGTCAGGAACGGCGAGCGCGTCACGGTCGCCGGCCTCGTCCTGGTGCGCCAGCGGCCCGGCACGGCGAAGGGCGTCATCTTCATGACGCTCGAGGACGAGACCGGGATCGCCAACATCATCGTCTGGCCGAAGGCCTTCGAACGAATGCGCGCGATCGTGCTCGGCGCCCGCCTCGTCGCGGTGAGCGGCAAATTGCAGAGCGAACAAGGGGTGATCCATATCGTCGCCGAGCGCATGAACGATCTGACGCCGATGCTCGGGCTTCTGTCGGAGGCGGGAGCGACGATCAGCGCGCTCGCCCGAGCCGACGAAGCGCACCGGACGGAACCGGCGGAGACCCGAAAGCGCCAGGGCAGCCGCTTCGCGCAATCCCCGCGCTTCGACGATCCGCGCGCGCCCTCCCCTCCGCTCGGCACAGTCGCCGCCGCCGAGGCGATGCCCGCGGGACGGAATTTCCGCTGACGCCTGGACCTGTACTCGTAATCGCAACGGGCCGGGCGCCCCGGTTTCATTGGGATCGTCGCTCGCGTCTCGGCGAGGAGTTGCTTTGAGGTCTCGTCCAGGCAAACCAGCGGACGATCGGGATCGCGTGGCCGCGTGTAGACGGCCAGCACGTCTTCCATCGCCGCTACGAATGCGCCGTTGGCCTTGGGCGGGATGACCCAGCACTGTCGGCGATGGGGCTGGAGAATGTTTTTTTGAGCGCCCGCCCGATCGTTGAGTTGCTGGCGCGATCGACAATGCAGAGTTCCACGACCTTGCTCTCCAACAACCGCAAGGTCCAGCGCGCGCGGCCCTTGGGCGGTTTGGAACAAGCCAAGGCAATCAGTTTGGCTTCCTTCTCGCCGTCGAAAATCCGCGCAACCGCCGGCGTCGCGCGTTGCTTGCGGCTCAACACCGCCTCGAAGCCCTGTTCCACCAGTTGCTTGCGCACCCGGTAAACCATGGATGGGCTGGTCTCCAGCGCTTCGATGATCCGCCTAGCCCCTACCCCTAACAGAAGACTAGTCGTCCTTGCCGAACTGCCGAGGCATTCGTGTAGCACATTGAGGAGCCCTGCCCTCGGCTTAGTTTCACGAACGAAAGCCAGACCGAAGATGTCCTGATCCCCATGTTCAGCGCCGCGCCCGACCTGATAGGGTCGCGTAAACCAGGGCCCGAAATTTCGCGCGCATGAGCCACATCAACGACATCGAACTCGCTCGCGCCCTGCATGTCCTTTTCATCGTCCACTGGATCGGCGGGGTCGCCTTCGTCACCCTGATCGCGCTGCCGCTCGCGCGGGCGAGCCAGGACGCCGCCAAGGGCTGGGCCCTGTTCGAGGCGGTCGAAAGGCGCTTCTCGCGCCAAGTCAAGTGGTCGATCCCGCTCGCGGGCTTAAGCGGCCTCTGGATGGCCTGGCGGCTCGACCTCTGGGCGGATTTCGCCGATCCGGCTTTCTGGCAGCTCGACGCGATGGTCCTGCTCTGGGCCGTATTCATGGCGGCCGTCTTCGTCGTCGAGCCGCTCGCGCATGCGCGGATCGCGGCTGCGGCGGCGCGCGATCCGAAAGCCGTGCTCAAGCGGGTGCAGCGCGCCCATCTCGTCCTGCTCGCCGCCGCGATCATCACCATTCTCGGCGCGGTCGCCGGCTCGAATGGCGGGCTCTTCCAATGACCAACCCGGAACAAACGCTCCAATGGCGCCTCCCAACCCCCTCGTCCTGAGGGCGCCGCGAAGCGGCCTCAAAGGACGGTCCGGGAGGCGCAAACGAGGCTGTGGTGGATCATCCTTCGAGACGCGATGCTCCGCATCGCTCCTCAGGATGAGGGGGGTTCGGCGCCCTTCCGCGGGCCTGCGCCTGCGGCGTGGATTCCTGCTTTCGCCGCATTCCTGGTCGTCTATGCGCCGATGCTGGTGCGCCCCGCCGGGCCGGCGTAAGAAAATCGGCTGCGGAGCGGTCTTGAGGGGGCGAGGCGTTGGACGAGCGCAGTTCCACTTGCCGCCGGACCGCCGCTCTTTGATCGAGATCAAGAGGCGACGGCGGAGAATTTCCTATAGAATCGACAAAACCCAGAAAACACGAGGGGCGCCGATCATGCTCTACCGATCCGTCTTGGCGGTTGCGACCGCGCTGCTTGCGGGCTCGGCCTTTGCCGCCTCGCGCGACGAGAACCTCGCCGATCCGATCGTGGGCGAAGAGACCGCGGTGCTGACGGACGCGCCGAACGTTCCTCCGCCGATCCATCGCGATCACGCGACCAAGGTCATCGTCCATCTGGAGGTCCGCGAGCTCGAGGGGCGGCTTGCCGACGGCGTGCGTTACACCTTCTGGACTTTCGGCGGCCACGTGCCCGGCAAGTTCATCCGCATCCGCGAGGGCGACGAAGTCGAGATGCATCTCGACAATCATCCGGACAACAAGAACCCGCACAATATTGATCTGCACGCGGTGAATGGTCCTGGCGGCGGCGCGGCGGCCTCGCTCACCGCGCCCGGCCACAGCTCGGTGTTCTCGTTCAAGGCGCTCAACCCCGGACTGTTCGTCTACCATTGCGCGACGGCGCCGGTGGCGATGCATATCGCCAACGGAATGTACGGCCTGATCCTCGTCGAACCTAGGCAAGGCCTGCCCAAGGTCGATCGCGAGTACTACATTGTGCAAGGCGATTTCTATACCCAAGGCGCGAACGGCGAGCAGGGCTTGCAGCCGTTTAGCATGGCCAAGGTCATCGACGAGAAACCCGAATATGTGGTGTTCAACGGCGCTGTCGGATCGACGGTCGGCGACAAGGCGCTTGCCGCCAAAGTCGGCGAAACCGTCAGACTGTTCGTTGGCGACGCCGGGCCGAACCTCGTGTCCTCCTTTCATGTGATCGGCCAGATCTTCGATACGGTTTGGCCGGAAGGGAACTTGAGCGCGCCTACCTCTAACGTGCAGACGACGCTGATCCCGGCCGGCGGCGCGGCGATCGTTCAGTTCAAGATGAGCGCGCCCGGCACGTTCATTATCGTCGATCATTCGATCGAGCGGGCTTTCAACCGCGGCGCGCTGGCGCAGCTCAAGGTCACCGGGCCGGAGGACAAGCTGGTTTATTCCGGCAAACAGTTCGATCTCGTCTACCAGCCCGAGGGAACTGGAATCCGCGTCGCCAGCCAGGGCGCCCCGGCGCCGGCGGCAACGACCAAAGATGAGCGCATCAAGCTCGGGGCGGACGTGTTCGCCAACAATTGCCAGGCTTGCCATCAGGAGAACGGCGAGGGCGTGCCCGACGCGTTCCCGCCGCTGGCGAAATCCGACTATCTCAACGGCGACAAGGTTCGCGCGATCAAGACGGTCACCGGCGGTCTTGAGACCAAGCTCATCGTGAACGGCCATGAGTTCGATGGCGTGATGCCGGCCTGGAGCCTCAGCGACGAGGAATCGCCGAGGGCGTCGACGACGCGTGAATCTTGGTGGTCAATGCGCCGCGGGCTCGAGCGGATGGATTGCGCGCCGTCTTTTTGGGCGCCGGCGCATGCTGGGAGCGCGCACGATGGTGCCGTCAATCATCATGCACTCGCTGACGCGGTCGCTCGCCAAGAGCCTGAAAACCCCCTCGAAACCGCCGCTCTTGGTCCATCGGCTGAAGCGCTGATCGACGATCTTCCAGTCGCCAAAGCGCTCGGGCGGTCGCGCCAAGGGATGCCGGCGCGAAACCTGAAGAGAACGGCTCGACGAACCGGCGATTGTCCGCCGCCGGCCGCCCACATGGCCTTCACGGCCCGGCGAACGTCTTTGATCCGATCAAGCACTGGTCGTCGCGCAGCGCATCTCGTCGCTTCGTTCAGCTCCTCCTCGGGCCGACCCCGCACGGGTCAGACATTTCGCCGATTCGGGAATCCCTTCGCCCGAACGACCAGAACGGCTTCGATCACGCCGCGGTCATCTCCGTTCTCGACGAAAAGGGGGAGATTGTGTTCCAGCGGCGCGGGCCGCAAGCGAGTTCGGACGAACTGCTCGCCCGGTTGCGCGGATTGCTGTTGGCGCACAACTAGCGCTTTGCGGACTTTACATATTTTCATGTTAGGAAAGTGCTGCCCCCCCGTGCGCGCCTCAAAGATCGTCCATGTCGTGACGGCCCACGCCGAGGGCGAGGTCGGCGACGTGATCGTCGGCGGCGTCGCGCCTCCGCCCGGCGGAACGTTGTGGGAGCAGTCGCGTTTCATCGCCAACGATGGAGCATTGCGCAATTTTCTCCTGAACGAGCCGCGCGGCGGCGTCTTCCGGCACGTGAACCTGCTCGTGCCCGCGAAGGACCCGAAAGCGCAGATGGGCTTCATCATCATGGAGCCCGAGGATACGCCGCCCATGTCGGGCTCGAACTCGATCTGCGTCGCGACCGTGCTGCTTGACGCCGGGATTGTGCCGATGCAGGAGCCCGAAACGCGCTTCACCCTCGAAGCGCCAGGCGGGCTCATCGCGGTCGCCGCCGAATGCCGCGACGGCAAAGCCGAGCGGATCAGCGTCGAGAATGTGCCCTCGTTCGTCGACCGGCTGGACGCGGCGCTCGAAGTCGAGGGCCTGGGCGCGCTCACGGTCGACACGGCTTACGGCGGCGACAGTTTCGTCATCGTCGATGCGGCCGCGCTCGGCTTTGCGATTGAGCCCGACGAAGCGCGCGATCTCGCCGAGACGGGCGTGCGCATCGTCGCCGCCGCCAATGAGCAGTTCGGCTTCTCCCATCCCGAGAGGAGCGGCTGGGATCACATCTCCTTTTGTCTCTTCGCCGGGCCGCTCGCGCGCGAGGGAAACGAGCTTCGCACGTCGCACGCCTGCGTCATTCGGCCCGGCAAGATCGACCGCTCCCCGACCGGAACGGGCTGCTCGGCCCGGATGGCGGCTTTAAGCGTGCGGGGGCTGATGAAGGAGGGCGACGTCTACCGCGCCCGCTCCATCATCGGCTCGCAGTTCCTCTGCCGCATCGCCCGCCCAGCCACGATTGGCGGGAGGGCGGCGATCATCCCGATTATTTCCGGGCGGGGCTGGATTACCGGGATTAACCAGTATATGCTCGATCCTACCGATCCGTGGCCCTCAGGCTACCGGCTCGCAGACACCTGGCCGAGGATTCGAGGGGCGATTTGAGCGTTTTGCCGCTAAAAATGCCCCTAGTTGACGCGAAAATGGCGATGGACTACGTGAGTTCACGACCTTTTGTCGCCTCCCCAACCCGATTTTAAAGGTTTTGTCCGAAGGCTTGCGTCATCATGGATTCGGTCGGGTTCGCATCTCGGGGACGGACGGAAGGACAGGACGGCGTGCAGCCGACGGACGTCTCGGATCCGAGCTACTTCCATAAAGTGGTCGACTGTCAGTGGGCGTGCCCGTCGCACACCCCGGTCCCCGAATATATCCGCAGGATCGCGGCGGGCGACTACAACGGCGCCTATATGATCAACTGGCAGTCGAATGTGTTCCCGGGGATCCTGGGACGCACCTGCGACCGTCCATGTGAGCCCGCCTGCCGCCGCGGACGGCTCGAGGAGCAGCCGGTCGCCATCTGCCGGCTCAAGCGCGTCGCCGCCGATCATAAAGACGACATCGCCGCGCTGATCCCCGGCCCGCCCACGCAGCGAAACGGCAAGCGCGTCGCCTGCGTCGGCGCGGGTCCCGCGTCGCTCGCGGTCGCGCGCGATCTCTCCGCGATCGGCTACGAGGTCGTGGTGTTCGATTCCGATTCGCGCGCCGGCGGCATGATGCGCAGCCAGATCCCGAAGTTCCGCCTGCCCGACGAAATCATCGACGAGGAAGTCGGCTACGCGCTCGCGACCGGCGGGCAATTCGTGGCCGAACGGCGGATCGACAGCCTGAAAGGTCTGATCGCCGAAGGTTACGACGCGATCTTCGTCGGCTGCGGGGCGCCGCGCGGGCGCAACCTCGACATTCCCGGGCGCAGGGAAGCGGCGAGCCACATTCATATCGGCATCGACTGGCTCTCCAGCGTGTCGTTCGGCCACGTGTCGTCGATCGGCCGGCGCGTGGTCGTGCTCGGCGGCGGCAACACCGCGATGGACTGCTGCCGGACCTCGCTTCGTCTCGGCGGCGCCGAGGTCACGGTGGTCGTCCGCTCGGGCTTCGCCGAGATGAAGGCTTCGCCCTGGGAGAAGGAAGACGCGATGCGCGAGGGCGTCGCGATCCTGAACTTCCTCGCGCCCAAGGCGTTCGTCCACGACCAGGGCCGCCTCACGGGCGTCACGTTCGAGAAGATGGAGGCCAGAAAGGACGAGCGCGGTCGCCGCGTCCTGAACCCGACAGGCGAACCTGACGTGACGATCGAATGCGACGATGTGCTGATCGCGGTCGGCCAGGAGAACGCCTTTCCCTGGATCGAAACCGACATCGGCCTCGCCTTCGGCCGCGACGGCCTGCCCGCGGTCGATCCGGTCACCTTCCAGTCGAGCCTGAAGACCATCTTCTTCGGCGGCGACGCCGCCTTTGGCCCGAAGAACATCATCACCGCGGTCGCCCACGGCCATGAGGCCGCGATCTCGATCGACGCTTTCTGCCGCGGCGAGGACGTTCGCGCGCGCCCCGATCCCATGACCAATCTCGTGAGCCAGAAGATGGGCATCCACGAATGGTCGTACGACAACGCGATCACCCTCGACCGCCGGTTCAAGGTTCCCCATGTCGAGAACAAGGTGGCGCTGAAGAGCATAGCGACCGAGGTCGAGCTCGGCTTCGATCTCAAGCAGGCGCTCGGCGAAGCGCATCGCTGCCTCAATTGCGACGTGCAGACCGTGTTCTCGGCGCCGCTCTGCATCGAGTGCGACGCCTGCGTCGACGTATGCCCGATCGACTGCATCTCGTTCGTGCCCAACGCGCCCGAGGACCAGCTCAGGGCCTCGCTGGAGGCGCCCGCGCTCAATCTTTCCCAGGCGATCTATGTCTCGGAGCCGGTCAAGACCCGGCGGGTCATGGTCAAGGACGAGGACCTCTGCCTGCATTGCGGGCTCTGCGCCGAACGCTGCCCGACCGGGGCCTGGGACATGATGAAATTCACCATCGAGATGGCGCAAGCCGGACACCCATGCCAATCGAAGCTGTAAACGACTTCGTCATTCGCTTCGCCAACGTCAACGGCTCGGGATCGGCAAGCGCCAATCTGCTGTTTGCGCAGTCCATCCTGCGGATGGGCGTGCCGATCGCGCCGCGCAACATTTTTCCCTCCAACATCCAGGGCCTGCCGACCTGGTATGAAGTCCGGGTCAGCGAGGACGGCTGGCTCGGCGCGCGCGGGGGCGCCGACATTCTGGTCGCGATGAATCCGCAGACCTTCGCGCAGGATGTCGCGGCGCTCGAGCCCGGCGGCTACCTCTTCTACGATTCAACCCGGCCCCTGCCGCTCACTGGCCGGCGCGACGACATCGTCGTTCTCGGCATGCCGCTGACCGAGATCTGCGCCGCCAGATATTCCGATCCGAGGCAGCGTCAGCTTTACAAGAACATCGTTTACGTCGGCGCGCTCGCGGCGCTTCTCGACATCGACCTTCAGGTCATCGAGGCGCTGATCGGCGAGCGGTTCAAGGGCAAGGACAAGCTGATCGCCGCCAACCTGAGCGCGCTCAAGATTGGCCACGACGAGGCGACGTCCCGCTTCAGCTGTCCGCTCGGCGTTCGGCTCAGGCGCAGCGACGCGGTCGGCGACCGGATCCTCGTCGACGGGAACACCGCCGCGGCGCTGGGCGCGGTCTACGGCGGCGCGACGGTGTGCGCCTGGTATCCGATCACGCCGTCCACCTCGCTTGCGGAAGCCTTCGAGCGCAATTGCGCGCGCTACCGGGTCGACAAGGCGACAGGCAGGAAGAACTACGCCATCGTCCAGGCCGAGGACGAGATCGCCGCCATTGGCGTTGCGGTCGGGGCGGGCTGGAACGGCGCGCGCGCCTTCACCGCCACCTCCGGCCCGGGCATCTCGCTCATGCAGGAATTCTTCGGCCTCGCCTATTTCGCCGAAATTCCGGTGGTGGTGTTCGACGTCCAGCGCGGCGGACCGTCGACCGGAATGCCGACCCGCACCCAGCAATCCGATCTCATCTCGTGCGCCTTCGCTTCCCACGGCGACACCAAGCACGTCTTGCTCATTCCCGACGGTCCCAATGAGGCGTTCGAATTCGCCGCGCGCGCCTTCGATCTCGCCGAGCGCCTGCAAACGGTGGTCTTCGTCATGCTCGATCTCGACATCGGCATGAATTCGCACCTGAGCGCGCCGTTTCAGTGGGATGACGCCCAGGTCTACGACCGCGGAAAGGTTCTCTCGTCCGAGGCGCTGGAAAAGGCGCCGAATTTCGGACGCTACGACGATGTCGACGGCGACGGAATTCCCTATCGCACCCTTCCCGGCAGCCATCCGACGCGCGGCGCCTATTTCACCCGCGGAACGAGCCGCGACCGCTTCGCCCGCTATACCGAGGAAGGCCTGCCCTATATCGACAACATGGAGCGGCTCGAGCACAAGTTCGAGACGGCGCGGGGCCTCCTGCCGCGCCCCGCGCTCACGCGGGCGGCCAAGCCGACCGGGATCGGCGTGCTCTACTACGGATCGACCGCCGCGCCGATGGACGAAGCCCTGAAGATGCTGGCCGACGAGGGCCTTCATGTCGACGCCCTGCGAATCCGGGCGTTTCCGATGACCCGCGAGGTCCAGGATTTCATCGCGAGCCACGACCAGATCTTCGTTATCGAGCAAAACCGCGACGCGCAGATGCGCACGCTGATCTCGACCGATCTCGGCGTCGCGACCGACCGCTGGACGGCGATCCTCCACTTCAACGGGATGCCGACGTCCGCCCGCTTCATTCACCGCGAAATCGCGACGCGCCTCAAGAAGCCGGCCGCGCCGCAAAAGCTCGAGGCCGCCGAATGACCTATCTCGCCAAGCCAAAGTTTCATCATCCCGCGATCGCGGTCAACGCGCTCGGTTTCACCCATCGGGACTATGAAGGCGCGATGTCGACCCTGTGCGCCGGATGCGGGCACGACGCGATCAGCGCGGCGGTCATCCACGCCTGCTTCGAATTGAGCCTGCCGCCGCATCGGGTCGCGAAGCTGAGCGGCATCGGCTGCTCCTCCAAGACGCCGACCTACATGCTCGGCCAGAGCCACGGCTTCAACTCGGTGCACGGGCGCATGCCCTCGGTGCTGACCGGGGCCAATCTCGCCAACCGCGACCTCGTCTATCTCGGAATCTCCGGCGACGGCGACACGGCGTCGATCGGGCTCGGCCAGTTCGCCCACGCCATGCGGCGGGGCGTCAACATGGTCTATATCGTCGAGAACAACGGCGTGTACGGGCTGACCAAGGGGCAGTTCTCGGCCACCGCCGACCGCGGCTCGAAGAGCAAGAAGGGCGTGGACGCGCAGAACCAGCCGATTGATCTGGTCAGCATGGCGATCGGGCTCGGGGCGTCGTTCGTGGCGCGCAGCTTTTCCGGCGACAAGGCGCAGCTGGTGCCGCTCATCAAGGCGGCGTTCGAGCACAAGGGCGCGGCCTTCCTCGACGTCGTTTCGCCTTGCGTGACGTTCAACAATCACGCCGGCTCGACCAAGAGCTTCGACTACGTGCGAGAGCACAATATCGCCGTCAACGCGCTCGACTTCATTGCCGGGCGGGAGCTGATCGAGGTGGATTACGCGGAAGGCGCAAGCCATGCGGTCATGATGCACGACGGCTCGACCATCGTTCTGCGCAAGCTCGACGCCGATCACAATTGCCGCGACCGATCCCTGGCGCTCGCGACGCTCGAACGCGCCCGGCTGGCCGGCGAGATCGCGACCGGCCTCATCTATCTCGACGACGAGGCCGACGAACTGCACGAGGTCCTCGGCACTGCCGAGCGGCCGCTGAACGAGCTCTCGGAGCGCGAACTCTGCCCGGGGTCGAAGGCGCTCGAGGCGATCAACGCCTCGCTCAGGTAGAGCTCAAGCCGACGAGGCGTCGCAAGCGCCTACTGCGTCTGGCTTCCCGCCGTCAATTTGTCGATCGTGCTCCGGAACGCCGCAAATTCGAACGGCTTCAGGAGCGTCGCATGCTCGCGATATCTCGGTTCGACGCCCTCGGGCCCGTGGCCCGTCGCCAGCGCAAACGGCAGCCTCCGCGCGAGCAACGCCTCGACAAGCGGATAGGAGGAGTCCTTGCCGAGCGATACGTCGACGACAGCGGCGTCGATCGCGGTCCCGGCCAGCTCCAGCGCCCCGGCGAGGCTATGCGCCGGGCCGACCACATCATGACCGAGTTCGGAGACCCACTCCTCCAGCATCATGGCGATCAATGGCTCGTCGTCGACGATCAGAATCTTCGCCATTCCCCCACCGGTTGCCATCGTCGCTTGAGCGTACCACAATCATTTTGCCGCACAATGGCGGGGAATCAGTGTCCGGGACGATCACGGAAATGGCGCAGGCGACGGACCCACGCGCGCGTGGGTGGTCCGTTCCGTATCTGGGCCGGCGGGCGGCTTCCCTGTTGGCGGCTGCGAGCCTGGCGCTTCTCATCCTCGTCGGGGTCCTCACCGCGCTTATGGCCCAACGGGTGAGACGCGCCGCCGACTGGACCGTGCACTCGCTCGAGCTCGAGGCCAGGGCCACCGCTCTGCAAGGGCAAACGCGGGATCTCAAGATCGGCGAGCGCGGCTATGTCCTGACGGGCAGTGACGCCTTTCTCGAGCCCTATCTGTCGGCGCTGACCCAAATTCCTGCGTCGCTCGACCAGCTGCGGTCGCTCGTCTCCGACAATCCCGGTCAGATCCAGCGCATCGAGCGCCTCCGCGCGGCGATCGACGAAGTGATGGCGGAGAGCGCGCGACCGGTGGAACTCGCCCGCAAAGGGGATGCCGCCGGGGCCGTCGCGGTCATCAAGTCCGGGCGCGGCTTGCGGGTGATGGAGAACCTTCGCGCCGCATTCGATGAGTTCCACCAGGCGGAAAGCGAGCTTCTCCGCGAACGGTTCGCCGCCGAAGCGCGAGCAAGATCCCTGATGCTTGGCCTCGTCATCGCCGGCCTCGCGATCGCCGCGTCGGCTGCGATCGGCGCCCTGGCCATGAACGGCGCCTACATTCGCGAGCTGCGCGAACGCTCGGAAGCGCTGACCGACGAAACCCGGGTGCGCAAGGAAGCGGAGGCGATGCTCGCCCAGACCCAGAAGATGGAGTCGGTCGGGCTCCTGGCGGGCGGGATCGCCCACGACTTCAACAATCTCATGACCATCGTGATCGGCAATCTCGACTCGGTTGAGCGGCGTCTCCCTCGCGTTCCGCCCGAGACCGTGGCGGCGATCGGCCGGCCAATCGCCGCGGCGATGCAGGGCGCCCGGCGCGCCGCTTCGCTGACCCAGCGCCTGCTCGCATTTTCGCGCCAGCAGGTGCTGGCCCCGCAGCAGGTCGATCTCAACCGGCTGGTCGCGGGCCTTTCCGACATGCTGACCCGCACGGTCGGCGAGACGATCCGGATCGAGACGATCCACGGCAGCGGTCTTTGGCCGACCTTCGTGGACCCGAGCCAGCTCGAAAACGCGATTGTCAATCTCGTCGTCAATGCCCGCGACGCAATGTCGAAGGGAGGCCAGATCACCATCGAGACCGCGAACGCATTTCTCGACGAGGCCTATTGCCGTCAATTCGGCGACGTTACGCCGGGCCAGTATGTCCTGCTCTCGGTCACCGACACCGGAACGGGCATTCCGCCGGAGACCCTGAGCCGGGTTTTTGAACCGTTCTTCACCACCAAGGACGCGTCGATCCGCACCGGGCTTGGATTGGCGATGATTCATGGCTTCGTCAAACAATCGAAGGGCCACGTGCGCATCTACAGCGAAGTCGGCCATGGGACCACGGCCAAACTCTACCTGCCGCGGATGGACAGCGCGGCGCGGATCGAAGCCGTCCCCGCCGTCGCCCCTGAGCAAAGCGCGGAAATAGAGCGCGCTCTCCCAGGCGAAGTCGTACTGATCGTCGAGGACGATGACGACCTGCGCGAGTCGACGGTCGCGCTGCTTGAAGACCTCGGCTATTCGGTCCTGGCCGCGCGCGATGGCGAGGAGGCGCTTGCCCCGCTGCGAAAGGGCGGACGGATAGACATCCTGTTCACCGATGTCGTCCTGTCCCAGGGCATGAACGGCCGAGCGCTCTCCCAACACGCGGCCGCCCTGCGCCCCGCTTTGCCCGTCCTCTTCACGACTGGCTACGCCCGAAACGCCATCATTCACGACGGGCGGCTCGACCCGGGGGTGCAGTTTATCGCCAAGCCATACACGCAGGAGGAACTCGCGCGGAAGCTGCGGTCGGTCATCGACCCGTCCAGGAAGGCTTGAACGGCGGCGCGCGGCGGTTCGGCGCCCAGGCCGGCCCATCGACGCCTCCCGACTTGCGCGCCGGCGGCAAGGCGCGGGACAATCGGGCGGTTTGGCGGAGAAACCCGTGGCGACAACGGATACGCGGCTTCTGCGCGCGATCGACCTCGTGGGCGCCTTCGCGCTGGCGATCCAGGGCGCCTCGCTCGCCGCGACGAAGGATCTCGACGTCCTGGGAATCATCGTGGTGTCGCTGGCGACCGCGCTCGGCGGAGGAGTGATGCGCGACGTGATCCTCGGCGCGCAGCCGCCGGAAGCCTTGCGCGGCTGGCCGATGGTGACGACGGCGCTCGCCGGCGGCTTTCTCGCCTATTTCTTCTTTCAGGCGGTCGAGAAGATTCCGGAACCGGCGCTAATCGTCGTCGACGCCGCCGGACTATCCCTGCTCGCCGTGGCCGGCGCGGAAAAGGCGCTCGAATACAAGCTGACGCCGATCGCGGCGGTCATGATGGGCGCCCTCACCGGCGTCGGCGGGTTCACGATTCGCGACATCCTGCTCGCGGAGGTGCCTGCGGTTCTTCGTGTCGATTTCCTCGCCAGCGCCGCGCTGATCGGGGCGGCCGCGCTTGTCGTCGCGCGCGCCTGCCGCGTTTCGCCCGAGCGGGCCGCTCTTCTTGGCGGCGCCGTCTGTTTCCTCCTGCGGGTCGCAGCCGTATGGGGCCATTGGCGCCTGCCGATCGCCCACCTGCACTGAGCGCCGGAGCGTCCGAGCTCAGCCTTCCCTTACCTCCCGGCCCTTGAGCGCGCCGACGACGCCGGCGGGGGCGAAATAGACCGCAAGCACGAACGCGAGGCCGAGCCAGAGCAGCCAGCGGTCGGGGTGGAACAAGGCCGGAAGCAGCGGCAGGCGCGCGTCGGCCGCCGCTTGAGAGAGCGCCGCCATGACGTCCTGCAGATAGCTCTCGGCGAACACGAACAGGGCCGCGCCGATGATCGCGCCATAGAGCGAGCCCATGCCGCCGACGACGACCATCACCAGGACGTCGACCTGGATCGAAAAGGAGAGCGCCGTGTCGGGGCCGACGTAACGCAGCCAGAGCGAGAACAGCGCGCCCGCCAGCGTCGCGCCGAGCGCCGACAGGCAGGTCGCAAGGGTGCGATGGAACACGGTGCGGTAGCCCAAAGCCTCGGCGCGGAACGGATTCTCGCGGATCGCCTGCAAGACCCGGCCGAAAGGCGAGTTCACCACCCTGAGCAGCATGAGGAACGCGGCCACGACCGCGACGAAGATGAGATAGTAGGTCAGGATCTTGCCGGTGATCGCAACCCCGAAAACTTTGTCATGGACGAGCCTGAAGCTCGGCTGCAAGACGTCCGGAACCTTGAACGAGCGCCCGTCCTCGCCGCCGGTCAGGTCCGATAGCTGCGAAGCCAGGACATTGAAGGCATAGGCGACCGCGAGCGTCACCATGGCGAAGAAGATCGACTGCACCCTGAGCGAGAAGAGGCCGATCGCAAGCGCGAGCAAAAGCGACAGCGCCGCGGCGGCGGCAAGCCCCAGAACGAGCGCGCCCCAGCCTGGGCCCAGCGCGTACAGCATAAGGCCGACCCCATAGGCGCCGACGCCGAAGAACATGACGTGCGCGAACGAGACGATCCCGGCATAGCCGAGCAGCAGGTCATAGGACGCGACGAGCAGGATCATCACGCAGGTCTTGGCGGCGACGTTGAGCGCCTTGGCGCCGGGGAACAGAAACGGCGCCAGCGCCAGAGCGACAATGATGAGGACGAGCAGAGCCTGCAACGCGCGACCGCGCGGCGGGTCGCCTGAGAGCAGCGTCACCTCCCGCTCACCGGATAGAGCCCGCGCGGGCGCCAGATCAGCACCGCGACCATCGCCAGGATGTTCGACATCAGCGCGAGCTTGGGCGCGAGAAAGCCGGCGTAATTGGCGATCAGGGCAACCAGGATCGAGGCGACGAACGAGCCGCCGACAGACCCTAAGCCCCCGATGATGATGACGATGAAGCAGAGGACGAGAAACTCGCCGCCGATGGTCGCGTGCGCCTGCCCGCGATAGAGCGCCATCATCGCCCCGCCGAGCCCAGCCAGCGCAGACCCCGCCATGAACACCGCCACGAACAGCCGGTCGACGCGATAGCCGAGCGCCTCGACCATCTCGCGGTTCTCGACGCCTGCGCGGATCAGGAGGCCGATCCTGGTGCGGTTGAGAACCAGCATCTCGCCCGCGAATACGGCAAGGCCCACCAGCGTCGCGAGCACGCGATATTTCTCGATCGCCGCCTCGCCGAACACGAACGAGCCCTCGAAAGTCTTCGGCACGCTGAGCGGGATCTGCGCCGGGCCAAACAACGCGTAGAGCAATTGCTCGGCGATGATCGCGCCGCCTATTGTCGCCAGAATCTGCTTCAGGTGCTGGCCGTAGACAGGCCTCACGATCAGGCGCTCGAACACGAAGCCGACCGCGCCCGCGATGAGCGCGGCCGCAAGCGCGGCGAGCGCGAAGACGGCGAGGTTGAGCGCAAACGAGTCAGCGCTCGACCATTTCGCCAGCGGCAGGAAAACGAGGGTCGCGGCATAGGCGCCGAGCGCGATGAACGCGCTGTGGCCGAAATTGAGTACGTCCATCATGCCGAACACAAGCGTAAGGCCGGACGCCATGGTGAAAATCATCATCCCCATCGCGAGCCCGGCCGCGGTCAGGGTCACGAAGGTCGAGAGCGAGCCGATGAACGGCGCGGCGACGAGCGCAACGAGGAGCGGCGTCAGCGCGGGCAGGATCTCGCGCCTCGCCCGCGGAAGGGCCCGGCCAATGTCGAGCGCACTCATTGATGCGCGTCGAGGCTGAGGCCGAGCAGCCGGTTTTGCAGGCCCTCGTCCGCGGCGAGCTCGGCCATCCCGCCCTCATGGACGATCCGGCCATTGTCCATGACCCGGACCACGTCGCCCACTTCGCGCGCGACGCGGAAATTCTGCTCGACCATGAGAATGGTGACGCCGGTCGCCTTGATCTCCCTGAGGCAGGCGATCAGCGAGCCGACGATGGCGGGCGCGAGGCCCTTGGTCGGTTCGTCGATCAGAAGGAGCTCGCGCGGCTCGACGATCGCGCGGGCGATCGCCAGCATCTGCTTCTGCCCGCCGGAGAGGGCGCCCGCGCGGGAGAGCCAGAAGGTCCTCAGCGCCGGAAAGAAGCTGAAGATCCACTCGAGTCGGGCGCCGTCGAGCGGACCGGCGCGCGCCCCGAGCGCGAGGTTCTCCCTGACCGTCAGATCGGAGAACAGAGCCATCGTCTCCGGCGCGTAGCCCACGCCAAGACGCGCGACATCGCTCGCCCTCAAGCTCTGCAACGGCGCCGCCCCGAGCGCGATGCGCCCTTTCGAGGCGCGCCACAGCCCCATGATGGTGCGCAGCGTCGTCGTCTTGCCCGCGCCGTTGCGGCCGAGCAGCATGGTCGTGAGCCCCGCGGGCGCGTCGAAATCGACGCCCTGGAGGATGTGGTAGCGGCCGATATGGGTGTGCACGCCCTGAAGGGTGAGCGCCGCGCTCATGCGGCTCGTCCCGGCGCGATCCCGAGATAGGCTTCCTGCACGACGGGCGAGGCGATCACCGCGGCCGGCTCGCCGTCGGCCGCGAGCTGGCCATTGTTCAGGACGACGATCCGGTCGGCGAGCGAGCGAACGACATCCATCTTGTGCTCGACCAGGAGGATCGTCTTTGTCCTGTCGGTCTTGAGCCGGGCGATGAGCTCGAGGATGACCGGGACCTCGTCGACGCTCATGCCGGCGGTCGGCTCGTCGAACATGAAGACCGATGGCTCGAGCGCCATCATCATCGCGACTTCGAGCTTGCGCTGATCGCCATGCGAGAGCGCCGAGGCGAGCGAGCCGCGCCGCTTGAAGAGGCCGACCGCATCGAGCGCCGCGTCGGCGCGGCTGACGAGATCGGCGCGCGCGGTCCACGGGCGGCGCATCTCGTAATGGACGCCGGCCTTGGCCTGGGTCGCGAGGCGCACGTTCTCGGCCACGCTCAGCTGGGGAAAAAGGTTGGTGAGCTGAAACGCGCGGCCGAGCCCGAGCCGGGTGCGCTCGGGCGCGCTCAAGGCGGTGACGTCCTCGCCAGCAACCAGCACCGCCCCGTCCGAGGCCTTAAGCTGGCCCGAGATCAGGTTGAAATAGGTGGTCTTGCCGGCGCCGTTCGGCCCGACGATGGCGGTCAGTTCGCCGGGAAAGAAAGCGCAGGAGACGTGGTCGACCGCGACATGCCCGCCGAAGCGGATGGTCAGGCCCCGCGTCTCCAGGGATGGAGTCATTCTGCGTCCTTCGAGACGCGCCTTTGGCGCTCTTCAGGACGAGGTCGGACAGGCGTCATCGCTTGTTGCGGATGGGGATGTCCATGTCCTCGATCTTGAGTTCGCGGGTGAGCTCCGGAATGCCCCAGGCGACCTTCGGATCGACCTTGATCTTGAACGCGTACATCGACTGGAGCGCCTGGTGATCCTCCTTGCGGAAGATCATCTCGCCCTTGGGCGTGTCGAACTTCATGCCTTCCATCGTCGCGATCAGCTTCTCGGCGTCGGTCGATTTCGCCTTCTCGACGGCCGTCACGAGCGCCATCGCCGCGGCGAAGCCGCCCGCGGTGAAGAAATCCGGCGGCGCGTTGAAGCGCTTCTCGTGCTCCTTGACCAGCCAGTCGTTCACCGGGTTCTTGGGAATGTCGTAATAGTAATAGGTCGCCCCCTCGAGGCCGGGGAAGCGCTTGTAGGCGGCGAGCGCGGGCAGGATGTTGCCGCCGGTCGAGAGTTCGATGCCGTAGCGGCCGGGATCGAGATCGGCGAGCTTGTCGAGCGGATCGCCGGCGCCGGCCCAGATGATCCAGATGATCTTGCGCCCCGGCTTGTCCTTGAGCGCGTCGAACAGGCGCTGCGCGGGCGCGGTGAAGTCGGTGGTGTTGATCGGGGCGTATTCCTCGGCGTCGACGGTGGCCCCGGTCTTGGCCAGCGCCTCCTTGAAGGCGGCGACACCGTCCCGGCCGAAGGCGTAATCCTGCGCCAGCGTCGCGACATGCACGCCGGGCTTGCCGATCGCGACCGCGTTCGAGATCGCGTCCTGCGAGGAATTGCGCGCGGTGCGGAAGATGTAGCGGTTCCACTTCGAACCGGTGATCGCGTCGGCGACCGCGGGCTCGACGATGAGGATCTTCTTGTGTTCCTCGGCCACCGGCAGCATGGCGATCGCCGCCGCCGAGGAGGTGGTGCCGACGGCGATGTCGGCGCCGTCGTCCTCATAGGCTTCCGCAAGCGCGCTCTTGGCGAGATCGGGCTTGCCCTGGTCGTCCTTGGTTATGACGACGATCTTGCGCCCGTCGACCTCCATCGTTCCCTTGGTCGCGTATTCGAGCCCGAGTTTGAAGCCGGTTTCGGTCTGCTTGGCGTAGGCCTGCAAAGGGCCGGTGAACCCCTGGATGAGGGCGATCTTCAGATCGTCGGCGCGCGCCGCGGAGGCCGCGCCGATGAGGCCCAGGGCGAAGGCCAGATGTTTGAAACCAAATCTCATGCGCGCCTCCTCCTGGACCCGATCCAAGGCCTGGGCGGGGCGGCTTCGCGCCGCCCGAATTCCGCTCCCACGCCCCCGCCATGAGCTTTAGCCCGCGGCCGCTCGATGGGGCAAGACGGTCACTCGCCGCGAACGGAGCGCGGAGCGCGAGGCGAGGCTTGCGCCGGGCGCCGCCCCCCGTATATAGCTTCGCTCACCGCCCGTTAGCGGTTATGTCGGAGTGTAGCGCAGCCTGGTAGCGCACATCGTTCGGGACGATGGGGTCGGAGGTTCGAATCCTCTCACTCCGACCATAAAACTCAACGGCTTAACGCCACAATTCCTTCGCGAGCTTGCTAAAGGCTTTCGCGGATTCCGCGCTGGTTGCGCTCGCGTCGGCGGTTCGCCGGACCCCAAGGCTTCCGCGAGGGGCTGGCGCAACGCCCTGACGCAAGGCATGGTCGCTCGCGAGGCCGCGCCCTCGGCGACGGGCGCGGCGACGGCGAGGCGGTTCCCATGAACGTATTGGTCATCGACGTTGGCGGCACCCACGTCAAAATCCTCGCGACCGGCCAGACCGACAAGCGGGAGTTCGCTTCGGGGCCGAAGATGACGCCGCAAGAGATGGTCTTAGGCGTGAAGCGGCTCGCCGCGGGGTGGAGCTACGACGTGGTGTCGATCGGCTATCCGGGCCCGGTCCTGCACAATCGGCCGGTCGCGGACCCGAAGAATCTCGGCCACGGCTGGATGGGCTTCGACTTCAAAAAGGCGTTCGCGCGGCCGGTCAAGGTCGTCAACGACGCGGCGATGCAGGCGCTCGGCAGCTACAGAAAGGGCTCGATGCTGTTCCTCGGGCTCGGAACCGGGCTCGGCTCGACGCTGATCGTGGACGGAATCATCGAGCCGATGGAGCTTGCTCATCTTCCCTACAAGAAGGCGACTTACGAGGACTATGTCGGCGAGCGGGGCCTTGAGCGGCGCGGCAAGAAAAAGTGGCGCAAGCACGTGTTTGACGTGGTCGAGCGATTGGTCGCCGCGCTCGAGCCCGAAGATGTCGTGCTCGGCGGGGGCAACGCCAGATTGCTGAAGGAGCTGCCGCCGAAGTGCCGGCTGGGCGACAATTCCAATGCCTTCAGGGGCGGATTTAAGATGTGGGAAGACTCGGCTGCGGCGCGGCCCAAGCCTGTGGTTGCGCCGAAGCGGCGCGCGACGATAAAGTCGAAACGGTCTTCGAGCCGCCGTTGAATCGCTCGACCCATCTGAAGGAGCCGGATTATGCAGCTTGGAATGGTGGGCCTCGGCCGGATGGGCGCCAACATGGTTCGCAGGCTCCTGGCCGACGGCCATGAATGCGTGGTCTTCGACATGTCTCAGAAGGCCGTCGAGGACCTCGCCAAGGAAAAGGCGAAGGGCAGCTCCTCGCTCGCGGACCTGGCCAAAAAGCTCCAGAAGCCGCGCGCGGTCTGGCTCATGGTCCCCGCTGCGGCCGTCGACAAGACGATCGCCGACCTTCTGCCCGCGCTCGAACCCGGCGACACGATCATCGACGGCGGCAATTCCTACTATATCGACGACCTGCGCCGCTCGCACGAGCTGTCGTCGAAAAAGATCGACTATGTCGACGTGGGCACCAGCGGCGGCGTGTGGGGGCTCGAGCGCGGCTATTGCATGATGATCGGCGGCCCCGACCAGACGGTCAAGCGCCTTGACCCGATCTTCAAGACGCTCGCGCCGGGGGCGGGCTCCATTTCCCGCACTCCCGGCCGCAAGGGCGCCGTCAGCACGGCCGAACAGGGCTATCTCCATTGCGGGCCGAACGGCGCCGGACATTTCGTCAAGATGGTCCACAACGGCATCGAATACGGCATCATGGCCGCTTACGCGGAGGGGCTCGATGTCCTCAGGGGAGCGAACGCCGGCGAAAAGACGCACGCGATCGACGCGGAGACGACGCCGCTGCGCAACCCCGGGGACTACAAATACGACATCAACCTGCCGGACGTCGCCGAGGTCTGGCGGCGCGGCAGCGTGATCGCCTCGTGGCTCCTCGATCTGACCGCGACGGCGCTCGCCGAGGATTCCGCCCTCTCGAAATTCACCGGGCGCGTGTCCGATTCCGGCGAAGGCCGCTGGACGATCAAGGCGGCGATCGACGAAGGCGTGCCGGTGCCGGTCCTGAGCACCGCCCTCTATGAGCGCTTCTTCTCGCGCGGCGACGCGGACTACCAGAACAAGCTCCTCTCGGCGATGCGCTTCCAGTTCGGCGGGCACCTGGAGAAGCCGCAGCCCAAGTAGGCGAGCCTTCGCGCCGTCTTCGGCGACGGCGCCGCGCGCAGTCCTTGGGGAGGCAGACTTGCGCGCGAAAGCGGCCGAGCCGCCGCGGCGGGCGTTCGCGCCTTTCAAGTCGCACCGCCGTGGGGTATTGTGGCGCGCTTGTCGCCGAGAGCAGGCGAGCGCTGAATGATCTGACAGGTCGAGTCCGCGGCGGAGGCGATTGATCCCGTGGAACCCCACGTTGAAGAGCGTCGGCTCGCGGCAATTCTGGCCGCTGACGTGGTCGGGTACAGCCGGCTCATGGAGGTCGATGAGGCCGGAACGCTCGCCCGGCTCAAGACCGTGCGGCTCGAAATCATCGATCCCGCGATCGCCAAATGCCGGGGCCGCCTGATCAAAACCACCGGCGACGGCATGCTGGTGGAGTTCCAGAGCGTGACGGACGCGCTGGTTTGCGCCGTCGATTTTCAGCAGCGCATGGCGCGGCGCAATCGCGACATGCCGGCGGCGCGCGCCCTGCTCTACCGCATCGGCCTCAATCTCGGCGATGTCATCGTCGAAGACGGCGACATCTTCGGCGACGGCGTCAACGTGGCGGCGCGGCTCGAGGCCATGGCGGAGCCCGGGGGAATCTGCATCTCCGCGGCGGTCCGCGATCAGGTCGGCGACCGGCTCAAGCTCGCGTACGCGGATCTCGGCGAGCAGCAGGTCAAAAACATCAGCCGGTCGATTCGCGCCTACAAGGTTCTGCTCGAAGGGCCGGCCTCGGACGCCGGGCACGCCGCCGGCCCGTCCGCCGCGCCGCAGCCGGGCGCCAAAAAACCCTCGATCGCGGTTTTGCCGTTCGACAATATGAGCGGCGATCCGGAGCAGGAGTTTTTCGTCGACGGACTGACCGAGGACATCATCACCGAACTGTCGCGTTTCCGCGAGCTGTTAGTGATCTCCCGCAACGCCGTGTTCGTCCACAAGGGCAAGCCCGTCAAGGCCAAGCAGGTCGCGCGCGAGTTCGGGGTGGACTACATCGCCGAAGGCAGCGTGCGCAAGGCGGGCGATCGGGTCAGGGTCACCGTCCAGCTCATCGACGGCGAGACCGAGACGCACATCTGGGCCGAGCGCTACGATCGCAAGCTCGAGGACATTTTCGCCATCCAGGACGAGATCACCGCGTCCATCTCTTCGACCCTCTTTGGCCGCGTCGAGGCCGCGCGGCACGATCGGGTCAAGCGCAAGACCACCGCGAACATGGCGGCCTACGAGCATGTGTTGACCGGCAAGGTCCTGCATCACCGGTCGAACCGCGAAGCCAACGCCGAGGCTCTTCGCGCGCTTGGCCGGGCGATCGAGCTTGATCCCAACTACGCCCACGCCCACGCGTGGATGGCCTGCGTCAGCGGCCAGGCCTGGACTCACGGTTGGTGCGACGACAGGAGCGCATTCGAGCAGCGGATCTTGAGCGAATTGCGGACCGCGCTCGCGCTCGACGACAACGACGCCGACGTGCATCGAATCCTGGCTGCCGTCCATCTCACCTTCAACGAGCACGACAAGGCGGCCTATCATCAGGAACGCGCGCTGAGCCTCAATCCCAACAGCGATCTCATCGTCGTGCAGCAGGGCGAGGTGCTCACCTGGCTCGGACGGCCGGAAGAAGGGATCGAATGGATTCGCCGGGCGATGCGGCTCAATCCCTATCACCCGGAGCGCTTCTGGAGTCATCTCGGCCGGGCGCAATACACCGCCCGCGCTTATGCGGATGCGATCGCCTCCTTCAGCAAGCTCACCACGCCCGACCATACCCATCACGCGTTTCTGGCGGCGTCATCGGCGCAGCTCGGCAATCGCACCGCCGCGGGCGCCCATGCCCGGGAAATTCTGCAAATGGAGCCGGCTTTTGCGGCTCAAGCCTTCATCGGCACGCTGCATTACCGCAACCCCGGCGACGGGGAGCACGTGCGCGAGGGCCTGCTCAAGGCCGGTCTGCCGGACTAGAGCGCTCGGCTATTCGGTCGAATCGCCGCGCGCTCTAGCTTCTTTGATTTCGCGCGCTTTTTGGCGAAAAACCGGTGTCCACTTTTTCGCCGCGCGCTCTAGCCGCGCCCGCGGCGGGGAACAATGCGACCGGCGTGGCGTTTTATCGCTGGTTGGGCGTCGGCTTTCGCCCCTATCCGCTCGACTCTCGAACCCCATCGCGAGAAAGGAGCGTTCGATGAATCCGCACGAACGTCCGGTCGTAACCGAGGCCAATGAGGAGGCCGTGCGGGCGGGCTCCACGGGGCATTACGTCCGTTACATGGTCATCGGCAGCCTCGCGCTGGCCCTGATCGCCTGGGTCCTTGTCGAGATATTCGTCAGGCCGTGAGCGTCCAGGGCGAGGACGGGCGGCGGCAGGACAGCCTCGACAGCTTGCGTCGCGAAGCCGCCTCCTGTCGCGCCTGCCCTTTGTGGGCGAACGCCACTCAGACGGTGTTCGGCGAAGGGCCGCCGCACGCTGAAATCATGTTCGTCGGCGAGCAGCCTGGAGATAAAGAGGACCGCGAGGGCCGGCCGTTTGTCGGGCCGGCGGGTCTTCTGCTGGACAAGGCGCTCGTGGAGGCCGGCGTCGACCGCAGGCGCGTCTACGTGACCAACGCGGTCAAGCATTTCAAGTTCGAGCCGCGCGGCAAGCGGCGGCTGCACAAGCGCCCCAACGCCAGCGAAATCCGGATTTGCCGGCAGTGGCTCCTTGCGGAAATCGAAGCTGTGCGGCCGCGGCTCGCCGTCGCCCTTGGAGCGACCGCCGCGCTCGGTCTAACGGGGCGAGCGATCCCGGTTCAGAGCCATCGCGGCGCGGTTCTCGATGGGGCGAACGGACTGCGGGTCTTCGTCA
>CAVULN010000043.1:0-24730 GCA_963742305.1 uncultured Alphaproteobacteria bacterium
GATAGCGGAAAGACCGCTATCGCGTCCCTTCCCTCCGGCGCATCCACCGCGAGGGTGAAGCGCACGAGTTGCGCGATCGCGATCCAGCACGTTACGGCGGCCGCCGCGTTCTGAAGGCCATTGCCAACCTCGCGGAGATCAGTCGCGTCCTCCAGGGGTGTGATCCCACCAGGCAGAGTGAGATTGATCGGCTTTTAATCGAAGCCGACGCCACTGAAGCAAAAACGCGGCTCGGCGCAAACGCCATCGTTGGCGTGTCGATGGCGGCGGCGCGAGCGGGAGCGAAAGTCGCGGACCGACCACTCTATGCATATTTGGCCGCGAGTTCGACCTATCGTCTACTCTCAATCAGCGGGTCCAAGGTTCGAGCCCTTGTGCGCCCACCATCGATATCAAAGGCTTATCAAAATTAACCGTTTAATGGAGTGGGCCCCTTGGGGCGGACAGTTGGGCAAGCAGGAATTGACCCTTGTGCCGGGCTTTCGAAGGATGGAAGCCGATGGCCAAGCATCGCACGCACAGCATCGAGTTCAAGCGCCAGGTCGCTCAGGAATTCCTGGCCGGCGAGACCCTTCATGGGCTCGCCAAACGACATGACATCTGCCGTAACCTGATCCGGGTCTGGGTTCAGAAGTACGAGGCCTGCGCCTTCGACGAGGACGCCGCAGCCGCCGATCTTCTCCAGCAGTATGAAGCCCGGATCGCAGCGCTCGAGCGGCTTGTCGGCAAGCAGGCGCTGGAGCTTGAGTTTCTAAAGGGGGCTGTGAAAAGCGCGCCGCGGCCGAAAAGCGCGACTATATCCGCCGTTGTCGGCCCCCCGGCCTCAGCGTTGCAGAAGGATGCCGGCTGATGGGAATCGCCCGCTCGACCTTCTACGACAAACCCGCCGCGCAGGACGACACCGCGATCGTCGAGGCGATCTCCGGGATCTGCGAGGAATTCGAATTCTATGGCTGGCGGCGCGTTCGGGCCGAGCTTCGACATCGCGGCCTGATCGTCAATCACAAGAAGGTCCGGAGACTGATGCGCGAGCACGATCTCCAGCCGCGCCGACGGCGCCGCTATGTGGCGACGACCGACAGCGACCACGACCAGCCGATCTATCCCATTCGCGCCAAGGACCTCACGATTGACGGGCCCGACCAGCTCTGGGTCGCAGACATCACGTACGTCGCCATCCGAGAGGGCTTCGCCTATGTCGCGGTGATCCTCGACGCCTGGTCGCGCCGAGCGATCGGCTATGCCATCAGCCGCTCGATCGACGTGCGCCTGACGCTGGCTGCGCTGAACACGGCCGTCGAGCGGCGAAAGCCGCCGCCAGGATGCATTCACCACAGCGACCGCGGTTCGCAATACGCCGCGCAGGGCTATCGGGAGGCGCTGCTCCGCCACGGTCTTGTCGGCTCAATGGGACGGCGCGGCAACCCATACGACAATCCCAAGGCGGAGAGCTTCATGAAGACGCTGAAGGTCGAGGCCGTCTATCCGATGGCCTACGAAACCTTCGCTGATGTCGCCGACGATCTTCCGAATCCATCGACAAGGTCTACAACGCTCGTCGTCTACACTCAGCGCTGGGCTATCTCAGCCCGCAGCAGTTCGAGGATCTCAATCCCCGGCCGATGGTCAAATCAGCCGCACAATTCTTGTCCGCCCCAAGGGGCCCACTCCTCTCGGATGGCGACGTACGTGATGTCTGCGACCCAGAGCTGGTCAGGCCCGTCAATCGTGAGGTCCTTGGCGCGAATGGGATAGATCGGCTGGTCGTGGTCGCTGTCGGTCGTCGCCACATAGCGGCGCCGTCGGCGCGGCTGGAGATCGTGCTCGCGCATCAGTCTCCGGACCTTCTTGTGATTGACGATCAGGCCGCGATGTCGAAGCTCGGCCCGAACGCGCCGCCAGCCATAGAATTCGAATTCCTCGCAGATCCCGGAGATCGCCTCGACGATCGCGGTGTCGTCCTGCGCGGCGGGTTTGTCGTAGAAGGTCGAGCGGGCAATTCCCATCAGCCGGCATCCTTCTGCAACGCTGAGGCCGGGGGGCCGACAACGGCGGATATAGTCGCGCTTTTCGGCCGCGGCGCGCTTTTCACAGCCCCCTTTAGAAACTCAAGCTCCAGCGCCTGCTTGCCGACAAGCCGCTCGAGCGCTGCGATCCGGGCTTCATACTGCTGGAGAAGATCGGCGGCTGCGGCGTCCTCGTCGAAGGCGCAGGCCTCGTACTTCTGAACCCAGACCCGGATCAGGTTACGGCAGATGTCATGTCGTTTGGCGAGCCCATGAAGGGTCTCGCCGGCCAGGAATTCCTGAGCGACCTGGCGCTTGAACTCGATGCTGTGCGTGCGATGCTTGGCCATCGGCTTCCATCCTTCGAAAGCCCGGCACAAGGGTCAATTCCTGCTTGCCCAACCGTCCGCCCCAAGGGGCCCACTCCAGCCAAGCACCGCCAACAGCCCTCCGTTGCCTCGGGGCGGCTTATGGGACTCTCTCACGTAGTACAGAACTCCGATCCAGAGCGATGCGCAGCCAGTCGAAATCGGCGATTCTCTCGATCTAAAAGCTACATCATCTTAATCTTGTTTAAATTGAGCATTGTCACTTTTTTCGTTCCGATGCACAGGGCGATAGCTCAGTCTTCTCAATGTCTGACAGTCGATCCTTCGTGGAAATTAGATGAGCCAACGGTATTGATGGGTATATGTGCCGGAGAATATAGCTATCCTGGGTCGGCTCTAACCGATCATTCCAATCCAAAACGCAGGGTGAGCGCCAATTTCGTGGCTGGGCTTATCACAGACGCATCTTTTGAAGCGGTTACGCTTAAACATGGTTTACGTCTCTCTAATTTGATCATAGAGGGAAGGTTGGACTTGGCAAGTGCGCACATCGACCGCAGTATAACAATAATCGGATCGGAACTAAAGGACGAAGCAGACTTCAGCTCAGCCGAAATAGTGGGAGAGTTGAATTTTATTGGTACACGATTCGATAAGAGACTGACTCTCGAAGGCGCTTACATTAATGGCTCCATTGAGCTTGGCGAGAAATCGAAAGGAGATCCTGATCCTACAAAGCCCCGAGGAGGACTTTTGATTTCCAACATCAAAGGAAATGGAGCGCGAGTTGAAGGTGAGATGATGATTGAGGGCACTGATATTCCAGGCGGAGTTGATTTAGAGAGTGCTCATGTCTCCGGTACCTTCTCTATTACCCGTAGCCGGTTACCATACATTAATTTAACCTCAAGCATTTTCGACAATCAACTGATTATCGTAGATGATGAGGTTGAACGCGCGCGCTCCAGTCAGAATGGGTTGGATTTTTATTCTGGCCCGAGCTGGGACGCAAACGCAACCGAGTCTATTGATATGTTTCTGGTGAGATGCAAACAGAGTGTTTTTTTGGATAGAAGTGTGTTCGATAGGCCTATTATAATCTCCGGCGCTGTAATTGACTTCCGATTTAGAGTTGGAGGGCACTCATTTGTTTTCATTGATTGGCCCAGGGGTGCATATTGGAGGTGGTCTCTTAATGGGGTTCAATAACAAGGCTACCATTCCAGGCTACCATGGCGAAGGTCCGATGACAAGTTGGAAGCCAGGTTCAGAACTAGATTTGCGGACGGCATCAATAGCCGCAATTATTGCATCAGAATACAGTGGCGGCCCGATAGATCCTTGGCCGCCAGTATTGCACCTCGCAAACCTTCAATTGGAAAGTTTTACGCCTGGAAATTGCACCTCGAACCTTCGATTTCCGGTAGTTGCTAACGCAACCTGTCCTCATAAACGGGGATGGTATAAGCAGTGGTTGGCACGAGATCCTGATCAAGAACACTTGGACCAGCGATACCAATTGATTATCAACATACTTGAGAAGAGAGTCGATAATAATGAGGCGGCCGATATTGGTACCGCACGCGGCGATAGAGATCTTGTAAGGGAGTACAATTCATTATCTATTTGGGACCCCTCTTCATTTATTAGATTTGGCTTCCTTGCCCTATATGGATATACAGTAGGATACGGATATCATTCAGAATGGAGTGTCTGGTGGGTGATTGTGTTGACCATAACCGGTGCTTTAATATTTCGGTTCTTAAGTCACCAAACCGCGAACGGCGACGGTCTAGGCATTCTTTACAGCTTTGATTTACTGATACCAATTATCAAGTTTGACGAACGGCATTATAAGATCCAACTAGATGGCTTCGCGAAATACTATTTTTATTTCCATCGACTTGCAGGTTGGCTGCTGGGTTCGTTCTTGATTGCAGCTATCACGGGTCTAACCTTGTCCAGATGAATTTTTGGCCGACTTCCCAATCGTTATGGCCCTGCACCGACGCGCGAACGCTATTCGTGGAACATTCAACGCTCGGCTCACAGTCGTCGCGATGGAAGAGGAAGACGCCTGATGACGGCGGCGGCGCGCTATAGTGGCTTCGAACCCCGTCCGTGCGGGACAGCGGGAAAGTGACGCATTCCTACCGTTGAAGGATGAAGGTCGAAGGTCAGCAACGGGTCGAAACCGGTCCAACTGATTGAGTTCTGACCCTAATGTCGTATTTAGGTGGGGAGGGAAATTTTGGCGGACTCTGAGGCGGCATGCCCTCGATGGGCCGCCTATCCTGCAAGCGGAAAGTCTTGTACCGTAAAGTAGAACGAGAAAGCGGAGGCAACCATGGGTAGTCTTCGGGCGACGCGCTTTTTCAGCACATGCTCTTGTCGCAGTACAGCATTTGCTGTCTCGGCTGGCATCGACAGACGCAACGTTCTCTCGGGGATGATTGCGGCCGGAGTTGCGATATCCGCGGAGCTCGTTACGCATGCCACGCCCGCGCTCGCACAGCCCGCCGCTGCGCCACGGCCAGCGCTCATCGACGTTCATCATCACATTGTGCCGCCCTCTTACCTCGCGGAAAACCGGGAGCGCCTCGCTGGTCCGAGAAAGCAAATCAATCCCGCATGGACCGATTGGGAGCCGAGAAAGGCTCTGGACGCGATGGACGAACACGGTGTCGCGACCGCCGTCCTGTCGCTCTCGATGCCAGGTGTCTGGTTTGGAGATGCGGAGGCCGCGCGCCGCACCGCCCGAAGGTGCAACGAATACGCCGCAGAACTTGCGAAGAGCAATCCGCACCGGTTCGGTCAATTCGCCGTCATCCCGCTGCCGGATTCTGAGGGAAGCTTGCGCGAGATCGAATATGCGCTCGACGTGCTCAAGGCTGACGGAATTGCCCTGCTCACGAGCTATGGCGACAAGTGGCTCGGTGATCCGAGCTATTCCCCGGTCTTCGAAGAGCTCAACCGACGCAAGTGCGTTGTGTTCGTGCATCCGACTGTCCCCGGCTGCTGCCAAACGCTGCTTCCCGCCGTGACCCCGTTGGTCGCGGAAGTGCCTCAGGATACGACGAGGGCTGTCGCCAATCTGCTGTTCACCGGTTCGTTCTCGCGCTTCAAGGACATCCGCTTTATCTTTACCCACGCTGGCGGAACCGTGCCTATGGTGGCTGGCCGCATGCAGCAATACGGCCCCAAGAGTTTCGCCGAAAAAGGGCCTCATGCGATCGAAGACGAACTTAAGCGGCTACACTATGATATTGCCGGGACCGCTTTTGCTCCGGCCATCGCGGCGTTAATGGCTCTTGTTCCGACGACGCAAATCCTGTTCGGCAGCGATAATCCTTACGTGCCGCTGGGCGTGACGGCTAACGGTCTTAAGCAGCTCGGCCTGTCGCCCGCCGATCTCCAGGCGATCGGCCGTGATAATGCTTTGGCGCTCCTGCCAAATCTCGCTCGTTCTTAGACGTCGCCGCACGACGGAAAACTTAAGTCTGCTTGTGGCCTCTCGTCGGTCCCTTGTTTGCCGGGGACGCCTTAAGGCCGCAGCTGCCCGTCGCCGCGCACCCGGTACTTGAAGGTGCAGAGCTGCTCGAGCCCGACGGGGCCGCGCGCGTGCATGCGCCCGGTCGCGATGCCGATCTCGGCGCCGAAGCCGAACTCGCCCCCGTCGGCGAACTGGGTCGAGGCGTTGTGCAGGACGATCGCCGAATCGACCTCCTTGAGAAAGCGCTCCGCCGCCGCCCGGTCCTCGGTCACGATGCAATCGGTGTGATGGGAGCCGTAGGTCTCGATGTGATGGATCGCCGCGTCGAGACTGTCGACGACGCGGACAGCGATGATCGCGTCGAGATATTCCGTGCGCCAGTCCTCCTCGGTCGCCGCCGTCACGCGCGAATCGGCCTCCCGCGCCGCGGCGTCGCCGCGCACCGCGCAGCCGGCCTTGATCAAGGCGCCGATCAGCGGGGAGAGCAGGAACGGAGCGACAGAACGATGCACCAGCAGCGTCTCGGCGGCGCCGCAGATGCCCGTGCGCCGCATCTTGGCGTTGACCACGATCCCGAGCGCCCTGTCGAAATCGGCGGCCCGGTCGACGTAGACATGCACGACGCCTTCGAGATGGGCGAACACCGGCACGCGCGCCTCGCGCTGGACGCGCTCGACCAGGCTCTTTCCTCCGCGCGGAACGATGACGTCGAGCGCGCCGCCAAGGCCCTCCAGCATCTCGCCGACCGCCTCGCGGGCGGCGAACGGCGCGCGCGAGATCGCCGCCTCCGGCAGGCCGGCCTCCCTCAGGCCCTCGGCGAGGCAGGCGTGGATGGCGGCCGATGAGCGAAGACTGTCCGAGCCGCCGCGCAGGACCACCGCGTTGCCGCTCTTGAGACACAGCGCGCCGGCGTCGGCGGTGACGTTCGGCCGGCTCTCGTAAATGACTCCGATCACTCCGAGCGGCGTCGCCACCCGTTCGATGACGAGGCCGTTGGGGCGGGTGAAGAGAGCCAGCGTCCGCCCGACCGGGTCGGGCAGGAGGGCGACCTCTTCGAGGCCACGCGCGATCGCCTCGATGCGGGCCGTATCGAGCGTGAGCCGGTCGATCAGCGCCGCGCTGAGGCCCTTGACCCGCCCCTCGGCGCAGTCAAGCGCATTGGCGGCGAGAACATCGCCCGCGCGTTCACGCAGGATTCGCGCGCCCGCACGAAGCGCGCCGTTCTTCTTCTCGGACGGCGCGAGGGCGAGTTCGCGCGCCGCCAAACGCGCCTTCGCTCCGATTTCGCGCATCGCGGCGCAGATATCGGCGTCCGGCTCAAGGACTTGCACGGCGGCCGACATCATGCTCCCACTCGCTGCCATGGCCCATGATTTAGTGAGCCTAACGAGAAAAGACCATTCCGCAAATATGGCAGTCCGGGAATGGAAGACACGTTGCCCGCCTCGCCAGTCCCGCCCTGCCTCATGCTCTATCGATCATCTAGGTATAAATACCCACAAAAAGGATGGTCCGCTGTGATCCACGTCACACTTGGGCGCACGCGGATCTACCCCTTGGGCCGAAAAGCCGTGCAGAATTGGGGATTTGTGTCGAGGCGCGCGCCTCCGATCAGGTCGATGCAATAGGGCACGGCGGCGAAGACCGCGTCGAGGCAGGTGCGGATCGCCGCCGGCTTGCCCGGCAGGTTGATGACGAGGCTCGACCCGCGGGTCCCCGCGACCTGGCGCGACAGGATCGCGGTCGGGACTTCGGCGAGGCTTTTCACCCGCATCAGTTCGCCGAAGCCCGGCAGCATGCGGTCGCAGACCGCCTCCGTCGCTTCCGGCGTCACGTCGCGCGGCGCGGGTCCGGTGCCCCCGGTGGTGAGGATCAGCGGGCAGCGCGCCTCGTCGGCAAGCGCGATCAGCGCCGCTTCGATCGCCGCCCGCTCGTCGGGAACGAGGCGCCGCTCCGGGCGCCACGGCGTCGCCAGAAGCTCTTTCAGCGCCGCCTCGATCCCCGGGCCGCCCTTGTCCTCGTAGAGGCCTCGCGAAGCCCGATCGGATATGGTGACGACGCCGATTGGAATGTCCGCCATGGAACGCCGAGCTCGCACCCTCAAATCCGCCAGCCGCGCGCGCCGGCCAGCGGCTTCTTAAGGCGCCGTCGCGTCATTTGGCCAGCGGCGAAAATCCCGCTTCGAGAGAGAGGATCAAGGCCCGCGCGAGGGCGCGAGCGCGTCGAGCGCCTCCTGCACGCTGCGGAAAACGTGGTCGCGGCCGATCAGCGCGAACAGTCCGAGCCGCTCGAAGCTGTGCTGCGCGCGCAACGATTCGAGCCGCGCGACGGCCACGTCGACCCCCCGGCCGCGCAAGCTCACGACGAGATCGGCGAGCACGGTCGCGGCCGTATAGTCGATCTCGGCCATCGCATTCGCCTCGATGACGATCAGCCTCGCGCCCATGCCCTCGCTGACGAAGCGTTCGATGGCCCGCCGGCAATTGTAGGCGTTGAGAAACGAGAGCGGCGCCTGGAGCGCGATCACCCGCACGCCCGGGACCAGTTCGCCTTTCGCATCGTTGTCGCGCGGCCACCAGACCGAGGTGCCGGGAATGCGCTCGAATTCGACCGCCTGAGCGCGCGTCGTCGTCCACACGCCATGCAAGAGCGACAGCAGAACGCCGACGCCCACGCCTTCCTCGATCGGCAGCGCCAGAATCGCGAGCGCGGTCGCGACGATCAGCAGAAACTCCGCCCGGCTTCGCGCCCACACGTCCCGCATGACCTTTACCCGCACGAGGCGGATCGCGACGAACAGCAGAACCCCGGCCAGCGCGGCGGAAGGCAGGTGAGCCAGCGCCTGGCCGGCGAACAGCAGAACGCCGAGCGCCGCCGCGGCCGAAAGCAGGGGCGCGAGCTGCGACCTTGCGCCGGCTTCGGCGACGACCGCGGTCGAGGGAGGGCTCGCGTCGACCGGGAAAGCGCCGATGAAGCCGGAAAGCGCGTTGGCCGCTCCGACGCCGATGAAATCCCGATTGACGTCCGGACCTTCCGCGCTATCGGGGAAAGCGCGCGTCGTCGCCGCCGTCTGCACCATGACAACGAGCGCGATGAGAACGGCGAGGGGCGCAACGACGCGGACGTCGTCCCAGGAAATCGCCGGCAGTGAAAGACGAGGCGCGGCGCCCGCGACCGCACCGAGCGTCGCGACCCCTTTCGCTTCGAGCCGGAGCGCAACCGTCGCCAATCCGGCAAGGCAAAGCCCGATCAGCGCGCCGGGAAACCGAGGCCCTCTCCGCTCTCCCGCGAGCATGATCGCGGGCACGCCAAGCCCAATCGCCAATGTCCAGGGGTTGGCGTCTTCCGCTCGCCCGAGAAGCGAGAGGGCCTGTTCGGCCAGGGGCCCATGGCCCGGCGCGACGCCGAGCACGGCAGGCGCCTGCAAAACCAGAATATTGCCGGCGACGCCGATGAGAAAGCCGGTCGTCACCGGAATGGACAGGAGATCCGCGATGGAGCCGAGCTTGAGCGCGCCGGCGCAAATGAGGGCGAACCCGACCGCGAGGCTGAGCGCCGCCGCGGCCGCCGCGTAGTGGGCCGTCCCCGCCGCGGCGA
The DNA here is from genome assembly GCA_963742305.1 of uncultured Alphaproteobacteria bacterium. Lineage (GTDB taxonomy): Bacteria > Pseudomonadota > Alphaproteobacteria > Rhizobiales > Beijerinckiaceae > Roseiarcus. The sequence goes on from CAVULN010000043.1 coordinate 9,426, forward strand.
GCGCCGCCAGGGCGCCGGCGAAAATCGGCGCGATGGTCGAATCGGCGCCGACCGAAAGACGCCTGCTGTCGCCGATGAGGGCAAATCCGATCGCGGCGGCGATCAGCGCCAGCAAGCCGGTTTGCGGCGCGAGGTTGGCGAGACGCGCGGTCGCCATCTGCGAGGGAATGGCGATCGCGGCCAGCGTCAGCCCGGCGAGACTGTCGGCGCCGAGATCGCCCGGGCGCCAGCCGGCGAAAGACCGCAGGACGATCCACGGGCGCCGGTCGCCCGCGGAGGATGCGGAGGTCTCGTTGCCTGGCCGCGTCACCTGATCCGCCGTCCTCAGCCGCCGAAGCGCTGTCGATCGGGGAACGCCGGCGCTCCGACCCGCCGGGGCGCGGCTGGCGGGATTTGTGGGCGCTTTGGCGGCATCGCCAAACCGTGCCTCAGTCAATCGGCGATGTCGAGTTCAATTCCCAAGCCAAGGCGTCGAGACGTCCGGCCCGGCCGGCGTCGCGGCGGGCCGTTGGAGGCGGCTCATGCAGGGATGGGTGTCGGCCGTCTTGCCGATTGCGCTCGGCGCATTTCCGTCATGGCTGCCGGCGCCGCAAGCTGCGTTTCCCTCACGGCGCCGATGCGCGCAGACGCGAGTCGCCCGTGCGCGACAACGGCCCGGGGCGGAAGGGAAGCGCGGCTCAGGGAACTGGCCTGTCTGGCCAAGGGAATTCACGTTTTGGGTGACAAATTCTTGCGTAAAACAGAAACCGTCGCTATTGTCATACGTGGGATGAGAAGCTCGATGGCCGACCGCTCCACCACTGCGCCGAACAGCGAAACCTGCCTCACCACACGCCACACGCGAGGGAGCAAAAAAGAAGGGGAGCGGAGCGCGCTTGGGCCATTTCGCAAGCAACTCGAGACGCGAGGTGAGCGGGCGGAAATTTTTTTCCTTTCTTCGGGCGCAACCCTTTGAAAAGGCCCGAAATCGGCGAAATAAACGGAAATAAATTCGAGCCCTTTTGCTTGAATTTATTTCCATTGGCTTCCGCGAAAATCGCGCTTTGGTTGTATCCAGGGCTTCCGCCGCGCGCGCTTCGTCCCAGGCGGGGAACGCCGGCTCGGTCGCTGCGACCGCTTGGCCCGCGCCGCCTCGGCCGCTTCAGGCGAAGCGGACCGCGGCGGGGTTGGCGGCGATCGTCGCGGCGCTCACTCCCGTGAGCGTCAGGCTGTCGCCGGTCGTATCGGCGATCGTCAGGCCGGAGGATCCGCCGACGGCGTGGGCGAGCACGGCCGCCAGGTCCTGCGCCTGCGTCATGCCGGCGGTCAGGTAGGAGAATGACGACGACGCGAGCTGGATCGTGTCCGGACTTGCGCCCGAAGCCGCAAAGCCTTTGATCGTCTCGGCGCCGAAGGCCGAGCCCAGGACGAACTGTTCGGCGCCGTTCGTGGTCGCGTCGATGGTTTCGACGGAATGATAGGCGAGGGGGTCTGAGCCCATCCCTGTGATCTGCAGGGATTCCGCGCCGCCCCCTCTCGTCACCGTCATGCCGGGATCGTAGAGCAGGAGCTGGTTCGTGGTGGCGCTGAGGTTCAGATTATCGGCGGCAAGATTGTCGTAGCCGGAGCCGGAGAACAATTCGTACGACGTATAGGCCCGGCCTTGGACGTTCGAATGCTCGGTTTCCGACGGAGCGCCGGCAATTGTCTTGACCTTGGCGCTGGTCAGCGCCGCGCCATAGGCCAGATCGGCGGACGACTGCGAAGGCGTGAGCGCGAAGTTGGCGGCGGTCAGAGGAAGCAGCCCTGAAAGCGTGATGGTGAAGTCCGGTTTGACGTTGCCCGCGTCGCCGGCAAGGTCGGCCTCGACATAGGTGACGTTCTTTGCCGGATTCAGCTCGTAGCGCACCTGGGCGCCGGCGCCGCTGAACGCCGCGGAGCCGATGAAGGTGAAATTCTGGATGCCGGCCTTGGTGAGGTCGCCGTCCATGCGGCTAAGGTCGATGACGTCCCTCGCCGGATCGAAACCGGACATCGAGTCGCCGCCTTCGCCAATGGAGAGATAGGTGAGAATGTTGGCGCCCCCGCCGGCCATCAGATATTGCGCGCCCTGGCCGCCGACAAAGTTCGTCTCGCCGGCGCCCCCGAACAGATGCACCAGGAAACCGTTGCCCAGAAGCGTCGTCGGCGCCGATCCGCTGGCGACGACATTGGCGGTGCTGGTCGCGGAGAGCACAGTCGTGGTTGGAAGACCGGCGGCCTCGTAGGCCGTCAGGGCCTGAGTCGAAGCGGCGGGATTCGAGGAATCGACGATCGTGGTCCCGGTCACGGTCGCAACGCCGGTGGTGGCGGGAAAATAGGCGCCGTACGAATCCCATCCGATGTCATTGTCGGCGATTGAAATGTCGCTCATCGTATAGGTGGAGCTCGAGATCCCTGCCTCGACCGCGTAGCCGGCGCCCAGCAGATAGTTGCCCGAGACGGTCACATTGGTCAGATCGCCAAACGTGTTGGAAAGCCGGATGTCGCTATTCGCCGGCCCCTGCGCATCGGCGTTCTGCGTTCCATCGATGAGATTGTCCGTTATGACGGTCGGCCCTGTCGAGCCGTCCACCCAAATCGCATCGGAGTGCGCACCCGTCAAATATGCGGTGCCGGAGAAGTAATTCCCGGTGACGACGCCGGAGCGGATGTCGATGGCGTCGCTCGGCGAATCGAGAAAGCTGTTGTCCTTGATCGTGATGCCCAGGGTGGACTGGATCCAATTGTTGCTTTCGGTCGGCGATTTGGAGCCCTGGAACGTGCAGTTCTCCACCGTCGCGCCGCTGTAGGCGGCTGCCTGGTACACCGCCCAAGGCGATCCTGTGGTCCCGCTGAAGCTGCAGTCCTTGATCGTGACATTGTTCGCCTCGATGATCACCGTCGCCGAGCCAAAATTGATGCCGCTCAGCACGGCGCCGGCCTGAGTGACGTACACCGTGTTTTTGGAAGGCGAGTAATAGTATGGCGCCTTGGTGCTTTGCGTGATCGAGGCGACGGCGAGTAGCGAAGACGCGGCGAGCGGATTGCCCGTCTCCGTGTCGATGCCCGGCAAAACCGCGCCGGGATCGGCGTTGCGGATCATTTGAATCTCTTGGGCGGTGATCATACTGGTTACGCCTCGGTCACAGCGCGGGAAGCCGCGCCACCGCCCGAGCCATAGCTTCCGGCTGTTGTCTGCTACTGAAGGTCACTGTTAAATTCCGACGCGTCCGGCTATCGCTGTCGCGCGCTCGCCCGCTCAATTCGAACAGCGGCTCTTTTCCGGGACTTTTTTCGTTCGAATGGGAGGGTCTGGGTCAAGGGGCGCGCAAGCACGGCGCAGCGGCCGGCGAGCGCCCTTCTCGTTGAGCCGGGGGCCCGGGATGGTCCTTCGCGATCGCAGGGCCGGGCGGCGCGACGCGCCTCAGGGCCCGGAGGGGCTCTGTCTCGCGATGATGAAGGTATACCCGATCCCGGCGGCGATCAGGATGACCGCCAGCACGTTCATCGGCACGTTGCTTCCGGCGTGATTGCCGACCTGATTGGCGATTGCGAACGCCACGGCGGGCAGCATGAAATGCGCCAGGACTTTCATGCCCCCGTCAGTGAACATGAAGTAGGTGAGAACGACGCAAATGAAACATATCACCGTGACAAAATCGTAGACGGTCTGCATTCTGTCCGTCCAGTTCCTCGGCCGGGCGCCGTCGCCGGTCCAGCCTCACGGCGACAACGCGACCCGAAAGCCCCTAAATGAACACGCCAATTGGCCCGACGCGCAAAGATCCCCTTCGTCCGGTCAGGCGCCGCCCGCTTTCAGACCGCCGCTCCGCGCCCCTCTCCAGGATGCAAGCGCCTTCCGGATCACGTATTCGGCCGCGATCAGGACCCAATCGAGAAAGAAGAACAGCGCCAGCGCGAACACGAAGAGCGCGATCCCCGTAAGGTCGTGGAACATGCCCTCGATCGTATCGACGCCGAGATAATAAGCGCCGAGGACGAGCGTGATGACCCGGAAGACGTTGGCGAGAATGGTGATTGGAACGATCGACAGGATCAGGATCAGCCTGCGGACAGGATGGCGGCGCACAAACTCGTGCACGTAGAAAACGCCGATCGCGGACAAGGCGAAGATCGAATTGATGCCCGAACAGGCGTCCTTCACCATAAGCTCGTACGAGCCGATCATGATCATGGCGCCGTTCTGGGCCACCGGGTAGCCGAGATCATAGAGGAGGTTGGAGACGACGTCGGAGATCCATACTTTCAGCGGCACGGTGAACGCGTCGAGCAGCCACCCCGGCGGGGGGATGGAAAAGACCAGAAAGGCGAGAGGAAACGCGAAGACGCGCGCCAGCGGCCAGCCGCCGACGAGCAAAATGCATCCCAGCAGCACCGGGATCTGGGTCGCCACCTCCACCATCGGGATGTCCTGCGACCGCGCGACCGCCATCGTGAGCAGGGAAAAGATGAGAACGATCCAGCCGGCGGCCAGCGCAGGCTTGAGTTCGATGTCGCGGATCCTGTCGCGCTGCTGCCAGGCGAGCCACGCCGCGGCCAGCATGATGAGGGGGCCGTGTCCCTCCTGGTCGGTGCGCCACGCGGTGGCGGCCAATCTCAGATAGGTCGGCAGGTAGGCGACAAGGAAGGACGCCGCGAGCGCGGCGAGGAACGCCAGACTGACGCCGCGGCTCTGGGCGCGAGCCGAGAGTGAGGCTCCCGGCTGAACGGGCTCGGATTTCAGCGTCTCGATCGACATGCCCGCTCTCGAAGGTCTTGGGCTGCGCCCGCTTTGCCGGCCGGAGTCCTCGGCGACGCCCGCGTCCTCAATGCGCATTGTCGCCGGTAAATATAACCAGGGCGGTTCTTAACATGACCGCGAAGTCGAGCCAAACGCTCCAATTGTTGATGTACCAGATGTCGAGCTCCACCCGGCGCTCCATCTTGTCGAGCGTATCGGTCTCGCCGCGGGCGCCGTGAATCTGCGCCCAACCGGTTATGCCGGATTTCACGTGGTGGCGGAACGCGTATTTCTCGATGGCGGAAGTGAAATAGCGCTCGTGCGCCGAGGCGTGCGGGCGCGGACCCACGAGCGACATATCGCCGAGGAACACGTTGATCAGTTGCGGCAGTTCGTCGATGCTGTAGCGGCGCAAAAACCGGCCGACCCGGGTCACCCGCTTGTCGTCCTTCTGCGCCTGGGGGACGACGTCGCCGTTTTCCATGACCGTCATGGTGCGGAACTTGTAGATCCGGAACGGGCGGCCGTTGAACCCGTGCCGCGTCTGGCGGAACAGCGCCGGGCCAGACGAGTCCAGCCGGATCGCGATCGCCGCGCCAAGCAGGATCGGCGAGAGGACGATCAGTCCGATGGACGACAAGACAATGTCGACCGCGCGCTTGAGCGCCTGCTCCCCAGGCGAGAGGGCCGCGCGTTGAAGCTCGATCGCAACCGTATCGCCGATGTCGTAGCGCGCGCGGTGGAACAGCTGCGCCAGCGTTCCGAACGGAACCAGCGTGACCGGCAGCGGCAGCACCCTCAGCCGGCGCGCCGCCTCGCGCACATAGGACATGTTCTCCGGATCGACGAACAGCATGACCTCTTCGATGACGGAGCTGCGGCAGAGCGAAATGACGTTGTCGATCACTTCGTCCGCCCTCGGACCGCCGTCCGGCATATGGAAATGGGCGGCGGTGTGATACCCGTGGCGGCTCAAGTTCTCGGTGAATGCGGGCGGAACCCTCTCTTCGCAGGTCAGGCTGACGATCGTGCGGCCCTTGAGCGCTCCGCTTTCCAGCGCCCGCGGCAGCGCGAATCTCCATGCCGCCCGGTGGCCCAGAAGCGCCGCGACGCCGATCGCCCAGAACAGGATGACGTCGCCGCGCGACAGATCGTGGCTCACCCCCCAGCTGAAAACGCCCGAAGCCAGAATCAGGAAGGCCCCGCACCAGGCGCCCAGCACGCTGCGAGCCTGGTCGTCCCACACCATGAGGCGGGTGGGGCTGTAGAGCCTCTGGACCCGCATCACCGCAACGAAAAGAATGGCGACGAAGATGGCTGCGGCGAGGGTGTGGGAATACTCGCCGGCGAACGCATCGGGAATATTGTTGTAGATCGCCTTGGCGAGGGTCGCGCTCCCGAGGATCAGAGCAAGGTCGATGCAAAGGGCGGTCGAGGCGATCCCGCCGTAGGAGATCGGCAGCCGCCAGCGCGTTCCGCGCGCAACGAGCGCCCCGCCGGTTGTCCCGCGGAGTCCGCCCGCCGATTCAGATGCAATTTGACTGTCAGTCGTCATCTGCGGCTCATGCTGTGTTGACGCGCGGCCGGCGTGTTCGCACGTTCCGGCTCCTTCGTTGGAAAATTCGGTTGCGACGGTAAAATTCCACTACCCCGAGACGGATGAAGCCTGGCCCTGGCCAAGGCCGGCGTGTGGCCGGGCGGTCGAGCGCGCGACAATTGACCGGAGCGCAGTGTAAGCAAATCTCGGTCCAAGACAAGCTGTCCCCGACCGGGGCGGCGGCCCGGCAAACCCGTCGGACCCGATTCCCGATCCGCCGGAAGCGCTTTGACCTCGCCAAATGTGGCAGGTGGCGCATGGATGTCTGGACAGGCGAAAGTTGTCGAGTTATGGGACGGCCCGTCGTGGCCGGCGGTTTGATCAAGAACAATGTGAACACAGACTGGGGCACTGATGTTTAGCGCGCTTGTATTTCTGTTTCGGATCGTTGTCGGGTTAGCTATACTTGGTGGGGTGTGGTTCGTATTCGATAATATTCACGACCGAAACACGGAAATTATAATGGCGACCATAGGTCTTCTGTATTCATTCATATTCATTATTTCAGGACGCCTGCAGTATTTTGGCCTGACGGTGTTCTCCGTCTTCGGCCGGGCGTCATCTTATGTTCAGAAGATCCCCTATGATCATGTGATGCGTGATGAGATCGGGCTACGGGCTCCCCGAAGCTTCACATTCCTCAATGTCATTTTTGCGGCGCTGATCGAGATTCTCTGTCTGTTCCGCCTCTTCTCGTCCCTTTTGGGCCACGCCTCGCTTTTGGGCCGCGGCTGGGATGCTTTGTCCGAACCGATCCGCTCCCTGGCGCAGCCGCTCCTCGCGTTCCTCCATTCCGCCAATTTCTAGCCGTTACTTGACAGTCGCGCTGGGAGCTTTCGTCCTGTCCGCTTCCGGCAGGAGCGCCAGCAAGGGGACCCCATGACGGTCGCGGCGAATGTCTTGAGCCTCGGTTGCGCCGCGCTCGCCGTCGCGCTCATGCCGGCCGTCGCCTGGGCGCAGTCGGACCCGGCCGGTCTGAAGGCGTTCGCCGTCCATATCAACCACACGCCGCGCCAGCCATGGCCCGGCTACGGCGTTTATCTCGGCAACGGTCTCATTCTCACCGCGGCCCACGTGGCCGGGAACGTGGCGCAGACGAAGCCCCATGTCGTCATCGCCGGCCAGGACCTGCCGGCGACGCTCGTCAAGCAGGGCAACCTCGACGCTGTGGATCTGACCCTGCTGTCGATTGACGGGACGAAGCTGCCGGTCGATCTGCAGATGCGCCGCATGCCGCTGTGCGAGCAATCGCCTTATCCTGGCGAAACGGTCGTCGTCGCCATTCCGGAAGGAACGGCCCCCTCCAGGATTCTGCCCCGCCGGGCGATCCCTGCCGACCTGCGGGCGCGGTTCGGCACCGCGATCGCCGACGTCGCCTCGACCGGGAATTCCGGGTCGGGGGTGTTCGACGCGCACGACCTGTGCCTGCTCGGGATCATAAGCCGCAAGATTTCGGTCACCCGGCGGCCGCCCCAAATCGGCGCGCCCTCCCGCACGACCGACATCGCCAAGTATTTCGTCCCGGCGGCGGCGATCAAGGACTTCATCCCGCAGGGCGTCTCGTTCTAGATCGCGTTCCGCCCGAGCCCGGAATCACGTTGGTCAAATTTGCTTGATGAGGCGCCGCGCCGGGCAAAAGAATGATATGGCGGCCTATCCCGCGGAATCCGGCGCCTGAGCGCCTGCATGCCGGGAATCCGGCGCAGCGCGCGCCGCCGTTCGCGCCATGCGGTTCGTCCGGGCGCTAGCTGGGGTTGAAGAGAGGCTTTCGACCATGAGATCCTCCCGGTTCGCGTGGATTGCGGTTGCGGCCTGCGCCGCAGTCGCCGCTTTTGGCGTTTATGCGCCGGCGGCGGCCGACCGCTGGCTTCCCGCCGCCGGCCCTCTCGCCCATCGGCTGCACGACCGGATCTGGGCCCCGCCGGCTCAGACCGCGGCGGCGCCCGGCGAGGGCGAGCCCGGCGCGCCCGCCGGCGCCGCGCCGATCGTCGTCACGGTGACGCCGGTCAAGCGCGCGGATTATCCGGTCGTCCTCCAGAGCATCGGACAGGTCCAGGCCTACAACACCGTTCTGGTCCGGGCCCGCGTCGACGGCCAGATCATGAAGATCGCCTTTCGCGAAGGCCAGACGGTCAACAAGGGCGATCTTCTGGCCCAGATCGACCCGAGACCGTTTCAGGCCGCGCTCGATCAGGCCGTCGCCAAGAAAGCGCAGGACGAGGCCACCCTCGCCAACGCGAAGCTCGATCTGGACCGCCTCGCCACGCTCGCCAAGAAGGACTTCGCCACCAGGCAGCAACTCGACACCCAGAACGCCCTGGTGCTGCAGCTCACCGCCTCGATCGCGGCCGACGCCGCCGCGATCGATGCGGCGCGGACGCAGCTCGACTACACGACCATCCGCGCTCCCATCTCGGGGCGCGCCGGATTCCGGCTTATCGATGAAGGCAATCTCGTCAACGCGGGACAGCAGACCGGCATCGTCTCGATCGCTCAGTTGCAACCAATCGCCGTTATCTTCGCCGAGCCGCAGGAATATGTGACGCGCATCAACGAGGAACTGGCCGCAGGCTCCCCTCAAGTCACGGTCATGGACGCGGAGGGCCGCAAGCTTGCGACCGGACGCTTGTCGATCAGCGACAATCAGGTCGACCTCCCGACCGGGACGATCCGGCTGAAGGCCGAGTTCGACAACAAGGACAACGCCCTTTGGCCCGGGCTCGCCGTCACCACCGCCTTGCAGCTCGGCGTGGAGAAGGGCGTCTTGATTGTCCCCGCGGAGGTGGTGCAACATGGCCAGGACGGCCTTTATGTCTTCATCATAGACGACAAGAACCGCGCTGAGGTCCGAAAGGTGAAGGTCGCGCATCAGGACACGGCGACGGCCGTCATCTCGGACGGGCTCCGGCAGGGCGACCGCGTGGTGACATCCGGCCAGTTCCTGCTGCAGCCCGGGTCGGTCGTCTCGATCGACGCGGGGAGCGGAACCTAGCCCATGTACAAGGGCCTTTCCGCCCCATTCATCCATCGCCCGATCGCAACCACGCTGATCATGGTTGCGGTGTTTTTGGTCGGCCTCGTCGCTTTCCCCTCCCTGCCGGTCGCGCCGCTGCCGCAGGTCGACTTTCCGACCATCACCGTCTCGGCTTCGCTGCCCGGCGCTTCCCCTGAGACGATGGCGGCTTCGGTCGCCCAGCCGCTCGAACGTCAGATCGCACAAATCCCGGGCGTTTCGCAGATGACGTCGACGAGTTCGCTCGGCGCGACGGCGATCGCGGTCCAGTTCGATCTCAACCGCAACATCGACGCCGCCGCCAACGACATCCAGGCGGCGATCAACGCCGCCGCCGGGCAACTGCCCAAGGATTTGCCCAGCCCGCCGACCTACCGCAAGGTCAACCCCTCGGACACTGCGATTCTCATCCTGTCCGTCCGGTCGGACGTCGCGCCGGTCATCGACGTCGATGACGCGGCGGAAAACATTCTCGCCCAGCACCTCAGTCAGATCGCGGGCGTCTCTCTCGTCCGCGTCGGCGGCCAGCAGACCCCGGCGATACGCATTCAGGTCGATCCCGCGAAGCTGGTCGAGAAGGGATTGCAGCTCGAGGACGTGCGCCAGCAAATCGGCATCGCGACGGTCGACAGCCCCAAGGGCGCGATCATCGGTCCGAAGCAGACTTTCACCATCCAGGACAACGACCAGTTGACCGAGGCCAAGGCCTGGAACGACGTCATCATCGCCTATCGCAATGGGGCGCCGGTCAGGGTGCGCGACATCGGGCAGGCGGTCGCGGGACCCCAGGACACGACCCAGGCGGCGTGGAGCGACGGCAAGCCCAGCGTCTTTCTGGTCGTATTCAAGATTCCCGGCGCGAACGTCATCAAGACGGTCGAGGCGATCAAAAGCACGCTGAAGACGTTGCAGGCGTCGATTCCCCCGACCATTCATGTCAGGATTCTCTCCGATCGCACGTCGAACATCCGCGCCTCGGTCGGCGACGTCGAGTTCACGCTCGCGCTCACCTTCGCGCTTGTGGTGCTGGTGATCTTCTTTTTCCTGCGCAGCATCCGGGCGACACTCATTCCCAGCGTCACCGTGCCGCTGGCGCTGCTCGGCGCCTGCGCCCTGATGTGGGCGGTCGGCTACAGTCTCGACAACCTCTCGCTGATGGCGTTCACCATTTCCGTCGGCTTCGTGGTCGACGACGCGATCGTGATGCTGGAGAACATCACCCGCCATATCGAGGACGGCGAAAGACCGCTTCAAGCGGCGCTCAAGGGCTCCTCGGAGATCGGCTTCACCATCATATCGATCTCCGTGTCGCTGATCGCGGTGCTCATTCCGCTCCTGATGATGAGCGGCATCATCGGGCGCCTGTTCCGTGAATTCTCAGTCACCATCGCGATGACGATCTTCGTCTCGGCGTTCGTCTCGCTGACGCTGACCCCGATGATGGCGTCGCGCTTCCTCAAGAGCCACGACGAGGAGCGCCACGGCTGGCTATACAAAATGAGCGACAAGGGCTTCGACGCGCTCGCCAATGCTTACGCGCGCGGCGTCGATTTCGTGCTGCGCCACCGGTTTGCGACGCTCGTCGTCTTCGCCGGCACGGTCATCGCGACCGGCTATCTGTTCGTCGTCATTCCCAAGGGGTTCTTTCCGCAACAGGACACCGGCGTTCTGTACGGGACGACGGAAGCCGGCCAGGATGTTTCGTTCCCCGTCATGTCCCGCCTGCAGCAGGAGGTGGGCAAGGTCGTAATGAGCGATCCGGCCGTTGATACGATTGCGATGGGGCTTGGGTCGGGGGTCGGCGCGGCCGCGCAGAACACCGGCCGCATGTTCATTCAGCTGAAGCCGTTCGACGAGCGCGACGTCGATATTTTTGGCGTGATCCGTCGGCTCAGGCCCAAGCTCGCGCAGATTCCGGGCGTGCGCGTGTATCTGTTTGCGGCGCAGGACGTGACCGTTGGCGCGCGTTTCGCCAAGACCCAGTTCCAGTACACCCTGCAGGACGCGAATCTCGACGAGCTCAACGCCTGGGCGGTCAAGATCCTCGACAAACTGCAAACGCTTCCCGAATTGCGCGACGTGGCGACGGACCAGCAAAACGCCGGCACGACGCTGACCCTCAAGATCGACCGCGACATGGCCTCGCGCTACGGAATCCAGCCCCAGCTCATCGACGACACCCTCTACGACGCGTTCGGCCAGCGGCAGGTGACCCAGTTTTTTACTCAGGTGAACACCTATTATGTGATCGAGGAGGTGCTGCCGCAGCTCGTCGGCGATCCCGCGACCCTCGACAAACTCTATATCCGCTCGCCGACCAGCAATCAGATGGTGCCGATGAGCGCGTTCGCGAAATGGACGACCGCGCCGGTCGCGCCGCTCTCGATCAGCCACCAGGGCCAGTTCCCTGCGATCACCATCAGCTTCAACCTGGCGCAGGGGGTGGCGCTGGGGACCGCCACCGAGGCCATCCAGCGCGCGATGCGGCAATTGCAGCTGCCGCCCGGCCTGACCACGACGTTCCAGGGCAACGCCCAGGCGTTCCAGGATTCGCTGACCAGCGTGCCGCTGCTCATTCTTGCGGCGCTCATCTGCGTCTATCTGATCCTCGGAGTGCTCTATGAGAGCTTCATTCACCCGCTGACCATCCTGTCGACGCTGCCGTCGGCGGGCCTCGGCGCGCTGGCGACGCTGATGCTGTTCGGCTTCGAGTTCAGCCTCGTCGCCCTCATCGGCGCCATTCTGCTTATTGGCATCGTCAAGAAGAACGGGATCATGATGGTCGACTTCGCCATCAACGCCACCCGCGAGGAGGGCCTCCCTGCGATCGAGGCGATCCGCAAGGCGGCGCTCCTGCGTTTCCGTCCGATCATGATGACAACCATGTCGGCGTTGCTCGGCGCCGTGCCGCTGATGCTGAGCCACGGCGCCGGGTCCGAAATGCGTCAGCCGCTCGGCTATACGATGTTCGGCGGCCTTCTGGTCAGCCAGGCGCTGACCCTGTTCACGACCCCGGTGATCTATCTCTATCTCGACCAGCTGTCGCACTGGCTCTCCGGCTCGAAGAAAGACAAGCCTCCCGCGCCGAATGCGAAGCGCGAGCCCCCCTGGGAGCGCGCGCAGGCGGCGGAGTGAGGGACAGGCGAGCGCGCGATCAATCGCCGATCAGGCCGGCGTCGCCCGGGTTGACCGAGAACACGCCGTCGATTTCGCTGAGCTTATCGACAAGCCTCGCGATCGACCGGCCGCCGCGCAGTTCGAGCGCGACCGTGACCGCCGGCTTCGAGGCGCGGTCCGGGTTCTCGAGGAGCCCCTCGGGGGCGTAAGCGGGCTCCTTGGCGCGAGCCGTGCCGGTGTCCTTGCCGCGCCGGTCGAAGGCTCTCTCGCCGCCGCGCTCGACCTCCACGCCGGTCACGGCGAATTCCTCATGGGTGCAGACGATGAGAATGTCGCGCAGGATGCCCCGTCCGTCCTCGTAGGCCACGCGCAGCGACGAGGGCGCCCAACGCGATTTCGGCAGCAGCCGTTCGAGCGGCCGGAAGCCGAACACGACGATGAAATTCGCGCCCGTGACCGCGATCGCGAGCAGCGGCAGGCCCCGCCGCAGGCCATGCCCAATCTCAACCGCTTGTCGCCTCCTTTGCGCAACTTTTTTCCCGACAGGGCGGATGCGGCGCGGCGCAACGATCCGTCTTCGCCAGCACCCTGGCGGAGTTCACGGGATCGATTCAGCGATTCCGGCGCTCCCGCCGGTCACGCGCCGAGGTCCCTCGCGATCCAGAACGCCAGCGCCTGGCAGAGCTGCGAGACGCGATAGTGGTTCGATTGCTCGATCATGGTCTGGTCGATCGGCGAGGCCATATAGGCGCTCGTCGCCCTGACCGGCCATTGAACGGCGCCGAGCGTCGCCACGCCGCTGATGTTGTCCGGCGAAGAGCCGCCGTGAATGGTGGCCCCGGTGTTCGGCCCGAGCGTGAGATAGTCGATCCTGACGGTCAGCGCACCGCCTCTCGGGGTGAGCCGGCCGGCGAGGGCCTGAGCGAGCCTGCGCGGAAGTTCCTGCGCCACCCAGGCCGCTGTCGGGTCGCCGGCGCTGGCGCGCAGGGGCGTAACGTCGACCCGGATGTTGCGCACGGGAAGCCCCGACTGCGCGACGGCGCTCCCGCCCGCCATCGCCATGACAAGCGTAAACGCCCCGCCCGCCGCAATCGCGGCGCGGCGGTCCCATTCAGACGTTGACATGAGCCGGCCTCCAACCGCGGGCGCCCGCCCGATCGCGGGACGCTCCGGCGCAATCTCTCGATATATACGCCGGTCCCCCCGCGCGGTTTCGCCCCGATCGGCGCCAAAAAAGGGAGCCGCCCGATTTCGGGCGACTCCCAGTCGCCGGCTTAGATGGCGCTTAAGGCCCCGCGCCGCCGCCGGGCGGCGAAAAACGCAAGTCCGCCAAATCCGATGAGCGTCATGGCCCAGGTCGACGGTTCGGGAACCGTGATCGCCGCGAACAGGCCATTCGTTTCGCCATTGAGGCCATCAGTCAGGAAGAGGGTCATCGGATCGCCGCTGGGGCCGCCGCCGCCGAACATCAGGTCCCAAAGCCCGCCAGCCGAATTGCCGGCGCCGGGATCGACATGGATCGTGCCCTCGAACTTGCCGGTCGTCACATCGAAGGCGTTGATTTCGCTGAGGGCGAAGCTGAAGTTGCCGACCAGCAGGTCGCCGCCGAACGCGCCGAAACCGGCTGGCGCGATCGCCATGCCCCACGGGGATGCCAGCTCGCCGGTCGCCGAGACGCCCGCCAGCTGCTGCAGGAAATGGCCGCTTTCGTCGAAAACGGCCAGGGCTCCCTCGCCCCCGGTCGCCGTGGTCTGCGGCCCATGCCCTGCGAGCGCGTAAGTGACGAAAACCTTGCCGCCCAGGTCCTCGACGTTGAAGGGAACGTATCCGGCGGGAAGACCGGGATCGACAAAATCGCCGGAAAGGGTCGTTGGAGCGAACGAGCCGTTGAACACGTCGATGTTTCCGGTCGCGCCATTGGCGGCATAGAGCAGGCCGCCGGCGGCGTTGATCGCCAGTCCGGTATAGAGGCCGCCCGATGGCGGCACGACGACGGTCGCGGCGTTTTGGGTGGCGCTGTTGATGTTCGATGGGTTCCAGCCGGAGATCGAACCGTTCAGATTGGCGAAAATGAACACCGCCGGGCCGCCGGCGATGCCGAACGACGTCCCCGCATTGGCGACGATTCCGGTCGGCCCGCTGGGTATGCCGCCTCCCGGAACGGCCACGAAGTTGGTATTGGGGCCGGGCGGGTTGGGGAAGAAATTGGCCGGCGCGACGCCGGTCGCCCCGCTCACCGAGAACAGGCTCGACGTGCCGGTGATCTGGTTGTCGAGCCAGAAGGGGGTCGCTCCCGGAATGGCGGCGAGGCCCCATGTGTTCTTCAGGTTCGGGTCGGTTATCGTGGCGAGGCCGGGGATGTCGGAGGCGAGGTCGGTCTGCCTGAACTGAGCCTGGGCGGCGCCGCCCGCCGCAGCGAGGGCGCCGAGCCCGACGGCGGTCAATAGGGCAGCTTGAAATGATCTCGTCATGCGGCGTTCCCCTGCGATTGCGGCGCAGGGAGGGTCCCGCGACGCGGCGCGATCCGCCCTGCTTCATCGGGCGGGAAACACCGGGCGGGCGAATTTATTCGTGGGCCGCCCGGATGAAGATGCGGGGGGAATTCACGACCGCGCCCAAAAGGCTCGGATCGGCCCGCTCGCGGGCTTGCGCAAGCCACTTGCTCCAAGCGGGTGAAATCGCGCGGCGCCGTTGCGATGGGGCGGAGCCCGAACTATTGTCCGCCCGCTTTCCGCCAGGCTCCAGCCAGCCTTGCGGCCATGTTGGGGCGTAGCCAAGCGGTAAGGCAGCGGATTTTGATTCCGCCATACGGAGGTTCGAATCCTCCCGCCCCAGCC
>CAVULN010000044.1:0-126353 GCA_963742305.1 uncultured Alphaproteobacteria bacterium
GAGCGCGCGAGCCTTTCCGACGTCAGGAGCCGTAAAGCCAATCGTAACGCTCCATCAGCCCACGCGGCCCCCGCAGGCGTATCGCCAGATCCCTGGCGAACGCCAACGGACCGCTCATGTGATAGATGCGACCGAGTTTGAGAGCTTCGCGTTGCACTCGGGTGGCTCTCCCAACGCGATTGCGCGAATAAGCTGAGACTGCCGCCTGGATATCCTCCACTTGGGTAAGGACACGGGCAAGCGCGCCCGCATCCTCGATTCCTTGGGCCGCACCCTGTGCGAGGAACGGGGCCATTGGGTGTGCCGCGTCGCCGACAAGCGCGACATGCCCGACGGAAAATGAACGGATCGGAGGCCGACAATAGAGCGGCCAAACTCGCCATTGAACCGATGCGTTGCTCAGCCAGCTCATCTCCCTCGACCACCCTGTAAACGCGCATTTGAGAACTGAAGCGCTGTCCGGACAATCCGGTCGGTGATTAGCACGGCCCGGTGGCGAGGTTGCCCCGATCGTTGCCACCAAGTTAACGATTGATCCGGTTCTCAAGGGGTACTGGACCAAATGCGCCCCTGCTCCCAAACGCAGAATGATATCGGTTGGTCTCCACTGGTCCGCGTCATCGGCGTTGACAATCGCCCGATAGGCAACGCATCCAGCAAATTTCACCTGATCTTGAGCTCCGAAGCCCAATCGACCGCGAACCAGAGAGTGCAGACCGTCGGCGCCGATCAAGAGATCGGCGTCATCGTGGTCCAGGGACTGGCCACGTGTCAATCCAACTGAGACGCGGCGCCCATCGTCCGCGAAGTCGAGAACGGTTGTGCTGAGAGATAGTTCAATGCCCGGTTGAGCACGAACGGCATCGACCAGTACGCGGTGCAAATCGGCGCGATGAACTACCAAATACGCGGCGCCCCACCGGCGTTCCGCGTCCTCAAGCGACATTCGCGAAAGTTCGGCGTTATCTGAACCGCGCAGCACCAGGATGGCGCGTGGCGTTGAGGCATAGCGCAGCACCCGTTCAAGCACGCCAAGTCGAGATAATATGCGGGTCGCGTTCGGGGCGAGTTGCAGTCCGGCTCCAAATTCGCCGAGGGTGTTCGCCCTTTCGTATATTGCAACCCTGAACCCCGCTTGTCGCAGCGCCAATGCTGCAGTAAGTCCGGCAATCCCGCCGCCGGCAATGATCGCGCGCCGCGACAAGGGAGTCAGGCGTCTTCGCGCAATTCGCACTCCGCGGGGGAGCAGGAGTCTCTGAGGCCGCTGTCGTAGATGAAGCGAGTGGAGCAATAGGAGCAAATCGCTTCGCCATCCGAGGCAATGTCAATGAAAATATGAGGATGGTCAAAGGGTGGTTTCGCGCCCGTGCACATCAATTCCTTCACGCTGACTTTGATCGACGGGACACCGAGATCGTTGTGGAAGTGTGGGATTGCGCGGTCCATCGTCAAGAGCGTGCTCCTTTGAGGCGTTCGTGTTAGAGCATGTTCGAAGCGGGCGCCAGAGTGCGTCCAAACCAGACCAGGGACAACCGTGGGGCTAGGTCGTGTGGACGAACTTGGCTGCAGGGCTATGTCGCGGGCGGAATGCAAACGTGGCTTTGGTTCGCCGCACGTACATGAGATTCGGCCCGGCCCGGCCGAGCAGCCCTCTTTCTTTACGTGCACGAGAGGGTAGGGAATTATACCAAAGGTTCTAGGCCATAAACTCATAAAGGGGATTCCATTTTTTCGCGCGGCGTGATTCTAAGCTCCATGAGAGGGAGCGAAGCATGACGTCGCGCCGGTACGAACTTTCTGATTTCGAATAGTCGATCGTCGAGCAGAAGTGGACCCGGTTTTTGGGACCGGAGGTTAAGTTGGAGAACGGCCGCTCCGTTTGATAGACGGAGCGAACGATGACGAAGAAGACGAGGCGGCGGATTGACGCCGGAGTGAAGGCGAAGATCGCGCTGGAGGCGTTGCGGGAGCAGGCGACGGTCACGGACCTTGCACAGCTCTACGAGGTCCGTGCCAACCAGATTTACGCCTGGAAGAAGCAACTCCAGGATCAGGCGGCGCGGGCCTTCGACCCTGGCTCCGGGCGGGACGCGGAAACGACGCATGAGCGGGAGATCGAGCGGTTGCACGCCAAGGCTTGTCCTCGGGCTTGACCCGAGGATCGGGCAGCTCACGGTCGAGCGGGATTTTTTAGCCAGGAGGTCCGGAAGATGAGCGCTCCGGACCGCAGAGCGATGCTCGACCGGGCCGACAAGTCGCTGTCGGTTCGGCGGCAATGCGCGCTTCTGAGCGTGGCGCGCTCGGGCGTCTATCGGGCGCGCGAGCCGGCCAACGACAACGACGGCGCGCTGATGCGCCGGATCGACGAACTGTTCACCGCGTGGCCCTTTCTCGGCTCGCGCCGGATGACGGCGATGCTGCGCGCCGAGGGCGTGTTCGTGAACCGCAAGCGCGCGCAGCGGCTGATGCGCCTGATGGGCATCGCCGCGCTCGGGCCGAAGCCGAGAACGAGCAAACCCGCGCCCGGCCACCGGATCTATCCCTATCTTCTGCGCAATCTGACGATCGAGCGCGCGAACCACGTCTGGGCGGCCGACATCACCTACATTCCGATCGGGCGGGGCTTTCTCTATCTGGTGGCGATCATCGACTGGGCGTCGCGCGCGGTGCTTGCGTGGCGGCTGTCGAACACGATGGACGTTTCGTTCTGTCTGGCGGCGCTCGAGGAGGCTCGGGCGAAGTTCGGCAAGCCCGAGATTTTCAACACCGACCAAGGCTCGCAGTTCACTTCGGCGGCCTTCACCGGCGCGCTCGCCGAAGCGGGCGTCGCGATCTCCATGGACGGCCGCGGCCGCTGGATGGACACCATCTTCATCGAGCGGCTGTGGCGGTCGCTCAAGTACGAGGACGTCTATCTCAAAGGCTACGCCGACGGCCGCGATGCCGCGCGCGGCATCGCCGCTTGGATCGCCTTTTACAACGAGCGGCGCCCGCACCAGGCGCTGGCCGACCGCACGCCGATGGCGGTCTGGCGCGAGGCAATCGCCGGCGCCGGGGCGGTGGACATGATGGACAACCCATCCGCGTTGCCCACATGCCCACAGCAACAGAAACAGACCCAGACTCTCGCTGCGTGATAGAAAGGAATCCCGGGCGGTCGCGCTCCAACTAACAAACCGCATCAACCGGTCCCGCTGCGCGGGTCCATTTCACTCAACCCGAAACGATCACGTCCATCGGAATGCGCAACCGGCTCACGTCGGTCAGACGCTATCACCATTGGTACGAGTTCATTTAAGACGAAGAAGCGCACTTCGTGAGGGGGTTGCCGACCAACCTCGCGTTGATGCTTGAGCCTTGACCACAGTTACAAGCAATATCAGGAAAGATGTGGGTCGAACGCGCGGTCGAAGCGCACAGCTAGGGAGTCCATGCGCTCCCCGAGTTGAAGTTCCAGATCATGGATGTCGGCTCGACTAGGAAGCCCTCGTAAGCGGTCAAGAAAATGTTCTCTTTTTGTTCTAAAGCCCGAAATTGCTGGGGTTGGCGGCCGCACGAGCCGTTCTTTCGTCTGCAGCCTTCGCAGTGATTCCCGGGTTCGCCCGCCGGCCCCAGCCCGAGGTCCGCCCGCGCCTTCTCGGGGGTCTTGATGCCCGCGCCGACCAGGATCTCCAGCGTCTGCGCCTGCTGCCAGCGGATCGATCGCGTCGTCGCCGACCCATACGAATTCGAGCCCCGGCTCGTTCATGCAGACCGGATCACATGGTCGAGCGCGTTCTTCACCCACGCCTTCAGCGGAACCAGCCCCTCCTGCGCCTGCTGGCGTAGCGTCTCGCCGGTTGCCCGGTTGACCTGGCTCACGAACGGCGACACCGGAACCGAGAAGGCGTAGCAGATGAGCGCGCCAGCCATTCGTCATACTGGTCCTTGAGCGGCGGCTGGCGGGCCTCGTTAGCTTGAAGCGGAAGCTTGCGAATTGGCTGCGTTGGGCATGATCGGCAGGAGCGGCTTGTCCGACCACGGGACGCCGTGTTCGGCGAAAATTTGCTCGAGCGCTTCTATGAAAGCCGAGTTCAACTTGCCGTCGCGCTGGCCGGCCGGCGGGAAATGCGCCTCGACAAGTTTGCTTAGGCGCTTGGTTCCGGAGACTTGCGTTCCGTTCCACAGGAACCCGCCCGAATCCACGAACGGACTCACGCTCCGAATGGCGCTCAGCAACGATGCGGGTTCGTCGCACTCCATGTACACGTTAACGCCGATCAACTCACATGTCAGGGTTCGATAAATCACATCTACCCCTAGCTGCCACCGGGCCTCGGTGTCCGCTGGGATGAAAGCGATCTTTCCGTGCGCAAAACTCACCAGTCCCCATTGCCACCCGTCATATTCGAGCAGAATCTCTTGTAGCCAAAGTGCTATGTCTTTCGGGATGTGCATGATCGCCCTCACTTCCGTGGAAATTTCAACTTCAACACGTAGCCACCATTAAGCTGCTTAATCTTTGGATCGTTGATTTCGACCGTTGCCGTCGTTGGTTCTGTCTTGTCGCTCGCTTGTCCAGCAGGCCGAAACGCAATGAACGATCCATCAGGTAGCTGCACGACAAATCCTCCGTCGCTGAGTTGCTTCTCAGACTTCGGGCTCTGACCCTTGTATAACCCTACCGCGTACTCCTTAGCGGTTGCGGTCGGATCATCGGACGCGGACATGGTGCGCGCCCTCGTGACCGGTTCGGGCGTCCCGGGCAACCCCCCGTTGCGGAGAACCGCGTCGGCCACCGTGCCGCGTGGCGCTGGCGGCGCGGTTTCCTCTGGACGTGGCGTTGCAGACTCGGGAGGAGGGGGTGGCGGTTCCGGCTCGATGACCTGAGCAACGGCTGACGGTCCCGCGTCCAACCTCACCGCATCGTTGCTCGCGACCTGAACGCCGGTCGGTTGCGGCTTGCGCGTTACGCTGCCCACGGTGGCGACCGCGTTGTCCGCCGTGGTGAACAGTCCCCGCTCGTTGTGATGCGGGTTGAACTTCTCCAACGCCGCGCACGCAGCGCCCCGCTTCGCGACCGGCGATCCCGCTGGACTCTTCCCACCCACCGCCCCCAAGCCCAGGTCGGCCCGCGCCTCCTCGCGGGTCTTGATGCCGGCGCCGACCAGGATCTGCAGCGTCTGCGCCTGCTCCAGCGGATCGATCGCGTCGTCGCCGACCCATACGAACTCGAGCGCGGGCTCGTTCATGCAGACGCAGATCACATGGTCGAGCGCGTTCTTCACCCACGCCTTCAGCGGAACCAGCCCCTCCTGCGTCGCCTGCTGGCGTAGCGTCTCGCCGGTCGCCCGGTTGACCTGGCTCACGAACGGCGACACCGGAACCGAGAAGGCGTAGCAGATGAGCCGCGCCAGCCACTCGTCATACTGGTCCTTGAGCGGCGGCTGGCGGGCCTCGATCAGCTTGAAATCGGCTGGCATGAACTTGGTCTGCCGCCTTCGCGCCAGATTGCCGCTCATCAGCGCGTCGAAATAGTCCTGGAACGAGCGGATCTGATCGGCCGTCCATTCCTTGGGCAGCGTCGCGAAGGCGTCCGGCGTGGAGCCCGCGCGGTAATAGTCGAGCGTGGCGGCGTCGCGCCGAAGCGCAATGTTGACGGTGAAGGCGATCTGCTCGACCGGGCTCATGCCATAGAGCCGCTGCACGCGGGGGTTGCGCGGCAGGTAGAGCAATTCCTCGGCCGAGAAGTCGGCCGCCGGCACGCCCTTGAGGATTTGCTGGTAGGCCGGGTCGGGCGGCTCGGGAGTGCGCCCGTCCTCGCCGATCAGGGGCTTGATCGTCGCCCCGTCAATGACGTCGAGCGCATAGAGCGAGCCGCCGCGGTTAAAGCGCGGATAGAGGGTGGCCGCGTCGATGACCAGCATGTCCTCGAGCAGCATTCTCAGCCAATCGGCGAACGAATGCCGGCGGTCGGGGCGGGCGAGAAAGCGCGCGACCGCGTCGATGCTCGCCGAGGCGCCCGGCGCGTCCCCCCGCGCGCGCGGCCTGATCGCGTAGCTCTGCGCCGCGATCTGGTCCTTGCGGGTCTCGATCACCGCGCGCAGGAGCGGCAAGGCGTCGGCGAGCGCCCGCAATTCGGGGAACGAAACGCCGTCGTCCGAGCGCGGGATATAGTTGAGGTTGGCGCCGAACGGAAAGTCCCACTGCCGCCCCTTGACCTCCGGCGGCGCCATGGGTGCGAGCGGCTGCAGCGGCCCGAACCAGGTCTCGGGCGATACGCCGGTGATGACATAGCGCGTCGCGTCGGCGAGGCGGGCGAATACGCTTGGGGGGAGGGCGCGTCTGACGGGTTCCGACATGTATCCGGTTCCTCTTTGGGGAGGGTGTGGGTGAGAGGCTTTCGCCTTCCGTTAGGGATTGGGCCCTATCTTGCGCGCGTTCAGGCGCACGCGAGGGGAGGGTGATGAGCCGATCGATCGCGTGGGCCGCCATCGGCCTCTGTCTGCCGTCGCTCGCTTTCGCTCAGCCGCGCTGGACCTTCTGCGTCGCCGCGTCGAAAAGCGGCGCCGACGTCTGGATCACCGGCGTCTTCGCCGCGAGCCATGATCGCGCCGAGCTCGAGCGCGCGTTCCGCGCCGTGCTCGCGCGCGGGGGCGCGGCGGGCGCCGACGCCCAATGCCCCGAGCCCCGCGCGGACAAGACGGAGGCGGTCAACGCCGAGTTCGAGGCGGAAGAATTCAACCAGAAGCTGGGCGCGACGCTGCATCCGGTATTCGCCGGCGAATTCCCGCCGCGGCGGTAGCGCCCGCTACTCGGAGACTCGCCGGATCTCGGGCTCTCGGTCGCCGGACCACTCCATCCGATAGACGGCGCCCGGCGCGGCGGACTGCACCGCGTGCGGCCGCAAAGCGACGATGCAGGTTCCTCCCGCATGCCGGACGGACGGATAGATGATCCCGTTCAGCCCTTGCGCCCGCGCTGCGTCGGCGACCGCGTTGCCGGCCGGATAGCCGACCGCCGGGTCCGGATCGAGACAGGGGTCGCCGGGGCTCCCGCGCAGATCGACGAACTCGCCCGCCATGCTGGCGAACATTTCGGCATAGTCGACCACGCCCCTAAGTTCGCCCGAGCGCGCCAGGAACTCGGCCATGTGCCAGGCGACCTCCCGCTTGCAGGTCTCGACGTCGAGCGCCGCGTACCAGGCGCCGCGCGCCGAATTGAACCGGTTCGTCTCGCGCGGCTTCCAATAGGCGAAGGCGGCGTTGACGAAATTCGCGTAAGGAACGCCGTGGACGAACTCGCCGCGGTCGATTCCCTGCGTTCCGCGCTGCTCGGCGAGCAGGCGCTCGCTGGTCGCCCCCTCGATCTCGGCGAGCGCGGCGGCGTCGGCGGCTGAAACGAGCCGTTCGAGCACCGGAGGGCGGAGGCGCGCGGTCGACACGAGCCGGACGGTGCGCGGAAACGCCTCCCTTACGACCGGCAGGCCGTCGATCACGCGCTAAAAAACGTCACAGGCCGCCGCGCGCCGCGTCGATATAGCGGCGGACGTCGAGCATTCTCGGGATGCCGCCTTCGATCATCGCCTCGATCGGGGTTTCGCGATCGAACAGTGGTCCGCTATTGGGCCTGCGCGCCCAATTGTCCGCCGTCTCGTCGGCGAACAGAAGATGAAGCCCTTTGTAGACGCCAACCAGCGCCGAGATCCGCGTCAACTGGTCCTGGCCGAGCGTCGGTCGGTAGCCGCGCTTGATCCGGTCGAGGGTGCTCGCCGAGACGCCGAGGAGCGTAGACGCCTCCGCGTTCGTGAGCTCCCAGGCTTTGATGAGCGCGAGAAACGCCTTGAGCGCGACCTCGCTCAAGCGCGCCCGGTCGCTCTCGTCCGCGAAGGTCTGCGGCTCGAGGGCGGCCGGCTCAGCTTGTCTGGCTTTAAGGGCGGCGGGCATATCGCGTCTCCTGACGAAGATATAGGCGTCATTTGACGCGATGTCCAGCTTAGAGCTTGCGCTCTGGGGATCCACTACCCCCAGTCCAGAACTCAAACATCCCCCCCGGGCTCCCCCGACCGACCCCAAGCAGGTCGGCCAGCGCCCAGACGAGCGCGTCGGCCCGGTCGGGGGAGAAGCCCGCGGCTCTGCGGTCGAAATCGGGAGTCAGCGCGCACATCTGGTCCTCGAGCTTGCCGAAGGCGCCGACGTGAAACACAAGCCCGCGCTCATAGGCCGCCGCGATCGGCTCGGCGCGCAAAAATTTCCCTCTTGTCGCGTGGACGGCGCGCACTGGCAGGTTGGGTTCGCTCTGGCGCAGGACCTCGGCCACCATGTCGCCGCCCTGGTTGATCTCGGCCACCACCCGGTTTGCCTTGAAGCCGCGAAAAGCGGCGCCGACGCGCGCCCCCCACCCGCCCGGCGTCTCGCCCTGGCTGGTCAGGTCGGCGAGCACATAGAAGAGCCCGCTTTCCGCTTTCGCAGCGACGACGATCCCGCATTCGTCGGATTTCGAGCCCGAACGCGCCGGCGGATCGACCGCGATCACGACCTCGGCGAATTCCCTGGGCGCCGATTCCGGCTGAACCCGCTGGCGCTCGATGAGCGCGCGCGTCCACAAGGCGCCCGGCGCCTCCTCGACGATCTCGGCCATGAGCTCCTGCCGGCCGATGGCGCGGCCATGATAGCGGGCGGTGATGCGCTCGAAGAATGCGCGCGCAAGATGCGCCTTGTTGTCGAAGGTCGAGCCGCGAGTGACGATCGTATCCTTGCCATTGACGAGGGTCTTGATGATCTTGCTTGGGCGGGGCGTCGTGGTGACGATCGCCTGCGGCCTGTCGCCGAGCCTCAACCCCAGCATCGCCTGATCGAAGGCCTGGGGCTCCCGCCAGGCGGCGAGTTCGTCGCACCAGAGCTTCATGTGCTGCTTGCCCCTGAGCCGGTCGGGCTCCTCGGCCGAGAACAGTGCGCTTGTCGCCCCGTTCGGCCATTCGAGCTTGAGATCGGCGGCGAGGAAGCGGGGACGCTCGTCGCGCCGGCAACAGGCGAGAATGCCCGATTCGCCCCTGACCATGATGTCGCGCGCGTCGGCGAGCGTAGGCCCGATGAGGTTGACGATCGGGTAGGTTTGCGCCCAGGCGCGCACCGCCTCGGCGCCGGCCCGCGTCTTGCCCGCGCCTCGTCCGGCGAGAATGAGCCAGATGATCCAGTCGCCCGGCGGCGGGGCCTGGTCGGCGCGCGCCCAGAACGGCCAGTCATGAAAGAGTTGCGCGCATTCGCGCGGCGTCATGACTTCGAGGAGGCGCGCGAGCATGTCGGGATCGAGGTTGGCGAGATCTTGGGCGCCCCTGATCTCATCGTCCGGAACAGGTTGAGGGCCGGCGACGGCCGCGCGCCGTTCGTCGGTGGCCTCCTCCGCTTCGTCAGTCATTCCTTCGGTCGCTCCGACCGGAGCCGCGCGGCCATTTCATTGAGCTTCTTGAGGAGCCGGGCGCGCTCCTCCTCGCCGAACTGTTCGGGGAGGCGTCTGGCCTTCGTGAACCCGTGATAACGGTCGAGCCGGTCGACGATCTTGAGCGCCCGGTCGATCGCCTTCAGATCGCCGTTCTGGATGCGATCGAGGAGCCTGAGGATCATCTGCTCGAGCCGGGCGATCTGCAGCTGGGCGAATTCCTCGGCCTGCACGACCCATCGGCCGCGCAGCGCCTCGCGCAGGATGCTCTCGGTCCGCTTGCGGGTAAGCCGCTCCGCCGCGGCGATCTCATCGACGCCGGAGCCGGCGATGAGGGAGGCGAACACCCGCCGGGCGCGGCTCGTCCTTGAGCGTTTCGGGGGGGCCATTGGAGTAGCGTCGGTCATTTGGCGCGCTTTCAGGGATCGGTGGAGGGGAAGCGCGCAGGCGAACGGCCGCGTCCGCGGGGGCGGGGGCTCGTGACTTCCGGCGAGCGGGAAAGGTTGCGGACGGGAGCGGCGCCGTTTCGGACGCGTCTCTCAAACTTACCTAACTATGCCGCGATCGGCGTCAAAGCGCAAGCTTTTGTTCTTGTTTCGTTCTCGACGACCGCCGTCCATGGGAAATTACATCAGCAATATCAGTCGGTTGAGCGCTGCGGTTGGCGTCGCAGCCGGTGTGGGCGCCACTCGGATCCCGGCACGGACGGAGCAACTACTGCGAAGCGTAATCATTAGTTATATCAATATATTACTATACAACAGCAAGAATTCACATCAAGTCAGGCGGACAGCAATCTGAAAACGCGCATATCGCGGAAGCGGGCTTTGGCTCGCTTCGGGGCTTGCCGAACGCGGGCCGTCCCTAGCCCTCGCGATTTGTCGATTCGCGTTGCAGAAAAGAGAGGTTAAGTCCATGAAAAAGTTGAGACGCGAGCAAAATGGACGCCTCGCGTTCGAATCGCCCGCCCGGACCGGTGCGACGCCCCGTCGCCGGACCCGGCGAGCGGCGAACCGGCGCGAATTCATATAATTGTTGAGGGCGCGCTTCGGCCGCGCGGAGGGCGCAGGTGATCATTGTCCACTATCCCATCAAGACCGATCCCGCCGGGGGAACCGCCGCCAGCGTCCGGCTCGAGCGAAAGGTTCTTGACCCCGCCGAGCCGATCCCGGCCGGCGCGGTCTGGATCGACATGGTCGCCCCGAGCCTGGACGAGGACAGGAAGGTCGAGGCTTATCTCGGCTGCAAAGTGCCGTCGCGCTCCGACCCCGATTTCGCCGAACCCGCTGAAGTCTTATTACGCCGAGAATGGGGTGCGCTACCTCGCCGCCGGCGTTGTCAGCGAGGCCGAGGGCTCGCCGGATGTCAGCGACGTCACCTTCGTCCTTGGCCCGAAAGCGCTGGTCACCGTGCGCTACGATCCTGGCGACGCCTTCGAACTTTTCGGCCAGAAGCTCGGCAGGATTCCGGTCCGGGCGCTTCATCCCGACGCGGTGGCGGTCGGCCTTGTCAACGCCATCGTCGATCGCTCGGCGCGGGCCTTGAACAAGGTTGGCGTCGAGCTCGATTCGATCGCCAGCCGCGCGTTTCGGGCCAAGGGCGACTTGAGCACGCGCGGCAAGGTCTATTCCGACACCCTGGACGCGCTGGGCCGTCAGGACGAGAAGATCTCGAACTTGCGCGAGAGCCTAGTCGAGCTCGAGCGGCTCCTCCTGTTCCTCATGTCCGAGGGGCGCTCCGCGGATGCGCCGAAGCCGGTTCGTGAGGCGACCAAGGCCGCCTTGCGCGATCTCCAGTCGCTGGAGGAGGACGCGAGCTTCAAAGCTCAGAAGGTGCAGTTTCTGCTCGACGCGACGCTGGGCTTCATCAACCTCGCCCAGAACGACATCATCAAGCTGTTTTCGGTGCTGGCGGTCATCTTCATGCCGCCGACGATGATCGCCTCGATCTACGGCATGAACTTCAAGATCATGCCGGAGCTCAATTGGTGGTGGGGCTATCCGGCGGCGCTTGTCCTGATGGTCGTGGTCGGCGTCGGGCCCTACGTGTTCTTCAGGTGGAAGAAGTGGTTGTGATGGCGGGCGCTCCGCTCTTCGCCTGTCGGAGCTTTCCCAAGGACAAGTGACACGTCGCCTTCATCCGCCGCGGATAAGGCTCTGCGGTTGGAGGGGAAATGACCGCAGCACCGGCACGAATCGATTTGGCGGACCTCGGGCCGGGCGTCGCTTGGGCGTTCCAGTTCGACGAGAATGGACGCGGGCGCCTGCTGAGCGGCAACTCGGCGATCGACCTCATGCATGGGCGTCGATTTGTTTGGGTCCACTTGATCTTGGCAAACGTGCGCACGCGCGAGTGGATCGGTGCGCAGGAGGCCCTTCCTCCCGAGGCCCGCGAGGTGCTTTTGTCCAAGGATCGCCATCCGAGCCTGCACTGGGGCGGGGAGGCCCTGTGGGGAACGCTCCACGACCTTCGCCACGAGGACCAAACCGCGGGAATGGAGGCGACTGATCTGCGTTTCGCTCTATGGCCGCAGTTCCTCCTGACGGCGCGCCACCACGCGGCGCGCTCCGCCATGGCGGTTAAAGACCAGGCGGAGAGGGGCGCCATCTTTGAAGATAGCGCGGCGTTGTTTGAGAGCATGCTTATCGCCGCCGCCGACTCGATCGGCGAGGCCGCGCAGCAGATCGCCGGTGAGCTGGATCAGATCGAAGACCGTATTTTGTCGGACACTTTGAGCGACGAAAGCGCGGCGCTCTTGCGGTTGCGGAGGGGGATTTCTCGTCAACAGCGACTAGTTCAAGCCGCTCACAGCGTGCTGGCGCAACTCGAACAGAACCGCGGAGAGAGCGTCCTTCAGGCGTATCGGGACCTGGGCGCCCGGGTGCGGCAGCGGGTCGACGCTTTCCGGGCTGACCTCCATCTGCAGGCTGAGCGCGCTCGGCTTTTGCAGGAGGAAGTGGCAGCGCAGCTGGCGAGCGCGACCAATCGCAACCTCTTCGCTCTCACGGTGGTCACGACCCTGCTGCTGCCTCCGGCTTTCGTGACCGGCTTTTTCGGCATGAATACGAAAGGGCTGCCGTTCGCCGACTCGGACTACGGAACCTTGTACGCCGCCATTCTTTGCGTGCTCGCGGCGGGCGCCGCCTATTTGCTAATTCGCCGTTACCGGGCGGTCTCTTGAAGCGGCCTTGCCGCGCAAGTTTCGTTCGCCGCGTCTCGTGCGGCGTCAGGCGCTTCACCCCACCTGGAACCACGCCCCGACCCCGGCCGCGCGATGTTCGGGAATCGCCAATTCGAGCGGCCATTTGCCGGGATTGTCGGCGACGAAGGCGATCTGGGCGGTGCGGCCGGGCTCGATCAGGAAGGTATCGCGCCAGTAGGGCTCCCAGCCGTCGTCCATCCCGTGCAACAGCCGCGCTGTGTGGCCCCAGAGCCTGATCGCCTGGACGGCGGCCGTCCTGTTGGCGAGCGCGAACACGGCTGGGGCGCCGCGGGGAACGATATAGGCGGGCTTCGGCGCCCAGTCGGCGAAAACCACGCCGTTGACCGCAAAGCCCTGTGAGCCGCCCCCGGTGATGGAAAAATCGCAGCGCCGTGCGGATTCAAGCGCGATTTCCTCCGGCAGCCGTGGATTTGGGGCGAGACGGGGCGGCTCGGAGCGTGGCTCGACCGGTTCGCCTTCGGACGCAATCGCAACGAACGGACGGTCCGTCTCGCGGCCGTCGCCGCGCACGTCGAGACGCACGCCCGCACCTGGGCCGCTCGGCATGTCGAACATGAGCTCGAACCGGGCGCCCGGACCCATCGGAAACTGATTATTGAGGGGCTCGAACGGCTCGCTCGGCTGGCCATCGACCGCGACGATCAGGACCTTGGCGCCGTCGATCGCCACCGTCGCCAAGCGGGCGGTCGCCGCATTGCCGAGGCGCAGCCTGACCCGGACGCCGGGCCGGGCGCTGAGCTTCAATGGCGCGGCCGCGCCATTGGCGAACACGAGGCCGTTCTTGCGGCCGCTTCCGCCGCCCGCGCCAGGATCAGGGGCATCTTGCCTGATCCGGCCGCTTGCGTCGATGTTCCAGTCGGAGAGGATGATGGCTGTGTCCAGATCGGCGTCCGGCCTCGTCGCCTCTTCGACGATGACTGGCCCGAATAGTCCGCGCCCCTGCTGGAGGGCGTCCGTTGGACCCGCGCGAGGCAAATAGAGGTTGAAACCCGCGTCGGGGGGGACGAAGCGGATGTCTGCGCTCGTCCCGGGTTTCACCCCGTCCTGGGTGAGGCCGCCGACGCCAGAGGCGACATTCGCCGCGCGCAGCCCCGGAAAGCTCAGCGTCGTCGGCTCGGCGAGCCTGTTGGCGAACCTGAGCTTCAGCTCCTCACCCAGCCTGAGCTTGATGAGGGGGCCGGGAATTGTGTCGCCGTAGGCTGAAGCCGCCGACGGTCCGGCCGGGGCCGGGGCCAGTTGAATGCTGACTGGCGCGGCGTCCAGACTCAAAACGCTTGGCGCCGGCGGAGCGGCGGAATTCGCTCGCGCCCCCCAGTTGAGGCGCCAAACCGTCGCCCCAAGACCCCCGCCCAAAAATGCCCGACGGGTTGGATTCACGCCAAGTGTCCCCTTTTGGCGCAACCATCCCGGCCCGGCGCTTGCTCGCGAAAGATTGGCGGCGAAGAGGGCGTATTCATGCGCAAGCTCGCCATATTCCTGGGTTTTGCCGCCGTTTGCATCGCGTCCGGGCGATGTCTCGTCGCGCCGCTCTTCTTAGCTGAGCCCGCCGGCGGCGCAACCCGCCTCTTGCTCGCGGCAGGCCTGTTCACCATCGCCATCGCCGCCGCCGTGCGCAAATAACTAGGCGGCCCTATTTTTCTATGGCGCGGGTTGGACAAGCTGATATAGAGCGCGCCAAAGCAAATCGGCCTCGTCAAGCCGGCGCTTGCGGCGGGCGTGGCGGAATTGGTAGACGCGCCGGATTTAGGTTCCGGTGACGCAAGTTGTGGGGGTTCGAGTCCCTCCGCCCGCACCATTTCCTTCGCGACCGCGAACGCCCGGGACCAATTGACGATCGGACGGTAGGCAATTATCGGCCATTCGCGGCGATCGGCCGCAACGACGACAAGACGGAACACAAGATGCAGGTGACCGAGACGCTCAGCCAGGGCCTCAAGCGCGAGTACGATATTTCTCTGCCCGCGAGCGATCTGGCCGCGAAGCTCGACGGGCAGCTCGCCGAGCTCAAACAGAAGGTCCGCATCAACGGCTTCCGCCCGGGCAAGGTGCCAGTCGAGCATTTGCGCAAGGTTTACGGCAAGTCGGTCATGGCCGAAGTCATGCAGGAAGCCATCGCCAGCGCCAACAAGAAGATTGTTGACGACAACCATTTGCGTCTCGCCCGTGAGCCCAAGGTCGAGCTTCCCAGCGACCAGGCGGCGATCGAAGCCGCCCTCGAGGCCCGCGGCGACCTCAACTTCAAGGTCGCGCTTGAGGTCTTGCCGGTCTTCGAGGTTGGCGATTTCTCCCAAATCTCGCTTGAGCGCCTGACAACCGACGTCGAACCGGCCGACGTCGACGCAACCCTTGACAGGCTTGGGGGGGAGCGGCGCGCGTACAGCGACAAGCCGGTCGGTGCGATGGCCGAGGCGGATGACCGCGTTACTGTCGATTTTGACGGAACGATCGACGGCGTTCCCTTCGAGGGCGGCGAAGGCAGGGACATCCAGGTGGCGCTCGGCTCGAACACGTTCCTGCCTGGATTCGAGGACCAGCTCATGGGCGTCGCCGCCGGCGACAAGCGCATCGTTCGCGCGACCTTTCCCGAATCCTACGCCGTGCGGGCGCTGGCGGGCAAGACCGGCGACTTCGCGGTGACGGTGAAGTCCGTCGCCGCGCCGGATCCGTTTGCGATCGACGATGAATTCGCCAAGGGTCTCGGCTATGAAAGCCTCGACAAGCTTAGGGAAACGATCCGCGACCGGATCGCCGCCGACTATGCGCGGGCTTCGCGCGACAAGCTGAAGCGTCAGCTGCTCGACCAACTCGACGGACGCTATTCCTTCGAATTGCCCGAGGGCCTGGTCAGCCAGGAGTTCAATTCGATTTGGGAACAGGTCATGCGCGAGCAGCAGGCCTCGGGCCGCAGCTTCGCCGATGAGAACACGACCGAAGAGGCGGCCCGCGCCGACTATCGCACGATTGCCGAACGGCGGGTCCGCCTCGGGCTCCTTCTGGCCGAGGTCGGTACGAGGGCTGAGGTGAAGGTCTCGGACGAGGAGATGACCCAGGCGCTGGTCGCCCGGGCCCGGTCGTTCCCCGGTCAGGAAAAACAGGTCTGGGAGTTCTACCGCAACAACAGCCAGGCCTTGGCCGAGCTGCGCGCCCCTATTTACGAAGAGAAGGTCGTCGACCATATCCTCGGGCTCGCGAAGGTCGAGGCCCGCAAAGTGAGCAAAGAGGAGCTCCTCAAGCCGGTGGAGGACAAGCTTCCGGTCGAACCGGGGGTTGAAAGCGAGGTTCGCGGCGCCTGACCACGACCGGACGAGGCGCCTCTTTTCGAGACACATTGGGGCGCCTATGTTTCGGATTCCCGGCCTTGAGCCTGGAGCGGTCAATTTTGGTGAAAGAAAAGTCCTGATGCGCGATCCGATCGATTACTACACCAACCAGCTCGTGCCGATCGTGATCGAGCAGTCGGCGCGCGGCGAGCGATCGTTTGACATCTTTTCACGGCTGCTGCGGGAGCGGATCATCTTCGTGACCGGACCGGTCGAGGATGTCTCGGCTTCGCTGGTCGTGGCTCAATTGCTCTTCCTCGAGGCGGACAATCCGAAAAAGGAAATCGCGATCTACATCAATTCTCCAGGCGGCGTGGTGACTGCCGGGCTGTCGATCTACGACACGATGCAGTTTATTCGTCCCAAAGTGACAACGATGTGCATAGGGCAAGCGGCGTCAATGGGCTCGCTTTTGCTCGCGGCCGGCGAGAAGGGTTCGCGATTTGCGCTGCCCAATTCCCGGATCATGGTCCATCAGCCGTCAGGCGGCTTCCAGGGCCAGGCGTCCGACATCCAGCGGCACGCGGAGGATATTCTCAAGGTCAAGCGGCGGCTCAACGAGATCTACGTTCACCATACCGGCCAATCCTACGAAGCCATTGAAAGAACTCTGGATCGTGATCATTTCATGTCGGCGGAGGAAGCCAAGGCGTTCGGGATTGTCGACGAGGTGACGGTCAAGCGCGGCCTCGAACTGGAAGAGGCAAAGGCCTAGACTCTCAGGCCAGCCGAGCCAAGTTTTTACCGAGTTTGGGGTTTGGCCGCGATGATTTTTGTGGTCCGGCCTTGATTTTGCATGGGATTTGGTGGTTGCTTGTCAAAGCCCTGGCTGACGCGAGTTGCGGCGGCCCCGAGCAAGGACGGCGAGGCAGGGTCAAGGCTACGTTTCGTTAGGGTGGTTTGGTTAGGCTGCTTGGTCAGGCGTTTGACGACACGCTTCGGCGGAAGCGGCCTAAATGGAGAAAAGCGATGGCCAAGGCCGAAGGCGACGCCAAGAACACGCTCTATTGCTCGTTCTGCGGCAAGAGTTCAGCATGAAGTCCGCAAACTGATCGCCGGGCCGACCGTGTTCATTTGCGATGAATGCGTCGAATTGTGCATGGACATCATCCGCGAGGAGAGCAAGACCGCCCTCGTCAAGAGCAAGGACGGCATTCCGACCCCCCGCGAAATCTGCAAGGTTCTAGACGATTATGTGATCGGTCAGCCCCAGGCCAAGCGGGTGCTGTCGGTTGCCGTCCACAATCATTACAAGCGCCTGAATCACGCCACCAAACACGGCGACGTGGAACTCGCGAAATCAAACATCCTGCTCATCGGGCCGACCGGCTCGGGCAAGACCCTGCTCGCTCAGAACTCTCGCGCGCATTCTGGACGTGCCGTTCACCATGGCCGACGCCACGACTCTGACTGAAGCCGGTTATGTCGGCGAGGACGTCGAGAACATCATTTTGAAGCTGTTGCAGGCGTCTGACTATAACGTGGAACGCGCGCAACGTGGCATCGTCTACATCGACGAGATCGACAAGATCAGCCGCAAGTCCGACAATCCGTCGATTACCCGCGACGTGTCGGGCGAAGGCGTGCAGCAGGCGTTGCTCAAGATCATGGAGGGCACGATTGCAAGCGTTCCGCCGCAGGGCGGCCGTAAGCATCCCCAGCAGGAATTCCTGCAGGTCGATACGACCAATATCCTGTTCATTTGCGGCGGCGCATTTTCCGGCCTCGAGCGAATCATCTCGGCGCGCGGCAAGGGCACCGCGATCGGCTTTTCCGCCAAGGTTCAATCGCCCGACGACCGGCGCACGGGCGAAATCTTTCGCGAGGTCGAGCCGGAGGATCTGCTGAAATTCGGTCTCATCCCCGAATTCGTCGGCCGTCTGCCGGTCATCGCGACCCTTGAGGATCTCGACGAGGATGCTCTGAAGAGGATCCTGACCGAGCCGAAGAACGCGCTCGTCAAACAATATCAGCGCCTGTTTGAGATGGAGAACACCGACCTGACGATTCAGGAAGAAGCGCTCGGCGTCGTCGCCAAGAAGGCGATCGAGCGGCGCACCGGCGCTCGCGGCTTGCGTTCGATCATGGAAAGCATCCTGCTCGATACGATGTTTGAACTGCCGGGTCTTGATGGCGTCGAACAGGTCGTGATTGGCCCCGAGGTCGTCGAGGGCAAGGCTCGCCCTCTCTACATCTACGCGGAGCGCGCCGAGCGCGCGGGCTGATCTCGCCTCCGGGTCGGCGCGCCGCTTGAAAGTTGCGCAGTGGAGGCCCATGTTTTGCGCCGGGTTGTTCGATTCTCTCGCGCCGCTTGGGCGCGACGGCAGTGTCGTGCCGGCCCTTCCGCCTCGCGGGGTATGGCAGGCGGTCTTCCGGGGCGGGTTTGGTCCCGAAGGGTCTAGAAGCGAGTAAAGAGCGGAGCGGGGACGTCGATTCCCGAAATTCAGGGTAGCCATGACCAATCAACACAAGTCCGTCGTCCCGGGAACGCTTGACATCTATCCTGTCCTTCCGCTGCGGGACATAGTCGTGTTTCCGCATATGATCGTGCCCCTGTTCGTCGGGCGAGAGAAGTCGATCCGCGCGCTCGAAGAGGTGATGAAGTCCGATAAGCCGATCCTGCTTGTCACCCAGAAGAACGCAGCCGACGACGATCCCGCGCCGGAAGCTATCTTCTCCGCCGGTACGCTCGCTAGCGTTCTGCAGTTGCTCAAGCTGCCCGACGGCACGGTCAAGGTCCTCGTCGAGGGCTCGACGCGGGCCCAGGTCACTCGGTTCGTGTCCGGTGACGGTTTCTTCCAGGCTGAGGCCCGCGCGACCGCTGACGAACCGATCGAGAAGATCGAAGCTGAAGCGCTGGCGCGTTCGGTCGTGTCAGAGTTCGAGAGCTACGTGAAGCTCAACAAGAAGATCTCCCCGGAAGTTGTGAGCGCGGTCAATCAGATCGACGATTACGGCAAGCTCGCCGACACCATCGCCTCCCACCTTGCGGTCAAACTCTCCGACAAGCAGGCGATTCTGGAGATGCGCTCCGTCGCCAAGCGCTTTGAGAAGTGCCTCGCCCTGATGGAGAGCGAGATTTCAGTGCTGCAGGTCGAGAAGCGCATCCGCACCCGCGTCAAGCGGCAGATGGAGAAGACGCAACGGGAATACTACCTCAACGAGCAGATGAAGGCGATCCAGAAGGAACTCGGCGACGAGGAGGGCAAGGACGAAATGTCCGAGCTCGAGGAGCGAATCAAATCAACGAGATTCACCAAGGAAGCGCGCGAGAAGGCGCTCGGGGAGGTCAAAAAGCTAAGGCAGATGTCGCCGATGTCGGCCGAAGCCACGGTCGTGCGCAACTACCTTGATTGGCTGCTGTCGATCCCGTGGCAGAAGCGATCCAAGATCAAGAAGGATCTGCCGGCCGCGCAGGCGATTCTCGATGCCGATCATTTCGGCCTGGACAAGGTCAAGGAGCGCATCGTCGAGTACCTCGCGGTCCAGCAGCGCGCCAACAAGCTGACCGGGCCGATCCTGTGTCTCGTCGGTCCCCCAGGCGTCGGCAAGACCTCGCTGGGCAAGTCGATCGCGAGAGCGACGGGCCGCGAGTTCGTGCGGATGTCGCTCGGCGGCGTGCGCGACGAAGCGGAGATCCGCGGCCACCGGCGCACATACATCGGCTCGATGCCGGGCAAGGTCATCCAGTCGATGCGCAAGGCGAAGACCTCGAATCCGCTCTTCCTGCTCGACGAAATCGATAAGATGGGCATGGATTTCCGCGGCGATCCGTCGTCTGCCCTGCTCGAAGTGCTGGATCCGGAACAGAACTCGACCTTCAATGATCATTATCTCGAAGTCGACTATGACCTCTCGGGCGTCATGTTCGTGACCACGGCCAACACCCTCAACATCCCCCCAGCCCTGATGGACCGGATGGAGATCATTCGCATCGCAGGCTACACGGAAGATGAGAAGCTTGAGATCGCCAAGCGGCATCTGTTGCCGCATTCAATGACCAAACACGGGCTCGACGCCAAGGAATGGGTAGTCGAGGACAGCGCCATCATGGAGCTCATTCGGCGCTATACAAGAGAAGCTGGCGTTCGCAACCTCGAGCGTGAGATTTCCAACCTTGCGCGCAAGGCGGTGAAGGAGATCCTCACCAACAAGAGCAAGACCGTCGTCGTCAACGGCCAGAACGTCGCTGAATTCCTTGGCCCGCAGAAGTTTCGCTACGGCGAGATCGAAGCCGACGATCAGGTTGGACTGGTGACCGGACTCGCCTGGACCGAGGTCGGAGGCGAACTCTTGACGATTGAAGGCGTCATGATGCCCGGCAAGGGCCGCATGACGGTAACCGGAAATCTCAAGGACGTGATGAAGGAGTCGATTTCGGCGGCAGCGTCCTACGTGCGGTCGCGCGCGACCGATTTCGGAATCGAGCCGCCGCTGTTCGACAGACGCGACATCCATGTGCACGTGCCCGAAGGCGCAACGCCGAAGGATGGGCCGTCGGCGGGCGTCGGGATGGCGACCGTGATTGTCTCGATGCTGACCGGCGTTCCGGTGCGGCGCGACATCGCCATGACCGGCGAGATCACGCTGCGTGGACGCGTCCTCCCGATTGGGGGCCTGAAGGAAAAGCTGCTTGCGGCGCTGAGGGGCGGGATCAAGAAGGTCCTCATACCTGAGGATAACGCCAAGGACCTGGCCGAGATCCCGAGCTCGGTGAAGAACGGGCTCGAGATCGTGCCCGTTTCCCGAATGGACGAGGTGCTCGCTCACGCGCTTGTCCGTCAGCCAACGCCGATTGCATGGGAGGAGAACGCCGCCCTGCCGCCGCCCTCTCCAGAAGAAGACGGTCAAGGCTTGGTCGCGCACTGAGGGCTGATCAGGCCGGGCGCTGAAGACTGGCGCTCGGCGAACTCCACTGCAGCGAAGATCGCCGCGAATTCCAAGGGAATTCGCGGCTTTTTTCGATTTTCGCGCAGTTTTAGGCGCTTTTTTCGTCGTTAGCCCACGCCAACGCTTGCGTTCCTTTGACGAAACGGCGAGCTATGAATTGAATTCTGCTGTCGATTCGCCTGGGGCGGGGATGAGCGCCTTAGAGGAGAGGACGGGCGGGAGCGCGCGGTGCGTCGCGTCGCGTGACATGTGCGGCGCCGACGGCGCCGGACTTTAGAACCGGCGCCAGACAATCGCGCGCCGTATTCGAACGGAGAGGCTAAAATGAACAAGCTTGAGCTCGTCGACCACATCGCGACGGAGGCGGAATTGACCAAGGTTTCCGCCGCGGCCGCGCTTGAGGCCGTGCTGGATGGCATCATCAAAACATTGAAGAAGGGCGAGGAAGTCCGGCTTGTTGGATTCGGCACCTTCTCCGTGCGCGAACGTGCCGCCGGCAAGGGGCGCAACCCGGCGACCGGCAAGGAAATCAAGATTGCCGCGTCTAGAAATGCCCGCTTCAAACCCGGCGCGGCCCTGAAGGAGAGCCTTAACAAGAAGGCGGCCAAGAAATAGATTGATCTGCCGCGCCTCGGCGCGGCTATGAGGCCGCCTGGCCGTCCGCCGTCGGTCCTTGCACGAGTTTGGTTGTGCTTGGCGAGCCTACCGCGACCCTGCTATCTTGACGCCGCCGGGCGAAGCAACCGGCGACGTCGGGGGCGGTTAGCTCAGTTGGCAGAGCATCTCGTTTACACCGAGAGGGTCGGCGGTTCGAGCCCGTCACCGCCCACCAGCTTCGGGGCTTCGGGGGCGTTATTTGCGGCGTTCGCGATCGCCGCAGTCGCGCTTACGCCAGCGCTGGCCGACGAGCACGGCGCGCCCATGAGCTTCCGCGTTGCACCGCTTGAATCCCGCGAATGCGGCCGTCACTGTCCTGACGTCATCGTTGCGGATGGCGTGATTGAGGCTGAGACGCCGCAGGCTTTCGTCGATTTTCTTAGGTCCGGCAGCTCGGACGCCAAGCTGCGGCGGATTGTCTTCTTCAACTCGCGCGGCGGCAATGTCGTCGCTTCGATGGTCTTTGGCCATATTCTGAGAGGGCTGCGCATCGCCGGCGTGGTTGGTCGGTTCGACGCGGCCGGCGATCCGGGGCCATACGTGGGCAAATGCCTGTCGGCTTGCGTTTACGCGCTGATGGGCGCCGTGCGCCGTGTCGCGCCCCCAGGCAGCGAGGTCGGGCTGCACCGGATGTCGATCGTCGAGAGTGAGCGTCGCGGGCTGTTCGGATCGCATGTGACGCGCAGTTTCGCGGACCCGCCAATGGTCGCGGTCCTCAGGCATTACGCGCGGCGAATGGGCGTCGACCCCGCGCTGGTCCGGACCGCCGAATCGCTGCCCCCTGACACCGTCCACGTCCTCACCCGTGAGGAAATGCGGCGCTGGTCGCTGGCGACAAGTCAATTCTAGCCTTGGCGGCCCCTTGTGCAACTCGATTCATCAGCGGAAGCCCGCAGGAAAGCACGCCGTTGCAGCGGTCCGCGACCGCATGTGATCCTTGACTTGGAGCCGCGGCTAGCTTATCCGGTCCCGCTCCCGCGGGGGAGTAGCTCAGTTGGTTAGAGCGCCGGCCTGTCACGCCGGAGGTCGCGGGTTCAAGTCCCGTCTCTCTCGCCATTTTCACGCGATTCGATCAGCTTTGCCGCGCGGCGAAGCCGGGCCGCGCCGCAGGCTTAAATCCGTTTCTCGCCCCTTTAGCACGCGGTTCCGAGCGCCTATGTAATGTGGGCGCCACGCGCGAAGGCTGACGCTGCTTCTCTGCAGCGATCCGTATCGGGCGAATGGAAGCCTTTCGCCTTGCATGCTTGCCTGCGCTGCGATACGCGTTTGCCAGGATTGGCTCGGGGCGGGCGCTGCTCCGAGCCCCGCGCGTGGGTGCGCCGCACGGTCGAAAACCTCAAGAGCGAGGCCATGCCGAGCCTTATTTCCGATTACATGCCGCTGGTCGTGTTCATAATTGTCGCGACGCTCATCGGCGGAGCGCTGTTGATCGCGCCTTTTCTGGTTGCCTATCGGGCCCCGGATAGCGAAAAGCTTTCGCCGTATGAGTGCGGATTTCCTCCGTTTGACGACGCCCGAATGCGTTTTGACGCGCGCTTCTACCTGGTCTCGCTCCTGTTCATTATTTTCGATCTTGAGGTCGCGTTCCTGTTCCCTTGGGCGATTGTCTTCCACGACCTTGGCGCGCTTGGATTCTGGTCGATGATGATCTTTTTGGCGGTGCTGACCATTGGGTTCGTATACGAGTGGAACAAAGGAGCGCTGGAATGGGATTGAGCGCGAGCCCGACCGTCGCGCTTGGCGGAACTGATCTTCTCGATCCGCTGACCGGCAAGCCGCTCCGGGTCGAAGACCGGTACTTTGGCGCGATAAGCGATGAACTTGCCGACAAGGGCTTTCTCGTCACCACGACCGACGACCTTATCCAGTGGGCTCGCACGGGCTCGCTCATGTGGATGACGTTCGGACTTGCGTGTTGCGCTGTCGAGATGATGCAGGTCTCGATGCCGCGGTTCGATGTCGAGCGCTTCGGCTTCGCGCCGCGCGCGAGCCCTCGGCAGTCGGATGTGATGATCGTCGCGGGCACGCTGACCAACAAGATGGCGCCAGCGCTGCGTAAGGTCTACGACCAGATGCCGGAGCCGCGCTATGTGATCTCGATGGGGTCCTGCGCCAACGGCGGCGGATACTACCACTATTCGTATTCGGTTGTGCGGGGGTGCGACCGCATTGTGCCCGTTGACATCTATGTGCCGGGCTGCCCGCCCACCGCGGAGGCGCTGCTCTATGGAGTGCTGATGCTGCAAAAGAAAATCCGCCGCATTGGGACTATCGAACGCTGAGGTCCCGTAGGGCGAACCGGAAGCGAGGCTCGAACCGAAATGGACGACCAGCTGCAGACCATTGCGGCCAAACTCGCCGCCGCAGCGCCAGGGGCGGTGATGGGATCTGCTTTTGCCTTTGGAGAGCTGACGCTGACTGTCGATCCTGGGCGCCTGATTGAGACGCTCCAATTCCTTCGCGACGATCCCGCCGCTCAGTTTGTTTCAATCATTGATATTTCCGGGGTTGACTATCCGCAGCGCGAGAAGCGCTTCGATGTCGTCTATCATCTGCTCTCCCCGCGGCTGAATCGGCGGGTGCGGGTCAAAGTTGCGACCGACGAGCGGACGCCGGTGATGAGCGCGACCGCTGTCTATCCCGGCGCTGACTGGTACGAGCGCGAGATTTACGACCTGTTCGGCGTGCTGTTCGAGGGGCATCCGGACTTGCGGCGCATTCTGACCGATTACGGATTCGATGGTCATCCGCTGCGGAAGGACTTCCCGATGACCGGTTTCGTCGAGGTGCGCTACGACGATGCGGAAAAACGCGTGCGCTACGAACCGGTGCGGCTCAATCAGGAATTCCGTCGGTTCGATTTCCTGAGCCCATGGGAGGGTCCGCCGTTGCCCGGAGATGAAAAGGCGACGGACGGCGGTCGGAAACCCGGTCAGGGATCATGAACGAGCAGACCTTAAGAAATTTCTCGATCAACTTTGGGCCGCAGCACCCGGCCGCCCATGGTGTGCTGCGCCTCGTGCTCGAGCTGGACGGCGAGGTCGTCGAGCGCGTCGATCCGCATATCGGCCTGCTGCATCGCGGCACGGAAAAGCTCATGGAGGCGCGCACCTACCTGCAGAACGTCCCCTATCTTGATCGGCTCGACTATGTCGCGCCGATAAATCAAGAGCACGCCTATGCGCTCGCCGTTGAACGGCTTCTCGGCATTGCGGTTCCTCGGCGCGGCCAGCTGATCCGCGTGCTCTACTGCGAGATCGGCCGCCTTTTATCGCATCTACTCCAGATCACGACGCAGGCGATGGACGTCGGCGCCCTGACCCCGCCGCTCTGGGGGTTCGAGGAGCGCGAGAAGTTGATGGTGTTCTACGAGCGGGCCAGCGGGTCGCGCATGCATGCGGCCTACTTCCGCCCGGGCGGTGTCCACCAGGACCTTCCGCGCCGGCTCATCGACGACATCGAGGCCTTCTGCGATCCGTTCCTCAAGGTGTGCGATGACCTCGAGGTTCTGCTCACGGGAAACCGCATTTTCAAGCAGCGCAATGTCGACATCGGCGTGGTCAAGCTGGCTGACGCCTGGGCTTGGGGCTTCTCGGGCGTCATGCTGCGCGGTTCCGGCGCGGGATGGGACCTGCGCAAGGCGCAGCCGTACGAATGCTACGAGGAGATGGACTTCGATATTCCCGTCGGCAAGAACGGCGATTGCTACGATCGGTATCTGATCCGCATGGAGGAGATGCGCCAGTCGATCAAGATCATGCGGCAGTGCTGCGAGAAGCTGAATTCGCCTGGCGGCGAAGGGCCGGTGGTGACCGACGACGGCAAGGTCGCGCCGCCGCGGCGCGGCGAGATGAAGAGGTCGATGGAAGCGCTCATCCATCACTTCAAGCTCTACACTGAGGGCTATAAGGTGCCGGCTGGCGAAGTTTACGCCGCGGTCGAGGCGCCCAAGGGCGAGTTCGGCGTCTATCTCGTCTCCGACGGCTCGAATAGACCCTATCGCGTGAAACTTCGCGCGCCAGGCTTCGCGCATCTTCAGGCGATGGATTTTCTGTGCCGCAAGCACATGCTCGCCGACATCAGCGCAATCCTCGGCTCGCTCGATATCGTGTTCGGGGAGGTCGACCGGTGAGACCCAGTTGGCGGGCGAGCCTCGGCGTGGCTCCGCATTCGAGGAATTTTTGAGCGATGTCCGTCCGCCGTCTTGCCGAGGAGCAGCCGACAAGCTTCGAGTTCACGCCGGAGAACAAGGCGTGGGCGGAGCAGGAACTGGCCAAATATCCTCCCGGCCGGCAGGCGTCGGCGGTGCTCGCGTTGCTCTGGCGCGCCCAGAAGCAAAACGGCTATTGGCTCCCGCGACCGGCGATCGAAAAGGTTGCGGCGATGCTCGACATGCCGAACATCCGGGTGCTCGAGATCGCGACCTTCTACACAATGTTCAATCTGGCCCCGGTCGGGCGTCATTACGTGCAGGTCTGCGGCACCACGCCTTGCATGCTGACCGGTTCCGACGACATCAAGGCGGTGTGCCGCAAGCGTATCGGTGAAGAAGGTCATGTGACCGGCGACGGCATGTTTTCCTGGATCGAGGTCGAATGCCTCGGCGCCTGTTGCAACGCGCCGATGGTTCAGATCAACGACGACTACTACGAGGATCTAACGCCGGAGAATTTTGGCAGACTTCTCGACGATCTCGCGAATGGCCGGCCGGTCAATACCGGCTCGCAGATCGGCCGCGTCTCGTCAGAACCGGTTGGCGGCCTGACCGCGCTGACTACGCTCTACGGCGCCGATGGGCGCAGCGGCCCGAACGCCGCCCCGCTCGCGCCTGCGAATGATCAATCGCCGGGGCCCCTCGACGAGGCGGCGGCGCACGCTCACGCCGAGGCGGAGGCCGCCCACATCGCCGCCGCGCTGACGACCCTGCCGGCCGGCGCGACGCCAGAGCAAAAGGCGAACGCGGTCGGCGTTCGGCCTCCCGCTCTCGAAGCCCCGCGCGGGAGCGGTCCTGACGATTTGCAGCGGATCAAGGGCGTGGGTCCGGTCAATGAGAAGCGCCTGCATGAGCTTGGCGTTTTTCACTTCGATCAAATCGCTGAGTGGGCGAGAAGCGAGATCCGCTGGGTCGGAACCTATCTTTCGTTCCCCGGCCGCATCGATCGTGAACAATGGGTCGCCCAAGCGGCCAATATCGCCGCTGGCGGCGGGGGATCCAAGGACGACCAAACTCACACGCACCTTCCGGCCGGAAAGACCGAGACCTGAGCGATGCTGGAAGACAAGGACAGAATCTTCACCAACCTCTACGGGCTCGGCGACCGCGGCCTGAAGGGCGCGCGGGCGCGCGGCGCCTGGGACGGGACCAAGGCGATCATCGACAAGGGGCGCGACTGGATCGTCGCCGAGATGAAGGCCTCTGGCCTGCGCGGTCGCGGAGGCGCGGGCTTCCCGACCGGACTCAAATGGTCGTTCATGCCGAAGACCATCGATCCCAAGCGCCCGCACTATCTCGTGATCAACGCCGACGAATCCGAGCCTGGGACATGCAAGGACCGCGAGATCATGCGCAACGACCCGCACACGCTGGTCGAGGGCGCGCTGGTCGCGTCATTCGCCATGGGCGCGCAAGCAGCCTACATCTACGTGCGCGGCGAATACATCCTCGAGCGCGAACGTCTCGAGGCCGCGGTTGCGGAGGCCTACGAAGCACGGCTCATCGGCAAGGACAACATTCACGGTTGGCCGTTCGATATCTACGTCCATCACGGCGCCGGGGCCTATATCTGCGGCGAAGAAACGGCGATGCTCGAATCGCTCGAAGGGAAGAAGGGCATGCCCCGCATGAAGCCGCCCTTTCCGGCGGGCATGGGGCTTTACGGCTGTCCAACGACGGTGAACAACGTCGAGTTCGATCGCCGTCGCCCCGACGATTTTGCGGCGCGGCGCGTCATGGTTCACGAGTTTCGGCGCGCCCAACAATTCCGGCACAAAGGTCTTCTGTGTCTCAGGTCACGTCAACAAGCCGTGCAACGTCGAGGAGGCGATGTCGATCCCGTTCCGCGAGCTGATCGACCGGCACTGCGGCGGTGTGCGCGGCGGCTGGGACAATCTGCTGGCGGTCATTCCCGGCGGGGCGTCGGTGCGATTGCTTCCC
This sequence comes from uncultured Alphaproteobacteria bacterium, assembly GCA_963742305.1. GTDB lineage: Bacteria > Pseudomonadota > Alphaproteobacteria > Rhizobiales > Beijerinckiaceae > Roseiarcus. The sequence continues at coordinate 27,662 of CAVULN010000044.1, forward strand.
GCGGCCCAGATCATCGACTGTCCGATGGATTTCGACTCGCTCGCCAAGCTCAAGTCCGGCCTCGGAACGGCGGCGGCGATCGTGATGGACAAGTCGACCGACATCATCCGCGCCATCGCGCGCCTGTCCTATTTCTACAAGCACGAGAGCTGCGGCCAGTGTACGCCCTGCCGCGAAGGCGCGGGATGGATGTGGCGCGTCATGGAGCGCATGGTCCAGGGCCGAGCGCAAAAGCGGGAGATCGACATGCTTCTCGATGTCACCAAACAGGTCGAGGGGCACACGATCTGCGCCTTCGGCGACGCCGCGGCTTGGCCGATCCAGGGCCTCATCGCGCATTTCCGCCCCGAGATCGAGCGGCGCATCGACCAATATGCAGCCAACCCGCATAGCGAACCTTTGCCGGTGGCGGCGGAGTAGGGCCCGTGTGGAAAAGCTGGAGGATGAACGGTGAGCCATATCGCCCAACTCAACATTGGCCGCTTCCGCTATCCGACCGACGATCCGCGCATGTCGGGGTTCATGACGAACCTCGACCGCATCAACGCCCTCGCGGAGCGCAGCGAGGGATTCGTCTGGCGCCTCAAGGATGAGAGCAACAACGCAACCGCGATCCGTCCCGTGAGCGATCCGACCATGGCGGTCAACCTCTCGGTGTGGGAGAGCGTCGAGGCGCTCGAGCGTTTCGTCTGGGCGACGGTCCACAAACAGATCTACAACCGCAAGGGCGACTGGTTCGAGAGATCGGCGACGCCGCATTTCGTCATGTGGCCGATAGAAGCCGGACAAATTCCGAATCTCGACGAGGCGGTGGCGCGACTTGCGCACCTGACCGCGCACGGGGACAGCGATTTTGCCTTCGGATGGGGCCATCTGGCGCATATCAAGCTGTGGATGAGCCGGAAATGCGGTTAAGGGCGTTCGTCGCAACCAGTGTCCCGGAGGCGCCGATCGTCTCCGTTGATCGGTACGGCGCGGGCCGTGAGGCGAAAGGCGCATGAGCAAGATCGTCATCGACGGCAAGGAAATCGACGTTCCAGCCGAATATACGCTGCTCCAGGCCTGCGAAGTCGCCGGCGCGGAAATTCCTCGTTTCTGCTTCCATGAGCGGCTCTCGATTGCCGGCAACTGCCGGATGTGCCTCGTCGAGGTGAAGGGCGGACCGCCGAAGCCAACAGCCTCGTGCGCGATGGCGGTCAAAGACCTGCGCCCAGGTCCGAACGGCGAGCCGCCCGTGACGCTCACCAACTCGCCGATGGCGCGAAAGGCGCGCAAGGGCACAATGGAGTTTCTGCTGATCAACCATCCGCTCGACTGTCCGATCTGCGATCAGGGCGGCGAATGCGATCTGCAGGACCAGGCGATGGCTTACGGGGCCGACACGTCGCGATTCTCCGAGAACAAGCGCGCCGTTGAGGACAAGTATATCGGGCCCTTGATCAAGACGGTCATGAACCGGTGCATCCAATGTACGCGCTGTGTGCGCTTCGTGACCGAGGTGGCAGGCGTCCCCGAGCTCGGCGCCATCGGTCGCGGCGAGGACATGGAGATTACCTCCTATCTCGAGCACGCGCTGACGTCGGAGCTGCAAGGCAACGTCGTTGACTTGTGTCCGGTCGGCGCCCTGACCTCAAAGCCGGCCGCTTTCCAGGCTCGTTCATGGGAGTGCGTCAAGACCGAGACGATCGACGTCATGGACGCGCTGGGCTCGGCGATCCGTGTCGACTCGCGCGGGCGCGAGATCGTGCGCATCCTGCCGCGCGTCAATGACGCCATCAACGAGGAATGGATTTCCGACAAGACGCGGCACGTTGTCGACGGATTGAAGACGCAACGACTCGATCGTCCCTATGTGCGGGTCGATGGTCGTCTCACGCCAGCGAGCTGGGCGGAGGCTTTTGCGGCGGTCGCCGGCAAAGTCGCCGCCGCCTCGCCTGCTCGGATCGGCGCGTTCGTTGGCGATCTGGCGACTGTCGAGGAAATGTTCGCGCTCAAGACGCTTCTCGCCAGGCTCGGCTCTCCCAACATCGATTGCCGGCAGGACGGATCGAAATTGCATCCGAAATTCGGCCGCGCGTCATATCTGTTCAATTCGACGATCGCCGGCATCGAGCAGGCGGACGCCATTCTCATCATCGGCTCGAATCCGCGTCACGAGGCGCCGGTCCTCAACGCGCGCATCCGAAAGCGGTGGCTTAAGAGCGGAGCGCCGGTGGGCGTCATCGGACCCAGGGGCGATCTGACTTACAAATATGATTACCTGGGCGCTGGAGCCGAGGCCCTCGCGAAAGCATTGGACCGGCCGCGGGACAGAGCCGCCAAGCCCGTGATGATCGTGGGTCCCGGCGCGTTTGCGAGACCCGATGGCGTCGCGGTTCTGGCGCGCCTCGCCAAGGGCGCGCTCGCGACGGGCGTTGTGAAGGACGGATGGAACGGCTTCAACGTGCTGCATACCGCGGCCTCGCGCGTCGGCGGGCTCGATCTCGGCCTCGTGCCGGGCGAAGGCGGGCTTGACGCGCCGGCGATGGCGAAGGCGAATGCGCTCGACGTGCTCATCAATCTCGGCGCTGATGAAATCGACATTGAGCCGGGCGCGTTCGTGGTCTACATCGGCACTCACGGCGATCGGGGGGCCCAGCGTGCTGACGTCATCCTGCCGGGCGCGACCTACACCGAGAAGACTGGTATCTATGTCAACACCGAAGGGCGGCCGCAGTTTGCCGAGCGCGCGGTGTTCCCGCCTGGGGACGCGCGCGAGGACTGGTCCATCCTGCGCGCAATGTCGGACCCGCTCGGCGTCAGGCTGCCGTTCGATTCGCTCACCCAGTTGCGGGCGGCGCTCGCCGTCGCCTACCCCTTCCTGGTGCGCTTCGACACCGTTGCGCCGGCGGATCCAGGGGCCTTGGGCTCGATTGCCGAGCTCGACGGGGCGCTTGACAACGCCCCGTTCGCCTCGGCTGTCGCAGACTTCTATCTCACCAATCCGATCGCCCGCGCGTCTCGAGTCATGGCCGAATGTTCGGCTGTCGCTCGCGGCGTTCAGCGCGAGGCGGCCGAATAAAGCGATTCCGCAATGACCGCCGCTATGCCCTCTCGTTCCGGTTCGCCGCCCTGGGGCCCGATCCTCGGCGCGATCGCTGTCGTCGTTATTGTGGTCGTGGCCGCGGTGTGGCTTCTGATCGAGAGCGGGACGATGGCCGCGTTCGGCCAGTGGATGCACGAGAGCGACTTCGGCTCATTGCTTCGGCATGTGCTCGAGAGCCTGTTGGTGCTCGTGTGTCTGCTTCTCTCCACCGCAGCGCTCATCTATTTCGAACGCAAGGTTTGGGCCGCGGTGCAGTTGCGGCGCGGACCCAACGTGGTCGGCCCCTGGGGCGCTCTCCAGCCCTTCGCGGATCTCCTCAAATTCATTTTCAAGGAACCAATCATTCCGGCGGGCGCCAACAAAGGCGTGTTCGTCCTGGCGCCGTTGGTCTCGGTCGTGCTGGCGATATCCGCGTGGGCCGTCATGCCGGTGGCCGACGGCTGGGTGATCAGCGATATCAACGTCGGCATCCTGTATTTATTTGCGGTTTCCTCGCTCGGCGTCTACGGCCTGATCATGGCGGGGTGGGCGTCCAACTCGAAATATCCGCTTCTGTCGGCTTTACGCTCGGCGGCTCAGATGGTGTCGTATGAAGTCTCGATCGGCTTCGTCATCGTCACCGTAGTGATGTGCGCGGGCTCGCTCAACCTGTCGGATATCGTGCGCGCCCAGGACACGCGGTTCGGCGTTCTCGGCTGGTACTGGCTGCCTCTGCTGCCGATGTTCATCATCTTCTTTGTCTCCGCGCTCGCCGAGACGAATCGACCGCCATTCGACTTGACCGAGGCGGAATCGGAGCTCGTCGCGGGCTACTCGGTCGAGTACTCAGCGTCGATGTTCATGCTGCAGTTCCTCACCGAACTGGTCGCCGTCCTGACCATGTCGGCGATGACGGCGGTGCTGTTTCTCGGCGGATGGCTGTCGCCGCTGCCATTTCCGCCCTTCACCTGGGTGCCCGGTCTCATCTGGTTCCTGATCAAGGCGTGGTCGGTGGTTTTCATGTTCTCGATGGTGAAGGCGTTCGTACCCCGCTATCGCTACGATCAGTTGATGCGGCTTGGCTGGAAGGTGTTCCTGCCGATTTCTCTGATCATGGTGGTGGTCGTGGCGTTCGTGCTCGAATTCACCGGCCTTGGCGGGAACGCCTCGGGTCCTCTCGGCTGAGGGGAGAGGAAAGAACCATGGCTCTAAGGCTCGCTCAATCCGCCCGCTCGGTGTTTCTGGCTGAATTCTTCGGAGCGCTCTGGCTGTCGCTCCGATACATATTCAAGCCGAAGGCTACGCTGAACTATCCGCACGAGAAGTCGCCGCTAAGTCCGCGTTTCCGTGGCGAGCATGCGTTGCGCCGCTATCCGAACGGCGAGGAACGATGCATCGCCTGCAAGCTGTGCGAGGCGATCTGTCCGGCTCAGGCGATCACGATCGAGGCGGGGCCGCGGCGCAACGACGGCACCCGCCGGACGACGCGCTACGACATCGACATGGTCAAGTGCATCTACTGCGGGATGTGCCAGGAAGCCTGTCCGGTCGACGCGATTGTCGAAGGGCCGAACTTCGAATTCGCGACCGAGACGCGCGAGGAGCTTTATTACGACAAGCAGCGATTGCTGGCCAACGGCGATCGCTGGGAGCGGGAGTTGGCGCGCAACATCGCGATGGACGCGCCATATCGATAGGCCGCCTGGAAGGAAATTGACCGGACGCGTCGAAAGACGGGCTGGTTCGGGAAACGCCCTTTGACTGCCGGAGGAGTGGTCCGCGCCGCAATGGGCGCAAAGCGAACGCGGCGCTCTGCGCTGGACGCCCGCTCAGCCCCATTCCCGCGCGGGGTGCGGGCGACTAGGGCAGGGGGCTTATGACAAGGGGCGTACGATGCAGGCCGATGCTTGGTTCTTCTGGATTTTCGCGACCGTTCTGGCTGTCTCGGCTTTCGCGGTCATCATCGCCAGGAATCCGGTTCATTCGGTCCTCTTCCTCATTCTTTCCTTCGTTTGCGCGGCGGGCCTGTTTCTGCTGATGGGCGCGGAGTTCCTGGCCATGATCCTGGTCGTGGTCTACGTCGGCGCGGTCGCCGTGCTGTTTCTGTTCGTCGTCATGCTGCTCGACGTCGACTTCGCCCGGCTGAGGCAGGGCTTTGTCGAGTACCTGCCGCAAGGGTTGCTGATCGCATTGGTCGTCGCGATCGAACTCATCTACGTCGTCTCGGGCCTTGGCCCGTCGGAGCGCGCAGCCGGCGCGGCGGCCCCGGTGGGCACGCTCACCAACACCGCGGCGCTGGGCGAGGTCCTCTACACCCGCTACTTCTACTTTTTTCAGGCGGCGGGAATGATTTTGCTCACCGCGATGATCGGCGCGATCGTTCTCACTCTCCACCACAAACCGGGCGTCAAGCGGCAGGACGTTGGCGCGCAGGTGGGCCGCTCCAACTCGGTCGAAGTGCGCAAGGTCGCCTCGCGCGCCGGCATCTGAAGGATCACGCGGATGGGAATCGGCCTTAACCACTTTCTCGCTCTCGCGGCGATCGTGTTTACGACTGGCGTCGCGGGCATCATCCTCAACCACAAGAACATCATCATCATCCTGATGTCGGTCGAGCTGATCCTCTTGTCGGTCAACATCAACCTCGTCGCCTTTTCGACCTATTCGGGCGATCTGACCGGGCAGGCCTTTGCGCTTTTCATCCTCACGGTCGCGGCCGCGGAAGCGGCGATCGGTCTGGCGATTCTGGTTGCCTATTACCGCAATCGCCACTCGATCGCGGTCGAGGACATCAATTCGTTGAAGGGCTGAGACCGTTCATGTACCAGCTCATCGTTTTCCTGCCGCTTCTCGGTTTCCTGATCGCCGGCGTTTTCGGGCCCTGGATCGGCGTGCGCGCCTCCGAATATGCCACGACTGGCCTTCTCGGCGTTTGTTTCGTCCTATCCTGGATCGCATTCGTCATGGTGGCGGGCGGGGCGGACGCGCACGTCGCGATTGGGAACTGGTTCACCTCCGGCAAGGTCGTGGCCACCTGGGCTTTGCGCATCGACACGCTGACCGCTGTCATGCTCGTCGTTGTGACGACGGTGTCGTTCCTCGTCCACGTCTATTCGATCGGCTACATGTCCGAGGACCCGTCGCGACCCCGGTTCTTCGCATATCTCTCGCTCTTCACCTTCGCCATGCTGATGCTGGTGACGGCGGACAATCTCGTGCAGTTGTTCTTCGGCTGGGAAGGCGTCGGCCTGATGTCGTATCTGCTGGTTGGATTCTGGTACGAGAAGCCGGCGGCCAACGCCGCGGCGATCAAGGCCTTCGTCGTTAATCGGGTCGGCGATTTCGGCTTTTCGCTCGGCATCTTCCTCACCTTCTATCTGACCGGCTCGATCGCCTTCGATCAGATTTTCGCCGCGGCGCCCGGTCTTGTCGGCAAGACGGTGCATTTTATCGGCTTCAATTGGGACGCCCTGACGCTCGCGTGCCTGCTCCTCTTCATGGGCGCGATGGGCAAGTCGGCGCAGTTCCTGTTGCACACCTGGCTTCCGGACGCGATGGAGGGCCCGACTCCGGTCTCGTCGCTCATTCACGCCGCGACCATGGTGACGGCGGGCGTGTTCATGGTGGCGCGCTTGTCGCCTTTGTTCGAGTTCTCTCCGGCCGCCCTCAGCGTCGTCACCATCGTCGGGGGCACGACCGCCTTCTTCGCCGCCACCGTCGCCGGGGTTCAGATGGACATCAAGAAGGTCGTCGCCTATTCGACCTGCTCGCAACTCGGCTACATGTTCGTCGGCCTCGGCGTCGGGGGGTACAGCCTCGGCGTTTTCCATCTCTTCACCCACGCTTTCTTCAAGGGCCTCCTGTTCCTTTGCTGCGGCTCGGTGATCACCGCTATGCATCACGAGCAAGATATGCGCGCGATGGGCGGGCTCCGAAAGGAGTTGCCGGTGACTTTCTGGACGATGATGGCTGGGGCGCTAGCGCTGAGCGCCGTCGGGATCCCGTTCACTTCGATCGGCTTTGCGGGATTTGTGTCGAAAGATCCGATCATTGAGGCCGCCTTCGTCTCTCATCGGTTTGGCGCCATGTACGCGTTCTGGTGCGCCGACATCGCGGCCGGATTGACCGCGTTTTACACTTGGCGTCTCATGTTCATGACCTTTTTCGGCCAGCGCGGCGAGTGGTCGGCGACCCTGCCGGGCGCGCGCGACGGGCATGGTCATGAGGATCACGGCCACGGCGATCATCCCGTGCGCGAATCCCCCCTGGTGATGCTGGTTCCGCTCATAGTGCTGGCCGTCGGCGCGACTTTTGCCGGGATGGCGTTTCGCCACATGTTCATCGGCGCGGGACACGAGGCGTTCTGGCGAAACTCCCTGTTCTTGGGCCAGGAAAACGATATTCTCGAACGCATGGAGACCGCCCCCTGGTTGGTTTCCATTTCTCCAACGGTGGCGATGCTCATCGGCATCGCAATCGCCTATTACATGTATATCGTGGATCGCGCCGCGCCCAGTCAACTCGCTGCCGAATTTCCGGCGCTCCATCGATTTCTTGTCCACAAATGGTACTTCGACGAACTCTACGACTTCGTCTTCGTTCGCCCGGCCTTTGCGATCGGCCGCTTGTTCTGGAAGGGCGGCGATGGCGCGGTCATCGACGGCTTTGGGCCCGACGGCGTCTCGGCCCGCGTCCTCGACGTCACCCGTAGCGCGGTGCGGCTGCAGAGCGGGTATGTCTATCACTACGCGTTTGCGATGCTGATTGGGGCAGCGGCGCTGACCACCTGGTATCTGTTCGGAGGGTTCACGCAATGAATGGCTCGTGGATCCTCTCGGGCCTCCTGGCGTTGCCGCTGATTGGCGCGCTGTTCATCCTGTTGCTGCCGGGCGATAGCGAGGCGACCAAGCGAAACGCACGCTGGATTGCGCTGTTTGCGACTTTGATCACGTTTGCCCTGAGCCTCGTCGCATGGAGCCGTTTCGACCCGTCGCAGCCGGGCTTTCAGCTTGTCGAGGAGCGCGACTGGTTCTCGCACGCGATCCTTTACAAGCTCGGCGTCGACGGCGTTTCGATGCCGTTCGTCCTGCTCACGACCTTCATCATGCCGATCTGCATCATCGCGTCGTGGTCACCGATCCAAACCCGGGTGAAGGAGTACATGATCACTTTCCTGGTGCTGGAGACGCTGATGGTCGGCGTGTTCGTCGCGCTGGACCTGGTGCTCTTTTATCTCTTCTTTGAGGGCGGCCTCATCCCGATGTTCATCATCATCGGCGTCTGGGGCCATGGGAACCGGGTGTACGCGGCGTTCAAATTCTTCCTCTACACATTCACCGGGTCCGTGCTGATGCTGCTCGCGATCATGGCCATGTACTGGTTCGCAGGCACGACCGATATCACGGTGCTGCTCAAGACCCATTTCCCGGCCAGTATGCAGACCTGGCTGTGGCTTGCATTCTTCGCCTCGTTCGCAGTCAAGATGCCGATGTGGCCGGTCCACACTTGGCTGCCCGACGCGCATGTCGAGGCGCCGACCGCCGGATCGGTGGTGCTTGCCGCCATTTTGCTCAAGATGGGCGGCTATGGCTTCATCCGCTTTTCTCTGCCGATGTTCCCGGACGCGTCGGTCTATTTCACGCCGCTCATCTTCACCTTGTCGGTGATCGCAATCGTCTACACGTCCCTGGTCGCGCTCGCCCAGGACAGCATGAAGAAGGTGATCGCCTATTCGTCAGTGGCCCACATGGGTTTTGTGACGATGGGGATTTTCGCCGCCAATACCCAGGGAGTTCAGGGCGCCGTCTACCAGATGATCAGCCACGGCTTTGTTTCGGGGGCGCTGTTTCTTTGCGTTGGCGTCGTTTACGACCGCATGCACACTTACGAGATCAACGCCTATGGCGGCCTCGTGCAGCGCATGCCGCTCTATGCGGTCGCGTTCATGGTGTTCACGCTGGCCAATGTCGGATTGCCAGGCACGACGGGCTTCATTGGCGAATTCCTGACTCTGATCGGCACGTTTCAAACGAACACCTGGGTCGCGTTCTTCGCCACCTTCGGCATCATCCTGTCGGCATGCTACGCGCTCTACCTTTACCGGCGCATCATTTTCGGCGTGATCGAGAAGCCAAGCCTGATGGGGATCGCCGACCTCACCGGCCGGGAGGTGGTGACGCTTTTGCCGCTTGGCCTCCTCACGATCTTTTACGGCGTGCACCCGCAGCCGATCATCGACGCCAGCGCAGCTTCAATCGAGCAGATCATCAGCGGCTTCCAGCACGCTGTCACGATGACGAAATCTGCGGGGTTGTGACGCCTTCCCGCCTTGCGCGGATCAATTGTCTTTCGAACGAGTGACGCTGATGCACCAGACGGCCATTTCCCTTCCCGTTGTCCTGCCAGAAGCGGTGCTGGCGGTCGGGACCCTGGCGCTCGTGCTCTACGGCGCGCTTCGCGGCGAAAAGGGGTCGGCTCTCGTCAACGAAGTCGCGGTCGGCCTGCTCGGGGTGGTCTTTCTGCTCATGGTGGCCAGGAATCGCCCGATGGGCGTCACCTTCTATGGGTCCTTCGCCGACGACGCGTTCACCCGCTTCATGGGCGCGCTTGCGCTCGTCGGCTCCCTGGTGACGCTTCTCCTGTCGGTCGAGTTCATGCGGGCCGAACGGATCGGGGAATTCGAATTCCCGGTCCTCATCCTCATCTGCAGCCTCGGCATGCTGATGCTGATTGCGGCCAACGATTTCATCGCGCTCTATCTCGGTCTCGAACTGATGAGCCTGGCGCTCTACGTGATCGCGGCCTATCGGCGCCATGACCTGCGCGCGACGGAGGCCGGCCTCAAGTATTTCGTCCTCGGCGCGCTTGCGTCGGGCATGCTGCTCTATGGCGCCTCCCTCATCTACGGCTATTCCGGCTCGGTCGCCTTCAGTGCGGTCGCCAACGCCGTCCATGATCACTCGAACATCGGCGTGCTGTTTGGACTGGTGTTCGTTCTGGTCGGGCTCGCGTTCAAGATCTCCGTCGTGCCGTTCCACATGTGGACGCCCGACGTCTACGAGGGCGTGCCGACTCCGGTGACCACGTTCTTCGCTTCCGCCCCGAAGGTTGCGGCTATGGCGGTGCTGGTCCGGGTGATGATGACCGCCTTCCCCGGCATAGCCCACGACTGGCGCCAGATCATCACCTTCGTCTCGATCGCCTCGATGGCGCTCGGCTCGTTCGCCGCCATCGGCCAGAGCAACTTCAAACGGCTGATGGCCTATTCCTCGATCGGCCACATGGGGTTTGCGCTGGTCGGGCTCGCGGCTGGCACGGTTGAGGGCGCGCAAAGCGTCGTCGTCTACATGTCGATCTACGTGGTGATGACGCTGGGAACCTTCGCCGGCATTCTGATGATGCGCCGGGCCGGCAAGGCGATCGAGACGATCGCTGACCTCGCGGGGCTGGCGCGCACCGATCCGACGATGGCGTTCTTCCTGGCGGCGATGATGTTCTCGCTCGCCGGCGCGCCGCCGCTTGCCGGCTTCTTCGCCAAGTTCTACGTGTTCGCCGCCGCCATGAAGGCGGGTCTCTATGGCCTTTCGGTCATCGGCGTGCTGATGAGCGCGGTAGCGGCCTTCTATTATTTGAGGATCGTCAAGATCATGTATTTCGATGAGCCCGCGGCCGCCTTCGACGGTTCGGCCCCGGTCGCACGCATCGTGCTCGCGGTCTCGGCGCTGATGATTATCCTGTTCATGTTTGCGCCTTCGCCGCTCACCAATGCCGCGATGGCGGCGGCGCAGTCGCTCTTTTGACCGCCGCCTTTGGCCTGGACGCATCGCTTCGGGGTTGGCGCGTCATTCGCCATGATGCGATCAATTCGACGAACGAGGAGGCGCGCCGCAGGGCTTTGGGCGGCGATGCTGGACGTCTGTGGATCGTCGCCGACGAGCAGACCGCGGGGAGAGGCCGCCGCGGCCGCTTCTGGGTCTCGCCGAAGGGAAACCTTCACGCCAGCGCCCTCATGATCGATCCCTGTCCGCCGCCGCGCGCCGCTGAGCTCGGTTTCGTCGCTGGCGTGGCGCTGGCGGACGCGGCAAAGGATCTTGGCGCGGCCGACATCGGCCTCAAGTGGCCGAACGATCTGATGTCTGGGGGCGCGAAATGCGCCGGAATCCTGGTTGAGGGCGTCAGCCTCCCCGGCCGCGGGGCCGCTTGCGTGGTCGGGATCGGCGTCGATTGCGCGCGAGCGCCGCGGGATGTCGGCTACCCGGTCGCATGTCTGACGCGGGCAGGCGGACAGCCAATAAGCGCGCATGAACTTTTCGAGCGTCTCATCCGCAGGTTTGACGAGGCGCTCGGCGTCTGGCGCGCCGGAGAGGCGTTCGACCGCATTCGCGCGGCTTGGCTCGATTGCGCCGTCGGCCTTGGCGGACCGATCGCGATCCAGAACGGCGCCGGGAAACGCGAGGGCCTCTTCGAGGGGATCGACGCGGCCGGCCGCCTGCTGATGCGATCCGGCCGCGGGCTCGAGACCATCGAGGCGGCCGACCTGACGTTGCCGCCGCGCGGGGACGCTCTGACGGGGGCGGGTCTGCCGGCATCAGGCGGACCGGAAGGCCGGGCTTTGGAATGACCAGCGAAAACGAGCTTGTGTTCGTCCCGCTCGGCGGCCTCGGCGAAATCGGTATGAATTGCGCCCTCTACGGCTACGGGCCGGCGAACGCGCGCCAATGGCTGATGGTCGACCTTGGCGTCGCTTTCGCCGCCGAGGACTTGCCCGGCATCGACCTCGTCATGCCGGATCTCGACTTCATCGAGAAGGCGAAGAAAGGTCTGGCGGGCATCGTCATTACCCACGCGCACGAGGACCACATCGGCGCCCTTGCCGAGCTGTGGCCGGGGTTAAGCGCGCCCGTCTACATGACCCGCTTCGCAGCGGGGCTCGCCGAGGCGCGGCGGCTCGGCGAGCCGGGCGCGCCCAGGATCCCATTGAAGGTCGTCGGCTTCCGGGAAAAGGTCGCGATCGGCCCGTTCTCGGTCGAGTTCATCCCAGTCGCGCATTCGATCCCGGAAAGCGCGGCGCTCGCGATCCGCACTCCCGCCGGGCTTGTCGTCCATACAGCCGACTGGAAGATCGACCCCACTCCGGTCGTCGGCCCGCCGACCGACGAGGCGCGCTTCAGGGCGCTTGGCGACGAGGGCGTGCTGGCGCTCATTTCCGATTCGACCAACGTCCTGCGCGAGGGAGAAAGTCCCTCCGAGCGCGATGTCGCGAGGACGCTTTCCTCGCTCGTCGCCGACGCGAAGGGCAGGGTGGTCGTGACCACCTTCGCCTCGAATGTCGGGCGGCTTCGCTCGGCCGCGGAGGCTGGCCTCGCCGCTGGGCGCCAGGTCTGCATTCTGGGCCGCGCGATCGAGCGCGTGGTCGCGGTGGCTCGGGATTGCGGGATGCTGGAGGGCCTGCCTCCCCTGCTGGGCATGGACGCATTCGAGCGCCTGCCGCGCGAGCGGATTCTCGCGCTGGCCACCGGCTCTCAGGGCGAGCCGCGCGCGGCGCTCGCTCGCATGGCGGCGGACGAGCATCCGACAGCGAAACTCAGTCCCGGCGACACCGTGATCTTTTCCTCGCGGACCATTCCCGGGAATGAAAAAGCCGTCGGCAAGCTCATCAATGCGTTCGTGAGCGCGGACGTGCGGGTGGTGACCGATCGCACCGCGCTGGTGCATGTCTCGGGCCATCCGCGGCGGGCGGAGATGGCGAAAATGTACGACTGGGTGCGTCCGGGAATCGCCGTGCCCGCGCATGGCGAGCCGCTGCATTTGAGCGAACATGCCGCCTTCGCCAGGGCGCGGGGCGTGCCGCGCGTCCTGCGCGCCCTCAATGGCGACCTGATCCGGCTTGCGCCGGGCGAAGCCTGCGTAATGGGGAAGGCTCCAAGCGGGCGGCGGCTGAAGGATGGCGCCATTCTGTTGCCGGCGGATCAGGAATGCGTCGGCCAGCGCCGCCGGCTCGCTTACGCCGGCGTCGTTTCGATCGCGCTGGCGCTCACGCCCCGGGGGGAGATGGCTGGCGATCCGGACGTGATGATCGCGGGTCTCCCCGAGCGTACGCGCGAGGGCGCGGCGATCGACGCGCTGATTGACGAAGCGATCTTCGAGGCCTTCGAGAGCCTGCCGCCCGGCAAGCGGCGCGATCCCGATGCCGTTTCGACCGCCATCGAGCGCGCCGTGCGCGGCTCGGTCAACGCTGTCTGGGGCAAGAAGCCACAGGTGCATGTGCTGGTGGTTGAGGTTTGAGGCGCCCGAAGTCCATCATGATCGGCAAGCTCAACCACGTCGCCATCGCCGTCCCCGATCTCGAGCGGGCGGCCGAAACCTACCGCGAAACGCTCGGCGCCCGCGTCTCCGCTCCAGAGCCTCAGCCCGATCATGGCGTGACGGTCGTGTTCGTCGAATTGCCGAACACCAAGATCGAGCTTTTGCATCCTCTTGGCGCGAACTCGCCGATCGGCAAATTCCTCGAGCGCAACCCGGACGGAGGCATCCACCATCTCTGCTACGAGGTCGATGACATTGTCGGCGCCCGTGACCGGCTCATGGCGCGGGGCGCGCGCGTGCTGGGCGATGGGAGCCCGAAAATCGGCGCCCACGGCAAGCCGGTGCTTTTCTTGCACCCGAAAGACTTCGCCGGCGCGCTGATCGAGATCGAGCAGGCCTGACAGATGCGCCATTCCGCCGCCGGAGACGGCATGAGCCGCCTCGGCGCTGATGGCCTCTTGCTCGCCACGGCGTTCCTCTGGGGCGTAACCTTCGTCGCACAGAAATACGCCGCGGCGACCATGCCGGCGCTCGCCTTCGTCGCCGCGCGCTTCGCTGTGTCTGCCGCCGTGCTCGCGCCGTTCGCGTTCTGGGAATTCCGCCGGAAGCCGCATCCGCCGGGTCGCGAAGAATGGCGCCTTGCGCTCGCGATCGGCCTCACCCTCTTCCTTGGCACGAGCCTGCAGCAGGCGGGGATCGAGACCACGAGCGCCACCAACGCCGGTTTCCTCACCGCCTGCTATGTCGTGCTGACTCCCTTCGTGGCCTGGGCGCTGACCGGCGCGCGTCCGCGCGCGATCGTCGTCGGAGCGGGCTTCGCATCGCTCGCCGGCGCCTGGCTCCTGGCCACGGGGGGCGCCCTTGCTCCTCCCAACAAGGGCGACGCGCTCGTGCTCCTCGCGGATTTCGCCTGGGCGACGGGCATCGCGCTGACGCCGGTCTTCCTTGCTCGCTCGGGCCGGCCGCTCTTGCTTGCGTTCGTTCAATATACGGTCTGCGCCGGCCTCGCCGCGCTCTGCTCCGCCCTGTTCGAATCGGTGGCTCCGGGCGCGTTCGCCGCCGCGGCGCCGACGGTTCTGTTCGCCGGAATCGTCTCGGGCGCGCTGGCCTACACGCTCCAGATCTTCGCCCAGGCGCATACGCCCCCGGCCGAGGCTGCGCTGATCCTGGCGCTGGAAAGCGTCTTCGCCGCGTTCGCGGGCGCGCTTCTGCTCGGCGAGCGTCTGACGGCCATCGGCGCGCTCGGCTGCGCGCTCATTCTGGCAGGCGCGCTGGCGTCGGAGATCGGCCCGCTCTTCCGACAGAGGGCGGCAGGCGGAGCGGCGTGACGAAAGCGGAAAAACTCTCACTCGCCGAAGCGCGGCGGATCGCTCTCGCAGCCCAGGGCTTCGGCGGCCGGCGCCCGGAAAAGGTGACCGCAGCGCGGTGGCTGAAGACCATCGACCGGCTCTCCCTTCACCAGATCGACAGCGTCAACGTCCTCGTCCGCGCCCACTATCTGCCCGCCTTCTCCCGGCTCGGCCCCTATGAGCGCTCGCTGATCGATGACGCCGCCTGGGGGAGGCCCAAAAAGCGCCGGCTGTTCGAATACTGGGCCCATGAGGCGTCCCTCCTGCCGCTCTCGTTGCATCCCCTGCTGCGCTGGCGGATGGCCCGGGCGGATCGCGGCGAGACCGGCTGGAAGGGCTTAAGGGTCTTCGCGCGCGAGCGCCGGGCCGAGGCGGAAGGCCTTCTCGCGCGCATCCGCGATGAGGGTCCGCGCGCGGCTTCTGAGCTCGAGGAAAAACGCGGTCGATCTGGCTGGTGGGAATGGGGCGACGCCAAACGGGCGCTCGAATGGCTGTTCTGGGCGGGCCACATCACCACGGCGATGCGGCGCGGCAGTTTCGAACGCGTTTACGACCTGACCGAGCGCGTCATTCCGCCCGACATTCTTGCCCTGCCGACACCGGATGAAAGGCAGGCGCACCGCGCCCTCGTCGAGCGCGCGGCCCAGGCGCTCGGCGTCGCCACGGCGCAGGAGCTGCGCGACTATTTCCGTCTCGGCCCCGACGATGCGCGACAGGCGATCGGACCGCTCGTCGAAGCCGGCGTTCTCTTGCCCGTCGAGGTTCCCGGCTGGGCCCATCTCGCCTATCTCCACCGTGACGCGCGCCGCCCGCGCCGCATCTCCGCGCGCGCCCTTCTCGCGCCGTTCGATCCGCTCGTCTGGGAGCGTTCCCGCACGCTGCGGCTCTTCGACTTCCACTACCGGATCGAAATCTACACGCCAGCCGACAAGCGCCAGCACGGCTACTATGTCCTTCCCTTCCTGCTCGGCGACCGGCTTGTCGCGCGGCTCGACCTCAAGGCCGACCGCCTGGGCGGACGATTGCTCGTCCATGCCGTGCATCTCGAGGCGCACGCCCCCTCGGACGCCATGGATGCGATCGCCGGGGAGCTTCATGCGATGGCGGACTGGCTTCAACTCGCCGAAGTCATTCTGCCCTCGAAGCCGCTCAACGCGCGCAATCGGGCGAACGCTCGCTGACAGGTTCCCCCTTCCGGGCTATAAGCCCGCCGCCCGGCCTCCGCGGCTCGTGCGTCGTCATTGAAAGGTCGATCATGTCCGGCTCCGCTCTCACCAGCGCAGCGCTCGATGAGCGGCGGCGGCGCATTCTGTTTCGCGCCTGGCGGCGCGGCGTGCGCGAGATGGATCTCGTTCTGGGCAGGTTCGCAGACGCCCACCTGCCGACGATGAGCGAGGACGAACTTGCCGAGTTCGAACGGCTGCTCGACGTCCCGGATCCACAGGCTTTCTCCTGGATCATCGGCGCCGAGGAGCCGCCGCGCGAATTCCTGACTCCGCTGTTCGCTCGCCTCCGCGGATCGCGCGGCGAAGCGCGAAAGCGTCCCGACGAGGCGCCGTGAACCTTCTCACTCCCGCGCTTCGCCGCCTCGAGGAGGGCGGCGCCGTCACGCTCGCGCGCGCCCCCGAGGGGTACGACGCTTTCGTCGTCGCCGAACTCACGCGCGCGCTCGCGAAGGCCGGCGAGAGCCGCGCCGTGACGCTCGCCTTCGTCGCTCGCGACGGTCTGCGCGCGCAGGCGTTCATCGACGCGCTCGGCTTCGCCGCGCCCGAGATCGAGGCGCTGCATTTCCCCTCCTGGGACTGCCAGCCCTACGATCGTGTGTCGCCCAACGCCGCGATTTCGGCCGAGCGCATGACCGTGCTGGCGCGACTTGCGCGCAGCAAGGGCGCCGTTGAGCGGCCGCGCATTCTCGTCGCGGCGGTCAATGCCCTCACTCAGCGCGTTCCCCCGCTTGGCTTTGTCGCCTCGGCCGCGTTCTCGGCGGCGCCCGGCAACAGCGTGCGGATGGAGGACCTCGCGCGCTGGCTCGAGGCCAACGGGTACGCCCGCGCCAGCGTTGTGCGCGACGTTGGCGACTACGCCTCGCGTGGCGGCATTCTCGATCTCTACCCGCCGGGCGCCACGGCGCCGATCCGCCTCGATTTCTTCGGCGACACGCTCGAATCGATCCGCGCCTTCGATCCGGAGACCCAGCGCTCGACCACCCAACAGCGCTCGCTCGATCTCGTACCGATGAGCGAAGCGCGCCTGACCACGGACTCGATCCGCCGCTTCCGTCAGACCTACGCTCAGCAATTCGGCGCTCCCGCGCCGAGCGACGATCTTTACGCCGCGGTGAGCGAGGGTCGCCGCGCGATCGGCCTCGAACATTGGCTGCCGCTCCTCTATGAAAGCCTCGACACGCTGTTCGACTATGTGGGCGACGCCCCGTTCGTGCTCGACGCGCGCGCAGACGACGCGGCGCACGAGCGCATCGCGCTCATCGCCGACAATTATGCGGCGCGCCGAGCAGCCTACGCGGAAGAGCCCGGCAAGTCGGACTACAAGCCCCTGCCGGCGACGCAGCTTTATCTGAGCGAGGACGAGTGGAAGGAGCGGCTCGCCGCCCAGCCGCTCGCGCGGCTCACCCCATTCGAAGCCCAGCCGGGCGCGAGCGACGTCGTCGATTGCGGCGGCCGGACTGGGCGCAATTTCGCCCCCGAACGGCAGAACGAGGCGCCAACGTGTTCGACGCCGCGGTCGCCCATGTGCGGGCGCTGCGCGAGCCAAGGACTGAACGTGATCGTCGCCGGCTGGAGCGACGGCTCGCGTGAGAGGCTCAGCCACGTCTTGGCCGAGCACGGGCTCAAATCGCTCGAGTTCGTCTCGTCCTATCATCAGGCGAAGACGGCGCGCGCGGGCGCCCTGCCGCTCGCGGTGATCGCGCTCGAACAGGGGTTCGAAGCGCCGGATTTCGCGGTTCTGGGCGAGCAGGACATTCTCGGCGACCGGCTCGTCCGCCATTCCCGGCGCAGGCGCCGCGCGCAAGACGTTCTGGCCGAGGCGAGCGCGCTTGCCGCCGGCGATCTCGTCGTCCACATCGACCACGGAGTCGGCCGCTTCGTCGGCCTGAAGACCATCGAGGCCGCGGGCGCGCCGCACGACTGCCTCGAAATCCACTATGCCGGCGGCGACCGGCTGTTCCTGCCGGTCGAAAATCTCGAGCTCCTCTCGCGCTACGGCTCAGAGACGGGCGAACTCGACAAGCTCGGCGGCGCAGGCTGGCAGTCACGCAAGGCGCGCTTGAAGAAGCGGGTGCGTGAGATGGCGGGTGAGCTCATCCGCGTCGCCGCCCAGCGCATGACCCACGCGGCGCCGCGCCTCACCGTGCCTGACGGACTCTACGACGAGTTCTCCGCCCGCTTTCCTTATGACGAGACGCCGGACCAGGAGGCCGCCATTCAGGCGACGCTCGACGATCTCGCCGCGGGCCGGCCGATGGACCGGCTGGTGTGCGGCGACGTCGGCTTCGGCAAGACCGAGGTCGCGCTGCGCGCCGCTTTCGCCGCGGCGATCAACGGCAAGCAGACCGCGATCATCGCCCCGACCACGCTGCTGTCGCGCCAGCATGCGCAGAACTTCCGCCAGCGCTTCGCCGGCCTGCCGGTCAATATTGGCCAGCTCTCGCGCATGGTTGGCGCCTCCGAGACGCGCGAAGTGAAGAAAGGCCTCGCCGAAGGTCAGGTCGACATCGTCGTCGGCACCCACGCGGTCTTGGGGAAAACCGTGAGCTTCAAGGATCTCGGCCTCGTGGTCGTGGACGAGGAGCAGCATTTCGGCGTCGGCCACAAGGAGCGGCTGAAGGAACTGCGTTCGGAAGTCCATGTGCTGACGCTTTCCGCCACGCCCATTCCGCGCACGCTGCAACTGGCGATGACGGGGGTGCGCGAGATGTCGATCATCGCGACGCCCCCGATCGACCGACTGGCGGTGCGCACCTTCGTCTCGCCCTTCGATGCGCTCATCGTTCGCGAGGCTCTCCTGCGCGAGCGCTATCGCGGGGGACAATCGTTCTATGTCTGCCCGCGCATCGAGGACCTCGACGAGGCGGCGGCGTTCCTGCGCCGGAACGCGCCCGAGTGCAAATTCGTCGTCGCCCACGGGCAGATGTCGCCGGGCGAACTCGAGGACAAGGTCGGCGCCTTCTACGACGGCAAGTATGACATCCTCTTGTCGACGGCGATCGTCGAATCCGGGCTCGACATTCCGCGCGCCAACACCATGATCGTGCATCGCGCCGACATGTTCGGCCTCGCGCAGCTCTATCAGTTGCGCGGCCGGGTCGGCAGATCGAAGATTCGCGCCTACGCCTATTTCACCACGCCCGCCAAGGCGAAGATCACGCCGCAGGCGGAGAAGCGGCTCGCCGTGCTGCAATCGCTCGATGTGCTGGGCGCGGGATTTCAGCTCGCCAGCCACGATCTCGACCTGCGCGGCGCCGGCAACCTTCTCGGCGAAGAGCAGTCCGGCCACGTCAAGGAGGTCGGCTACGAGCTTTATCAGCAGATGGTGCGCGAGGCGGTCGAGCGCATCAAGTCGGGCGAGGACGCGCCGGCCGAGGACATGTGGTCGCCGACGATCCAGCTCGGCAGCCCGGTGACAATTCCGGAATCCTACATTCCCGACCTCCCGACGCGGCTTTCTCTCTATCGCCGTCTCTCGGCGCTCGAGGACGAGGGCGAAATCGACGCGATGGGGGCCGAAATCGTCGACCGGTTCGGGCCGCCGCCCGCCGAGGTCGGCCTGCTGTTGAACCTGGTGCGGATCAAGGCTCTTTGCCGCCGCGCCAATGTCGAGAAGCTCGAGGCGGGCCCGAAGGGCCTGACCCTCGCCTTCCGCCAGAAGTCGTTCGCCAACCCCGCGGCGCTGGTCAGGTGGGTCGCGGAGCAAGGCGAGCGCGCCCGCGTCCGCCCCGACATGCGCATCGTCGTGACCGACGATTTCGACAAGCTCGCCGACCGGCTCGAAGGCACGCTCAAGATCATGCGCGAGATCGCCCGGATCGCGGGGAAGAGATAGGGCTATCCGCGGAGTTGGCGGATCTTTCCCCTTATGGGGAGTTCGTGCATCGACCCGGGCGCCACCCGGCTTGCGATCACCTCGATATCATCCCAAAGCGCAAGAAGGCGCTGCATTTGCCTCGTTACTTTCGCCGCGTTCAGAGCCGGCGCGAAGAAGAAACCAACCAATCGGGAACTACGAAAAGCCGCTTGCTCCGCCTTCTTTTTTGCGATGCTTCCGTCGCCGGAAATGACGATCCAGCGACCGTCTGCTGAAAGGCGATTAATCCATTCGACATCTTTGACGCCTGCACCGAATTTGTGCCTGATGTGGACGATTTCATGTTGTCCGGAGAACAAGGTGTTCAGCGCCCTCGCCAACGCGGGGGAAAGGTTCTCGTCGAGTACCACCCTCACGCGGCAATCAAGGACCGTTCGAACGCCACCGCGTCATTGACGACGGCGATGGAGACCTCGAACAGTGCGGCGACACGTTTCTCTGAGCTCTCCGCCTTAACGGCAGTAGCGAGCGCAGACGTTGGCACACCGAATTCGGCGGCGAGAGGCTTGCCGAAAGACCGGTTGGGGTCAATCACGATCGTTGGCTTTCCCCTGTATGGGCGCCAATGAACCACGGAGCCGCCCGAAAGATCGAGGTCGCGGAAGGTGGGTTCAACAACGAGTTTGAAAACCATCTGGCCAGTCTTGAGGTCCGTAACCGGCGACTCCGGCGTCGCACCTGTTTGTTGAAGCTCCCGAAGAGTTTCCAGAAAAATGCTCTTGCCGTCGGTGCGAAAGCGATGCGTCGAGAATGGACGCTCCTCGCGCATTATTTTTTGCGCATTTGCCAGACAGCGCCTGACTACGTTCAGACCAACTCCGTGCTTGAGAAACGCTAAGACGAATCGCAGCTCTATTAGATCGTGGAATCCAAGCTCTAAATGATCGTCATCGCACGGAAGTTGTGGCCGCCACAGGGGAGACGCATGAATCGCATCGCCTCTAGAGTCGCGGTAGGCATAGCCGCCGAGCCAACGCGAAATGTTTCGCGGCGAGGTTGCCAGCAGCCGCGCTGCTTCCGGCACGGTGTAGCAGCCAATTCCAAACGGAGCAGTTTCGGCGTGGGCAGCTCTTTCCTGCATGACAGGAAGTTACACTGTCCGACTGCCGCGTCAAAATGATTTGGGGTTTGAGGCGGACGGCGAGTCTCTGGCGCGACTCGATCGCGACAGCCGGCGCCGGCTGGCAGAGCCGAATTAACGCGGCGCTGAAGAAGAGCAAGGCAGTCTAAGCGCGGCCCCGACGTCCGTCCGGCGCCGGCCCACTGGCGGGCTTGGCCGACAGGCGCATACGCCATCGGGGCAGGGTGCTCGACGGCCGGGACGGAACTATGTGAAAATGACCTTCAAAGGAATGTTGGCATGGCGCTCGAATACACGGTCGGCATCAACATCGACGGCGAGCGGCGAACCGTGACCGTGGCGGCGGAGGACGCCCTGATCGCGGCGCTCAAGGTCAAGCACGAGGAACCGGCGGCGACGATCAACTATGTGCGGCGCAGCAACCGGCGCGGCGACCGGCGCCATCCCCACGAGGCGGTCGCCGGCGGGAAATCGTAGCGGGCCGCCGGATCGGCGCCGGGGCGGAGCCAGCGCGCCGGTTGAGGCCGTGGATTGCCGATAATTCCGGAAGCGCGCGGCTTGGCTCTCCCCGCGGCCGCGGCGCCGATCTATATAGGATGGAGGGCGCAGGGATCCGCGCAGCGGAACTCCCTTTCCGCGGAGACCCACAGATGAAAGAGCCGCGTAAGTCGCCGCCCCGCAGATCGCCGCCGGATAAGAAGCTCGACGAGGAGCTCGAGGAGTCTTTTCCCGCCAGCGATCCGCCTTCGAACACGCCGACCTCGGCGGGCGCTCCGGCGCGGCGGCGGTCTAAGCATCCCGCGCCGGACAAGCCGCCACGACGCGACTGAGCGGCGGCTCGCGCCTGCGCCCCCTGCGCTATTCGGTCGGCGCGACGATGAACGTTCCGCTGTCGTCCCCGGGGGTTTCGCCGCGCCCGGTCACGCGTACGCTGTCGACAGCCGCCAGCCGCGGCCCCTTGCGCATTTCGGCGATCATCGCCTCGACGGCGGCGCGCGGGCCGCAGATCAGCGCCTCGACCGCGCCGTCGGACCGGTTGCGCACCCAGCCGGAAACGCCGAGCCTGAGCGCCGCGCGGCGGGCGAATTCCCGATAGCCGACCCCTTGCACCGCGCCTTCGACGACGACGCGGCGGACGACGCTGTAGCTCTCAGCCATCGTGCGTTATCATCTCATCGGACCGTGCGGCTCGATCGGCCGCGCCAGACGCGGAGGCGCTCATGACGCTCGAACAGGTTTTCGACATCGCCAGGCGGAAGCGCTTTCTCGTCGTCTCGACGGTGAGCGAATCCAGCGCGCCCGAAATCGGCGCTGATGGGCTTCGCCCTGACGCAGGCGAACGAGATCGTGTTCGACACCATGTCGACCAGCCGCAAGGCCGTCAACCTCGCGCGCAACCCCAAGGCCGCGCTGGTCATCGGCTGGGACGACCAGGTTTCTCTCCAGATCGAAGGCGTCGCGCGCCGCCCTGTCGGCGACGACCTGGCGAGCGCCAAGGCCGCCTATTTCCACGCATGGCCGGACGGGCGCGGCCGCGAGAGCTGGCCCGACATCGCCTATGTCGTCGTGCAGCCGAAATGGATCCGGTATTCCAACTACGCCGCCGGTCCTCCGGTCGTCGAGGAGTTCAGGCTCTAGCCTCCGGATCGTCGGGGACGCGCGTCTCATCGCCGCCCGTTGCCCGGACCGCTTTCGGCGTTTATACGAGGCCGCCCATGCTTACGCCGATTCGTGTCGGCGAGTGAGCTTGAAGGAGCCTCGATTGATCCACGTCACCTTTCCCGACGGCGCGAAGCGCGCCTACGAGCCCGGCATCTCCGGCCTCGAAATCGCCAAATCCATCTCCCCTTCGCTCGCCAAACGCTCTGTCGCGATGGTCCTGAGCGGCGAGCTTGCCGATCTCGCCGATCCCATCGATCGCGACGCAACGCTCGAGTTCATCGGGCGCGACGATCCCCGCGCGCTCGGGACTCATCCGCCACGACGCCGCCCACGTTCTCGCCGAGGCGGTGCAGTCGCTCTGGCCGGGACACCCAGGTCACCATCGGCCCGGTGATCGAGAACGGCTTCTATTACGACTTCTTCCGCAACGAGCCGTTCACGCCCGAGGACTTCCCGGCGATCGAAAAGCGGATGCGCGAGATCATCGCCCGCGACAGGCCGTTCTCGAAGCGGGTCGTCTCGCGCGAGGAAGCGAAGAGCCTGTTCGAAAAGAAGGGCGAGGCGTTCAAGGTCGAGCTGATCGACGCCATCCCTGCCGATCAGGAGGTGAAGCTCTACAGCCAGGGCGAGTGGACCGACCTCTGCCGCGGGCCGCACATGACCTCGACCGGCAAGATCGGCGAGGCTTTCAAGCTGATGAAGGTCGCCGGCGCCTATTGGCGCGGCGACTCGAACAGGCCGATGCTGTCGCGCATCTACGCGACCGCATTCGCGAAGAAGGAAGAGCTCGACGCCTATCTGAAGCAGCTCGAGGAGGCCGAGAAGCGCGATCATCGCAAGCTCGCGCGCGAGATGGACCTGTTCCACTTCCAGGAGGAGGGGCCGGGCTCGATCTTCTGGCACCCGAAGGGCTGGACCCTGTTCCAGACGCTCGTCGCCTACATGCGCCGCCGCCTCGCCGCCGACTATCAGGAGGTCAACGCGCCGCAGGTGCTCGACAAGCAGCTTGTGGGAAATCTCCGGCCACTGGGGCTGGTATCGCGAAAGCATGTTCATGTGCCGCCCGGCCGGCGACGAGGCGGAGACCGAGGACGAGCGCGTCTATGCGCTCAAGCCCATGAACTGCCCGGGCCACGTGCAGATTTTCAAGAACGGCCTTCGCTCCTATCGCGAACTGCCGCTGCGTCTCGCCGAGTTCGGCGCCGTGAACCGCTACGAGCCGTCGGGCGCGCTGCACGGCCTCATGCGCGTGCGCTCCTTCACCCAGGACGACGCGCATATCTTCTGCACCGAGGAGCAGCTGGCCGAGGAATGCCACAAGATCAACGAACTGATCCTGTCGGTCTACGGCCACTTCGGCTTCGACAGGATCGTGGTCAAGCTTTCGACGCGCCCTGAAAAGCGGGTCGGCACCGACGCCATGTGGGATCACGCCGAGGCGGTGATGACCCGCGTGCTCGACGAGATCCAAGCCGCGCCACGGCAACGTCGTGACGACCGCGCTCAATCCGGGCGAGGGCGCCTTCTACGGGCCGAAGTTCGAATACGTGCTGCGCGACGCCATCGGCCGCGACTGGCAGTGCGGCACGACGCAGGTCGACTTCAATCTGCCGGAGCGCTTCGGCGCCTTCTACATCGCCGGCAACAGCCAGAAGACGACGCCGGTGATGATCCATCGCGCCATCTGCGGCTCGATGGAGCGCTTCATCGGCATCCTGCTCGAACATCACGCCGGCCACTTGCCGCTGTGGCTCGCGCCGGTGCAGATCGTCGTCTGCACCATCACCAGCGACGCCGACGAGGTCGCGCTTGCGTTCGCCGCCGCGGCGAAGAAGCGGGGCCTCAGGGTCGAGACCGACCTGCGCAACGAGAAGATCAACTACAAGGTGCGCGAGCACTCGCTGGCCAAGATCGCCGGTGCTCGTCGCGCTCGGGCGCAAGGAGGCGAGCGAGAACACCGTGTCGCTGCGCCGCCTCGGCTCGAACGCGCCAGACGACGATGGGCGTCGAGGAAGCGCTCGAGGCGCTGGCGAGCGAGGCTGTGCCTCCCGACCTCCGCGAATGACGCCGCCCGGCGCCTGATGGCGGGCTTGGCGGCGGGCTTGATTCGGACCAGGCTCCAGATCAAGATTTCCAGCGCGGCCAGCGCGACGAGGAGTTCGCAGGCGATGAATGTTCCGATCAGCGAGGCCAAGGCGCGTCTGACCGATCTGGTGCGGCGGGCGGAGGCGGGAGACGAGGTCGTCCTCACCCGTCACGGGCGTCCGGTCGTGCGGCTGGCGCCGGTCGCCGGGCGCGCGGCGAACGAACTCGACCGGCGCGAGCCGCTTGAGCGGTTGCGGCTTCTCGGGAACGCGTAACGGCTCGCCCGATAGGGCGGCTCCTTCCGTTTTGCCCGCAAAAGCGCCATGATGGCGCAGAGGTCAACAGCGATCATGTCGTTTGAGGCTAGACCAGCCGGCGCGCGCGACGCGCTGCGCTTTCGTTTCCGTGGCCAGGACGTCGCTCTGCGCCAGTTCTCCCCCCGCGCGACCGTCCTCGATTGGCTGCGGGAGGACATCGGAGCGAAGGGAACGAAGGAGGGCTGCGCCGAAGGGGATTGCGGCGCGTGCACCGTCGTCCTGGCCCGGCTTAAGGAGGGCCGGCTCGCCTACGAGCCGTTCAACGCCTGCATTCTGCTGCTCGGCCAGCTCGACGGCGCCGAGCTCATCACGATCGAGGATCTCTCCGAGGGCGGAGACCTGCATCCGCTGCAGCAGGCGATGGTCGACACGCACGCCTCGCAATGCGGGTTCTGCACGCCCGGGATCGTGATGAGCCTGTTCGCCGCCTATCATTCCGAGCGGCCGCAGACCTACGCCGGCCTTTGCGATCAGCTCGCCGGCAATCTCTGCCGTTGCACCGGCTATCGCCCGATCATCGCGGCGGCGCTGGAGACCTGCGCGGCGAGCCCGCCGACCGCTTCGCCGCGACGTCTCGGGAGCGCGCCGCCGCGCTCGCCGCGCTTGCCGGCCAGGAGGACATGTTCGTCGGCGACGAGGAGGCCTTCTTCGCCGCCCCGGCGAGCCTCGATTTGCTCGCCGCGCTCTATGCGCGCTTTCCCGACGCGACCCTGGTCGGCGGCGCGACCGACGTCGGCTTGTGGATCACCAAGCAATTGCGCGACCTGAAGCGCATGATCTGGCTCGGCCGCGTCACGGGGCTCGATAGCGATCGGCGAAGCCGCCGACGGGGCGCTCTCCTTCGGCGCGATGGTCTCGCTGAGCGACGCCATGCCGCGGCTCGCCGCGATTCATCCCGACCTCGGCGAGCTCATGCGCCGCTTCGGCTCGAAGCAGGTGCGGGTGAGCGGAACGGTCGGCGGCAACATCGCCAATGGCTCGCCGATCGGCGATCTCGCCCCGGCGCTCATCGCCCTCGGCGGCAAAGTCGTATTGCGCAAGGGCGGCGAGACGCGCGCGCTGCCGCTCGAGGCCTTCTTCATCGCCTACGGCAAGCAGGATCGCGGGCCGGGCGAGTTCGTCGTGAGCGTCGAGGCGCCGCGGCTCGAGGCCGATCAGCATTATCGCGCCTTCAAGGTGTCGAAGCGCATCGACGAGGACATTTCCGCCGTCATGCTGGCCGTGCGCGTCGACCTCGACGGAAGGCGGATCGCGGGCGCGCGCATCGCCTGCGGCGGCATGGCGGCGACCCCGAAGCGCGCCGCGAAGGCCGAGAGGGCGCTGGTCGGAGCGAGCCTCGACGAGCCGGCGGGCTGGGGCGCCGCGGTCGAGGCGATCGGACGCGACTTCTCGCCGCTCACCGACATGCGCGCCACCGCCGCCTATCGCTCGGCCGTCGCCGCCAACCTCCTCGAGAAGGCGCTGATCGAAATCTCCGGAGCGGACGCGCCGACCCGGATTGGAATGCTCCATGCCGCCGAATGACGTAGCCGAACTCGCTTCCCCCACCGCGGTCGTCCACAAGCCGCTGCCCCACGATTCCGCCCGCCTGCACGTCCAGGGCGCGGCGACTTATGTCGACGACATCGGCGAGCCGGCCGGCACGCTGCATATCGCGATCGGCATGGCCAACCAGGCGTCCGGAAGGTTGCGGAGCCTGGATCTCGACGCGGTGCGCGGCGCCCCGGGCGTCGTTGCGGTTCTGACGCGCCGCCGATATTCCCGGCAAGAACGACATCGCGCCGGTGTTCGCCGACGAGCCCTTGTTCGCCGTTCGACGAGATCCTGTTCCACGGGCAGGCTCTGTTCGCCGTCGTCGCGCGCACGCGCGACGAGGCGCGCCGGGCGGCGCGGCTCGCCAGGATCGACATCGAGGCGAAGGCGCCGTCGGTCACGATCGCCGATGCGCTCGGCGCCGGCGCGCGCGTTCAGGACGACTACGCCTTCGGGCGCGGCGACGCGGCCGCCGCGATCGACAGGGCCGGGCGCCGGCTCGAGGGCCAGCTTTCGATCGGCGGCCAGGAGCATTTCTATCTCGAAGGCCAGGCCTCGTTCGCCTTTCCCGGCGAAGGCGACGAAATGACCGTGCACGCGTCGACCCAGGACCCGACGGAGACCCAGCACATCGTCGCGCGCGTCCTCGGCGTGCCGGACGCCTTCGTCACCGTGGAGACCCGCCGGATGGGCGGCGGCTTCGGCGGCAAGGAGAGCCAGGCCTGCCAGTGGGCGGCGATCGCCGCGCTCGCCGCGCGCGTCGACCGGCCGGCCGTGCAAGATTCGCCTCGACCGCGACGACGACTTCGCGCTGACCGGCAAGCGCCACGATTTCCGCGCCGACTGGCGGGTGGGGTACGACGACAGGGGCGTGGTCGCCGGCTACGACGTGGCGCTGAACGCCCGCTGCGGCTGTTCGGCGGACCTGTCGCCCGGGGTCTGCGATCGCGCGATGTTCCACGCCGGCAACGGCTACTGGCTTCCCGAGGTCTCGATCCTCACCCGCCGCCTCAAGACCAACACCGTCTCCAACACCGCCTTCCGAGGCTTCGGCGGCCCGCAGGGGATGATCGCGATCGAGCGGGTGATGGACGCGATCGCGCGCGAGCGCGGTCTCGATCCGCTCGACGTGCGCAAGGCGAACCTGTTGCGCGCCGGCTTCGAGCGCACGCCTTACGAACAGGCGGTCGAGGATTACGACACCCAGCGGGCGATCATCGACGACCTCGAGGTTTCGAGCGACTATCGCGCCCGCCGCGCGAAGATCGCCGCCTTCAACGCCAGGAGCCCGATCGTCAAGCGGGGCATCGCGCTCACTCCGGTCATGTTCGGCATCTCGTTCACGCTGATCCCGCTCAACCAGGCGACCGCGCTCGTCCATGTCTATTCGGACGGCTCGATCCATCTCAACCACGGCGGCACCGAGATGGGGCAGGGGCTGTTCATCAAGGTCGCGCAAATCGTCGCCGAGGAGTTCGGCGTGCCGCTCCATTTCGTGCGCATCACCGCGACCAACACCGCCAAGGTTCCCAACGCCTCGCCGACCGCCGCTTCCTCCGGAACCGATCTCAACGGCATGGCGGCGAAAATCGCCGCGGGCGCGATCCGCAAAAGGATGACGGCCTTCGCGGCCGCGGCGTGGAACGTCGCGCCCGAGGCGATCGAGTTCCGCGACGGGCGCGTGTTCGCCGGCAATGTCTCGATGGGCTTCGGCGAGCTTGCCAAGGCGTGCCGGCTCTCGCGGGTGCAACTGTCGGAGAGCGGCTATTACAGGACCCCGGAAATCCATTGGGACCGCCTCAGGGCGAAGGGGCGTCCATTCTTCTACTTCGCCTACGGAGCGGCCTGTTCGGAGGTCGCGATCGACACGTTGACCGGCGAGATGCGGGTCCTGCGGGCCGACCTCCTGCATGATGTTGGCGCGTCGATCAATCCGGCGATCGACATGGGGCAGGTCGAAGGCGCTTTCATTCAGGGCATGGGCTGGCTGACGACCGAGGAGCTCGTGTACGATTCCGAGGGACGGCTGACGACGCACGCGCCCGCGACCTACAAAATCCCCGTCGCCTCCGACACGCCGCCAGTCTTCAACACCCGGCTCTACACGCGGCCCAATCCGACGCCGAGCCTCTACCGCTCGAAGGCGGTCGGCGAACCGCCGTTGATGCACGGAATTTCGGTCTATTCCGCGATCCTCGACGCGGTCCATGCGACCAGTCCCAAGGGGCAGCCGAAGCTCGATCCGCCCTGCACGCCGGAATCGATCCTGAACGCGATCGCCTCGCTGAACGGGGCCGGCTGAGAGGGCGCGATGAGAGCCTTCCGCCGTCTCATCGAAGCGATTGAAGCCGAAGGTTCGGCGGCGCTGGTGACGCTCGCGCGCGTCGAGGGTTCGAGCCCGCGCGAAGCGGGCGCGCGCATGGTGGTGCGCCCGTCCGGCGGCTTCCACGGCACGATCGGCGGCGGGGCGCTGGAGTTCGCGGCGCTCGAGGCGGCTCAAACCGCGCTCAAGGCGGGCCGCGGGCCCGCTTTCCGCCGCTCGCTCGCGCTCGGACCCGAACTTGGGCAATGCTGCGGCGGACGGGTCGAATGGCGCGTCGAAACGTTCGATGCGCGCGATGTCGAGGATCTTTCGACGCTGGCGATCGCCGATAGCGGCGGTCCGACCGCCGTGCGCGCGCGCCTTGGGCCGGACGGCCGGGTCGAACGGGCATTGAGAGCGGCTGACGGCGGAGAGCGCGAATCGGCCCGTCCCGCGGGCGGCGAGGGGTGGATCGAGGCGATCGGAACGAGGGCGCGCGCGGTCTACCTGTTCGGCGCGGGCCATGTCGGGCGGGCGCTTTCGCTCGCTCTCGCCCCGCTGCCGTTCGCGGTGCGCTGGATCGATTCGCGCCGGGACGCGTTTCCGGCCCACGCGCCCGCGAATGTCGCCCTCGTCTTTGCCCCTGAGCCCGCGCTCGAGCTGGCCGGCGCGCCCGACGGCGCGCTCATCCTCGTCATGACCCATTCCCATGCGCTCGATCTCGAGATCGTCGCCGCCGCTCTCGGCGCCGGGCGCTTCGGCTTCGTCGGCCTGATCGGCTCGTCGACCAAGCGCGCGCGTTTCCTGAGCCAGATGCGCTCGGCTGGCCTCTCTCAGGCCGCGCTCGGCCGCCTCGTCTGCCCGATCGGGGTTACGGGCCTCGAATCCAAGGATCCGGCGGTGATCGCCGCCTCGACCGCCGCGCAACTTCTGATCGAAAGCGAGCGCCTCGCGGCCGAGGAACAGGACCCGGGCGCGCGGTTCCGCACCGCGGCGCGATGACCTTGTGACTCCGGGCTCCGGCTCACGGGGTCAAGGAGCGCTCGCCTGCCCGCATCGGGCGTCGTCGGACGCCCGTCTCTCGACGGCCTGTGCGGGGAGAAGGGACGACCGGCGGTTCGATCCAATCGCGGAAAGCTCTGGACGCCCTCCGCCCTCAGAGATGAGAGTCCCGAGCCCCGTTTTGGCGCCCCGCGAGAGAGAACGGTATGGAGTTCTATAGATTTATCAAGCAGATAGAAAAGACACAAATACGATCAGTTGTTTGGAATCCCGCGGAAACCGGATTCTCCGTTGCAGAAAAATGAGGTCAAGCCCTTGAAATCGCTTCACCGCGCGCAGAATCGCACGGGCCCCGCCGCCGGCCCCGGACGGGACGCCTCGTCTCGCTCGGTCCCGAATTTCGGAGGCAGCGCGCCCCTTACGAGCCGCGCCGCTTGCGCGCGACGCGCTTGGCCTTGGCGGGCGACTTGATCTTCGCCTTCCCCTTGGCCTTCGCCCTGGTTTCGACAGGCGCCGCGACGCGCGCCTCGACATCGGCGCCATTCGACTTCAGCCGCTCGCCGATGCGGCCGACCTCTTCATCCGCGAGAATCGCCGGTCGGCCGAGCGAAAGGGCGATCGCGTAGAGCCGGGCCAGCGTTTCGAGCTCCTGCGCGCGGACGAGCGCGGCCACGAGCGTCGCGCCGGTGGTCAGCGCGCAGGAGTTGCTGAGCAGAACCGCATGGCCATCGCCGAGCGCCTCGAGCGTCGCGCTCGCCAGCCCCTTGGAGCCGGCCGGCGCGTACCGGGCGCAGCGGATGATCGGC
The DNA here is from genome assembly GCA_963742305.1 of uncultured Alphaproteobacteria bacterium. Lineage (GTDB taxonomy): Bacteria > Pseudomonadota > Alphaproteobacteria > Rhizobiales > Beijerinckiaceae > Roseiarcus. The sequence continues at coordinate 58,271 of CAVULN010000044.1, forward strand.
GTCCCGAACAGCGCGATCATCGGATGGGCCGCCCGGATGGGTCTGCGCGCCATGGCGAGCGCGGTCGCGTAAGGCGACTGGAACCGCACGACAGCGCCGATGTCGGGGCGGGCGCGGGCGATATCGAGATGAATGCGCCATTCGCTCGCCGGCTTCAGCGGGCCCTTCCACGCGCCATATTCGCCGGCCAGCGGCATGAGGGCGATCATTGGGGGGCGGAGGCGCGGATAGCTCACGCCGCTCGGCGTGATGAGGAGCGTATCGTCGAGGCGCGCTGAAATGTCGCCGCCGATGGGGCCGCTCAGTCCCGCGGCGACGAGGGTCGCCGCATGGGCGACGATCGATTCGCGCATCGCTTTCTCGGTCGTGGCCATGTCTCGACTTTCGCTCAGCGCCGATCCGCGTTCCCGCTTTCGCGAAGATCGCCGCCGAAATCAAGCTTGAGGGCGCTCGCCGCCTCGGAAGCCGGGTTGTGTCCGAAGCGCGACGGGCTCAATCCTGTCGCGTCCGCGCGCCTCGCCGGCTTATAAAGGATGGCCCGCGCCCTCGCTGGTATTGGAGGCCAAGTGTCGCGACATCAATCCGCAAATCTGTTCGATCTCATCGCCTCGCGGGCCCCCGATCCTGACAAGCTCGCCCTCGAGACCGGCGACGCGACGGCGCTGACCTATGGCGAACTCCTCAGGCGCTCGGCGCGGGCGGCCAATGCGCTCGTTCAGCTCGGAGTGAAGCCCGCCGACCGGGTCGCGGTGCAGATCGACAAATCAACCGACATGATCGTGCTGGCGCTTGCCTGCTTTCGGGCCGGCGCGATCCTGTTGCCGCTGAACACCGCCTATACGCTGGCCGAACTCGAATATTTCCTTGGCGACGCCGAGCCGGCGCTCACCCTCTGTCGCCCCGACTCGCTCGAGCCGGTTCGCGCGCTTGCGGCGAAGCTTAGGCTCAGGGCGGTCGAGAGCCTCGGAGCCAAGGGCGATGGAACCTTCGCCGGGAGAATCGCGGCTGCGGCGCCCGAGTTCGAGACCGTCCCGCGCGCGAACGGCGACCTCGCCGCGATTCTCTATACGTCAGGCACCACCGGCCGCTCGAAGGGCGCGATGCTGACCCACGAGAATCTCAAGTCGAACGCGCTGACGCTCGTCGAGGGCTGGCGCTTCACCGCCGCGGACAGGCTCATCCACGCGCTGCCGGTCTTCCATACGCATGGGCTGTTTGTGGCGGTCAATGTCGCGCTGCTTGCGGGGACGACGATGATCTACATGCCAAGATTCGACGCCGACGCGGTGATCGCGGCGCTGCCGCAGGCAACCGCGATGATGGGGGTGCCGACCTTCTATACGCGGCTCATCGACCACCCAGGCCTGACCCGCGAGGCTTGCGCGAACATGCGCCTCTTCGTTTCCGGCTCTGCGCCCCTGCTTGCGGAAACCCATGCCGCCTGGCGGGCGCGGACCGGCTTCGCCATTCTCGAGCGCTACGGCATGACCGAGACCAACATGATCACGTCGAACCCTTATGACGGGGAACGGCGGCCGGGGACGGTGGGCTTCGCGCTTCCGGGAGTCAGCGCGCGCATCGCCGACCCTGAGAGCGGCGCTCCAGTTCGGGACGGCGAGATCGGAATCATCGAGGTCAAGGGGCCCAATGTGTTCGCCGGATACTGGCGGATGCCGGAGAAGACCGCAGAGGAGTTCCGGCCCGACGGCTATTTCATCACCGGCGATCTCGCACGCTTCGACAGCGACGGGTACATCCACATCGTCGGGCGCGCGAAGGACCTGGTGATTTCCGGCGGCTTCAATGTCTATCCCAAGGAGGTCGAGACCGAGATTGACGCGATCGAGGGGGTGCTGGAGAGCGCGGTGTTCGGCGTGCCTCACGCCGATTTCGGCGAGGGGGTGACGGCGGCCGTCGTTCCGCGTCCGGGCGCGGCGCTGAGCGAGCAGGCGATCCTCTCGGCGCTGGGCGGGCGGCTGGCGAAATTCAAGGCGCCGAAACGGGTCATCCTCATCGATTCCCTGCCACGCAACGCAATGGGCAAGGTGCAGAAAGCGGCGCTCAGGGACGCTTACAGGGACATCTATCGCGGGTAGAGCGTTCGGACCGCCCCGTCATCGCCAGACCCCTCGGGATTGACCCGAGGGGTGGCGAGACAACGCTGGTTCGACCATGCCGCTTCCCGCTCAGCCAAGCCGTCCGGAGGCGTGGGCGAGGATCGTGTAGACCTTGCCGGTGTTGGACAACAGATAAGCCCGCCACTGCGACCCGTCGCGGTCGTTCTGACTGATCTTCGTCAGGAGGCGCTCGAATTCCTGGATATAGCGGGCTGTCGTCTCACGGAACTGGGGGTCGGCTCGAAAGCGGCGTCGAATCTCGTCGAACGCCTGCTGGCCGGCCTCTGTGTAGAGGCGGCGCGACACCGCGCCCGTCTCGCCGCGTCGCCACCGATCCCACATCTCCACCGCGGCCTCGTTGTCGATCAGGCCGGCGATTTCCCGGTTCAAGGCTTCAAGCGTCTCCGCGCCCTTGTTTGCGGCCTCATCCGGTTCGTCGCGGGAGGCGGCCGCAAGCAGGTTCGAAAGCCATCCGGGCTGTCCACGATCGGCGGCCGGCGCGGGCGCCGGGCTTGACAGCCCGGCGACCATCCGTGGCGCCGCGGCTGAGGGTGTTGCCCACGGCTGCCCCTGGGCGAGCGCGAATGGGCCGCTGATCTCCGGCCCCCCGACTCGCTCAAGCGACGGGCCTTCGAGCGCGGGCGCGGCGAGGGCTTCGGCGACGCGCGCAAACGCGGTCTCCCGCGACGAAGCGACCGCCACCGCATGCGCGGCCTCCTGAGCCAGCGGCGTCTCAAGACGCGCGACTGCGCCCGTGGATGTCGGGCCGGCCGGCTGGATCGGTTCGGCGATGTCATAAGGCGCGCCTGTATCCGACACCAGGGAAGCAAGCTCCTTCAGCGCCCGGATCTGATCGGAAACGACTCGCCGCATCGCCTCCGTGGTTTCGCTCGTCTCCTGCGGCAGATCGAGCACGCCGCGACGCAGTTCCTGCCGGGTCTGGTCGAGTTCACGCTGAACCTGGTTCGCCATGTCCTTCACTTCCGCAACTGATTGACGGAAGCGGTCGGCGGCGTGTTCGAGGGCGCTGGTCAGCTGCGCGTTAGTCTGCTCAAGGGTGGTCTGCAGCGTGTGGACGGTTCGCTCGCGCTCCTTGGCGGCCGTGTCGCGAATGGTCTCGAATTGGCCGGCGACCGCAATCGAGGCCCCTCTGGTGGCGGAGGCGAGGGCGGCGCTGATCTCCTGGGCGCGTGCTTGCGCTCGGCCAAAACTGTCTTCGACGTTGGCCGCGAAGCGCCCAAGCGTCGCCTCGAACGCCTCGCTTCGACCCGAAAGGTTGCCGATGAGCGCCTGAAGGCTGTCGTGACGACGTTCCAGCGCAATATCGAGCGACTGCTGCTGGCGCGCGAGATCCCCTCCGACCGCGGCGAGCGCTTCCGCGTGCTGGGCGAGCTGTGCGCCGAGCGCGCCGGCGTCGGACTGCGCGGCGGCCGAGAGCCGCCCCAGAGTGGCGACCTGTGAGGCGATGCCGCTGAGCGCGTGCTGGAATTCATCGACCCGTGCGGCAAGGCCGCTCTGGACCGCAGCCAGCCTGTCTCCGGCCGATCCGATCGACCGGTCGATGACGGCGCCGGTTTGGCCTAAATTGTCGATCACGACTGTCAATTCATTGCGCACTCGATCGCCGGCGCCCGAAAGGGCCTCGACCGAACTCTCAGCGCTGTGCGTCACGCTTTCGCGCAATGAAGAGCTGGATGCCTCCACCTGCTCGGTCAACCGTTTCAGTAAGGCGTCGATCGTCTCGGCCGAACGGTTGGTGGCGTCGGTCGCCGCATTGCGCAGGGCCTCGCTGAGAGTCCGCGACCTCGGAGCGCAACTGCCCGGTCAGCGCGCTCAGCGCGCGCACCGGGTCCGCCGCGCTGCCGTTGACGGCGGCGATGAGCTCGTCCGTGCGCCGGGTCAGCAGAGCGGCAAGTCCGGCCATTTGCTGGTCGAGCGAATTCATCGCGCGCTCGCCAACGCCCGCGATCCTCGCGGAAACATCCTCGCCCCTCTCGCCAAGGGCGGCGACGAGGTCGGCGCCCTTGCCCTCGATGACCTCGCGCAAGTCGTCGACTCTCGCCCGGATCGCGCCGGCGACGCTGGCGCCTCGCGCCGCCCAGATCGATTCGGCTTCCGACGCGGCACTCATCAGGACTTCGCTCATCGCCTGAATGCGAGCGACCAGCCGCTCGTCGATGGACGAGGCGTTCCGATTCGCCGCTTCCGTTAGGTCAGCTAGTCGCACGTCGATGACACGCGCGCTCTGGTCCGCGGCCTCGGCCAGTGCGGCGAGGCGCGCGTCGAACATTTGCGCGCTTTCTCTGGTCGCGTCGGCGACGACGACTCTGTGAGTGTCGAAGGCGGCGCCGATCGAGGCCTTGTGCAAGTCGAGCATCGCCGTGACTTCGCGGGCGTGTTCGCCCACCTTGTCCTGAAGCTCCGCCCGGCTCGAATCGAAGTTCCGGCTCAGGTCCTGCATAGGTGTGACGACCTGCTCCCTGAACTGGTCGACGCTCACGCCGAGCGAGCGCGACACGTCCTCGACGCGGCCGGTCAGCGTCGCGTTGATGTCCCTGGCGACGGTCGACAGCGTTTGCGTCAGCTCCTCCGCCCGCCTTTGCAGCGTTTCCCCGATTTCCGCCGATTTGGCGCTCATGCCTTGCGTAATTTCGCGGCCGCCGTCGCCGAGCGCCCGGGCGGTCTCGATGGCGCCGCGGGCGAGGGCTTCGGTGAGCGTGCGCCCACGCTGGGCGAGCGCGTCCTCGATCCGCGCGAGCAGGCTTTCGAGCGTCGAGGACACCTCGCGAAGCTTCGCCCCGCCCCGTTCCTCGACGGCCTGCAATCGGCTGTCAAAGAGCGCCGCGGCCTCCTCGTTTCGCCGGCCGAGTTTCTCGTCGATCGCGCCACCCCGGCTGACAAGGACCTCCTCGATGGCCGCGAGCTTGGCGCCGAGATCGGCGGCGAGGGCCGCCGACCGATCGCCGATCTGGCCGACGATTTCGCGGCTGCGCCCGTCAATCGCGCCTTCGAAGCGCTGAAGCCCGTCGCCGAGCGAACTCTCGATGCGCCGCGAATGGGCCGTGAGCGCAAGATCGACGGCGTTGCGATGGGCCGCGGAGGCGACTTCGAATTGCTCCATCCTCTCGGCCGACGTCGTCGAAAGGCGCTCGCCGTGATCGGCGAAGCTCTTGTCCAGGTCCTCGCGCCGGGCCTTCATCATCACGTCGATCGCGTCGAGATGTCCAGTGATGCGAGCATTGAGCTCATCGGAGTGGGACCCCAGACGATCGATGACGTTGTGTCCGCTTTCGCCGACCAGCTCGTCCAGCGCCTTGAGATATTCGCGCATCCGCTCGGTCTGTTGCGAGACGGCCTCCACAAGGCTGACGCCGCGATGGTTCACGATACCTTCGAAGGCCGCGATCCGTTCGCTCAGCGCGTCGTGCACATTGCCCGCTCCATTCGCCGCCGCGGCCGCGGCGTCGCTGACGAGCGCGCCAAGGCGGTCGTTGATTTGCGCTGTCTCGGAGGTCAGCCGTGCGAGCGATTGGACTGCTGACGCCTCGATCTGCGCCTGGGCGAGGGCGCCCTCGGCGGAAATCGCGCCGACGAGGCGGCGCGCCGAGTCGTCGATCAGCGTCTCGATAGCGGCGTTCTGTGTGTTGACCGCGCCGCGCAACTGGGTCTCGCGGGCGTCGAATTGTTCACCCCATCGTTCAGCGGCCGCGTCAAGGATCGCGGCTGCGTCCTCGGCGCGATCCCGGATGAGCGCGCTCACCCGTTCGGACGACCCCGTGAGCCTGTCCTCCAGGACCTGGCCGCGTACCACGACGGTGTCGTGCAGACGATCGGCGGTATCGCTGAGGCGCGCGACGAGACTGTCGCCATGGACGACGACAGTGTCGGAGAGCCGCGCGCCGCCGCTCTCAAGCCGCTCGATCAACGAATTCGACCGGGCGCTGAACTCGTCGGCGATCGCATTGGTCGCGGCCCCGAGCTGATCGGCGACCAAGTCGCCCTGGGCGCGGATCGCGTCGACGACTTGCGCGCCGCCCGCGCTGACGCGGCTGGCGACGCCATCCGAATACGCATCGACGGCGCTCCGCGTCTCCGCCGAGGCCTCGGCGAGCCGGTCGGCGACGGAATCGCCATGAAAGCGGATCGCCTCGACGGCCTGTTCTGCGCTTGCGTTGAGGCGAGTGACAATGCCGTCCGAATATGCGTCGACAATGCTGCGCGTCGCCGCGGAGGTCTCGGCGAGCCGGTCGGCGATGGATTCGCCGTGAAAACGGATCGCCTCGACCGCCTGTTCGCCGGTTGCGCCAAGGCGAGCGACGAGCTCATCCGTGTACTCGGAGGCGGCGGCGCGCGTCGCCGCCGAGGCGTCGGTAAGCTGACCAGCGACGGAATCGCCGTGGAAACGGATCGCGTTGACCGTCTCGGCGCCGCTTGCATTTACGCGAGCGACGATCTCATTCGCGTATTCAGAGACCGCGCTGCGCGTCGTCGCTAGCGATTGCGTGAGTTGGTCGGCGACGGAGGCCCCTTGAGCGCGAATCGCTTCGACGGTCTCAGCGCCGCTCGCGTTCGTGCGCGTGACGACCTCGCTTGAGTAGGCGGCGACGGCACCACGCGTCGCCGCTAGGGACTGGGCGAGTTGGTCGGTGACCGAGTCGGTCTGGGCGCGGATCGCCTCAACTGTCTGCGTCCCGGTGGCGCCGACGCGGTTGACAAACTCGTCCGAGTAGGCCGAGACGGCGCCGCTCATCGCGATCGACGCGCCGGCGAGCTGGGCGGCGACCGATTCGCCCTGCGCGTTGATTGTTTCGGCCGCCTCGGAAAGGCGCGCCGCGAGGAGATCGCCATGGACTTGCAGCGTCTGCGCCGCCTCGCCGCTGCTCATGGAAATGCGGCTCACAACAGTGTCCGCATGGGCGGCGAGGGCGTTGCTCGCTGAAGCGGCAGCCTCGGATAAGCGAACCGTGACAGCGTCGCCGTGGGAGCGAATGGCCTCAAGCGTTTCGGCGCTGCTGGCGTTGATGCGGCCGACGACGTTGTCGGCGTGGGCGCCAAATGCGCCGGACAGCGCGAGCGAGGCTTCGGCGAGTCGATCGGCGATCGAGTCCCCGTGTCCCCTGATCGCTTCGACGGCTCGCGAGCTGCTTCCGTTGATGCGGCCGACCACATCGTCGGCGTGGGCGCCGACAGCGCTCCGAGCGAATTCCGACGCGTCCGCAAGACGGGTCGCCACTCGCTCGCCGTGCGCGTCGATCGCCTCGACGACCGAGTCCTGGGAAGTCTGGATGCGTTCGATCAAATCGTCGCCGCGCTCGCCCAGGCGCGTGAGCAGAGTGTCGCCGACGGCCTTCAGGCGGTTGTCGACTTCGCCCACGCGCGCGAGGATGTCGCCCGCCGCCTTCTGGCTCGTAGCGCCGAGTCGTTCGGCCAGGCTCTCGCCGACGGCGGCGATGGATACGCTCATCCGCGCCCCCTCGGCGACGATGTGCTCGAGGGTCGCGGAGCCCGTGCGGTCCATCGCTGCGGCGATGTCGTCCGACGCCGCGCCGAGAGACGCGGTCAGTCTTTGGCCGGCGTCAGTAAGTCGCTCGCTCAGATTGCCGCCGGCAATCTCAAGGTCCTTGGCGATGCCGTCGTGAGCTGTCGCGATGGCGTCGCGGACCCGACTTCCGCCGGTCACGATCAACTCGCGCTGATCGGCCATCTCGGCGATGAGCAGGCGGATCTTGCGCTCGTTGTCGGAATAGGAACGCTCGAGCGTCGAAACCTCGGATCGCAGGCGAGTCTCGAGCTCCGAGGCGCGGGCAAGCGCTCGTTCGACGCCATCGCCCATCGAGGTGAGCTCGCGACGGATCGCCTGGGAGAGGTTCGCCACATGTTCACCCGCCATTGTCTCGGGTTCGGCCAGACGCACCGCAACCTCGGAGATCGCACGCGCCGATTGGCGCAGTTCGCGCAGCCGCCGGGAGAGGGCCGCGAACGCGAACATGAAAATGATCGGCCCAAGCGCCGCCAACAAGAATAGCGGCGTCTCGGGTCGTAGCAGCAGCTCGGCGGGTCTCCGCGGGGCCGAAGGCCAAAGCGAGACATAGGCGTAGAGAGCACAGACCGCGACCCACAGGAGCGAGGCAATCAGCGCGAGTATGAAGGGAGACCGGCTCGCCGGGCGAGCATTCATCGCCTGCAAGATCGCGCCGACGTTCTCGCGGTCGTCGTTTGCTGGCGCGGTTGCGGAAATCGCCGGTTTCGGCTCGCTCTCAGCGAGGCCCGAGGGAGGCGATCCCGCCCGAAGGAGCGCCGGCGCATCGCCGGCCACTGGGCTCGGCTTGAGAACAGGAGTCGTGGCCGTCGGCTTCGCGGGAGCGAGCTGGGGTGGCGACACGCTCTCCTCCGAGGCCATGCCGGCCTCGTCGTCGGTCAGATTCAAGGCGCTTTCGATCGCCGACATCGCGGCCGAAACCGGATCGGTCGCCGAGTTTTGCTTTGCCATCGCGTCCGCCTCACTCCATCGGCGCCGATCTTTGAAAATGACCGGCTCGCGCGCCAGGCGCTTCCCCCGGCTCGCCGCCACCAACCAAACGCCTCTCATTAACCACGTTGCAGTCTACTGCCGAGCCTCAAGGATGGAAACTGCGGCGACCCCAGGACTTGCAAACGTCGTTAACGCTTCGATTACCATGTTTTTCCAGAGTGTTCAGCCCATTAGGGCGCCGCCCCTCCGGCGGCCGGCTGTGGATCAGGCGCCATGCAAGAGAGTTCGGCCAGGTTCGATCCTCCACTTGATCTTGTTCATCTGGCACGCCAATGCCTCGGCGATCGCGAGCTCGAGGCCGAGCTGCTCGGGCTTTTCCGGCTGCAGGCTCGGGCGTTGACCGCTAGGCTGTCCGGGTCCGAGCGGTTGTCATTCGAAGCAAGGACGAAAATCGCTCACACGCTTCGCGGCTCGGCCCTTGCCGTCGGCGCAGGTCGTGTCGCGAGCGCGGCGAGGCGAATCGAGGAGTTGGCCTCGGCGCCCGGCGACCAGGGTTCGGCGGAAGCGCGCGCGGTCGACGCGCTCCTCTCGGCGGTCGCCGAGGCGCTCGCCGAAATCGAGCGCCTGCGGGGCTAAGCGAGCGGACTTATGCAAGCCTGCCTGGATTCCTTTGATTTCGCGGGGGTATCTGACTTAGGCCGCCGCCGCAACATATATCAAACTCACGATATTTGACTTGGGCCGGGCAACTGGCCATTTGGCGCAGACCGCGCTCGGGAGATCGGGCGCGAGGAATTGGGCGCCATCCGCCCAAGGGCGCCGCTAGACCAACGCGATATCGGGACCCCTTTCGACGAGCCCGCGCTTGCTTGCCGCCGCGCTTGGTTTATGTAGGCGCGCCACGGGACTCCAGCGAATTCACATGGCGGAGCGCGATAACGCCGCTTCTAAAGGAAAAATTCTGTTCAATGGCCAAGATCACCTACGTTGACGCATCCGGACAGTCGCGCTCGGTCGAGGCGGAGGTCGGCGCGACGGTGATGGAGACGGCGCTGCGCAATTCCATTCCTGGCATCGAGGCCGAGTGCGGTGGGGCTTGCGCCTGCGCAACCTGCCACGTCTATGTCTCGGAGGAGTGGGTGGAGGCCACGGGTAAGGCGTCGCAGATGGAGGAGGACATGCTCGATTTCGCCTTCGAGGTGCGTCCCAACTCGAGGCTGTCCTGCCAGATCAAGGTCAGCGAGGCGCTGGACGGCCTCACCGTGACCACGCCTACCAAACAAGGTTAAGAACGAAGGAACCTGCATGGACCATCTTTCCGCCGATGTCGCGATCGTTGGCGCGGGGCCGATCGGCCTGTTTGCGGTGTTCGAACTCGGCCTGCTCGACATCAAGGCGCATCTGATCGACATCCTGCCGAAACCGGGCGGCCAATGCGCCGAGCTCTATCCGGAGAAGCCGATCTACGACATCCCCGGCTTTCCGGTGATCAACGGACAGGAGCTGGTCGACAACCTGATGAAGCAGATTCATCCGTTCGGGCCGAAGTTTCACCTCGGCGAGATGGTTGAAGGCGTGGAGGTTCTCGGAACGCCCGAAAAGCCGCTGTTCCGCATCGCCACCGACAACGACAAGGCGATCGAGGCCAAGTCCGTGTTCGTCGCCGCGGGCGGGGGGTCGTTCCAGCCGAAGAAGCCGCCGATTCCGGGCCTCGACGCCTATGAGAACAGAAGCGTCTTCTATTCCGTTCGCAAGATGGACCATTTCAAGGGGAGACGCGTGGTTATCGTGGGCGGCGGCGATTCGGCGCTCGACTGGGCGCTGAACCTCCATCCCGTCGCCGACCGCATCACCCTCGTTCACCGCCGCGACGCGTTCCGCGCGGCGCCCCATTCGGTCAACGCCATGCGCGAACTCGTCAATTCCGGCGACATGGAGTTCGTGCTTGGCCAGGTGACGGGGGTCAAGGGCGAGGGCGGCCAGCTCTCATCGCTCACCATCCGCCGCGAGAACGGCGAGCACTACGATCACCCCTGCGACGACTTGCTGCCGTTCTTCGGCCTCACCATGAAGCTCGGCCCGATCGCCAACTGGGGAATCAACCTCAACGAGAACCTGATCCCCGTGGACACCGCGACATTCGAGACCAGCGTTCCCGGCATTTTCGCCATCGGCGACATCAACACCTATCCAGGCAAGCTCAAGCTCATTCTGTCGGGCTTTCATGAAGCGACGCTCGCCGCCCAGCGCGCGCATCGCTATGTCTATCCGGACAAGAAACTGACCTTCCAGTACACGACCTCTTCGACCAGTCTGCAGCGCAAGCTCGGCGTGACATAGGGGTTTCTACCCGTAGCGCTCCGCCGTCGACCGCGCTATCGAACCTCGTCGTGCGTTCGGTGGGATGGGTCTCATGGGCGGAGCAAGCGACTACGCGCTCGGCTACACGAGCGAAGAGGAGCGCAGGCTCGCCACCCAGGCGAAAATGTTCGCGCGCCTCACCGAGGACGTTCTGCGTCACGCTGGAATTTGCGCCGGGATGCATGTCCTCGACCTCGGCTGCGGCCCTGGCGACGTTTCCTTTCTCGCCGCTCGAATGGTTGGGCCAAGCGGCTACGTGGTCGGAATCGACCGTGGCGAGGAGTCGCTCGAAACGGCGCGCCGGCGGGCGAAAGGCCTGGGGATCGAGAACGCAACCTTCGCCGCGGCCGACATTTCCGCCTTCGAGCCTGACAGGACTCTCGACGCAATCATCGGCAGGCTGATCCTGCTCTATCTGCCCGAGCCCTCCAAAACGCTCCGGGGCCTGTCCTCGCATTTGCGGAGCGGGGGCGTGATCGCGTTTCAGGAAATGGACATGTCCACGTTTCTGCCGGCGGATTCGCCCGCGCTCATGACTCGGGCGTTGACGTGGGTGTACGACGCCTTCGGGGCGGCCGGCGCCCAGCGGGAAATGGGGCCCAGACTTCCGGACATATTCATGAACGCCGGGCTCCCTCGCCCAGAGATGGTCGCGGGCCAGACTGTGACGAGCGGCTTCGATCCTTCCCCCTACGCCGTGATCGCCGGTCTGGCGCGAAGCCTCCTGCCGGTCATGGAGAAGGCGAAAATCGCCACGGCCGAGGAGGTGGGGATCGACACGCTGGCGGACAGGCTGCGCAACGAAGCAATCGAGAAGGGCCAATCCGTCGCCTACTGGCCTCGCCTGGTCGGCGCGTGGGCGCGGAAGCCGTGACGCGCCGCCGTGCGTCAGAACGTGATGTTCGTGCGCAGGCCGACGACGAATTCGTTCCTGATCCGCTGGGTTGGAGCGTCGGGGTTGGCGATTCCCATGCCGGGATTGATGAAGTACTGGACGTCGGGCTGGATCTGCCACGAGGGCAAGGCCTGGAACTGATAGGTCGCCTCCAGGAAAGTCTCGGCGCCGCGAACGGGGGTATAGACCGAGGGCTGCAAGACCTGCATTTGCCGGTCGAAGCCAGACGCCCCGCGGCTGGCCCAGGCGGTTCCCATCTCGACGCCGAAGCTGTCGTTGTCGCGGCCGGGCAGGGGGGCGTGCAGGGCGAAGCCTGCGTTGACGCTGGCGCCGACGAGGTTGCGGTCCTGGTACGGCGTGAACATCGGACGCACGAACAGGTTCAGGCTGCGGCTGGAATTGTCCTTCGAACGCCAGACCATCTGGTCCGCGACCCCGTAGAGCGAGACATCGCCGTGATGCGCCGCGGGAATCCCGTTGCTCAACGGGTTGGCGAGGGGCAAGCCTGCGGCGCCGGTTTCGAGGTCGCTGAACCTGGCGCCGTCGTACCAGGCGCCGATCTTGTAAACGCCCGGCAGCGGTCCGTCCGCCTTCCCCGCCGCGCCGGAGCCCAGCGCATATTGCAGTTCGGCGATGGCGAGCGCGCCGGCGCCGAGCGGGAAGCTCACGCCGTGGGGATTGCTCGCCGGCGTATTGGGCGAGCCGAGCGGGATCGGGCTGCCGTTGAACACGCCGGCGAGCACGGTCAGGCTGTCGGTCAATTGCGCCCGAGCGCGGACGCCTAGGCCCGCGAGCGGATAGGCGGGGCCGCCGCCGGGCAGATTGCTCGCGGGCAGGGCGGGCCAGCCGGACACGCTGTTGATGAAGACGGTGTTGGCGGTCGGGCTGATGGTGAATTCCTCGTCGAGGCTCTGCTCGCCGACTTTCAGGTCGAATTTGTCTCCGAATTTCTGCCGATACCAGAGCTCCCACAGCCGGACCCCGACCGGCGCATCGATGTCGGTCAGGGTCTGCACGACCAGGAGATTGTCTGCGCTGAGGTTTCCGCCCCAATATTCGAGGCCGCTTGCGTTCAGCGTGCCGCCCTTAAGCCCGAACGCCTTTCCGGTGTCCATTTCCAGTGTGACGGTGGTGAGGCCGTTGACCTCGAAGCCCTGTTTGACGCCGCCCGAGAGATTGCCGAACGTCTCGACGTTCTCGAGGATGGCGAGGGTGACGCCGTAGGCGCCCAAGGCCGGCCTCAAGCCCCCGAGGTCGCCCAACAGGTTCGGGCCTTTGAGGTCCAGGAGCCCGGACGGGCCCGGCGCCTGGGCGCGGACTTGCGGCCCGGAGAGCCGTGGCGCGGCAAGGAGGCCCGGATCGGGCAGGCTCGAAAGGCCGGATGGGACGGCCGTGGCCGTGGCGGGCTCGGACGGGTTCGAGGGGGAAGCGGCAGGGCTTATCGGGTCGGCCAAGGCCTGGCTCGCGAAGCTCGCCATCGCGACCGCGAAGGCAATCCCGATCGTGGCCGGGCGGCGGCAGTTTGCGCGATGGAGGAGGGGCGAACCCAAACTTTGGACCTGTCTCGCGGACGGCGATCGACGCGATTTCGACCCCGCGGATCGCCCGATGTCAATGAGGTTGCCGGTGTCACCCTTCCAAAACCGTGGGATGACAATGGGTTGGCGCGGACTCCTGACCGGCGGGGCTTTTCGGCAAGGGCGTGCAATTCTGCGCGCGGTCAAGCGATTTCAAGGGCTTAACCTTCTTTTTCTGCAACGGGAATCGCGTTTCTGCCAATCTCCGGCGCATCCAAATTCTCAATATATCATAGTAATTATTTGATATATTGAATATAATATCGAATATCCCGTTGGGGCGGCGGCGCCGAATCCGGTCCGATCGCAGGCCAAGCGGGAACCGGACCCGGGGCAAATCCGTTCGCCGCCCGCAGCCTGCCCGGCCCTGATCCTGATCGTCTCCCCGAATGGGGGCGTCGTCGGACGCCCGTCGCGACTGACTATGCGTGGAGAAGGGACTCTAATCTCGCTTCGCCGTCTCTCCCCGCCTCATCGACCGGGGCCGGTTCGCCGCGGTTTTCGGGCGTGGCGAAGGTGAGCGCCTTCGGGGGCGCGGGCAGGGCGAGCGGCGGGGCTTTGGCCCGCCGGGATGGCGGAGGAGCGGCCGCCAGTTCATGATAGCGGTCGAGCGCGGCGACGGCCCGCAAATAGATGCCGATCGCCTTGAGTTCGCCAAGCTCGATCGCCGCTTCCGCGAGCTTCAACGCCTTCTGGAGCCGGGCGATCTGTATGCGGGTGAAGCGCTCGGGCGCGTCGAGCCGCCGTTCGGCGAGCGCGCGATCGACGTCGCGCCGGACCGTCGCGATGCTGGTTTGCGCCATTCTCGCGATCTGGGCGTAGGTATGGCCCGAGATCAGGAACTCGAAAAAGCGCTCCCGCCGCGCAATTCTGCCATCGCGCCGCGCCCGGCGCTGGTCTCGAACGCCGGCCGCGGCCGGTGGGGCGGATTGGGGATCGTCGGTCATCGGGGCTTCTCCTTGCCGCAAACGGCGAAATAAGGAGATTGTACCATGATTTCTGATTTACGAAAAGTACTTTGTTTTCGATTGTAGGCATAACATGTTGTAATATCAAGATAAACATCATATTCCGGGACGGACTTGGAGGACGTTCCGGGGTGTGGGCGCCCGCTCCCAGCCGGGATTGCCGAAAAGCGGAGACCGGTCTCCGGCGCAGAACGCGCGGCAGGTGTGGATCGCCCGGGCAAACCTCAGGCGCGCCGGCAGGCGCAGCGGCGCCGGGCGAGGATCAGGAAGACGATCGGAGAAAAAGCGTGCGCGGGAGGGAGTGACGCCGCGCACGCTAAGAGGTCACAAGTCCGGCGACGGGGCCTGGTGGCGAAGCCATGTGTCCCGGACGCGCTGTCTTTCCAGTCTTGGGCGGTCCGCGCAATTGGCAAAACTACCTACGGTCGCCTGGATCAGGCCGCAGCCTGCGACCGGCGCAGCCAGTCGTCGAGACCGATGCGGCCGAGGCGCGCTTCGCCGAGCGGCACGAGCGAGGTTTCCTCGACCTGGCCGCCCCAGTATCTGGCCTTTGGGTCGCTCACCACCTCACGTGGATCGCGAACCGCCTTGAGGTAGCGGGCGATGATCTCGTTGAACGGCGCCCGTTCCGGGCCGGCGATCTCGACGACGCCGTTTCGGGGCTGAGCGAGCGCGGCCTCGGCGACGAAGGCGGCGACGTCGTCCGCCGCGATCGGCTGGAACAGGACGGGCGGAATCCGCACTTTGTTTCCCTCCGTACTCGAATCGGCGATCCCGCGAAGGAATTCCATGAACTGGGTCGAACGGACAATGGTGTAGGGGACGCCGGAGGCCCGGACCAGTGTCTCCTGGGCGAGCTTGGCGCGGAAATAGCCGTTGTCGGTCCGGTCGATTGCGACGATGGAGAGCGCGACGTGATGCCGGACGCCGGCGTCTTTCTCCGCGGGGAGAAGGTGGCGCTCGGAAGCCTCGAAGAAATCCATGACCGCCTTGTCTTCAAATGAAGGCGAATTGGCGAGATCGACCACCGCTGCGGCGCCGGCCAGGGCTTGCTTGAGCCCCTCGCCGGTGAGGGTGTTGACGCCGCTGTTGGGCGAGGCGGCGAGGACCTCGTGGCCGCGCTGGCGCAGAATGGCGACGGTCTTCGAGCCGATGAGGCCCGTTCCGCCGATGACGACGATCTTCATGCGGTTCACCTCCGTCGTTGATGAGCCCCCGAGCGGATTCGAACATCTTCCCGGATGTCGCGGGGCGCAGCCTCTTAGTCCCCTCGATCGCCAATTTTATGACTGACCAAAAAAGCGTGCGCCGCAGGGAGATTTTACTTTTTCCCGCGCCCGCTCATCGCGCCCCGATATGCCCCGGCCGCCGCGCGAGACGGAGGGCGCAAGGCTAAAAAACGCGATATTCTCTTTGCGGACGCGCTCGCTCGCGCGTTATGCCAGAGGCGGCGGGAACGGCGTTCGGGGACAGGGAAGCGGCGATGGCGAAACTGGCCCATGCCCTGAGCGAACCGCCCGGCTTCGACGCCGCCTTCCGGGCGAGCTTCGCCGAGCTTCTCGCCTGGCGGCGCGACGTGCGCCATTTCCGCAGCCAGGAAGCGCCCGACGAGGCGACGCTCGCCGAACTGTTCGATCTCGCGGCGCTCGCGCCTTCGGTGGGAAATTGCCAGCCGACGCGATTCGTGCGCGTCGACGACGAGGGGCGGCGCGCCGCGATCAGGGCCAATTTCGAGGCCGCCAATCGCGAGGCGCTCGCGGCCCTGAGCGGCGAACGGGCGGCGCTCTACGCCAGGCTCAAGCTCGCGGGGCTTCGCGACGCGCCGGTCCAGATCGCGGTCTTTTGCGACGAGGCGACCGCGCAGGGCCACGGGCTCGGCGCGCGCACCATGCCGGAGGCGCGCCGCTATTCGACCGTTTGCGCGCTGCATACGTTCTGGCTCGCCGCGCGCGCCCGGGGGCTCGGGCTGGGCTGGGTCTCGATCCTCGACCCGGGGCGAATGGCGGACGACCTCGATGTTCCCTCCGCCTGGACCTTCATCGCCTATCTCTGCGTCGGCTTTCCGCTCGAGGAGCATCTTGTGCCCGAGCTCGAACGCGTAGGCTGGCAGGCGCGAGAGGCGCATCCGGTGCTGCGGCGATAAGCGGCGCTGAACCTGAACCAGGCGTCTCGCGCCGCGGGGTGGTCCTGCGCGCAGTGGGCAGGCGCGGGCGGCGGTCAGTCTCGACCCGCCAAGCAACAACAGATTGATCCGATTGAGCTATCCCCGGCGCCTCGCTTGACGGCGTCCGCGTGGACGCGTTGAGGCGAACCAACCTTTCCCGGCCCTCGTTGCGCGGCCCGCCCGGCCGAGCCGATCGCGCGTCAATGAAATGGCGCTGACGGTGGAACAAGTTGACGCCGCCAAAGTTATCACCCGTCTCTGGGCCTTTTGCATCAAGGAGAAATCAAGTGGGGCGTTCAATCTTGCTTTGGCTTCTCGGCGTGCCGATCCCGATCATCATCCTCATCGCGCTTCTTTACCACTAGAGACCCGGCGCCTTTTTCGGCGCCGCCCGGGTCGTTCATTTCGTCCGGCGAGCAGAGGTTCAGACCATGATCGACGAAGTCATCGTAGCCCAGGCTCCGCTGTCGAGCGTGGAAGCCGAGGACAGTTCCTCCGCCGTGTCCTGGGCGGCGGTGATCGCGGGCGCATTCGTCGCCTCCGCGTTTACCCTCATTTTGGTGACGCTGGGAGCGGGGATCGGCCTTGTCTCGGTCTCTCCGTGGTCGAGCCACAATCCTTCCGTGACGACATTCGGCGTGCTTGCCGGGGCGTGGTTCATCGCAGTGCAGCTTTTCGCCTGCGGCGTTGGCGGCTACGTGGCTGGACGGCTTCGGATCCGATGGTCGGGCGCGCACACTGACGAGGTGTATTTTCGCGATACGGCGCATGGGCTGCTCGTCTGGGCTGTCGGGGCGGTGATTTCCGCTGTCCTTATCGCGGGCGCCGCAAGCTCCGCGGCGAGCGGAGCGGCCCGTTTGGCGGGCGCAGCGACAGAGGCGGTCGGACAGGCCGCCGGCGCGGCGGCCGGGCAGGCGGCCTCGGCGATAGGCGATCCGACCGCCTATTTCTCCGACATGCTGTTGCGCAGCGATCACCCGCCTCAAGGCGATCAGGCGTCTGCGCAAGCCGAGGCCGGGCGCATCCTGGCGCGCGCGCTAGATTCCGGCGATCTTCCCGCGCCGGACAAGGCCTATCTCGCTCAGCTCGTGGCCAGCCGGACGGGAATGAGCCAGCCGGACGCCGAGAAGCGGGTCGCCGACGTGTTCAACGAGGCCAAGAGCGCAAAGGCTCAGGCGGTGGACAAGGCCAAGCAGGCCGCGGACGCCGCTCGCAAGACCGGAGTCTATGTGGCTCTCTGGGCGTTCATCTCGCTTCTGGTCGGCGCCTTCTCGGCAAGCTACATGGCGACGGTCGGCGGCCAGCAGCGAGACGAAGCGCCGCTGGTCTGAGCAAGCCGCGGGCTCCTCGCCGTCAGGCGGGGTCGCCCGTAGCGCCGCATCGACGCCCGCGCTTAGCTCCGCCGCGACGGATGAATGTCGTCGACCCACTCGACCGTCTCCGGATTGGGCTCGACATTCGGCAGATCGAGATTGACCACCACCGGCTCCTGTCCGCTGCGCACCAGGACGCAGGAGAGCGGCTCGTCGTCGCGCGCGTTGATCTCCTGATGAGGGACGTAGGGCGGCACATAGATGAAATCGCCGGGACCGGCCTCGGCGACGAATTCGAGCCGGTCGCCCCAGCGCATCCGGGCGCGCCCGCTCACCACATAGATGACGCTCTCGACGGCCCCGTGATGATGCGCCCCGGTCTTCGCCTTCGGATGGATGACGACCGTCCCGGCCCACAGTTTCTCCGCGCCCGCGCGGGCGCGGGTGATCGCGGCGGCGCGATTCATGCCTGGCGTCTGGGCCGTGTTGATGTCGAGTTCGTCGGAGTGGACGACCCGGACGCCGTCGAGGCGCCAGCGCTCTTTGCTCGTCTCGTTCATGCGGCATCCCGAATGCTGAGGTTGACGCCGGCTGGCGCCCGCGCTTGGTCTCAAGGTTAGCGGCAAAGGGCCGGCCGGAACAGGGGCCCGCCGCTGGCGGCTGGCGCCTCCGCGCGCCCCCGCGTATTTTCCGGCCATGACCGATGTCCCGCCCGCTACGGCTCCAACCCGGCTCACGGCGCGCGCGCTCATCGTCGGCGAGCGCATCGACACCGCCGGCCTCGAGCGGCCCGACATGATCGCGCAACTGCCGCTCGCCTTCCGGGTGGGCGAAAGGGGCATGGCGGCGCTGTTCCGCTTCGGCGTCGCGGTGATGGTCGGCCTGACCCCGCTCGAGGAAGAGGACCTGCTGGCGAAGCTCCGGTCGCGGGTCAGCGGCGTGAGAGCGCTCGGCGACGACGAGACGGCGGTGCTCGAAATCGCGCCCGACAGCGACGAGCAGAAGGCCTCGGGGGGCCCGATCCAGATCAGGAACCTGTCGACGCCGCGCTTTCTGGTGATCGCCGACGCGCTCGCCAAGACCGTGGCGCTGGCGCGCGACGAGCGCGAGGTGAACGCGGTGTTCGACGTGATCGAGCCGTTCGCGGCCAAGCTCGCGGCGAGCGGCCGGCCGCCGTTCCGCAGGCGGGCGATGCTTCGGCTGATCGGCCAGGCGCTGCTCGCCCAGCACCGCGTCTCGGGCCGGGTCGCGGTCGAGGAAAAGCCGGACGTGCTCTGGGACCACCCCGAGCTCGAGCGCCTCTATGCGCGCCTCGCGGACGAATACGAGCTGCACGAGCGCGCCGACGTGCTCAAGCGCAAGCTGGAAGTGATCGGCGACACCGCGCAGGCCCTGACCGACATCATCGACGCCGACCGCGCGACCCGGCTCGAAGCGGCGGTCGTCATTCTGATTCTGCTCGAGCTTGGCGCCGCGATCGTGCAGATCGCGCTTGCGCTGCACGGGCGGTGAGGGGGCGGCGCTTTGGACCGGCCCACCCGGAAACGTCGTCGCGCTTTCTGATCCAGTCGGCTTGGGCGCGGGAACGTGGTAGGCTGGCGCGGGCCCGGAGCGGCGCGATGAGCGAGAGCCGAAAGCTCGCCGCAATTTTTGTCTCGGACATCGTTGGCTTCAGCCGCCTCGCCGGCGCCGACGAGGACCGGATCCTTGCGCGTCTCCGGACGCTCCGCAGCGATTTGACCGACCCGATCATTTCCGTGCACCACGGCCGTGTCGTCAAACAGACCGGCGACGGCTCAATTGTCGAATTTCGTAGCGTTGTCGACGCGGTTCACTGCGCCATCGAGGTGCAGAAAGGCATGATCGAGCGAAACCACGGCTTGCCGCCAGAGCGGCGTATTCAATTTCGCATCGGTATTCATATCGGCGATGTGGTGGAGGAGGCGGACGGCGATCTGATGGGAGACGGCCTCAACATCGCCGCGCGACTGGAGGGCCTCGCCGAACCGGGAGGAATCGCTCTTTCGGAGGACGCCTATCGTCAAGTCAGGGGCAGACTCGATGTCTCGGTCCGTGATCTCGGTCCGGTGAGGCTAAAAAACATCGACGAGCCGGTCCGGGTCTATTCTCTCCAAGCCGGCGTCCTGGAGCGGGTCATTCCGAAAAGGCGTCCATCGCCCGGCCTGCTCGCCGCAGGGATCGCTGCTTTGCTGATTGTGACGGCCGGCGGCGCCTGGTGGCTCGTCAACGCGAGCCGGCTCGCGGGCGTCTCGACAAAGGCGCCAGCGCCGGTCGCGTCGAACGAAGCGGCGCCGGCCGAGGCGAAGCGCCTCTCCATTGTTGTGCTGCCATTCGCCAATCTCTCAAACGATCCCGCCCAGGATTATTTCGCCGATGGCGTCACCGAGAGCCTCACCACCGACCTCTCGCGGCTTCGCGGCTCCTTTGTGATCGCGCGCAACACCGCCTTCGCCTTCAAGGGCAAGAACGTCGATGTCCGGAACATCGGCAAGGAGCTTGGCGTCCGCTACGTCCTTGAAGGCTCCGTTCAGCGCGACGCGGGCCGCGTGCGGGTCAATGTCCAACTTGTCGACGCAGAGACCGGGGAGCACCTTTGGGCCGATCGCTTCGACAAGCCTGCAGCCGATCTTTTCCAAATGCAGGACGAAATCGTCGCCCGTCTCGCCAATCAACTTGGAGCGGAACTCATCTCCGCCGAGGCGCGGCGGTCGCAGAGAGCGCCGACCCCCAATTCGATGGACCTCTATTTTCAGGGACAGGCATGGCTCAACAAGGGCGTCAATCCCGAAAATATGGCGCAGGCGCGCAGCTATTTTGAGCGCGGCCTGGCGCTGGATCCCAACAATCTTGATGCTCTGCTCGGCGTTGGGCGGGTCGACTATACGGTGGGCGGAGCCTATCTGTCAGATGACCGGGACGCGCGCCTCGCCGCCGCCGAAACGACAATCGCCAAGGTGCTGTCTTTGAGACCTGACGATGCGCTGGCGCATGAGATCATGGGCGGCGTCCTGAATCAGACCAATCGTTCGCAGCAAGGCATCGCGGAACTCGAGAGGGCGTTGGCGCTGGACCCGAATCTGGCGACAGCTCATGGAGACATCGGTCTGGCCAAGATTCTTGTCGGTCGCCCCGAAGAAACCGAGGCGCAGGAAAAAGAGGCTCTACGCCTCTCTCCGCGCGACAGTTTTGCCTGGCTCTGGCTTCATTTCGCGGGCGCCGCGAAGATGGCCCTTGGAGCCAACGAGGAGGCCGTCGCATTATTTCGTCGCTCCATAGAGAACAATCGAACAATCCCGCTGACGCGTTTCTTCCTTGCGGCAGCGCTGGCAAATCTCGGCAGGCTGGAAGAAGCACAGTCCGAAACCAAGGCCGGCCTCGCGCTCGACCCGGGCTTCTCAATCCGGCGCTTAGGCAGTGGGGGCCAGGCGGACAGCCGCCTCCTCGAACTCCATGCGCAAGGCCGGAGTGCCGGAGGGGTGACCGAGGGCGAGGGTGGAGAAACATCTTCTTCCCTCACCGGCGCCCGGATTTCGGCCGGCGGAAGGCTTGGCGCGACTCGCGACAGGCGAGCGGAAATTGTCCTGCAGCCGGACTGGTCACCGATGTGCGCCCGTCACGCGGCGCGCAGCGATTGCGCGGCCTGGGCGATCGCGTTGCGCCTCGACGCCGATCTGCCGGAATTGGCCGATCGCAGACGGAGTGGCGCCGCAGAAGAACAGGCCGGGCTCCGCGGTCGCGCGGCCGCTGACGAGCGGCGCTCCGGTCGCGTTCAGCACGCTCTTGGCGTCGGGCAGGAGCGCGCGCAGGTCCGGGCGGAAGCCGGTCGCGAGAATGACCGCGTCGAAGCGCTCGGGCGGCGACTGCCTGAAGGCGACGCCGTCGGGCGCGAAGCTCGTCACCTCGCCGCGAAGCGCGATCCGTCCGTCGCGGATCGCATCGAGCGTGCCGATGTCGATGAGCGGAACGCGCCCGTCCTCCTCGATCGCCTGTAGCGGGCCCTTGGCGGAGCGCTTGAGGCCGAGCGTTTCGATGGGGCCGATGGCGAACCGGAGCAGCGGCGCGTTGATGATGTCGGCGATCCGCGCGGGGAACACTCGGCCGGCGAGGCCCCAGGCGAGGATCGGGACGCCGAACAATTCGCGCGGGATGACGTTGACCGGGCCGCGGACGGCGAGCGTCACATCGACCCCCGCTTCGGCGAGGTCGAGCGCGATCTCGGCGCCCGAATTGCCGTAGCCTATGACCAGCGCGCGTTTCCCGGCGAAAGGGGCCGGATTGCGATAAAGACTCGAATGGAGGACCTCCCCGCCGAACGTCTCCATGCCCGGCCACGCCGGTGCGTGAGGGTAGGCGGCCCATCCGGTCGCGACGACCACGATCGGAGCGGTTCGCGTGTTCTCACCCGCCTCCGCGCGCCACGCCCGTCCGTCGCGCCGGACTGCGCGAACCGGCGCGTTGAACGCCGGTTTCAGGGCGAATGTCTTTGCATAGGCCTCGAGATATTCGACGACGTGAGCGCGTGAGGGGTAGCGGCCGCAAGCCTCGGGGATCTTGAGGCCCGGGAGAGCGGAGCGCGCGCGATCCGTATGCAGGTGGAGGCGGTCGTAGTGGCGCCGCCAGACCGCGCCGACCGCGTCGGCCTTTTCAAGAATCGCGGCGTCGAGACCCCGGGCCTTGAGCGCCGCCGCGACGGCGAGGCCGGCTGGACCCGCGCCGATGACGATGGCGTCGCATGAATTGGCCATTCGCGGCGTCCTCAGGCCGTGGCGTCCTCGCGGGCGCCGACCATGTATTGCACAAGCTCCTCGGCGATGTTGGCGCTGAGCGAGCCATCCGGCCCCGCGGGCGGGATCTCGATGACGATCGGCCCGACGTCCCTGGTGTCGAGGAACGCCATGAAATAGAGCGTGTCGGGGTTCGGCGTCAGCGTCTGGTTATGCCAGTCGAGGGGCTTGCCCCAGTAGATGACCTGATTCACCTTGCCCTTCGTCCTGGTCAGCATCTCCTGCAGCATGAGGTCGTAGTTGACCGCCGGCATGCCCCAGATCGCCGCCTCGCCCGCGCGCCGCTCCTGCATGTCGTTCGTCAATTCGGCGAGGGAATCGCCAGCGAGCGCGGGACGCGTGGCGCCGCTCAGCATCGCCGCGGCAAGAATCGCTCTCCACATCGGTATGTCCTCCCTTCACGCGCGTTTGGCGCGCCTCAGAACGCAGATTGACACCCGCGAAGATCTGCCAGTGGGGAACCTGTTCGGCATATTTATAGACTGTGTTGCGGTTCGGCGAAGGCGTTGAGGGTGGTCTCGCCCACCCGCCCGACCAGCGCCAGGACCGTGAACTCGCTCGTCGCCCAGGATGTGACAAATGCCGGACTGATCGATGCCCCGGAGGGGCTTGAATCATTCCCACTCGATCGTGCCCGGAGGCTTCGAAGTTACGTCATAGACAACGCGGTTGATTCCCTTGACCTCGTTGATGATGCGGGTCGCGGCGCGCCCGAGGAAGGCCATGTCGAAGGGATAGAAGTCGGCGGTCATGCCGTCGACCGAGGTCACCGCGCGCAAGGCGCAGACATGGTCATAAGTGCGCCCGTCGCCCATGACGCCGACCGTCCGCACCGGCAACAGGACAGCGAAGGCCTGCCAGATCTTGTCGTAGAGACCGGCGGAGCGGATCTCGTCGAGAAAGATCGCGTCGGCCTCACGCAGAATTTCGAGCTTCTCGCGGGTAACGGGCCCGGGGCAGCGGACCGCGAGGCCAGGGCCCGGAAACGGGTGGCGGCCGACGAACGCCTCGGGCAGCCCAAGCTCGCGGCCGAGCGCGCGCACCTCGTCCTTGAACAATTCGCGCAACGGTTCGACGAGCTTCATGCGCATGCGTTCGGGCAAGCCGCCGACATTGTGGTGGCTCTTGATCGTCGACCGACGGGCCTCCGGAAAAGGACACGCTTTCGATCACGTCGGGATAGAGCGTGCCCTGCGCCAGAAATTCGACCGGCCCTTTGCCGTCTTCCGCGATGCGGCGCGCCTCGGCGTCGAAAACATCGATGAACAATTTTCCGATCGTCTTCCGCTTGGCCTCGGGGTCCTCGACCCCTTCGAGCGCCCGCAAGAACGCGTCCGACGCGCCGACATGAACGAGCGGGATGTTGAAATGGCCGCGGAACAGGTTCACCACCTGGTCCGCCTCGCCTTGCCGCATGAGCCCATGATCGACGAACACGCAGACGAGCTGGTCGCCGATCGCCTCGTGGATCAACACCGCCGCCACCGCGGAATCAACGCCGCCCGACAGGCCGCAGATCACCCGCGACTTGCCCACCTGCGCGCGAATGCGGGCGATCTCCTCCTCGCGGAATCTCGCCATCGTCCAGTCGCCTTTGAGGCCGGCGACCTTGAACAGGAAATTGGCGAGGAGCTTCGCGCCGTCGGGCGTGTGCGCCACCTCGGGATGGAACATCGTCGTGTAGTAGCGGCGCCTTTCGTCGGCCGCGACCGCGTAGGGCGCATTCTCCGACGCCGCGTAGACGTGGAAGCCTTCGGGCAGGCGGGTCACGCGGTCGCCATGGCTCATCCACACCGGATAGCGGCTCCCCTTCCGCCATACGCCGTCGAACAAGGCGCACGAACTCGAGGATCTCGACATCCGCCCGGCCGAATTCCGCCGCATGGCCGCTTTCGACCTTGCCGCCGAGCTGCTCGCACAAGGTCTGCTGGCCGTAGCAGATGGCGAGGATAGGAATTCCGCTCTTGAAGATCTCTTGAGGCGCGCGCGGACTGCCCGGCTCCGGAACCGACGCCGGTCCGCCTGACAGGATCGCCGCCCCGGGCTTCAGCCGCGCGAACGCCTCGCCCGCTTTCGAGAACGGGTGGATCTCGCAATAGACGCCCGCCTCACGCACGCGCCGTGCGATGAGCTGCGTGACCTGCGAGCCGAAGTCGACGATAAGAACCGAGTCGTGGCTCATGAGGCTGATGTGGCGGAAGAGCGGGGCCGGCGCAACCGGCTTCTCACCGGCCCGCGACAGCGGCGCGCAATGAAGGCTGGCTTCGACAACCAGGACGCGAGCGCAGGCGGACAAACGTGCGCAAACGCCAGTTTAACGCTGGTAAGATGACCGGCGTTTGCTAGCGTTTATGGGTGATATTATCCTTATATCAGGCGTAATATCCCCACCCTTACGCCCGCAAGAAACGGAGAAGGCAGCGCCCATGGATCGAAGCGAACGCAAGGCCGCCGTTTCGGCCTACAAGGAGCGCAAGGCCGTGGCCGGCGTCTATGCGGTCCGCTGCGCGGCGACCAGCGAAGAATGGGTTGGCGCGGCGCCCGATCTTTCCACGATCTGGACCCGCCGCTCGTTCGCGCTGAGGCAGGGCGTCGAGACGAACCGGGCGCTTCAGTCCGCCTGGAACGCGCATGGGCCCGAAAGCTTCGCCTTCAGGATCCTCGAGGAGATCGATCTCGAGAAGCTCACTTACGGGCGTGAGCGCGCGCTGAAAGAGCGGGTTCAGCATTGGCGCGATCTGTTGGGCGCGGCCGCGGTCTGACATTTCCTCCGGCGCCTGTTTCGTCTCGCGCAGGGTCGAGAAGTTCGCCCTCACCCTGCGCGCCGAAGAGGGGGCGGAGCTAGGGCGGTCTCACGCGCCCCCGCTCCTCGCCGCTTGGCCGAACCAGCAGCTTGTCGATTCGGTTGCCGTCCATGTCGACGATCTCGAAGCGCCAGCCTTCCCAGACAAAGGCCTCGCCGACCTCCGGCAGATGCGCGAGGTGCGCGAGCGCGAAGCCCGCGATGGTGTGGAAGTCCCGGTTCCCCACTGTCCTGAGCCCGAGCCGGTCGAAAACGTCGGGGGCCGGCGTCATGCCGTCGATCAGGAGCGAGCCATCTTCCCGCTCGATGATGTCGGGCTCCTCGCCTTCGACCTCGGGCAAATCGCCGGCGATCGCTCCGAGAAGATCGGTCTGGGTGACGATGCCTTCGAGGCCGCCATATTCGTCGAGGACCAGCGCGAGACGGACCGGGGCGCGCTTGAACTGCTCGAAAACCTTGAAGATCGGCGTCGATTCCGGGACGATGAGCGGCTCTCTTATCACCGCGAGCGGATCGAGCGGCCGGCCGTCGAGCGCCTGATCGAGCAGATCGCGTTTGACGACCATGCCCAGAAGCTCGTCGATGGTTCCCCGGCCGACGAGGAGCTGTCCGTGCCGGCTGGCGCGGACCGTCTGCAGAATTTTCTCGTGGTCGTCGCCGGCGTTGATCCATTCGACCTCGGGCCGGGGCGTCATGATGTCGCCGATGCGTCGCCCGCCGATGTTGAGGACCCTCACCATCGCTTCCTCCTGCGCCTCGTGAAGGATGCCGGCGTCCTGACTCGCGCGCACGAGGAGTTTCAGCTCCTCGGGCGAGTGCAGCGACTCTTCGGTCGCGCCGGGCTTGAGGCCGACCGCGCGCAGAACGAGATTGCCGAGGCCGTTGAGGGTGAGGATCGCCGGACGGAAGAGGAAGAGGAAGACCGCCAGCGGGCGCACGACCCAAAGGGCCGTGGCTTCGCTCTGCTGGAGCGCGAGACTCTTCGGGGTGAGTTCCCCGATCACGATGTGCAGCGCCGTGATGACGACGAAGGACAGCGCGACGGCGATCGCGTGCGAACCCAAAAGCGCGACCGATCCCGGCAGGAAGACGAGCAGAGGCTCGATCAGATGGGCGAGCGCCGGCTCGCCGATCCATCCGAGCGCGAGCGAGGAGATAGTGACGCCGAGCTGCGTCGCCGCGAGATTGGCGTCGAGGCTGTCGGTTGCGCGCTGCAGGGCGGCGGCGTTCCGGCGCCTTTCCGAGACGAGTTCGGCGACGCGGCTGCGGCGGACGGCGACCAGCGAGAACTCGGCGGCGACAAAGAATCCGTTGGCGAGGACAAGGACAAGAACCGCGGCTATTCCCACAAGATCGCCGACAAGAAGGCTATCGTCGGAACCGGACATGGATCTCCTCTCCTGCGCCGCGAGCAGGGACAGGGTTGAATGAAGCCTGCCCCATCGCGCGGGCTGGCTGCAGCTTAGTACAAAAGTCCAGGCAGGGCCTTCGAGCCAGGATCATGGCGAGGATCGCCGTCCTTCACGCAGCCGCGGCCCGCCTCTTCGGCGCACGGGCGTGCTGTCGGCTCCGGCGGCGCGCGCTGCCGCCGCGGCAAGCGCCAGTCCCCGCGAACCCCGGGGCGGCGGCGCCCGGCACGACAGGCTCTATGCCGTTCTCGTCGCGGCGACGAGCGTGTCCAGGCATTCCGCAAGCCGCCGCGCGCAAACCGGATCGGCCAGAATTTCAGCCGCTGTCACGGCCTTTCCGGTGAGCGAGATCGAGGCGAAGGCTTCAGGGACAAGGCGCGCGGCCATCGTGGACAGGATCTCGCGCAACGAGGCCTGCGCGTGGAAGGCGCGGGGCGACGTATTGATGAGCGCGGTTGGCTTGCCGGCGAAGGTCTCGCTCGCCACCAGCCAGTCGAGCGCGTTCTTCAGCGCGCCGGGGAGTCCGTGAGCGTATTCCGGGGCCGCGATGACGAGCGCATCGCTCCCATCGACGAGCGCGCGCAGCGTGGCGACGGGCTCGGGCTTCGGCCTGTCCTCGATGTCGTCGTCAGGATTGAACGGCGGCAGCGTCGCGAGATCGCGGTAGACAGAGAATCTTGACGCCCTCTGGCGCGAGCTTTGCCAGCGCCTCCAGCGCCGCCGTGTTGATGGACCCGCGGCGCAGGCTGCCGGAGATGGCGAGCAGGCGCAATGGCTTCGCGAGAACATCGCTCATGCGCTCGCCGCCCTCATGGATCGGATCTGCGCTACTCTTCGTCGCCCGGCCAGACGATCGAGCGCTCCATGATCTCGGCATAGTCGAAAGGCCGCCGCATGGGGAAGACGCTTAGCGGCAGGCCGGTCTCGCTCGCTGCTTCAAGCCGCGCGTCTTCGTAAGCGTCTTCCAGCGCTTCATCCAGTCGCGATTTGAGGCCTGGACTTCTCCGAAGCTGCCGATGAACCCGCTTCCGGTGTTCGACAACGGAAAGAGACCACGAGCGGCTGCGCCTGTCTTGCTGATGATCCCACTTGAGCACATGCAGCATGAGCACGCGCAGCGCGCTCTCGAGCTTGTCGTATTCCTCCGCGCCCACGTCGTCGATTTCCTCCGCAATCGCCGCTGCGTCGATTTCCGACAGCCGGCCGGCGCGCAAGAGTTCGGCTTGATGGAGCGCCCAGGAGTAAAGGTCGCGATCTTTCGCGCCCGGCCGCTT
This sequence comes from uncultured Alphaproteobacteria bacterium, assembly GCA_963742305.1. GTDB lineage: Bacteria > Pseudomonadota > Alphaproteobacteria > Rhizobiales > Beijerinckiaceae > Roseiarcus. The sequence continues at coordinate 86,429 of CAVULN010000044.1, forward strand.
CGTTTCCTCACGGACCGCGCTCTTCACCATCGCTATCCCCAGGCCCTCAGCTTAAGGCGACGTTCAGCGCGCTCTCCGGCAATTCCTGGCCGAAGCAGCGCTGATAGAACTCGGCGACCAGCGCCCGCTCGAGCTCGTCGCACTTGTTGAGGAAGGTCAGGCGGAAAGCAAAACCGATGTCCTTGAAGATCTCCGCATTCTCCGCCCAGGTGATGACAGTGCGCGGGCTCATCACCGTCGACAGATCGCCGTTGATGAAGGCGTTGCGCGTGAGGTCGGCGACGCGAACCATCTTGTTGATGATGTCGCGCCCGTCCTTGCGAGCCCGGTGCGCGGGCGACTTGGCGAGCACGATGTCGACTTCCTTGTCGTGCGGCAGGTAGTTGAGCGTGGCGACGATCGACCAGCGGTCCATCTGGCCCTGATTGATCTGCTGCGTGCCATGATAGAGGCCGGACGTGTCCCCGAGGCCGACCGTGTTGGCGGTCGCGAACATGCGGAAGGCCGGGTGCGGCCGAATGACGCGCCGCTGATCGAGCAGGGTCAGGCGGCCGGAAACCTCCAGCACCCGCTGGATGACGAACATCACGTCCGGGCGGCCCGCGTCATATTCGTCGAAGCACAAAGCGATATTGTTCTGGATCGCCCAGGGCAGCATGCCGTCGCGGAACTCGGTCACCTGCTTGCCGTCCTTGAGCACGATCGCGTCCTTGCCGACGAGGTCGATGCGCGAGACGTGGCTGTCGAGGTTGATGCGCACGCAAGGCCAGTTGAGGCGGGCGGCGGTCTGCTCGATGTGAGTCGACTTGCCGGTGCCGTGATAGCCGGTGATCATCACCCGTCGGTTGTAGGCGAAGCCTGCGAGGATCGCGAGCGTCGTGTCCCTGTCGAAGAGGTAGTCGGGATCGAGATCCGGCACATGCTCGTCAGCCCGCGAGTAGGCCGGCGCCTCCATGTCGGAATCGATGCCGAAGGCTTTTCTGACCGAGATGCGCGTATCGGGCAGACCGGGCGAAAGCTCAGCCCCCACCACAGCTTTTATCGAATTCATAGGTCCTCCACGCTCTCCCCGCAGGCGGAAAGGAGAGCGGCATTCTCTTAGCCGAATTCCGGGCGCGCGCAAAAAGGCGCCGCCGCCGCCCACGCCTTGAACGCCCTCCCGCTGTCTTCGGCTTGAACCGGCTGCGGCGACGATCGCCGTCTTGCCGCGCCGCGCCTTCTAACGCCGGCGGCAGACCTTCAAATCAGACGAGCTTGTTGGCGCGCAGGAAATTGTAGGCCTGGATGATCTCGCGCAATCGGTCTTCCGACGAACGATCGCCGCCGTTGGCGTCCGGATGATGGCGCTTGACCAGGTCCTTGTACCGCGTCTTGATCTTCGGCGCCGTGGCGTCGGCGCCGAGTTCGAGCGTCATCAAAGCCTTGACCGCCAGGGCGTTGTATCGGGGCGGGGGTTCGTTCTGCGGCGGCTTGCCTTTTGCTCCGCGCCGCCGCGCCGCGCGGGCCTCGGCAAAGACCAACTCGTCGATCGGGTGCTGGCCGGCCGCCGCGGCGCGCGCGCCGAGCTTCCAGGTCGGACGGTGGCCGACCGCGTCGGCCTGCCGAAACCTCGCCATCGAGGCGTCGTCCATGCCGCGAAAGTAATCGTAGGAAGCGTTGTATTCGCGTACGTGATCGCGGCAGAAGGAGAAATACTCGCCCTCCCGTTCGCGGCCTTTGGGCGCGCGGAACACGCCCTCGCCCGTGCAACCGGGATAAGAGCAGGGAGTCGTCGGCGCCTTTTCGGGCGCGCGCTCGACCGGCTTGACCCGGATCCGGTCGAACAAACGCGAGGTCAAATCCATCCCATGACCTTTATGACCGCCGGCCCCGCGGGGCAAGTCCCAAACGCTCGAAGTCCCAAACGCTCCAACCCATTGGAACGCCCGCGAACCGGCGTTCAACCGGAGTCTTCAGCGCTGGGGTCAGCATAGGATATGGTGGGTCGCGATCTCATTAACAGGAGCGCTCAAGCCTTGATCATGCAAGAGAGAATTGTCGCGCGCCTGACATCGGCGCTCGATCCCGCCGCTCTCGACGTCGTCGACGAATCGGACCGTCACGCGGGGCACGCGGGCGCGCGCGAAGGCGGGGGCACGCACTATCGCGTCCGGGTGGTGTCGGCCAGGTTCGAAGGCCGGAGCCGGGTCGAGCGGCACCGTCTGGTCCATGATCTTCTCACCGCGGAATTCGCCGACGGCCTGCATGCGCTGGCGCTCACCGCCAAGGCCCCGGACGAACCATGACGCCAGACAGCGGGGCCGATTCATTCGGTCCCTATGCTTTCACCCTTGCGCCCGCCGAAGCGGAAGCCGCCGCCGCCCGCGCAGGGTTGCGCAGGGCGCTTAAAGGCGGATTGCTCGCGAGTCATTGGGCGCCGCTGACCGCCTTTGTGCTGATCATGGTCTTCGCCTCGGTGCTGGCGTTGACCGGCCTCATCAGCCGCCGGGCGGGAGAGATGGCGCTCATCCTGGCGGCAGCCGCGTTCATGATCCAGCGGCTCGCGACCCATTGGCGCATCCGCCGCGCCCGCCGGGAGGGCCGCGCCGCCATCGCTCAACTTCAATCCGCAGGCGCGCTGACGGCGACCTTCGGCGACGAAAGCCTGTCGCTCGACGCCGACGGGCGCACGCTGCTTCTCGCTTACGCCGACTGTGAGGAGGCCGAGGACGCCGGCGGCCTCATTTACGTGTGGCGGCGGGACGGCGCGCCCGTGGTCGTGCCGACTCGCGCGCTTGCCCATGCGGAGGAGGCGGCGCGTCTGGTTTCCCGCTTGTCAGGCCGGATCGGCGACACGGGGCGCGCGCGTCTCGCCGGGTGAGCCCGCGGCTATTGCGCCGGATCGGCCGCAGGTCCGGCGGGATTGGGACGCGTCGGCGGGGTCGGGGCCGCATGGAGCGAGGCCATATGCACCCCCTCCTGGTCGCGGCGCGGCGGCAGCGGCGCGGGTGGAATCGGCTGACTGGAATCCGTCGCGGCCGCTTCGACCGGCGCGGGCGCGGGCTCGCCGCCGAGATGCAGCCATCGCTGGACATTCTTGGCGCCGCCGGTCAAGCCGCCGAGGACCCCGCCCGATGGGTTCGCCGGCGCCGGCAAGGCCGCGACCGTAACCGGGGCGGGCTGCGCCGCCTCCGCCTCGACCTGTGCGGGCGTCGCGCTCGCGACGCTCGTCGCGCGCTTCTTTTCCGCATCAGCCGCGGCGATCTTCACCACGGCCGGCGCGGGCTTCGCCCTGTCGTTGAGAACGATCTCCTGCGGCGGATTCGCCACGGCGTCCGGGTCGCTCGTGTCCTTGTAGCCGGCGAAAACCGGATTTTGCCCGCCGTCGGCGTAAACGATGCGGATGGGCTTGACGCCGGACGCGACCAACTGGGCGACCTTGGCTTCGTCCTTGCTCTCCTTCTCGGCGACCGCCGTCTCGACCGAATCGTCGCGCTTGAGCGCGGGGCACGGTTCGCTGCCGGACACCTCGCCGTTCGCGGTCGCGTCGAAAACATAATGCTTGCCGCAAACGAGGACCGACGGCTCGGTCTTGGTGACCTCGAAATGATCAGCGCCTTCTTTCAGGTTTTTCCAGAAAGCGATGTTGGGATCGAGCCGGAACTTCGCCATGTTCTGGGCGGTCATGTGAAACGGATAGGACTGGAGCTGGATCTCGCGCTGGCCGCCTTGGAAGGATTCGCGAGCGATCGCATAGATATCGGCGACCTGCTCGTCGGTCATCGAGAAGCAGCCGGCGGACGAACAGACCCCGTGGACCATGACATTGCCGCCGGTGCGCCCATAAGACCGGTCGTAGGCGTTGGGATAGCCGACGTTGAAGGCCAGATAATAGTGGGAATTTGGGTTCATCTGCCCCGGAGCGATCGAATAGAAGCCCTCCGGCACCTGCATGTCGCCTTCGCGCTTCTTGGGACCGAGCTGTCCCGACCACCGGCACATCGGATAGGTCTTGAGCAGCGCGTATTCCCCGTTCGACTTCATTTTCCAGATCTCGAGCTCAGCCTCCTTCTTGTAGGTCCGGATGAGCGTCGGCGCGGACGGGGTGGTGTCGAGCTTCTCCATTTCCGCGAGCGTGGCGGCGGAAATCGGCTGCTGGGACCGTCCCGGGCCCTGGGCGAGATCCGAATCGTCGCAGGCCGCGAGAAGCGCGCAGGCCGCGGCGGCCAATCCAACGGCGGTCCCGCGCCGGATGATGGAACTCATCGATCTCCCCGCATTCGACCTGATTCTTTAAGCGCAGAAGCGCCAAAAGTCCACCGCGCCATCAAACGGGCCCTGTGCTTACCCGCCCGTTAACGGATCGCCCTCACGGGCGGCGAATGGGCGGGAAATCAACGCAATAGGTTAAGCTGCGACCCCGCGGGGGGCGCCCCGATCCGCCTCGCCCTCACCAGCGCTCGGAGAGCGGCGCGGCGTCGAAGATCTCGGCGATCCTCGCCCGGGTGGCCCTCGTCGTTTCTTCCGGCAGCCCGAGGCGCGGGAAGAAGCGAGCCTCCGCGATCTCCCAGTCGGGGCGCCGTTCGCCCAGGACCCGGAAGCTCCGGACCACATAAACGGCTATGTGATCGCGCTGCGAGGATTGGGTGTTGAGGAACAGGCCGTGGAGAGCGGGCGGCCCTTCAACCACAATCTGCGCCTCTTCCTCGAGTTCGCGCTTGAGCGACTCGAGGCAGGTCTCGCCTACCTCGACGCCGCCGCCGGGAAAATGCCAGCCCGAGACATAGCCGTGCCTGACCAGGAAGACATGATCGTCGGCGTCGATCACGATCGCGCGCACGCCGAGCGACATCGGCCGGGTCAGGAGGAAGCTCCAGTGTATGAGGCGCAGCTTCAGCCTTTCTCGAACCGACTGGGCCATGCGCTTCACCGACGCTCCGGCGGGGCCTCGAGCGCCCCGGGGTTGTCTTTCCGTTCAAGCAATCTTATTGCCGCCCGGTCAATGGTTTTACGCCGCCTCGGTCTTAAGCGGGCCGCCGGATGAGGGCGATTTTCAAAGATGAGCTTCACCATCGCCCATATCACCGACCCGCACTTGAGCCCGGCGCCGATGCCAGGCTTCGCCGACCTGCGGCTCAAGCGCGTGATGGGGTTCATCAACTGGAAGCGCGGGCGTGAACGGCTCAACGACATGGCGCTGCTGAAGCGCCTGGTCGCGGACTTGCGCGCCCAGCGCCCCGATCACGTGGCCGTCACTGGCGACCTGGTCAATATCGGCATGGCCTCCGAGTTCCAGCGCGCGGCGCTCTGGATGGAGACGCTGGGAGACGCCTCCGACGTCAGCTTCGTGCCGGGCAATCACGACGCCTATGTGCGGGCGTCCATGCCGCTGCTCGAGGCGACGTTCGCGCCCTGGACCTCGGACGACCCGCAACGAGTCAAGGCTGCCTATCCCTACTTACGCGTTCGCCGGGAGATCGCGATCATCGGGCTGAGCTCGGCGGCGCCGACAGGCCCTTTGATGGCGACGGGCAGGCTCGGCAAGGCGCAGCTCGAGGCGTTCGCCGAACTCCTGCGCGAGACCGGCGCCAGCGGCCTCGCGCGGGTCGTGCTCATCCACCACCCGCCGATCGCTGGGATCACGCCGCCGCTGCGCGGCCTCTCGGACGCGCCCGCCTTCCAGCGCGTCGTGCGCGACTTCGGGGCCGAGGCGATTCTGCACGGCCATACCCACCAGCAGGCCGTCCGTTCGCTTGCCTCTCGCGCGGCCCGCACGGTCGGGGGCGCGGTTCCGGTCCTCGGCGCGCCTTCCGCCGCCGCGGCCGCGCGCGACCCGCGCTATCGGGCCGCCTATCATCTGGTGCGGCTCGACCGCGAGGGGGAGCGCTGGCGGGTCGGCGCCCGGGCCCGGGGGCTCGCGCCGGAAAGCCACGCGATCGGCGAACGCGAGGCGCTCAGCGTCTGATGGCGCCTCGGAAGAGCGGCCCTTTTTGGCCGGAAAACGCGCGTCTTGCCCTGAAAATCCTTGTCAAGCGCGCCGGAAAGGGGCGGCGGGCGTCATTTTTCCTTCCGCCAAACGAGTTATTTCAAAACCTTAGCGGACTTTTCCTTCCGGCCTTCCGACCTCGCGTTCGTCGCTCTCAAGGGCGCAACCGCGACCGCGCCCGCGGCCCAGTTCCGTCGCCTACGTTCCGACGAATTCGCCGTACGGGGTCTCGGCTTCGCGATTTCCGCATCATGTCAATGTCTTCTGAAAATGTCAACGCCCGTTTTCAGATTCCATGGATAGCTCCGCATCCGATTGAATCGCCGAGCGTATGCGAGTCTGCGCGATCACGGACGGGCGAGCCATCGGTAGCCCTTGCCGGGCTCGAGTGTCCGTGTCGTTTGCTCCCCGCATTCGTCGCAGCGCATCTGGTGGACCTTCATTCCTGCGAAGGCAAAGTCCGGGTCGGGGATTTCCTTTATGACCCTCATGGTCGCTCCACAAATACGGCACTCTTGCCTGTGGGCTTAGCAGCCACAGCTGACGCCGCGGTCTCAAGCGCCGCCATGCGCTCTAACTCGGCGACACGCTTTGGCAGTCCGGCCACGGCCTTCCAAATGGGGATTTCCTCCAACAACTTGATAGCGTCTGACACTGACAACGGGATCATCGAATTGCTCCTGTGATCGATAATAGCCGATCAGGTGACGGGCGTTGTAACGTTGGGTTGCTCTTCGTCTCTTGCGCGTCGTCTCTTGCGCGTCGCATCCTTGGTGCCAGGCACCGTGAACCGGCCACCTCGGCGGCCTTGCCATGTCCGTTCCTGGCGGGCGAAATAGCGGGTGCGCGGCCCGCATTCGCCGCCGACGACTTTGAAGAGGGGCAAACCATGTCCGAAGCCAGCGAGTCCGCGGTCGAAGCGAAAGAGAAAAGCCGGGCGGTGGCGCTGATCATCGCCATTCTTGCGCTGCTGCTGGCGCTTGCCGAAGCCGGCGCCAAGAACGCCGAGCACCGGTCGACGGAAAACAACATCGAGGCCTCGGACCTGTTCAATTTCTATCAGGCCAAGAAGATCCGCTCGACCGTCGCCGAGACCGCCGCGGGCCTGCTCGAAACGCAGAAGAGCGCGGTCGCCGACCCCAAGGCTCAGGAGGCGTTCGAGAAGGGAATTGCCGACTTCAGGGCGACGGTTAAGCGATTTGAAAACGATCCCAAAACGCCAGACGACAGCCTGGAGAGGATCCAGGAGCGGGCGAAGGAGGCGACCGAAAGGCGCGAAATCGCCAATCGCCGGCTCGAACATTACGAACTCGGAAGCGGCCTTGCCCAGATCGCGATCGTGCTCGCCTCGGCCGCGATCATCACCGGGATCACCGCGCTCGTCTGGCTCGGCGGCGCGCTCGGCGCGATCGGCGCGGCGCTGGTCGCCTTCGGGTTTTTCGCTCCCACAATCTTGCCGCTCGTGGGCTGACCGCGGCCCCGAGCTGAAGCGGGCGCGCGGGCCTCGCCTGTCTCTGCGCGCGGCGGCGCGAATTGACCCATCTCGAACGTCCCGCCGTCTCGACCCTTTGGTCAGGAGATTGTTCGAATGAATCGGTCTATGCCAGCACGGCGTCGAGTGGGCTAAGCACGATGGCGAGCGAAGTGGAAGCAGTTCACGGCGGTCTAAAGGCCAGCCGCGCCGGGCCGGCCGTGCGTGAGGCGTCGTCGAGCGCGCGCGACAAATATGATCAGCTGATCGCGGCCGCTCAGAAAGAGAGGACGATCAAGGTGGCCGTCGCGCATCCATGCGACGACGTGTCGCTGCGCGGCGCCATGGAGGCGAAGCGTCTGGGGCTGATCGAACCCATTCTCGTCGGTCCGGTCGAGCGCATCCGCAGCGTCGCCTCGCAGGGGGGACTCGACATCGACGCCGTGGACATCACGCCATCGGAGCACAGTCATCGACTCCGCCGCCAAGGCGGTCGAGCTCGCAACGGCCGGAAAGGTCGAGGCGCTGATGAAGGGCAGCCTGCACACCGACGAATTGATGAACGCCGTGGTGTCCAAACAATCCGGCATTCGCACCAGTCGCCGGATCAGCCATTGTTTCGTCATGGACGTGCCCGGACACGCCGACCTGCTCATCATCACCGACGCCGCGGTCAATATCGCCCCCGACCTCGACGAAAAAGTCGACATCGTCCAGAACGCGATCGATTTGGCGCACGCGATGGGTTTCCCGGAAGTGAGGGTGGCGATCCTGAGCGCGATGGAGACGGTGACGTCCAAGGCGCCCTCGACAATCGAGGCCGCCGCCTTGTGCAAGATGGCGGAGCGCGGCCAGATCACCGGCGCGCTGCTGGACGGCCCTCTCGCGCTCGACAACGCCATCAGTCCGGAGGCGGCGGCGATCAAGAAGATCGCCTCGCCGGTCGCGGGTCGCGCCAATGTGCTGGTGGTTCCCGACCTCGAGGCCGGCAATATGCTGGCGAAGAGCCTCTCTTTTCTCGCCGGGGCTGAAGCGGCGGGAATCGTCCTCGGCGCGCGCGTGCCGATCATCCTGACGAGCCGCGCCGATTCTCTCATCAGCCGCCTCGCCTCCTGCGCGGTCGCGGTCCTGCTCGCGGCGGCGCGGCGCAAGTCCGCGCCGGCGGCGATTCGGTAAAGGCCATGGGTCGAACGGCGCATCGGGTTTCCGCGCCCGAACGGCGCTCAACGACAACGCGCCGCACCAAGTAGAAAGCGAGCGCCGGCGGCGCGACGGGTTCTCTCCGCCGCTTGAGATTTCGCCGGCTTGCCGATATCGCGGCGGGTGGCTCTGGCGCCTTCAGGATCAAGCATGACCGATCTCTCCGCCTTTCCGATCACCCGGCGCTGGCCGGCCGCGCATCCGGACCGGCTCCAGCTCTATTCGCTGCCGACGCCGAACGGGGTCAAGGTCTCGATCATGCTCGAGGAGATCGGCTTGCCTTACGAGCCGCATCTCGTCGACTTCGGCAAGGGCGACCAGAAGACGGCCGAGTTCCTGTCGCTCAACCCTTATGGCAAGATCCCCGCGATCATCGATCCCTCAGGCCCGGGCGGCGAGCCGCTGCCCCTGTTCGAATCGGGCGCGATCCTTCTCTATCTCGCCGAGAAGACAGGCAAGCTCATCCCCGCCGATCCCGCGCGGCGCTACGAGACGATCCAGTGGCTGTTCTTCCAGATGGGGGCGATGGGCCCGATGTTCGGCCAGGTCGGATTTTTCCACAAATTCGCCGGCCGCGAGATCGAGGACAAGCGCCCGCTTCACCGCTATCGCGACGAGGCGAAGCGCATTCTCGCGGTCATCGAGGCGCGGCTCGCCGAGCGAAGCTGGATCATGGGCGACGACTACACCATCGCCGACGTTTCGATGCTCGGCTGGGTGCGCAATCTCGTTAACTTTTACGGCGCGGGCGATCTGGTCGGCTTCGGCGAACTGAAGCACGTTCCCGCCTGGCTCGAGCGCGGCCTTGCGCGGCCCGCCGTCAAACGGGGGCTGGAGATCCCCAAGCGTGAATGAGACAAGGGAGACGATTGACGTCCCCGCCGCGGTATTGATGTGTAGTTCCGCCTATTGACGGCGCGGCCGAGTTGTGTCCCGCTGAACGCGGGATAGCGCAAATCCTGTTGCCGGCATCGTTTGTTCATTAGGCCCGCAGCCGAGTGCGGAATCATTCGTGGTCGCGCCCTCCTCGCTGCGTATCTGGTTAACCGACGCTTCGGACAATCAAGGAGGAGACAACGATGGTCGACGAGACCAAGCTCAGCGCGTTCATGGACAAGATTTTGGGCGACATCGGCGGCGCTTTCAGCGTGCCGCTGGTGCGCATGGGCGACAAGCTCGGGCTATACAAGGCGCTCAACGAGCATGGCCCCATGACGCCCGGAGAGCTCGCGGCGAAGACCAAGGTCGCCGAGCGCTATGCGCGCGAGTGGCTGTCGCAACAGGCGGCGTCGGGCTATCTCGAATACGACCCCGCCTCGGGCAAGTTCACTCTTCCGCCCGAACAGGCGATGGTGTTCGCCGAGCCTGACAGTCCGGTCTATTTGCAGGCAGCCTTCGACATGGTCGCGGTCATGCTGGAGAACCAGGCGCTGGTCGAGCCGGCGTTTCGCTCCGGCAAGGGCGTCGGCTGGGGCGATCAGTCGCAGTGCCTGTTCTGCACGACGGGGCGCTTCTTCCGCACCGGCTATCATCACAATCTGGTGGCGTCGTGGCTGCCGGCCCTCGACGGCGTGATGTCGAAGCTCGAGCGCGGCGCGACGGTCGCCGATGTCGGCTGCGGACACGGGTTCTCGACCATATTCATGGCGAAGGCTTTCCCGAATTCCACGTTTGTCGGTTACGACTTTCATCCGGCGTCGGTTAAGCAGGCGCGGGCGCACGCCGAGCAGCACGGCGCGTCCGCGAATACGAAATTCGAAGTCGCAACGGCGAGCGATTTTCCCGGCAAGGACCTCGACCTAGTGACCTTCTTCGACTGCCTCCACGACATGGGCGATCCGGTCGGCGCCGCGCGCCATGTGCATCAGACGCTGAAGCCCGACGGAAGCTGGATGGTCGTCGAGCCTCAGGCGGGCGACCGGCTCGAGGACAATCTCAATCCGGTCGGCCGGATGTACTACGCGGGCTCGACGATGGTCTGCATCCCGACCTCGCTCGACCAGCCGGTCGGCGCGGCGTTCGGAGCGCAGGCCGGCTTCGCCAAGCTCTCGTCGGCGATCACGCAAGGCGGGTTCAGCGCGGTCCGCAAGGCGACCGAGACGCCGTTCAACATGGTGCTCGAGGCGCGGCCTTGAAGCGCTCCGCGGGTCAGGCCTATTTCTTTGTCCGGGTTCCGGCTTTCCCGGCGCGATTGGTGAGGCGTCCCAGCGCACGCTTGACGGACGCTTCGTCGATCGTCTCCGCATCGTAGCCGCGGAGCCATTTCTTGATCTCCCGATGGTCCGGATGGCTCGGATCGGCCGCCGCCTCGAGCTTGTCGTAGAAGCCCGGTATTCCGCCGCAATCCTCCGGCGGACCGTTGCGCTCGCCCGCGACATAGCGAGGATAGGAACAATCCGGATCGCCTGCGCGAACATCGGAGACGGTCAGGCGATGCTCCCAGCTGTCGCCAAAGTCGTACATGTAATCGATTTTGGTCTTGCGCGGACTAAGCAGGTCCGCCAGCCGGACCTTGCCTGCGTCGACGAGCGGCTCTTCTCTCCAGTCGTCGTCGCTTGGCGGACCATAGCGGCGCCTGCCGAGCGAAAACTCCCAGAGATGGCAATTCCGCCATCCGAACGCCGCCTGGATGACGGCGTGCAAGGTCTCGAGCGAGATGGAGGTCGGAACCTCGACCTCGCGCCAGATCGGCGGGTCGGTGTCGACGAGTTCGATGCGAATGGCGGCGATCTCTTCGGCGGTCGTGGTCATTGCGTCATCATAATCCGGATCGGCTCGATTGCGTCGCGTCTCAGCAGGCGCGTCGTCACTCTCCACAGGATTTCAATCCCGCGAACCGAAGGCGGAAAGCGCAGCCTTGCGCCGCTCAACCGTTCGCGGCCAAGGCGCCTGGCAAGGCCGCGCGCAGACGCGACGGGGCGGCCGGAACAAGCTTCCGCACCGCGCTCGAGGCGGCGATCTGCCCGCGGTTGACGAAGGCCTCATGGTTGCGCTCGATCTCGTCGAGGTCGTAGAGATAGTTGACCATGATCCCGAAGGATTCGGCGAGTCCCTTGGGCGAGAGATCCCCTTCCCAGTTTATCCGCTCGAGGCTTGCGCCATTGCCGAGATGGAAGCGGGCGACCGGGTCGATGACCCGACCGTCCGGGCGGCGCGCTTTCATCAGATAGTAGGCGGAGAGCGGCTCGATCGCCGCGCGCAGCCGCGCCGCGACGCCGGCGGCGTTGAGCGGATTCTCCTCCGCCGCCAGTTGCATCGCGGCGCTCTTTGCGGCAGCGACCGCTGGATCCTCGGTCGTTTCGAGCCAGGCGCGGAATCCCGGGACCGGCGAGAGCGTGACGAAGGTCTCGATCGCCGGCAGTTCGCGCCGGATCTCCTCGACCACCTGTTTGATCAGGAAGGCGCCGAAACTCACTCCGGCGAGACCCTGCTGGCAATTGGAGATCGAATAGAAGGTCGCCGCGCGCGCCTTGCCCGGCGCGACATGGACGCGCCTTTCGGCGAGCAGCGGCGCAATCGCCGAAGGCGGCGCCGCGGTCAGTGCGACCTCGACGAAGATCAACGGCTCGTCGATGAGCCTCGGATGGAAGAAGGCGTAGCATCGCCGGTCGGCCGGATCGATGCGCCGCCTCAAGTCGTCCCAGTCGCCGATCTCGTGCACCGCCTCATAGCGGATGATCTTCTCGAGAAGCGCCGCCGGGCTCGACCAGTCGACGCGACGCAACACCAGAAAGCCGCGATTGAACCACGAGGCGAACAGATGCAGCAGATCGCGGTCGACGATCGCGAACGACGGGTCCCCTTTCACAAGGTCGAGCAGGTCGGCGCGCATCCCGACCAGCGCGGCGGCGCCGCCCGGCACGCTGTTGAGGCGACGGAACAGGTCGTGGCGGCGCGGCTCGGAGGCGTAATGGATTTCGCTCAGCCGAGCTTCGTCGCCCTTGGCGCTGAAGTCGGCGATCGCCCGGCGCACCCGCTCGCGATCGGGACCGAACTCGTCGGCGAGCGCGCGAAAGAACGCGGCGCGGCCAGTGGGATCGAGGGCGCCGTATCGGCGCAGGATCTCGTCGGCGAGCGCCATGCCCGACGCCTCGCCCTGGCCCGCGACCAGCGCTCGGCACGTCTCGAGGAGCGGCTCGGCGCTCCCGTCGACGTCCTTCGGCCAAGCCTTGAGCTTGAGCACGGAGCGGCCGCGCTCGGCGATCGAGGCCAGGAGGTCATAAAGAAAGGCGTTGGTCATGATTTGCCCCGGCCTTCCCTTAAGCGCTTCGATGAGGCAGGCGACCGCGGATTGTCAGGCGCCGTGTTGACGGAATCATGACCGCACGGGCCTTTCAAAACGGCGGCGCGCCGATCCACTGCGCCCAGAGATCGCGCAACCGCGCCGTCCACACGAGGTTGGCGCCAATCCCGATTAAGAGCGCGAGCGTGATCGCCCCCACAATCATCAAGACCAGAACTCAATGCGTCCCCGAGCCGCCGGGCGAACCCGCGCTGGGGCTGCGCCGCCGGCCCGCCGGCGAGGGCCGCCGGCTGCTCGATCCCGCCGGCCGGCGGCGCGCCGAGCGGACGCGGTTTGGCGATCGGCCAGGCGCGCGGCCCATCGGCCTCCGTCCGCGGTTGCGACGGCGGCGCGCCATCCACCCGCCAGTCGGCGGCCAGCGCCCGTTCGCGCTCGACCAGACGGCGCGCGACATAGTCGGCGGCCGCGGCGGCGATGGCGTCCGCCGACTGGCTTTCGGCGATCAGCACCCGGCCATGGCGCGTGTCCTGATAGAAGCGAAAGGTGCGCCGGTCATGCGCCATGTCGACGAAAGCGATCATGTCGAGGAAAAGACGCGGGTGGTCGCCCGGCGCCAGAGCCAGATCGAACAGGTCGACGTCGGGCGGCGCCTGGTCGATCACCGGCTTGAGCGCGCTCTCGAGGGCTCTCAAGCGTCCCATTTCGAGTTCGCGCAAATCCGCGATCGCCTCGGCGCGCTCGGCGTTCTCGACCCGCGCCTGCCGGACCGCCGCGGCCAGGTCCGGGGTTGCGGGAACGTTGTCGGGCTTGTCGTCCATCGACCAAGGACTCATCCGCGCTTTGCCGGCGCGAAGTCTAGCGTGAATCCGGGGGACCGCCTATCCCGCCCATCTCGTTCCCGACCGGAGACGTGCGAATGAGCCGACGTTCCGCGCCCAGGAAACCCGGCCATTGATCATGAAGGGGCATTGCCGATAGTTTTGGCCGATAATCTTGACCAGGGCCGTTCCATGGCCGTCCGCCGGAAAAGTGATGGACGATGAGCGACCTCCTCGATTTTTCTCCCGAGATCGCCGAGGCGCGCTCGGCCAGACGGCCGGTCGTCGCGCTCGAATCGACGATCATCACCCATGGCATGCCCTATCCCTCCAATGTCGAGACGGCCCGTTCTGTCGAGGCGGCGGTGCGCGAGATGGGAGCCCTTCCGGCGACGATCGCGGTCATCGACGGGCGCTTCCGCGTCGGCTTGAGCGCGGACGAGATCGAGCGGCTCGGCCCGCTCTCGGGCGGCGTGGTGAAGGCCTCGCGGCGCGATCTGTCCGCCGTCGCGGCGCGCCGGGGCTCGGCTGGCACGACCGTTGCGGCGACCATGTTCATCGCCTCGCTCGCGGGCATTGAAATCTTCGCCACAGGCGGGATCGGGGGCGTGCATCGCGGCGCCGAGGAAACGTTCGACATCTCCGCCGATCTGGTCGAGCTTTCGCGCACCCGGGTCGCGGTCGTGTGCGCCGGCGCGAAGTCGATCCTCGACATCGGCAAGACCCTCGAATTCCTGGAGACCCAGGGGGTCGCGGTGGTCGGGTACCGTACCGACGAATTCCCCGCCTTCTACGCCCGATCCTCCGGTTTCAGGCTCGAGCATCGCTGCGATGGCCTGCACGACCTCGCCCGCATGATCCGCCTCCAGCGCGACATCGGCCCCGGCGGCCTTCTGATCGCAAATCCCATTCCCGCCGACCACGCGCTCGAAGAGGCGGCGATCGAGGGGCGCATCGCCGAGGCGGTGGCGGAGGCCAAGGCGCAAGGGGTGGGCAAGAAAGAGGCGACCCCGTTCCTGCTCAGACGCGTTGTCGAACTCACCGGCGGCCAAAGCCTCGAAGCCAATATCGCGCTGATCAGGAACAACGCCAGGCTCGCCGCCCAGGCGGCGGTGGAATTGGCGAGATTGTGAGGGCGGTGTTCGCCGGCGCAGGCGCAAGGGCCTTCTGATGCACGCTCACTTCGTCCTCGCGCACCCCGAACCGCAGTCTTTCAACGCGCACCTTGCCCACGCAGGGTCGGCGGCGCTGGAGGCCGAAGGCTGGACCGTTTCTGTGTCCGACCTCTATGCGATGGGCTTTGATCCCTGCGAACGTCCGGAGCACTACCTCGCGCGCGCGGACCCGGCGCGCTTCGACGCACAGATCGAGCAGCGCCACGCCTCGGAAACCGGCAGCCTCCCGGACGTGGTGGCGGATGAGCTGTCGCTGATGGACCGCGCAGACCTGCTTGTCCTGCAATATCCGATGTGGTGGCACCTGCCGCCGGCCATGCTGAAAGGCTGGTTCGACCGAGTGCTTGCCTATGGCGCCGTCTACACGAGCAAAAGGCGGTTCGAGAACGGCCGCTTCGCGGGCAAGCACGCAATGGTGTCGGTTACGGTCGGCACCGACCGCAACACCTACGAGCACGATGGCCGCAGCGGCGACATTGATCTTTTGCTGTGGCCGGTGAACTTCACGCTGGCGTATGTGGGCTACGAGATCGTTGCGCCCTACGTCGCCTACGGGGTCGAAGCTGGACTGCGCTATTCCGACCCGGGCGCGATCGAAGAGCGGCTGAAGGCGGTCGTCGCGGACTTTCGCGGGACCCTGCCGCAATTCTCGGAGCGAACGCCGGTCCCCTTCAACCGCATGGAGGAATGGGGGCCGGACGGCCGTATCGTTCCCGGGGCCCCGGTCCATTCGCCGTTCATCCGGCGAAAAAGGCGACTCGACTTGGAGTAGCGCGGCTTGCTCTCATTGCGAGTAAGGGATCGCTCGGCCCTGATATTTGCGGTTTCCATTCCCTCGGCGTCGGAGGCCCGCCCATGCAGAAAGAAGAAGGGATCGTCAAAATTCCGAGCCATCATTCCGTGGACGAGACGGTCGACAGGCTCAAGACAATTCTCAAGTCCAAAGGCGTGAAGCTGTTCGCGCTCGTCGATCACAGCGGCGAAGCTGAAAATGTTGGGCTGACAATGCCTCCGACCAAACTCCTGATCTTCGGCAGCCCGAAGGGCGGGACGCCGCTGATGCTGGCCTCTCCAAGCGCGGCCCTCGACCTTCCGTTGAAGATCCTGGTTGCGGAAGATTCGCAAGGCCAGGCGTGGATCTCCTACAACAGCGCCGAATACCTGAAGGAACGGCACGGCCTGCCGCCAAATCTCTTGTCGAACATCGCCATCTTGCAAACGCTCGCCGCAGCGGCCGCCGAAGAATAGCCCGGCGCCCTCGCTCGCGCGCCCCGGTCGGCGCCATCAGCGCCATTTGAATCAGTCCGCCCCGCACCGTGGTCATCGTCTTCTTCCCCGTCACCCTGAAGCCCCCCGCAAAGGGATCATTGCGCGGGCGAGGTCCTGGTGTCCTTGTCGGGAGCCTTGCCGGCGTCCGGGAGCCTGAAGTCGTTCGCCTTGAACGCCAAGCCGGCGTCGTTGAGCCTGGGCGGGCCCGCATGGCAGAAGGCGCAAGTCTTGCCCGTCTGGCGGGCGAACTGAGGGGTCGCCTGTGCATCGGGCGAAGCGGCTGTCAACGCTATGGCGAGAGGCGCGGCGGCAAAGGCGCCGCGCCTGACGCGCGCAAGGCCGCGAACCAAACGGGCGGCGAAACGGTTCTCGATCATGATGTCTCTCCCGACTGGCGCCAGCTAGGACGGCGCCGCCTCGTCCGACGCCATGACAACAAGACCCCGCGCTCGAGCCGGGGCGAGGGTCCCACGGGCGGCATTTCGTGGCAAGGCGCGGCTTCGTCGAAATCGCCGCCGAACGCCGCGGTTTCAGCGCAATTGCGAGAAAGCAGGAAAAAGCCTAGTCGGGTCCATTCGTTCGCTCGATCAAAGCCCGCGCCCATCACCCCAACCTCAAACCCAACCGGCGGCGTCGCGCCCGCTCCGCGCATTCTCGTCATCGGCGACGTGATGACCGATATCATCGTGCGCCCGGAAGGGCCGCTCGCGCTGGGCTCGGACCGGCGCGCCTCGATCACGGTTCAGCCCGGCGGCTCGGCGGCCAATCAGGCGGCGTGGCTCGCCTCGTTCGGCGTCAGCGTCGACTTCATCGCCCGCGTCGGCGCCGGCGAGGCGCAGAGCGAAACGGCGCGCCTCAAGGCGATCGGAGTTGCGCCGCATCTCGTCGGCGATCCTGAACGTGAAACCGGGCGGCTTGTGGCCCTCGTCGATGCGACCGGCGAGCGCAGCTTCCTCACGGACCGCGGCGCCAATGAGGCGCTCGAGGCGAACGACATCCCGGACGCGCTGATCGAGAAAGCCGACCTCATCCATCTTTCCGGCTATTCCTTCTTCGCTCCCTCGCCGCGCGCAGCGGTTCTGGACGCGATGCGGCGCGCGGGCAACAAGCCCGTCAGCGTCGATCCGGCGTCGGCCGAATTCCTCCGCGAGGTCGGCGCGGACAAGTTTCTCGCCTGGACTCGAGGGCGCGTCCATCCTGTTCCCCAACGCAGAGGAGGCGGCGATTCTCTCGGGCGCCGACGACCCGGAAACCCAGTGCGCGCGGCTCGCGGAACTCTATCCGCTCGTCGTGGTCAAGCGCGGCGCGGCTGGCGCCGAGGCTGCGCAAGGCCCGCGCCGCTGGCGCGTCCATGCGCCGAAGATCGACGCCATCGACACGACCGGCGCGGGCGACGCCTTCGTGGCCGCCTTTCTCGCAGCGCGCCTTTCCGGCGCGGATATTCAGCGCGCGCTCGAACGCGCGGTCGACGCCGGGTCGGAGGCTTCGATGGTCGTTGGCGGAAGGCCGAAAGCCGCGATCGTTCACGCCTGCCGATAGAAGCCATCGCTTCTTTCGATAGACTTGCAGAGACTGCCGCCTATACCTATTTTTATCGCCAGCAGGGTTTCCGGCCTAGAAAGAAGCCGAATTTCATCCATTTTAGCTCGGGATGAGCGGCAGTATTTCGGGTCGGGAGCCATCCATTTCAGCGAGGAGGGCTTCATATGTCCATTCGTCCCGTCAAGCGCATCAGCCAGTCCGTTCCGACCATGGAGGGCGCGGGGGTCAGACTTCGCCGCGCCTTCGGCTTCGGCGACACGTCCGATTTCGATCCGTTCCTGATGATGGACGATTTCCGCGGCGATGACCCCGCGGACTATCGGGCGGGCTTTCCCTGGCACCCTCATCGCGGCATCGAAACCATCACCTATGTGCTGGCGGGCAGCGTCGATCACGGCGACAGCCTCGGCAACCGTGGCAAGCTCGCGTCGGGCGACGTGCAATGGATGACCGCCGGCAGCGGCATCCTGCATCAGGAAATGCCGGCCGGCGACGCGAAAGGCCGCATGCACGGCTTCCAGCTCTGGGCGAACCTCCCCGCGCATCTCAAGATGACCAGGCCCCGCTACCAGGACGTGCCCGCAGGCGCGATCCCTGAAGTGATCGACGACGACGGCACGCGGGTGCGGGTCATCTGCGGCGAGTTCTGGGGCAAGCAAGGCCCGGTCGACGGCGTCGCGGCCGAGCCCCGCTATCTCGATGTCAGCGTGCCGGCGGGCAGACATAAGCGCCTCAAGGTCGAGGATTTCCGCCAGGCCTTCGCGTATGTCTTCGACGGTTCGGCGACGTTCGCCGATTCGTCCGAACCGTTCGGCGTGCTGCGCGAGGCCGAGGTGAACGGCCAGGACGTGCTGGTGCGCGATAAGGTCGGCAACCGTTCGCTGGTGGTGTTCGGCGCGGGCGACGAGATCGCCGTCCAGGCAGGCGAGGAGGGAGTGCGCTTCCTCCTGGTCTCCGGACGCCCGTTGCGCGAACCGATCGCCTGGCACGGGCCGATCGTGATGAACACGCAGGATCAGATCCGCCAGGCGCTGACCGATCTGCGCACCGGCGCGTTCATCAAGAACTGACGGCCAGCCGAGGAGAGGCGCGCGTCGCGTCTCTCCTCTCATGCGCATGGGCTGAGGCGCCCGCGGGCGTCGCGGCTTCTACAGGCGTTTCGCCACCGCGAGCCATTCGCATATGATCGACGTGTCGTCGGAGAAGTCCGCTCCGTGACGGGCCGCCGACGCGCGATACCAGGCGCCGATGTACGCGCGCCACCAGGCCAGCGTCCTGCTTCCTTCGCCGTATGACCAGGCAAAGCTTTCATCGACGGCGCCGAACGGCATGATCTCGACGCGCAGCGTCTCGATGACGGCGCGCGGGCGGCCCCTGCCGTCCAGGAGAACGCCGAGCGCCCCAGCGAACGGAATGCGCCCGTCGGGCCAGTCCCAGAAAGGCGAGGAGGTCGTCGTCTTGCGTCCATCCAGAATGGCGGCGGCGCCTTCGTCGGCGCTTTCGGGCGTGCATCCGACAGCGATCGGGCTGAAATAGCGAGCGTCCTCGCCGGGGAAGGCGGCTTCCAGAACTCGCCGGACATCGCGGTCCATGGTCGCATCACCCCGTGTTCCGGACAGGGCGCCTCCGGCGCGCGTCCTTGACGATATGTTGTGAATTTGACGTTATCCGGTTCAGGCGGCGGACTCCAACGACGATGACTGATTCGAGGATCACGACCCAATGCTGCATCGCCGGCGGCGGCCCCGCCGGGATGATGCTTGGATTCCTGCTGGCGCGCGCCGGCGTCCGCGTCGTCGTGCTTGAGAAGCACGCCGATTTCTTCCGCGACTTCCGCGGCGACACGGTCCATCCCTCGACGCTCGAACTGATGTTCGAACTTGGACTCATCGACGAATTCCTGAAGCTGCCGCATCAGGAGGTCGAAACGCTAAGCGGCCAGGTGGGCGCCGAACACATCCAGATGGCGGACTTCCGCCATCTGCCGACCCATTGCAAATTCATCGCCATCACGCCGCAATGGAACTTCCTCAACTTCCTCGCTGAGCACGGCAAGCGGTACAAGACATTCGACCTGCGCATGCAGGCCGAGGCCACCGATCTCGTCGAGGAGAACGGGAAAGTCGCCGGCCTGATCGCCAAGACCCCGGGCGGAACGCTGACGATCCACGCCGACCTGACGGTCGGCTGCGACGGGCGCCATTCGACGGTGCGCGAGAAGGCGGGCTTCAAGAGCGACGACTATGGCGCGCCGATGGACGTCTTATGGTTTCGCCTGTCGCACAAGGCCAACGACAGCGCGGACACGTTCGGCCATATCGAAGCGGGCCGGATGATGGTCATGCTCGATCGCGGCGACTACTGGCAATGCGCCTATGTCATTCCGAAGGGCGGCATCGAGCAGGTGAAATCGGAGGGTCTCGAAGCCTTCCGAGCGCGGGTCGTCGACATGTCGCCGTTCGTCTCCGACCGCATCGGCGAGCTCAGGACCTGGGACGACGTCAAGCTGCTCAGCGTCACGGTCGACCGGCTCAGAAAATGGTGGCGCCCCGGTTTGCTTTGCATCGGCGATGCGGCGCACGCCATGTCGCCAATCGGCGGCGTGGGCATCAACATGGCGGTGCAGGACGCGGTCGCCGCCGCCAACCGGCTCGCCGGCCCGCTCCGCGCCGGCCGGGTGACGGACGGCGATCTCGAGGCGATACAGCAGCGACGCACTCTGCCCGTGAAGTTCACCCAATGGCTGCAGCTCACCATCCAGCGCAGGGTCATCAGCCGCGTTCTCGCGAGCCACGAGCGGCCGAAACCGCCGCGCGTCTTCGGGCTCTTCAACAGCTTCCCAATCCTGCGCCGCATTCCCGCTCGGCTGATCGGCGTCGGCATCCGCCCCGAGCACGTGCAAACGCCCGAAGCGACGTAGACATGGCGCCCAAAGGGCGTTCGGAAGGACGCCCGTCTGACGACGGGCTATGGGTCGCGGCTACAATCTCTCCAGCGCCTCGGCGTAGACGGAGAGCGTGTCGCGCGTCATGCGCTCGAGCGAATAGGCTTCAGCGATCTTCGCCCGCGAGCGGCGCCGGACGGCGTCGCGCGCCGAGGCGCCGAGCGTGAGCGCGTCGTGGATCGCCTCGGCGAGCGCGGCCGGTTCGCGAGGCGGAACCAGCCACCCGGTGCGCGCTTCGGCTTCGGCATGCGGCGGCGCGGCGATGATCTCGCGCGCCGGTCCGACGTCCGAGATGATGGTCAGCGCCCCCATTGCCGCGGCCTCGATCGAGGCGCGGGTGACGCCTTCGGCGTCGGCGGCGGGAAAGACCACGGCCGCCGCGCCGATGAACGCCGCCGGCGGATCGCCTGGCGCGCCGAGGCGGGCGAACATGGATTTGACGCCGCACTTGACGGCGAGCTCATCCAGTTCGCGCGCGAAGCGCCGGCTTCGCCGCCTCGCCCGCCAGGACGAAACGGACGTCGTCGAGGCCTTGGGCCTTGATCAGCGCCGCGGCTTCGATGAGCGTGTGCGGACCCCGGCTCGGCGCGAGCCGCCCCGGCATGAGCGCCACGCGTTCGTGCGCCGCGACCCCCCAGCCCGAACGAACGTCCGCGACCCGGCGCCCGCTCACCCGTTCGGGCTGAAGCCCGGAAAGGTCGATTCCCGGGCGGACCACCCGCAGCCGCATGGGGATCGTCTGAAAGAGGCTCTCCGCGCGGAGCGCGGCGAATTCCGACGGGGCGATGACAATGTCGCCCTCGGCGACCGCGGTCTCGAAGGAGGTGCGCGGGCGCTCGCCGCCGCCATCGGCGGGAAGCGAGGTGACGAGCGGACGCCTGGCCTTACGGCAGGCCCTGACCGCCGCCCAGGCCGCCCAGCGCGAGCGCGCGTGCACCAGATCGACCCGTTCCGAGGCGATGATCCGCTGAAGCCGAAGCATGCCGAGCGACATGGCGAGCGGGTTCTTGGTCGCCGCCGGAAAGCGGACAAAGAGGCCGCCGATCGCCTGCAGTTCGCCCGCAAGCCCGCGCGAATCGCTAGCCACCAACGCGCGCGCCCCGCTCTCCGCCAGCGCCGCGGTGACGGCGAGCGTCGCGCGTTCGTCGCCGCCGGCGTCGGCCGGCGGTACGATCTGGAGAATGGTCCGCCCCGCGAGCGGCGCGTTCGCCGCGCGCCCGAAGGGAGAGAGCGCGTCGACGCTCATGGGCGGCCGCGCTCCACAGGGCGCCCGGAAGAACGCCCGTCCGGCGACGGGCTATCGCAGGAGCGCCTCGGAGCGCGAGCGGTTGACTTGGCGCGAAGGCTCGGCCAAGTCGTCGCGGCCGTGCGCGCCCGCCCCAAGGACCACCCAGCGCGCGCGCGGACCGAATCCTCATGAACGAGATCAGTGTGTCGGACGTAGAGCCGCAGGTTTTCATCGTCGGGCAAGCCCCGAAATCAACGGCGTATCGCCTTTCGCCGCCGCGCGCCAGTGCGGAGCGGCGGTCCCGGCGTGGTTTGGCTCGGCGGCTATCGCTCCGACATGGACTCGACCAAGGCGACCGCGCTCGACGCCGAAGCCGGGCGCCTGGGACTCGGCGTCCTCAGGTTCGACTATTCCGGTCACGGGCGCTCCGACGGACGGCTCGAGGACGGGACGATCTCCTGCTGGCTCGAGGAGACGCTGGCGCTCTTGCGCGCCGAGAGCCAGGGACCGCAGATCCTGGTCGGCTCGTCGATGGGCGGGTGGCTGGCGCTGCTCGCGGCCAAGGCGCTCGGCGAGACGGGCGAGACGGAGCGGCTGAAGGGCCTCATCCTGATCGCGCCGGCGGTCGACTTCACCGAAGCGCTCGTC
The DNA here is from genome assembly GCA_963742305.1 of uncultured Alphaproteobacteria bacterium. Classification (GTDB taxonomy): domain Bacteria; phylum Pseudomonadota; class Alphaproteobacteria; order Rhizobiales; family Beijerinckiaceae; genus Roseiarcus. The sequence continues at coordinate 108,932 of CAVULN010000044.1, forward strand.
TGGGCCCAGGCGCCGGAGGAGGCGAGGCGCGCCATCATGGATGAAGGCGCCTGGCGAAGGCCGTCCGCCTATTCGAGCGAGCCCGATTGCCTCACCCGCGACCTGATCGAGGACGGACGCAAGCACCTCATGCTCGGGGCCATGATTCGCACTCACGCGCCGACCGTGGTGCTGCAGGGCATGCGGGACGAGGACGTGCCCTATTCCCACGCGCTCAAGCTCATGCAGAGGTTTGGCGATCCCGCGACTCTGACGCTGGTCAAGGACGGCGATCACCGCCTGTCGCGGCCTCAGGACTTGCAGCTGATGTGCGACGCCCTGGGAAGGATGGTGTGAGGCCGTCGAGAGCCCAGCAAGGCATCTCAATCCGTCTTCTTCTCGCCCTCTGGTATGCCCGCCTTGCGCGCGCCTTCGACCATGCGCTCAACTTGCGCTTTGAAGGTCGGATCGCCGTTCCAATTGTCATGAAGTGGGCTCTCCATCCAACCCTGAATGGCGAAGTCGGGATCGTATTTCAGCACCTGGGCCGCGGCCTCCTTTGCTTCCTTCGCATGACCGAGCCAGCCGTGAGCGGCGGCGAGGTCAGTGTATGGCCACTGCGTCTCATTGCCGCTGGCGACCGCCCTGTTGCACCATTCGATGGTCCGCTCCCATTGGGCAAGATGGGAGTGAATGTGGCAAATGTAGTATTGCCACCACGTGACGGAAGGATCGCGCGGGCTCAGCCGCAGGGCGGTCTCTACGTCCGCGAAGCCATCCTCAGCGTGGCCAAGAAACACCTTATAGAAGCCGGCCTGTGCATAGGCGCTTGCGTTGTTGCGATCATAGGCGATCGCTTTTTCCGCCTCCGCGATTGCCGGCCCCCACTGGTGCTTACCTTGGTAGACCAGACTCTTACCTAAATGAGCCGACGAATTGTCAGGCTGAATGGCCACGGCCGCGTTAACCGACTGTTCGGCACGTGCGAGGTGGTCCGCGGCATTGTCATCGGCGAAATTGCCTGCGCGGTCCGACAAAGCTGAACTGAGACCGAGCAGCGCTTGGACGTTTTTCGGATCAAGGGAAAGGGCGCGATCGAACAGCGCGGTGGCCTCGTTGACGCTGGCTAACGATTCGGTTCCGTTCATGATCGCCGTTCCTCGCATCGCGAGGTCGACGGCGTCCGGGTTCTTCGGCCGTTCGCGCGCCGCACGAAAGGCTTCGGCCTTGACGAGCTCCGCGCCAAGCGAATTGGCGAGCCGGGATACGGCCTCGACCTGCAGCTGGCCGAGCTTGCTCCGCTCGCCCTCAAAGCGATCCGCCCAGACGTGCGCGCCCGTCTCGGTCGAGTTGAGCTGGGCATTGATCGTGATCGCCTCGCCGACCCGGCGGACGCTACCTTCGAGCAGGTACTTCACGCCAAGTTCGCGCCCGATCTCCTTGGCGTCGACTGGCTTACCCTTGTAGGTGAAGGCGGTGCCGCGGGCGATGACGAAGTCGAACACATGCGAGAGGTCGGTCGTCAAATCCTCGGTGATCCCGTCGGCGAAATAGTCCTGCTCCTTGTCGCCGGAGAGATTCGCGAACGGCAGCACGACAATCGAAAGCCGCGGCGCATTGGCGAGCTTGTCGTCAACGGAAGCAGCCATGAAGCGTGGTGCGTAACCCGCGCGCCAGGCCACGACGCCTGCGGCGAGAAGCGCGAGAGCAAGCCCTGCCGCGAACGCACGCCACTTCGAAAGCCGGGCGCGCTCCCCGGTTGCAGGGGCGGCGCTCTCCAATTTGGCCGCGGCGACCGTCACCACCGGTTTCGGCCGCGCAGGCTGTCCCACCTCGAGCGAACAAACGTGGACCGGCTCGGCAATGTTCTTGAGCTGCGTCGCGCCGAGATCGCTGACGGCCATCTCGAGCCGTCCCTTGACCTGCCAATAGGCCTGCTCGGAGAGACAGATCGCGCCGGGCTTCGCGATGCCCTCGAGCCGCGAAGCGATGTTGACCCCATCTCCCATGAGATCGCCGTCGCTCTCTTCGACAATGTCGCCCAGGTGGATGCCGATACGGAACTCGATCCGCCGCTCGGGCGGCAGGCCGGCGTTGCGCTCGACCATGCCGGTCTGCACTTCGATCGCGCATCGAAATAGCGGCTCTAGCGTCGTCAATGGCTTACCGTCGCCCCTCCTCGCTCTCGCCCGCGTTCTCAGCGACTTCTCTGGTGTGAAACTGACACACCTTGACACATAGTGGATTGACATAGAGCAACAAACGCACATATGGTGCGCATACGGGATGGTCGCCCCGAGGAGAGCCGACGTTGCCCGCCACCGCCACGATTCGCATCACCGAGAGCGTGCGCTCGGCCGCTTTGCGGCGCCCGCTCAAGCCCTCCGTCACCAGGGACGCCGAGATCGCCGGCCTCACGCTGATCGTCACCACGCGGCGCGCGTTCTGGGCGTTCGTCTATCAACCGCGCGGCGTCAATCCCGCCACCGGCAAGCGTTGGGGCGGCGGCGTGCGGCATGAGCTCTGTGACGCCATGATGATGCCGGTCTCCGAGGCCCGCGCAGCTGCTCTGGCGGCCAAATCGCAGGTTCGGCAGGGTCGGAGCCCACACCACGAAGCTATGGCCTCACGCGCCAACCTTGAGGCTTCGCGCGCTATCATCCCAACCACTGTGGCCGAAGCGCTCGAAACTTATGCCAAGGCGCTCGCCATTCGCTCCACGCCATCGGAATACACGCGCAAGCAATCCCTTCGCTACGCCCGCAAGGCGATCGCGTTCATGAACGCCGCCGCGCTGCCGGTCGCCGCCGTCAGCGTGCCGATGGTTCGCCTGCTGGCCGAGACGGTCCCGGGCTCCGGCGCCGAGCGGGTCCATGTCTACGGCGCCCTCAATCGTTTCATGGGCTGGTGCCGCAAGCAGAGCCTCATCGAGACAAACCCTTGCGACGCTCTCGATCGGCACGATCGTCCTCGACCATCCAAGGCGCGCGAACATGTTCCCAGCATTGAGACATTGCAGGCTGTCTGGCATGCCGTCGAAGACGAGTGGGCGCGCGATCTGGTCAGGTTCTTGTTGCTACTGCCGCTAAGGCGCCGTGAGGCGGCCGGCTTGACGTGGTCTGAAGTTGACCTTGACCAAGGTCGCGTTCGCATCTCTGCCGCACGAATGAAAGCGCGCCAACTGCATGAGCTGCCGCTTGCTAAGCCCGCCTTTGCAATCCTTGCCGCCCGTAAGCTCACCGCGACGGGCGATCTCGTTTTCCCGTCGAGTGAGGGCGCGCCATTCTCCGATTGGGGCCGTTTGCTGACGCGCATTCGCGCCCGAATCGGCGAGAGCAGAAAAGCCAGGGACGACCGCTTCAGTTTCCATGACATTCGACGCGGCTTCGTCAGTCACCTCGCCGAGGTTGCTGAGGATGGCGGATTTGACTTGGACCTGCTGGACCAAGTTCTGGCCCATACGCGCCGCGGCGTATTTGGGACCTATCAGAAATCATCGAGATGGGCCGAGCGCGTGCGCGCAATCAATCGCTGGTCAGTGCTGATTGCCGGGGCTGAGCCAGACAGCAACGTTGTGCCGATCCGTGCGCGATCGTGATATTCACGCCTTGCGGGGGCCAGCCGGCCAGCTGTGTGATCGAGGTTCCTTCGTCGGTTCGCCTCGATCCGCCCCCGCATCCCTCCTGGCCGAACTGACGAAGAACCGACGCTCCTGTGAGAGAGGCTGACCTGGGCGCAGCCGGCTTTCGGCGAACTCGTCACCGCGCGTGGAGCGAGGACGAACTCGCGGCCTTTCATTCGCGACTATGCAGCCCTTCTTCGGCCCGTCACCATGGGCGAGAAGAGTTCGCGGCTCATTCTTCACGGCTATGCAGACTTTCTTCGGAACGGTTGGCCCGCGAAGAGCCAGCAATCCGTGAAAAAGACTGACCTTGGCCCGTGGCCGGCTCCCGGCACTGCGCGCGGGCCGCTCGCCTGGAGCGACGACGAGCTCGCCGACGTCATCCGTGGCATGACGGTTCCCCGAACCCGACTCCCGAGGCCAAAGCCGAGGCGCAGTGGGAGGCTAAGCTTTTCAAGGCTATCGAGAGCGGGGAGATCGGACGCGAGAAGCCCGGCCGGACGCCGGGGAAGTCCAAGAAGCTCGACGCCGATGGCGCCCTCGCGCAAACGTGCCTGGACGAAGCGCGCGGACACTCGGGGAAGGCAAAGCGGGCCTTCATCAAGCAAGTCTGCGCGCAGAACCACATCAAGTCGGATCGCGCGGAAAATCGCTGGTATGAGGCGACAGAGCCCGACGGCCGCACGCGTCCGAGCGAAGAATTACTTCCACGATAACGAAAATCGTACGCGTGGAGGATGACGACGACGCTCGGAACTGCATAAGAAGGGGTCCTGTCTTTCACTCGAAAGAGGACCAACGCCCGTAATGCTTACCTCCTGGCTCGACGAAATCGTCGAGCGCGGCAGACTTGCCCCAGCTGACCGACCTCGACGGCGCCCTGCTGATCTACAATCACGTCACCTGCGAGCGCGTCAGCGTGCACACGTTCCGGCGGTTCGCCATTCCGTACAAGCTCGTTGGGCGATATCGACGCTACGTCGTCGACGACATCATCGCCTATGCGACGCAAGCGCCTCGAGGAGGCTCCGGTGCGCGATTCCGCCGCAGCGTCCCCGCCGCAAAGTCGCCAACGCCGCAACCGCTTAACGCACAACGCGCCGCCGCTGCATTACGAGCGCCGAGTCCGCAAGGGAACTGCAATTGTCTTTAGGCGGACGTTGCGACGCGGAAGGCTTTAGCGCAACTCAGGCGCTTAAACCAGCCACGGCGCGAGCCCCAATTTCGAGGAACCACGCTTCAATGGATCCCCATCAAGCGCCACTCTCGGCCGCCGAGCACGTCCGGCTCAACACCTACATGATCGAGATCGCCGTCGAGGTGCGCGGACGCGCGATTCCCGACAACGCCGGCCGTTACCGCTTCGGCTCCCCCGGGGGAAGTCTCTGTGTTTATGCGAACCTGCAGTTCCACGACTTCAACGGCGGAGTGCATGGGTTTAGCGCTTTTGAACTGATCAAGCACCTTCACCCCCGCGAGGATCCGGTCGCCTGGGCGCGCGATTGGCTCGCGCGACATCCATGGCAACGGCTCTTTTGTTGTCGGAGAAGGCGACGAAGAGGACCATTTCGCGGAGATCGAGGCGGCGGCCTATATCGAGGGCCTCGTCCAAGGCGCCCCACCGCCGACTGAGGGCACACCCGGTTATCGTTTCCTCACCAGCCCCGAAGAGCGCGGCTTGCCGTTGCGCCCGGAAGATCAAGAGCAGCTGCGCTGGATCTCTAATTTCCGCGGGGAGGAAGGCGCATTGATCGCGCGGGGCGCCGACGACGAAGACAAGCTGGTCAAGCTCCTGCTGGTCCATATCACCCCGGATGGCGGCAAGTCCCCTCACGAACCAGAACGAGTGACGATTCGCGGCGCGAGGAAGCCTGCTCTTGTCCGCTTCGGGACGCCGGGACCACAAACGGTCGAGGTCGAAGGGGTTGAGAAAGCCTTGGCGGCACGCGCGGCGGGCGAAGAGTGTGTGGTCGCCTGCGGCGGCGTGGCCAATATAGGCAAATGCCCACTGCCTCCTGGGACACAATCCGTAATCATCGCGAGAGACGACGATCCGCCTGGATCGCAAGCTACCCAGGCGTTGTATCGCGGCGTGGTGCGGCGCCTGGGACAAGATCTCGAAGTCTCCCTCACTAACGCGCCCTTCCGCCATTTTGCCGCAGGGCGGGCCGTTCTGTCGGGATCTGGACGCTGTTTGGAGGCGTTCGCCTCCGCATGTGCGCATTCTTCTCGACCAGGCCGCCCTCGACCACGGCCCGTTGGGGGAGGCGGTCAACGCCGCGATTCTTGACGAATACTCGCGGCTCGACGCGCTTGCGCAAGGGCACGCAAAGAAGGGCGTCGCCACACTGCTCCGAATCAATCTGGGCGATCTCGAGAAGGCGCTGGCCGAATTAATCAAGCGGCGCGCTGAGAAGCGTGAAGAGGCGACAGCGGATATTTACGGCCCCCCGCCCTGGGAACATCCGATAACCGATGTCGGCGCGGTCCTTGATGACATCGTGACGGTGCTCAAAAAAGTTATCGCGGCGCCCGAGACGCATTTCGACACCATGGCGCTATGGACAGCGCACACGCACATCCTGCAGCGTCGAGAGCTGGGCCTACGGCATTCGCCTAGATTGCCGTTTCAAAGCCAGTTCGAGGACTCCGGAAAAACAACGGCGCTCACTGCGACGCTCTCCGCATCCGCGCGCCCTATGCCCACGAGTTCGCTGACCGGCGCGTCCATGTTTCGCGAGCTGGACGCGCACCATTGGACCATCGGGTGGGATGAAGCGGACGGAGCTTTTCACCGAAACACGCAGCCAGAGATGGTCGCGATCTTCAACGCGGGGCATGGTCTCAAGTTTGCGCGCCTGCACCGGCAGACGCAGCGTCCCGATGGCAAATTTGTAACGCAGACGTTCGACGTTTTCGCGCCCCTCGCGTTGGCGATGCTGAAGGAGTTTCCATCGCGAGCGATGCAAAGTCGTTGCATCGTCCTGCCGATGAGACGGGCGTCGGCGGAGGAGGCGGCGCGACTGCAGGAACTCGGTGAAGAGTACGAAGCTGTGCTGGAGGAGTGCGGACGTAAGCTTGCTCGTTGGGGAGTTGATTTAGCGACGCTGCCCTCGATCAACAAAAAAGACACGGGTCTCATCAACCGGATTTGGTTGAATTGGCGACCTCTACTTCAGATTGCCCGTTCCGCCGGAGGGACGTGGCCTGCACGGGCGCTCGCGGCGGCGCGGGCGGACATGGCGCGCGTGAAAGGGGAGCGGGACGATAGTGTCGATCTCGCGTTGCTGGATGTTCTCTGGCGTGTGTTCGCCGCCAGCACTACCGCGCCGCGCAGGCTGCACACCTGTGATCTCGTTCGCGAGGTGCTCAACTTGGATGAAGGGCGCTGGCGGACCGCGAACAAGGGCGGACAGCCGATCGATGAATATTATCTGAGAGAGAGGCTGCGAAAGCTCTTGCCCACCGAGGGCGAATACGCGAAGTCCAAATCACGCCGTTGGCGCACAAACTCCAAGTCTAACCCACAATATGGATACTGTGAGTTGCATCTGGCGGATGCGTTTTCACGGTACCTCGGCAAGGGGCTACCCTCCGAAGCCCCACCAGAGTGGGACGATTGATGAGGACGGGAACGCCCCTGATCCACGGTCAGCGACTGGCCAATCCAACCCTTCAAGGTCATATACCTCTTCTAAGGGGGCCCAAGAGGCGAATTTTTCCGACACGTCCGACCCCGCGGCTGAAGCACCCAATACATCAGATAGTTACGTAGGGTCGGACGACCCATTTTCATCCGGCTCTGTGTCTGACACAGACCCGCGCCCACCTCAGCCCAATGGGGCTCCTTCCGACACGGCAGACCCTGTGTCAGACACAGAGCCGGATGAAAAAGCACCATCCGCCCCAGGAAAACACGCGATCGATATCAACAACGTACCGCGAAAGAGCCAGATGGGCTAGATGAATTGGGGATGTTGGACCCTAAAAAGAAGGATATAGAGAACAAACCAGACACATTAACAAACTTCCCTCGTGGTCCAGTTGGTCGACGGAGGGCTCGCCCATGAGGGGTGGGGCCGCGTCGAAAAGAGAGGGGGAGGTGGGAAGCACAACCCGTCCCCCTCCAATACAACCACCGCACTGGCCGGAGTGAACGTCATCTACTGCGCCGAGACGGCCCAGGCGCGTCGTCTCCTGGCGGAGATGATCGCATCCGGCCGGGTCGCCATCGACATCGAGACGGCGCCGAACAAGACGGAGATCGACCGCCTCGCCAAGCTGCTGCACGCGAAGGCGGAAACGGTCGGAACGCTCAAGGCGAAGCGCAAGCTCAAGGCGCCCTGCAGCCGAGATCGCGGCGCTCGTCGCCGACGGCAAGCGGCTCGCCGTCGAAATTCGGTACGCCCGAGACGGCTGGCCTCGACCCCCACCGCGCCCGCATCCGGCTCCTGCAGGTCTATGCCGGCGGCGACCGCGTCCTCGTCATTGATCTCGACCACACCGGCGCTGGCGTTCTCAATCTGCTCGACGGCGTGAGCATCATCGCCCACAACGCCGGCTTCGAGATGGCCTTCCTCGAGACGGCTGGCGTCGCCCTGGGCGAACTCCAGTGCACGCTGCAAGCCGCCGACTGATGCTCGGCGAGCACGCGACGAGCCTCGCGGACGCCGCGGCGACGTACCTCGACCTCAAACTCGACAAGACGGAGCAGACGAGCGACTGGAACGCGCCTCATCTGACCGCGACAGCAGATCGAATACGCTGCGATCGACGCCGTCGTCGCGTGGCGGATCGCCGAGAAAATCCTGCCCCGCTTCGACGTGCAGCGGGCCGCGTACGAGATCCAGATGGGCGCCGTTCCTGCGGCAATGCGGATGGAGGGCCGCGGGTTCAAGCTCGACGTCAGCGCTCACGCGCTGCTGATCGCGGACCTGAAGAAGGAGCGCCTCGTAGCCGAGCAGGAATATCGCGAGGCTTGCTTGGCGGGCGGCCACCCGGCACTCGCCGCCACAAGGCGCCGACAACGCCCGCGCAGAAGGAGGCCATGCTCGAGGTCCTGCTTACGAGCGACGAACTGGCGCGCTGGCGCAGGACGGAAAAGTCCGGGGCGCTCTCGACCAAACGCAGCGAACTGCTTCGCGCCGCCCACTACCCGCCAATCCTGGCGCTGGTGAAGCTCTCCCGCATCGACAAGATATTGACCTCCTTCGGGCAGACGCTGACCGCGCTGGTGTCGCCGGCCACAGGGCGAATCCACGCGCACTATCGGGTCGCAAGCACGGCATCGGGCCGCGCCAGCTGCGCCGGGCCAAATCTGCAGCAGATTCCGCGCGACCCTCGTTTCCGCGCGCTGTTCGTTCCCGCGCCCGGCTTCGTCTTCATCGTCGCCGACTACAGCTCCATGGAGTTGCGCGCCGCCGCGTACAGATCGCGCGACGCCGCAATGACGGCGGCCTTCGAGCAGGGGCTCGACCTCCACAAGCTCACCGCGGCGCGCATGACCGGCAAGCCGCTTGAAGAGGTGACCGACGAAGAGCGCAAGGGCGCCAAGGCGGTGAACTTCGGCGCGATCTACGGCCAGGGCGCCGCCGGCCTTGTTCAGAGCGCGTGGGCGCAGTGGGGCCTCGTCCTCGACCTGACGGAAGCCAAGGCGTGGCTGAAGACATTTGACGACACCTACTACGGCTTCGCGCAGTGGCGTCGCGATCACTACCGGCGCTGCGAGGAACGGCTACGCATCGTGATCGGCAAGGACGCCGATCGAGGAATCGGGCGAATTTACCCCAAGAGCCGCGTTCCCGAAGGCGAGTCGTTCTACACCCGCTGCTGCAATTTGCCGGTCCAGGGCGCCTGCGCCGACGCCTCGATGCTGGCGCTCGCCTATGTCGACGACCGGCTGTTCGAGGCCGGCATCGACGGCGGCCCGGTCGCGTGGCTGCACGACGAGATCGTGCTCGAGGTCCGCGAGGATCAGGCCGAGCGCGCGGCCGAGATCCTCAAGCAATCGATGATCGACGGCTTCGCCGAGACCTTCCCCGGCGCGCCGCTCAACGGGCTGGTCGAGCCGCACATCGGCTTGAACTGGGGCGAGGCGAAAGCAGGAGAAATCCGAGCAGCCTCGGGCGCGACGCAGAGTTTCTACCGTCGTCCGCCGACAGAGTCCACGGATCCCCTTCGGCAAGTACCCGGCCCAGCCGCTCGGGCCATGACCTAGGTGACGGCATTGCGAACGGTAGTGAGCGGCGCTCGAGCGCGGGCAGGATAGGTGACATGAAAAATGGTCAGAACAGGTCCAATGCCGTCATGGCGACCCGCATCGAGGGAAAGGAAAGCCTGGACGACTTCCCGACGCCGCCTTGGGCCACGCGCGCGCTGATCGAGCACGTGATCGGCGACGAAGGTCTCCGGTCTCAGGTCTGCTTGGAGCCGGCGTGCGGCGCCGGTCACATGGCGAAGGTGCTCTCCGAATACTTCGGCTCCGTAAAGGCCTCAGACATTCACCCTTATGGCTACGGCGCGGTGATGGACTTCCTGGCTATGCGACACGAAACGAGTTCGTGCGACTGGGTAATAACCAATCCGCCGTTTCGGCTCGGCGAAGAGTTCATCAACCTGTCGCTAAAGCTGGCGAGGCGGGGCGTGGCCACGCTGACGCGGACGGTCTTCATCGAGAGCGTCGGTCGTTACCAGAGGTTGTTTTCGAGGACGCCGCCCGCGTGCGTCGCCCAGTTCACCGAGCGGGTTCCTATGATCAAGGGGCGTCTCGACCGGAGCGCATCGACCGCGACGGGCTACGCCTGGCTCGTTTGGGAGAAGGACAGCGAGCGATGGAACGGCGCTCGTTTGGATCCCGCCCTGCCGCAAGGACCTTGAGCGCGACGACGACTACTCAGCGCCTGCGCAGTTCGACGAAAGCGGGAGGGCAATCTCCTCTTGGCCGTTGAGCAGTGCTGGGGAGAGGCCGCCAGAACACCGCCGCCTTTGACTGCGGCAAGGGGGCAAAGCAAACCTTGCTGGACACCCTTCCCAATCTCGACGATCATCGTTTCGAGGACGGGTGTAGGACCATGGACGTTGGGTCTTGGCTACGAAGCCTCGGACTCGGCCAATACGAGGCGACGTTCCGGGACAACGAGATCGACGGCGCGGTGCTGCCGAAGCTGACGGCGGACGACCTCAAGGACCTCGGCGTCTCTGTCGTCGGCCATCGGCGCAAGATCATGTCCGCGATCGAGGCGCTGAACGCCCCGTTCGCCGCGCCGGTCGCCGCCGACGCCGCCGAGCGGCGCCAGCTCACCGTGATGTTCTGCGACCTCGTCGGCTCGACCGCGCTGTCGGCGCGGCTCGATCCCGAGGACATGCGCCAGGTCATCCGCGCCTATCAGGACGCCTGCTCGGGCGTGGTGGCGCGCTATGACGGCTTTGTCGCGAAATTCTTTGGCGACGGGATTCTCGCGTACTTCGGCTTTCCCCGGGCGCACGAGGACGACGCGGCGCGCGCGGTCCATGCGGCTCTGGACATCGCCGAAGTCGTGGCGGCGACTGCAAACCCGCGCGCCGCGAGAAGCTCGCGGTGCGGATCGGGATCGCGACCGGCCTCGTCGTCGTCGGCGATATCGTCGGGCAAGGCTCCGCGCAGGAGCAGGTCGTCGTCGGCGACACGCCCAATCTCGCCGCGCGGCTGCAGGGCCTCGCCGATGCGGGCGGCGTCGTCGTGTCTGCGGCGACCCGGCGGCTGATCGGCGACCGGTTCCGCCTGCAAGGACTTGGGCCGGCACGCGGTCAAAGGCCTCGCCGAGCCGGTCGAGGCCTATGCTGCGCTCGGCGTGTCCCAGAGCGAGAGCCGTTTCGAGGCGGCGCATTCGGCGCGGCTGACCGGCTTCGTCGGGCGCGAGGCCGAGAGCGCCGAACTGATCGCCCGCCAGCGCCGCGCGTGGGGCGGCGAGGGCCAGACCGTGCTGATCTCGGGCGAAGCGGGCATCGGCAAGTCGCGCCTGTCCGCCTGGCTCGCCGAGCAGGTCGCGGACACGGCTCACACGCAGGCTTCGCTACCAGTGCTCGCCCTATCATCGCGACAGCGCGCTCTATCCCTTCGTGCAGCAATTCGAGCGCGCGGCGGGGATCGCGCCGCAGGAGCCGCCCGAAGCCAAGCTCGACAAGCTGGAGAAAGTGCTCGGCCTCGCGACCGAGCGCATGAACGAGGTCGTCGCCGCTGATCGCCTCGATGCTCTCGATTCCGCTCGGCAAACGCTATCCCGCGCTGACCGTCTCGCCCGCGCAGCAGCGCCGCCATACGCTTTCGGCGCTGCTCGACCAGATGGAGGGCCTGGCCGCGCGGAAGCCGCTGTTGATTCTGTTCGAGGACGCGCATTGGGCCGACGCCACCTCGCTCGAAGTGCTCGATCTCGTGATCGAACGGGTGCGACGGCTGCCGATTCTGCTGCTGATCACCTTCCGTCCCGAGTTCGAAGCGCCCTGGTCGGCCTGCCCGACGTTGCGACGATGACGCTCGGCCGGCTCGATCGCGGTCCAGGCGGAGACGCTGGTCGAGCGCGTCGACCGGCGGACGCAAGCTCCCCGCCGAAGTGCTCGCGCAGATCGTCGCCAAGACCGACGGGGTGCCGCTCTTCGTCGAGGAGTTGACCAAGAACGTGCTGGAATCGGGCCTGCTCATCGAGGAGCCGGACCGATATCGCCTCGACGGGCCTTTGCCGCCGCTGGCGATTCCCTCGACGCTGCAGGATTCGCTGATGGCGCGCCTCGACCGCCTCGCCGCGGTGAAGGAGATCGCGCAGATCGGCGCGGCGATCGGACGCGAATTCGCCTATGCCCTGCTGCACGCCGTCGTCGGTCGCGACGAGCCGACGCTGCGGTCCGCGCTCGCGCAACTGGAGGACTCGGAACTGGTCTTCCGCCTCGGCGCGCCGCCCGACGCGCGCTATGCGTTCAAACACGCCCTGGTGCAGGACACCGCCTACGAAAGCCTGCTCAAGAGCCGGCGGCAGATCCTGCATCGGAAGATCGCCGATACGTTGCGCGAGCAATTCCCCGACATCGTCGAGGCCGAGCCTGAACTGCTCGCCCACCACTTCACGCAAGCGGGCCTCACCGCGCCCGCGATCGAATATTGGGGCAAGGCCGGCGATCTCGCGCTTCGGCGCTCGGCCTTCAAGGAGGCGATCGCGCATCTCGGCAAGGCGATCGAGATGACGGAGGCGCTTGCGGGCGCGGGGGACGCGGACGCAGACAGGCGCGAAGCTGACAGCTGCAGGTCGCCTATGGCAACGCGATGATCGCCGCGCATGGCCATGGCGCGCCCGAAACCCTCGCCGCTTTTAGGCGCGCGCACGAACTCGGCGCAGACGCGGCGGACGTCGACTCGCGCTTCTCGATCCAATTACGGGCTCTGGGCGGGAAGCTACGTGCATGGCGACCTGCCGGGAATGCTCGGGCCCGCGCAGGCTTTTCTGCACGACGTCGAGTCGCGGCCCGGTTCGCCGGAGGCGGGCGTGGCGCATCGCGCCTATGGCGTGACGCAATGGTTTACCGGAGAACTATGCGAGGCGCGCGCGCACCTCGAACAGGCGGTTGCGATTTTCGATCCGGAGCGGGATCGCGATCTCGCCTTCCGCTTCGGCCAGGACGTCGGCGTCTCCGCGACGGTCTATCTGGCGATCGCGCTTTGGCCGCTCGGCGAGGTCGATCGCGCCCGCGAGATCGCCGACGCGACGGCGACGCGAATCGCGAAATTGAGCCATCTCGCGACCTCGACATATGGCCTGATGCACTGCGCCATGTTCGAGATCATCGGCCGGAAGGTCGATCGCGCGGCCCCTCTCGCCAGGGCGCTGTCCAGCGTCGCGCACGAGCATGGGATCGCCCTGTGGGTCGCTTTCGGGGCCTTCCTGGAAGCCTGGGTGGAATTGCGCTCCGGCGTCCCTGATATCGGTCTCACGAATCTCCGGCGGGCCGCCGCCCTGCTTCAACGGGATAATGTCGGGGCGTTTCAGCCGCTGGTCCGGACGGCTCTGGCGGAAGCGGAAGCGAGAAATGGCGAGACGGCGGCCGCGCTGGCGACGCTCGATCATGCGCTCGAGGACTTCGAACGCAGCGGACAGCGCTGGTTCGACGCGGAACTCCACCGCATGCGCGGCGAAATCCTTCTCGAGCAAAATCCCGCAGACCCCGGCCTCGCCGAAGAGGCGTTCCTCGCCGCCATCGCCGTCGCGCAGACATCAGAAGGCCCGCAGCTTCGAACTGCGCGCCGCGCTTTCGCTCGCCAAGCTCTACCAGATCGACCGGCACGCCCCGCCGACGCCCACGCCGTCCTCGCGCCCGCGCTCGAAGGCTTTTCGCCGACGCCCGAAATGCCCGAGATCGCCGAGGCGCAGGCGCTGTTGGCGGCTATCGAGGCCAGCGCGCATGCCAGGCACGAATAGACACAGCTATGGGCTATCGCGGCCGACCGAGATCCCAAGCGCTCTTCGGCCTGATCCTGAGCGGACGTTGGTCGCGAACGATCGAATGGCGCGGTTCGACGTGGAGCGGAAGTTGCGGGTCGCGACCGCGAACGTCGCAAGTGGGCAGGCAAGCGGGCTTTCCCTGGTGACGCTTCTAGGCGCGGTCTCCCTTTTGAGACGTACCGCATCGTGACGCAGGCTTGCAGGTTCGTGCGCCCCTTCGGAAGCCGGCGGCACTATGCCGCATTTGCACGGGCTGGCATCGCCGAGATTATGCAACCGGTGGGGCGGGGTATCCGTACAATGCGGACTTTCGGCGCCTTCAGACATCGAGACTTCGTCCTGATATGGACAGCCAACACCATTGCCCTCATCGGGATTGGGATGTTCGACGCGGCCTGCGCATGGCTGATGACGTCGCTCAACCCCGATCCGTTCATGGTGTCGCTGGTTCAAACGGCGATCGTGCTGCCGATGTTCTTGCTGACGCTCACGGGCGGCGCGATCGCGGACGTCGTCAATCCCAGGCGCTTCCTCATCGTCAATACATTGTTCATCGCCTTGTTCGTCGCGACGTTCGCCGCGATCCTTTCGGCGAAGCTCGCGACGTCGGCGACATTGTTGGCGACGATCTTCGTGTTGAGCGGCGCATGGGCGTTGAACGCGCCGGCGTGGCTTGCGCTCATTCCAAGCTTAGTCCCGCAGGAAGAGCTGGATTCGGCCACCGCCGCGAGCGGATTCGGTTACAATATCAGCCGCCTGTTGGGACCTCCGGCTTTCAGCCTGGCGATCGCCTATTTCGGCGTGTCCGCACCATTCTGGCTCTTCTGCGGTTGCAACGCCGTTGCGATCGCCGTCCTGTTTGCGTGGCGGCCTCCGCAGCGGTCCGACGCGAGGTTGCCGCCCGAGCGCGTCTTGAGCGCGATTCGCATCGGCGTTCGTCACACCGCCCACAATCGGCGCTTGCGCGCGACGCTCGCGCGCGCCGCTGCCTTCTTCCTGTTCGCGAGCGCTTCGTCGGCGCTTCTACCCCTGGTCGCGCGCCATGCGCTGGGGCGTCCCGAGTTCTACGGCGCCATGCTGTCGGCGGTCGCCCTCGGCGCCATCGTCGGCTCGCTGACGTTCGTTTCCTTGAGGCGACCGTTCGGTCTCGAACCGGTCGTCGTTCTGGGCATGGTTCTCATGTCCGCCGCGCTCTTTCTGTTCGGCTCCTCGCACAGCGTCATTGTTTTGCTCGCGGCGAGCGTCGTCGCCGGGTTTGCCGGAATCATCGTGCTGGCGAGCCTATACGTCTCGGCCCAGCAGGTCTTGCCGAACTGGGTGCGCGCACGCGGGCTGGCGATCCTATTGACCGTCGTTTTTGGCTCGGCGGCGTTCGGCAGCGCGGGCTGGGGCAAGCTGGCGAGCGCCAGCGACCCGTCCAACGCGCTTTTTGTCGCCGCCGCGGGGGCGCTCCTGACGATTCCGCTGACCTCGCGCTGGAGGCTCGAGGCCGCCGCCAACGTCGATCTCCGTCCGTCGTTGCATTGGCGGAAAATGAACCTTGCAAGAAAGGTCGACGACGACGAGGGCCCGATTCTGGTTGCCGTGGAATATTGGGTCAGGACGGCGGACCGCGCATCATTTCTGGAAGCGATCGAGGAAATGGGGCGCGAGCGCCGGCGCGACGGTGCGACGCGCTGGGGCGTGTTCGAAGACGTCGAGGACGAGGGGCGCTACGTGGAGATTTTCTCTCTCGAATCCTGGCTGGACCTGCGCCGCTTGCGCGAACGGGTGACCAAGGCGGACCGGGAGGTCGAACAGAGAATTGAGGCAATGCTGGGTGAGCCGCGCAGAGTCCACTTCCATGTCGCTCCGTCCCCCAAACCGCGCTCCCCGATCGTCGAGGCTACGACCATTCAAGCCGTCTTGAGCACGCTCGGGCGACGATCGCGCTCGTAGGGGCGATGTGCGCCGAGCGCACGGATTTTCGCCCGTCGCCGAGACCGTACTCGATAGTTGAACCCTGGCTCCGTGGACGACCGGATTTGGCGCAACCCTTCCGTGCCGGTACCAGACAGGAATGCACGCTTACAGACGATTTTGACGTGTCCGCCAAACCGTCGGCGAACGACCCCTATTTGCGCATTGCCGTCACGCCTGGCGTCGGCCACGAAAGTCCGCTTTCCCGCCAACGCCGCGCAAGTAAGCCGATTGGGTCTGACGCTCGTTGACCCGCGCGCCGCTTGAGTTGCACGCTCGACTGGCCCTAAGCCCATTGGCCTGGGGTGTGGCTGGCCTGTGTGACAGTGTGAGGCTACAGGCGTCGCAGGGACCAACCTCGATCCTCACGACCCTGATCCGCCAGGAGGTGTCTCTTGCCCATCGCCCACGTCAACGACGTCGATCTTGCTTACGAGGAGCACGGGGAGGGCTTTCCCCTCATCTGGGCCCATGAGTTCGCCGGCAGTAAGGAGAGCTGGCTGCCGCAGGTGAACTTCTTCTCGCGCCGCTACCGCGTCATTGTCTACAACGCTCGCGGCTACCCGCCGTCCACCGTCCCGGCCGACGTTGCTGCGTACAGCCAAGACCACGCCGTCGAGGACCTCTACGGGCTACTCACGCACCTCGGCATCGAGCAGGCGCACGTCGGAGGGTTGTCGATGGGCGGCTCGTGTACGCTGCACTTCGGCATCAGACACCCGGGGATGGCGCGTTCGCTGATCATAGCGGCGGCGGGCAGCGGCAGCGAAGACCCCGAAGAGTTCCGGCAGACATGCCGCGCCCTGGCCGACCGGCTCGAGCGCGAGGGCGGGGCCGGCTTCGCGGACTATGGCGCCGGCGCTAGCCGATTGCAGCTCAAGCGTAAGGACCCTCAGGCCTACAAGGTCTTCTTTGACCTGCTCTCCAGCCACTCTCGTATCGGCTCCGCCAACACAATGCGTGGGGTTCAAGCCGGCCGTCCGCCGATCTACGTCTGGGAGAAAGAGATGGAGGCCATTCGTATCCCCACCCTGATCCTCTGCGGCGATGAGGACGAGGCCTGCGTGAGAGCCATCGCTATTCATGAAGCGCCACATCCCAGGCAGCGGCCTGGCCTTCTTCCCCAAGAGCGGCCACGCTATCAACCTGGAGGAGCCGGACCTCTACAACCGCTTCTGCCTCGACTTCCTGACCGCAGTCGAGCAGGCGAAGTGGTGAGGCTGTGGTCAAAGTCGTTGGGAGAGTCCCCGCGTACTTCCGCCACAGGAAAACGTTTCCCACGGTCTGACGACGGACACTCGTTGCGGTCGAGGGCTTCGTGCAGCAGCGCGCCGGCGCGTTCGAACAACACCCGCGCACGCCGGCCCACCGTCGATCGACAGAAATCCACGGAGTC